>NZ_JAKGSD010000044.1 GCF_021654135.1 Amycolatopsis tucumanensis | reverse complement strand
CGCAGGCCAGCAGCGAGTTCGAGCGGTTCGTGGTCGCCTACCTCGGTGACGCGACTTTCATGCGGCACCGCGTTGGACACGGGTCACCCAGGCTCTCGGCCGGGCCAACCGCACCGTGACCGACCGCTTCGCTGTACCTGGGACTCGACCCGACTTTCGCCCAGATCCTCGCCGACCCGGCGGTCCGCGCGTTCATTCCCGAGGGCACCCAGCCGATCGTTCGCGCCGCGCTCGAACTCTACGACCAGGGCTTGGTCGCCACGACCGACGCCTGCCGGGCATTCTGGCAGGTGACCCAACCGGCCGGCACCGCCGAACCCGTCGAGCAGGCAGCGCCGCGGCGACGACCACGCCCAGGACGCAGCACCGGCGGCAGCGGTGACGTCGCCAGCGCCGACGCTGAGGTGTCGGCGGCCACCGACCTGTGGATCGGTGACCACGGCCGCGCTGCCGAGCGAGCACGCGAAGCCGCGGACCTGCTCTCGTCCGCCGGAGAGACCGAGCACGCGGCGTTCTGGCGCTACGTCCAAGCCCACGCCCTGTTCGAACGTGGCCGGGACGAGGACCTCGGTGCCGCGCGTACTGCCCTCGAAGCGCCACCACCAATGGGCCTCGCACCGCGTGGTTCCGCCGGTTGGACCGCACGGTTGCCGACCTCAAGGGACACGAGCGGACCGCTGATGACACCGACCGCCTCTTCCTCGTGTGGGATGAATGGCGTCGTGAAGCCGGAGGCGCGACTCGACCGCGCACTCTCCGGTGGACGCACCCTGCTCGCCGGCAGCCACGATCAGCAATGCGACGGCCTCAAGGTGCTCGCACGGCTGGTCGGAGCCAGTGGAGAGCGGCCACCCAAGATCGAGCAAAGCGCCACCGACTGCCGGTGGACCTGGTCAACCGTCAAGCGCGGCGAACGCCGCGTCTGAGAGGTCAAGACCGGCGAATCGCACCCGGTGTCCCACGGAGACGTCAACCAGCTGCTCGGCCAGATCGAAGTCGAGACCAAGCGAACAGCGAAGACGCGGGTCTACGGCTGCTTGCTCACCCGGCCACAGCCGTCCAAGACGACGCCGCCGAGGCAGCCCGCGACAAGATCACCCTCATCAATCACGACGCCGCTGTCCGGCTCTACAACCTGCTGGCCGACCGCCTTCTGCAGTACGCAGCGCTCTGCGGCGACGGCAACGCGGAAGCCCGCGGCGAGGCTCGCACGAAGATCGAGGCGGCTCTGCCGCCCGACGGCTGGCTGGGCAAGCTGCTCTCCTCAACCCGCGGGAAGATCATCACCGTGGAGGACGTGACGAGCTTGTTCCCCTCGCGGTGACTCGGCCTTCGCCGCCGCCACCCTGAGTTCGACCGGGCCGCGCCGCAGTCGGCAGCTGCTCGCGATCGTCGTCGTGCTTGCGGATCGCCTCATCCATATTTGCCGCCCGCGAAAAGATTGCGGGCGCGGCCGATCGGTGGGTTGCCTGATTCCGCAGCCTAAAGCTGTGGGAGGCTTGGGGACCTGCGGTGTGCCGAGTGTGCGACAGGGGGACTCTATGAGCGAGGCTGTGGAGCCCGCCCTGACGACCGCTGAGGCGGTGTCGGGCGCACGGTGGTTCATCTCGGCGCCTGCTGGCGTCAACCTGCGGCAGCTGATGACCGAACTACGTCGGCGCGGCGTGAGCCCCTACGTCCTGTCCGATGTTGCTCCCCTCGGCGCCAGCATCATGCAGAGCCTCCAGCAGGCAATCGACGCAGCCGACTTCGTACTGGTAGTACTGGGTACCGCCGAGTCGAGGCAGAACGTTCTCTTCGAGGCCGGGATGGCGGTCGGGCGGGGTAAGCCAGTCATAATCATCGCTGACCCAGCAGAAGCACCGCCGCCTGACCTTACTGGCCTTCTGACGATCCGTGCTCGGCCAGACGACCTTCCGGCCATTGGTTTTGCGCTTGACCAAGCGGAGGGGCGATCGGCGCGAATGTCCCAGCTCGCTCCAGCCACCGGGCATGCTCTTGGGTCTCGTGTAGATCAGTTGCTCGGCCAGCTAGCGACTACCGCAAATCTGACAGAGCGTGCAGCGCTCGACCTACTAACGCAGGCGCTGGAAAGTAGTGGCGCAGTCGCTGCGCAGAGCCCTGCTGAGGTCGACCGTCGTTTCGATATCGGTGTCTGGTCAGATGATCTGGATGCTATTGCGGCCAATCCCTTGCTCGTCGAGCTCAAGCGCAAACTGTCGCCCCAGGCGGTGGAGCAAGTGCTGGGATATCTGCCGGTGACCCCGAAGGCGCGTGTGGCGTTACTCGTTTTCCTTGAACCGGCCGCAAATTTGCTACTCAAGGACGTGCCGTATCCGGTGCTGGCGATCTCGCTGCAAGAGCTACTGGAGCGCATGCGAACAGCGAGTTTTGCTGAGGTCGTGCGAGATCTCCGAAACCGTTCTGTTCACGGTCGGATGTGATCATGGCGGCGATCGACCAGGACCGCGTCGAGGCGTTGTTCGCTGCCGGGGATAACGCCACAACTACCACAGGGCGTGGCCGTGCGCTTGAGGAACTCATCAGCTACATATTTGAACTAGTTCCCGGGATCACTGTAACTGCCCGTAACGAACTCAATGCGTTTAATGCCGAGGAAATCGACATCGCCTTCTGGAACGAAGGTGATCCCGCCGGCCTTCGATTGTTCGACCACATCATCCTTGTCGAATGTAAGAACTGGTCTTCTCCGGCCGGTTATCCGGAATTGGAGTTGTTCAACGGAAAGCTGCAGCGTAGAGGTAGGCCGCTAGGCATCTTTGTTGCGGCCGCGGGTATAACAGGCGATCCATCCAGCTTGACGGCTGCACACAGCGTGCTTGCTCATGCGCTAGAACGCGGACGCGAAGTTCTTGTTGTGACCCGTGAAGAAATAGAGAAGCTTGCCAATACGGATGATTTGGTGCTCCTGTTGAAGCGGAAGCGGGCCCAGTTGGCCGTGTCAGGAACCATCTTTGAATTGTAGAGATGTCATGCCGCTTATTGACCTTGCTGCAACCGGGTAGGGGCTCGATGGCGAACGACAGGGAAATGGCTGTGTCGCACTGAGGGGCATTACAGCGCGTGCAGGCCGGCTCGGTAATCTCGGAGATCTCGCTGCAGCGCGTCGAAGTGCCGGAGTTGCCGTGCCTGTGGACCGCTGCGGCGCAACGCAATCGAGCTAGGAGCTCCTGCAAACGACCTAGCGCCAGCTATCCTGCGGGGGAACCGGCGACGCGCCGACGGAGCCGGGCTGCCCGATGCACCTCAGCATCGCCAACCCGGAACCTTCGGGCAGCAGAGAGCTGCCTGTCCGGCTGGTCACTTCGATCCCGAGTCTCCGTCTCAGGTAGAGGCTGCGGGCTGCACGGCCGCCTCCGTCACCAACGCGCGCATTTGCTCCAGCAGTTCAGGCGAATGGCCGGGATCGCCCCAGAGTGCCGAAGTGCTCGTGTCCCACAACCGCCCGCTAACGGTGCTGGGTGTGAGCATCACGCCGACGGTGCAGTGCTCCCACTCGCCGACGGCGGCACTGAAGTCACAGTGCAGCAGGTTCGTTCGGATGATCAACGCGTCCCGCGATGTGTCGGACAGTTCGGAGGCGACGAGGAACAGCAGCGGAGTGAACTCGCCGGGGTTCGGGATCACCGTCCGGCTGTGGATCAGCGTTCCGGTGCCGGTGTGCCGGGCGGCAGAGGCCATGAACCGGATGAGAGCGGCGCCGAGCTCGGTTCGCTGGTCGACGGGTAGTCCGTCTATCGCCGCCAACATGAGCAGTCGATCGGGCTCCTGCGCGGCAGGGACAGCGGTGGTCGCGATGTCCTCCATGATCATCCGCAGCATGACGTGTGATGGGTGATCGTCGTGTCCAGCCGGAGCCAAAGGTGCTCGTGCGCTGGAGACGATAGACGTATCCTTGGCCTCGACCAGCGCCGCCACCGCAGGGGCCACCGGGTCGGGTGTGGCGGCGATGTCGGCGAGGGCGTACTCGTGATAGCGCCGCGGTTCGCCGCCCAGATCCACGATGTCGCCGGCGCGTGCTGCGCGTAGGAGGTAGGCGAGTACGGACCGGGTCGACCGCAGGTGGTCGAACAGGAACTCCCAGTCCCGGCGAAGCAGGACGATGGCAGGGATGTCGCTCGGGGCTGGCGGAGGTCGGAATCCGAGCGGCGGATTCAGGTGGTCGATGATGACCACGGTCAACCAGGTGTAGTTGTTGCCGTCCACGGGCACTGTGCGGCCGCGGGCGTTGGTCATGCTCGCGTTGGTGAGCTTCAAACGGCGCACGGTGCCGCTGCCCTGGCTGAGCCCCTTTTCGACGTTCTTGCGCAGCCAGGACAGCTCGCGTTCTATCTTGTCAGTGGGATCGGTCCGGCTCTTGGCTTGAATGACAGCCGCAAGGTCGCCGACGAGCAACAGTCCATCACCGAGTTCGCGCACACCCCCACCGACGCGCTGCTGTTCGGGCAGGAACACGAAGTCCGGCATGCCCCATGTCGCCGCCGCATTGCGGATGGCATCCTCGGCGGCGTAGCCCTGGATCTCGCCATCTGCCAGCGCGGAGGCGTTCGGGATGCGGCGGATCGCGAGGCCGGCGTCGGTCTCGATCATCAGCGTGAGTGGATCGCTCAAAAGACTTCCTTGGTGTTGCTCGAATTGCTGCGCTACAGGTGATAGGTCTGAACCTGTTTGGCGAGCTCCGCTGCGGCGTCTTGGAGTGCGTGCGTGATGCGGGCCTCCCAGCTGTCGTCCGTCGTGGAAGCTGGGCCGGACACGCCGAGACCGGCGCGGATGTCGGCTTCGGGGACGACGCAGGCGATTCCCATGGCGAGGACCCCGGTTTCGCTTTCCCCGTCGTTGATCGCGTAACCCGCGCGGCGGATGTGGGTCACTTCGCGGAGGAGGGCGGTCAGTGAGGAGAGGGAGCGGTCTGTGAGGGCTTCGGGCGGGGTGTCCGCGTAGAGCCGGCGGAGCTGGTCGTCGGTGAGGGTGGCGAGCAGTGCTTTGCCTGCGCCGGTGACGTGGGCGGGCAGCGTCGTGCCGGTGCGAAGTGCGGCGCGGATGGTGCGCCGGCTTTCGACGCCGTCGGCGAAGAGGACCTCCCGGCCGCGGGGGAGGACGAGGTGGGCGGTCATCCCGGTGGACTCGGCCAGTGTGGTGAGGATCGGGCGGGCCAGTGCCCGGATGTCGAGGGCGCGGGCGGCGGCGAGGCCCACGTCGATGAGCGCCGGGCCCATGCGGAAGGACCGGTCGACCGGGCTTTGCCGGACGAAGTCGTAGTAGGTGAGCATGGCCATCAGCCGGTGGGCGCTGGAGCGGACGATGCCGAGTTCGGTGGCGACGTCGGCGAGGGTGAGGGTGCCGCGGTCGCGCAGGAGCAGGAGGATGCGCAGGGTGTTGTCGACCGACGCGATGGGGTACGCCGGTGCGGCCCTGTTCTCGGGCTGGAGCAGGTCTCCCAGGTGGTCAGGCCCGGTGGTCATGGTGACAGCATCTCATCCGGGCCCGCTGCGGCGAGCGGGGCTCACCGCAGCGGGCGTGGGCTAGCCGGACGCCCGTTGGGCGGCGTGGACGACGTTGGCCAGGAGCATCGCGCGGGTCATCGGCCCCACGCCGCCGGGGTTGGGGGAACGCCAGGTGGCGACGTCCCCCGCGGCGGGGTCGATGTCGCCGGCGACCTTGCCGTCCGGTCCCCGGGTGACGCCGACGTCGACGAGCACGGCGCCCGGCTTGACCATGTCCGGCCGGACCAGTCCCGGCACGCCGGCGGCGGCGACGACGATGTCGGCGGCCCGCACCTCGGCGGCGAGATCCCGGGTTCCGGTGTGGCAGAGAACCACGGTCGCGTTCTCGCTGCGCCGCGTGAGCAGCAGGCCCAGTGACCGGCCGACGGTGATGCCGCGGCCGATCACGCACACCCGGGCGCCGGCGAGCGGGATGTCGTACCACCGGAGGAGTTCCACGATCCCGGCCGGGGTGCACGGCAACGGCCCGTCCGCGCCGAGCACGAGCCGGCCGAGGTTGGCGGGGTGCAGCCCGTCGGCGTCCTTGGCCGGGTCGACGCGCTCGATGACCTCGAACTCGTCGAGTCCGGGTGGCAGGGGCAGTTGGACGATGTAGGCGGTGCACCGGGGATCGGCGTTGAGCTGCTCGACCGCCCCGAGCACGTCCGCCCGCGTCGCGGTCGCGGGCAGGTCGACCCGGATCGACTCGATCCCCACGTCGCGGCAGTCGCGGTGCTTTCCGTCGACGTAGAGGATGCTGCCAGGATCGTCGCCGACGAGCACCGTCCCCAGCCCGGGCGTGCGCCCCTGCGCGGTGAGAGCCGCCACCCGGCGGCGGAGATCGTCTTTGATCTTCGCGGCGACCAGCTTGCCGTCGAGCAGGCCGGCGCCCATCAGAACACCACCGTGGTGTTGCCGTCGCGCATGATCCGGTCTTCGCAGAAGGCCTTGACGGCGCGAGCGAGTACGAGGCGTTCGACGTCGGCGCCGCGGCGGACGAGGTCGTCGGTGGAGTCGGTGTGGCTGACGCGGACGACGTCCTGCTCGATGATCGGTCCCTCGTCGAGGTCCTCGGTGACGAAGTGGGCGGTCGCGCCGATGAGTTTCACGCCGCGTTCCTTGGCCTTGCGGTAGGGGGCGGCGCCGACGAAGGCGGGCAGGAACGAGTGGTGGATGTTGATCACCGGCACGCCCAGCGCGGCGAGGAAGTCGCCGGAGAGGATCTGCATGTACCGGGCCAGCACGACCAGGTCGACGGTGCCCTTGAGCAGGTCCAGCTGCGCGGCTTCGGCCTGCTGTTTGGCGCCCTTCGGCACGGGGATGTGGGTGAAGGGCACCTCGAACCGGTCGCCGACCCAGGCCAGGTCGGTGTGGTTGGAGACCACGTGGGTGATCTCCATCGGCAGCTCGCCCCGGCGGTGCCGCCACAGCAGGTCGAGCAGGCAGTGGTCGAGTTTCGAGGCGAACAGCGCCACTCGTTTCGGGACCGCGGTGTCGACAAGAGACCAGTGCAGCCCGAACCGCTCGCCGAGCTCGCGATGCAGGTCCACTTCGAGCGCGCAGCGCCGGTCGGCGAGCCGGTCGAGGTGGAACACGGCCCGCTGGAAGAAGCGCCCACCGGACGGGCCGGTGGAGTGCTGGTCCAGGGAGACGATGTTGGCTCCGTGACCGGTGAGGATGGCCGAGACGGCGGCGACGATGCCGGGTCCGTCCTTTCCGGACACCAGCAGTCGCCCCTCGCCGGTGGTGGTCGTGGTGTGCATGGGGTTGTCTCCTTCAGCCGGCGTCGAGGCGGGCCAGCAGTGATCGCCGCCAGGCTTCGGCGCCGGCCAGTTCGTTGAAGGTGAACAGGTGGATGCCGGCGATGTTGACGTCCGGCGCGGCGAGGTGGGGTTCGAAGGCGCGCAGGAGCTTGTCGGGGCGGTATCCGCCGGGGCGGATCAGCTTCCAGATCGTGTTCTGCTGTTTGCGCAGGAACCGCGCCGACTGCCCCAGGCCGATGCCGCCCGCGATCCGCATGAGTTTCTGCCTGCTCACCGGGGCGGGCACGCCGATCACGACGTCCAGATCCGGGTGGTCGCGGTGGACGCGGCGGGCCCAGTCCACGGTCGTCCTGGCGTCGAAGCAGATCTGGGTGATGACGTGCGTGGCCAGCGGGGCTTTCGCGGCCAGTGCGGCAGCCAGGTCCACATCGGCGATGTTGGCGTGCCCTTCCGGGTAGCCGCCGATCCCGGTCCGTGTGAACGCTGCGGTCTCGGCGAACACGCGCAGCAGGTCGAGCGCCTCGGTGAACTCGCCGGCCGGGACCGGTGCGTCGCCGCCGACGACGAAGACGCGGTCGATCGCGGTTTCGGTGAGTTGCGCGGCGAGGTCCTTGGCGTGGGCCGTGTCCTTCACCATGCGGGCCGCGATGTGCGGTGCGACCCGGTAGCCGCGCGCGGTCAGGTTCGCCGCCAGGCCGATAGTGGCCTCGATGCCCTTCGCCTCGGTCACGGTGACAGTCAGTGGCACGTCCACGGGAACGTGTTCGAGGACCGCGTCCTCGGTGCCGCGGAACGGCATGATCTCGTAACTGATGGTGCGCAGGATCTCCCGCGCCGAGCGCGGTGCCCGCCGGTGTGTCGTCGTTTCCGTCACAGCGCGCGGTAGCTCTCGCGGGCGAACTGCACGTACGGGGCCGGGGCGACGGTGGCGCGGATCTCGACCTGCTTGTGCTGCTCCACCAGCGGTTTGGCGGAGTTGGGGTCCTCGCCCCAGAGCACGGTCACCTCGGTGCCGGGCTTGCTGTGTTCGATGTCCACAGTGGCCAGCGACACCATGACGTGCTCGTTGGCCAGGTAGCCGGCGTCCATGGAGATCCCGGCGAGCTTGCCGCCGGCGAGGACCTTGTCGCTCTGGTGCAGTCCGTAGCGGGCCTTGGGGACCTCGATGTACTTGGCGGGCAGACCGGGACGGTAGAGCGAGCCGATCGCGTCGGTGACGTCGTCGCTGTTCCACACGAGGGTGACCTTTTCGCGGCGCGGGCTCTTGGCGATCTGTTCGAGGGCCTCGCGGCCGACGAAGTCGTGGTCGAAGGCCACCAACCGGCCGTATCCCACGTCGTAGGGGGTGACGTAGTAGTCCTCGATGTTCGGGGAGTCCATCGAACCGGCCAGCGAGCCAATCGCGGTGGTCGGCAGCCATTCCCGGTAGGCCTTCATCTTCTCGCCGGAGAAGATGGCGGGCAGTGGCGCGGGAATCCACGCCGACTCCAGGTTCGCCGCCGAGTACGCCTTCGCACCCACCCGCACCAGCCCGAAGTCCTGTCCGGCTGCCAGGATCGCCTCGCGGACCCGGTCGCCTTCCTCCCACGGGCCGAAGAGTTCGTAGCCGGGCTGGCCCGCCATGCCGTGCCGCAGGCCGCGCACGGTGCACCCGGCGATGGTGAAGGTGGCCATGTTGAAGAACTTCACGTCCGGCAGCGGGCCGTCGATCACCTTCTCCATCACCGCGGACGCGGTCGGGCCCTGCAGCTCGTACCGGTAGACCTTCGGCGGTCCCGCGACGCGGTCGAAGGAGTTGTCGTCCCGTTCGGTGGTCGCGTCGTAGTTCCCCGTTTCGAGGTTGAACTGCACCCAGTCCAGCACCATCGGGTGCCCGACCAGGTCGAAGTGCTGCTCCTCCAGGTGGAACAGCACCGCGTCACCGATCAGCCGGCCGTCGTGGTTGACCGCGACGTACTGCTTGGCCTTGCCTGGCGTGAACTTCGCGAAACTGTTGATCCCCAGGTCGCTGAGCAGGCGCGACGCGTCGGGACCGCTGACGTAGAGGTCGGTCATGTGGTGGGACTGATCCAGCAGGGCGCACGACTCCCGCCACGCCCGTTGCTCGCTGCGCCAGTTGGTGAACTCCGCGGTCACCGGGAACGTGTGCGGGCGGATGGGGGAGTTCCGCAGCAGCTCGACCGCTCCTCCCGCGCGCTGGATTCCCTGTTCCACCGTCTCGGCACTCATCTAAGGCCACCTCTCCACTGAGACCGCCTGGTGTCTGTACACCAGACTCGCTGACTGCTATACAGACGCTACACGGAAGCAACATTGGCCGCAAGATTGTCAACAATCTCGGTGGAGGTGACGATGGACGTCGCTGCGAGAGGCGGAGCTGCGGGCGCCACCCACGTCCGGAACTCCCTCCGCCGGGCGATCGTGACCGGAGACCTCGCGCCGGGACAACGGATCGTCGCCGAGGAAGTCGCCACGGCTCTGCGCGTCACGCGCAACGGTGTCCGGCAGGCTCTGCACGAATTGGCGGCCGAGGGGCTGATCGACCGCGTGCGCGGCAGCAACGCCCGGGTCCGGGTGGTCCCGGTCGGCGAAGCGGTCGAAATCCTGGAGTGCCGGCTGGCGCTGGACGGCCTTCTCGCCGCACGCGCGGCGGTGGGGGCGACCGAGGATGAACGCCGGCGCTTGCGCGCCGCCGGCGACCGTCTGGCTGCCGCCGCGGACCGCGCCGACCCGGTCGACTGCTTCCGGCTGGGCGACGAAGTCCACGACCTGATCGCGGGCCTGGCGCGTCAGCCGACGGCTGCCGGAATCGTCGCCCGGCTGGACGCCCGGGTCGCCCGGCTGCGGTTCCGCGTGACCCTGCGCCCCGGCCGTCTCCGGGACTCCGCGCGCGAGCACGCCGCAATCGTCCAGGCCGTTGCCGGTCGACACCCGGTCGCCGCCGAGCTCGCCGCGCAGGCACACGTCCGATCCCTCATCGCCACCGTCGTCCGTCACCACGAGAAGGAGTCCTTGTGCCGAAACGAAACCCGGCCGCCCACGATGTCGCCCACCTCGGCCATCTCCAGTTGTTCACCCCCGCCTTCGACGAGAGCGTCGAGTTCTTCACGCGCTACCTCGGCATGAGGACGCACGGGTCCCAGGGCTCCTCGGTGTTCCTGCGGACCTGGGACGACTACGAGCACCACACGATCACGCTCACCCCGCGCGCCACTGCCGGAATCGGTCGCACGCACCTGCGCGCCGCCGACGAGGATGCGCTCCAGCGGCGCGTCGAGGCGATCAAGGAGGCGGGCCTGGGCATCGGCTGGACCGACGGCGAACCCGGGTACGGGCCGACCTACCTCTTCCACGACCCGGACGGGCACGAGTTCGGTCTGTACCACGAATCCGAGTGGTTCCAGCCCGAGGAGGACACCCGGCCGGCGCTGAAGAACCAGGCACAGGCCTACCCGGGCGGTGGTGTCTGCGTCCGGCGGCTGGACCACGTCAACTTCCTCGGCGTGGACGTCGAGGCCAACCGTGACGTGTTGCGTGATCTGCTGGGCGCCAGGGTCACCGAACAGATCGTGCTCGACGACGGGTCGGTCGCCGGGAGCTGGACCACGTTCACGAACAAGGGCTACGACGCGGTGTACACCCGCGACCGGCTGGGGATCGCCGGCCGCCTGCACCACATCGCGTTCGCCACCGACAGCCGGGCGGACATCCTGCGCGCCGCCGACCTCGCGCTCGAACAGGGTGTGTTCATCGAGACCGGCCCGCACAAGCACGCGATCCAGCAGACCTTCTTCCTCTACGTCTACGAACCCGGCGGCAACCGCATCGAACTGTGCAACGCCGGAGCCCGCCTCGTGCTGGCCCCGGACTGGCGCACCATCGACTGGACCGAAGCCGAGCGGGCCAAGGGACAGGCGTGGGGGCTGAAGACCATCGAGTCCTTCCACACCCACGGCACACCGCCGGCGCCGGGCCAGTGACCACGGCCACCAGTGCCCCCGCGAACCTCGCCGCCGCCGCCGGACTGCCGTCCCGCAACCGGAGCCTGGTCATGGGCATTCTCAACGTGACCCCCGATTCCTTCTCCGACGGCGGCCGCTATCTGGCGACCGGGCGGGCGATCGCACACGGCGTGGAACTCGCCGCGGCGGGGGCCGACATCGTCGACGTCGGGGGCGAATCCACCCGGCCCGGCGCGGGGCGCGTGTCCTGCGCGGAGGAGAAACGCCGGGTGCTGCCGGTGATCCGGAGCCTGGCCGCGGCGGGAGTCACGATCAGCATCGACACGACGCGGGCCGAGGTGGCCGACGCCGCGCTGGAGGCCGGCGCGGCGATCGTCAACGACGTCAGCGGGGGACTCGCCGATCCCCGCATGGCCTCCCGTGTCGCGGCGGCGGACGTGCCCTACGTCGCCATGCACTGGCGGGCGCCCAGCTCCCGGATGCACGAGCACGCCGTGTACGACGACGTAGTCGCCGAGGTCGTCGGTGAACTGTCCGAACGGGTCGACGCGCTGGTCGCCGCGGGAGTGCGCCGGGAACGGATCATCATCGACCCCGGGTTCGGGTTCGCGAAGAAATCCCAGCACAACTGGAAGCTACTGGCGGATCTGCCGGCGCTGAGCGTGCTCGGCCGTCCTGTTCTCGTCGGCGCCTCGCGCAAGTCGTTCCTCGGAATCGTGCGAGACCGCGACGCCGCCACCGCGGCGGTGTCCGCGCTCGCGGCCGCCGCGGGCGCCGCCTGCGTCCGAGTCCACGACGTGCGCCGCACCCTCACCGCCGTGCAGGTCGCGGCGGCACTGAACGTCTGACCCATCAGCGGATCGCTCAAGGAGGAGTGTCCCATGACGACCAAACCAGGACCGGGCCGGATCGCGCTCGCCAGCTACATCGGCAGCGTGATCGAGTGGTACGACTTCAACATCTACGGGCTGGCCACGGCGCTCGTGTTCAGCAAGCAGTTCTTTCCCAGCTTCTCCGAAGCCGGCGGCACTCTCGCCGCGCTGGCCGCGTTCGCGGTCGGGTTCGTCGCCCGGCCCGTCGGCGCGCTGATCAGCGGCCACTTCGGCGACCGCGTCGGCCGCAAGGCGATGCTGGTCGCGTCCCTGCTGACCATGGGTGTCGCCACGACGCTGATTGGCCTCCTGCCGACCTACGCGGCCATCGGCGTGTGGGCGCCGATTCTGCTCGTCGTGCTCCGCCTGGTCCAGGGCATCGGCGTCGGGGGCGAATGGGGTGGCGCGGCGCTGATGGCCGTCGAGCACGCGCCACCGAACCGGCGGGCGCTCTACGGCGCCTTCCCGCAGATCGGCATCCCCTCCGGAATCCTGGTCTCACAGCTGGCATTCCTGCTCCTGACGCAGGTCTTCTCCGACGACACTCTGCAGTCGTGGGCCTGGCGGCTGCCGTTCCTGTTCAGCGGGGTGCTCATCGTGGTCGGCCTGATCGTGCGAGCGTCCATCACCGAGACCGAGGAGTTCGAACGGGCACGCGAGGCACGCGACATCGCGCGCCTGCCGCTCGTGGAGGTCTTCCGCCGCTCGCCGCTGCAACTGTTCGCCGGCAGCCTGCTCTCCTTCGCCGGCCCCACCCTCGGCACGTTCCTGTCCGTGTACATGGTCAGCTATGGCACCAAACAGTTGCACCTGTCGTCTGGGACGATGTTGTGGATCACGGTCGTGTTGAGCCTGCCGTGGATCGCGATGATGCTCTTCGCGGGCCGCGCCGCTGACCGGTTCGGCCGCAAACGGATGTTCGTCATCGGCAGCGGTCTGGCGGCCGTGGCGGTGTTCCCGATGTTCCTGATGGTCAACACCGCCGCCGTGCCACTGGTGTTCACCGGGCTCCTGCTGATGACGGCCGCGAACTCGGTCATCAACGGCGCCCAGCCGGCCATGCTGACCCAGATGTTCCCCGCGAGCGTGCGCTACAGCGGCGCGTCCATCTGCTTCCAGGTCGGTTCCATCGTGGGCGGCGGCATCGTCCCGCTGGTGGCCGCGTCGTCCTACGCCCGGTTCGGCACCGCGACCGCGGTCGCGATCGTGATCGGTGTCGTCTGTCTGGTGAGCATGCTGGCCGTCCTGCCGGTGAGGCGGGAACTGCTCGACGTCGGGGCGCCGTCACCCCAGCGCACGGTTGACCATTCACTATCTGAACAATAAAGTCGGTGCATGGGTCGTCGGCAGGACACGTCCGGATGGGGCGGCAACGGTCGCAGCGGCAGCGTCGCCCGCGTTCTGGAAGCGCTGCGCAGCGACGGGCCATCCTCGCAGGCGGCGCTGGCCCGCCGCACCCGTCTGTCGCCGGCGACCATCAACAACATCGTCAAACAGCTGCGCGCCGAAGGAGCCGCGGAAATCCGCCCGGTCAACGGCCGGGAGTCCGTGGTCTCCCTGGTGTCCAGCCGCGGCGTGGTGGTCTCGGTCCAGGTCAACGTCACGTCGCTGCACGCGGCGCTGTTCGACTTCGTCCACCGCGCACGGTATGACGTCACGATCCCGTTCAGCCCCGGCCACGAGGGTGGCAGCCCCGCGCGGGTGATCGAGGTGGTGCGGTCGCTCGTCGCCGAGGCCGGTCTGGAGGCGGGCGATCTGACGGGCGTCGCGGTCGGCATGCAGGCGCCGATCGCCCGCCCCACCGGCGTGGTCACCTCGTGGGCGCGGTTGCAGCTACCCCGGTGGAAGGACGTGCCCATCGCCGACGAGCTCGGCGCCGAGCTGGGGGTTCCGGTCGTGGCGGACAACGACGCCAACCTCGCCGCGCTCGCCGAATGGACCTGGGGCGCAGGGCAGGGAGCCGACACCTTCCTCTACGTCCTGTGCTCGGAGCAGGTCGGCGGAGGCCTGGTGCTCGGCGGCCGCATCCACCGCGGCGGAGACGGTCTGGCCGGCGAGATCGGGCACGCGGTGCTCGAACCCGGTGGCCCCGTGTGCTTCTGCGGCAACCGGGGCTGCCTCACCACGTTCGTGGCCGAGCGCCCGATCCTGGCGACCTTGGAGGCGGCCGCGGGCACGCGTGCCTCCTCGCTGACCGAGGTCATCTCCGCCGCGCGGGGCGGCGATCCCGCCTGCGCGCGCGTCCTGTTCGAGGCCGGCCGTCACCTCGGACGCGCGTTCGCCAACGCGGCCAAACTCGTGGCTCCCTCGGTGATCGCGGTCGGTGGTCTGCTCGGCGAAGCCGGGGAGCTGGTGTTCGACGGTCTGACCTCCTCGGTCGAAATCAGCAACCTGCGCACGGTGGCGCCCACGATGGCAGTCCACCTCGCCCGGCTGGGCGCCGACGCCACCCTGCTCGGCGGAGCCGCCGCCATGATGGACCACCTGGGACACGGCCTGAGCGTCATCCCGGACTGGATGAAGACGCCCTCCATGACGGAATCATTCAGAGGTTGAACGCTTTCTGCGCTCGTCGTTGACTTCCGCCTGAACGTTCTTACGATGACGTCATCTGCTTCTCCGGACAACGTTCATTGTTCGAACGGTTCAAAGGATCTCAATGATGAGAACACCAACGCTGCCGGTGACCGCTCCAGGCAGCGGCTCCAAGATCGTCTTCGCCCGCCTGACCCTGATGATGCTGCTGGAGTTCGTCGTCTTCGGCTCCTGGTTCGCCACGCTGGGCCTGGTCCTGGCGACCTACGGGCTGCCGACGATCATCGGCACCGCCTACTCGCTGGCCGCTGTCGCGGCCATCGCGTCGCCGATGTTCCTGGGCGCGATCGGGGACCGGTTCCTCGCTGCGCAGAAGAGTCTCGGACTGGCCCACCTCGCCGGCGGTGTGGTCATGCTGTTCCTGCCCACCGTGGTGGAATCCGGCAACGGTGGGCTCGCCCTCGCGCTCATCTTCGTCTACTGCCTGTTCTTCCAGCCGACGCTGGGGCTGGCGAACGCGATCGGTTTTCGGCATCTCGGCGCCAACCAGCGGTGGTTCCCCTACATCCGGGTCTTCGGCACCTTCGGCTGGGTCATCGCCGGGTTCGGCGTCGGGGCCCTCGGGCTGTCGGCGTCGGTGGGCATGTTCTACGTGACCGCGATCGTGAGCTTCCTGTTCGGCCTGTACTCGTTCACCCTGCCTGCCACGGCACCGGCCGCGAAGGGGGTCCGGTTCTCGATCGGTGACGTGATCGGGTCCAAGGCGTTCGCGATGTTCCGGCACCGCAACTTCACCGTGCTGATCATCTGCGCTCTGCTCACCTCGATCTCGCTCGGGGTCTACAACACCTACGCATCGCCGTTCCTCGGCGCGCTCGGCATCGGCAACGTGGCCGGCGTTCTGGCCATCGGGCAGGCGGCCGAGGTGCTGTTCATCGTCACGATTCCCTTCGTGCTCAAGCACATCGGGATGAAGTGGGCCCTGCTGATTGGCATTGTGACGTGGGGCGTCCGGTTCGGCGTGTTCATCGCGGCCGCCGGCGACCACTGGCTGGCCATCGTGGCGGTGGCACTGCAGGGCATCTGCAACGACTTCTTCCTGGTTCTCGCGGCGATGTACATCGGCGAGATCGCCCCGGCGGAACTCGCGAACCAGGCGCAGACCATGTTGATCGCGGTCGTGTCGGGCTTCGGGCAGCTCATCGGGGCGCTCGTGTCCGGCGAGATCTACGACTCGGTCGTGGCCTCCGATCCGTCGGCGGGCCCGGCGGTGTGGACTCCGATGTGGATCGTGCCGATCGTGAGCGCGGTGATCACCGCGATCATCTGGGCGAGCTTCTTCCGCCACGGCCGCAAGGACAAACCCGTGCCGTTCGTTTCCGCCGCGACGGCGGGCTGAACCACGCATTCGTCAAGGAACGGAACTTCATGAGCACCACATCGAACAAGCGCTACGACGCCCTCGTCGTCGGCTCCGGCGCCGCGGGCAGCATCGCGGTCAAGGAGCTCACCGAACGCGGGATGGACGTCCTGCTGCTCGAAGCCGGACGCGACATCACCGAGGCCGACTTCGTCCCGCAGCCCCCGAAACCGCCGGCGGCGATGAGCATCGACCTGGGCGCGCGCCTGCGTGCGGTGCTCAAGGGACAGTACATCCAGTCGCGGCGCGCGATGTTCCAGGAACAGAAGAACCCGTTCCTCGTCAACGACCTCAAGCATCCCTACGCCACCGAAGGCGGGGACTTCCTGTGGATCCGCGGTCAGCAACTGGGCGGACGCCTGCACGCCTACGGGCGCGTCCTGCTGCGGGCCTCCGACCACGAGTTCAAGGGCGCCGGCATGGGCCTCGGTGGCGAGGACTGGCCGATCTCCTACGCCGATCTCGCGCCCTACTACGACCGGATCGAGGAGTTCATCGGCCTGTACGGGACCGACGAGGGCATCCCGAACCTGCCGGACGGCAAGTACCGTGGCACGTCCTTGTTGACCGAGGCCGAAAAGCACTTCAAGAGCACGGTTGAGGCCCGCTGGCCGGGCCGGCGCGTGGTGCCCTGGCGGTACGCGGCGCCCAACCCGCACCGGGTTCCGCTGGGCATCGTGGCCGCCAGGGCGACCGGCCGACTGATCACCCGCACTGACGCGATCGTGCGTCGCGTGACGCTCGATCCGAAGACCGGGCGGGCCGACGGCGTCGTGTTCGTCGACCGGCACACCAAGAAGGAACACCGCGCCCACGCCGACGTCGTGGTGCTCTGCGCCTCCACTATCGAGTCGGTGCGGCTGCTGCTCAACTCCGCCACCGACGGCCACCCGGACGGGCTCGCGAACTCCTCAGGCCTGCTCGGCCGCTACTTCATGGACCAGACCCCGAGCCTGCTGTTCGGCCACGACCCGCACCACCCCGGCTTCGAGACGATCGACCCGGCCCCGCCGGATCCCTACTACCCGCCCGTCGGCGGCGTCTACATCCCGCGGTTCGACAATGTCGAGAAGATCACCAACCCCCGGTTCGCGCACGGCTGGGCGGTGCAGGGCACCATCGGCAGGCTGCCCGTGCCCGACGGCAATCCCGGCACAGTCGGGCTCATGGGCTTCGGCGAAATGCTGCCCTACCGGGACAACCGGATCACCCTGCACCCACGGCGCAAGGACGCCTGGGGAATTCCGATCCCGCGGATCCGGCTCGGCATCACCGACAACGAGCGCGCCCTGATGCGGGCGCAGGTCGCGGGCCTGCGCGAAATGGCCGAGGCCAGCGGCTTCCGGGTCAACTTCGCCGGATCGGCGCTGGGGCTGGACTCGCGCAAGGTGTGGCCGGACGCCGACCCGCTCAGCCGGGCGATCTTCCGCCTCGGCTTCAAGAAGAGCCTGGCGATGGGCGCCGCCATCCACGAGTGCGGTGGCGCGCGCATGGGTTCAGACCCGAAGACCTCGGTCCTCAACGCCTACAACCAGACCTGGGACGTGCCCAACCTGTTCGTCACCGACGCCAGTTCCTACGTCACCAACGGTGCCGTTGGACCGACCCTGACGATCATGGCCCTCACCGCCAGGGCCTGCGAGTACATCGCCGAGCAGCACGCCACCGGCGCACTGTAGAGGAGGCAACCCGTGTTCGAGAACTTCCTCATCCGCGAGGACAGCCTGCGCAACGACCGCCGCGACGGCGAGGTGGTCGGTTTCTCCCTGGCCGTCCGCAACGCCAACTACCGCGGCGTGTACCTGTCCCTGCACAACGGCTACTACCTCGAAGTCGACGGCGTCGAATACCCGGTCAGCGCCCAGACCTTCGAAATCAACGGCAGACCCCCGCGCGGCTTCGACGAGATCCGCACCGCGGTGTGGGAGCACTGGGACTACGACGACGAAGGCATCCTGCACGTCACCGCACCCGGCGGCCTGGCTCCCGGGAAGCACGAGATCCGGTTCCAGCAGTCGGTCCTGGCCGCCTATGGGTACCAGCCCACCGACGAGGAATGGGTGGCCAACCCGCCCAAGCCCGGCTCCGGGGCCGGCTCGGACAAGGCGCCGCAGATCATGACCTACACCCTGATCCTGAACGAGGAGGAGAACTGATGGCCATCAAACGCGGCGTGTCGCTCTACAGCTACCAGCAGGCCCAGTTCTTCAAGGAACTCGATCTGCACGCCGAGATCCGCGAGGTCGGGCAGAACCTCGACGGCGCCGACGGCATCGAGATCGTCGACGAGATGTCCCTGCGCTACCCCGACCCGGGCGAGGCGTTCGTGCGCCAGTGGTTCGAGTGGATGCAGATCTACGGCACCCGGCCGGTCGCGATGGACGTCGGCATGGACGTGCTGCAGTTCCGCGACCACGTCATGACCATCGAGGAGTGCGCCGACCGGCTCCGCCACGACCTCCGGCTCGCCCAGCGGCTCGGGCTCGCCAACGTGCGCGTCCTGTCGGTCGTACCGATCGACGTGCTCACCGCCGCGCTCCCGCTGGCCGAGGAGCTGGACATCCGCCTCGGCAAGGAGATCCACCAGCCGATGCCGCTGGAAGGCAAGCAGGTCGGCGAGATCCTCGACGTCATCGAGCGCACCGGCACCCGCCACCTCGGCATCGTGCCCGACCTCGGCATTTTCCAGTTCCGCCCGTCCGAGGTGCAGCTGGCGTGGTTCGGCCGCCGCGGGGCACAGGCCTCGGCCCGCGATGCCGCGGTCGACCTGGCCGACCAGCTGCACCGGCACGAGGCGCCGTTCGGGTTCGTCGACCTGTCTTTCAGCACCGCCGGCAACCTGCGCAGCGACTTCCGCCGGTTCCTCACCACGGGCGAGTGCGACCCCGCGTTCACCGACACCTTCCACGGCCTGCGCAAGTACACCGAGGAGCGTGTCGAGAACCCGCAGGAGATCGACTACACCGTCGTCGCCGAGGCCATCATGCTCTCCGACACCAAGGCCGACACGCTGCGCGAACTCGCTCCGCACGTCACCCACGTCCACGGCAAGTTCAACAACATGTCGCCCGTACCCGGGCAACCCGGCCGGTTCCAGGAGCTGTCCATCGACTACGAGGCAGCGATCGGCGCGCTCAAGGCCGGCGGGTTCGACGGCTACATCAACTCCGAATACGAGGGGCAGCGCTACTTCCAGGACGGCGGCCGCGAAGACCTCGCCGACGAGGTGGACCAGGTCCGCCGCCACCAGGAAATGCTGGGAAGGCTGCTGGCGGCATGAAACTGGTGGCCTACATCGGTTCCTACCGCGACGAGTCCGGCGACGGCGGCGGCATCACCGTGCTCGCCGTGAGCCGGGACGGGCGGTCCCTGACCCCGGTGAGCCAGGTGCCCGAGCCCAGGGAAGCCGGTTACCTCGCCTACCTGGACGGAACCCTGTACGCGGTCGACGAACGCAAGACCGACGGCCGGGGACCGGTCGAACCAGCGGCGAGCGTGCACGCGTTCGCCGCCGACCCGCGCGACGGCAGCCTGACCTGGCTGAACTCGAGGCTCGCGCCCGGACCCCGGCCCACTTTCCTGAGCACGGACGGGCAGGTGCTGGTCACGGCCAACCACGGCGACTTCGACCACGTCGAACACGTGGTGCGCACCCCCGGCGGCGGGTGGACCGTCGAGTACCTCTACGACGACTCCACTGTCATCCTGTATGAGCTGGGAGGCGACGGGCGCCTCGGGGAGATCCGGGACCTGCACGTTCTGACCGGGCACGGCACGGACCCCAACAGCTCGGCCCAGGCGGGCGGGCACGGGCAGGCGAGCCCGCACGCCCACTGCGCCGTCATCGACCCTTCCGGACGCCACGTGCTCGTGTGCGACAAGGGCACGGACCGGATCCTGGTCTTCGCCCTCGGCGACACCCTGAACCTGAAGCGCACCTACACCTTCGAGGACGAGACCGGGCCACGACACCTGGCCTTCGAGCCCGGCACCGGCCGGGCGTTCGTCACCTGCGAGTTCTCCTCCGAGCTGGCGTCGTTCGCCTTCGACGCGGCGTCGGGGGAACTGCGACTGCTGGATCGCGTGCCGACCGTGGCGTCCGGCTACCGGGGCCGCAACGAACCGGCGGAGGTCCGTGTCCACCCCCGCGGCGGACACGTCTACGTCAACAACCGCGGCGAGGACTCGCTGGCGTGGTTCCGAGCCGACCGCGAGGGACGACTGCTCCGGCTCGGGCACGTCCCGCTGGCGCGTTCGGTCCACCCCGGTCTCGCGGCGCGCAGCTTCGCGTTCGACCCCACCGGCACCTTCCTCCTGCTGGCCGACCGGCCGGCGGGACTGGTCCGGTCCTTCGCCGTCGACGCCGAGGACGGCCAGGTCCGTCCACTCGCGACGGTCGCCGTCGCCGAGCCGTCGTTCGTCGCGTTCGCGGAGGTGACCGGATGAACGTGGTCATCCTGGGCACCGGCATGATCGGCGAAGTCCACCGCAGGGCCGCCCTCATGGCAGGAGCACGGATCATCGGTGCGATGGCCTCCACGCCGCGGCGCTCGGAGGAGGCCGCTTCGCGGTGGGGCACCGAACCCGTCCGCTCCCTCGACGAACTGGCCGGGCTGGCACCCGATGTGGTGCACGTGTGCAGTCCCAACAGCCTCCACGCCGATCACGTCGAAGCGGCCATCGATGCGGGCGCGCACGTCATGTGCGAGAAGCCGCTCGCCGTCGGCAGCGACGTCACCGAACGCCTGACGCGTCTGGCCGAGGACCGCGGCAAGGTCGCGACCGTGCCCTTCGTGTACCGGTTCCACCCACTGGTGCGGGAGATCCGGGCGCGGGTCACGGCGGGCGAGTTCGGGCGCTGGCAACTGCTGCACGGCAGCTACCTGCAGGACTGGCTGCTGTCACCGGAGGCCACCAGCTGGCGCGTCGACTCCGCGGCCGGCGGGCCGTCGCGCGCCTTCGCCGACATCGGCTCGCACTGGTGCGACCTAATGGAGTTCGTGACCGGCGAACGCATCGCGACCGTCCTCGCGGCCATGACCACGACCGTTCCGGAGCGCCCGGTCGGCAGCTCGGTGCGCGCCGTGGACACCGAGGACGCGGCGACGGTGCTGTTCACCACGCGCTCGGGTGTCCTCGGCTCCGTCACCGTCTCGCAGGTGTCCGCAGGCCGGAAGAACAGGCTGTGGTTCGAGTTCGACGGACAGCACCGCTCCGCGGTCTTCGACCAGGAGAACCCGGAGACGGCCTGGCTCGGCTCGCAAGCCTCGGCGGAAGTCCTCGCGCGGGGCGCCGTCCCCGCCTCGGCCGAGCACCGCAGGTTGTCCACACTGCCGCCCGGCCATCCGCAGGGTTACGCGCAGTGCTTCGACAACTTCGTCGCCGACACCTACGGGGTCATCCACGGCGAGAAGCGCGACGGCCTGCCCACCTTCGCCGACGGGAACCGCTCGGCGCACATCGTCGACGCCGTCGTCGAATCGGCACGAACCGGGCGGTGGACCCCGGTGCAGGAGGAATCATGAACCAGCCGGTCACGCTGTTCACCGGGCAATGGGCCGACCTGCCCCTGGACGAGGTGGCGAAGCTCGCCGCCGGATGGGGCTACGACGGGCTCGAACTCGCCTGCTCCGGCGACCACCTCGACGTCTGGCGCGCGGCCGAGGACGCGGACTACCTGGACAGCCGGCGCCGCATCCTCGACCAGCACGGGCTGAAACTGTTCGCCATCTCCAACCACCTCACCGGACAGGCCGTCTGCGACGACCCCATCGACTTCCGGCACGAAGCGATTGTCCGGCCACGCGTGTGGGGTGACGGGGACGCCGAAGGCGTGCGGCGGCGGGCCGCGGAGGAGATGCGGCTGACCGCGCAGGTCGCCCGCAAGCTCGGCGTCGACACCGTCGTCGGGTTCACCGGTTCGAAGATCTGGCCCTACGTCGCGATGTTCCCGCCTGTCCCGGAGTCCGTCATCGATGCCGGCTACGAGGACTTCGCGCGCCGCTGGAACCCCATCCTCGACGTGTTCGACAGCGAAGGCGTCCGCTTCGCCCACGAAGTCCACCCCAGCGAAATCGCCTACGACCACTGGTCCAGCGTGCGCACTCTCGACGCCGTCGACCACCGCTCGGCGTTCGGGTTCAACTGGGACCCCTCGCACATGATGTGGCAGAACATCGACCCGGTCGGCTTCATCTGGGACTTCCGCGACCGCATCTACCACGTCGACTGCAAGGACACCCGCCTCCGCCCACCTCACGGCCGAGCCGGAGTCCTCGGCTCGCACCTGCCCTGCGGCGACCCGCGCCGCGGATGGGACTTCGTCTCCACCGGCCACGGCGACGTCCCCTGGGAAGACGCCTTCCGGACCCTGCGCGCCATCGGCTACACCGGCCCGATCTCGATCGAATGGGAAGACGCCGGCATGGACCGCCACCAGGGCGCCGCCGAAGCCCTCGCCTTCGTGCGCTCGCTGCTGTGGCAGCCCCCGTCCGCGCGCTTCGACGCGGCCTTCAGTCACCGCGAGTGAGTTCCTGGGGAAGGTTCGACGACCTGCGGGCAGGCACCGCCCTGCGCTTCCCGCAGGTCGCCCGCGAGCTCGTGGCTACCCGGCCGGACGACGTACCGGCCGTGCTGGCCGAGGTCGAGGCCGCGTCCCATCGCGGATGGTGGGCGTTCGGGTTCCTCAGCTACGAGGCAGCCGCGGGACTGGGCCCTGCCATGCCCGCGCATGACCCGGTGGAGGGCTTGCCACTGGCGTGGTTCGGACTGGCCGCGGCGCCCGAACGTGTCGAGGTCCAAGAACCCGCGGAGGCTGTCGGCTATCAACTGGGGGAATGGCGCTACGACTGGAGCCCTGCCGAGCACGCTCTCGCCGTCGACACTGTTCGCCGGCACATCGCCGCAGGCGAGACCTACCAATGCAATCTGACGACGCGCGTCCGCGCCCAGTTCGACGGTGACGCCGTTCCGCTCTACGCCCACCTCGTGAATGGCCAGGCAGCGTCCTACAACGCCTACCTCGATATCGGTCCGTTCGCGATCGCCAGCGCGAGCCCTGAGCTGTTCTTCGAAATCCGCTCAGGCCGGCTGTCGATGCGGCCGATGAAGGGCACCGCGCCGCGAGGCCGCTCTCCTGCGGAGGACCGGCGGATACTCGCTCGGCTGCGAGGCAGTGAGAAGGAACGAGCGGAAAACATCATGATCGTGGACCTGATCCGCAACGACATGGCCAGGCTGGCCGTACCGGGAGGTGTGTCCGTGACCGCGTTGTGCAGTGCCGAGCAGTACCCGACCGTGCACCAGCTCACCTCCGAGGTCACCGCGCGCCTGCGACCAGAGGTTGGCCTCACGGAGGTCTTTCGCGCGCTGTTCCCGTGCGGTTCTGTGACAGGCGCACCCAAGCTGCGCACCATGGAAATCATCCGCGACCTCGAACCCGGCCCTCGCGGCGTCTACTGCGGAACAATCGGAGTGGTCGCTCCGGCCGGTTCCTCTGTCCGGGCGCGCTTCAGTGTCGCTATCCGCACAGCTGTCGCAGATCGCTCCGCGCATTACGTGACCTACGGCACAGGGGGTGGCATCACGTGGGACTCCGATCCTGGCGCCGAGTACGCCGAGCTACAGGCGAAAGCCGCCATCCTGATCGGCGTCCGAAGAAGCAACTCAGGAACTCGGGGAGCTGATCACAACCGAGCGTCGGCATAATGCTGGCGTGAGCGACCACTCTGATCTTCGTGCTGCCTGTCGCGTATTCGTTGCGTCGGCGTTCGCTGCGCTCGCAGCCGAGCACGTGATACCTGCGCCGCGCTACCACGCGTACATGGCCGTTGGTCGCGATTACTTTGGCGACAGCATCATGCCGCTCGCCGAGTTCACCGCGTTGGAGGCGCTGCTGAACAAGCGCTACTCCGAGCGCTTCGCCGATCCACTCAGACGTGAGCATGCCGAGTTTGCCAACACGTATATCTTCGGCCTACTGGAAGCATGCATCATTCGCTGCGCACAAGCCGGGGACTTCACTCCGAGCGGGCCGACGGTCGAGGGTGTCATCGACGAACTGCTCGCCGTCTTGGGAACCAGCACCCGCGAACTGGTCTGCGCCCGGCACGTCTCCCATCTCACCACCGCGAGTGGCAACGAGATCCGAATTGGCGACATCGCGATCATTCCCCAGCCCGAGGACTCCTACAGGTTTCTGGCCGACCGAATTTGCCGAGAGATCCCCGGCGCACCTCGTGCCTGGAACCGCGACCTGCCGCATTCCTACGACCCTCCGCACGCACTGCTGATCATTCGTGGAACCACCGACACCGTCAACCCGTATGTCGCCCGGGACCGGCTGTCGGCCAAACTGGAGAGGTTTCTCCTGCTTGCGCGGTTGATGACCGCCGGCACGGTTCAGTCGGGCTACGAAGTAAGCGGGATGACAACGCTGATCGCGTGCATGGACCCGCAGATCTACGTGTCGGGCAAGGGCCTGCTCGACACCTTGGTCCGCCGCACCGTGCGGTTGACCGGCGACGAGGCAGCGGTCTTCGCCGCGGTCAGCAACATGATCGACACCGTCGACATCAAGCGGGATGGCATCGTCGCGACCTCGTTTGACGTCGCCCTCGGCAAGTACAACCAGTCCCATAACACCGGCAGCCCCTACGAACATCTGGTCGACCTGGCCACGGCATTAGAAGGTGTTCTCATCGGTGCCGAGAACGAGGGCGAAGGATTGACCCTCCGCCTGTGCACCAGAGCCGCCGCGCTCCTGGCGAGGGACGACGACCCGGCAGCCGCGGTCTTCAACGACGTCAAAGAGCTGTACGGCCTGCGATCAAAACTTGTCCACGGCGGTCAGATCGCCGAAAAGGACCTGCGGAAGGTTTTCACCCGCGTCTCAACCGTGCCCGCCGACGACGCCGAACACCGATTTGGCCTGGCCCTCGCTTATGCTGTCGACCGGATGCGCGACCTCGTTCGGCGCGCCATCCTGGCGCGCCTTTGTCTCGCCGAACAGCACAACCCCATTTGGCCGTTCACCGGACGCGCCGCCGTCGACGCTCTCCTCGCTGACGATCACCAACGGGAGACATGGCGAAGTCACTGGCACACACGCCTAGCCTCGCTTGGAGCCGACTATGCCGGCGGCAAACCCCGCGCGGCCGTCGACACCATCTCGCAGGAGGACCGATAGACGACGGCAAGCGCGGATTCCGCACGGCTCGGTATCAACTCGCTACTGAATCGACGCGAGTTCGCCGTTCCGCCTGTTCCTCCCTGAGCGCGGACACCAGCAACCGCGAACGCGCTGCCCCGATACGCAAGCGCTTCCCCAGCGTCTCGGCTGAGATCGGCCGTCGATACAGCGCCCAATGGTGGGCATCCTCCTGTATGGCCCGCTCCACCAGACCAGCATCGTCAATGCGCTCAAGCATCGAGTCGTCGGTGACCGTTCGCGTTTCGTGGAACATCGGCTGCCACCTTCCCGCGCCACTCCGGGTGCCGGCGATCCACCCCCAGCACGACCCCTCGGCGGTGCGGGCTCCGAGCGTGGGAAGGTTCGGTGCCGAGCCGAGACCGATTGTCGTCGCGCAGGTCTGACGCGCTCGAGGTGAAATGGAGGAAGAAGTACGGTGCGATGATCCGGCTCTCGACCAGTGCGTCCAGATGCACAGCGGCGCGCTGGAGCGCGGCCACGTGATCGAGCACCTCTACCGCGACGTCCGCGTGCCGCGCATATAGGAGGGCGCCTCCGAGGTGCAGCGCTCCATCATCGCCCGCGAACTGTTCAAGGAAAGGAACTCCCGATGACGCCTTTCCGCACATCTCCCTCATTGGCGCTTCACCAGAGTGGCCGTCGCGCCGCGCCACCCGTGAGGGGGTCAGTACTCGTTCTTGATGACGAAGTACGAGCCGCGGATGGTGCCGGCCAGCTTTGATTTCTGCCGAGCGAACTTGAAGGACGAGAGTTCGGTGGGGATGTCCATCCCGTCGGAGAGCTTGAACCCGACGGCGCGTTTCCCGCTGTCCTCGATGGTGTACAGCACGTTGACCGACAGCCCGTTCTCGTAGAAGACATAGGCCCATCGGATGCCGTCGACGTCGAAAGCGGTCGCCTCGAGCGGAGGGGAGGCGATGACGATGCCGCGTTCCTCCTCGAGGATCCGGTGCACCCAGCCGATCGTGTCCCTGGCGTCGTCCGCGGGCTTGACGGTGAAAACGTGGCCGTACTTGTTCTTGAAGTAGCGGGCCTCGTTCGCCCGCAGACCGGCCAGCGCCTCCGCGACGGGCGACGTTTCGAGCCCGATGGTCGATACGGTGTCGAAGTCCACGACATAGGGCATGCGATTCCTCCGCGTGTCTGTCCGGCGGAGTCCGACATCGTTCCACCGGAGTCGGGCTCAGCCTATCCCCGTTTCGACATCACAGCGGCGTCTAGTCCGCGGGCGAGGCGGCTGCGCAAGTTCGATGTGGACGCGGTGCGGTGCGGCGGGACATCCGGGACGACCGGCCGGGGGTGCGGGGTGGTACCGCAGGCGCGCCCCGCACATCAACTTCAAGCTCCACCTGAGCAACGCCGATGTCCTGACCAGCGAGTTCTCCCTCGACGAGGACGTCACGGATTAGATGATCTACCGCAGACCGCCCTTTCGGCACGTCCTGGAGTTGCACTTCTGTCGCTCCGACGGCAAACGCTGGGACAGTGCCTCTGGGGCCTGCGACTTGGGCTTCCGTGGCTGCGCCAGGGCGGGGTTCGCAGTCGGCTTCACGTCAGGTCATGGCTGCCGACGCTGCATCGGATCCCACGTAGGTGTCGCCCTGGCGCACCGTTCTGAGGCGAGACTGGGTCGCTGTATACCCCCGCACCGACTGAGAAAAGCCACAACGTGCCGCCACCGTCGACGGCGCCCGTCACCAGCTCGACGTCGAACCGCGGCGCACGCCGGCCGACGCCCTGCGCGACGATCTCGGACTGACCGGCACCCATCTCGGCTGCGAGCACGGGGTCTGCGGCGCGTGCACCGTGCTCGTCGACGGCAAACCGGTGCGGGCGTGCCTGATGTTCGCGGTGCAGGCCGACGGCCTCGCTCATCACCGTCGAAGGCATGGCGGGGGAGGACGGGACGCTGCATCCGCTGCAGGAGGCGTTCGCCACTCATCACGGGCTGCAGTGCGGGTTCTGCACGCCGGGGATGCTGATGTCCGCCGTGGATCTCCTGCACCGGGAGGAACGCCCGTGCCGGCCCGGATCCGCGAGGAGCTCTCCGGCAACATCTGCCGCTGCACCGGCTATGTCGGCATCGTCGACGCAGTGGAGGCGGCGGCGGACGAGATGAGCGCGGGTTCCGGGCCGGCATGAGCGCTTTCGGCGTTCTGGCCGACATCGGGGGTCCTTCGCTTCCTCAGCGACGATCGGTTCACGCTGGGCCTGGGCCCGTTGCGGGACGACAGCGGCCCCATCGGACAGGTCGCGACGGCGGAATGCCTCGCGGGGGAGGTGATCGGCCGGTGGATGGGGGTCGCATGGCCGCCATCGAACCGCGCGGCCTCGCTACCCCGCCACAGCGCTCAGCCACATCGCGGGCGTGCTCGCGCTGCGTGTCAAGAACAGTCGATCCGTCGCGGGCCCGCGCGAATGGTTTTCGCCGGCCGGCGTTGCTTGTTCGGCCGGGTAGTGGGAGGGACACTGGGCTGATTCCCGGAGGGAGGATGGCGATGACCGGTTCTTCCGTGCAGCCGTGGAGCTTGCGGGGAGTGTGGTTCGACGCGTGCAAGTGCACGATCCCGTGCCCGTGTTCCTTCGCCCAGCCGCCGACCTACGGTGACTGCGACGGTGTCCTCCTGTGGCACGTGCGCGAGGGGCGGTACGGCGAGACCCGCTTGGACGGGTTGAACGTCGTGATGCTGGCGTCCTTCGTGGGCAACGTGTGGGGCGATCACAGCGACGCCTACGGCGCCGTGTTCCTGGACGAGCGAGCCGACGAGGCCCAGCGCGGCGCCCTGCAGATGATCTTCGGCGGCCAGGCGGGCGGCTGGCCCGCCCAGTTCAACGAGATGTTCGGGGGTGAGATGCGCGGCATGGAGTTCGCCGCCATCGACGCCTCCATCGCCGAGGACTACTCCGACTGGAGCGTCAGCATCCCCGGCAAGGCGACCGCGCGGGTCGAGGCCCTGACGGGGCCCACCAGCGGGTCGGGCGCCCGGGTGGAGGTCCACAACCTGCCCGGCGCCGAGGTGGGCCCGGGGCAACCGCCGGCGGTGTGGGGCCGGGTCACCGAGGAGTCCGCCGACGCGTTCGGCTTCCGCTGGGAGCGCAGCGGCAACTCCAGCAAACTCATCCCGTTCGAGTGGAGCGGACCGGACGCGGCATGACCCCGCGGCCGGGCCGGGAGGTCGCTTCGCACGCGGTTTCGGTGCGGCGGTGGTCGCGAACCGAGGCCGCGCTGGTGGTCGTGCTGCTGGTGCTCGCCGCGCTGGCCTGGGTTTTGACGAGCAGGCTCGCGACCGCGGACATGCGCATGGGGGTCCTGACCGGCGGGCCCGCGATGGACGACATGGCCGGCGCGATGCGGCCGTGGCCCGGGGAAGCGGCGCTGTTCCTCGGGGTGTGGGTCGTGATGATGGCGGCGATGATGCTGCCGAGCGTCGTGCCGTTCAGCCTGGGCATGCGCCGCCTGCTGCGCAGCCGGGGACTGCGTGGCCACGGCCTGTTCGCCGGCTACTTCCTCGTGTGGGCGGTGGCGGGGATCGGGGCGTTCGCGTTCGTGCAAGGCCTGGAGGGGGCCATGACCGGGCCCAGCACCACCGCCGTGCGGGCCGGGGGAGTGGTGCTGCTGGTCGCCGGCGTGTACCAGCTGACCCCGTTGAAGCGGGTGTGCCTGAGGCACTGCCGGTCGCCGATGGCGCTGCTCCTCGAACACAGCGAGACGGCGATGCGCGGCCGTTTCGGTGTCCTGCGGGTGGGGGTGAGCCACGGCGGGTACTGCCTGGGCTGCTGCTGGGCGCTGATGGCGGTGCTGCTGGCCGCCGGGATGATGAACCTGGTCTGGATGGCCGTGTTCGCGGCCGTCGTCGCCCTGGAAAAGGTCACCCGCCACGGCGAACTGATCAGCCGCGTGGTCGGCGGCCTGCTCCTCGCCACGGCGATCGTCCTGCTGGCCCAGCCGGCCCTGTTGACCTAGGTGTGGCGGGTGGGCTCCGCCGTCCGGGATCGGGTGGCCGCCCAGCTGGCGAGGAGCTTGAGCCGGTCTTCGGATGCGGTGCCGGGTTCGGCCGTGTAGATGATCAGGTCGTGCACGGCCCGCCCGGACAGCGGCAGATCGAGGGACTGGAAGGTCAGGTCCAGGTGGCCGACTTCGGGGTGCCGGAGCCGTTTGACGCCGTCGTGGCGCATCAGGACGTCGTGCGCGGCCCAGTGGCCGCGAAACTCCGGGCTGAGGGTGGACAGCTCGCCGACGAGTTCGCGCAGTGCCCGGTCACGGGGCTCGCGCCCGGCCTCGGCGCGCAGCAGGGCGGCGGTGGCGGCTCCGGCGGCGTCCCAGTCGACGAAGAAATCCCGCGCACCGGGGTCGAGGAAGATGTAGCGGGCAAGGTTGGGGCGGCCGCGCCGGTCGGCGGTGGCGCTGTCGAACATCGGCGCGAGCAGGGCACGGGCCAGGGGATTGCCGGCGACGACGTCCGTACGGCCGTTGCGCACGAACGCCGAGGACATCGTCATCGAGTCGAGCAGCCACTGGACCCGGGGCGGGATCTCACGTCCCGGCGCCGCGACGGCGTGCGGCTCTGCTGCCGCGACGACCGGGCCAGGTCGAACAGGTAGGTGCGTTCGTCGTCGTCCAGTCGCAGGGCACGGGCGACCGCGTCGAGGACGTCCTCGGACACGCCGCCGATGTGGCCCTTCTCCAGCCGCGTGTACCACTCGGTGCTCACCCCGGCGAGGACGGCGACCTCTTCGCGCCGCAGCCCGGGGACCCGGCGTCGGGCGCTGGTCGGCAGGCCGGCCTGCGCGGGCGTGATCCTGGCGCGCCTGCTGACCAGGAAGTCCCGGATCTCGCCGCGGTTTCCGGGCTGGGGGTCCATGTTCTTCAGGGTAGCCACTGGTCACGGCGCGAAGGGGGGTTGAGGCGGTACCCCCCATGAACGCGACCTGCTGCGGCGGCGGCCCTGGGGGTTTGCTGGAGACATGACGAGCGAGAAATTGACGGTGCCGGCGGTGGCGCTGGGCACGTGGGCCTGGGGAGACAGCGGCGAGGCGGGCGAGGGCTACTTCGGCAGTGAGCTGACCGCGTCCGGGCTGCGCGAGGTCGTCGACAAGGCGCAGTCGAACGGGTTCACGCTGTGGGACACCGCGGCGGTGTACGGCATGGGCCGTTCGGAGACGGTCCTCGCCCGGGCGCTCAAGGGCTACGACCGCGGCGAGTACCAGCTGTCCACGAAGTTCACCCCGCAGATCGCCGGCGACGGCGACGATCCGGTCGCGGACATGTTGGAGCAGAGCCTCGACCGGCTGGGCACCGACTACGTGGACCTGTACTGGATCCACAACCCCGCAGACGTGGCCCGGTGGACGCCGCTGCTGATCCCGCTGCTGGAAAGCGGCCGGATCAAGCACGTCGGCGTCTCGAACCACAACCTGGCCGAGATCGCCCTGGCCGACCGGATCCTCGGCGAGGCCGGTTTCCGCGTGGAGGCGGTCCAGAACCACTACAGCCTGCTATACCGCGGCTCCGAGCGCGCGGGCATCGTCGACCACTGCCGCGAGCACGACGTGCGGTTCTTCTCCTACATGGTCCTCGAACAAGGCGCGCTGACCGGCAGGTACAGCCCGGCGAACCCGTTGCCGGCGGGCAGCAGCCGAGCGGCCGTGTACAACGGCATCCTGCCGCAGCTGCGGGCGCTGACGGACAGGATGACGGCGATCGGTGCGGACCGTGGCGCCTCCGCCGCCGACATTGCCACCGCCTGGGCCCTCGCGAAGGGGACCACCCCGATCATCGGGGTCACGAAGGCGGCTCACCTCGACGGGCTGGTCCGGGCGCACGGCATCGAGCTCGCCGGCGAGGAGATCGCGGAGCTGGAGGCGCTGGCGGATGCCGCGGACGTCGACACGCGCGGCAGCTGGGAGCACGCCATGTAGCAGCGGGTGCGGCCCGGGCCCGGGCCGCACCCGCGCACACTCAGCCGACGCGGTCGAGGTCCACGCCCTTCGTTTCACGGCTGGTCGCCACCGCGAGCACGGTGATCGCCATGGTGAGCACGAGGTAGCCGATCACCGCGCCGACGCCGACGCTGTTGATCAGCCACACCGCGATCAGCGGTGCCGGCGCCCCGGCGATGATCGACGAGCCCTGGAACACCAGCGACGAGCCGGCGTAGCGGTAGCGGGTCGGGAACAGCTCGGTGATCCACGCGGCCTCCGGACCGGCGAGCATGCCGTGGAACAGCGCACCGGCGCAGACACCGAGCCACAGCATCGGCACGCTCGCGGTCTGGACCATCCAGAAGAACACCGGCGCCCAGACCACCAGCGCGATGGCGGGCACGAGCATCGCGATCTTGCGGCCGACCCGGTCGGACCACGCGCCGCCGCCGATCATGCCCGCGAACTGGCACACCGATGCGAACGTCACCGCCAGCACCACATCGCCGCGCTGGTACCCGAACGACGTCGTGGCGTAGGCGATGACGAAGACGGTGTAGATGTAGAACGCGATGTTCTCACCGAGCCGCATCCCGAGACCGTGCAGGACCGCGCGGGGCCGGGCCAGCGCTTCGAGCACGCTCGACCTGTGCGCGGCCTTGCGCTCGGCACCGGCCCGGGCGGCCTGGAACACCGGCGATTCCTCGACGCTGCGCCGGATCCAGAACCCGATCACCAGCAGCGGCACCGCGACCAGGAACGCCACGCGCCAGCCCCACGCGTCGAAGGCGTCACCGGGGAACAGGCCGCCGAGGACGGTGACCACGACGGTCGCCAGCACCGTGCCCAGCGGCGCGCCGGCCTGTGGCCACGAGGCCCAGAACCCGCGGCGCCTCGGCTCGCCATACTCGCTGACCATGAGCACCGCGGCCCCGAACTCGCCGCCCAATGCGAAACCCTGCGTCATGCGCAGCACGACCAGCAGCAGCGTCGCCCAGATGCCGATCTGGTGGTAGGTCGGCAGCAGCCCGATCGCCGCGGTCGAGGTGCCGAGCAGCAGGAACGTGGTCACCAGCATGGGTTTGCGGCCGAACTTGTCGCCGAGGTGCCCGAACACGATGCCGCCGAGGGGCCGCGCGACGAACCCGAGCCCCTGGGTGGCGAGCGCGAGGAGCAGCTGCACGATCCCGCTGCCGCCGGGGAAGAACAGCGGGCCCAGCACGGTCGCGGCGAGCACGCCGTAGATCGCGAAGTCGTACCACTCCAGCACCGAGCCGGCCATCCCGCCCGCGAGCACGCGCCGGAAGCTGGTGGCGGGCTGAGCCTGCTGCACCGTTGACGTCATTGTCAGTTCCTTTCGAATGTCCACAAAGGAGTTGTCAGAGCCGGAGGGTGATCCGGTCGCCGCAGGCCCGCGAGCAGCAGGTCATCATCCTGGTGCCGGCGGCCCGTTCGGCCTTGGTGAGGACCACGTCGCGGTGGTCGACCTCGCCGTCGAGGACGGGCACTTCGCACGTGCCGCACAGGCCTTCCTCGCAGTCGCTGGGCACGTCGACGCCGGCGGCGCGCAGTGCGGCGAGCACGGTCTGGTCCGCGGCGACGCGCACCGTGAGCCCGGAGTCGGCGAGGTCGACGTCGAAGCCGTGTTCCACGGCGGGATCGAGCACCTGCTGGGTGGTGGTGAAGTGCTCGACGTGCAGCGCGTCGTCCGGCCAGTGCGCGCTCGCCTCGGCCAGCGCGTCGAGCAGGCGTTCCGGCCCGCAGGCGTAGATCTGCGTGCCTTCCGCCGGGTTCGCGAGCAACGCGGCGACGTCGAGGCGCGTCCCGTCCGCGCTGGTGTGGACGTGCAGGCGGTCGCCGTGGTCACGACGGCACCGGTCGAGCAGGGCCATCGCGGTGGTGTCGCGGCCGCAGTAGTGCAGTTCGTAGCTGCCGCCGGCGGCCTTGACGTGGTCGGCCATCGCGATGATCGGGGTGATCCCGATGCCGCCCGCGACGAACACGTAGTGGCGGGCGGTGGGGTCGAGGCGGAAGTGGTTGCGCGGTCCCCGCAGCGACAGCGTGGTGCCGGGGCGGAGGTTTTCGTGCACGTAGCGGGAACCGCCGCGGCTGTCCGGGTCCTTGAGCACGGCGATGCGGTAGGTGCCGGCCTCGGCGGGGTCGCCGCACAGCGAGTACTGCCGGGACAGCTCGCCGAGCTGCAGGTCGACGTGCGCGCCCGGGGACCACCTTGGCAGGGGTTTGCCGTCGGTGGCGGCCAGGGCCACCTCGACGACGTCCTCGGCCGCGCGCTCGACCGACACGACGGTCACCGTCCGGGCCACGCCGCGCTTGGACGGTTCCCCGATCCGCACCGGGCGGCGCAGCTCGGCGATCGACGGGTCGGCCCGTTCCGGGTTGGCGGCGGGATCCCACTGCACCCACAGGTGTTCCGGGCCGCGGAAGGAGGTGTTGGGGACGTAGGTGAACTCCTGGTCCGGCACGAGTTCCAGGTGCGGCAGCCTGCGGGTGAGTTCATCGAGGAAGATCTGCAGTTCCATGCGGGCCAGGTTCTTGCCGAGGCACTGGTGGCTGCCGTAGCCGAAGGTCAGGTGGTCGGTGGCGTTGTCGCGGCGGAGGTCGACCTCGTCGGGGTGGTCGAAGTGCCGTTCGTCGCGGTTGGCCGAGGAGTTGACGATGAGCAGCTTGGCGCCGCGCGGGATCGGGACCCCGCCGACCGTGGTGTCCCGGGTGACCAGCCTGCGCCACGCCGCGACCGAACCCGAGTGCCGCAGGCATTCCTCCACGGCGTGCGGGATCAGGCCCGGGTCGGCGCAGATCTCCTCCCACACCGAGCGGTTCTCCAGCAGCAGCTTGATGGCGTTGGCGGCGGCGTTGGCCGTGGTCTCGTGGGCGGCGACGATGCCGGCCATCATGATCGAGTGCAGGTAGGAGTCGGTGATGACGTCGGGGTGCTCCCGCTGCGCGCGGATGCTGTAGGGGATCCAGCCGTGCCCGGACGGGTCCTGGCGCAGTTTGTCCAGCACGGTTCCGGCGTACTGCCAGAACTTGCCGACGTTCTCGGCGACGGCGACCTGCTCCTCGGGTGAGGGCCTGCCCCAGGTGTTGACGGTGTGCGCGATGGAGTACTCCCGCAGGGTCGCCATGTCCTCCTCGGGAACGCCGAGGAAGTGCAGCGCCACGGTGAGCGGGACCTCCCACAACATCTCGTCGACGAGGTCGGCCTTGCCCGCGTCGACGAATCGGTCGACGTACTCGCGCGTCAGTCGCCGGACCATCGGCTCGTGGTGGACGAGCTGCTCCGGGGTGAACGGGTGCATCAGGACCCGCCTGCGGGGCATGTGTTCCGGCTCGTCCTCGTTCACCAGCGTGCGGTCCATCGCGTAGCCGTACTTCGCCAGCGTCGCGGTGGCCTCGGCGGAGACCGGGGTGATCTTCTCCAGCGCGATCGAGGGCGAGAACGTCGTGTTGTCGCGGAAGACGGCCTTGACGTCGTCGTAGCGGGTGACGACCCAGTAGCCCAGGCGCGGGCTGTAGAACACCGGCTCCTCGTCGCGGGACCAGCGCACCGCGGCGGGCGGGTCGGCCTGGTACTCGGGGCCGAACGGGTCGAAGGCGCTTGCCCGGGGCGAGACCGGGCAGCCGGCCGCCGCCGCTGCGTGATCGACCGGGCACGACCCTGTGCTCATGCTGTTCACCTCGTGTTTTACTGATAACGCACATGTTGTTGCGGTGAGCGAACCGCGGTGTAGCGTAAGTGGGGCACGGGGAGGCGTCAAGGTCCGCCGGTAGAGTCGGGCCGGGATCGACAGCGGAGGGGCGGCATGAGCACGTTGCAGACGCTCGACCGCGGGCTGCGGGCGTTGGAGGTCGTGGCGGAGTCACCGTCGGGCATTTCGGTCGCCGACCTGGCGCGCGAACTCGACGTGCACCGGGCGATCTGCTACCGCATCGTCGCCACGCTGGAAGGTCATCGGCTGGTGTCCCGCACGGGGGACGGGCGGGTGCGGCTGGCGTCCGGGCTGGCGACGCTGGCGGCGAAGTTCGAGCCACACTTCAACCAGGACGCGCTGCCGCTGCTGAAGGAACTGGCCAACCGCACGTCGGCGACGGCGTTCCTGTCCGCGGCGGAGGGCAGCGAGTGCGTGGTGGCGATGGTCGCCGAACCCGAGGGCACTGTGCTGACGGTCGGCTACCGGGTCGGCAGCAGGCACCCGCTCACGCAGGGCGCGGCCGGCCTCGCGATCCTCGCCGCCCGGCCGGAAGAACCCGGTGAGCCGGACGCGGTGCGTCAGGCCCGCCAGGACGGCTACAGCCTGACGCGCGGCCAGCTGGAGCGCGGCGCGGTCGGCCTCGCCGCCGGCATCCGGGCCGGCACGCTGGAACGCAGCGTCGGCGTGGTCGCGATCGACGGCCTCGACACCGGCCTCGCGGCCACCGAGGTGATGGCGACCGCGCGGCGGATCGAGCAGTTGCTCACGGCCTGAGTCGTCGTGGGCGTCAGACGCCGGGGGCCGCGAGCGGACACCGCTCGCGGCCCTCGTGCTTGGTGAAGCCGGTCAGTTGTCTTAAGGCGGCCCGGCGGTCAACCACACTTGATAATCGAGTATTATCGTATTACGGTTGTGGATCGACGAAGGGAGCCAACGTGACGGCTGTTCAAGATCCGCAGCGCTACATCGACGACATGGCCCGCGAGCGGGGCTACGTCCTCGACTACCACAAGGTGATGGCCAAACACGACTTCGGCGTGCTGCAGGCGGCCAACGGACTCGTCGGCGCGGCATACCTCGACCAGCGGGCGCTGGACCGCAAGACGAAGGAACTGATCTTCATCGTCAGCCTCACGGTGATGCGCGCGGCGAAGGGGCACATCCAGAGCCACATCAAGGTCGCGCTCGACCTGGGGGTCACTGCGCGGGAGATCCTCGAGGCGATCGAGATCAGCCTGCCCGAGGCCGGGGTCGTGGCCTTCCAGGCCGGCTTCGAGGCCTGGTGCGAGGTCGTGGGCGCGGACGGTCTGGAACCGACCGTGGAGGCCTTCCACGCGGGCGACGGGAAAGCAGGGCGGTCATGACGGACGCCGTCACCTTCGTCGGTCTGGGCACCATGGGGCAGCCCATGGTCCGCAATCTCGCCCGATCCGTGCCGGTATCGGTCTTCGATGCCAACCCCGATGCGGTCCAGGCGGCCGCCCGCAACGACGGTGTGACGGCATTGGCCGGTCTCGCCGACGGATCCGGCGCGGACGTCGTGATCCTCATGCTGCCCAGCAGCGCGGTCGTCGAGCGTGTTCTCGGTGATCCGGGTGACCCCGGGAGCTTCGCGGGACGCTTGCGTCCGGGCACGCTCGTCGTCGACATGGGCTCGTCGGTGCCGCGGGTGACTCAGGAGCTGGCCACGCGGCTCCGCGAGCGCGAAGTGGCGATGGTCGACGCGCCGGTCTCCGGTGGCCCGCGCAAGGCCGCGACCGCCGAGCTGACGATCATGGCCGGCGGACGGGCCGAAGACTACGAGCGGGCGCTTCCGCTGCTGCGCGCGATGGGCACGTCGGTCACGCACGTCGGCCCCGCAGGCTCGGCGCACGCGCTGAAGGCGCTCAACAACCTGCTGTCGGCCATCGGCCTGGTCGGGGCGCTCGAGGTGCTCACCGTGGGAACCAAGTTCGGTCTGGACCCCCGGACCATGCTCGACGTCATCAACTCCTCCACCGGCCGCAACCAGTCGACCGAGGTCAAGATCGGGCCGGAGGTGCTGGACGGGCGGTTCCAGGTCGGGTTCTCGCTCCCGTTGACCGTGAAGGACATCACCACCGCCCTGGACCTGTCGACCTCGCTGGGGCTGTCGCCGGAGGTGTCGCGAGCCTGTGTCCGGTTCTGCCAGGCCGCGCTGGCCGGTCTCGGCGAAGAGAACCCGGACCAGTCCGAGATCGCCCGTTACCTGGCGAAGGTGACCGGCGTCGACCTGACCCGCTGACAGCACACGCCCCGCTTGCCGCCCGCGATGCCGGTATTACTGTGATATCCTGGTCGGCCAGTGGAAGGAGGCGGCCGCGTGGCAGGGCAACGGGTGCAGCGCGTCGCCGCGCCGCTGCGGGCCCAGGTACTCGAAGTGCTCCGCCAGGACATTCTGGCAGCAGAGTTCGAACCGGGGGAGCGGCTGGTCGAGGCGCGGTTGTGTGCGCGGTACGAGGTCTCCCGGACGGTGATCCGCGAGGTCTTGCGGCAGTTGGAGTCCGAAGGACTGGTGACCACGGTGCCCAACCGCGGTCCGGTCGTCACAGAGTTGACCGCCTTCGACGCCAAGGCGCTGTTCGAGGTGCGAGGCGCGCTGGAGGGCCTGGCTGGGGCGTTGTTCGCCGAGCGGGCCACCGCCGAGCAGCGCGAGCAGCTGGGCAAGGTGGTCCGGCGGTTCGCCCGCACCTACCGCAAGGCTGACCTGGCCGAGCGGCTGGCGATGAAGGACGAGTTCTACGACGTTCTCATCGCCGGGGCGGTGAACCCGGTGATCGAATCGACCCTGCGGGGGATCCACGCCCGCGTGCAGATGTTGCGCGGGCTGTCCCTGCAGGCCGACGGGCGTGCGCCGGAGACGGTCCGCGAACTGGAAGCGATCCACGACGCCGCGGCCGTACGCGGTGACGCCGATGCCGCTCGGGAAGCGTGTGAGCGCCACGTCCGCAACGCCGCGGCGACCGCGCTCCGCGAGCTTGCCGCCCGTCAGCGCGAGGACCAGGACACCGACGCCGGCTGAGCCGGCCCCGGCCCGCCCGGTGCGCGCTGGGCCGGGGCGGCCAGGGGCCGGCGACCACGACGTGGTCCACCATCCTATTCGGACAACGCGTCGACAAGCAGCTTGGCCGTGCCTTCGGGCGACTCGACGTGGAAGTGGTGAGTCCCCAGGTCCACGGGCACGATGTGGATGCGATCGCCGTAGCGGTCGACGGCTTCCTGGCTGAGGATCGAACGCACCGCGAACAGCGTGACGGGCTGTGTGACCTCGCGCAGCGCGGCGTCCATGTCCCAGCGCACCAGGCCTTCCAGCGCGCGCAGGCCCGCGGGCTGCCGCACGGCCACCATCTTCGTGAAGTAGGCGTCGTTCAGTGCCGGGTCGGTGCCTTCTGGCGATCCTCCCTCGATCATGCGCCGCGTCGCCGCGGCGAAATCCTCTCGGAACGGCTGCAGCACGGCGCGGGCCTGCTGCTCGTCCTGCGCGGGGAACAAGGAAAGGTAGTGCAGGGCGTCGAGCGCGACCACGTGCGAGACCACGTCGGGCAGGATCCGGCCGGTTTCCACGGCCACCGCCCCGCCGAGGGAGTGCCCGACCACGGCGCAGGTGCCCACCGCCTCGGCTTCCAGCACGGCCGCGACGTCGCGGGCGAACTCCTCCATCGTCCAGATGTCGCGCGTGGACCGGGACTCGCCGTGTTCGGCGAGGTCGATCGCGAGGACGCGGTAGTGCTCGGGGAGGAAGCCGATCACAGCGTCGAAATCGCCACGGTTGCACCCCCATCCGTGGATGAAGGCGAGGGTCGGCCCGTCGGCCGGGCCGCTGATCGTGTACCGGATCGTCGTGTCGTTCGGACGCTGGACCGCGCGGCTCGCGACTGTCCTGTTCGGCATCGTCATTCCTTTCGTGTCGCAGGTTGCCGGTTGGGCCTCACAACGCGCGGTGGTACTGGTTCGGCCACGCCGTCTTGTCGCTGGGCCGGTTGCGCAGGGCGAGGTACGGGTCGCGCAGCAAAGCGCGCCCGATCAGCACGGCGTCGGCCAGGCCGCTGGCCACGACCTCGCCGGCCAGTGACAGGTCGCCGATCTGGCCGACCGGGGCGACGGCGATCCCCGAGGCCTTCTTGAGCGTGTTCGCGAACTCGACGTTGACGCCGTCCTGGGCCGGTGGCCGCGCCTCCCGGTCCCGCACCAGCACACCGGAGGTGACGTCGAGGAGGTCGATCCCCACGGCCGCCAGTTCCTTGGCGAACGTGGCCGCCTCGTCAATGGAGATGCCGCCCTCGGCCCAGTCCGTGGCGGTGATGCGCACGAAGACGGGCTTCTCGTCCGGGAACGCTTCGCGGACGGCGCGGGCCACCCGCAGCGGCAGGCGCATCCGGTTCTGCAGGCTGCCGCCGTACTCGTCCGTCCGGTGGTTGGACAACGGGGACAGGAACTGGTGCAGGATGTACCCGTGCGCGGCGTGGATCTCGACGACCTCGTACCCCGCCAGGTGAGCCATCCGCGCCGCGTTGGCGAAGGCCTCGACGACCTCGTCGAGGTCGGCGTGGCCGGCTTCCCGGGGGACGGAGAGGTCGCCGAACGGGACCGGCGACGGCGCGATCAGCTCCCAGCCGCCCTCGGCCACGCTCACCGGACCGTTTTGTCCCTCGCCCACCCAGGGCACCTGGTGTGACCCCTTCCGGCCCGCGGCCAGAAGCTGGATCGCGGGGACCGTGCCGCGCTCGGTCAGGAACGATGTCAGGCGGCGGTGCGCGGCGGCCTGGTCCTCGTTCCAGATCCCGAGGTCTGCCGAGGTGGTCCGGTGCAGCGGTCCGACCGCGGCGGACTCGACCATGATCAACCCCACCCCGCCGACCGCACGCGCACCGTAGTGCACGAGGTGCCAGTCGGTCGGCTTCCCGTCCGGTCCCGCGGAGTACTGGGCCATGGGGGACATCCACACGCGGTTGGCGACCGTGACGTCGCGCAGCCGCAGCGGGCTCATCTCCGGGTTGGTGAACTCTGTGCTGGGCACAGCTGAACTCACTCCCTCGCAACTCGCATCCGGCCGTAGCGCCAGATCTTGACAGAGGAGATTACCGTAATACGATAATCCAATCTAGGCGACGGTGGCCGCCGCTACACCTCACCGGCCGGCCTCGCCGAAGGTTCTCGGTTCCCGCTTCTTCACTTCGATCCGAAGGAACAGCCGTGTCAGCAGAAGAGAACACCGTCGCGGTCGACAGGGCCGGCGGCGACGTGCACCCGACCAGGACCACTCGCGAACACAAGAAGGCGATCTTCGCCGGGACGCTCGGGAACGCGATCGAGTTCCTGGACTGGGGAATCTACGCTTCCCTGGCCCCGGTCTTCGCGGATCAGTTCTTCCCGGAAGGCGATGCGGTCGCCGCGTTCCTGTCCACCCTGGCGATCTTCGCCGTCGGATTCTTCGTGCGCCCGCTCGGCGCCGTCGTCCTGGGCGCCTACGCCGACCGGCACGGTCGCAAGAAGGCCTTGGCGCTGACCGTGACCTTGATGTCGGCCGGTGGTTTCGTCATCGCGGTGTGTCCGACCTACGCGCACATCGGGGTGCTCGCGCCCGTGGTGCTGCTGGTGGCCAGGCTGGTGCAGGGCTTCTCCGCCGGTGGGGAGTGGCCCAGCTCCGTGTCGTACATAGTGGAGAGCGCGCCGCCGCGGAGGCGCGCGTTCGCGGGGTCCTTCCAGCAGGTGTCGACAGCGGCCGGCGTTCTGCTCGCCTCGCTGCTCGCGCTCGTCGTGACCTCGGTTCTGAACGACCAGCAGATGCACGCGTTCGGATGGCGGATCGCCTTCGCGGTCGTCGCCGCGCTCGGGCTGACCGTCCTGTGGTTGCGGGCCCGTACGCGGGAGACCGAGCACTTCGACAACGCGGAACTGTCCGGCAAGCCGCACCGGCCGGTGAAGACCCTGTTCGCCGAACACAAACTGGGCCTGCTCCGCGTCGTCGGGATCACGGTTCCCGGGACGATCCTCTACTACCTGTGGATCACCAACATGCCCGGCTACGCCAGCACGACGACCGGCCTCAGCCTGGATCAGGCGCTGCTCGCGAACTCGCTCGCGGTCGTCGCGTTCATGCTGCTGCTCCCGCTCGGCGGACTGGTGTCGGACCGCTTCGGCAGGCGTTCCACGTTCATGTTCTTCCTGGTCGGGTTCGCGCTGTTCGCCTGGCCCGCCTATCGCTTGCTCGAGGGCGGCGGCTTCTGGACGCTGCTGCTGGTCGAACTCATCGGCGTGGTCTTCCTCGTGGGCAACTCGGCGAACGTGGCCGCCATCTACGCCGAACTGTTCCCGACCTCGGTGCGCACGACCGGCACCGGGATCCCCTACGCGACGACCGTCGCCGTGTTCGGCGGTACCGCGCCCTACTTCACCACCTGGCTGGCCAGCATCGGGCAGCAGGACAAGATCTGGATCTACGTCGTCGCCTCGGTGGCCGTTGGCATGGTCACGATCATGACGATGCCCGACGGTGCGAAGAAGCGAGCACTCGACTGATGCGCCCGGGGGAAGAATCGCCGGCATCCGGGTCCTCCTTCGCGGTCGGTTGACCTGGACATGGTGCTGCGCTCACCGTGCATGCTACTACTCGGCACGCCGGTTCACCATGTGGTACGAGGGAGGCAATGCAGTGTCGACTCGCGACGACGGCGCCGGGTGGCGGCGCGGTCAGGCGGACGACAGCAGCCGGCTGATCTCGTCCGCTGCCGCGATCACCATCGGCGCCCAGGCTGTCTCACGCGCGCGGTCGAAGCGCATCGCAGGCACGGAGAGTGTGAGTCCGCCGACGGGCTGCCCGGCCGCGTCCGTGATGGCCGCGCCGATGGACGCCACCTGCGGGCGGTACCACGAGGACGAGCCGTTGAGCGCGTACCCGCGCTCCGTGGTCAGCGCGATTTCCTGCCTGAGCTCGCCGGCGTCCGGCACCGGCGACTGTGCGAACTCCCTGAGGTCGCGCTGCAGCAGGTCGTCCACCTCGGTCTGGTTGAGGCGTGCCATGATCGCCACCCCGGCTGAGGTGGCGCGCAGCGGCACCCGCGCGCCGACCTCCTGGACCACGCGGACGACCTGCGTGGTGTCTTCCCGCGCGACGATGACGTAGTCCTCGCCGTCGCGCACGCCGAGGAGAACCGTCTCGTCGGTGTCGGCCGCGAGGCGCTTGATGACCGGCCCCGCCACTTCCCGGAGGTCTTGTTCGCCGGCGCTGCGCAGCCCGAGGGTCAGCGCCTTCATCGTCACACCCCAGCGCGCGCGCTCGGGGTCCACGACCTTCAGCCATCCGGCCTGCTGGAGCGTCACCAGGCATCGCTGAACGGAACTCTTCGGGATCTCGGTCGCGCGGGCCAGGTCCGAGACGCCGATCGGCTGCCGCAGGGCGACCTCTTCGAAGACGCGCAGGGTGTTGAGCACGCTGTTCATCGACCGGACGCTGCTGCTCGGCTTGTCCTGTCCGGGGATGTCGCCGTCGCTTTCTGGTGTGCGCATGAGGACGTGAGCGTACCAAGCTGCGCACCGCCATTTCTCCTGTCGGCACGCTTTACCGGCCTCCGTGCTCGGGTTACGATGCGGCACGGCGTACCACAATACGGAACGGAGCAACATGGATCTGACGATCGTGGGAGACGTGGTCGTCTCGGGATGGCCCCGGCGCCCGGTCGCGGAGGCCGCCCGCCCTGGGGACTCGGCGTTCGGGCTCCTCCGCGGCGGTGATCTGACGATCGGGAATCTGGAGGTTCCGCTCACCGAATCCGGGGAGCGCGCCGAGAAACTGGTCGCGATGCGCGCGCCGGCCTCGGGCGCGGCCGAACTCGCGGCATTCGGCTTCGACCTGGTGTCCCTGGCCATGAACCACGCGCTGGACTACGGCGCGGAGGGCATGCGCGACACGGTTCGGGCGCTGGACGCCGCGGGAGTCCAGCACGCCGGGTTCGGTGAAACGCTCGCCGAGGCGACTCGCCCCCGGGTGGTGTCGGTGGGCGCGAAGACCTTGGCGTTCTTCAGCTTCTGCTCCGCACTTCCGCTGGGTTTCAACGCGACGGCCGACCGGGCCGGCATCGCGCCGATCCGCGTGCGCCAGAGCTTCGAGTTCGACAGCACCTTCCTGGACGAGACCCCGGGTACGCCTCCGTTCGTGCATTCGAGCGCGCACGAGCCGGACGTGCGAGCGGCCGAGGCACGGATCCGCGAGGCCAAGGCGCACAACGATTTTGTCGTCGTGGCGCTGCACTGGGGCGTTCCGTTCTGCTACGTGCCTGCGACGCAGGGGCCGCTCGCCCGGTATCAGCAACCGCTGGGGCGGCGCCTGATCAGCGCCGGCGCGGACCTCGTCATCGGGCACCACCCGCACTGCGTGCACCCCGTCGAGTTCTACGAACACGGGCTGATCCTGTATTCCACCGGGAACTTCGTCTTCGACTGGTGCGACGGGTGGCACCCGGAGTCGATGGTCGCGCGGGAGGGCGGGCGTCCGGCCGCTCCCTACCGGGCGGCCTTGCTGACAGGGCCCTGGTACGAGAGCGCCGTGTTCCGCGTGCGGCTGGGTGGCGCGGACGGGCCTGCGCTTCGCCTGGATCCCATCGAACTCGACGCCGACAGCCAGCCGATCATGGCCAGGCCCGAGGTGGCGGCCTCGATCCTCGCGCGGCTGGAGGAGGCGTCACGAGAGCTGGATCCGTCCATCGTGGTCGATGCGGACGGACGCGTGCGGCGAACTTCGGAGAAGAACAACGTCCTGGAGGAAGCATGACCGAGCAGCAGCAGCCGTGGCAGTGGGATGAGCCGACCTGGCGCGGGCACGTCGAGCGGGTGCGCGCCGGGCGTCCGCTGCGCCCGGAGTCCTGGCCCGGTGGAGCGAAAGTCGCTGTGGCGTTGTCGTTCGATTCCGACCACGAAACGCCCGCGCTGCGTGACGGCGAAGTGCTGCCGGGCAAGTTGTCGCAGGGTGAGTACGGCGCTCGGGTCGGCGTGCCGCGAATCCTGAATCTGCTACGGCGCTTCGAGGCGCCGTCGACGTTCTTCATGCCCGCGGTGTCCGCGCTGCTGCACGACGGTGAGGCGAAGTCCTACGTGGACGAAGGACACGAGGTGGCGTTGCACGGCTGGATCCACGAACGCAACACCCAGCTACCACCCGAGGCGGAACGCGACCTGGCGTTCCGGGCCGCGGACACGCTCGAAAGGCTCGTCGGCACGCGCCCGGTCGGCATCCGCACCCCGTCGTGGGACCTGTCCGCCGACTCGCTGCGGATCGTCCGCGAGCTGGGCCTGACGTACGACTCGTCGCTGATGGCCGACGACGACTGCTATGAAATCCTGACCGACGGCGAACCCACCGGCATCGTCGAGCTGCCGGTGGAGTGGATCCGCGACGACATGCCGTACTTCATGATGGACCGGTTCACTTCGCTGCGGCCCTACACACCGCCACGCGGGGTGTTGTCGATCTGGCGCGACGAGTTCGACGTCGCCTACGCCGAGAACGGGATCTTCCAGCTCACCCTGCACCCCCACTGCATCGGCCACCGTTCGCGCATCACGATCCTCACCGAGCTGCTCGAGCACATCGCCTCGCACGAGGGCGTCTGGTTCGCCACGCACGCCCAGATCGCCGAACACGTACTCAGCGGAAAGGACTCATCGCGATGACCGGCATCAAGGAACGCATCGAGCGCACGTTCGAGCAGAACCTGGACTCGGTCCTGGAACTGTCGCACCGGATCAACGCCAACCCCGAGCTGGCCTTCGAAGAGCACGAAACGTCGGCGGCGCTCATAGCGGCCCTCGAGGACGGTGGGCGGTTCGCGGTGGAGAAGGGCGTGGCCGGCCTGCCGACGGCGTTCGTGGCGTCCGCGGGATCCGGTGACCTCGCCGTCGGTCTCTGCGCGGAAATGGACGCGCTGCCCGGCATCGGCCACGGCTGCGGCCACAACGCGATCGCCGCGGCGGCTGTGGGCGCCGCCCTGGCCCTGGCCCCCGTCGCCGACGAGCTCGGGCTGACGGTCCGGGTCTTCGGCACTCCGGCCGAGGAGAAGGGGACCGGCAAGGAGATCATGGTCAACCGCGGCGTGTTCGACGACACCCACGCGGCCATGATGGTCCACCCGACACTCAAAGATGTCGTCATCCCGCAGTTGCGCGCATCGCGGTCCTGGCAGGTGACGTACACGGGGCGGGGCGGGCACGCGTCGCGGCCCTGGAGTGCCCGCAACGCCGCTGACGCGACTGTCGTCGCCCAGACCGCTATCGGCCTGCTGCGGCAGCAGTTGCGCGACGGCATCAGGGTGCACCACGTCGTGAAGGAAGCCGGGGCGGCCGTCAACGTCATCGCCGACCGGGCCGTCGTCGACTGCATGATCCGGTGCGACACCATCGACGAGGTCGACCAGGTGTGGGAACGGGTCCGCCGCTGCTTCGACGCCGGCGCCATCGCGAGCGGCACCAGCGTGGAGTACACCTCGCTGCCCTCCATCTACCGGGAGTTCCGTCACGACCCCGACCTCGCTTCGGTGTTCGAGGAGAACGCGAAAGCCATCGGCCGGACGTTCCCCGACTACCCGGACAAGATGTTCGGCTCGACCGACATGGGCAACGTCTCGCTGCGCATCCCCGCGATCCACCCGATGCTCTCCTTCGACCTCCCGCCTGAAGACGGCAACCACACCGCCGCCTTCGCCGTTGCCGCCGGGGGCCCTGAAGGTGACCGGTTCGTCCACGACGCGGGCCTGGCCATGGCCCTCACCATCGCCGACGTCGCCCGGTCCCAGCCCATCCGCGCGCGCCTGATGGCCGGCTGAGGGGCCGTCCGCAGCGGGGCCGCCTCCCCCGGGGAAGGCGGCCCCGCTGTTCAGGCGTCCGCTGTGCGCGCGCCGGTCGCGCGTGCCTTGAGCAGGTCCACCACGTCGGCGAGAGCCATCTCGATGCGCCCGTGGACACCCGGGTTGAGCAGGGTCACGCCGTCGAAGTCCCCCGCGGAGGCGAAGATCGCCACCGGCACGGTCAACGCCTGGAAGAAGGCGAAGAGCGGTCGCAGGGCGTGTTCCAGCGCCAGTGCGTGGTGGTCCCCACCGCCCGTCGCGGCGAGCAGCACGAGCTTGTTGGCCAGCGCGTACTGGTCGACGAGATCGAAAAAGTGCTTGAACATGCCGGGATACGAACCCCGGTACACCGGAGTCGCGGCGATCAGCAGGTCGGCGTTCTCGACCAGCCGGAGCACGTCCTCGACCTCCGGCGTCACCTCGTCGCGTTCGGCGGCTCCGGTGAAGCCCGGGCCCAAGCGGTACACGTCGACCTGGGAAGCTTCGACCGGGAGCATCGTCCGCAACGTCGCGAGGACGACGTCCACCAGTCCCATGGTCTTGGACTGCCGGCTGGGGCTGCCGTTGACCACGACCACGCGCAGCGCGGCACCGGTCCCCGATGTTCCACGCTCGGCCTCGACGACCGTCGCAGAGCTGGTCATGCCGCCTCCTTCCGGCGTGCGGCGACCTCGCGCCGAACGACCGGCGCCACCTCGGCGCCGAGCCGTTCGATCGCCTCCAGGTGCTCCTTCTGCGGCATCCCGCCGAAACCCATCTGGATGATGGCCCGGTTGATGCCGTACAGCTCGTGGTAGGCGAGCAGCTTGTCGATGATCTCCTGCGAGCTGCCCACCAGGAGCCCGGCCGCCGGCGACGCCTGTGCGTCGAAGACCGGACGCGACAGACGGACACCCCGGCCCCGCTGGTGGTTGTTCTCCGCCATGCCCTTCGCGAAGTACGGATACATCACGTCCCTCGCCTGCCGGCTGGTCCGGCCCACATACCCGTGCGTGTTGATGCTGACCGGCAGGGCGTCCGCGTCGTGCCCCGCCTCCTGCGCGGATCCGCGGTACAACTCGATCGTCTGCTGGTGGAACGTCAACGGCCCCAGCAGGAGGGCCATCGCCATCGGCAGACCGAGGCGCCCGGTGCTGATCGCGGACGCCACCGATCCGCCGACCCCCACCCAGATCGGGATGGTGCCGCCGTCGCCGCGCGGTGCGATGTCGGCGTCGACCAACGGAGCGCGGAAGCGCCCGGACCACGTGAGCGGGTTGTGTTCGCGGATCTTGAGCAGCAGGTCGAGCTTCTCCCGGAAGAGGTCGGCGTAGTCCCGCAGGTCGTACCCGAACAACGGGAAGGACTCCGTGTACGAGCCGCGGCCCGCGATGATCTCGGCCCGGCCGCCCGAGAGCAGGTCGATCGTGGCGAACTGCTCCCAGACGCGCACCGGATCCTCGGAGCCGAGTACGGTGACCGAACTCGTCAGGCGGATGCGCTTGGTCGCCTCCGCCGCGGCGGCCAGCAGGATCGCCGGCGCCGAACCGACGAAATCGGAACGGTGGTGTTCACCGACGCCGAACACGTCCAGGCCCGCCTCGTCGGCGACCTTCGCCTGCTCGATCGTCTCGCGCACGCGCTGCCGCGGCGACGGCAGTCGCCCGGTCGTGGGGTCCTCCGTCACCTCGCCGAAGGTCATGATGCCAATCTCGAACGCCATCGTGCCCATCCCTTCTCGTCCTCGGCGCCAGGCAGGCGCGTCCAACCTCATAAAGTTGTCTGCGCAGACAGATATTCCCGGGCGGGCGGGATATAGTGCCGTCATGGCGACCGAGGAACTGCGGGACATCGAGGACGCGGCGTGGCGGGGGTTCCTGTTCACCCACGACAGGATCTGGCGTTCGCTGGAGGCGGGGCTCGCCGCGCTGAACGTGAGCATGGCCGAGTACAGCGTCCTGGCTCTCCTTGCCGAGGCCGGGCCGAAGGGCATGCGGATGTCGGACCTCGCCGAGCGTCGCGTGATGTCCACCGGCGGCTTCACCCGCCTCGCGGACCGCCTGGAACGGCGCGGGCTCATCGAACGGCGTCGGTCGGCCGTCGACGGCCGCAGTTTCGAGGCGGTCTTGACCAGGGAAGGGCGGGCGTTGCTGCGCAAGGCGTGGCGCCGGCACCACAGCGACCTGCGCGAGCTCTTCTTCGACCGGCTGAACGACGACGACCTCCGGCGGCTCGCCGACATCTGGGCCCGTCTCGACCCCGGCGGCGACAGCGGGTAAGCGGTTTCGGCCGCGAAGGCGCCGGCGGATCACCGAGGAGGGTCCGGGGCGAAAGTGCCCTCGGGTGCGATGTGGTCGAAGGTCTCCTCGACCAGTTTGATGATGTGCGGGTCGTCGACGGTGTAGAGGTGCCGGCGTCCGTCGCGATGGGCGGTGACGACGCCGGCCAGACGCAGTTTGGCCAGGTGCTGTCTCGCGGTTGCGATGCCACGATCTGCGGCGCCAACGGCTCGACCGCGGCGCTGGTGGTCGCGGCTGCTGAGGCAGGCCCGCCGGCGAAGTTCGGCATGGCGATGTGGAGTCTTCCGCCGTTTTACCTGCGGAAGGTGTCCCGCGCCGAGGCCGGGAGCCGCACCTGGTCGGCCCGGCCGTCAGCGTCGCCGAGTTCCCCGCCGTGGCTGCCGCGCCCTGGTCGGGGCGTTGTTCGTCGTCGCCGCGGTGGTGATCGGGGCCTGCGCCGAACCCTTCGCGCACGCCCTGATCGTGACTGGGATGCAGCTGGGGATCGACCAGTTCCTGCTGGTGCAGTGGCTGGCACCACTGGTGGGTAGCCTGCCGCTGGCGTGCCTCGCCAATGGCGGGGGCGCGGCCCTGCACCTGGACGACCGGCAGGCCGAGGAGTTCCTCCTCGCCGCCACCCAGACCTTGCTGGGGATCGGCGCGCTGCTCGCGCTGTGGTTCCCCCGCTGGTCCACCTGGACCCTGCCCGGCCTGTTCGCCGCGCAGTTCGCTCTGCCTGGCCAGACCGCCCGCTACCTCCTGTGCGGAATCTACGCCGCTCTGGCCGCGCTGGGTCGCAAACGGCGGCACATCCTGCCCACGCTGACCGCGCCCTTCCGCCGAGATGCCGGGACCGTGGCCGACGAGCAGCAGACGCTCACCACCACCCGCTGAACCGTGCACGGCAGCCGACGACCGTCGGGGCTGCCGGTTCGGTCTCCGTGCACTTGCTCGCCGCGTCCCGGTACGACGGTCCGGCGCGTTGGGCACGAACTGAGCGAAGGAATGACGCCAGCTCAAGGCTTGACCGCGGCCGACGTCGCCACGGTGTGCCTCTGGTGCTTTGGCAGCTCAGCCTCGGCGTGATCGCGGAAGGCTGAGAGCAGGGGATTGCGGTCGCCGGCGCGCGTGGCGAGGACGACCTTGCTCGGTTCGATGTCACGCAGCGGGATGGTGGTCAGCCCGGGATGCAGGCCGGTGGCGTAGTCGAGAGGCGGGCCGATGGCTACGGCCTGCCCCGCTGCGATGAGTTCGTGCTTGTCCTCGAGGTCCTCGACGAGCGGGCCGTCCGGTGCGGGGCGTCCGTCAGGACGAGGGTCCATGCGCCAGTAGGCGTTCAGCAGCGGATCGGATTGCCGGACGTGGGGAATCGGCTCCTCAGCTATGTCGTCGAGGGTGACCGCTTCCCGGCCGACGAGAGGATGGTCGAGCGGGACCACGAGGACGCGAGGCTCGTCGTAGAGGAGCGTGACGCGGAGCTGGTCGGTGACGAACGGCAGCCGGGCCACGACCGCGTCGACTCGGTGGTCCAGAAGCGCTGATCGCGAGTCGTTCCAGGACAGAAGCCGGGTCTTCACCTCTGCGTCGGGTTCAGCCTTGCGCAATGCGCGTACGGCCGGGGTGATGAGCAGGCCGCGGGTGTAACCGATGGTGATCATCCGCGGCCGGGCGGCGGGGCTGATAATCGAACCGTTAACGCTTCGTCGGCCGACGATGTCAAGGGCACCCGTGCGTCCGAGGGCATGGGCGGCCTGGCCAAGGGGCTGGCTGTGATCGAGGCGTTCGAGCGGGCGCAGTCGGCGCTGACGGTCGCCGATGCCGCGCGGCTGACCGGAATCACCCGGCCGGCGGCCAGGCGTTGCCTGCTCACCCTGACCGAATGCGGTTACCTGTCCTACGACGGCAAGCGGTACCAGCCGACGCTGCGGCTGCTGAGACTCAGTGCCGCGTACCTGAGCACCGCCCAATTGCCGGCCCTGGCCCAGCCGTACCTGGTAGCCGCGCGAGTGGCGCTGGACCAATCCGTCTCGCTGGCCGTGTGGGACGACGGGTGGTCGGTGTTCGTCAACCGGGCGGAGTCGACCCACATCCTCTCGCCGGGCGTGAAGGTGGGGGCGAGGCTCCCGGCGGCGGCGACGGCCACGGGCCGGGTCCTCATGACGAGCCTCTCCGAGGAGGAGCTGGCGGAAGTCCTGGACCGGCAGCCGCCGGAACGTCACACGGCGCGCACGGTGGTGGACGCTTCGCAGGTCGTGGAGGCGGTGCGCCGCGCACGGGCGGACGGCTACGCGATCGTCGACGGGGAGTTGCAGGAGGGGCTGCGGGCCTTGGCCGTGCCCGTCAAGGACAGCCGTGGCCAGGTGATCGCGGCGATGAGCGTCAACGTGATGGCAGCACAGGTGAGCATCGAGCGGCTGCGGGACGAGTTCCTGCCGGTGTTGGTGGAGAACGCGACCGCATTGGGCCGTACTCAGTGAGATGACAGGCTGCTTTGCCGTCACGGCCTGGCCGGGGGCGGGTGGGACGGGCTGGCCACCACACCGCCTGGCTCTCACGGCGGGCGGCTCCCGGTCCCGCAAGGCGCCGCGACTCTGCTGGAACTCGCGCGTTTCCCGTCCGAGGCGATCCTGGGCCGCCTCGAAGCTACGCACACCGGATGCGGCAGAACGCCGGACGTGGATGGTGGTGGCCGCCTCCATTCGAAGCCGCCTCGCTCACCGAGGACCTGCCACCCTTCGGGCCGCGCGACCAGCCCGCCTGTGACAAGTCCTTGTGGAATGCCCGACGCTGGTGCGCGGCTCCCGGCCGGATGAACGCGTTCCCTGCTTCCGGCGCGAAGACCGCATGACGGATACCGTGGAGCCCCGCCACCGACTCCCAGGCGCTCCTGGCTGCGGCCACCCTGTTCGACACGGCCGACGATCCGCTGCCGGCCACAATGGACGATGTGGCGTGCGGACGGCGGCAGCAAGGGTCCGTGTCGCCGCCACGGGGCTGGTGTAGTCGAACCGCAGCTTTTCGTGACGGCGCCAGGATGCGGCTGTGCCGGAGGTTGTGGAAGCGCAGTCCGGCCAGGACCGCCTGCGCCCGCGCCTCGGGCTGTACCCGGGGTAGGCCAGCCCGCGGCCGGGCGAACGTCGTGTACTCGTTCTTCGCCCCACTCTCGTGCGCGGCGGTTGTGCGCGATCGCCTGACCACGGCCCGCTGCTCCCGAGGAAGTGGTGGTCGTCCAGTGCGATGGGGGACGAACGTGAACCACCTGCGTGCTATCGGGTTCACCGTTGACGATCTCGCCGACGGTGTCGCCCTTTGGCGGTGTCACTCGGCGATCGTGGTGGCACGGCGAGTTCCCGATGACCGATTGGCCTATCATCGCCTTGTGGGCGACATGGTGTCGAGTGAATCGACGGAGCTGCTTTCGGTCCGTGAGCAACAGCGGCTGATGACGCGGCAGCGCATCGTGGCCGCGGCGCGGCGGGTGTTCGAGGAGCACGGCTACGGACAGGCGTCCATCGGCGACATCACGAAGGCGGCGAAGGTCAATCGGGCGACCTTCTACCTGCACTTTCCGAACAAGGCCGAGGTCTTCACCGAGGTTTACCGGACGGTGCGGGAACAGCAGAGCGCCCAGTACTGGTCGCTGCTCGGCGCGGCACTCGCCGAGGGCACGGCTGCGAGCGTGCGCGAATGGCTCGACCGGGCGCTGGTGTGGTGGGAGGAACAGGCTCCGCTCCTGCCCGCCATCCACGAGGCGATGGCGAGCGACCTCGAGGTCGCGGCTCGCTGGAAGGACCAGCTGGATCAGCTGGCTGCCGAGCTGGGCGAATACCTGGCCAAGTTCCCGAAGGGGCGGCGCGAGACGCAGCGGCTGCGGGTGGAACTGCTCATGGTGCAGCTCGATCAGCTGTGTTTCCGCGCGATCGTGCAGAAGGTGTTCGTGATCGGGCGGGAGGAGCTGCTGGACGTCGTGACCGGCATGTGGGTGGACGCGCTCGGTCTCTCCAGCACCGGACGGAAGAGCACTCGGACATCAAGCTGACGCTTGACTCGACAGGGTGTCGTCTTTAGTCTCCTTGCGTGGCCTGAGTCACTCGTCGTCTCTGGCGGGTCGCAGGTCGCGCGAGCGGGGCCGCAACCCTGAGCGGCCTGGCTCGCTTTCGTCGTCGGCGGTCGAGGCGTCGCCAGGGAAGGCGCCGCGGCGTGCCGGTTTCGTTCTTCATGTCAACGACGACTTGGGAGCCCCCGAATGTCCGACACCCCTGGCGTTGCCGCCGCCCCGCCCCCGGCCCTGATGCGGCGCGTGACCTTCGCGGCCGCCGTCGGCAACACCGTCGAGACCTACGATTACGCCGTCTACGGGTTCTTGACGGTCCTGATCTCGAAACTGTTCTTCCCTGGTTCGCAGCCTGGCGTCGCACTGCTGTCGGCCTTCGCGGTCTTCGGTGTCGCCTTCGTGGTGCGGCCGCTGGGCTCGCTGATCTTCGGCTCGATCGCGGACCGGTTCGGGCGCAAGCCCTCCCTGGTGGCTACCTTGGTCGTGATGGCAGGCGCCACCACGGTCATCGGTCTGCTGCCCGTCGCCGCCACCGTCGGGGTGTGGGCGCCGATCCTGCTGGTGGCGTGCCGGTTGCTGCAAGGACTGGCCGCCGGTGGCGAGTACAGCACCGCGATGACCTACGCCGCGGAGTTCACGCCGCAGCGCAAGCGGGGGGCGATGACCAGCCGCGTGCAGATCGGGAGTGTGGCGAGCCTGCTGCTGGCCGCGGGTGTGGTCCTGCTGCTGAGCGCGACGCTTTCGCCCGCGGCGATGGCCTCGTGGGGCTGGCGTATCCCGTTCCTCCTGGCACTGCCGCTCGGGCTTGTCGGCCTGTACATCCGCTCCCGGCTCGAAGAGTCGCCCGAGTTCCGCGCGCTCGAGCAACAGGCTCAGGTCACCCCGTCTCCGGCCAAGGAGTCGTTCAGCCGGCACTGGCGGCTGATCGTGCTGATCTTCGGCGTCGCCGCGTTCCAGCAGATCGGCTACTACATCGCGTTCACCTACGCGCAGTCCTACCTCATCCAGCTCGGTTTCACGCAGAAGGAGGCGACCCTGGCCACGGTGATCAGCATCGCCGTGGCGGTGGTGCTCGTCGCGGCGGGCGGGCCGCTGTCCGACCGGTGGGGGCGGTGGCCGATCCTCCTCGGTCTGTCCGCGGCGACGCTGGTGCTGGCGTACCCGCTGTTCATGGCACTGTCGTCGGCGTCGAGTCTGGGCGTGGCGATCCTGATGACCGTGCTGCTCGGCGTCATGCCGGCGTTGTACACCTCGGTCGCGCCCGCGACCTACATCGAGGTCGTCCCGGCCCGGGTGCGTGCCACGGTGTTCGCGGTCGGTTTCGCACTGGCCGCGGCGCTGCTCGGCGGTCCCGCGCTCTACGTCAGCCAGACCCTCGTTCGGCTCACCGGTGACAACCGGTCGCCGGCGCTGTTCCTGATGTTCGGTGCGCTGCTGAGTCTGGTGGCGGCGCTCGTCGTGCGGCGGCGGCCCCCGCAGGTTCTCGCGCCGGACGTCGCGCCGGCGGCCGGCGTCCGTGCGCCCGAAGAGGTGTGACGGTGTTCCTCGGCGCCCTCGCCGAACAGCTCGAGGACGCGGCGCCGCGCCTCCGGCCGGAGGCGATCGAGCAGGCCGGTACGTGCCTGCTCGATGCCCTCGCCTGCGCCTACGGCGGTCGCGAGATGCCGTGGGTGTCACAGGCCAGGTCGGTCGCGGGCAGCGGTGACGAAGCGGCGATCTGGGCAGCCGGCGGGCGGCGGAGCGGGCTGTCGGACGCAGTCTTCGCCAATTCCGTTGCCTGCCATGCGCTCCTGCACGAAGACACCCATGCCGAGAGCCGGGTGCATCCGGGCACCGTGGTGATTCCCGCGGCGCTCGCGATCGGGGAGCGGCTGGGGTCGCCGCTGGTCGACGTGCTGCGAGCGATCGTCCTCGGGTACGAGGCGATCGCCCAGGTCGGGGCGGCGGTGCTGACCGACGACTTCGTCGCACGCGGATGGCGTGCCAGCAGCGTGTTCGGTCCGTTCGGCGCGGCGGCGGCCGTGTCGAGCCTCCTGCGGCTGGATCCGGCCGCCACGGCGCACGCGCTCGGTCTGGCCGCCAGCTCGTCGGCCGGGATCTGCCAGTGGGCGCGGGACGGGACCACGGAAGTGTTCTTCCAGAACGCCGGCGCCTGTCGAGCGGGACTGGCGGCTGCGCTGCTCGCACGCGAGGGTGCGACCGGTGCCGCATCGGCGGTCGAGGGCATCTTCGGTCTCCGCCAGGCGTTCGGCGGGGCCCGGGGCGGGGCTGGGTTGCCTGAGGTGCGGCTGGACCGGATGGCGATCTCGGCGACGTTCTTCAAGGCCCACCCCTCGTGCGCCCTCACGCAGGAGGCGATCGACGCGGCGCAACAGCTCGCGGCACAGGGGATCGAGCCGGACGCGGTGGCTGATGCGTCGGTGCACACCTCGGGTGCCGCGGCACGGTACCCCGGTTGCGACAACGGAACCTCGTTGACGACGACGATCTCTCGCCAGATGAGCCTGCAGTTCGCGGTGGCTGCGGCGCTGACCGATGGTGCACTGCGGCCGCACCGGTACTCCGGTCCGCTCGACCCCAGGCTGGCCGAGCTCGCGGCCCGGACTTCGGTGGTCGTCGATCCGGACGCCGATCGGGCCTTCCCCGCGCGCAGGGACGCACGGGTGACCGTACGCCTGACCGACGGCCGCACTGTTTCGGCGACCAACCGCGACGGCGTGAACCCGACCGCGGCGGCGGTGGCCGAGAAGTTCCGCGACTACGCGGTTCCGGTGCTCGGCCCTGACGCGGACGACATCGTCACGACCGTGCGCGACCCCGGATCGTGCCCGGACACCGCCGAACTGGTGGCGCGGCTGCGCTGAACACGGTGCGAGGAGCGGGTGGCCGCCGCCGCGGCCACCCGCCCTTTGCCGGGCCCACAGGCCCAAAACAGACAACAACCTGTCGCTTGACTCAACATGCTGTCGTCTCTAATGTGAGTCGCAGGCAGTGCGCTGATTCCTCCCGCGCGCAGCCCAGGAAGGACAATGACGTTGCGTTCCTCAGTCACGTTCCAGATCGGCTGTGACATCGGTGGCACGTTCACCGACGTCGTCGCGATCGACTCAAGTGGACGGTCCTACGCGGACAAGTCCGACACCACCCACGGTGACCTCACCATCGGCCTCCTCGCGGCACTGGAAAACCTCGCCACCCAGGTGGGTGTGCCCCTGACCGGGCTGCTCGCGTCCACGACGCGCTTCGTCAACGGCACGACCGTGGTCACCAACGCGGTCGCCGAGCTCCGCGGCGCCACGGTGGGTCTCGTCACCACGCAGGGCTTCGGGGACAACCTGCTCATCGCGCGTTCCGCCCGCAACGCACACCGGGATCACCACAAGCAGCTGAACATCCCGCAGATCGTCGCCCGCGAGCACGTCGCCGAAGTGGCGGAGCGGGTGGACCGCAAGGGCCGGATCATCGTGCCGTTGACCGAGGCGGAGGCGAGGAAAGCCGTCGGCACGCTGGTGGCCGCCGGCGTCGACTCGATCGCTGTCTCGCTGCTGTGGGGTTTCGCGAACCCGGCACACGAGGAACTGCTCGCCTCGATCGTCGAGGCCGAGCACCCCGGGATCTTTTTGAGCGTCTCGTCCCGATTGCACCCGGTCATCCGCGAGTACGAGCGGACGATGACGACGGTCCTCAACTCGTTCACCGGCATCCGGGTCGCGGAATACACGGCACGGATCGAGCGGGAGCTCGCCGCGCGCGGGCTGCGCGTGCCGGTGGCGTTCATGCAGGGTTTCGGGGGGACGGTGACCGCGGCGGAGGCCCGGCAGCGGCCGATCACGCTGATCGACTCGGGGCCCGCCGGCGGCGTGATCGGGGCGCGGGAACTGGCGCGCCGGCTCGGCATCCGCGACATCGTGACCGCGGACATGGGCGGCACCTCCTTCGACGTCTCCGTGCTGCGGGACGCGACCCCTCAGGTCACGCAGCGGGTCACGCTGGGCGAACGCTTCCTGACCGCACTGTCCAAGATCGACGTGTTGCCGATCGGCACCGGCGGCGGCAGCATCGCGTGGCTCGACGCGCGTGGGGTGCCGCAGGTGGGCCCGCGCAGCGCCGGCGCCGAACCAGGTCCGATCTGCTACGGCAAGGGGGGCACCGAGCCGACGGTGACCGATGCCTCCGCCGTGCTCGGGCTCCTCGATCCGCCGTCCTTCCTGGACGGCAGGCGAGCCCTCGACATCGACAGCGCGCGGGAGGCACTCGGCCGGGAAATCGGCAAACCGCTCGGGATCGGCGCCGTGCAGGCCGCCGTGGCCGTGCACCGGATGGTGGTCGCGGACATGGGCAACGCCGTGCGCGGGGTGACAGTGGAACGTGGCCACGATCCCCGCGAGTTCGCCATGGTCGCCTTCGGGGGCGCACTGGGTCTCTTCGCAGCCGACATCGCCCGGTCGGTCGGCATCCGGCAGGTCGTGATCCCGGCCGACGCCGCCGTCTTCTCCGCCCGTGGCCTGCTCTCCAGCGACGACGTTCGCACGAGGGCCCGGTCGGCCATGTGGCAGGGCGGCGATGTGAGCGCGGTGGTCACCGCCCTGCGCGAACTCGACGCGGAACTCGTCGCGGCGCTGCGTGCCGCGGGCTACCCGGACGATCGGATCGAGGTCCGGTGGGAGGGGGAGTTCAAGTTCGCCGGGCAGCAGTGGGAACTGCGGATCCCGATCCCGCGTCGCGACGACCTGGGCGAAGCGGATCTGGCGGAGATCCAGTCGGGCTTTCCCGCGCAGTACGAAAAGGAATACGGCAGCGGAACCGCGTGGGTGGGCAGCCCGGTGGTGCTGATGGCGGTGCGGGTCACGGCCACCGGACGCGTCGACTCCGTCGACATCGCCCAGCAGGAGCCGGAAACCGGTGCGGTGATCAGGCCGCTCACGCGCCGCCGGGTCCACCTTCCCGACAGCGGGGAGGCCGAGGTCGACGTCCACGGCGCGCTGCCGCCGGGTGCTGTCGTCGCCGGTCCGGCGCTGCTCGAGCACCCGCTGACCACGATCGGTCTCCCCGCGGGCTGGGAGCTGCGGGTCGACGGCTGGGGCAACTACCTGCTCACCGACAAGGAGGTCGCGGCATGACCGCGGGAAACGACATCCGGCTGGATCCGGTCGACGTCGACATCCTCGCCAAGGCGCTGGACAACGTCGCCGCCGAGATGGGCACCGTGATGATGCGCGCCTCGGGCAGCCCAGCCATCGCCGAGGCGGTGGACTTCTCGACCTTCATCGCCGACGCCGAGGGCGACATCATCAGCTACGCCGGGTACATCACCATGTACCTCGGGGCCGCGCGGCAGGCCGTGCGGCACATCCTCGCCACCTACCCGCGCTCGGAGATCCGCGCGGGCGACATGTTCCTGTGCAACGACCCCTTCACCACCGGCAACGCGCATGCGGTGGACGTCGGTGTGGTGCGGCCGATCTTCATCGGCGGCGAGCTGATGGCGTGGTGCTGGGCCGAGGCCCACGTGAACGATTTCGGGGGGTTCGCACCGGGCGGGATGAACCCGATCGCCACCGAGGCCTACGGCGAGGCGCTGCGGCTGCCCGGCGTCAAGATCGTCGACCAGGGACGCCCCGTCGAAGACGTGTGGCGGATCATCGAGACCAACATCCGCGTCCCGGAACTGGTCCTCAACGACATCCGCTGCTTCATCGCCGCCTGCCACCGCTGCGACGAGCGGCTCCAGGCGCTCATCGGGCGGTACGGCACGGGCGCGTTCCGCACCTACGTCGAGGCGGCGAAGGACCTCGCCGAGCAGGCCGTCCGCCGCCGGATCGCGGACCTGCCCGACGGGACCTACACCGCGGAGGAGTTCGCCGAACACAACGGGCACACCGACGAGTTGTATCCGGTGCGGTGCACGCTGACGGTCACCGGCGACGCACTGCGGTTCGACCTGACGGACTCCGCGCCGCAGACCGACGGTTTCATCAACGTCAGTGCCGCGACGACGCTCGGAGCGGTGGTGTCCCCGCTGCTGATCACGTTGCTGCCGGACCTGCCCATCAACCAGGGCACGCTGCGCCCCATCGAGGTCGTCACGAAACCCGGCACCATCTGCGACGCGCGGATGCCGGCGCCGATGGGGGCCGGGCACATCGAGACGGGCTTCCGGATCGGCAAACTGGTCACCAGGCTGCTCGCCGATCTGCAGGCCGGCAGCGACAACGCCTTCGTCCGCGAGCACGTGATGGCGCCGTGGCAGGACTCGTGGAGCGCCAGCTTCTTCTACGCCCCGGACGAGGACGGCCGGCTGGTCCCCTTCCCGGACATGAACGGCGGCGGCAGCGGAGCCGGAGCGCAGGCCGTCGCCGACGGCATGGACGTCAGCGGCGTCCTCGCGCAGCCGCAGAACAGCATCCCCGACATCGAGATCAACGAGCTCGTCTACCCGGTGCTGTACCTGTGGCGGCGGCTCAACCCGAATTCCGGCGGACCCGGCCGCACACGAGGTGGAGCGGGGATCGATCTGGCGTTCACACCCTGGTACACGCCGGGCGGTCAGGAGCACGTGATGGCGGCGTGCTGGCAGGTGCCGCCGTCCGGCGTCTTCGGCGGGTATCCGGGTTCGACGAGCGGCTCGGCCCTGGTGAGCGGGGCTCGCGCGGACGAGGCGCTCGCGCAGGGCCGCATCCCGCGGGCGATCGGTGACCTGGCCGCACCGGCGACACCGTTGCAGGGCAAGCAGTTCGGTCTGACCGTGGGCGCGGGCGACGTGGTCGTCCTGCGGGTCGGTGGGGGTGGCGGGCACGGCGACCCGATCGAGCGAGACCCCGCCCGGGTGGCGGCCGACGTCCGGTCCGGCGTGGTGACCGTCGAGGCGGCCCGAGTCTCCTACGGAGTCGTGCTAGACGACACCGGCCGCCCCGATCCCGCCGCCACCAGCGCCGAGCGCGAGCGGATCCGCCGCGAACGGCGAAGCTGGGCCCGCGAGGACGGACTCGCCGTGCGCCGGAGCGCCGCTCACGAACGGCTGGCCGAGCGCGGGCAGTGGTGCCAGGCCCGCCCGGGAGTCCAGCTCGTCGAGTACGCCGACCCCGGCACTGGGGCGCTGGTGCGCGCCGACGTCGTCGTGCGGACCGGTGATCGATGACCCGCATCGACGAGACGAGGACGGACATGAGCACGCTGACCGAACAGAACCGCACGCGCCCCGGCACGTTCCCGGAAGCGCTCGCGGCGCTGGCGCACCGCTACGGGGACGAGGAAGCCGTGGTGGCGCCGGAGGGACGGATCACCTTCGCCGACCTCGCCCGGCGCTGCGACGACCTTGCCGGGGCCTTCGCCGCCGCCGGGCTGCGCCCGGGAGACCGGGTCGGGATCCTGCTGCCCAACGGCCTTCGCTGGCTGGTGACCATGCTCGGTGCCCAGCGCGCCGGCCTGGTCGCGGTGCCGATCAACACCTGGTACCGCTCCGCGGAGCTGGCGCACCTGATGAGCACCGCCGGGCTCCGGCTGGTCGTGACCGACGAGCAGGTCTTCGGCAAGAACATGCCGGCCGAGCTCGCCGCCGCGGGGCACGGGGAGCTGTTCACCGGCGGCCGGCACACCCGTGGGTACCTCGGGGCGCTGCTCTGGCCCGCGCCGGAGCCGTTCCCGCCGGGTGTGGTCCCGGGACCGGCGCCCGCCGGCGCCGTCACCCCGGACGACCTCGCGATGATCCTCTACACCAGCGGGAGCACGGCCCTGCCCAAGCCGGTGCCGCTGGAGCACGGGAAGCTGCTGCGCAACGGCCGCGCCATGGGGGAGCGGATGCACGTGCGGCCCGGCGACCGGATCTGGTTCGCCATGCCGCTGTTCTTCGGTTATGGCGCCTGCAACGCGCTTCCGGTGGCTCTCAGCCACGGTGCCACACTATGCGTCCAGGAGAAGGTCGAGGGTGACGCGGCGCTGGAATTCATCGAACGGGAGCGCTGCACGGTCAGCTACGGGCTGGCCACGGCGGTGCGTGCGCTGCTTGCCGCGCCGAGCTTCGGCACCAGGGACATCTCCTCGCTGCGCACTGGGCCCGTGGGGTTCAACGCCGAGGACAAGCGGCTCGCGATCGAGGGCCTCGGCATCACCGAAGCCTGCAGCGCGTACGGGCTGACCGAGTCCTACGGCTTCGTCACCATGACCGACGCGCACGACCCGCTGGAGATCAAGCTGCACACCCAGGGCACCGTGCTGGACACCCAGCGGATCCGCATCGTGGACAGCACGGGCGCCGAGTGCCCGCCCGGCGTGACCGGCGAGATCGAGGTGCGCGGATGCGTCATCGACTCCTATCTCGGCTCGGTGGAGATCAACGCCGGCACGCGTTCGGCGGACGGCTGGTTCCGCACCGGCGACCTGGGGGCGATCGGCGAGGACGGCCGGCTCGCGTTCGGCGGCCGGTGGAAGGAAATGCTCAAGATCAAGGGCATCAACGTCGCGCCGCTGGAGATCGAAGCGATCGTCACCGGGCACGACCACGTCGACCAGGCGTACGTGATCGGACTGTCCACTCCGGACGGGGATCAGGAGATGGCCTGCGTCGTCGTGCCGGACGCCGGGTGGTCGGCAGGTGAGGACGAGCTCGTGCGACGACTGGACGCCCACATCCGCGGCTGTGCGGCCAGCTACAAGGTGCCCTCCCGGTTCGTGGTGATGGACTCGCGTTCGGTGCCGCAGACCGACACGGGCAAGGTCAGCAAGGTCAAGCTCCGCGAGATGCTGGAGGCCGCCCGATGACCCGGGTGCGCCGGACACCGCGCTTCGCCGATCTGCCCACGCTCGCGGGGCGCGACGAGCGGCATGCCTGGGACGTGTGGGGGCGCGCGGACGAGCTCGGCACGCTCAACCTCATCGGCGGCGAGCAGCGGAGGGCAGCCGCCGACGCCGTCCGCACCGGGGAGATGATCTCGCTGACGCTCCCGCTGAACGAACCCGATCCCGGCCTGTTCGACGACCGGGGCCTCTACCGGCACGTCATCGAGGACACCGCCGCCGGGCACGATGACAAGCTCGACGGCTTCTACCTGCAGGGCTCCTCCCAGTGGGACGGTCTGCGGCACATCAACGCCGGGCGGCACGGCTACTGGGGCGGCCGGTCCGAGGACGACCTCGCGACAACTGACGTGCTGGGGGTCGACCGGTGGGCGGCGCACGGATTCGGCGGCCGGGGTGTCCTCGTCGACGTCGCCGGTCACCTGGACGCGCGCGGCACGCCGCTGGCCCCGGATCAGCCGGTCGAGATCACCGCGGCGATGCTCGACGAGGTCGCCACGGCCCAGGGCACCGAGTTCCGCTCCGGCGACATCCTGGTGGTCCGCACCGGGTGGACGGAGTGGTACCGGGCGCTTCCTGCCGAGCACCGTGCCCGGTTGCGCGGCACGATCGGCTCCGGCTTCGCCTGTCCCGGCCTGGAGTCCTCGAAGGACATGGCGGCCTACCTGTGGGACAGGGAGTTCGCCGCCGTCGCCGTGGACAACGTCGGGGTCGAGGTGTTCCCGGTCAACCCCGACAAGGGGTTCCTGCACCGGCGGCTGATCGCGCTGCAGGGCATGCCGCTGGGCGAGTTGTGGCACCTGCCTCGCCTCGCGCGGGTGTGCGCGGAGCGCGGGCACTACGACTTCCTGCTGATCTCCGGCGTTCTGCCGCTGCCCCGCGGGGTCGGCAGCCCGGCCAACGCCCACGCGATCGTCTGAGCCATTTCGTCCAGAAAGGACACATCATGCCCCTCGGGCCCTTGCGCCAGGTGGCCATCGTCGGAGTCGGGGTCACGGAACTGTCGCGCACCTCGGAGCGCAGCGGTCTCGATCTCGCCGCCGAGGCCCTCCGGCTCGCGCTCGACGACGCCGGTCTCGGCCGGGACGACGTCGACGGCCTGTTCACCAACGTCGGCTACCCGCTGGCCGTCGACTACGACCGGATGGCCGAGGCGTTCGGCCTGCGGATTCGCGCCGCTGTGCAGACCTGGACCCACGGCCGGTTCGTCGGACCCGCGTTGCAGGCCGCCGTGCAGGCGGTGGCGCTCGGCACGGCGGAGGTCGCCGCCTGCACGGCCGGGGTGGCGTTCTCCGGGCTCGGTGTCGTGGGCGGTGCCGACGACCTGGAAGGGTTGCGCCAGGGCGGCGGCTCCCATGGGGAACTGCCGCACTACGGGATGACGGCGCCGGGCGCGGGCGCGGCGATGGCGCTGCGCCGGTACTGCGCCCGGTACGGCAAGGACCCCGAGCTGATCTCGGCCGTGCCGATGGCGTTCCGCCGCCACGCGCGCCTGAACCCGAACGCGCAGATGACCAAGCCGCTCGAGCCCGAGGATTACGCCGCCGAGCCGTACGTGGTGGAACCGTTGCGGCGGCCGGATTTCGCGCTGCTCAGCGATGGCGGCGGCTGTCTGCTGGTGACCACCCTCGAACACGCGCGGGACCTGCGTCAGCCCGCGGTCGTCGTCAGCGGGATGCAGGGGTTGCACGCCGGCCGTGACGAGTTCATCTTCGCGCCGCCCGGGCTGGGGGTCTTCTCCCAGGGTGACACCCGCCGCGCCGAGGCCAACCCGGTGTACCGGATGGCCGGGCTCACCGGGCCGGGCGACGTCGACTCGCTCCAGCTCTACGACGCCTTCTCGCCCAACGTCGTGTTCGTGCTGGAACGCTTCGGCTTCACCGGCGAAGGTGAAGCGCTCGACTGGCTGCAGGACGGCCGGATCGAGCTGGGTGGCGACCTGCCGACCAACACCGCGGGCGGGTTGCTCTCCGAGGCCCACCTCTGCGGGTGGGGGCACCTGATCGAAGCCACCCGCCAGCTCCGCGGACAGGCCGGGCCGCGGCAGGTGCCTGGCTGCGAGGTCGTCCAGTGGGCGACCCCGTTCGGCGACTCGCTCATCTTCTGCAAGGACCGGTGACCCTCGATGACCGCTGCACGACCACTGCCCATCCGCTACCCCGAGGACGTCGAGCACCTCGACGGTGCGGCCCGGGGCGAACTGCGCATCCCGGAATGCCGCTCCTGCGGGCACCGGTTCTGGCCGCCAGGGCCCGTCTGCCCCCGCGATTTCAGCACCGACGTCGGCTGGGTGACCGACCCCGGGACCGGCCGCGTGCACACGTGGGTCCGGTTCCACAAGAGGTATTTCGCCGGTGACGAGGTGCCCTACGTCGTGGTGCAGATCCGCCTGGACAGCGGGCCGAACCTGACCACGACCTGGACGGGCGCGGCCGATCCGGTGATCGGTGAGCCGGTCGTGGTGTCGTTCCGGGAGGTCGGGGACTCGGTGTTCCTGCCGGAGTTCGGACCCGGGGGTCCGGCGTGAGCTCCGGCCGCGACCTGGCGAACCGGATCGGGCCGGCCGGGGTGTGGCTGTCGGTACTCGGCGAGGTTCCCGCGGCGCTGGGCACCTCCGCCGCCGCGGCCATCGAGGCTCTCGGCTACGGCGCCTTGTGGGTCGGGGAATCACCGGCGCACAAGGAGGTCTTCACCCACACCGCGCTCCTGCTCGGCGCCACCGCGCGGATCACGGTCGCCACCGGCATCGCCACCATCTGGGCTCGGGACGCGATCGCCGCCGCTGCGGCCGCGTACACCCTCGGCGAGGCCTTTCCGGGGCGTTTCGTGCTGGGCCTGGGCGCCAGTCACGCCGAGGCCGGGCGCGGGCGGGGACACGACCGGCCTCGCACGGCGCTGCGGGAGTACCTGGACACGCTGGACGCCGCCCCCTACCGGGGACCGCGACCGGACCTGCCAGTGCCCCGCGTCCTGGCGGCGCTGCGGCCGCGTATGCAGGAGCTGGCCCGTGACCGGGCGGAGGGCATGCACTCGTTCTTCGTCCCGCCCTCGCACACGGCGACGGCGCGGGAGCGCCTCGGACCGGGGCCGCTGCTCGCGCCCGAGCAGGCGGTGGTCGTCGACCGTGACGCCGGGCGTGCCCGCACCATCGCACGAGCACACGTGGCCACCCGGCTCGCCTTGCGCAACTACGTGAACCACCTGCGTGCTCTCGGCTTCACCGACGACGATCTCGACGGCGGGGGCAGCGACCGGCTGGTCGACGCCCTGATCGCCTGGGGCGGCGCGGACACCGTCGCGGCACGGGTCCGCGAGCATCTCGACGCCGGCGCCGATCACGTCGCGATCCACCCCCTGACCGCACCGGGCGAGGGCCTCGCGCCCGTTCTCGGCCAGCTCCGGGACCTCGCGCCCGCATTGTCCCTGCCGCACGGAGGAACCACGCCATGACCGACCCCGCCGCCCGCCGTCTCCAGGACCGCTACCTGGTGACCGACGGGCTCCTCCACCTGACCGGCGTGCAGGCGCTGGCCCGGCTGCCGGTCGACGCGCGCCGCGCCGACCGCCGGGCGGGGATGCGGACCAGGGCTTTCGTGTCCGGTTACGAAGGATCGCCACTCGGTGGCTACGACCTCGAACTGGGCAGGCAGCACGAGCTGCTGGCCGAGCACGGTGTCGTGTTCCGCCCGGGGGTCAACGAGGAGCTGGCCGCGACGGCGGTGCAGGGTGCACAGCTCGCCGCGGCCTCACCGCACCGCCGGGTCGACGGTGTGACGGGTTACTGGTACGGCAAGTCCCCGGGCCTCGACCGTGCCTCAGATGCCCTCCGGCACAACAACCTCATGGGTACCCACCCGGCAGGCGGCGCGCTCGCGCTGGTCGGCGACGACCCGGCGGCGAAGTCCTCGACCGTTCCCGGCAGCTCCGAGCTGCTGCTCGCCGACCTCGGCATGCCGACGCTGTACCCGGCCGACCCGCAGGACGTGCTCGATCTGGGGCTGCACGCCGTCGCGCTGTCCCGCGTGTGCGGTCTGTGGGTCGGGCTCAAGATCGCCACGAACGTCGCGGACGGAGCCGGACCGGTCCGGGTACATCCCGAGCGGATCAGCCCGGTGGCACCGGATCCGGTCGTGGACGGGCGTCCGTTCACGCACGAGATGACCGCCAGGATGCTCCAGCCGGATCTCGGCCGGCTCGAACGCACCCGGGACGGCGCCCGGCTCGAACTCGCCCGCCGTTACGCAGCTGCCAACGGTCTCGACACGATCGTCGGTCGCGACGCCAGGATCGGGATCGTCGCTCCGGGCAAGACCTTCCACGACGTGCGGCAGGCGCTGGGCATCCTCGGACTCGACGACGCCGAGCTGACCCGCCGCGGCGTGCGGCTGCTGCACCTGGCGATGGTGCACCCACTGGAGCCCACGGTCGTCGAGCGGTTCACCCCGGGACTGCGCGAGATCATCGTGGTGGAGGAGAAGCGGTCCTTCATCGAAGCCGCCCTGAGGGATCTGCTCTACGGCCGGGCGGACGCGCCGGCGATCAGCGGCAAGCGCGGACCGGACGGCGCCGCCCTCATCCCGGCAGCCGGTGAACTGGATCCCGACACCATCGCCGGGGCACTGGCGGTGCGGCTCCGGGCGCACGGCGACTTTCCCTCGATCGAGGCGTGGCGGCCCCCGCGGCGGACCATCTCCCTGCCGCTGGCCACCCGCACGCCGTACTTCTGCTCGGGTTGCCCGCACAACACCTCCACGAAGGCGCCGGACGGGTCGCTGGTCGGCGCCGGCATCGGCTGCCACAGCCTGGTGCTGATGACCGGCCCGCAGCAGAGCGGGGAGATCACGGGCCTGACGCAGATGGGCGGCGAGGGCGCGCAGTGGGTGGGCATGAGCCCGTTCGTCGACCGGGACCACCTGTTGCAGAACCTGGGCGACGGCACGTTCCACCACTCCGGAAGCCTGGCCATCCGCGCCGCGGTCGCCGCCGGCGTCAACATCACCTACAAGCTGTTGTACAACTCGGCGGTCGCGATGACCGGCGGCCAGCAGCCGGCGGGCGTGCTCACGATCCCGCAGATCACGTGGGCGATGCAGGCCGAAGGCGTGCGGCGGATCATCGTCACGACCGAGGATCCCCGTCGCTACCGGCGCGTCCGCCTCGCGCGAGGTGTCCAGGTGTGGCACCGCGACCGGCTCACCGAGGCGCAGGAGACGCTCGCCCGCGTCGACGGCGTCACCTTGCTGATCCACGACCAGGAATGCGCGACCGAACTGCGCCGCAAGCGCAAACGCGGCCTCGCCCCGGAACCCGCTGCACGTGTGGTCATCAACGAGCGGGTGTGCGAGGGCTGCGGTGACTGCGGTGCGAAGTCGAACTGCCTGTCCGTCCAGCCCGTGCCCACCGAGTTCGGCCGCAAGACCCGCATCGACCAGTCCTCGTGCAACAAGGACTTCTCCTGCCTCGCCGGGGACTGCCCGTCGTTCCTCACCGTGGTCCCGGGCGCGGACGGGGCGCGGCGGCCGGTCGCGGATCCGATCCCGGCCGAGCTGCCCGAGCCCGCACGGGCCGTCCCGGCTGACCGGTTCACCGTGCGGATCACCGGCGTCGGCGGCTCGGGAGTGGTGACCCTGTCGCAGATCCTCGGCACGGCCGCGGCCATCGCGGGCCTGCCCGTCCGCTCGCTGGACCAGACCGGGCTCGCGCAAAAGGGCGGCGCGGTGGTTTCGGACGTCAAGATCGGCGACGCCGGCGCCAACAAGGCGGCCGCGGGGGAGTGCGACCTGTACCTCGGCGCGGACGTGCTCGTGGCCGCAGACCCGCGGTACCTGGCGGTCGCCGATCCGGATCGCACCATCGCCGTGGTCTCGACGGCGCGCGTGCCGACAGGCGCCATGGTCACCGACACGAGTGTCGCCTTCCCCGGCGAGGACGCGCTGCTCGACCGCATCCGGGAGGCGACCGACGCCACGACGATGACCGCGCTCGACGCGCGGGAAGCCTCCGAGGTGCTGTTCGGCCAGGACCAGTTCGCCAACCTCCTGCTCACCGGGGTGGCTTATCAGCTGGGTGGCCTGCCGATCCCTGCCGCCGCGATCGAGGAAGCGATCACCCTGGGCGGCACCAAGGTGCAGGCCAACATCCAGGCTTTCCGCCGTGGACGGCAGTTCGTGGTGCGCCACGCGGAATTCGAGGCGACGGTGCGCGCTCTGCGCGGCGAACCCGAACCAGCGCCCGTCCTCGAGACGAGTGCGAAGGTGCTGCTGGACTCGGTCTGCACCGACGAAAACGGTGAACTCGCCCGGCTGCTGCGCATCCGGGTGCCGGACCTGATCGCCTACCAGAACACCCGCTACGCCCGCCGTTACGTCGAGCACGTCGAGCGCGTGCGCCGGGCGGAAGCCGCGGCCGTACCGGGCGCCACCGCGTTGACCGAGGCCGTCGCGCGCAACTTGTACAAGCTCATGGCCTACAAGGACGAGTACGAGGTCGCGCGGCTGTCGCTCGACCCCGCGAACGAACGCGCCATCCGCGCCCGCTTCGGCGAGGACGCGCGCATCTCCTACCGCCTGCACCCACCAGTCCTGCGGGCGCTGGGGATGCGCCGCAAGCTGGAGCTGGGGCCGTGGTTCCGCCCGGTCTTCCGCGGTTTGATGGCTGCCCGGAGGCTGCGCGGGACGAAGCTCGATCCCTTCGGCCACACCGCGATGCGCAGGCTGGAGCGCGAACTGATCGCCGAGTACGAGCGGGTCACCGCGCACCTCGCCCAGTTCGTCCAGCCGGACACCCACGCCCTCGCGGTCGACACGGCCGAGTTGCCCGACCTCGTCCGCGGCTACGAGCACGTCAAGCTCGCCACCGTCGAGCAGTACCGGGCCGAGCTCGCGGAGCGGATGGCCAAGTTCCGCGAGGCGAGCGGCCAGGGCGGTGCTGCGTCGTGAGCGTGGTGGAGGAGTTGCGGCGGACGCTGCCCGCCGGGCGGCTGCTGGAGGACCCGGCCGGGTACCTCCACGACGAGGCAGTGTGGGCCCCGCACGGCAAGCCGATCGCCGTCGTGCGTCCGCATACGGCAGAAGAGGTCCAGCAGGTGGTGCGCGCGTGTGTGCGGCATCAGGTCCCCGTCGTGCCGCGCGGCGCGGGCACCGGTCTGTCGGGCGGCGCGAACGCCGTCGACGGCGGAATCGTGCTGTCCACGGAGAAAATGACCGCGATCCGGGAGATCGACGTCGCCGAGCGGCTCGCGGTCGTCGAACCCGGGGTGGTCAACGACCACCTGCGGGCGGCCTGTGCGGAGCGCGGTCTGTGGTACCCGCCGGACCCGGCGAGCGCGCCGTGGTCGACCATCGGCGGCAACGTGGCCACCAACGCGGGTGGGCTGTGCTGCGTCAAGTACGGGGTGACCCGCGACTACGTGCTGGGTTTGCAGGTGGTGACGGGCACCGGGGAACTGGTTCGCCTCGGCCGTCGCACCGCCAAGGGGGTCGCCGGCTACGACCTGACCGGGCTGGTGGTGGGCTCCGAGGGCACCCTCGGTGTGGTCACCGAGGTCACCGTACGGCTGCGTCCCGCGCGCCGGCCCGAGCGCACGGTCGCCGGCTTTTTCGCTTCGCTCGCCGACGCGGGCCGCGCTGTCGCCGCGGTGAGCGCGGCCGGGCTCGTCCCGTCGGCACTGGAACTGATCGACCGGCACACCCTCGCGGCCGTGGACGCCTGGAAGAACATGGGCCTGTCGGCCGAGGCCGACGCCGTGCTGCTCGGCCGCACCGACGCGCCGGGCGCGGCGGGTGAGGCGGAGGCCGAGACGATGCTGGCCTGCTTCACCGGCGCCGGAGCCACCTGGGCCGCGGTCTCGTCCGATGTGGACGAAGCCGAAGCCCTGTTCACCGCGCGACGGCTGGCCTACCCTGCGCTCGAACGCCTCGGGCGGGTGCTGACCGAGGACGTGTGCGTGCCGCGCGCCGCGGTCCCGATCATGCTCGAGAAGATCGAGCACATCGGACGCCGTCACGACGTGCACATCGCCAACGTCGCACACGCCGGTGACGGCAACCTGCATCCGCTGCTGATCGTCCGCGTGGGCGATGCGGACGCGGAGGCCCGCGCGGAGGATGCGTTCGAGGCGATCCTCGACGAGGCGATCGCCCTGGGGGGCACCGTGACCGGCGAGCACGGCGTGGGGTTGCTCAAACGCGACGGGCTCCGGCGGGAATTGGCGGCACCGGTGCTGGCCCTGCACCACGCGGTGAAACAGGCGCTCGACCCGCACGGAATCCTCAACCCGGGCAAGGTGATCGAAACGTGCGCGCCGCAGTGCTGACCCGCCCGGGGGCCGTGGAAGTCACCGACATCGGCCAACCGCGACCGGCCGACGACGAAGTCCTCGTCGAGGTCGCCGCCTGCGGGGTGTGCGGGCACGACCAGGCCGACCGCGCCGGGTTGCTGAAGATCCCGTTGCCGGCCGTGCTCGGGCACGAGATCGCCGGCACGGTCGTGGCGGCCGGGTCGGCGGTCACCCGCTTCGCCCTCGGCGATCTCGTTGCTGCGAAGCAGTTCCGCACCTGTGGACGCTGCGGCCCGTGCACGGGCGGTGACGAGCTGCGGTGCGCGCAGCGGTCGTTCACCTACGGCGGGTTCGCGGAGTACGCCGTGCTCCGCGAATCCTCGCTGCTGCCGATCCCACCCGGCGTGCACCCCGCCGAGGCCGCGATCGTCGCGTGTGCCGTCGGAACCGGTCTGCAAGCACTGCGCCGCATCGCGCGGGTCCGGGCCGGGGAGACCGTGCTGGTCACCGGAGCGGGCGGTGGCCTGGGTCTGCACGCGGTGCAGGTCGCGCACGCTCTCGGCGCCCGGGTGGTCGCCCTCACCGGCAACGCCCGCGCGGCAGGGCGGCTGCTCGACCTGGGCGCGGAACACGTCGTGGCCATGGGAGATTCGGCCTGGCAGGAGGTGTGCGACGCCACGGGCGGACACGGCGCCGACGTCGTGCTGGACAACGCCGGGCACCCGGCGGTCTTCCGGCAGGCGTTTCGCGCACTGGCCCACGCGGGACGGTACGTGCTGACCGGTCAGGTCGCCGGTGAGCCGCTGCGGGTCCACCCGGCCTTCGTTTTCGCGAAGGAGGCCGTGATCACCGGATCGGGCTCCACATCGATGTCCACCTTCGCCGATGCCATGGACATGCTGGCCGACGGCCGGGTGCGGGCCGTCGTCACGGCGTACGCGCTCGACGACGCCGCCCGTGCCTTCACCGACCTCGACGAGCGCCGGGTGACCGGCCGCCCCGTCCTCGTGCCCGGCCGTAACAGAGGAGAACGATGACCACGACCAGACCACTGGCTGGGCTGCACGTCGTCGAGTGCGCCAGCTTCGTCGCGGGTCCGACGGGCGGCCTGACCCTCGCCCAGCTCGGCGCCGACGTCATCCGCGTCGACCCGATCGGTGGCGGAAGTGACCACCTCCGCTGGCCGGTGGCGCCCGGCGGGGAGAGCTACTACTGGGCTTCGCTCAACAAGGGCAAGCGCTCGGTCACGGTCGACATGCGCAGCCGGGAAGGTCAAGAGCTGGTCCTGGCGTTGGCCACCGCATCCGGAACCGGACGTGGCATCCTGATCGACAACGTCGTGGGCAGGCCTTGGCTGGCCCACGAGCGGCTGGCCGCGCGACGGCCCGATCTGATCCACGTGCGCGTGCAGGGCCACCCCGACGGCAGGCCCGCGGTCGACTACACCGTCAACGCCGAAGCCGGTGTTCCGTCGATCACCGGCGGCGAGGACCACGCCGGCCCGGTCAACCACGTGCTCCCCGCCTGGGACCTGATCGCCGGCCTCAGCGTCGCCACCGGGGTTCTCGCCGCCCTGCAGCAGCGCGCCCGCACCGGCGAGGGCGCGTTCGTCGAGCTGGCCCTGTCCGATGTCGCGCTCGCGGGGGTGGCGAACCTCGGCTGGCTGTCCGAGGCCGCCGACCGGGGAGGGGAGCGCCCGCGGCACGGCAACCATGTGTACGGCAGCTTCGGCGTCGACTTCGCCTGCCGGGGCGGCTCGCGCGTGATGGTCGTGGCGCTCACCGAGGGCCAATGGCGTGCCCTGCAGAGTGCGACCGGAACCGTCGAGGTCTTCCAGGCACTCGAGAAGGCGCTGCGCGCGGACCTGTGTGACGAGACCGAACGCTACCGGCTGCGCGAGACGATCGCGGCGGTCCTCCGGCCCTGGTTCGCCGCGCGCGATCTCGACGAGGTCGGCAAGGAGCTGGACGCCGCGCGGGTGCTGTGGGGCCGGTACCGCGGCATGGCCGATCTCGTCGCCGATCACCGCGCAGGGGCACACCGGGTGCTCGCCGATCTGACCCTGCCGCGTGGAGGCTCCGCCGTCACCGCCCGTTCACCCTTGCGGTTCGACGGCGACCACGGGCCCGCGGGCGAGTGCGCGGAGCTCGGCCGGGACACCGAGGCCGTCCTGGCCGAGGTCCTCGGCCTGACCGCCGCCGAGATCGGCGGCCTGCACGACCGGGGGGTCATCGGGCCCCCGGCGGATCCGAACACCGAAAGGAAGGCACGATGAGCGTCACGGCGGAATCGACCACCGACTTGAACCGGACCCGGTTCTACATCGACGGCCAGTGGGTGGCCCCGAGGGGAACCGAGACCCAGGTCGCGCTGGAGGCGGCCACCGAACGTCCACTCGGCGTCGCCGCCCTCGGCACGGAGACCGACATCGACGCCGCTGTCCGGGCCGCTCGCCGTGCCTTCGACGAAGGCCCGTGGGGCCGCGCCACGGCCGCCGAACGCGCCACGGTCATGCGCCGGTTCGCCGACGCATTGGCCGCCCGTGCCGGGGACACCGCGGTGCTGGTCAGCCGCGAGAACGGGATGCCGATCGCCTTGTCGAACGCGTTCAACGGCGATGCTCCGGCCGGTCTCCTGCGCATGTACGCCGATCTGGCCGAGACCCTGCCACTGGAGGAGGTGCGGCCGAGCCCGTCCGGGTCCACTGTGGTCCGTCGCCAGCCGGTGGGTGTGGTCGGAGCGATCACGCCGTGGAACTACCCGCAGGTCCTCGCGATGATGAAGATCGCCCCCGCACTCGCCGCGGGCTGCACCGTCGTGCTCAAGCCCTCGCCGGAGACCGCGCTCGACGGGTACGTGCTCGGGGATGCCGCCGCTGAGGCCGGGCTACCGCCGGGCGTGCTCAACATCGTCGTGGCGGGCCGAGAGGCCGGCGCCGCCCTCGTGTCGCACCCGCTGGTGGACAAGATCGCGTTCACCGGATCCACCGCGGCCGGGCGGGTCATCGGCGCCGAGTGCGGGCGGCTGATCCGCCGCTGCACCCTGGAACTGGGCGGCAAGTCCGCGGCGATCGTGCTCGACGACGCGGACCTGGACACCTTCGTCGCCGGACTGGACAACGCCTGCTTCCAGAACAACGGCCAGACCTGCACGGTCCAGTCCCGGATCCTCGCTCCCCGCTCGCGCTACGACGAGGTGGTGGAGGCCGTCGCGCGGTACGCGGGGAACGTGACCGTCGGCGATCCGCTCGACCCGGACGTCGCCTGTGGCCCCCTGGTCAGCAAGGCACAGCTCGACCGCGTCCTCGGCTACATCGACCTCGGCCTCCGGTCGGATGCCCGGCTCGTGGCCGGCGGCGGACGTCCCCCCGGACTGTCCCGCGGCTGGTTCGTCCAGCCCACGGTCTTCGCCGATGTGGACAACCGCGAGCGGATAGCGCAGGAGGAGATCTTCGGTCCGGTCGTCACCGTCACGCCCTACGACGGCGACGACGAGGCAGTCCGCCTCGCCAACGACAGCGAGTACGGGCTCGGCGGTTCGGTGTGGACCTCGGACGAGGAACGCGGACTCGCCGTCGCGCGGCGCGTCCGGACCGGAACGATCGGCGTGAACTACTACCTGCAGGACCTCGGCGCGCCCTTCGGCGGCATGAAGAGCAGCGGCATCGGCCGTGAACTCGGACCCGAGGCGCTCGGCAACTACCTGGAGTTCCAGTCCGTCTACGCCAGCGCCGACCAGCTCGACCGCTGAAACCGCCGGGTCTCCGGGGTCCCCGCGGCCCCGGAGACCCGCCGATGCCGGAGGAGAAGATCTTGTTCACCCATCGACGTGTGATCACCGCGGCGCTCGTCGCCGCGCTCGTCCCGACGGTTTCCTGCGCGACCGCCGACAGCACCTCGGGCTACCGCCTGGAACGCATTGTCACCGGTACCGCCCTGCACACCATCAACGGGCTGGCCCTCGCGCCGGACGGCAGTGTCCTCACCGCCAACCTCGCCGGGGAGACCATCTCCGCGCTCGACCCGGCCACCGGGCAGATCAACAGTCTCGTGCCCCAGCGGAACGGCCGCTCCGATGATCTCGTCGTCGCTCCGTCGGGGGAGATCTTCTGGACCGACCCGCTGGCCGGCGCGGTGAAGGGCCGTGGCCGCGACGGGCGGATCCGGACCGTCGCGGACAACCTTCCCGGCGTCAACTCGATCGCCTTCGACCGGTCCCGGCAGCACCTGTACGCCGGGCAGACCTTCTTCGCCGACGGGCTCTGGGAGATCGACCCGCGGGCCGGCGTCGCGCCGCGGCTCGTCGCCCGCGATCTCGGATCCCTCAACGCGTTCGCGTTCGGCCCGGACGGAATGATCTACGGCCCGCTCGGCAAGCGCGGACAGGTGGCCCGCATCGACCCGCGGACCGGGGTGGCCAGTACCGTCGCTGCCGGATTCCGCCAGCCGGTGTCGGTCCGCTTCGATTCCCGCGACCGCCTCTACGCGCTCGACGGAGCGACCGGGCAGCTCATCCGCATCGACCCCGCCGCCGGGGCGAAGGACATCGTCGCCACCCTGCCCGCCGGTGCCGACAACATGGTCATCGGCCCGGGGGACCACGCCTACGTCAGCAACATGGCCGACAGCGCCGTGACCGAAGTCGACCTCGGCACCGGGGCGCGCACGACCCTGACGTCGAGCCCGCTCGCCTTTCCCCAGGACATCGCCTTCGACGGGAACACCCTCTACGTGGCCGACAGCACGGCGCTGCGCACCGTGGATCCGGGCACCGGGGTGGTCACCGAACTCGCCCGCCGGTTGTCCTCGGAACTGGAATTTCCCTCCGGCATCAGTGTCACCGCCCAGCACATCGTGCTCACCTCGGAACTGATCGGCACCGTGCAGGTCCTCGACCGCGCGACCGGAGAACCGGCCGGCGAGGTGCACGGGCTCGACAACCCTTCCGACGCCGTCGAACTCGCCGACGGCAGTCTCGTGGTGTCCGAACCCGCGAACGGCCGGGTTCTGCGCGTCGTCGATGGACGACCGCGTGTCCTGGCGGAAAATCTGGGTGCCCCGGCTGGTCTTGCCCTCACTCCGCGTGGCGTCGTCCTGGCGGCCGAAGCCACCGGCGGACGCCTGCTTCAGATCGATCCCACGTCTGGCGAGGTCACCGAGATCGCACGGGGACTCGGCGCGCCCCGGGCGGTCGCCGTCGCGCCCGACGGATCCTCAGTGGTTCTCGACGCCGGTGGCCGTCGCGTGGTTTCGGTGAACAGCCGCGGGGAGCAGCAGGTGCTGGCCGACGGTCTCGCGGTCGGTCACCTGACCCAGCCCTACGCCCGGTCCGGGGGAGTGGCGGTCGGTGCGGACGGGACCGTTTTCGTCGCCGCCGACCGGGAGAACTCCATCTACACGATCCGGCGGGCGGGCCGGTGACCGGGCGCGGCTTCCGGTTCGGCGTCAACCTGCTCACGCCGTCGTCGCGGACCGCATGGCAAGCCCGGTGCAGGGAAGCGGAGGACCTCGGGTACGACGTCATCGCCGTACCCGATCACCTCGGCCTCCCCGCCCCGTTCCCGGCACTCGTATCGGCAGCCGAGATCACAACCCGACCACGGCTGGCCGTCTTCGTCCTGAACGCCGGCTTCTACAACCCCGCACTCCTCGCGCGTGACCTCGCCGGAACCGACCAACTCGTCGACGGCCGCCTCGAAGTCGCGCTGGGAGCGGGCTACGTCAAGGCCGAGTTCGACGCCGCCGGCCTGCCCTGGGCCGGCGCGCGCCACCGTGTCGACTACCTGGAACGCACAGTGCGGGAGGTGCGCAGCCTGCTCACTGATCCGCGGCATCAACCGCGGCCGGTCCAGGATCCGATGCCGCCGCTGACCATCGCGGGCAACGGCAACCGGGTGCTGCGCCTGGCCGCCCAGCACGCCGACATCGTCGCCTTCAGCGGCGCCACCTCGGGGACGAACCCCGGTAGCCTCCGTTTTCTCGGGCCGGACGCACTGGCTCAGCGGGTCGCACACGTTCGCGACGCCGCGCCGGACCGCTTCGCCGCCATCGAGCTCAACCTCCTCATCCACGCCCTCGCGCCCGACGGTGACCGTCGCCGCGCGGCCGCCGGGGCGCGCCGATTCGAAGACCACCTGCCGGACCGGGACTTGTCGGAGGTGCCGACCATCCTTTCCGGACCGCCCGGGGAAATGGCCGACACCCTTGAGCGCCACCGCGAGAGGTACGGCTTCACCTACTTCACAGTGCCGGAACCAGCCATGCGTGAGTTCGCCCGTGCCATCGCGAAAGTGAGGAGTTGACCATGGCTCGTCTGGCGCAGACCGCCGGTCTTACCGACGTGCAGTCGGAGATCCTGTCCACGGTTCGCTCGTTCGTGGACAAGGAGATCATCCCGCACGCCCAGGAGCTGGAGCACGCGG
>NZ_JAKGSD010000043.1 GCF_021654135.1 Amycolatopsis tucumanensis | reverse complement strand
TGCTTTTCTGTCATCCCGGAGCCTGCCCGTCCGGCGAGGACTCTTTTGATCTTTAAAGCCGCGCCTTCGCGCGGAAAATGCGCTTCACGGCGCCGAAAGGTCTGGTTGGGGTAGTCGCCTGCTTTGCGTTGCCGGCTTGCGGTTGGTCGGTGCTGTTGCGTTGCCGGGCGGCGGTTGGCGCGCGGTGGGCCACCACGAGATCCGCTTCCACGATGCCCGACTTACCCTGAAACCCATGGTCGCCTCAGCCGCGTTCCCCGGTCCGGCCAAGCGGGCGGACGTCGCGCCCTTTCACGTCATGGAGGTGCTCTCCGCGGCCGCCGCCCGGCAGCGGACCCATGGGGACGTCGTCAGCCTCGCCGCGGGGCAGCCCAGCGCGGGCGCGCCCAAGCCGGTCCTGGAGGCGGCCGCGCGCGCCTTACGGGACCAGAACCTCGGGTACACCGTCCAGCTCGGCATCCCCGAGCTGCGCGAAGCCATCGCCGGGCACTACGACCGCCGCTACGGGATGACCGTCAGCCCGGAGGACGTCATCGTCACCACCGGGTCCTCGGGCGGTTTCATGTTGTCGTTCCTGTCCGCCTTCGACGCCGGCGCCCGCGTCGCCATGGCCCGGCCCGGCTACCCGGCCTACCGCAACCTGCTGTCCGCCCTCGGCTGCGAGGTCGTCGAGTTCGCCACCGACGAGAGCACCCGCTTCCAGCCGACCGTCGACCTGCTCGACGAGCTCGGCCCGCTCGACGGGCTCATCGTGGCCAGCCCGACCAACCCGGCCGGGACCGCGCTGCCGCCGGGCGAGCTTGCCGCCATCGCGGGCTGGTGTTCGTCCCGCGGGGTGCAGCTGATCAGCGACGAGATCTACCACGGCATCTCCTACGGCACCGAGCTCGGCTGCGCCTGGCAGTCCACCACCGAATCGATCGTGCTCGGCTCGTTCTCCAAGTACTTCGCCATGACCGGATGGCGGCTGGGCTGGATGCTCGCCCCGAAACGGCTGCACCGCGCGGTCGACGTGCTCACCGGCAACCTCAACATCTGCGCACCGGCCCTCGCCCAGCACGCGGCCGTCGCCGCGTTCGAGCCCGACTCCTACGCCGAGCTGGACGGGCACGTCGCGCACTACCGGCGCAACCGCGACCTGCTGCTGGACGGCCTCGCGGGCATCGGGCTGACCCGCGTCGCCCCGGTCGACGGCGCGTTCTACGCCTACGTCGACGTCTCCGAGCACACCACCGACAGCCTGAGCTGGTGCCAGCGGCTGCTCGCCGACACCGGCGTCGCGATCACCCCGGGCATCGACTTCGACCCCGTGGACGGCGGGAAGTTCGTCCGGTTCTCGTTCGCCGGCTCCGAGTCCGACGTCACCGAGGGGGTCGCGCGCCTTGGCCGCTGGCTCTCCGGGGGAACCCCCAGTTTTCCCTGAACGTTGACCAGAACGCGGGCGTCCCGGCACGAAACCGTGCCAGGCTGCACGTAGCGGGCCGAACGAGCCCGCGTGGCACAACCGGAGGGGAATGCCATGTTCTGGAAGATCGTCGGTGCGCTGCTCGTCGCCTGGCTCGCGTTCATGGTGATCGGCTCGGTGATCGGGTTCGTCTTCAAGGCGATCCTGTGGATCGCCGTGATCGGCGGCGTCGGCTTCCTCGGTGCCGCTGCCTACAACGCGATCAAGAACAACAAGGAGCGCAAGCAGATCCGCCCCTAGAGCAGAGCGCGCGCCGCGTCGGCCCCGTCCCACACGTGCGCGCGCAGGCCTGCCGCCCGCGCTCCATCCACATTGGACTGGCGGTCGTCGAAGAAGACGCAGTCGCCCGCCGGCACGCCAAGGCGGGCGACGAGCAGTTCGAAGATCTCCGCGTCCGGCTTGGCCACACCCACGTCGCCGGAGAACACCCGGACGCGGAAGTGCCGCATCCAGTCCTGCCGCTCGGCGAACCGGGCGAACGAGGACGGCGCGTTGGACAGCAGCGCCAGCGGCACCCCGGCAGCGCTCAGCCCGGCCAGCAGCTCCAGCGACGACTCCCGCACGTCCGACCAGCCGCGGATGTCGATCTCGGTCAGCCGGTCCGATGTGGACTCGTCGACCGGCACGCCGAGCGCCTCGCCGACCCCGCCCCAGTACTCCAGGTCGGAGCTGCCGCGGTCGTAGGCGTCCCGCAGCCGCCAGTAGTGCGGCTCGAACTCCGCCGGCGACACCCCCAGCGTGGCCGCGAGGTCCGGCAGCGCGGTCGTCCGGCCGCAGATCACCTCGCCGTAGTCGAACACCACCCAGCCGGTCACGGGTGACCACCGGCCTTGATGCGGCGCAGCGCCTCGTCCACGTCGGCCGGGGAGACGTCCCGGTGCAGCACGAACCGCACCTTGCCCGCCATCGGCAGCGCCAGCACGCCCTGGGCCTGCAGCGACTCCAGCGTCACCGCGATGTCGGCGACCGGCGCGAGCACGATGTTGGTCTCCGGGGTGTCGGCCTGCCAGCCCAGCTCACGCAGGCCGTCGGCCAGCCGCCGGGCCTTCTCGTGCTCCGCGGCGAGGTCCGGGACCCGGTCCAGCGCGACCAGGCAGGCCGCGGCGAGCACCCCGATCTGCCGCATGCCGCCGCCGAGCATCTGCCGCATCCGGCGCGCCCGCTCGACGAACTCCCGGCTGCCCGCGACGACCGACCCGGCCGGCGCGCCCAGCCCCTTGCTGAAGCACGCGGACACGCTGTCCACGCCCACGGTCAGCGCGGCGGGCGGCAGGCCGAGCGCGACGGCCGCGTGCCAGACGCGGGCGCCGTCGAGGTGGACCTGCAGCCCGGCCTGCCGCGCGGTGGACAGCAGCTGGGCGTGCTCGTGCGGCGGGATGACCGCGCCGCCGGCCGCGTTGTGGGTGTTCTCCAGGCACAGCAGGGTGGTGCGCAGCGCGTAGTACGGCCCGCTGCGGGTGCCGATGGCCGCCGCGACCGTCTCCGGCTTGGGACGGCCGGGGCCTCCGTCGTGCGGCAGCGCTTCGGGCATGCCACCGGCGAGCCAGGCCGCGGAGCCCAGCTCGTTGTTCAGGACGTGCGCGTTGTTCGGGGCGAGGAACCGGTCGCCGCGCTTGAGGTGGACGGACAGGGCGATGAGGTTGGCCATCGTGCCGCTGGGCGTCCACAGCGCCGCCGGCATGCCGAGGACCGCGGCCGCGCGCTCCTCGAGCTCGCGGACCGTGGGGTCGACGTCGATGACGTTGTCGCCGACCTCAGCGGACGCCATCGCTCTGCGCATCTGCTCATCCGGACGGGTGACGGTGTCAGAGCGGAAGTCGATCAACTGGGTGGCTGCTGAGGTCACAGTCAGATCACATCACACCGTTCAGATGATCTTCAAGAAGGTGCAACCCACCGTCGGCGCAGTTCCGTCTTTACGCCGAGACGTCGGAGCGGAGAGCCTTAGCGCGTGGACGAGGGTGACGAGCGGGACTTCGCGGAGTACTTCGCGGCCAAACGCGACTCCGTGCGCCGGACCGCGTACCTGCTCTGCGGCGACTGGCACCGCGCGGACGATCTCGCGCAGACGGCGTTCGTGGCGCTGCACCGGAAGTGGAACCGCATCCGGGATCGCGCCGCGACCGACGCCTACGTGCGGAAGACGCTGGTCCGGGCGTCGATCGACGAGTCGAGACGGCCCTGGCGGAGGGAGCGGCACGTGGAGCAGCTGCCCGAGCCCGAGCCCGCGGGCACCCGGCTGGACGACCAGGTCGCCACGCGCGCGGACCTGCTGGCCGGGCTGCGCGCGGTGCCGCCGAAGCAGCGGGCCGTGCTGGTCCTGCGGTACTTCGAGGGGCTGGACGTGGCCGGCGTGGCGAAGGTCCTCGGCTGCAGCGAGGGGAACGTGAAGAGCCAGACCGCGCGGGGACTGGCGAACCTGCGCGACGCGCTGGGCGAGGAGGTGGAAGCCGGTGGATGAGCACGAGCTGACGGAGTTGTTCCGGTCCGCGCCCGGTGAGCCGCCTCCGGCCGGGTTCGACGTGCGGGACGTGCGGACGGCCTCGGCGCGGGTCACGGCGCGGCGGCGCACGACGCTCGCGGTGGCGTCACTCTGCGTGGTCTTCGCCCTGTTCGGCGCCGGAATCGCCGGATTCGTCCAGTCCCGGACCACCCAATCGACTCAAGTCCAGGGGCAGGAGCAACCGGCGAACGCGCCGGAGCGTCTCCCGTCCGCCGTGCCCCAGCTTTCCGGTCCCTCCGCCATGCAGGGAGGAGAGGGCGCCGGGGAGAACGGCCCGCGGGCCGACAGCACCTCCGGGTGCGACAAGGTGGACCGGGAGCTCGCCACCGCCCTCGCTGGCGAGCTCCCGGCCACCGGGATCACCGGGCCGGACGCGGGCGACGTGTGCACGCCGGGTTCCCGCTCGGCGAGGTACGGCGTCGCGGAGAACGGCCGCACCGGTTCGGTGTCGGCGACCGTGCTGCCGCCGGGGGCCAGCGTCCAGCTCGCGAAGCTCGCCGACGGCGCCGTCGTCGACCAGCGGCTGACCGCGGGCGGCGGGACGGTGATCGTGCTGAGCGTGCCCGCCCCGGGCAGCGCGGCGCCGCTGGCGGACGACGTCCCGAAGATCGCCACCGCGCTCGCGCAGAGGTTCTAGCTGGTTAGATGGGCGGCCATGACGTCCGGAGCGAGCACGCCGAAGGGTGAGCGCAGGCGGGCGGCCCTCGTCGAGGCCGCGGCCGAGCTGCTGGTCGAAGGCGGTTTCGACGCGATCCGGCACCGCGCGGTCGCCGAGCGGGCCGGGCTGCCGCTGGCGTCGACGACGTACTACTTCGACTCGCTCGACGACCTCATCAGCGCCGCCGCCGAGCACCACGGCCGCGCCGAGCTGGCGAAGGGACACGCGCAGCTGGACGAGCTGCCGACCGAGCACCGCCGCATCGACAGCGTCGTGGAACTGGTGCTGGACCAGCTGCTCGGCGAGGACCCCGGCTACGAGGCGGTGCTGCTGCGGTACGAGCGGCTGGTGGCGACCGGGCGGCGGCCCTACCTGCGGCCGTTGATGCGGGCGCTCGGCGCGGAGCTGCGGGAGCTGCTGACGGAAATCTTCGCCCGGTCCGGGCTGGTGATCGAGCGGGACCGGCTGGAGGAGCTGATCGCGCTCGTCGACGGCGCCGTGGTCAACGCCTTGATCGAGGTGGACCCGGATCCGCGGGCGGTGGCGCGGGCGAGGCTCGCTCGCGCGCTATCTAAGCTTGGGTCGTGACGAAACCGCAGATCCCGAACGTCCTCGCCGGCCGATACGCCTCTCCCGAGCTGGTCTCGCTGTGGTCGCCGGAGAACAAGGTGAAGCTCGAGCGCGAGCTGTGGATCGCGGTGCTGCGCGCCCAGCGCGACCTGGGCGTCGAGGTGCCGGACGGGGTCGTCGAGGACTACGAGCGGGTGCTGGACCAGGTCGACCTGGGCAGCATCGCGGAGCGGGAGCGCGTCACCCGGCATGACGTGAAGGCGCGGATCGAGGAGTTCAACGCGCTGGCCGGGCACGAGCACGTGCACAAGGGCATGACGTCGCGGGACCTGACGGAGAACGTCGAGCAGCTGCAGGTCCGGCGGTCGCTGGAGCTGATGCGCTCGCGGGTGGCCGCGGTGCTGGCCCGGCTGGCGGCGCTGGCCGCCGAGCACGCGGAGCTGGTGATGGCCGGCCGGTCGCACAACGTGGCCGCGCAGGCGACGACGCTGGGCAAGCGCTTCGCGACGGCGGCGGACGAGCTGCTGGTGGCGTTCGACCGGCTGGACGACCTGATCGGGCGGTACCCGCTGCGGGGGATCAAGGGTCCGGTGGGGACGGCGCAGGACATGCTGGACCTGCTGGGTTCGGCGGAGACGCTGGCCGAGCTGGAGAACCGGATCGCCGCGCACCTGGGGTTCGCGCGGACGTTCACCAGCGTGGGGCAGGTGTATCCGCGGTCGCTGGACTTCGACGTGCTGTCCGCGCTGGTGCAGCTGGCGGCGGCGCCGTCGAGCCTGGCGAAGACGATTCGGTTGATGGCCGGGCACGAGCTGGTGACCGAGGGGTTCAAGCCGGGGCAGGTCGGCTCGTCGGCGATGCCGCACAAGATGAACACGCGGTCGTGCGAGCGGGTCAACGGCCTGGCGGTCGTGCTGCGCGGCTACCTGTCGATGATCGGCGAGCTGGCGGGCGACCAGTGGAACGAGGGGGACGTGTCGGATTCGGTGGTGCGCCGGGTCGCGTTGCCGGACGCGTTCTTCGCGCTGGACGGGCTGCTGGAGACGTTCCTCACGGTGCTCGACGAGTTCGGCGCGTTCCCGGCCGTGGTGGCCCGCGAGCTGGAGCGGTACCTCCCGTTCCTGGCGACGACGAAGGTGCTGATGGCGTCGGTGCGGGCCGGGGTGGGCCGGGAGACCGCGCACGAGGCGATCAAGGAGCACGCGGTCGGGGTGGCGCTGGCGATGCGCGAGAAGGGCGCCGACAACGACTTGCTGGACCGGCTCGCCGCCGATTCGCGGCTGCCGCTGGACCGCGCCGGGCTGGAGCAGTTGCTCGCCGACCGGATCTCGTTCACCGGCGTGGCGCCCGCGCAGGTGGCCGCCGTGGTGGCGCGGGTGGAGGACGTACTGGCGCGGTTCCCGGAGGCCGCGAAGTACGTGCCGCAGCCGATCCTCTGACCGCTGGTTCGGCGGTGGCCCCGGGAAGCTGGGCGGTGGCTCGCGGGGCCGCGCGGTTGCCCGCGAAGCGGGCGGCGCGTCGCGCCGGCTCGCGGGCGCCGGTTGGTGACGCTGGGCGGGCGCTGGAAGGTGGCGCTGGTTGGCGGTGACGCGGCCTCGCCCCGTTGGGCGAGCGGTTGCGGTGACGTTGCTGCTCGATGAAGGACCGTTCGTGTCGATGAAAGGCCCGTTCGTGCCTGCGGGCGGGCATCTCTCGCGGCGGTGGCGGTCGGTCGGATGGGATGGCGTGAACGGTCCATTCATCCTCGCGCGAGAGGCACCTGTCGTCGCTGCGCGAGAGGGCCAACGACGCCGGCCTCGATGAACGGCCCGTTCACATCGGCGCAAATGGGCACCTCACACGGTGCCGAGGTGCACACGCGACTCCACGACATGCCCCTTCATGCACTCGCGAGATGCCCACTCACGCCCCGATGAATGGTCCATTCATCGGCGCACCCCAAGCACCCCCAGCCCACCCAGGTGCCGCCCGCCGCCACCACGGCCCACCCCACGCCGGCATCTCCGGCATCATCGAGGGCATGCGCGCGGAACGTCTGGTGGCCCTGCTCTTCACCCTGCAGAGCAGGCGCAGCGCGACCGTCCCCGAGCTGGCCGACGCGCTCGGCGTTTCGGAGCGCACCATGCACCGCGACATCGCCGCCCTGCAGGCCGCCGGAGTTCCACTGTGGACGGAGACCGGGCGGTACGGCGGCGTGCGGCTCGTGGAGGGGTGGCGCACCCGGCTGGACGGGCTCACCTCCCGCGAAGCCGTCGCCATCTTCGCGATGGGCGTGCCCCGCGCGCTGGCCGAGCTGGGTCTCGGCACCGCCGTCTCCGCCGCCCACGCCAAGGTCAGCGCCACCCTCCCCGCCCCGCTGCGCGAGCAGGCCCAGCACCTCGCCCAGCGGTTCCACCTCGACGCGCCCGGCTGGTTCAAGTCCGAAGAGGACGCCGAGCACCTCGCGACCATCGCCCAGTCCGTGTGGGAGCAGCGCCGCGCCGCGATCACCTACCGGCGCGGCGACCACACCGTCGAACGCCTCCTCGAACCGCTCGGCCTCGTCCTCAAGGCCGGCGTCTGGTACCTCGTCGCCCGCATCGAGCACAGCATCCGCACCTACCGCGTCAGCAAGGTCACCGCCGTCGAGCTCACCGACGAGCGCTTCGAGCGGCCCGCGGACTTCGACCTCGCCGGCTGGTGGCAGCGCTCCTCCACCCAGTTCGAGCGCTCACTGCAACGCCACCCCGTCCGGCTGCGCCTGTCCCGCTGGGGCGTGCAACAACTCCCGCAGGTCCTCGACCCCGACCTGGCCATCGCCGCTCTCGACGCGGCTGGGCCACCCGACCCCGAGGGCTGGGTCGAGGTCACCGTCGACCTGGAAGAACCGGCCATCGCGGCGAGCATGCTGCTCGGCCTCGGCCCCGACGTCGAGGTCGTCGAGCCACCCGCCGTGCGCGCCGCGTTCGCCGACGCCGCACGGCGGATGGCCGACCGTCACCGGTAGCCGGTCGGGTCCGCGGGCTTGCCCGCGTCCTGGACCTCCATGACGTACCGCCAGCCGTCCGGCCTGCTGCCGTCCACGTCGTCGAACTCGTAGATCTTCGCCAGCTGCCCGCTGTTCAGCGTCTGCCCGTGGAACCGGTGCCGCTCGGGGTCCGCCGCCAGCGACGCGACCGCCCTGCCCACGAACACCGGCGACTCGGAAATGCAGAAGTGCGGCTCCTTCGCGAGCGCGTCCCGCCAGTTCTCCTCGGTCACGCCGTAGTGCTCCAGCATCGCCTCCGACCGCAGCCAGCCCGGCGTCATCGCCACCGCCGTCGCGCCGTGCGGGGCCAGGTCGTGCGCTTCCGCCTTGACGATGCTGTGCGACGCCGCCTTCGCCACGTAGAACCCGATCGACGTGCCCTCCCGGAACCGCGAGTTGTACTCCTCGGTCCCGTCGGTCATCTCCACCACCAGCCCGCCCTGGTTGCGGATCACCAGCGGCAGCAGGAAGTGGCTGGTGATGATGTGCGCGTCGATGCCCAGCCGGATCGACCGCAGCGCGTGCTCCAGCGGCAGGTCCCACACCGCCTGGCCCCACCCGATGTACTCGTCGCCGCCCCAGATGCCGTCGACCAGGATGTCCAGCCGCCCCTGCTCGCGGTCGACCCGCTCGGCCAGCGCCCGCACCTGCTCCGGGTCGAGGTGGTCGACGCGGATCGCCGCGCCCTTGCCGCCCGCGTCGGTGATCCGCTCCAGCGTGCCCTCGATCGTCTCCGGCCTGCCCACCTCGGAGCGGTGCTCACCGGAGGTCCGCCCGGTGACGTACACGAACGCGCCCCGGCGCCCCAGCTCGATCGCGATCGCCCGGCTCGCCCCGCGCGTGCCACCGGCGACGAGGGCGACCTTCCCACTCAGTTCGTTGCTCATACGTCCACCGTGTCGGTGAACCCTGTCAGATCCCGTCATGGTTGCCGTCACCCGCGGGTAAGGGGTTCGTCATGACGATCTGGTGCGGTGGGTGACATGGACGCCCGTCTGCTGGTCTCGCTGTCCGGCATCGGTCCGCGGACGCTGCACCGCTGCGCCGAACTCGCGGCCGAGCTGGACCGCCGAAACGTCCCCCTGTCCCTCCTCTTCGCGCCGCGCACCGAGGGGTCGCAGGCCGTCACCGCCTGGGTCCGCGAGCGCACCAGCCGCGGCGACGGTCTCCTGCTGCACGGCTACGACCACCGCATCCCGCCCAGCCACCGGGCGGTCAGCCTGCACCGCAAGGCCGAGTTCGCCGGCCTGCCCGCGCACGAGGCCCGGCTGCGGATGATCGCCGCGAAGGCCGCGCTGGAGAAGCTCGGCCTCGGCGCGGACGGGTTCGCGCCGCCGCGGTGGCTCGCCTCGCCCGGCACGCTCGCCGCGGCGGGCGAGCACTTCGCGCTGTGCGCCGACCTCGCCGCCGTGCACGACCTGCGCACCCGCACCGTGCACCGCTCGCGGGTCCAGTCGTTCGCGGCGCACAACCACCGCACCGAGACCGTGCGCGCGTTCGCGCTCGTGCTCGCCTCGGCGCGGGCCGCACGACGTGGTGGTCTCGTGCGCCTGGGGATCGACGCGGCCGACCTCGCCCGGCCCGGTCTCCGGCACGCCTTCCTCGACGCGGTCGACGTCGCGCTGGAGAACCGGGCCTTCGGCACGACCTACGGGAGCTTGACGTCCTCGCCGCGCGTCGGTGCGCGCACCTCGGTGCCCTCCGGGGCGAGGTTGGTGAACAAGCCGTAGTGCATCGCCGGGTTCGCGAGCACCGCCTCGTGGATCGGCACGGCGACGCGCGGCGCGACCGCCCGCAGGTAGTCGACGGCCTCGCCGGCCTTGAGCCACGGCGCGCCGGTCGGCAGGCCGAGCACGTCGATCTTCTGCTCGGGCACGAAGAACGAGTCGCCGGGGTGGTAGAAGGCGCCGTGGTCGACGATGTAGCCGACGTTCGGGATGACCGGGATGTCGGAGTGGATCACGGCGTGCTGCCCGCCGACCACGTTCACCGCGGCGCCGCCCGCCTCAAAAGCGTCGCCCGGGTTGACGACCTGGAACTCCAGGCCCAGCTTCTGCACGGTCTCCGCCGAGCCCGGGTCGACGACCAGCTTCGCGTCCGGGTTGGCTTCGAGCAGCACCGGCAGCCGTTCGCTGTCGATGTGGTCGAAGTGCTGGTGGGTGATCAGGACCGCGTCCAGCTCGCGCTCGCCCTCGAAGCCCTCCGAGAACGCGCCGGGGTCGAGCAGGATCCGCGCGTTTTCCGTCTCCAGCAGGACACAGGCGTGTCCGAAATGGACGATTCGCATCAGGTGCTCCTCCGCGTGGGTTCAGGACCAGCCTAGGCCCGCCAGAATGGCGTCGCCAAGATCGCTTCGGCGGTACCGGACCTCGTGTCCGGATCGCGCCGACGTGAGGATCCCCACGTCCCGCAGCGCGGTGACGTGCGCGGACACGGTGCTCGGCGCGAGGCCCAGCCGGCCGGCGAGCGCCGACGTGGACAGCGGTTCACCGAGGGCGAGCAGGACGGCGGCCTTGGTGCGGCCGAACACCGCGGCGAGGCGGGCGTCGTGGTCCGGACGGCCGCCCCACAGCCCGGCGACGCCGCGGGCTGGGTAGAGCAGCGCGGGCTGCCAGGGCGGGACGGTGACCACGCCGACGCCGGGCCAGGCGAAGACGGCGGGGAGCAGGAGCAGCCCGCGCCGGCCGAGGCGGACCCGTTCCCGGGACCGGGATTCGACCAGGACCGTGCCGTCGACGAGCCGGACGCGCCGGTGCAGGTCCGCGAAGACGAGTGGCAGACCGCCGTCGGCGAGCCGGCGGGAGCGGTGGGCGATGTCGGCGGCGAGGACGTCCCGCATCCGCGGCCAGTGCGGCGCGACCAGCTCCGACCAGACGAGCGCCATCTGGTCGGCGAGCAGATCGCGTGCCTTCGCCGGGTCGGAGGGCAGGCCGCTGAGGTCGGCGTCGACCATGGCCAGCTCGGCGGCGACCTGCCGCGGCGGCGTGCGGCGGATGCGGTCCAGCTGCGCCTCGGCGGTGGTGTGCGGGCCGTCGGGTGGCGGGCTGAGGAAGTCGGTGATGTAGCGGCGGCCGGACAGGACGCTGCGCAGCTCGGCGATCGGCAGGTCGGCGCCGGTCAGCCACGGCGGGTGCACGGGGTGCGCGCGGAGGCCGAGCCCGACCTGGACCGCGCCGAGCGCCTCCTCCAGCGGGGAGATGCCGAAGCGGACCGGGCTCGCGGCGGTGAGGACCAACTCGATCATGGCGGCCGACTTTCGGGGATTTCCGAATCAGTATGGGCGCGGGAGGGGCGGCGGAACAGTCGGAAGGGTGCGAATCGGGGCGACGGGTGGGGTGGCGGCGGGCGCCGCCCGGGTGCTGGCGACGACGCACTTCGTCGAGGTGGGCAGCGAGCCGGGTTGGTCTTCGCGCCGATACCGGGTCAACCGGGTGCCGAGGAGGTCCGCCGGTGAATCGCGCGTATTGGCGCTGGTCCGTGGGCGCTCAGCTGTACCGCCTGCCGATCGCCATGGGGCCGCTCGCCTTCACCTCCGTCGCCACGGTCGTCACCGGGTCGTACCGGCTCGGCGGGGTGATGGTCGCTGTGCTCGTGGGGGCCGAGATCGCCGGCGCGGTGCCGTGTGGGCGGCTGCTCGACCGGATCGGCGTGGCCCGCGGTCTGGTGCTCCTCCTGCTCGCCGCCGGCACGGCCATGGCGGCGCTCGTCGTCGCCGCGCGGACCGGATCACACGGGCTGCTGGTCGCACTGGTCGTGGTGCCTGGGCTCGTCGTGGGCGGGCTGTCCGGCGGCTTCCGCACGCTGCTCGGCTCCGTCGTGCCGGACGACCAGCTGCCGCGCGCCGTCGCGATCGACTCGATGCTCTTCGAGGGCGTCCTCATCGCCGGGCCGCTGCTGGTCGCCGCCCTGAGTCCGGCCGGCGCGCTCGCCCCGCTCGCCGCCATGGCCGCGGCCTACTTCGCCGCGGCGCTGGCCGTGCCGCGGGCCGTCGCGCCCGCCCCGCCGAGGCCGGCGAAACTGCCCGTCCGGAACGCGCTGCCCTGGCTCGCGTGCCTGTTCGCGCTGGGCCATCTGCTCGCGACCGTCGAGGTCGCGCCGTTACCGCTGGTCCAACGGCTCGGCGCGGACCCGGCGCTGGCCGCGGTGGTGATCGTCGTGCTGAGCGGGGCCAGCATCGCGGGTAGCGCGGTCTTCGCGTGGCGACGGCCACCGGCCGGGCGGCGGCAGGCCGCGATGGCGCTGGGCGGGTTCGTCGTGGGCGGCTCGGTGCTGGCCGCGGACCTCGGGTGGGCCGGGCTGCTCACCGGCGCGGCACTGATCGGCGCGGGCACCGGGCCGCTGCTGACCGTCGCGTCCGTGCGGCTTCAGCGGTTGCTGCCGGAAGGCCGTCGCGCGGAGGGGTTCTCGGCCGCGTTCGTCGTGCAGGCGACCGGGTTCGGGCTCGGGTCGCTGAGCGTCGGCGTGCTGCCGTTGTCGCTGGCGCCCACGCTCGGGGTAGTGAGCTCGGCCACCGCATGTGCCATGCTGGCGTTACTGAACAGTAGTTAGGAGGCCAACGATGACCGCCGTGGAGCCGAAGCCGGCCGTCCAGGACACGTTCGACTCGCTGAACCCGGCCACCGACGAGGTCGTCGGGACCCACCCGGTGCACACCGCGGAGGACGTCCAGGCCGCGGTCGCCGCCGCGCGGACCGCCGCCGGCTGGTGGGCCGGCCTCGGGTTCGAGGGCCGCGCCGACCGCCTGCGCCGCTGGAACGGGATCATCACCCACCGCCTCGCCGAGCTGTGCGACGTCGTCAGCAAGGAGACCGGCAAGCCCGCCGGCGACGCGCAACTGGAGGCCGTGCTCGCGATCGAGCACATCCATTGGGCCGCCCGCAACGCGCGCAAGGTGCTGGGCCGCAAACGCCGCTCGGCCGGACTGCTGCTGTCCAACCACACCGCGACCGTCGAGTACCAGCCGCTGGGCGTGGTCGGCGTGATCGGGCCGTGGAACTACCCGGTCTACACGCCGCTCGGCTCGATCACCTACGCCCTCGCGGCCGGCAACGCCGTGGTGTTCAAGCCGAGCGAGTACACCCCCGGCGTCGGGAAGTGGCTGGTCGACACCTTCGCCGAGGTGGTGCCCGAGTACCCGGTGCTGCAGCTGGTCACCGGCTTCGGCGCGACCGGCGCGGCGCTCGTCGGCGCGGGCGTGGACAAGATCGCGTTCACCGGCTCGACCGCGACCGGCAAGAAGATCATGGCCGCGGCCGCCGAGACGCTCACGCCGGTGGTCATCGAGGCGGGCGGCAAGGACCCGCTGATCGTCGACTCGGACGCCGACCTGGACGCGGCCGCCGACGCCGCCGTGTGGGGCGCGTTCTCCAACTCCGGGCAGACCTGCATCGGCGTGGAGCGGGTGTACGTGCACGAGCGGGTCTACGACCAGTTCGTGGACAAGGTCGTCGCGCTGACCCGCGGGGTGAAGCCGGGCCAGCAGTACGGGCCGATGACCATGCCGTCGCAGCTGGACGTGGTGCGCAGGCACATCGCCGACGCGCTGGCCCGCGGCGGCCGGGCGCTGACCGGCGGCGCGGACGCGGTCGGCGACCGGTTCGTCGAGCCGACCGTCCTGGTCGACGTGCCGGAGGACTCCGCCGCGGTGCGGGAGGAGACGTTCGGCCCGACCATGACGATCGCCAAGGTGCGCGACATGGACGAGGCGGTCGAAAAGGCCAACGCGACGGTCTACGGGCTCGGCTCGACGGTGTTCTCCCGCGCCAACGCCACACGACTGGCCCAGCGGCTCAAGGCCGGGATGATCTCGATCAACGCGCCGTTCTCGTTCGCCGGGGCCGCGTCGCTGCCGTTCGGCGGGGTCGGCGACTCCGGCTTCGGGCGGATCCACGGCCCGGAGGGCCTGCGCGAGTTCGCCCGCCCGAAGGCGGTCGCCCGCCAGCGCTTCGCGGTTCCGATCAAGCTCACGACCTTCGCGCGCACCGAGAAGACGGACAAGCTGGTGAGCAAGCTCGTCACGGGCTTGTACGGCCGGAAGCGCTGACGGCCTCGCCGACATTTCACCTGTTCGTGACGCGCCTCGGAGTCGAACTCCAAGGCGCGTCGTGTTTTATCCGCGCGTCGCGGCTTTTCTCTTGCCGCTACGCATGTGAGTTGCTCGCGGGGCCACTGGCAGCCGCACAGCGGCTGCCAGTGGCACTTGAAAGGAACTTTCTATGCCGAGAGATCGGCGCGGGAACGCACCTCCGCCGTGCATGTGCGCGGTGTGCAGGCTGCGCGGCGGTGGAACAGCAGGACCAGAGGCGAGATCCGATGAATCGTTCTCCTCGTAGCCCTGCTGGCCCTTCATCAGGACGAGTTGGAGCTCGTCCAGCAGTACTGCCTGCTTTGAGCAGGTCCAGCGAGGGCGGGCATGTGGATATCCGCCCCACCCTCTGGGAACGAAGAAACCTCTAACGTCCATCTTCATTTCCGAACTCGGCGTGTTGCGGCTGGAGAACTGTTGCGCGACCCCGGCCGCCTGAACGCACCGCAACAACCCGCGATCGCAACACCCGCACCGGCAGCTGTCAACAGGATGAGTGAACTTCTCGTCAGCGGGTAACCATCCGTATGCGAAAGATCATCGGTATCGCGGCCGGAGCGGCGCTCCTCGGCTCGATCGGGATCGCCGCTCCCGCCGCGCACGCAGCGGAAACACCGTGCAGCCCGCGGGCGAAGGCGTGCCTGCAGCTGCACACGAACCAGGCCTGGCTGACGAACAACGGTCAGGTGACCCGCGGGCCCGTTCCGGTCACCGTGGGCAAACCCGGCTACGAGACGCCGGTGGGCACGTTCAAGGTCCAGTACCGCGACATCGACCACTACAGCAAGGCCTACGACGCCCCGATGCCGTACTCGGTGTTCTTCACGACCACCGGCGTGGCGTTCCACGAGGGCAGCCTGCGTGAGCAGTCGCACGGGTGCGTGCACCTCTCACGTGCCGACGCGAAGGCCTTCTACCAGACCCTGCGCACGGGTGACGTGGTCGAGGTCGTGAACTGAGTCCGGTATTTCGGACGAGGCGGGGTATCGTGCGGTCATGCCCCGTCTCGTACCGGCCGTGCTCCGGGCCGCGGACATCCTGGAACTGTTCCTCGACGAACACGTCCGCCTGTCCGCGACCGAGATCGTCGAGCGCCTGGGCCTGCCCCGCTCCACCACGCACGAGCTGCTGACCACCCTCGTCGCCCGGAAGTACCTGGACCGCCAGGCCGGCGAGGAGACCATGTACCGCCTCGGGCCGAAGCTGCTCGAACTGGGCGCGCGCTACCAGCAGCGGCTGGAGTTCGGCGTCGAGGCGGACGCGGTGGCCCGGCGGGTCGCGGCGCAGTGCGACGAGACCGTGCACGTCGCCGTGCTGGACGGGCTCGAGGTCGTCTACGTGTCCAAAATAGACTCGACCCACTCGGTGCGGCTGATCTCCGCGGTCGGCCGCAGGTTGCCGGCCAACTGCACCGCCGTGGGCAAGGTCCTGCTCGCCGGGCTGTCCAGGGAGGAGGTCAGCCGCCGCCTCAAGGGGCACCGGCTGACCGCGCTCACCGAGCACAGCATCACGTCCCGCCCGGAGCTGCTCGCCCAGCTGGACGCGGTCCGCGTGACCGGCGTCGCGCACGAGCGCAGCGAGTCCAATCCGGACGCCGGTTGCGTGGCCGCCCCGGTGGTGGACTCGCGCGGCGAATGGGTCGCCGCGATGAGCATCTCCATCCCGACCTCGCGCCACGACCAGGAATCCTGGCGCCGCTGGGAAAAACTGGTCCGCGAGGGCGCAGCCGAGCTCTCTCAGCGCCTCGGCGGCCGCCCACCGGAGCTATAGGCCCAGCACCTTGTCCGGCACGTTCTGGAACGCGACCGGGCGCCGGAACCGGTCCACGGCCGCTGTGCCGACCGAGGTGTGCAGCGGCGCCGTGGTCGCCGGGTACGGGCCGCCGTGGTGCATCGCGCGCGTCACGGCCACCCCGGTCGGCCAGCCGTTCCACACCACGCGCCCCACGTGCTCGGCCAGCTCGTCGACCAGTTCGGCCGCCACCGGGTCGTCGTCCTCCGCCTGCACGGTTCCGGTGAGCTGCCCGTCGAGGGACCGGACGACGTCCAGCATTTCGGATTCGGTCGAGTACTCCACCACCAGCGAAGCCGGCCCGAAGCACTCGGTGCGAAGCGCCTCGCCGTGCTCCAGCAGCGCCTTCGCTGTCGTGGCCAGCAGCGTGGGCGCCTCGCCCCCGTCGACCAGCGTGCGCACCTCGGCGTGCCCGACCAGCCGGCCCAGCACGGCCGCGTAACCGCTCGCGATGCGCTCGTTGAGCAGCGGCGCGGCAGCCACCTGGCGCACCCGCTCGGCCGCCGCCTCACCGATCCCGGACCCGGCCGGGACCACGAACAGCCCGGGCTTCGTGCACAGCTGACCAGCGCCCATCGTGAACGAGTCCACGTACCCGGCCGCGATCTCCGCGCCACGCGCCCGCGCCGCCGCCTCGGTGACGAACACCGGGTTCACGCTGCCGAGCTCGCCGTAGAACGGGATCGGATCCGGCCGCGACACCGCCAGGTCGTACAGCGCCCGCCCAGCGGTCGGCGAACCGGTGAAGGCCGCCGCGCGGACGCGGGGATCGGTCAGCGCGGCCCGGCCGTCCTCCTCGCTGTGGATCAACGCGAACACGCCCTCCGGCAGCGCGGCCCGCACGATCTCGCCGGTCGCGTCGGACAGCCGCGGGTGACCGGGGTGCGCCTTGAGCACCACGGGGCAGCCCGCCGCGAGCGCCGACGCGGTGTCCCCGCCCGCGACCGAGAACGCGAACGGGAAGTTGGACGCCGCGAACACCAGCACCGGCCCGATCGGACGGTGGGTCAGCACCAGCTTCGGCCGCGGCGCGGGCGGCCACGAGGGGTCCGCCTCGTCGACGACCGTGCGCGGCTGGACCTCGTCGGCCAGCAATCGGAGCTGGAAGCTGGTGCGCACGACCTCGCCACGCAGCCGCGCCTCCGGGATGTGGGTCTCTTCCTGCGCGATCGGCACGAGCTCGTCCGCGGCGGCGTCGATGCCGTCCGCGACCTTCCGCAACGCCGCGGCGCGATCGGCGCGCGCCCAGGACCGGGCGGCGTCGGCGGCCGCTTCGAGGATGTCGTCCAAGCTCATCGGGTCACCTCCGCGACGGTGGCGGGCACGGCGAGGTCGGCGGCAGGCAGGGCCGAGCCGACGGCCTCCGGCGCGTGCCGGTGGAGCAGTTCGAGACCGATCTCAGCACGACGCACCCGCTCGCGCACCAGCGCGACCGCGGTCGGCGTCAGGTGCGTGCCGCTGGGGTAGATGTTCGGCGCGTTGCGCAGCCCGAACTTGAGGTAGACCGGCGCGGCGACCCGCACGATCTCGGCGATCTCGAAGTGCCGGACGAACCCGCCGAGGTCGTCGGGCGCCTCGATGTAGACGTCCAGCGGCAGGTCGACGGCCGCGCGGATCGCGGCGAGCTGGGCCAGGCTCAGGTCGGTCGGCACGTTGTAGGTGGTGGCCCCGGCCTGTTCGGCGAGCCGGATCGACGCCGGGTTGGCCAGGCCCATCTGCACGCTGACCTTGAACCGCATGTCGACGGGCAGCTCCCCGGCCGCGCGCATGCGGTCGGCGACGCTCAGCACGCCGAGGTCGGTGACCAGCACGCTGCGGATCCCGGCCTCGGCGGTGCGGCGGATGTCCTCCAGCACGTGGACCAGCTGCTCGGCGCCCCGCGCCTGCGCGGCGAACGGCCCACCGCCGGGCGCCACGGACGCGGCGCCGGTGTCCCACCCGGCGACCGGGCGGGCGAACAGGCTCACCTCGACCTCGCGCGCCCGCGCGAGGTCGGCCATCGCGGCCAGTTCCGGCCGCGTCAGCAGCATGCCGCCGCTGCCCTGCGAGACGCGGTGCACCACGACCCCGCGCGCGTCGGCCTCGGCGCAGACGGCTTCCAGCGCCTCCGGTCCCTCGACGCTCGGGATCTCCACCCGGTACTGGGCGCCGTCCGGGAACCGCTTGGGGCTCGTCGGCAGCTCCCCCGGGTCGCCGGGCGGCAGGCCCAGGGTGCGCAGGAAGTCGCGGGTTCTGTCCACGGTTCACCACCGTTGTTCGAAATTTCGGATGCAGTTCGTAGTCCCGGACGACGTTAGGCGCTGGCCGAACCGCGGTCAAGACGGTTGACATCGCCCGAATCCCGACTTTAGGTTCGGAGGGCCGAACGTCATCCGAGATATCGGACGAGCAGACAACGGAGTCACCCGTGCCCCCAGCCATCCTGCGCAAGATCACCCTGCGCCTGCTGCCCTTCCTCGGGCTGCTGTACGTGATCGCCTACATCGACCGGTCCAACGTCGGGTTCGCGAAGCTGACCCTGCAGTCCGAGCTCGGCCTGTCGGCGACCGTCTACACGCTCGGCCAGGTGTTCTTCTTCGTCGCCTACGCGCTGCTGGAGGTGCCGAGCAACCTCGCCCTGCACCGCTACGGCGCGAACCGGTGGATCGCCCGGATCATGCTCACCTGGGGCCTGGTCACCGTCGCGACCGCGCTGGTGTCCACGACCTGGCAGTTCTACCTGGCGCGGTTCGCGCTCGGGGCAGCCGAGGCCGGGTTCTTCCCCGGCGTCATCTACTACCTGACCCGCTGGTTCCCGGAGAGCCACCGCAGCAAGGCGATCGGACTGTTCATGCTGGCCGGCCCGGTGTCGTTCATCATCGGCAACCCGGCGATGGGCGCGCTGAACGACCTGCACGGCGTCCTCGGCCTGGAGGGCTGGCAGTGGATCTTCGTCGCCACCGGCATCCCCGCCGTGCTGCTGACGCCGATCGTGCTCTGGGTCCTGCCGAAGTCGCCCGAGACCGCCAAGTGGCTGACCGACGACGAGCGCACCTGGCTGACCGGCGAACTGCGCCGCGAGGCCGAGGCGGCCGGCGCCCAGCCGCACAGCCCGTGGGCGGTGCTCAAGGACTCACGCGTGCTGGCGATGGCCCTGTTCTTCCTGTGCTTCCCGCTGGCCACCTACGGGCTCGCGTTCTGGCTGCCGACGATCGTCAAGGGCTTCGGCGACCTGTCCGGGTTCGGCGTCGGCGCGGTGTCGGCCATCCCGTACGTGTGCGTCATGGCTGGTCTTCTCGTGGTGCCGCGACTGGCCAACCGGCGCGAGGCGCCCTTCGGCTGGCTCGCGTTGATGCTCGGCTTCTCGATCGCCGGGTTCGTCGTCGCCGCGACCGCGAGCGCCCCGTGGCTGCAGATGATCGGGCTGTGCGTCGCGTCGATCGGCGGTTACGCGGCCCAGCCGGTGATGTGGGGCCTGGTGCCGAAGTTCCTCGCCGGGGCGACCGCGGCCGCGGGCATCGCCGCCATCAACGGCATCGGCAACCTCGGCGGCGGCTTCGGGCCGATGGGCATCGCGGCCATCGTGGACGCCACCGGTTCCGCCGCGACCGGCCTGTACTTCCTGATCGCGGTGTCCGTGCTCGGCTTGATCGGCACGTACGGGCTGCGCCGGGTGCTGCGCCGCCGCGCGGACACCGCGAAGGTGCTGACCGGTTAGAAGGAGAAGCAGCCGATGGCGGCGTTGCCGTCGCGGGCGACCGCGTCGAAGAACTCCCGCAACTTCGCGTAGTTCTCCGAGAGGTACTCCAGCTCCTCGGCGGGGTGGGTGTCCCAGATCCGCGGGTAGATCCCGCGGGCCATCATGTCGGCGGGGTCGTAGTGCTCGGCGAGCCGCTCGAACGGCGCGGCGTTCAGCGACTCGGCGATGCTCTTGACCACCTCCGGCCGGAACCCGTTGAACTCGTCGCCGTCGTGTTCGATCGGGTCGCCGTCCATGCGCAGCTCCACCCCGACGCCCGCCTCGTCGAGGAGGTACTGGATGCCGTCCCAGGCCTTCTCGATGAAGGCGTCGCGGACGGTCTCGTCGTCGCTGAGCTCGTCGTACAGCTCTTCGGCCTGCTCGCTGTCACCCATCACGCCGTCCAGCCGCTCCGGCGTGACCTCGACGTACCCCAGTGTCATTCCCATCCGCAGAAGGTATCCAGGTCACACCCGCCACCACCCTGGGCGGGGTGGCGCCGACCGCGGCTAGACTCGGGGAGTACCGCCTACCTGCGATTACTGGAGCGACCCGCCGTGGCCCGTGTGGTGGTTGACGTCATGCCCAAGCCCGAGATCCTCGACCCGCAAGGTCAAGCCGTCGCCGGGGCGCTGCCGCGGCTGGGCTTCACCGGGGTCACCTCGGTGCGCCAGGGCAAGCACTTCGAGCTCGAGGTCGACGACTCGGTCGACGACGAGACGCTCGCCAAGATCGCCGAGGGCTTCCTCGCCAACCCGGTGATCGAGGAGTGGACCGTGCGGAGGCTCTCGTGAAGATCGGGGTCATCACCTTCCCCGGCACGCTGGACGACGTGGACGCGGTCCGCGCCGCCCGCTACGCCGACGCGGAGGCCGTCAACCTGTGGCACGCCGACGAGGACCTGCGCGGCGTCGACGCGGTGATCGTGCCGGGCGGCTTCTCCTACGGCGACTACCTGCGCTGCGGCGCGATCGCCCGGTTCGCCCCGGTGATGTCGTCGGTCGTCGACGCGGCCAAGGGCGGCATGCCGGTGCTCGGCATCTGCAACGGGTTCCAGATCCTGTGCGAGGCCGGGCTGCTGCCGGGCGCGCTGGTGCGCAACAAGAAGCTGCACTTCGTGTGCCGCGACCAGTGGCTGCGCGTGGAGAACAACACCACGGCGTGGACGACCCGGTACGAGGCGGGCGCCGAGATCCTGGTGCCGCTCAAGTCGGGCGAGGGCGGCTACGTCGCCGACCAGTCCACGCTGGACGAGCTGGAGGGCGAGGGCCGCGTGGTGTTCCGCTACGTCGGCGAGAACCCGAACGGCTCGCGTGACGACATCGCGGGCATCTGCAGCGCCAACGGCCGCGTCGTCGGCCTGATGCCGCACCCCGAGCACGCGATCGACGCGCTCACCGGCCCCAGCGACGACGGGCTGGGGATGTTCCTCAGCTTGGTCGACAGCCTCGTCAAGGCCTGATGGTCCCCGGAGGCGCCCGCCTCCGGGGAAACCTCAGCCCACGTGCGCGGCCGTGACCAGGCGCGAGTACGGGCCGTTCGCGGCGAGCAGTTCGGCGTGCGTGCCCAGCTCGGTGATCCGCCCGGCCTCCAGCACCGCGACCCGGTCGGCCGCCGCCGCGGTGTGCAGCCGGTGCGCGATCGCGATCACGGTCCGGCCGTCCAGCACCCCGCTCAGCGACCGCTCCAGGTGACGCGCCGACGAGGTGTCCAGCAACGACGTCGCCTCGTCGAGCACCACCGTGTGCGGGTCGGCCAGCACGACCCGCGCCAGCGCGAGCTGCTGCGCGGTCGCGGCGGGCACGGCCAGCGCGCCCGAGCCGAGCTTCGTCTCCAGGCCGTCCGGCAGCCCGCCGAACCAGTCGCGCAGCCCGACCGCGGCCAGCGCGCGCACCAGCTCCTCGTCCGGCCACGAACCCGCAGGCAGCGTCAGGTTCTCCCGCAGCGTCCCGGAGAACACGTGGTGTTCCTGGGTCAGCAGCAGCACCTCGCCGCGCAGCACGTCCTCGGCCAGCTCGGACACCTCCGCGCCGCCGATCGTCACCGAACCCGAACCGGGCGCGGCGACCCCGGCCAGCAGCCTGCCGAGCGTCGACTTGCCGGCACCGGACGGGCCGACGATCGCCAGCCGCTGCCCCGGCGGCACCCGCAGGTCGATGCCGTGCAGCACCTCGCGGCCTGCCGAGTAGCCGTAGTGCACGTCGCGCACCACGATCTCCTGACCACGCGGCTCCGGTCCGCCGGCCCGCTCAGCCTCACCGCGAACTCCCAGAACCCGGCGCAGCGCGGTGCCGGACACCTGCAGGTCCTCGACCCACCACATCGCCTCTTCGAGCGGCCCGGCCAGCGCCTGCACGTACACCACCATCGTGGTGATCGTGCCCAGCCCGACCAAGCCCTCGCCGTACGCCCAGCCGCCGAGCAGCAGCACCGCCGCCACCGGCGTGACCTGCGCGATCTGCATCCATGGCAGCCAACCGACGGTCACCCCGCGCAGCCGCTGCTCGCCGCGGATCGCCCCGGCCAGCGTGCGGTTCCCGAGCGCGATCCGCCGCCCGGTCAGCCCGAGCGCCTCCGCCGTGCGCGCGCCCTCGGTGGTCTCGTGCAGGCTCGACTGCACCTCCGACCACTGGTCGAGCATCTCCTCGACGATCCGCGGCGCGCGCCGGACGTACCAGCGCATCGTGAGCACCACGATCGGCACCGCGACCAGCAGCCCGAGCGACAGCAGCGGCGAGGTGACGACCATCCCCGCGACCGTCAGCACGATCGTGATCAGCGCGATCGAGATCTCTGGGATCGCGTTGCGGACCGAAAAGTCGATCCGGTCGGCGTCCGTGGTCGCGCGGCTGATCAGGTCACCGGTGCCTGCCGCCTCGACCGTGCCCAGCGGCAGCCGCAGCGCGCGCTCGACGAACCCCTCGCGGGTCTCGGCCAGCACGCGCTCGCCGAGCATCCCGGCGCGGAACCGGGCGAGCCGCTTCAGCACCGCCTGCACCACCAGGATCACCACGAACGCGAGCGCGAGCAGGTCGATCCGGCTGTCCCCGGCCACCGCGAGGTCCACCAGGCGCCCGAGGATCTGCGGGCCGGCCAGCCCGGCGATCGTGGCCAGGCCGAACAGCCCGATCACGACGCCGAACTCGCGGCGGTTCACGCGCAGCAGGTCCCGCGCCCAGCGCCGGGCCTCGGCGCCGGTCGCGAGCACTAGCTTGAAACGCATGTGATCACCTCGTCCGCCACCGCTTTCCACAGTGGACTTTCCGTGAAGACGACGGTCGTGCGGCCGCGGCGCAGCTCGGTGACCCGCTCGGTGATGCGGGCCTCGGTGTGCGCGTCGACGGCCGAGGTCGGTTCGTCGAGCAGCAGGGTGTCGGCGTCCAGTGCCAGCGCGCGGGCGAGGTTCAGCCGCTGCCGCTGGCCGCCGGACACCTCGCGGCCCCGCTCGCCGATCAGCTCGTCGAGCCCGTTCGGCAGGCCTTCGACGATGTCCTCGGCGTCGGCGGCCCACAGCGCGACCTCCGCCCGCTCGGCCGGGACCAGCTGGTCCCGCAGGATGCCGGAGAACCACAGGTCCTGGTTGTGCGCGTAGACCACGCGCGCCCGGAGTTCGGCCAGCGTAACGTGGTCGGCGGGCACGCCGGACACGAGCACCCGCTCGCCGGGCTCCGGGTCGGCGAACCGGGCCAGCCGTGCGGCCAGCGCCTCGGCCTCCGGCCCGGCGTCCACGACGGTCAGCTTCCCGGCCACCGCGGTGAAACCGGAGGTCGTGTCGTGCAGCTCCAGCGGCCCGTCCGGCAGCGCGACCGGCGCGTCCGGCTCGGACAGCAGCGGCCGCAGGCTCAGCACGCCGCAGACCTTCTTCGCCGACACCATCGCCGAGGAGAACGCGGCGGTGAACTCGGTCGCCGTGCTCACCGGCACCACCAGGAACACCGACGAGGAGTAGAACGCCACCAGCTCGCCGACGCTGATCGTGCCCGCCGCGACGAACCGCGCGCCGACCCAGGTGATCGCCACGGTGACCAGGCCGGGCAGCAGCACCTCGGCGCCCACCAGCCACGACTCGCTGCGCGCCACCTCGACCCCGGCTCGCCGGACGCGCTGGCTGGCACCGCGGAACCGGCCGAGGAACTGCTGCTCGCCGCCGACGCCGCGGAGGATCCGCAGGCCCGACACGATGTCCGCGGCCAGCGCGTTCACGCTGGACAGCTCCTCGCGCTGCACGCCCTTGCGGCGCTGCAGCGGCGCGACCAGCTTGCCCATGCTCAGCGTCGCGAGCGGGACCCCGACCAACGCGATCACGCCCAGCAGCGGCGACATGCCGATCAGCACCAGGCTCACGGTGAGGAAGGCCACCACCGAGCCGAACAGCCGGCCGGTCACCTCGAACACGTTGCCGATGTGGTTGATGTCCGAGGAGGACACCGCCATCACGTCACCGGTCCCGGCCTGCGGGCGCAGCGACGCGCCGAGCCGCGCGGTGTGCTCGACGACCGCACGCTGCGTCATCGCCGCGCCGTGGATCCACATGGTGTGCACGGCGAAGATCAGCGCGCCTGCGCACACCGCCTGCGCCACGCCGAGCAACACGACCAGACCGACCCCGCCGAGCAGCTCCTCGCCCGCGCGGATGTCCTCGACCACCCCGCCGATCACGAGCGGCAGCAGCGCGCCGGGCAGCAACCACAGCGCGCCCAGGACGCACGCGGACACGGCGAGCCACGGCCGCGCCCGCAGGAGCGCGCCCAGGAATCGCAGTGGCGTGAGCCGGGACGGGAGGCGCATGACAACAGACGGTAAGTGCCCCAGCTCACCTCACGCGACCGATTTTCTGCCGGTCAGAGCGCTGCAAGTACCCTGGAGGCCGTGACCGACACCCTGGCCATCGACACGACCGAGCGGGCCGCGGAAACGCCGGACCTCCCGCAGCCCTACCGCGAGCTCGGGCTCGCCGACGACGAGTACGCGCGCATCCGCGAGATCCTGGGCAGGCGGCCGACGGACGCCGAACTGGCCATGTACTCGGTGATGTGGAGCGAGCACTGCTCGTACAAGTCGTCGAAGAAGCACCTGCGCTACTTCGGCGAGACCACCACCGAGGAGATGCGCTCGAAGATGCTCGCCGGGATCGGCGAGAACGCCGGTGTCGTCGACATCGGTGACGGCTGGGCGGTCACCTTCAAGGTCGAGAGCCACAACCATCCGTCCTATGTGGAGCCCTACCAGGGCGCCGCGACGGGTGTCGGCGGCATCGTGCGCGACATCCTGGCGATGGGCGCGCGGCCGCTCGCGGTGGCCGACTCGCTGCGCTTCGGCCCGGCCGACGCGCCGGACACCCGCCGCGTGCTGCCGGGTGTCGTGGCCGGCGTCGCCGGGTACGGCAACTGCCTCGGCCTGCCCAACATCGGCGGCGAGGTCGCCTTCGACGCCAGCTACGCGGGCAACCCACTGGTGAACGCGCTGTGCGTGGGCGCGATGCGCACCGAGGACCTGCACCTGGCGTTCGCGTCAGGCACCGGCAACAAGATCATCCTGTTCGGCGCGCGGACCGGTCTGGACGGCATCGGCGGCGTGTCGGTGCTGGCCAGCGACACCTTCTCCGGCGACGAGAACTCCGGCGGCCGCAAGAAGCTGCCGAGCGTCCAGGTCGGCGACCCGTTCACCGAGAAGGTGCTCATCGAGTGCTGCCTGGAGCTGTTCCAGCAGAAGCTCGTGGTGGGTATCCAGGACCTCGGCGGCGCGGGCCTGTCCTGCGCGACGTCGGAGCTGGCCGCGGCCGGCGACGGCGGCATGCACGTCGAGCTGGACAAGGTGCCGCTGCGCGCCGAGGGCATGACCCCGGCGGAGATCCTCTCCAGCGAGTCGCAGGAGCGGATGTGCGCGGTCGTCGAACCGTCCAAGGTGGACGCCTTCCTCGCGGTGTGCGCGAAGTGGGACGTCATCGCCACCGTCATCGGCGAGGTCACCGACGGTGACCACCTGGTGGTCACCTGGCACGGCGAGACCGTGGTGGACGTGCCGCCGCGCACCGTGGCGCACCAGGGCCCGGTGTACGACCGGCCGGTCGCCCGTCCGTCCACTCAGGACGAGCTGCAGGCGGACACGCCGGAGAAGCTGCACCGTCCGTCCACTCCGGACGAGCTGCGGGAGACGCTGCTGAAGGTGGTCTCGTCGCCGAACCAGGCGTCGAAGGAGTGGGTGACCGACCAGTACGACCGGTACGTGCGCGGCAACACGGTGCTGTCGCAGCCGTCGGACGGCGGCATGATCCGCATCGACGAGGAGACCGGGCGCGGTGTCGCGGTGTCGACGGACTGCAACAGCCGGTTCGTGTACCTCGACCCGTACGCAGGGGCGCAGATCGCGCTGGCCGAGGCGTACCGCAACGTGGCGACGACGGGCGCCACCCCGCTGGCGGTGACGGACTGCCTGAACTTCGGCGCGCCCACGGACCCGGGTGTGATGTGGCAGTTCGAGCAGGCCGTGCACGGCATCGCCGACGGTTGCGCGCAGCTCGGCATCCCGGTGACCGGCGGCAACGTGAGCTTCTACAACCAGACCGGTGAGACGGCGATCCTGCCGACGCCGGTGGTCGGTGTGCTCGGCGTGATCGACGACGTGCGGCGGCGCATCCCGACCGGGATCGGCGCCGAGGCGGGCGAGACGCTGCTGCTGCTCGGCGAGACGCACGACGAGTTCGGCGGTTCGGCGTGGGCGCACGTGATCCACGGGCACCTGGGTGGGCTGCCGCCGAAGGTGGACCTGGAGCGCGAGCGGCTGCTGGCGGAGATCCTGGTCGCCGGTTCGCGGGACGGGATGATCTCGGCCGCACACGACCTGTCCGACGGCGGCCTGGCGCAGGCCCTGGTGGAGATGGTGCTGATCGGCCAGTGCGGCGCGCGGGCCCTGCTCGACGAGGACGCCGACCCGTTCGTGCAGCTGTTCTCGGAGTCCACCGGGCGGGTCCTGGTGGCGGTGCCGCGGACCGAGGAACTGCGGTTCACGGAGATGTGCACGGCCCGCGGGCTCCCCTGGCGCAAGGCGGGCGTCGTGGACCCGGAGGCGGGCGGCCTGGAGATCCAGGGCGTGGCGACCTTCGGGATGGAAGAACTGCGCGACGCGTTCGAGAGCACGCTCCCGAAGCTGTTCGACTGACGGTTCAGCGGGCGCTACTGCCGCAAGGCGGTGGCGCCCGCGAACTCGGCACGGTCGACGGTCGCGCCGCGCCGGAACTCGGCGTGCGTGAAGTCCACCTCGTTCGCCGAGCGCATGCCGTCGAACCCGGCGCGTTCCCGGAAGACCGCGCTGGCGAAGGTGACCGGGCCGCGCGGTTCCGCGCCGGTGAAGTAGACGCGGCCGCGGAACTCGGTGCCGCTGAAGTCCGTGCGGTGCAGTAGTTGCGCGCGCTGCATCAGCAGCCGCCCGATGACCCGGCCGGAAAGGTCGAGGCGGTTCGTCTTGGCCCCGGACAGGTCGAGGTCGAACGTCGGCGCCGCGTCGGCGCGCTTCGGGAGCAGGTCCCGGATGAGCCGCTGCGCGGCGACCCGGACCACCTCCTCCCGTCGGGCCTCGGGCTCGTCGGTTTCGTCGCCGCGGAGTTTCACCGACTCGACGAAACCATGACGGCGTTCGGCGCAGCTCCAACCGGCGCCGCGTCGGCCCCCCAGACCGTTCCCCGACCCGCGTGTCGTTCAGCCGCACCGCGTTCGCCACGGGCGGCAGAACCACGCCAGCGCAGCGGCCCCCAGCATCGGAACTCTAGATCAGGCTCTTCTGCAGCAGGAGCGTGTCGAGCCAGCGGTCGTGCTTGTAGCCGACGTTGCGCAGCACCCCGACGTCGGCGAAGCCGCGGCGGCGGTGCGGCGCGGGTGAGGCCGGGTTGCGCTCCGGGTCGGCGATCACCGCGATCACCTCGCGGATTCCGTTTTCCCGGCAGCGGGACAGGAGCGCGTCCAGCAGTGCGCCGCCCACGCCGCGGCCCGTCGACCACGGGGCGAGGTAGATCGAGTTCTCCGCCGTGCGGCGGTAGGCCGGTCGGGTCTTCCACGGCGAGCAGTACGCGTAGCCGGCGACGCGGCCGTCCACTTCGGCCACCAGGAACGGCAGGCCCGCGTCGGCGATCGCGGTGAAGCGGCGGGTCCACTCGGCCAGGTCCGGCGGCTCCAGCTCGAACGTCGCGGTGCTGGTGCGCACGTAACCCTCGTAGATCGCGGCGATCGCCGGCAGGTCGGCCACCCCCGCTGCTTTCACTATAGGAGAATCGAGCACTACTATAGGGTACATGGATCTCGGCGCGCTGGGCAGGCGCATTCAGACCACCCGCACCGGCCGCGGGATGACCCTGCAGGGGCTCGCCGACCGGTCGGGGGTCAGCGTCAGCATGTTGTCCGCGGTCGAACGCGGCTCGAAGGCGCCGACCGTCGTGGTGCTGGACCGGATCGCGCAGGGGCTCGGGCTGCCGCTGTCGGACCTGCTCACCGAGCCGCCGCGGATGATCGTGCGCCGGGCCGCGGACCAGGACGTGGTCGACGAGCCGGGCGGGTGGCAGCGGACCATCCTCACCCCCGTCGTGCCGGGGGTGAACTTCGAGTGGATCCGCTCGACGCTGCCCGCCGGCTGCGAGGCCGGCACCTACCCGCCCTACGCGGCGGGCTCGCACGAGTTCATCTACGTGCAGTCCGGCGTCCTCACGCTGACGATCGACGAGGACACCCTGGAACTGGAAGAGGGTGACAGCCTCTACCTGCCGGCAGACGTCACCCTCTCCTACGCCAACCACGCCGCGACGCCCTGCACGTACTACGTCGCGGCGCTGATCATGCGGCCGAGGCGCCCCGGCCTCGGCCGCAGATCCGGCTAGAACACCCCGAACACCGAGACGCAGAAGCCCTCGCCGTCGAAGTTCTCCGCGAAGAACAGGCCGGTGACCTGCTCGCCCTGCTGCGTGCCGGTCAGGTCGCCGGACACCATGGTGTCCGTGGCGCTGTCGTAGGTCGGCGTCACGTTGGCGCGCTTCTCGGCCGCCTCCCGCGCGTCGTCCTTGTTGTCCTGCGTGGCGTCGGAGCAGACCAGCGAGGTCACGCCGTTGACGTCGCCGGCAGCCATCTTGGCCAGGAAGTCCTCGACCATCGCCTTGCCGTTGCTGCCGCCGGTGCCCCCGGTCGACGACGAGCTGCTGGACGACGTCGGGGTGCGGCTGCTCGACGAGCGCGAGGTGGACGTGCGGGTCGAACCGCCGCTGCCGGACGCCCTGGTCTCCAGGTCCTTCCAGCACCACTTGCCGTTGACCTTGGCCAGCGTGCCGGTGCCGGTGCCGTCCTCGCCGCCCGCGGTCGCGGTGAACTCGACGGTCGCGGTGTCGCCGTTCTCGGTGACCTTGCCCATCGTGATGCTGTCGACGTCGTTGACGTCCTCGATCGCCGCGGTGACCGACCGGTCCGCGTCCGCGCACTTCAACGCGTTGAGCGCGTTCTTGTCGTGGTTCTTGATCCCGTCGATCACCTGCTGGGCGACCGCCTGGGGACCCTCCTCCTTGTCGCCGAGGAAGAAGCCCGGCACCCAGAACCCGGTGATGCCCAGCGCCGCCAGCACGACGACGAGACCGACCGACAGGCCGATCCACAGGCCCTTCTTGCTGCCGCCACCACCGGGCGGCGGGCCACCGTAACCGAACTGCGCGGTCTGCGGGTAGTTCGGGTCGTAGCCCGGGTACTGCTGGCCGTAGCCCGGCTGCTGCCCGTAACCGGGCTGCTGGCCGTACTCGGGCTGGCCGTAGGGCTGCTGGCCCGGGTACTGCTGGCCGCCGTACTGCCCACCCTGCTGCGGAAAGCCCCCGGACTGCGGGTAGCCGCCCTGCTGCTGGCCGTACGGATCTGGTTGCTGACCGTAATCCGGCTGTCCCGGCTGCGGTGGGTAGGTCATCGACGTCGCCCTTCCTGGATCGCTACGCCCTGCTCGGACGTATCGGCGCCGAACCTGGTTCCCCCACGCCCGGACATCGCACTGATCACGGGCATTGTGCCTGGCGACTCCGACAAAAGCGAAGGAGACTCCCACCACGGACGGGCGGGAGCCCCCTCGCGGTCAGCCCTTCGAGGTGGCGAGCACCTGCAGCCGGTCGTACGCGCCGTTGAAGGTGTTCTGGTCGATCGGGCTCGACGAGTACTGCCAGAACGTGTGGAAACTCCAGTTGTGCGGCAGGGTTCCCACCGTCGAGGCGTAGCGCGCGATCCACAGCGGGTTCGTCGCCGCGAACGCCCCGTCGACGCACTGGCTCCACCAGTTCGTGCTGGTGTAGATCACCGGGTACCGCCCGGTGCGGGCGTGGTAGGTGTCACTGAAGTCCTTGATCCACGCGGTCATCGCGCTCTTCGACAACCCGTAACAGGTCGAGCCGTACGGGTTGTACTCCATGTCCAGCGCGCCCGGCAGCGTCTTGCCGTCCGCCGACCAGCCCCCGCCGTGGTCGACGAAGTAGTTGGCCTGCGCGGCGCCGGACGCGGTGTCCGGGGTGGCGAAGTGGTAGGCGCCGCGGATCATGCCGATGTTGTAGGAGCCGTTGTACTGCTGCGCGAAGTACGGGTTGGTGTAGTACGTGCCCTCGGTCGCCTTGACGTAGGCGAACCGCTTGCCCTGGCCCCAGTAGTTCGCCCAGTCGACGTTGCCCTGGTGGCCGCTGACGTCGATGCCCTCCACCGTCGCCGCCGCCGCGGTGTCGCCGGCGGCGGCGGCCTGCGTCTCCGCGGTCGAGTGATCGCCCTCGACGCGCGCGATCTGCGAACCCATCGGGTGATCGTAACGAGCGACGTAGTCGTCGACCGGCATCCCGTCGACGGTGGCCGGAGCCGCGCCGGCCGGGGCCAGGGCGCCGAGCACGAGCACGGCGACCGACGCGGCGGCGGCGGACGTGGCGAACCGCCACCATCTCTTGCGTGGAGCAGACATACCCGAGTCCTTTCCATTGCCCTCGCGGAGGACGGTCTTGGTTGCAGGGAGACCGTCCAGGCCGTGATTCTTGATGACGACTTGCCGCTTTGTCACCAAATCCCGTGAATTTCGGATGACAGGTGGGTGATTCCCGCATGTCGTCGGCGACGGACCGACTTTCGTAGTAACTCGACCGGATTACGACGTCAGTTGTTGGTGGCGAAACCCTTGACCTGGTCCAGCGGCCCGTTGAACAGGTTCTGGTCGCCCGGCAGCACCCCCGAGTCGGCGAACTGCCAGATGAACTGGCGCGACCACCCGGCGGGCAGCGGGCCGACGGTCGGCTGGTAGCGGGCTATCCACAACGGATTGTTCTGCCCGAACCCCGCGTTGTTCCCGGTGCACTTGTTCCACCAGTTCGTCGAGGTGTAGATGACCGGGAAGCGGCCGGTGCGGGCGTGATAGGCGTCCGAGAAGTCCCGGATCCACTCGCCCATGCGCTTCGGGTCGAGGCCGTAGCAGGCCTCGCCGTACGGGTTGTACTCCACGTCGAGCGCCCCGGGCAGCGTCCGCCCGTCCGGGGTCCAGCCGCCGCCGTGTGCGAGGAAGTACTCGGCCTGCTCGCGGCCGCCGGAGACGTCCGGGCGCGCGAAGTGGTAGGCGCCGCGAATCATCCCGATGTTGTAGGAACCGTTGTACTGCTGGGTGAAACGCTTGTTGATGAACCCGGTGCCCTCGGTGGCCTTGACGTAGACGAACCGGCCACCGGCGCCCCAGGCGCTCGGCCAGTTCACGTCACCCTGGTGCCCGCTGACGTCGTGCCCCAGCGCGCCGGAATCCGCGTTGTACCGGGGCGGATCGCCCTTGCCCTCGACGGCGGCGATCTGCGAACCGGCGAAAGTGCTTTCCGCCTTCGAGTAGTCCGGTGTGGACGCGGCGGACGACCCCGCTCCGCAGACGGCGGTCGTCCCCAGCGCCACGGACACGAGCAGCGTGCCCAGGCGCAGTTTCGAACTCCAGAATTGCACGGCGACTCCCATCCTCCGATGGTCGTCACCATGCCTCGATGGAGCCCTTTTTGCGAGTCGGCTTAGCTCGAAAGCGTGATGCGACTGGCTTAACCGTGCGGAATGTTTAGTCTTTTTGCTCCTGCTCGAGCGCGGCCACCAGGTGCTCGGCCGGCACCACCGCGGTCACCACGTCGTGCGGGTTGATCGCCACCGCGTGACCCGCGAGCAGCGGCACCATGTCGCGGCCGAGAACCGCCCGCGCGTGCGGCCACTCCGGCGGCACCAGCGACTTCGACGTGTAGGCCGGCACCAGGACGCGGCCGTCGGTGTTGTGGAACCCGATGACGGTGCGCTGCATGGGCGCGAGCGCGTAGACGAACAGCGTCGAGTCGAGGATCACCGGCGGCAGGTCGCTCGCCGGCCGGTGGTTGGTCCGGACCAGCTGCAGCAGCCGCTCCAGGTCGTTGCGCGGCTCCGGGAACCCGAGCGCCTTGGGCGACGGCCGGTAGCGGTCGTTGGGGTGGAAGTCCTCCACGATGTTGCCGCTGCCGTTGACCGGGTACGCGCCGACGACGGCCCACGACGGCACCGGCCCGTTGGGGTCGAACGCCTCGTCGATCACGTAGAGCCAGCTGTTCGGGTTCGCCCTGGCGTTGGCGCGCATCTCCTCGGTGATCTTGGGCTTGCCAGTCTTGTGCTCGGGCTGAGGATTGGGTAGAAGGCGATCCGCCTCGTCCCGCTGCGCCATGTGCGAACCCCGTGTTTCCGCGTCACCTTGCTCACGTCTGCTGCTGTGCACTCTACTGTTTGACCATGCCCGCACCGCGTCCGGTTGACCCCGCTGAGTTGAGAGCCGCGCTGCAGGTCGTTTCGGCTTGGTTGAGCGGAGAAGCCGACCGGCCGGCGCGCCCGGAGCTCGCCGCGGCCGTCCGGCTGAGCCTGCGCACGCTCGCCCAGGACGCCCCCGGCAAGAGCGTCGAGGTGCGGGTGCCGCCCTTCGCGGCGGTGCAGTGCGTCGAGGGGCTGCGGCACACCCGCGGCACGCCGCCGAACGTGGTCGAGACGGACCCGCGGACGTGGCTGGAACTGGCCACGGGCCGTCTCGAATGGACGGACGCGGTGCGGGAGGGCCGGGTCACCGCGTCCGGGACCCGGGCCGACCTCTCGCACTGGCTGCCGCTCGTGCGTCTGTAGGACCACCGACGCAGCTCGCACCGCCAAGCAAGCCGCCACTCTTGGTCAAGGCTTGCGGCCGACACCGCCCGCGATGCACTGGCGGACGAGGTTCAGGGGCTGCAACCGCGGGCCGTCCGGCCACCAGTCGTCGCACAGGACGAGGCCCGGCTCGACCATCTCCAGGCCGGGGAACAGGGCCTGGATCTCCTCCCTGGTCCGGAACCGGCCGCTGCCCATCGGGCTGTGGACGAACTTCTCCTCCATCTTCGCGGCCAGCTCGGCGTGCTCCGGCGTGCCCGGGTTGTAGAAGTGGGCGATGGAGACGTACGAGCCGGGGGCCAGCGCGTCGATGTAGGTGGCCATCTTCTCGCCGCCGTCGTCGCCGAGGTAGTGGTGCCAGGTGCCGATCTGCAGCAGCGCGATCGGCCGGGAGAAGTCGAGGAACTCGCGGATCTCCGGGTGCTCCAGGATCTGCTCCGGCTGGAAGATGTCCGCGGCGACGAAGTGGGTGCGGTCGTTCTCTTCGAGCAGCGCGCGGCCGTGCGCGAGCACCACCGGGTCGTTGTCGACGTAGAGGACCTTCGCCTCCGGGTGCACCCGCTGCACGACCTGGTGGGTGTTCTCGGCCGTCGGCAGCCCGGAGCCGAGGTCGAGGAACTGGTCGATGCCCGCCTGCATGGCCAGGAACCGGCAGGAGCGGATCAGGAAGTCCCGGTTGGCCCAGGCCAGGTCGTTGACCTGCGGGGCGACGGTGCGGACCTGCGCCAGCACCTGCCGGTCGATCTCGTAGTTGTCCTTGCCGTTGAGCGCGGCGTCGTACACGCGCGCGATGCTCGCCCTGGTCGGGTCCACACCTACGGGAACTGCACTCGGATAGGGAGCGGTGGCACCGGACATCGCGGTCTCCCGGGCGTATCGAATGTGAATGGAATTGTCGGACCCACGTAGGGTAAGGGGCGTGCCGCGCCCGGTAAATCCACACCGCGCTTGACTGCGGCCCACCGCGCTGTAAGTTGGATGACTGGTGATTTCTGCGAGGAAGGGTCTTTGATGGCTCCCATCGACCTCCCCGGCTCCGAACAGGCCACCGGCCCGACGGCTCGGCGGATGATCCTCGGCACCCAGCTCCGCCGCCTGCGCGAAAAAGCCGGCATCACACGCGCCAAGGCGGCGTGGGAGATCCGCGCGTCCGAGTCGAAGATCAGCCGGATGGAGCTGGGCCGCGTCGGCTTCAAGGAACGCGACGTCACCGACCTGCTGACCATGTACGGCGTCCACGACCCCACCGAGCGGGAGTGGGCCGTCAAGATGGTCAAGGAGTCCAACCAGCCCGGCTGGTGGCACCCCTACAACGACCTCGTGCCCGGCTGGTTCGACAACTACATCGGCCTGGAGGAGGCGGCCTCCCGGATCCGCACGTACGAGCTGATGTTCGTGCCCGGCCTGCTGCAGACCGAGCGCTACGCGCGTGCGGTGATCAGCCACGGCGACCCGGACAGCCGGGACGAGGGCGTCGAGCGCAAGGTGGGCCTGCGGATGCGCCGCCAGAAGCTGCTCACCGGGCCGAAGCCGCCGCGGCTGTGGGCGGTGCTCGACGAGGCCGTGCTGGAGCGCCCGTTCGGCGGCGCCGGTGTCCTGAAGCAGCAGATCAGCCACCTGCTGGAGCTCATCGAGCTGCCCAACGTGACCATCCAGGTCATCCCGTTCGACATGAGCGGGTTCGCCGCGGAAAGCGCCTTCTCGCTGCTGCAGTTCGCCGAGCCGGACCTGCCGAACATCGCCTACGTCGAGCACCTCAACGGCGCGCAGTACCTGGAGAAGCCGGAGGACCTGGAGGTCTACGGCCGCGCCTTCGACCGGCTCGCCGTCGACGCGGAAACACCCGATCGGACGCGGCAGATGCTGTTGAAGAAGCGGGAAGAGCTTTAGGCGAAATGGGTGACGACGAGTAGTCGCAACGAGGCCATCCAGGCCAGTTTTTGTCACCCGATCGAATTACACGCCCCGCACCATTCCTCACCCTCCGATCTGGGATTACTCTCGGCCGTGCACGTGCATTTACCCGTGCAGTAACCAGTGGTAGCGTGATCGCCACAAGGCCAGTGCACGTGCATTTGCACCGCGCAGATGCACTGACCCGGAAGGTTGGGGAAGTATGGCTGAGCAGTTCGTGAATGGCATGCCCGCCGGCGCCCTCACCGGCGCGTCCTGGCGCAAGAGCGCACGCAGCGGAGCCAACGGCAACTGCGTCGAGTTCGCCCAGCTGTCCACGGACCGGTACGCCGTCAGAAACTCCCGCTACCCCGAAGGCCCCGCGCTCATCTACACCCGCGACGAATGGGCCGCGTTCGTCGCGGGGGCGAAGGACGGCGAGTTCGACGATGTCCTCAACTGACACGGCCAAGTCCGTCGACGACCTGCTGCAGGACCTGATCGCCCGCGGATACCAGTTCGTGCACCCGCGCGACGCGAAGGGCGCCGTGATCGCGGTGGTCGGCGTCCGCGCGCACGACGCGGTGATCGACGTCGTCCGCCTCAACGCCGAGGACGACGTGGTCGCCACCCGCATCCCCGGCGACGAGGACGACGTGCTCGCCCCGCGGACGGTGCTGTGGCGCACCACGGGCGAGGCCGCTCCGGTGCTGGACGAACTGCTCGCCCTGCCGGACGATGCCGCGGCGCCGTCGGACGATTCGGCCGGTCGCGGCGGCTGCTGGGTGCCCACCGGCACCGGCCGCTCCACCTGGCTCGCCGCGAGCTGACCCGCGAGCCGCTCCCGTGAGGGGGAGTCGGCGCCCAGTGGTCAGTGGCCAGCGCCACTGACCACTGGGCGTCACTTCGATCGTCCACGACCTACACTTGAGTAGGCCTGCCCTCGTCTCCAGGGAGCACTTTCGTGGTTTCCCACCACATCGACGACCAGCCCGAGCGCGAACCGCGAGAAGAGTGCGGTGTCTTCGGTGTCTGGGCCCCCGGTGAAGAAGTCGCGAAGATGGCCTATTACGGCCTGTACGCGCTCCAGCACCGTGGGCAAGAAGCCGCCGGCATCTCGGTCTCGGACGGCAAGCAGATCGTGGTCTTCAAGGACCTCGGACTGGTCAGCCAGGTGTTCGACGAGCAGGTGCTCTCCTCGCTGCAGGGGCACATCGCGGTCGGCCACTGCCGCTACTCCACCACCGGGTCCTCGACCTGGGAGAACGCCCAGCCGATGTTCCGCCACACGGCGACCGGCAGCGGCATCTCCTTCGCCCACAACGGCAACCTGGTCAACACCGCCGAGCTGCGGGACCGCACCCGCGCCGCGGGCCTCAAACCGCACCGCGAGCTGACCGGCTCCTCCAGCGACTCCGACCTGGTCGTCGGCCTGCTCGCGGACGCCGCCGCGGACAAGGGCACCGAGGCCGCCGCGCTGGACCTGCTGCCCACCCTGCGCGGCGCGTTCTGCCTGGTCTTCGCCGACGAGTCGACGCTGTACGCCGCCCGCGACCCGCACGGCGTGCGCCCGCTGGTGCTGGGCAGGCTGGAGCGCGGCTGGGTCGTCGCGAGCGAGACCGCGGCGCTGGACATCGTCGGCGCGTCGTTCGTCCGCGAGGTCGAGCCGGGCGAGCTGATCGCCATCGACGCCGAAGGCCTGCGGTCCTCGCGCTTCGCGAGCCCGGAGCCCAAGGGCTGCGTGTTCGAGTACGTCTACCTGGCCCGCCCGGACACCTCCATCGCCGGACGCAGTGTGCACGCCACCCGCGTGGACATCGGCAAGCGGCTGGCCGCGGAGAACCCGGTGGAGGCCGACCTGGTCATCCCGGTGCCGGAGTCCGGCACGCCCGCGGCGATCGGGTACGCGCAGGCCAGCGGCATCCCGTACGGCCAGGGCCTGGTCAAGAACGGCTACGTCGGCCGCACGTTCATCCAGCCCTCGCAGACCATCCGCCAGCTGGGCATCCGCCTCAAGCTCAACCCGCTGCGCGACGTGATCCGCGGCAAGCGGCTGGTCGTGGTGGACGACTCGATCGTCCGCGGCAACACCCAGCGCGCCCTGGTGCGGATGCTGCGCGAGGCCGGCGCGCTCGAGGTGCACGTCCGGATCGCGTCGCCGCCGGTGCGCTGGCCGTGCTTCTACGGCATCGACTTCGCCTCCCGGGCCGAGCTGGTGGCCAACGGCGCCGACCTGGAGGGCATCCGCCGCCTCATCGGGGCGGACTCGCTGGGCTACGTGTCGCTGGACAGCCTGGTCGCCGCGTCCGAGCAGCCGAAGACCCGGCTGTGCACGGCCTGCTTCGACGGCCAGTACCCGATCCCGCTGCCCGACGACGCGCTGATCGGCAAGTACGTGCTGGAAGGGCTCGACCCGGCGGATGCCAGGACCGTCACCCAGGCCGGGTACGGTGCTGAGGATGCCGTCCGGCGTCCGTGAGTCCAGTCGAGTTCAGGAGTCCGCTTGCCGTGAGCGAGTCCACGAGCGCAACCTATGCCGCAGCCGGCGTCGACATCGAAGCCGGTGACCAGGCGGTCGAGCTGCTGAAACCGCACGCGGAGCGCGCGAGCAGGCCCGAGGTGCTTGGCGGGGTCGGCGGGTTCGCCGGGTTGTTCTCCCTCAAGCTGGACCGGTGGAAGGAGCCGGTGCTCGCGTCGTCCACCGACGGCGTCGGCACGAAGATCGCGGTCGCCCAGGCGCTCGACAAGCACGACACGGTCGGCATCGACCTCGTCGCGATGGTCGTGGACGACCTGGTCGTCACCGGCGCCGAGCCGCTGTTCCTGCAGGACTACATCGCCGTCGGCCGGGTCGTGCCGAAGAAGATCGCCGCGCTGGTCGCGGGCATCGCCGAGGGCTGCGTCCAGGCGGGCTGCGCGCTGCTGGGCGGCGAGACCGCCGAGCACCCCGGCCTGATGGGCGAGCACGACTACGACATCTCGGCCACTGGGGTCGGCGTGGTCGAGGCGTCCGAGGTGCTCGGGCCGGAGCGGGTGCGCCCCGGTGACGTGGTCATCGGCATGGGCGCGTCCGGGCTGCACTCCAACGGTTACTCGCTGGCCAGGCACGTGCTGCTGGAGATCGCGCGGATGCCGCTGGAGGGGCACGTCGAGGAGTTCGGCCGCACCCTCGGCGAGGAGATGCTCGAGCCCACCCGGATCTACGCGAAGGACTGCCTGGCGCTGGCCGCCGAGGCCGACGTGCGCACGTTCGCGCACATCACCGGCGGCGGGCTGGAGGCCAACCTGGCGCGGGTCATCCCGGCCGGGTTGCGCGCCGAGCTGGAGCGCAGCACCTGGACGCCCGCGCCGGTGTTCGCGTTGATCCAGCAGCGCGGCAAGGTCGAGCGGGCCGAGATGGAGAAGACGTTCAACATGGGCGTCGGCATGGTCGCGGTGGTCGGGTCCGAGGACGTCGACCGGGCGCTGGCCGTGCTGACCGCGCGGCACGTGCCGGCGTGGGTGCTGGGCGAGATCCGCACGACCGAGGACACCGAGGCCCCGCGCGCGGTGCTGACCGGTGACCACCCCCGGTTCTGACCTGCAGGTTTCCCGGCGGCTGGTGATCCCGGCCGCCGAGCTGCGCGAACGGTTCTCCCGCTCGTCCGGGCCGGGCGGTCAGGGCGTGAACACCACGGACTCGCGGGTCGAGCTGTCGTTCGACGTGGCCGGGTCGCCGTCCATCCCGGACGACCTGCGGCCGCGGCTGCTGGAGCGGTTGCGGTCGCGCCTGGTCGACGGGGTGCTGACGATCGCGGCCGGCGAGCACCGCGCGCAGCTGGCCAACCGCGAAGCCGCCCGCGAGCGGCTGGTCGCGGTCCTGCGCGCGGCGGCCGCGCCACCCCCGCCGCCGCGCCGCCCCACCAAGCCGTCGCGTGGTGCCAAGGAGCGACGGCTGGCGGAGAAGAAGCGCCGGGGCGACGTCAAGCGCGGCCGTCGCGGAAGGTTCGAGTATTAGGGTCCGGCTCGCCCGTCCCGCGTCACGGCCGGCGCCCGGCGACCGCGAGCACCCGCTGCCCGGGCGAACTCGTCCAGCACTCAGTCCAGGCAGAACTCGTTGCCCTCGATGTCGGCCATGACGATGTGCCCGAACGCCATCGGCGGCGCGGGCTCGTGGCGGTGGATCCGCTTCGCGCCGTGGGTGGTCAGTCGTTCGGCTTCCGCTTCCAGCGCTGCCATCCGCTCGTCGCCCTGGAGGCCGGGGGCCGCGCGCACGTCGAGGTGCACCCGGTTCTTCACCGTCTTGCCCTCCGGCACCTTCTGGAAGAACAGCCGCGGGCCCTTGCCGTCCGGGTCAACCACAGCGGACGCGTCGTTGCGCCGCTCCGGTGGCACGCCCATCGCCTCCAGCGCCTGTTCCCACGAGTCGAACCCGGCGGGCGGGGCCTGCAGCTCGTAGCCGAGCGCCTCGGCCCAGAACGCGGAGACCGCGGCCGGGTCGGCGCAGTCGAAGGTGACCTGGATTTCGCGGGCCATGTCAGTTCGCCTCCTGGCGGATCCGGGTGTGCAGGTACAGGTCGCGCAGCAGCGACACTTCGGACAGGTGGTGGATCAGCTCGCGGTTGATGTGCAGGACCAGCGCGGCCATCGGCCACTCGGCGTACGGCCCCTCGGCCTCGCCGCACGGGCGCGCGAGGCCCTCTTCGCCGAGCGACTCCACACCCTTCATCCACATCGCGTACTCGGCGTCGAGCTGGGCGAGCGCCTCGGCGGCGGTCGGCGCGTACTTGAACGACTGGTAATCGGTGGGGGTGCGGCCGAAGTGGGCGGCGTTGCGCATCGCGAGCACGCCGACGATCACGTGCCCGAGGCGCCAGGCGATCGTCGTGATCGGGGCCGGGTCGGGTTCCGGGAACGCGAAGTCGATGGTCACCGACCCGGACCCGGCCTGCAGCGGCGCGGTGCCGGTGCCACGCGGGCGCACGTTCCAGCTGTCCGGCGCGGGCTCCCAGAAGTACTCGTCGTCGGTGAGGCCGGCGAGGCGGTCACGCAGCTGGTGGGTCCAGTGCCAGTCGATCTGGTCGCGGAGCAGTCGGTTGAGGTTCATGGCGACAGCATGCAACCAATAGCGGACAGGTTCCTTCCGCGATCTGTGGAACCATTCCGGCATGAGCGTGGAAGCCACCGTCGAGCGGGTGTTGCGGCTGCTGGCGCTGCTGCAGCGGCGGCCGTCCTGGACCGCCGCCGAACTCGCGGCCGAGCTGGGCGTCACCGATCGCTCGGTGCGGCGTGACGTCGAACGGCTGCGCGCGGTCGGCTACCCGGTGCACGCCACCGCGGGTGTCGGCGGCGGTTACCAGCTCGGCGCGGGCACCCGGCTGCCGCCGCTGCTCCTCGACGACGAAGAGGCCATCGCGACCGCCGTGTCGCTCCGGCTGGCCTCCGGCGGCACGGTCGCCGGGGCAGGTGACGCGGCACTGCGGGCGCTCGCGAAGCTCGACCAGGTCATGCCACCCCGGCTGCGTGCCGAGGTGCGGGCGGTGCACGGCGCCACCGAAACGCTGGTGGCCGGCATCGAGATCGACGCGGAACTGCTGGTCACGCTCGCCCGCGCGTGCCGGGACGCGGTGCGGGTGCGGTTCCGGTACTCCAGCCGGGGCAGCGAGGACCTGGAGCGCACGGTCGAGCCGGTGCGCATGGTCGCCACAAACCGCCGCTGGTACCTGATGGCCTGGGACCTCGACCGCGACGACTGGCGCACCTTCCGGCTGGACCGGATGCGCGAGGTGACGGCGACGACCTGGCGCTTCCGACCGCGGGAGCACCCCGACCCGGTGGCGTACGTGCAGCGGTCGGTCAGCGCCGCGCCGTACCGCTACCTCGCCAAGGTGCGGCTGCGGGCCAGCGCCGAGGAGGTGCGGGACCTGGTGCCGCCGCAGGTCGGGCGCGTCGAGGAGGACCGGGACGGGTGGTGCCTGCTCGTCGCGGGCGGTGACCAGCTGGACTGGCTGGCCGTGCACGTGGCCCGGCTGGGCTACGAGGCGGAGATCCTCGAACCGCCGCAGCTGCGCGAGGCCGCGGCCCGGCTCGCCGAACGCGTCGCCGCGATGGCCGGGGAGCCTCAGACCCCCACCGGGCGCTTGCCGGGCGCGGACTGACGCGGCGGGCTCCGCCGGCAGGCCGGGAACCGCCACGCGAACAGGGCGGACGGACCGCCGATGATCGTGACGGGAAAACGGCAGGTCCGGATCGTGTGTCAGCGCGCGAGTGACAGGGCGCTTTCCAGCAGCCGCTGGATGTGCAGGCCGCGGTGCACGTCGCACGGGTGGGAGGTGGTGCCGGTGTCGACCATCGCCGCGAAGTCGTCCAGCATCGCGGTGTAGGACTGGGCGGCGCCGCCCTCCTTGCGGCCCAGCGTGCGGTAGCCGTGCTCGCCGTAGACCGCGAACTCGACGACCGTCGGCCGCATCGGCAACCGCAACGACAACGTCGCCGAGCTCAGCGCGCCACCCGCGTGCTCGAACACCACGTGCCACAGGTCGCTCGGCCCGCGATGCGCCGAGCGCACCCGCTCGATCGTGCCGAGCGCGGCGTCGAGCAGGTCGAAGGCGTGCGGCCCGACGTCGGCCAGCGTGCCGCCGTCCGCCTGCCGCCACGGCGAAGCCGCGTACGCGCCGCCAAGCAGACCGCCGGACAACCACCGCACGCCACCGCCGCTCCAACCGCCAGCCGCGGCGAGACCGGCCAGCCAGTCCCGCGTCGCGGTGGCGTAGCGCAGGGTCAGCATCACCAGGCTCGCCACGCCCGCGCCGTCCACGGCGTCGGCCAGCCGTTCGGCGCCCGCGACGTCCGCGGCGATCGGCTTCTCCAGGATGACGTGCTTGCCCGCCTTGGCCGCCTCGACCGCCAGCTCGGCCTGCGTCGACGGCGGCACCGCGAAGGCGACGGCGTCGACCTGGCCGAGCAGGTCGTCCAGGCTGGTGCACACCTCGGCGTCGTACGGCTGCGCCAGCTCCCGCGCGGCCTCCTCGCGGCGCGTGAACACCGCGCTCAACCGCGTCGACGGGTGGTCGGCCAGGCCGGGCGCGTGCACGGTGCGGGCCCATGGACCCGCGCCGACCAGCCCGACGCGCAGCGGTTCGTCCACGATCAGGAGTAGGAGTAGAAGCCGCGGCCGCTCTTCTTGCCCAGCAGCCCGGCGTCGACCATGCGCAGCAGCAGCGGCGGCGGCGAGTAGAGGGGCTCCTTGAACTCCTCGTACATCGACTCCGCGATCGCCTTGATCGTGTCCAGACCGATCAGGTCGGACAGGCGCAGCGGCCCCATCGGGTGCGCGGTGCCCAGCTCCATGCCGCGGTCGATGTCCTCGGCCGAGGCGAAGCCCGACTCGATCATCCGGATCGCCGACAGCAGGTACGGCACGAGCAGCGCGTTCACGATGAACCCGGCGCGGTCCTGCGACCGGATCACGGTCTTGCCGAGCGAGCCGGTGACGTGCTCGTCCGCGCGCTTCACGGTGTCCTCACCGGTCAGCAGCGACGGCACCAGCTCGACCAGCGGCAGCACCGGGACCGGGTTGAAGAAGTGGATGCCGATCACCTGCTGCGGACGGCTCGTCGCCATGCCCAGCTTCATGATCGGGATGGATGAGGTGTTGGAGGCGAACACCGCGTCCGGCCGCTCGACGATCTTGTCGAGCGAGCGGAACACCTCGACCTTCGCCTGCTCCTGCTCGATCACGGCCTCGATCACGAGGTCGCGGTCGGCGAAGGAGGCGATGTCGGTGGTGAAGGTGAGCCGCCCGAGCGCCGCGTCGGCGTCCTCGGCGCTCAGCTTGCCCGCCTTTACCGCGCGTTGCAGCGACTTCTCGATGCGCGCGCGACCGGCGTCGAGCGCCGGCTGGTTCACCTCGGTGATCGTCACGTCCGCACCCGCACGCGCGTGCACCTCGGCGATCCCGGAGCCCATCAAACCGGCTCCGACCACGCCTACTCGCTGGATGTCCGCCATCGCACCTCTCCAGTTCCGGCGCCCGACGACGCATGACACAGCACACGAGGGCGGGTTCCGGTCACGACCGGACCCACCCTCGTGTGCTGGTCAGACGTCAACGACGGTAGTCGTCGTACTCGTCGGCGTACGGGTCGTACGGGTCCTCGTACTTCTCGTCCTCTTCACGAGGATGAGAATTGGAGGACTGTCCTGACAGCTCGCGCTGAAGCGCAGCGAAATCTGTGTCGGGAGTGCTGTACTTGAGCTCTCGCGCCACCTTCGTCTGCTTGGCCTTGGCCCGGCCGCGCCCCATGGCTCGACCCCCTCGCACAGGGAACGGGGCGGCCGGGGGAATCGGCGGCCCCGCATCGTCTCGACAATTGGTTCCTGGTGACACCGTACCCTGTCCGAGGGGTCCAATGCGACGTGGCTTCGTGTGCTTGTCACGACAGTGTCGGGGATTGCGCCGGTCGGTGGTCGCGACCGGGCGGCGACGTGCCACGATTCAACGGTGCTCCGACCGTTCGTGGCCTACCTCCGGGTGTACGAGCCCCTGTCCGCGTTCGGCGACCCTCCCCCCGCGGGGCTGCGCAAAGCCGTCGAACAGGCCCAGCTGAGCCGCGCGGCCGCCGCCGAGCGGGAACAGCTCATGTGGCTGAAGTCACAGACCACGAGTCCCGTCCGTTTGCTGCCGGGCGAGTTGCCCGGCGGGCGCGCGCTGCCGAGTTCCGACGTGCTGGTGCTCGACCCGGCCGAGGTGCCCACCGACACCGGCGCGAAGGTCGGGCCCGGCCCGCTCGTGTGCCCGCTGGAGGTGCGGGCCCGCTCCGCCGCGGCGCTGGTGAGCTTCCTCGGCGACGCGCACCCGTCGCTGCACGCCGCGGTGATCGACTCGACCGGGGTGAGCGAGGAGAAGCTGAAGGCCAGGGCCAGCTCGGCGCTCGGTGATCTGCCGCAGGCCGCCGTGCACGTCCTGTCCACCACCTGGACCGTGCCGCTGCCGTGGTTCGCGCTGGTCGACCCCAAGCACCGCAGGCTGAACCTGGGCTCGGGCCCGGACGACCCGGAGCGCGAGGTCTCCTGGCGCGTGGCGATGGGCGACGCGACCCAGCGGGTGGCCGAGGCGCGGGAGCTGGTGGAGGAGACCCTCGGCGACTCCGGCCCGGCGCGGATCCTGGCGGAGACCGCCCGGTGGCTGACGAACTTCGACCCGGCGTCGGCGGTCGAGCTGGACTACGGCGGGCTGGTGCAGCTGATCGCCGACCCGGTGCTGGAGTCGGACACCAGCGCGGAGGAGGTGCACAGCATCATGGACGCCCTGCGCTCCGGCGACGTCGAGCAGATCGCCGAGCTGTTCACCGACCTGCGTGACTACTGGAGCGAGCTGGCGGCCCGGGAGCACTTCAACTAGGACGACCGCACCGCGGTGACGAACCGGACGTCGCCGGAAACCAGGCGGCCACGTCGTCGGGCTCGCCGGGCCGCCCCAGCGGCACCCCGGCCCGGTAGGCGACGTCGCCCACGGTGTGCACGGTGATCTGCCGCCGGTCGGCCCCGGCGGGGTCGGTCACGTCGGCGGCGGTGCGGCCACCGGCCCGGGTGATCTCGGCGACCACCTTGCCGGCGCCGTCGTGGTCGCTGCGGGCCGCGGGACGCCCCGGTGAACCGGGGCGATCGTCAGGCGTCGTCGGCGCGTTCGGCGGCCAGCAGGTCGTCCACGTTGGCCGAGCCCTTCGCGTAGCGGGCGGCGATCTCGGCGTTCAGCTGGTCCACCACGGCCTGCACCTCGCGACGGCGCTGCGACACCGACGCCTCCTCGCCCCGGTAGTCGTCGAGGGTCGCGGCCAGCTTCTCGTCCGAGAGCGCGCCCACGTCGGTCAGGTCGGCGTTGCCCACCAGCGCCTCGGCCTGGCGCCGGTACTCGCCGGCGCGGGAGGGCTCCAGCTGCTGGTACCGCCCCGAGCCGCGCGCCGGGCGCAGCGCGTTGTCGGACAGGATCGTGGCGAGCTGGTCCACGATGCTCTCGCCGCCGGAGCGCCGCCGCTCCTGCTCGGCCCGCACGATGTCGATCCGCGCGTGCAGCAGCCGCCGCAGGTAGGAGAGATCGGTCTCCTCCTGGGCAGCCTCGTCCCGGCGCTCACGCAGCTGCCCGAGCGACAGGTCGGCGAGACCCCGCACGTAGGCGGGGTCCAGGACACGGTCGATGCGACGGCGTCCGCCCGGCCGGACTTCGATCACCGGGACATAGTGCTCCATGCCGGGCCCCGGCGCCAGGGCGGGTGCGTTATCACCCGCGCAGGCGAGCGGCGGCCTCCCGGCCCGGCGCGGCGCCCTCGGCGGGCACCGAATCGGGGTCGACCGCGGCCTGCACGACCCGGTCCTCGTCCCCGGCGAGCAGCTCGGCGTCCACCGGCGCGGACCGCTTGACCAGGGCCAGCGCGATCGGGCCCAGCTCGTGGTGCTGCGCGACGCTGCCGACCCGCCCGACGACCCGGTCGCCGAGTTTCACCGGGTCCCCGGTCTCCGGGTAGATCTCCGGCGAGCCGTCCAGGTGCAGCAGCACCATCCGGCGCGGCGGGCGGCCGACGTTGAACACCTTCGCCACGGTCTCCTGCCCGCGGTAGCAGCCCTTGGCGACGTGCGCGGCGCTGCCGATCCAGTTCACCTCGTGCGGGATCGTCTTCGCGTCGGTGTCCACACCCAGCCGCGGCCGCAGCGACTCGACCCGCAACGCGTCGAACGCCCACGTGCCCGCCGGGCGCGCGCCCGCGTCGGTGATGCGGCGCCACCAGTCGGCCAGCTCGTCGCGCGGCACGGCCAGGTCCACGCTGGACCGTCCGGGCCAGGGCATGCGCCGGGCGAAGCCGCGGCCGACCGGCACGACGGAGTACGGCTCGGCGCCCAGCTCGATGTCCAAAGCGGACAGCACCCGGCCCGCCTCCGGGCCGAGCACGGTTAGGATCGCCAGCTCGTCCCTGACGTCCTTGATCTCCACCTGGGACCAGAACTTCATCGCTTCGAGGTACTCGCGCAGGGTCTGCTTGCCGCCCTTGGGCAGCGCGCTGGTCGCCTCCGGCCCCGGGTCGGTGTCCAGGTACACGGCCTCCCCGACGTGCGCGAGGACCATGTGGGTGTCGACGTGCCCCTGGCTGTCCAGCACCAGCGCCTCGGTGCCGGTGCCCTCGGCCAGCTCGGTGACGTGCTGCGAGATCACCAGGTGCAGCCAGGACAACCGCTCCGGGCCGGTCACCTCCAGCACCTCGCGGTGCGAGCGGTCGACGACGGCGACGCTGCGCGCGGCGGTGCGCTGCTCGGCGAACGGGTCGCCCCAGTGCCAGGGCACGCCCTGCTCGGGGTGGTCGTCCGGCGGCGCGATGGCGCCCGGCGCGGCGAGGAGCGGAGAAACGAGCGGCATACCCCGATGTTAGGTGAGTACGGTGACCGCATGCGCGTACTCGCTTTCCTGAACGGGAACCTGGCCGATCCGGACGAACCGCACATCCGGGTCGAAGACCTCGGCCTGATGCGCGGCGACGGCGTCTTCGAAACGGTCCTGGTAGCCGACGGCAAGGCACGCGAGCTGCGCCCGCACCTGGACCGGATGGCGCGGTCGGCGTCCATGCTGGATCTGCCGGAGCCGGACGACGCGGCGTGGCAGCGGGCCGCGCAGGCGGTGATCGACAACTGGGCAGGCGGCCGTGAGTTCGCGCTGAAGCTCGTCTACACCCGCGGCACCGACCCCGAGGGGGAGCCGACGGCCTTCGCGCTCGGGATCGAAATCGACCCGAAGGTGTTGCGCGCCCGCGACGAGGGGGTCGCCGTGGTGACCCTGGAACGCGGCATCGACGCGGGGCTGGCCGAGCGCGCGCCGTGGCTGCTGCTGGGCGCGAAGTCGCTGTCCTACGCGGTCAACATGGCCGCCGTGCGGGAGGCCGCCCGCCGCGGCGCGGACGACGTGATCTTCACCGCCAGCGACTTGAACTCCGTCCTGGAGGGCCCGACGTCGAACGTGATCGTGGCGCGCGGCGGGACGCTCTACACGCCGCCGGCCGGCATCGGCATCCTGCCCGGCACCACGCAGGCGGCGGTGTTCCGCGCCGCCGAGCGGGCGGGCTGGTCGACCAAGATCGAGATGATCCGGACGCCCGACCTGCACACCGCCGACGGGGTGTTCCTCGCGTCGTCGGTGCGCAAGCTGACCCGCGTGCACACCCTGGACCACCAGCCGCTGCGCGACTCCTCGGCGATCCACGCCGAGCTGGCGCAGGCCTACGAAGCCCTCTACGCGTAGGGGCGGAAGCGGATGGTCGTGCCCGGCCGGGCCTGCGCGAGCGCGGGCAGCGCCCGCGGCACGACGACGGCGATCACCGGGTAGCCGCCGGTGGTCGGGTGGTCGGCGAGGAACACCACCGGCAGGCCGTTCGGCGGCACCTGGATCGCGCCGGTGATCACGCCCTCGCTGGGCAGTTCCTCGCCCTCGCGCGCGCCGGTGCGCCGCAGCGCGGGACCGTCCAGGCGCAGGCCGACGCGGTTGGACTCACTGGTCACGGTCCACGGCACGGACAGCTGGTGGGCGGCGTCGCCGAACCAGTCGTCGCGCGGGCCGAGCACGACCGGGACGACCAGGGCGGGCGGGTTCGGCGGGGCGGTGACGGTGTCCGCGCCGTCCGGGATCCCGGCAGGCGCGCCCAGCGGCATCACGTCACCCGGCTCCAGTGGCGGCGGCCCGATCTCGGACAGCACGTCGCGCGAGCGGCTGCCCAGCTCGGGTTCGACGTCGATGCCGCCGGAGACGGCGAGGTAGCAGCGCAGGCCGGTGTCCGGCCGCCCGATGGTCAGGGTCTGCCCGGCGGCGAGGTGGACCGGCACGTGCGAGCCCGCCGGGCGGCCGTCGACGGCGACGGCGACTGGCGGGCCGGTGACCGCGACCGTGCAGGACGCGCGGGCCGTCACGGTGAGCCCGCCGAGCAGCGCCTCGATCCCGGCCGCGCCCTCCGGGTTGCCGACGAGCCGGTTCGCCAGCCGCAGTGCCGGGACGTCGAGGGCGCCGGACGGCGGCACGCCGAGGTGCGCGTGCCCGGGGCGGCCGAGGTCCTGCACGAGCGCGAGCGGACCGGTCGCGACGACCTCCAGCGCGCGGCTCACCCGATCCTCCGGAACCGCACGCGGTCGCCGGGCGCGAGCAGGGCGGGCCGCTCGGCGCGGCTGTCGAACAGGACGGCGTCGGTGTGCCCGAGCAGGCGCCACCCGCCGGGCGACGAGCGCGGGTAGACGCCGGTGAACTCGCCCGCGATGGCGACCGACCCGGCCGGGACGCGCGTGCGTGGAGTGTCCAAACGCGACTGGCGGAGCGGTTCGGGCAGCCCGGTGAGGTAGCCGAAGCCGGGGGCGAACCCGGTGAACGCGACGGTGTAGGTGGCGCCGGTGTGCAGTTCGACGACCTCGGCGGCGGTGATGCCCGCGGTGCGTGCGACCAGGTCGAGGTCCTCGCCGTCGTAGCGGACGTCGATGGTGATCTCCCGCGGCTCGCCGCCGTCCCCGCCGTCCAGGTCGGCCGATTCCACGAGCCTGCGGGCCTGCTCGAGCGCGCGTGTGCCCGGCCGGGCGGCGATCAGGACCGTGCGCGCCCCCGGCACGACCTCGACCAGATCGGGCAGTCCCGCGGCGACCACGGCGGCGCGGACGGCGCTCATCTCGGCGAGCGACTCGCACTCGACGAGCGCGGCGTCCGGGCCGTAGCGCAGCCAGCGCACGAGGTCAGCCGACCACGCGCTTCAGGTAGAGGGACACGTGCGGCTGCATGGGCTCGCCGACCATCGCGCGCTCCTCGACGTAACCGAGGTCGCCGTTGTTGACCAGGCCGTAGAGCCGCTGTGCGCCGGTGACCTCCTTGGCCGTGGAGGTGCGCACGACCGCGTCGGTGCCCAGCTCCCAGGACGTCTGGGTGCGCGGCTTGCCGTAGAAGACCTCGATGATGCCGGTGTTGTGGGCCAGCAGCAGCTCGATCGTGTCGTCGGCCTGCGGGCGCCACCAGCCGACCTCGCGGGCGGCGGCGCGGACCACGTTGCCGTCGTCGTCGAGCAGCCAGGACCGGGCCTCGTGGTAGAGGAACGGGCGGCCGTCGTGCGCGATGGTGAGCTGCTGCGCGATCCGCCGCGGACCCTCGATGGTCGGGTAGTTGACCTCGCCCTCCCCGCGCCACACGCCGACGAGCGGCAGCAGCGCCAGGCAGGCGTCGTTCAGGTTCGCGCCCTCGCGCAGGTTCGCGGTGTCCACCGGGATCGGCAGGTCGTCGAACTGCGGCAGGTTGCGCCCGCGCGTCGACTCGGCCCGTTCGGCGGCGGCTGCGACGGCGTCATCGCCGGATGTCATCGGTCAGCGCTGGTCGGCGTACAGCCGGTAGACGACGTACACGGTGAACCAGAGGATCGCGATGCCGGCGAGCACCAGCAGCGTCGTAAACAGGATCTCCACGTCCAGCAGGATAGCCGCCGGCAGGGGGTTCGCTCGCCCCGCACCCGCGTGGTGAGCACCACGCCCGGCGCCGGGTTCGTCCGGGTACGACGACGGCCACCCCCGCGGCGTGCGCGGGGGTGGCCGTCGAGGGTGGAATCAGCCGACCGAGATCGCGACCTGGTGCAGGCCGGGGCCTTCGGCGGTCACCGAGGCTTCGCCGTTGCCCGAGCGGTGCAGGGCACGCACCGTCCAGGCGCCGGGCGCGGCGTAGAACCGGAAGTCGCCCTCCGGGGAGGCCTGGACCTCGCCGGCGAAGTCGCCGTCACCGTTCAGCAGGCGCACGTAGGCGCCGCCGACCGGGCCGTCGCCGCCGACGACCTTGCCGGCCACCACGACCTGACCGTTGGTGTCGATGTCCGCGGGCGTAGCCGTCTGGACCGGCGCGCCGCAACCGTCAGCACTCATCGTCACTTCCCCGTTCCGGTTTCGATCGGCACGCCGACCAGCGAGCCGTACTCGGTCCACGAACCGTCGTAGTTCTTCACGTCCTCGAGCCCGATCAGCTCGTGCAGCGCGAACCAGGTGTGGCTGGAGCGCTCACCGATGCGGCAGTAGGCGATGGTCGCCTTGGACGTGTCCAGGCCCGCCTCGTTGTAGAGCTCAATGAGCTCCTCGGCGGTCTTGAAGGTGCCGTCCTCGTTCGCGGTCTTGGCCCACGGCACGTTCAGCGCCGTCGGGATGTGGCCGCCGCGCTGCGCCGACTCCTGCGGCAGGTGCGCCGGGGCCAGCAGCTTGCCGGAGAACTCGTCGGGCGAGCGGACGTCGACCAGGTTCTTGGTGCCGATCGCGTCGACGACCTCGTCGCGGAAGGCGCGGATCGAGGTGTCCGGCTCCTTGGCGGCGTAGTTGGTGCGCTCGCGCTTGACCTCGTCGGAGGTCAGCTCGCGGCCGTCCAGCTCCCACTTCTTGCGGCCGCCGTCGAGCAGCTTGACCTTGTCGTGGCCGTACAGCTTGAAGTACCAGTACGCGTAGGCGGCGAACCAGTTGTTGTTGCCGCCGTACAGGACGACCAGGTCGTCGTTGGAGATGCCCTTCTCCGACAGGAGGGCCTCGAAGCCCGCCTTGTCGACGAAGTCGCGGCGGACCGGGTCCTGCAGCTCGGTCTTCCAGTCGATCTTGACCGCGCCGCGGATGTGGCCGCCGTCGTAGGCGGTGGTGTCCTCGTCCACCTCGGCGAAGACCACGCCGGGGGTGTTCAGGTTCTCCTCGGCCCACTGCGTGGTGACCAGGACGTCTTCACGGCTCATGAGAGCACTACTCGCTTTCTTCTTCTCGTGGGTGGACTGTCAGGAAGCCTGGCTCGGCGCCACGCGCCGGATCAGGAGGTACATCTCGCAGCCGAGGCAGAAGTTGAAGGCCGCGTTGAGGAACGCCGCGAACAGCGCGAACGCCGTCGCGACGATGCCGAGCGCGGTGACCCCGGTGGCGTAGCCGATGGTGCCGACCAGCGCGAACACGAACCCGACCGCCTGGGCGAACCGCAGCGGCGCCGCGTCCTCCCGCTCGGACGTCGGCGCGAGCCGGGGCGCCACGAGGTAGCGGTAGAGCAGCGAGTACGGGGCCGGCTTGAGCCCGATGAACGCGCCGATCGCGAACACGACCGTCTGGACGGCCAGCAACGGCCACCAGCCCGTGATCAGGACCACCGCGAGCACGACGGTCGTGATGACGGCCGCGAAGCGCGGTCCACGGGGGTCTACGGCTGGGCCTGCTGACATGTCACCTCCCTGGCGGGGCGCGCGTGAGCGCGCGTCGGAATGGGTTTTTCCGGCGGGGGGAGAAGCGGGTACGGCTGAGGCGGACCCGCTAGGGCAGACACAGGCTGCTGCGCACGCGGCAGAAGTCGACCGCGCGACGTTGCGTCAGCAGAGTGAGGGGCAGCCTGCACACGAGCGTCAGGCTACCCGGACGTCCCTGAAAGTGGGAGTGGCGTCCACCCAGTGAGAGCATTCCCACGATCCAAGAAAGAAATTCGGCCCAGGTCAGCGGTGTGTGACTGGGTCACGCACGCCGGGAGGGGCGGCGTGGGGGCCGGGAGCAGCGTGGTCGGCGGCTTGTCGCTCCGTCGCGCGGGCCGGAAGGTGCGGCGCGAGGGTCACCAACAGCCCGGCCAGCGGCGTGTGGCTCCGCGACGCGGGCCGGAAGGTGCAGCACCAGGGCCACCAGCAGCGCGGCCAGCGGCAAGTCAATCCGCCACACCCGCCGGAAGGCGCGGCGCGAGGGCACCCTCAACGCAGCCAGCGGTAGGTCACTCCGCCACCCGCGCCGGGCGGCGCGGCACGTGGGCGTTCTCAGCGCAGGCCAGTGGCGTGTCAGTCCGTTACCGCGATGGGAGGTGCGGCGCGAGGGCCTCCAACAGCGCGGCCAGCGGGCGTGTCAATCCAGTCACACCCGCCGGAAGGCGCGGCGCGAGGGCCCCTCAGCGCAGCCAGCGGTAGGTCACTCCGCCACCCGCGCCGGACGGCGCGGCACGTGGGCGTTCTCAGCGCAGGCCAGTGGCGTGGCAGTCCGTTACCGCGCTGGGAGGTGCGGCGCGAGGGTCACCAACAGCCCGACCAGCGGCAGGTGGCTCCGCGACGCGGGCCGGAAGGTGCAGTACCAGGGCCACCGGCAGCGCGGCCAGCGGCAAGTCAATCCGCCACACCCGCCGGGAGGTGCGGCGCGAGGACACCCTCAACGCAGCCAGCGATATGTCTCTCGCCACCCTCGCCGGGAGATGCGGCGCGAGGGCACCCTCAGCGCACCCAGCGGCATGTCTCTCCACCAACCGCGCCGGACGGCGCGGCATGTGGGCGTTCTCAGCGCAGCCGGCGGCGTGTCAGCCGATCACACCCGCCGGAAGGCGCGAGGGCCCACTCAGCCCAGCTCAGCGGCGTGTCAGTCCGTCACCCGCGCCGGGAGGTGCGGCGCGAGGGCCTCCAGCAGCGCGGGCGCCTTCGGCACGCCGCCGACTCGCAGCAGCTCGGTGCCGTCGGAGTCGTAGGCGATCGTGGTCGGCGTGCGCAGCACACCCAGCGCCTGCGCGACCTCCGGCTGGTTCGTCACGTCCAGCTCGACGTGGTTCAGGCCGTCGGTGCGCTCGGCCAGCGGGCCGAGCAGGGCGCGGGTGTGCCGGCACGGGGTGCAGAACGTGGTGGAGATCTGCACCAGGGTGACGCGGGCGCCGGTGTCGAGCACCGCCGCGACCGGCTCGGGCAGCCCGGCCGCGGGCGCCCGGCGAGCCGCCCGGACGCGACCGTTGCGCGCCTTGAGCAGCCCGCCGGCGACCGCCGCGACCACCAGCGTGCCGAGCACGACCCACACGCCCGTCATCCGCGCCTCACCCTCCGGTAGAGCTGGTCGCCCCGCTGAACGTCACGTTCTTGGCCTCGCCCTTGATGGTGACCGAACCGCTGTTCACCTGTACCGCCGTCGGGGTGACCTCGAACGGGAGGTTGCCGGTGTCGATCGTGGCCTTGAAGTTCGGCAGCAGGGCCTGCTGCACAGCTTCGGGAACAACGGTCGTCTCCTTGTCATTCCCGTACTGCAGCCGCTTGGGCACGATGTCGATCGCCGTGCCGTGCAGTTCGATCATCGCGAAGCAGAAGATCTCCAGCTGCTGGCCCGCGATCTGCACGTACCCGGAGATGCGGATGCCGGCCCTGGACTTGTCCTGCTCCTCCTCCGTCGTGCCGTCCTGGCCCTGCTGGTCGCCGCCGGAGCCGCTGTCCGTGCCGCTCTCGGCGTCCTGGCCGGTCTCCACGTACTCGATGCTCGACGGCTCGATCCGCAGGTCGTCGACCTTGGTCAGCGGGTCCACCTTGTTGATGTCGCTGGCCTTGATCGTGACCTGGGCCTCCAGGCGTCCGATGTCGATCGCGTCGGTGTTGCCGTTCACCAGGTCCGACAGCGGCGCCGTGACGTCGTAGAGGTCGGCCGTCACACCGACGTCCTGCAGGTCCTTGATCGGCACCCCGGACGCGGACAGTGAGATGTGCCCGTAGTCGCCGCCGATCGCCTGCGTGGTGAACGGGAAACCGTGGATCGTCACGGACGGGTCGTCGCTCAGCTTCAGCTGCTCGCGGGCCTTCTGCGACACCGTGTGCTCGGCGTACGCGGCGAGCCCGAAATCGGCCCCGACCAGGAGCGCGAGCAGCACGACGAGACTGATGACGATGCGGCGGGCTCGGCGTCCACGGCGGCGCGATCCCGCTGGTGGCACGGCTCGGTCCTGGGTCGCAGGTCTGCTCACTCTTCGTGTCCGATCTGTCTCGTGTCCGGCTTCTGGACAGCCCGAGGCTATGGGTCACCAGTGTGACGTCAGTGTGACGGTGGCTGCAGAGCAGGTGGTTTCCGCCTGTTCACCCGCTAGTCTTGTCCGCTAAGACCAGGGGCGCTCAAGGCTACGGACTAGCAAGAAGGCGGTGTGGCGATGAGCCTGGACCTGCTCGTACTCACTTCCGAGGCGGAAGCCACCGCAGTCCTCCCAGCTCTCGACCTGCTGCCGCACACGGTACGCGTCCGGGCGCCGGAGGTCACCGCGCTGCTCGACGCCGGCCACCGGGACGTCATCCTGCTGGACGCGCGCACCGATCTCGCGTCGGCCAAGAGCCTCTGCCGCCTGCTGAAGGGCACCGGCGAGGACGAGGGCAGCACGCCGATCATCGCGGTCATCGGCGAGGGCGGCCTCGTCGCGGTCAGCGCCGAGTGGCGCACCGACGACATCCTGCTCCCCACCGCGGGCCCGGCCGAGGTCGACGCCCGGCTGCGGCTGGCGACCACCCGCGACGGCGGCGCCACCCAGGTGGACACCGAGCTGCGCGTCGGCGACCTCGTGATCGACGAGGCGACGTACACCGCACGGCTGCGCCGCCGCACCCTCGAACTCACCTACAAGGAGTTCGAGCTGCTCAAGTACCTCGCGCAGCACGCGGGCCGGGTGTTCACCCGCGCCCAGCTGCTGCAGGAGGTCTGGGGCTACGACTTCTTCGGTGGCACCCGCACCGTCGACGTGCACGTCCGGCGCCTGCGCGCCAAGCTCGGCCCCGAGCACGAGCAGATGATCGGCACCGTGCGCAACGTCGGCTACAAGTTCGAGCGCCCCGCCAAGGCGGGCGCCAAGCCCGGCGTGACTTCGCTCAACTTCGAGCCCGGCGAGCTGTCCACGGAGTTCTCCACCCCCTGATCAGGGATAGCGTGAATCCGTGCTGACTGTGGTGTGGGTCGACGAACTGGACGAGACGACCACCCGCGAGGTGCGTGAGCTGCTGCTCGCCGCCCGCGAGGTGGACGGGCGACCGGACATCTCGCCCGGCGAGCCGTTGCCGGGCGAGTTCGCGTCCGGGCCGCACCTGCTGGCCCGCGCCGACGGCGTGCTCGCCGGCTACGCGCACCTGGACACCTCCGGTGACGCGTTCGGCCGCCAGGTGGCCGAGCTGATCGTGCGGCCGGACCACCGGCGCCAGGGTGTGGGCACCGAGGTGCTGTCCGCGCTCGTCGACCGCGCCGGCGACGCTCCGCTGCGCATCTGGGCGCACGGCGACCACCCCGGCGCCGCCGCCCTTGCCGAACGAGCGGGCTTCTCGCGCGCCCGCGAGCTGCTGGTCATGCACACCCCGGTCGACCCGGACTGGCCCGAGCCCCGGCTGCCCGAGGGCGTCTCGCTGCGCACCTTCGTGCCCGGCCGGGACGAGCAGGCCGTCATCGAGGTCAACGCCCGCGCCTTCGACTGGCACCCCGAGCAGGGCAGGCTCACGGTCGACGACCTGCGCGCCGAGGAGTCGGCGGACTGGTTCGACGCGGACGGGTTCTTCCTCGCCGAGGACAGCACGGGCAAGCTGCTCGGCTTCCACTGGACGAAGGTGCACCCGGCCAACCCGCGCCGGTTCGGCGGCCGGGAGACCGGCGAGGTGTACGTCGTCGGCGTCGACCCGGGCGCGCAGGGCGGCGGGCTGGGCAAGGCCCTGACGCTGGCCGGCCTGCGGTACCTCCGGGACCGCGGCCTGCCCCAGGTGATCTTGTACGTGGAAGGCGACAACGCGCCCGCGATCGCCGTTTATTCGCGACTCGGCTTCGCCCGCCACGAGGTCGACGTCCAGTACGAACGGTGATCACCGTTCCGTTACGTTAACCCTCCGCCAATGGTTCATCACGGATCGCGAACCTGCAGGTCACGGCCCGGACACGGCACCCGGTCGGGTGAAGTAGTCCCGCTCACATTGGCGGCCTTGTTCACTTTGCGTTCACCTGTACAGAGGGGCGCGTCCACCCGTGCTGCCTAATGTCCGGTTGCGACGAATGGCTATCACTAGCTGGAGGACATGAAGTGAAGATCATGCGGCCGATGGGTGCTCTCGGCATCGCGGCGAGCGCTGCCCTCGTGCTCGCGGCCTGTGGCACCGACCCGGCGTCGACGGGCAACACCCAGCTCTCGGGTGCGGCGACCGCGCCGACCGCGACCGCGAACGTCGAGTGCGGTGGCAAGTCTCCGCTCACCGGCGAGGGTTCGACGGCCCAGAAGACCGCGGTGGACATCTTCGCCCAGCAGTACACCAAGGCTTGCGCCGGCCAGATCGTGAACTACAACGCGACCGGCTCCGGCTCGGGCGTCAAGCAGTTCACCGCGAAGCAGGTCGACTTCGGCGGCTCGGACTCGCCGCTGAAGACCGGCGACGAGCAGACCAAGGCCAACGAGCGCTGCGCCGGCGGCGAGGCCTGGAACCTGCCGCTGGTCGTCGGCCCGGTGGCCATCGCCTACAAGCTGGACGGCGTCTCCTCGCTCACGCTGAACGGCGAGGTCACGGCCAAGATCTTCAACGGCCAGATCACCAAGTGGAACGACCCGGCCATCGCCGCCCTCAACGCGGGCGTCAACCTGCCGGACAAGCCGATCCAGGTGTTCTCGCGGTCGGACGAGTCGGGCACCACCGACAACTTCCAGACCTACCTCGAGGCCGCCTCGAAGGGCGCCTGGACGCAGGGCACCGGCAAGGCCTTCAAGGGCGGCGTCGGCAACGGCGCCCAGGGCTCCAACGGTGTCGCCTCCGGCATCCGCGCCGCCGACGGCGCCATCGGCTACATCGAGTCGTCCTACGTCAAGGACGGCCTGAGCGCCGCCAAGCTGGACAGCGGCTCCGGCGCCGTCGAGCTGACCCCGGAGAACGTGGCCAAGGCGCTCGACGCCGCGACCTTCCGCACCCCGGGCAGCAACGACCTGGCCATGGACCTCAAGGCCATCTACGCCAGCAACACCCCGGGCGCGTACCCGCTGCTGCTGACCACCTACGAGATCGTCTGCTCGAAGGGCTACGACGCCGACACCGCCAAGGCGATGAAGGCGTTCCTGACCGTGGCTGCCACCACCGCCCAGCAGCCGATCGCCGAGAAGGGTTTCGTGCCGCTCCCGCAGTCCCTGCAGGACAAGGTGCTGACCTCGATCAACGCGATCTCCTGACGATCGACTGCCACCCCAGAACGGGTTGCACTGAGTAACTGATGAGCGAGTCACTCGCGAGGCGGACGCCCACCGGCGACACCGGTGGGCGTCCGCTTGCGTCTAGACCACTCCCGGAGGCCCCCGATTACGGCGCAACCACCGGCCACTGAGCGAACTCCCTCACTGGCCTCACCGAACAAGACCGCGAAGGTGCGGCCGGGTGACCGCATCTTCAAGAACCTGAGCACCGGCGCGGGCATCTTCGTCGTCGCACTCATCGCGCTGATCGGGATCTTCCTGCTGGTGCAGGCGATTCCGGCACTGAGCGCGAACGAGATCAACTTCCTCACCTCCCGCATCTGGGAGACCGGCGACCCCACCCACCTGCGGTTCGGCATCCTGGACCTGCTGCTGGTCACGATCTACACCTCGCTGGTGGCCCTGATCATCGCGATGCCGATCTCGCTGGGCATCGCGTTGTTCCTGACCCAGTACGCCCCGCGCCGGCTGGCGCGTCCGTTCGCCTACGTCGTCGACCTGCTCGCCGCGGTGCCCTCGATCATCTTCGGTCTGTGGGGCATCCTCGTGCTGGCGCCGAAGATGGCGCCGGTTTCGCAGTGGCTGAACGAGACCCTGGGCTTCATCCCGATCTTCGGCACCGGCAACGTGTTCCCGAACTACTCGGGCACGATCTTCACGGCGGGCGTGGTGCTCGCGGTGATGCTGCTGCCGATCATCACCTCGCTGTCCCGCGAGGTGTTCGAGCGCACGCCGACCGCCCACATCGAGGGCGCGCTCGCGCTCGGCGCCACCCGCTGGGAGGTCATCCGGACGACGGTGCTGCCGTTCGGGAAGGCCGGCTACGTCGGCGCGTCGATGCTCGGCCTCGGCCGCGCCCTCGGTGAGACGATCGCGCTGGCCGTCATCCTGTACATCCCCCGCGGGCACTTCTTCGACTGGAGCGTGTTCGACGGTGGCGCGACGTTCGCGTCGCAGATCGCCGCGAACTACGCGGAGTTCAACAACCCCACGTCGGCCGGCGCCTACATCGCGGCCGGTCTCGTGCTGTTCGTCCTGACCTTCGCGGTGAACTTCGCGGCCCGGACGATCATCGGCGAGCGGAAGGCGGACTGATGACCTCGACACTGTCCGAGACCGAGCGGCTGGCGTCGCCGCCGGCGTTCCAGCAGGTCAGCACGGCCCGCAAGGCCAAGAACGCGCTCGCCACGGTGCTGGTGTGGCTGTCGTTCCTGATCGCCGTCGCCCCGCTGGTGTGGGTGCTCTACACGGTGATCGCGAACGGCATCAAGCGCATCCCGTACAGCAACTGGTGGGCCCAGGACTTCGGTTCGGTGCTGTCCGACGAGGTCGGCGGTGGTGTCCTGCACGCCATCATCGGCACGCTCGAACAGGGCCTGATGTGCGCGGTCATCTCGGTGCCGCTCGGCCTGCTGGTCTCCATCTACCTGGTGGAGTACGGGCGGGACAGCAGGCTGGCCAAGGTCACCACGTTCATGGTGGACATCCTCTCCGGTGTCCCCTCGATCGTGGCGGCGCTGTTCATCTACGCGCTGTGGATCACCACGTTCGGCCTGCCGCGCAGCGGGTTCGCCGTGTCGCTGGCCCTGGTGCTGCTGATGATCCCGGTCGTCGTGCGCTCCGCCGAGGAGATGCTGCGGATCGTGCCGGACGACCTGCGCGAGGCCTCCTACGCGCTGGGCGTGCCGAAGTGGAAGACGATCATGAAGATCGTCCTGCCGACGGCCCTGTCCGGCATCATCAGCGGTGTCATGATGGCGCTGGCCCGCGTCATGGGCGAGACCGCGCCGCTGCTGGTGCTGGTCGGTTACTCCGCCTACGTCAACTGGGACCTGTTCGCTGACAACCAGGCGTCGTTGCCGCTGCTGATGAACACCGAGCGGGCCACGAACTCCATGGAACCGGGTAGCGTCGGATTCGACCGGATCTGGGGCGCCGCGCTGACCCTCGTCATCATCATCGCCCTCATCAACCTGATCGCCACGGTGGTCTCCCGCCTGGTCGCCCCGAAGAAGAAGTGAGCGTTCCGCTATGGCCAAGCGAATCGACGTCAAGGACCTCGACATTTACTACGGCAAGTTCCACGCCGTCGACAGCGTCACGCTGTCCGTGCCGCCGCGGAACGTCACGGCCTTCATCGGCCCGTCGGGCTGCGGCAAGTCGACCGTGCTGCGCACGCTGAACCGGATGCACGAGGTCATCCCGGGCGCGCGGGTCGACGGTGAGGTCCTGCTCGACGGCGAGGACATCTACGCGTCCTCGGTCGACCCGGTGCAGGTCCGCCGCACGATCGGCATGGTGTTCCAGCGACCCAACCCGTTCCCGACGATGTCCATCCGGGACAACGTGGTGGCGGGGCTGAAGCTGGCGGGCACGAAGAACAAGAAGAAGCTCGACGAGATCGCCGAGCGGGCGCTGCGCGGCGCGAATCTGTGGAACGAGGTCAAGGACCGGCTCAACAAGCCGGGCGGCAGCCTCTCCGGTGGTCAGCAGCAGCGGCTCTGCATCGCGCGGGCCATCGCCGTGCGGCCGGACGTCCTGCTGATGGACGAGCCGTGCTCGGCGCTGGACCCGATCTCGACGCTCGCGATCGAGGACCTGATCGCCGAGCTGAAGAAGGACTACACCATCGTGATCGTCACGCACAACATGCAGCAGGCGGCGCGGGTGTCGGACCAGACGGCGTTCTTCAACCTGGCCGGCGTCGGCCAGCCGGGACGGCTCGTCGAGATCAACGACACGGAGAAGATCTTCTCCAACCCGAACGAGAAGGCGACCGAGGACTACATCTCGGGCCGGTTCGGCTGATCGTCGTTCCCCGGCGACCCCCTCGGCCCCGCGCCGAGGGGGTCGCTTCGTTTCAGAGCACCAGCAGGGTCTTGCCCACGGTGGTGCGGTTCTCGACCGCGGCGTGCGCGTCGGCGGCCCGTTCCAGCGGGAACGTCTGCCCGATGACCGGCCGGACGAGCCCCGCGGCCGCGCGGGACATCATCTGCCCGGCCCACCGCGCCACGTTCGGCGGGAACTCGAAGAGCTGCTCGATGCCGATCACGGTCACGCCCCGCTCCCGCGCGTCGTCCGGATCGACGGACGTGGGCTCGCCGCTCGCGGCGCCGTGCACGGAGAACCGGCCGCCGCGGCGCGTGACCTCGAACGCGGCCTGCCCGATCGCACCGCCGACGCCGTCGAACACCAGGTCGGCACCCGCGCCGCCGGTCGCGTCGAGCACCTCCTTGGCCCAGCCCGGTTGCGTGTAGTCGACCACGACGTCCGCGCCGAGCTCCCGGACCAGTTCGAGCTTCCGGGAGCCACCGGCGGCGCCGACGACCCTGGCGCCCGCGGCGCGGGCGAGTTGCACCAGCAGGCTGCCCACCCCGCCGGCCGCCGCTTCGACCAGCACCCACTCGCCCGCGGCGATCCCGGCGTTCTCGACCAGGCCCAGCGCCGTGCTGCCGTCGCTGTGCAGCGCCGTGGCCTCCGGCAGCCCCAGGTCGTCGGGCACCGGGAACAGGTCGGCCACCGCCGCGACGGCCCGCTCGGCGAAGCCGCCGGCCTCGCCCGTGCCGGCCACGACCCGGCGGCCCAGCCAGGCCGGGTCGACCTGGTCGCCGACCGCGTCCACCCGACCGGCGACCAGGCTGCCGGGCACGTACGGCAACCGCGGCCGCTCGTGCCAGCGGTCGGTGCCGCGGCGGATCTGGGTCTCGACGAACGACAGGCCCGCGACCGCCACCTCGACCACGACCTGGCCCGTTCCCGGCACCGGGTCCGCAGCCTCCCCGGGAACCAGCACTTCGGGACCACCGAAACCGACCACCTGGACCACGCGCACCGCTGGCTCCCTCTTCGCTCACCGACTCGGTGATCACGAGCCTGCAACCTCCACGTTGGTGGAGGTCAAGCGGGCAGTGAGGCAAATCCGGTGGGAACTGTCGGTGGGTGCCGCTAGCGTCGGGGACGTGGTTCAGGTTTACGTGGACGGTGTCGGCGGGCGGCTGCCGAAGCCCCGGGCGGTCGCGGCGGCCGGGCGGGCGCTCGGCGCCATCCCGCCGCCGCTGCAGGTGCTGATCGGGATCGTCAGCGTGCAGGTGGGCGCCTCGCTCGCCAAGCAGCTGTTCGCGGTCGCCGGGCCTGCCGGGACGGTCGCGCTGCGGTTGTTCTTCGCCGCGGTGGTGCTGCTGCTCGTGTGGCGCCCGGTGCTGCGCATGGGCCGGCGGGCGCTGCCGGTGGTCCTCGCCTACGGCGTGGTGCTGGGCACCATGAATCTGACCTTCTACCAGGCGCTGGCGCGCATTCCGCAGGGCATCGCGGTCACCATCGAGTTCCTCGGGCCGCTCGCGGTGGCGCTGGCCGGGTCCCGGCGCTGGCTCGACGTGCTGTGGGCGCTGCTGGCGGCGGGCGGCGTCGTGCTGCTCGCCGAGACGCGGGGCGACCTGTCGATGCTCGGCATCGTGTTCGCGCTGATCGCGGGCGCCTGCTGGGGGCTCTACATCCTGCTCAGCGCGTCACTGGGCAAGCGCACCGAGGAGGGCAAGGGGCTCGCGCTCGGCATGGCCGTGGCCGCGGTCGCGGCGATGCCTGCCGGTGTGGTCGAGAGCGGCACGAACCTGCTGTCGCCGTGGGTGCTGCTGATCGGGCTCGCGGTGGCGCTGCTGTCGTCGGTCGTCCCGTACTCGCTCGAACTGGAGGCGCTGCGCAAGATCCCGCCGCGCGTGTTCGGCATCCTGATGAGCCTCGAACCGGCCGTCGCGGCGCTGTCCGGGCTGCTGGTGCTCGGGGAGGCGCTGCACCCGCTGCAGTGGCTGGCGATCTGCTGCGTCGTCGCGGCCTCGATCGGGGCGACCCGCTCGGTGCGGGATGCGCCCTGATCGACCTCGGTAGGCTGGTCGCATGACCGTGCTCGACGAAGTCGGCCACTCAGCTGCGCTGCTTCGAGCGCTCCAGCGGGAACTCATGGTCTACAAGTTCGGCATCGACGAGCTGATGACCAAGCTGCGGATCCTGTCCGAGGAGTTCGACTTCGCCAACCAGCACGACCCGATCGAGCACCTGGCGAGCCGCGTCAAGTCGCCGGAGGCGATCCTCGACAAGCTGGCCCGCAAGGGCCTGGAGCCGAGCATCGAGGCGATCCGCGAGCACATCGAGGACATCGCCGGGATCCGCGTGGTGTGCCCGTTCGTGCCGGACGTCTACCTGGTCGCCGAGATGCTGGGCCGCCAGGACGACGTCGAGGTCGTGCGGACCAAGGACTACATCGCCGAGCCGAAGCCGAACGGGTACCGCAGCCTGCACCTGATCGTGCGGATCCCGGTGTTCCTGTCCGACCGGGTCGAGCGGGTCAAGGTGGAGATCCAGATGCGCACGGTCGGCATGGACTTCTGGGCCGCGGTCGAGCACAAGCTGTTCTACAAGTACGCCGGCACCGCGCCGGCCGACTTCGCCGACGAGCTGCGCGCCGCCGCGGAAACCGCGGCCGACCTGGACGCGCGGATGACCGCCCTGCACCAGCGGCTGCAGGGCGGCCCGTCCTAGTTCGTCAGAGGTCCTCGTCGTGGGCGTAGCCGGGCATCTTGCCGGTCGCCACGAACACCATCCGCTTGCCGACGGACACCGCGTGGTCGGCGAACCGCTCGTAGAACCGGCCGAGCAGCGTGATGTCGACGGCGGCCGCGACCCCGTGCTCCCAGTCCTTGTCCATGATCACCGTGAAGAGGTGGCGGTGGATCTCGTCGACGCGGTCGTCCTCTTCCTCGAGGGCGCGGGCCGCCTCGACGTCCCGGCTCTTGATGACGTCGGCGACCTTCTCCGCCAGCCGGACGTCCAGCTCGCCCATCTCGGCGAAGTAGTTCCGGACCGGCTCGGGCAGGGTGGCCTGCGGGTGGCGGCGGCGGGCCGCCTTCGCGACGTGCAGGGCGAGGTCGCCCATCCGCTCCAGGCTCTCCGCGGCGTGGATCACGGCCAGCACGGTGCGCAGGTCGGTCGCGACCGGCGCCTGCAGCGCCAGGAGGGCGTACGCCTTCTCCTCGTTCTCGGCACGAGCGTCGTCGATCTTCTGGTCGTCGCCGATCACCTGCTCGGCCAGGGACAGGTCCGCTTCGAGCAGTGCCTGGGTCGCCTTCTTCATGGCCGCGGCGGCCTGGAGCGACATGTCCGCCAGGTTCGCGGCCAGGTCTTCGAGTTCGACGTGGTAAGCCTCGCGCATGGCCACACTCTACGACCCGTTCGGGGCAATCGCCGCATCGCGAAGTGAACCCGGAATGAACCGGCGCTAACGAGTTGTCACGAGTCCGACGAGGTCGAACTCGACGACTTCGACGACTTCGACGAGCTGGGCGGCGGGGTTTGCGTCGCGCTCGCGGCCGCCTTCGCCGCCTCGTACTCGGGGGTGCCGGGCAGCGGGGTGTTGTCGATCATGGCCTGGAACAGCTCCTTGGACTTGGTCTCCAGGAGCACTTCGTTGCCGCGGGTGTTCGGCTCGCCGACGGTCGGGACGGTGAGGAACTTCAGCTTGCTGGTGTCCAGGCCCTTCATCGACTGGGCCAGCGTGAGCATCTGGTCGACGCCGATGTTGTCGCCGAAGGTGGCGCGGGCGAACGCGGTCACGAAGTTCGTGAGCTGCGTCGGGTCGGTGATGACGCCCTGCGACATCGCCTTCTGCAGCAGCGCGGTGAGGAACTGCTGCTGCCGCTTGATGCGGCCGTAGTCCGAGGTGGGGTCGCCGACCACGTGGCGGGCGCGGACGAAGCTGAGCGCCTGGTCGCCGGAGATCGTCACGTCGCCGGTTTCAGCGATCACCATCCCGAGGGTGGTGTCCCGGATCGGGCTGTCGACGTGCACGGTCACGCCGTGCACCGCGTCGACCATCTCCTTGAAGCCGCCGAAGTCGATGCCGACGAAGTGGTTGACGCGCAGCCCGGTGAGCTGCTGGACCCACTTGGTGAGGCACTTGGGCCCGCCGACCGCGTACGCGGTGTTCAGCTTGACCTTGGTGGCCGCGGCGACGATCTCGCTGGAGTAGGTGCCCGCGGCCGCGTCGTAGCGTTCGCAGGCGGGCCGGGAGATCTCCAGGTCGCGAGGGAAGGACACGATCACCGCGCGCTTCCGGTCGGCCGGGACGTGCGCCAGCATGATCGTGTCCGAGCGGGCGCCGCCGACGGTGTCCGCGTCGCCGACGTTCTCCTCGGCGGTGGCGCCGGCGCGGGTGTCGGAGCCGACGATGAGGAAGTTCTCGTCACCGGTCTGGCCTGCCGCGTTCTGGATGTCCGAGGAGTTCTCGTCGAGGGCGGCGATCTCGGTGAACTTGCTGTTGAACCAGGTCTTGGTGCCCCACAGCGCGCCGGTGGCGAGGAAGATCAGCCCGGCCAGCACCGCGCACGCGATGCGGGTGATGCGGATCGACCGGTCGCTGCGGCGTTGTTTCTTTTCCTGCAGGCGGGTCTGCGGCGCGGCCTTCTCGTCGTCCCCGTCGGACTTCACCGGCGCGACGACGCGCTGCAGCCGGGTGCGGGTCTGCTCGATGAGCGCGACCGGGCGCGCGATGAAGCGCTCGCGGCGCTCCTGGCGCTTGGCCTCCTCGGCGGCGAGCTCCTCATGGGCGGCCGCGAAGCGCGCCAGGGTGTTGTCGATCTTGCGGCGGACCTTGGTGTGATCGCCGACGGGCTCCAGCTCGTCGGTCATCGTCAGGCGGTCCGCCGGGCTCACCGACCGCCCCCGCCCCGGGCGCCGCGGACCACCGGGCCGCTCGACCGGCTCGCGGAGCTGGGTGGCGTCGGATTCCGCTTCGTCGGCCGGGGTGGCTCGCCGGTTGGCGGGCGGAGGGGTGGGGCTGGGGCGAGGTGCCTCGGCGTTGCCGGCCTGCGGCGTGCTCGGCCGGGGTGGGGCGTCGGCACGCGCCGAGGGCTGCGGAGAGCTCGGCCGGGGCGGGGCGTCCGCGCGGCCGGAGGGCTGCGGCGCTTCCGCGAAGCCGCTGGGGTGCCGGGTGTCGGCGCGGTCGGGCTGGGGCGCGCTTGCGCGGCGGGCGGGGGCCGCCGCGCCGTTCGCGGCCTCCACGAAGCCACTCGGGTGGGCCGGGGCGTCGGCGCGGCCGGAGGGCTGGGGTGCTTCGGCGAAGCCACTCGGGTGCCGCGCGTCGGCGCGGTCGGGCTGGGGTGCGCGGCGAGCAGGGGCCGCCGCGCCGTTCGGGGCCTCGACGAAGCCGCTCGGATGCACCGGGGCAGCGGCACCGCCGGAAGGCTTCGGCGCGCTCGGGCGGCGCGGGGCCTCCGCACGGACGGACGACTGCGGCGCTTCAGCGAAACCACTCGGATGCCGCACCTCGGCGCGCTCGGGCTGGGGCGCACGGCGAGCTGCCGCGCCGTTCGGGGCTTCGACGAAGCCGCTCGGGTGGGCCGGGGCGTCGGCACGCCCGGACGGCTGCACCTCAGTGAAGCCGCTCGGATGCACCGGGGCAGCGGCACCGCCGGAAGGCTTCGGCACGCTCGGGCGGCGCGGGGCCTCCGCACGAACGGAAGGCTGCGGCGCTTCAGCGAAACCACTCGGATGCCGCACCTCGGCGCGCTCGGGCTGGGGCGCGCGGCGGGCAGGTGCCGCGACGCCGTTCGGCTTCGGTGGCTCCGCGAAACCGTTCGCGTGGCGGCCCGGTGCAGCAGCCCTGCTCGACGGCTCCGGCGCGTCGGCGAAACCACTCGCGTGCCGTGCGTCGGTGCGGGGCGGGGTTTTCGTGAAACCGCTCGGGTGCGCGGCACCGTTCGAGGACTCCGGCGCCTCGGCAGAGCCCCCGGTGTGGCGGCCCGGCGCCCCAGCCCGGCCCGATGGCTCTGGCGCTTCGGCGAAACCACCCGCGTGGCGGCCCGGCGCCGCAGCCCGGCCCGAGGGCTCCGGTGCCTCCGCGACACCGGGTAGCGGCTTCGGGGTGAAGCCGTTCGGGGTCTCGGGTGACGGCTCGCCAGTCGGCGCCGCGCCGCGGCGTGGGGGTACGGCCCGGCGGGGCTGCTGGGCGGGCGGCAGGGGCGCGCCTGCCGTGCGGCCGGTTGCCGGGGAGCGGCGTTGCGGTGGGGGCTCCGGCGCGCGCGGCTCCGGGCGGGCCGGGGGTGCGCTCCGGCGCGCCACCGCCGGCGCCTGGTCCGCGGGCGCCGTGTGCGCGTTCGACCGGGCGCCATCAAACCTCGGGCGGTATCCGGTGTGCTGGGCTACCAGATCCGAAACGTTGATGCCGCCGTGCGTGTCCAGGGAACGCCTGCGTCGCCGGCCGTTGGGGGCGTCGTCGTCGGCTCTGTGACCGGGGCCTGCGGCGTGGTCGTCTGGCACCCGGTCTCCTCTCCCTCGGTCGCGCCGGCCCGCCGGGAGGGGACCGTCTCAGTGATCATCGCCGGGACGGCGAGCATCGTTATCGTAGAGATACTCGCGGGTCCTGACGACACCCTCCTGCTGATTTTTTTACATAGCGTGCGCCAAAGCGGGCCGAGTGCGACAAACGGGGTGATGCCGCACACCGGCAAAACGGGGAAACGACCGCCGCCAATTACTGACAGTGCTCAAGCACGCGGACTCCGCCGCGTTCGCGGTACGCGACCCGGTTGCGCCCGGCGTGCTTCGCGGCGTAAAGGAGGTCGTCGGCCATCCGCAGCTGCTCCGGGCCGCTCACCGGCTCGTGCGAAACACCCACGCTGATCGTCACGCCGAGCCCGGGGCAAATCTCTGACCAGGCGTGTTGCGCCACCCGGCGCCGGGCGTGCTCGGCTATCCGCAGCGCCGTCCCCGGCTGGACCTCCGGCAGCACGAGCATGAACTCCTCGCCGCCGTAACGCGCGCAAAACCCCGGCGCGGGCACGCCTTCGCGCAACAACTCGGCCACCCGCCGCAACACCTGGTCACCGATCAAGTGACCGAACGTGTCATTGACGCTTTTGAACAGATCGATGTCGATCAACGCGACCGCCAACGGGGTCCGCGCGTCCCCGAGCAGGTCGGCGAGCCGGTTGTCCAGGTAACGGCGGTTGTAGACCGCGGTCAGCGCGTCCCGCAGGCTTTCCTCACGGGCCTGGGCGCGCTCGCGGCGGAGGCGGTCGAACTCACGGCGCAACTGCTCAGGGATCTGCGGACGGGCGGTGCGCGCGATGCCCAGCGCTGTCCTCAGGTGCTCGTAGGCCGTGCGGAAGTCGCCCTGCGAGGCGTGCAGTTCCGCGATAGCCTCGTGCAGGCTCAGCAGGTCGGTCTCGTCCGGCCGTGCCCGCTCCGAGGTCACCCGTTCCACCTCCGTCATTCAAGTCATGTCGTCTGGTTAGACGCGCGGCTTGAGCAATCGATACGGGCCAACACGAATATCGCTCAATGGGACGACCGGGGATCGCTCTCCGTGGCGAACGACGCGTCCGTTTCCCGCCAGCGGCGCCATCGGTGGATCGTGAAGCTGAAACCGTGACACACGTGGAGATCGAGCCGAACATCCTGTACTTCGGCACGCCGGTGGTGCTCGTCAGCACGGCCGGCGACACCCCCAACCTCGCCCCGATCTCGTCGGCGTTCTGGTTGGGCTGGCGCGCGATCATCGGCATCGGCGCCCGGTCGCAGACCGCCCGGAACCTGCGACGCACCAGGGAGTGCGTGCTGAACCTGCCGTCCGTGCGCGAGGTCGACGCGGTCGACCGGCTCGCCCGCACCACCGGCACCGCCGAGGTCCCGGAATCCAAGCTGCGCCGGGGATACCGCTACGAGGCGGACAAGTTCGGGGTGGCCGGCCTGACCGCGGTGCCGTCGTCGACCGTGGCACCGCCGCGCGTCGCGGAGTGCCCGGTGGCCATGGAGGCGGTCGTGGAGGCGATCCACCCGGTCGCGGCGGACGACGAAGCGCAGCTCGGCAGCATCCTGTGCTTCGAACTGCGGGTGCAGAAGGTCCACGTGCACGACGAGATCCGCGTGCCGGGCACGACCGACCGGATCGACCCGGACCGGTGGCGGCCGCTGATCATGAGCTTCCAGGAGTTCTACGGGCTCGGCGGGAAACTGCGCCGCTCGGAACTGGCCCAGATCCCGGAGGTCCTGTACCGCAGTCCTGACGTCGAACGGGCGAAAACCGGTGTGCGGCCCGGGCAACCCGAGCCGCACACCGGCAACGGGACTACGCGACGACGGTGATCCGGTCGGCCGGGGGCGGCGTGACCGGCGAGTGCGCGCCGAAGTACGCGATCAGCGCGTCCAGGTCCACCGGGCCGCCGGCGAGGTCGGTGCCCTTGGTGAACTCGGTGAAGCCGTCCCCGCCGCCGGCGAGGAAGTTGTTCACCGACACCCGGTAGGTGGCCGCCGGGTCGACCGGCGTGCCGTTCACCGTGATGTCCCGCACCTTCGACCCGACCGGCGCGGACGCCGAGTAGGTGTAGTGCAGCGACGACGAGATCTGCAGGATCCGCGTGGTGGTGGCGGTCCACTGCTGCTCGAGCACGTTCTTCAGGTTCGCGCCGGTCAGCGTGATGGTCTGCATGATGTTCCCGAACGGCTGCACGGTGAACGCCTCGCCGTAGGTCACCACGCCGTCGCCCTCGCCCGCGGGCGAGGACGCGTAGTTGAGGTCGGCGCGGATGCCACCCGGGTTCGTGATGGCGATCTGCGCGCCGTTCGCGGCGGTGGCTTCGAGCTGCGCGTCGGCGATCACGTCGCCGAGTGCCGACTCGCCGGAGGCGGCGCCGGCCGCCTTCAGGTCGCCGGTGATGGCGCCGATCTGCTCGTTCGCGATCGGCGCCGCCTTGGTCACGGCCTCGTCGACCAGCTTGGCCACGGCCGGGTCGGGCGTGACGTCGCGGGTGACGATCTCGTTGTGCGCCACCGTCGCGCCGCGCACGACGTCCCGGGTCCGCTTGTCGATCTTGAGGTCGACGACCGACAGCAGGCGGCCGAACGACAGGCCCTGGATCACCGGGCGCGGGTTGCCGGCCGGGTCCGCGATCGAGCAGTTGTACTGCTGGTGGCTGTGGCCGGTGAAGATCGCGTCGACGCTCGCCGAGACGCCCTTCGCGATCTGGCTGGCCGGGCCGGGGCTCACGGTGCAGGAGTCCGGGCCGCCGCCCTGCGTGTTGTCGCCCTGGTGCAGCAGCACGACCTGGGCCTTGATGCCGAGCCGGTCGAGCCAGCCGGAGGTCCGGTTGATGGCCTCGACCTCGTCGCCGAACTTCAGGCCCTTGATGGCCTCGGCCGAGACGACCGTCGGCAGGTCCTTCAGCGTGGCGCCGATGACGCCGATCGGCTGGCCGCCGGAGAACTCGACGGTGAACGGCAGCAGCGCGGGCGCGCCGTTGTCGAAGTACACGTTGGAGCCGAGGAACGGGAAGTCCGCGCCGCCGTAGCTGTCGCGGAACTGGCAGCCGTCGGCCGGGTGGCAGCCGCCGAACTGCATGCGCTGCAGTTCCTGGTAGCCCTCGTCGAACTCGTGGTTGCCGACGACGGAGGCCCGCACGCCCATCTCGTTGAGGAACTCGATCGTCGGCTCGTCGTGGAACAGCGCGGAGGCCACCGGCGAGGCGCCGACGTTGTCGCCCGCGGACAGCAGGATCGAGTTCTTGACCTCGCTCTCCAGCTGCTTGACGTGCGTGGCCAGGTAGGCCGCGCCGCCCGCGTTGACCGTCGAGCCGTCGGGCAGGGTGACCCGGCCGGACGAGCCGGACGGCGGTTCGAGGTTGCCGTGGAAGTCGTTGAAGGTGATCAGCCGGACGTCGGTGGTGCCGGACGGCTGGGCCGCGGATGCGGGCGCGGCCGAAACCGCGACGGCGGCCAGCGCCGCCGCGGTGGCCGCTACGCAGCGTCGCAGCACGCGAGGTGAAGGGGACATCTTTCCTCCGGTCAGGGGCGTACCGGCGCGATCTAACCTCCGCGGCGCAACGACCACCAGGCCCGAAAGGTGGAAGGCCGGTGAAATGTCGGCCGTTCGGCCGATGCCGGTGATCGTCGCCGGGCTTCTCGGCCGATTCGGCGGGCCAGGTGGTCGCCATAACGTCGAAGCATGACGACAGCGCAGGTCAACGCACTCCACTTCGGACTGATCGGGTTCCTCGCCATCTGGGGGACCGTGCTGGTCCCGCAACTGGTGCTGCACCACGTCCGGTTCGGGCGGATCGTGCCGGGCCGCGTCGTGACGACCGCCACGCTGATCGCCTACGCGTCGTTCGCGCTCGCCGTGACGTTCCTGCCGCTGCCGAACGCAGGCGGGCGGCGGCTGGCCCAGACCATCCAGCTGGTGCCGTTCCAGTGGATCGCGGACGCGCGGCGGGAGGCCGTCGAGGACGGGATCAACGCGCTGTCCACGACGGCCTTCGAGCAGATGACCCTGAACGTGCTGCTGTTCGTGCCACTGGGGTTGTTCGCGCGGCTGCTGTGGAAGCGGGGGTTCACCGGGGGCGTGCTGCTCGGCTTCGCGATCTCGCTTGCCGTGGAGATCACGCAGCTGACCGCGAACTTCGGGACCGCGCCGTTCCAGTACCGGATCTTCGACGTCGACGACCTGATCACCAACACCACGGGCGCCGCGCTCGGCTGGATCGCCGCCACGCTGTTCCTGGTGCTGCGGTCAGCCGTCCAGCCGGTCCGCGAGCCTGCGCGGCGCGAGCGGGTCCACCTCACCGAGGCGCGCTAGGGCCGCGGCCCGCTGGTGGGCCTTGCGCCTGGCCGCCCGGCGGTCCTCCCAGGTGACGACCACGCCGGCCGCCAGGAAGACCAGGACTACGAGCCCGAGGACGATCGCGAATTCCACGCCGCCTCCTTTGGCGTCGTGCTTGTGTGGCAGATCACATACCGTACTCGGGTCGTGGTGAATCCGCCACCTCCGTCCGTTTCGCGGCGAACCAGCGGTGGTCCGGGGTGCACCAGCGGGAGAAGCGGAGACCGGCTTCGGCGAGGCGGACCCGCAGCTCGGACTCGGTCAGCCGGCGAGCCGTGAACGGCTGCTCCCACGACCGTCCGCGCGCTTGGTAGCGGACAGTCGCGCTCAGGAGCGGCCCGTCGCGACTGATGCCGGAGAGGCTGACCAGCACCTCGCCGAGCCGGCCGCCGCCCTCGGTGACCGTGTCGAACCAGGACGGCGGGTGCCACTCGACGAGCGCGACACCGTCACCGGCCAGGTGCCGCGCCACCGTCGCGAGCAGGGCGGCGCTGTCCGGCTGGTTCACGAGGTGGCTGGCCAGCAGGACGACCGGGAAGCGCCGCTCGAGGTCGAGGTCCTCGATGTTCGCCTGGACCGTCTCGGCGCCGCGGACGTGCGCCAGCATCTCCGGCGAGTCGTCGACCGCGGTGACCGGGTGGCCCAGCTCGGCCAGCCGGTGGGCGATGCGGCCGGTGCCGCAGCCCAGGTCGAGCACCGCGGCGCCCGGCGGGGCCGCCCGGTGCACGATCTCCGCTTCGCCTGCCGGGGGCAGCAGGCGGTAGACCTCGACCGGGGAGCCGTCGGCGGTGGTGGCGTCCATGCGGCCAGTGTCGGCCGGTCAGGGCCGCAGGCGCCAGAGCGACACCACCTCCCGGGACCGCGCCTTCGCGAGCGGGTCCCCGCCAGGGAACCGCCGGCGCGGCGCGTCCAGCCGGTCCACCACGGTGAGGCCCGCGGCGGCGAACCGGGTCAGCAGCTCGGCGCGGGTGCGCAGGCCGACCAGCTCCGCCAGGTCGGACAGGACCAGCCACGCCTCGCCACCGGGCTCCAGGTGCGCGGCCGCACCGCCGAGGAAGCCCGTCAGCATCCGCGATCCGGGGTCGAACACGGCGGCGTCCAGCGGGGAGTGCGCCGCGCCGGGCAGCCAGGGCGGGTTGCAGACCACGAGGTCCGCGCGGCCCGCCGGGAACAGGTCCGCCTCCACCACGCGGACCTGGGGCAGCCCGAGCCGCCGCACGTTCTCCTCGGCGCACGCCACGGCAACCGGGGAGATGTCCGTCGCCACCACCTCCGGCACCCCGCGGCGCGCCAGGACCGCCGCGAGCACCCCGGTGCCCGTGCCGACGTCGAACGCGGTGCGGACCGCGGGCAGCGGCGCGCGGGCCACCAGCGAGACGTAGTCCTGGCGGGTCGGCGAGAACACGCCGTAGTGCGGGTGGATCCGCGCGTCCAGCTCCGGCACGGGCACGCCCTTCACCCGCCACTCGTGCGCGCTCAGCATGCCGAGCAGCTCGGTCAGCGGCACCAGTCCCGGCGCGCCACCGGCCGCCCGGACCGCGTCCCGCACGTCCGGCGCGCGCGGCAGGTCGATCCGCAGGTCGGGGCCGAGTTCGACCAGCAGCATGCCGAGCACCCGCGCCCGGTTCCGCCTGGACTGGCGGTAGCGGTAGAAATCCGCCGAGCGCGCGGGCAAGCGCTTGCCCATGGCGGCGAGCAGGCGGCGGGCGGCCGGGAAATCGTCGCGCCACAGCAGGCGGACACCTTGCGACGCCAGCCGGACGGCTACGTCAGGGCGCAGGTCGGCGCCGACTTCGATCGGGGGTTCCACGGAAGGCTCCAGGGCAGGGAGCCGCCTTCGGGGGCACGGCCGTCCGAAGACGGCTCGAAGTGGGTGTCACAACGGCCGTCACACGGACGGCGCCCACCAGTCCAAGGCCACGCACACGCAGAACACCCGGACAGCCTAGCCCGCCTCGCGCGGCGGGAGCACGCAGAATTCGTTGCCCTCCGGGTCCGCCAGCACCACCCACGGCAGGCCGTCGTCGTCCGACAGCACCCGCGCGCCCAGCTCCACCAGCCGCGCGACCTCGTCGGCCTGGCTGCCGCCCTCCGGCGCCAGGTCCAGGTGCAGGCGGTTCTTGACGACCTTGTCCTCGCCGACCGGCTGGAACACCAGCATCTCCTGGTCGTCCGAGCCGACGTTCACGTACTCGACGCCCTTGTCGTCCCGCCAGCGCCGGATCTCCTCGTAGCCGAGCGCGCGCGACCAGAACCGCGCGAGCGCTTCGGCGTCGTGGCAGTCGACGGCGACGGCTAGTATCCGGCTTCGCATGGCTTCCTCCCGACCCACCAGAGAACAGCTCGCCGCAGCGGCGGGGACGACCATCCCGGACGTCCTCCGGCCCGGCCTGGACGTGCTGTTCTGCGGGATCAATCCCGGCCTCTACTCCGGCGCCACCGGTTACCACTTCGCCCGCCCCGGTAACCGCTTCTGGCCCGCGCTGCACGCCTCCGGCTTCACCCCGCGCCGGTTCGACCCCAGTGAGCAGGACGAACTGCTCGACCTCGGCCTCGGCATCACCAACGTCGTCAACCGCGCCACCGCCCGCGCCGACGAGCTGACCGGCGACGAGCTCCGCGCCGGCGGCGTCCGGCTCGCCGCGAAGGTCGCGGAGTACCGGCCGCGCTGGCTCGCGGTCGTCGGCATCACCGCGTTCCGGACGGCGTTCGACCGTCCGAAGGCGATAGTGGGCCGCCAGCCGGACCCGCTCGGTGAAACACGCGTGTGGGTGCTGCCCAATCCGAGTGGTCTCAACGCACACTGGACCCCGACGACACTCGCCGAAGCATTCGCCGAACTGCGGAACTCGGTTTACTCAGAGTAGTGCGCGACACAAGCGGGTGAACCCGCGTCACGCGGACGGCCCTGACGGGTCAGACAATTGACGGGTGTCGGTCGTGGCCGGTTCCAGCAGGGAGGATCGGGTCAAGGCGCCACGGAAGCCCGGGCGGACGTCGAGGGGGGCGGACCGTCCTGGCGGTGCTGCTCCCACGGCCGGCCTTGCCGAGACGAGGTTCTTTTCGTGATGACGCGCAGTAACGACCCCAGCAGGGTGCCGCAGGGACCGCCGGCCGGCCGCAGCGTGGGTGTCGCCGCTGTGGACCCGGTGCCCATCTACCGCGAGGGCCTGTCCGGGCTCGTGCAGCGCACGCAGGGGATGCACTGGGCGGGACAGGCCATCAACCCGCACGGCGCGCTGCAGCTCGCCGAGCAGATCCACCCCGACGTCATCCTCGTGGACTCCGGACTCGACCCCCATGGGCACCTCAGCAAGCTGCTGATCGCCGGCGACCCCGCGCTGATCGTGATCGCGCTGGTCCGGGAGGCCAACCGCACCCCGGCGTTCCTGCACGACGCCATCGCGGCCGGCGTGCACGCCGCCATCCCGCGCTCGGCCGAGTCGCGCCGGCTGGTCGAGGGCATCCGCCGCGCCTACCTCGACCGCCGCTACGTCGACCCGTCGCTGGCCACCCTCGTGTCCGCGGCGCGCCAGTCCGCCAGCGCCGCCGCGGTGCGCCGCGCCCAGATGCCGTTGTCCCGCCGCGAGTACCAGGTCCTGCAGCTCGTCGCGGAGGGACTGGAGAACGCGGGCATCGCGAAGGTCCTCTACCTGTCCGTGGAGACCGTGCGCACGCACGTGAAGAGCATCCTGCGCAAGCTCTCCGCCCGTGACCGGACGCACGCCGTCACGATCGCCTTCCGCGCCGGGATACTGGTGGCCCAGCCCGACGACGGCCCGGAGCAGCGGGTTTCGCCCGGTTCGACGGCTCCCGGGGTGGTCGAGTACCGCTCCCGCTAGCCGATCCGTGTGTCACAACAGGCTGGTTTCGCTTGCCGCGGTTACCCACAGGTAATATCCTGATGTTACCGGCCAGTAGGGGACCAGCATGCGCCCAGCCGGAAACCCGATCGACAACGGAGCGACGACATGGGCCACTACAAGTCCAACGTGCGAGACCTCGAGTTCAACCTGTTCGAGGTCCTGAACGTCCAGGAGCGCCTCGGCAAGGGGGTCCTCGCGGACTCCGACGAGGAGACCGCGCGCGGCGCGCTGCAGGAACTCAACAACCTCGCGGTCGGCCCGCTGGCCGAGTCCTTCGCCGACGCCGACCGCAACCCGCCGGTGTACGACCCCAAGACGTTCTCGGCCACCCTGCCGGAGTCGTTCAAGAAGAGCTACCAGCAGCTCTGGGACGGCGAGTGGTGGCGGCTGGGCCTCACCAACGACCTCGGCGGCCTCGGCCTGCCCCCGACCGTGCAGTGGGCGGCGGCCGAGCTGATCCTCGGCGCCAACCCGGCCCTGTTCATGTACATGGCGGGCCCGAACTTCGCGATGATCCTCGACCGCAACGGCACCGAGGAGCAGAAGCGCTGGGCGCGGATCATGATCGACCGCGCGTGGGGCGCCACGATGGTCCTCACCGAGCCGGACGCCGGTTCCGACGTCGGCGCCGGCCGCACCAAGGCCGTGCTGCAGGAGGACGGCAGCTGGCACCTGGACGGCGTGAAGCGGTTCATCACCTCCGCCGACCAGGACATGACCGAGAACATCATGCACCTGGTGCTGGCCCGTCCCGAGGGTCCGGGCATCGAGGCCAAGCCGGGCACCAAGGGCCTGTCGCTGTTCCTCGTGCCGAAGTTCCACTTCGACACCAACACCGGTGAGCTGGGCGAGCGCAACGGCGCCTTCGTCACCAACGTCGAGCACAAGATGGGCCTGAAGGTCTCCACCACCTGCGAGCTGACCTTCGGCCAGCACGGCATCCCGGCCAAGGGCTGGCTGCTCGGCGAGGTGCACGACGGCATCGCGCAGATGTTCCAGGTCATCGAGTACGCCCGGATGATGGTCGGCACCAAGGCCATCGCCACGCTGTCCACCGGTTACCTGAACGCGCTGGAGTACGCCAAGGAGCGCGTCCAGGGCGCCGACCTGACCCAGATGACCGACAAGACGGCGCCGCGGGTCACCATCACGCACCACCCGGACGTGCGCCGGTCGCTGATGCTGCAGAAGGCCTACGCCGAGGGCCTGCGCGCCGTCTACCTCTACACCGCGTCCTTCCAGGACCAGGTGTGGACCGGCGAAGGCGACGAGCAGTCGCAGAAGCTGGCCGAGCGGGTCAACGACCTGCTGCTGCCGATCGTCAAGGGCGTCGGCTCCGAGCGCGCCACCGAGCAGCTCGTGCAGTCGCTGCAGACCCTGGGCGGCTCCGGCTTCCTGCAGGACTACCCCATCGAGCAGTACATCCGCGACGCGAAGATCGACTCGCTGTACGAGGGCACCACGGCCATCCAGTCGCAGGACTTCTTCTTCCGGAAGATCGTCCGCGACAAGGGCCAGGCGCTGGGCTACATCGCGAACGAGATCACCAAGTTCATCGAGTCCGAGGCGGGCAACGGCAGGCTGAAGAACGAGCGTGAACTGCTCAAGCGCGCCCTGGAGGACGTGCAGGGCATGCTCGGCTCGATGATCGGCTACCTGACCTCGTCGCAGGAGGACGTCAAGAACCTGTACAAGGTCGGCCAGCACACCGTCCGGTTCCTGATGTCGGCCGGCGACCTGCTGGTGGGCTGGCAGCTGCTGCGCCAGGCCGAGATCGCGCTGACCAAGCTGGACGGCGCCTCGGCCAAGGACCAGGCGTTCTACCAGGGCAAGATCGCGGTGGCGTCGTTCTTCGCCAAGCAGGTGCTGCCCGAGCTGACCGCGCGCCGCGCGGTCGTCGAGGCCGCCGACAACGACCTCATGGAGGTCCCGGAGTCGGCGTTCTGATCTCCCCGTAGATCCCCTGTGGAAGGCCCCCTCGCCCAGCGCGAGGGGGCCTTTCGCGTGTTCGCCGAAAAAATCGGCGTCGGTGTCGAGAACCCGCGATCGGCTCCGTCCCCGGTGCGAACGCGGCCAGAATGGGCGCACCACACCGAGGAGACGATCATGGCGAAGTATCTGCTGCTCAAGCACTACCGCGGTGCTCCGGCGGCGGTCAACGACGTGCCGATGGACCAGTGGGCGCCGGAGGAGATCACCGCGCACGTGCAGTACATGCGGGATTTCGCGGCCCGGTTGGAGGAGACCGGTGAGT
>NZ_JAKGSD010000042.1 GCF_021654135.1 Amycolatopsis tucumanensis | reverse complement strand
GCTGGTCGGCGACTAAAGATCGGCTGTGGATCGGGGGCGGGGGAGGTCTGGTTGGAGTGGTCGGCTGCTTTGCGTTGCCGGGTGGCGGTTTGCTACGAGTAAATGGCTCGTTGTGCAGCTTGCATCGCACTTCCGTATAGGCCGCCGGTGATTCTGTTGCGCGCCAAGGCTGCTCGTGCTGCGTTGGCTCCTGGGGCGCCGTGCACCGCGCCTCCCGGGTGGGCCGAAGCTCCGGCCAGGTAGAGCCTGTCGATGGGGGTGTCGGCCCGCGACAGGCCTGGCACTGGGCGGAACACGAACTGCTGGTGGATCGCCGCTGTACCGGCGTTGATCGCGCCCTGCACGAGGCTCGGGTTGAGCGCCTCCAGCTCCGCCGGCCCCTGCGGGCACCGCGCCTTGATCAGGCTTCGGAAGCCGGGTGCGCGGCGCTCGATGAGTTCTTCCATCCGGTCGGCGTAGCGCTCCAGCCGGTCCCTGTCCCAACGCTCGCCGCGCGGGACGTGCGTGTACGCCCACACCGACTCGGTGCCCGCCGGGGAGCGGGACGGGTCCGTCGTCGTCATCTGGCCCAGCAACAGGAACGGCCGCTCGGGCACCCGGCTGCACGCCAGGTCCGCGCCGTACGCGGTCAGTCCATCGAGGTCCGCGTCCAGGTGCACCACGCCCGACCGGCGCGCCTCTTCGGCCGTCCACGGGATCTTCCCATCCAACGCCCAGTCGACCTTGATCGTCGCGTTGTCCCAGTGGAAACGGTCCAGGTCGGACACCAACCTGGCGGGCAGGTGCTCCTCCCCGACCAGCTCCCGGTACAGCGCCGGGGCGGGCACGTCCGCCAGCACCGCCCGCTTGGCCCGCACCAGTTCACCGTGCTCGTCCCGCACACCCATCGCCCGGTTGCCCGCGATCAACACGTCCCGCACCCGGCGGTTGCACTCGACCCGGCCACCACGATCCGCGAGACGGCGCACCAGCGCGGTGATGATCCGGTCCGCGCCGCCCTCAGGCACCGGGAAACCCACGTCCTGCCCGGCCATCCCCAGCAGCCACCCGAACACACCGCTGCCCGCGTTGTCCGGACCGAGATCCGTGTGCAGGGCGTTGCCGGCGAACAACAACCGCGCGCCCTCGCCGTCGAACAGCTCCTCGCCCAGCCGCCGCACCGGCAGCGTCACCATCCGCACCAGCCGCAGGGTCTCCGCGACCCCGATCCGGCGCACCAGCCTCGACGCCGACCGCACCGGCGGGAACGGGCGCAGCACCGATTCCAGCAGGTCGTCCCGCACCCTCTGCCACTGCGCGAACGCGTCACGCCAGGCGTCGCCGTCCTTGGCGGCGAACGTGGACACCGAGGCGGCCGTCTCGTCGAGATCCCGCGACAACGCCACGCACCGGTCGTCGTGCAGGACGTGGGCCAGCACCAGCGGCGCGTGCTTCCACACCAGGCCGTAGGAGTCCAGCCCCAGCTCACGCAGCACCGGCGACGCGTAACCGAGCGGGTAGAACGCGCTGCACAGGTCGCTGCGGAACCCGGGCGCGGTGACCTCGGCACTGCGCACCGCGCCGCCGGGCTCCGGCGCGGCTTCGAGCACGAGCACGCTCCACCCGGCGTCGGCGAGCACGTTCGCCGCCACGAGGCCGTTCTGGCCCGCCCCCACGACGACCGCGTCGACAGTTTCGGTCACGACGCTCCCTTCTAGGCCTGCGTCTGACGACTGGGCCGCCCCAGCCTGATCCCAGCCAACCGCTCCAGCCACGATTCCGCACCCCGCGGCGCGAGCGGTCCACTGCCCGTGCCGCTGCCGTCGCGCATCCCGGCGACCAGTTCGGCCAGCGCCTCCTTCGCGTCGTACCGCGGTTCCCAGCCGAGGTGGGCGCGGGCGCGAGTGGTGTCGATCAGCGGGGCCTTGTCGGCGAGGCTGAGCCAGCCCGGGTGCATCGGCTGCAACCCGAGCCGCCACGTCGGCAGGGCCAGGGTGGTGACCAGCCGCCGCGGCACCGGGACGCGGAAACCGCCGAACAGTTCGGCGAGGTCGTTGACGCCGAGCACCGGTTCGGAAGCGAGGTTGAAGGCACCCTCCGCGCGCTGGTCGAGCATGAGGCAGATCGCGTCGGCGACGTCGTCGGCGTGCACGACCTGGCCACGCAGACCACTCCACAGCGGCACCGGCAGCAGGCGGTTGCCGATCAACGCGGTCGGCAGGAGCGGGCTCAGCGTCCACCGCGCGAGCTGCGCACCGGAGTCGTACTGGGCGACGGCGCACGGCCGGAACACCGCGACCCGCACGTCCGGGTGCTGCCGGGCGAACAGTTCGACGAGGCGTTCCAGGCGCGCCTTGTCGCGGCTGTAGGCGCTGCCCGGGACGCCGGTGCGCGGCCAGTCTTCGTCGACGCGGGTCCAGCGCGGGGCCGGAGTGTAGGCGGCGACGGAGGACGCGCAGACCAGCTGCGGCACCCCGGCCTCGGCGACGGCGGCCAGGACCTCCTGCGAACCTTCGATGTTGGTCCGGTTGCGGGGCGGCTCGTCGACACCCGGGTGGATGGCCCAGGCGAGGTGGACGACGGCGTCCGCGCCCGCGAAGACCTTCGGCAGGACGTCCGGGGCGGAGTCGGAGTCGAGATCGCAGTCAACCCACTGGGCGCTGTCATACGGTGGACGAGCGTCCGGAATCCGCCGCGCCAGCCCCACGACCTCCCAGCCCGGCCTGCGCGCGGCCGCGCGCAGGAACGCGGTGCCGATGCTGCCGGACGCCCCGGTGACCACGACCTTCATGCCGGACGTGTTCCACCGGGGCGGGTTCGCTAACCGCCGGGCACGGAACTTCTCAGTCCACCGGCAGGGCGGGCGCGTCCGGCGTCGCCACCGCCGCCAGCCGCGCGCGGACCGCCGTGCGGGCGTAGTCGTAGCGGGACGGGTCGTCGTGCAGGAGGGCGTCCTCGGCGGCGGCCCTGGTGAGCGCGTCCAGCTCGAAGGCCAGCTGCGCCGGGTCCACGTCGGGGTCGATCTCGCCGAGCTCCTGCGCCTCGGCGATCGTCGTGCGGTACAGCGTCTGCCAGTCCCGCCGACCGGCGGCTATCGCGTCGCGCACCCGGCCGGGGCGCGCGTCGAACTCGGCCGCGGTCGCGACGAAGAAACACCCGCCCGCGAACACCGGCTGCCGCACGTACGCCAGCCACGACTCGGCCAGCGCCCACACCCGCCGCAGCCCAGCCGGCGCCTTCCGCGCGGGCTTCACGACCTTGCCGACGAACACCTCGACGGCCGCGCGCACCGTCGCCAGCTGCAGCTCCTCCTTCGAGCCGAACTGGGCGAACACCCCGCTCTTGCTCACGTCCAGCTCGGTCGCCAGCCGGCGCACGGACAGGCTCTCCAGCCCCTCCACGGAGGCGATGTCCATCGCCCGGTCCAGGATCGCGCGCCGCGAGCGCAGCCCGCGCTGCACCCGCTTGTCCACGTGCACGTCAGCCACCCGGCCAGTCTATCCCGGACAGCCGTCCACCGCCTGCTCGATTCCCTGCGGAGAATTGCCGCCTACAACCGCGCGAACTTACCGTACGAGTGTCCACCAACTTGGAGGAGACGACATGCGAGCGGTACTGCAGCGGGCGTGGGGCGACCCGCTCGAAGTGGCCGAGGTGCCCGCACCGCGGCCCGCCCCCGGCGACGTCCTGGTCAGGGTCGTCGCGGCGGGCGTCAACCCCGTCGACCACTACACCGCCATCGGCCAGGCCTACAACATGGTCCTGTCGCTGCCCCACACCCACGGCTGGGACGTCGCGGGTGTGGTCGAGCAGGTCGGCTACGGCGTGACGCGGTTCGCGCCCGGCGACCGCGTCTACGGCATGCCGTGGTTCCCGCGCGCGGCGGGCGCGTTCGCCGACTACCTGACCGCCCCGGCCCGCCACCTCGCGCCGATGCCGGAGGGGCTCGGCTTCACCGAAGCCGCCGCCCTGCCGCTCGCCGGGCTGACGGCGTGGCAGATCCTCACCGACGTGGCCGGCGTGTCGGCCGGCCAACGTGTCCTGGTCTCGGGCGCGGCCGGCGGCGTCGGGCACCTCGCCGTGCAGATCGCCAAGGCCCGCGGCGCGCACGTCATCGGCACCGCGAGCCCGCCGAAGCACGAGTTCGTACGCGCGCTGGGCGCCGACGAGGTGACCGACCACCGGACCGGGCCGCCCGCGCGGGACGTGGACGTGGTGGTCCAGATGTTCGGCGGCGAGCACGGCCTGACCGCGCTGCGCGCCCTCCGGCCGGGCGGACTGCTGGTCAGCGGCCAGTCCGCGTGGACGCCGGGCCTGCACGAGCGCGCCGCGGAACTCGGCGTGCGCGCGGTCGGCTACCTCGTCGACCCGGACGCGGCCGGGCTCGCCGCGCTCACCGATTTGGTCCACAAGGGACAGTTGTCGCCGCACGTCAGCGAAACGTTCCCGCTTACCGAGGCCCAGCGCGCCTTGAGCCTGCTCGCCGAGGGCCGCACCACCGGCAAGGTCGTCCTGACCGTCACCGACTGAGGAGGAACCGTGGAAAGCACAGTCCGCGCCTACGCCGAAGCCAAGAGCCGCGCCGACACCGGCGCCGCGCTCGCCCAGTGCCACCCCGGCGTGGTCATCGAAACCGTCCCCTTCCGGGCCGTCGCGCACGGCACCGCGGAGGCCGAGCGCCAGTTCGCCGGGTTCTTCCGCGCGTTCCCCGACTACCGCGTGCGCGCCGACTACCTGCGCACGGCCGGGGACCTCGTGGTCGGCTCGGGCACGATCAGCGCCACGATGCGCGGCGCGCTGGCCGGGATCGAACCGACCGGGAAGTCGTTCGAGCTGCCGTTCGCCTGCCACTGGCAGGTGCGTGACGGCCTGATCGCCCACGAGCGGTTCTTCTTCGACTTCCACTGGATGTGCGAGCAGCTGGGCCTGTCGACCGACGAGGCGGGCAAGCGGTTCACCGAGTGGCGGGAGGCGGCATGAGCACGTACGTCCTCGTGGCCGGCGCGTGGCACGGCGGCTGGTGCTGGGACCGCGTGGCGGCCCGGCTGCGCGAACGGGGTCACCGCGTGATCGCCCCGGACCTGCCGATGGACGCCGGCGCCGGGCTGCACACGCACGCCGCCGAGGTGTCCGCCCTGCTGGCGGACCTGGACGACGCCGTGCTCGTCGGGCACAGCTACGCCGGTTTCGTCGTGCGGGAGGCCGCCGACCGCGTGCCGGAACGCGTCGCGCGGCTGGTGCTCGTCGACGCGTGGTTCGGCCGGGACGGCGAGTCGCTGGACAGCCGCGCGCCGGGGTGGTTCACCGAGTGGGTGGACTCCATGACGGTCGACGGGCTGATCGGCGTGCCGCCGGCGGCGGCCGTCGGCGTCACCGACCCCGCCGACGTGAAGTGGCTGGAGGCGAACATGGCCCCGCACCCGCGCCGGTCGTTCGCCGAGCCGACGACGCTGACCGGCGCGGTCGAGTCCATCCCCTGCCACGCCGTGGTGTGCCTGGACAACGAGCGGATGCCGCTGGCCCGCCTGGCGCGGGAAGCCGGGTGGCCGGTCACCGGGCTGCGCACCGGCCACGAGTGCATGGTCACCGCGCCGGACGAGCTCGCCGGGGTGCTCCTGGAGGTGTCCACTCAGGACTGATTGCCGGAGCCCGGTTCCGCCATCCGGCGGTGCATCGCCGCCTTCACGGTGTCCGGCACGGCCCGCGCCGCCGCGGCCTGGACCTTGTTGCGCGCCGAACCGGCGACCACCTTGTCCTTGCCTGCCATCATCGCGGCGAACCCCTGCTCGGCGACCTCCGCGGGATCGTCCTTGGGGCCCTGGGCGATCTTGGTGTCGGTCATCCCGGCGCGCTCGAAGAACTCGGTGTCGGTCGGCCCCGGCAGCAGGGCGGTGACCGTCACGCCGCTGTCCTTCAGCTCCTCGCGCAGCGCCTCAGCGAACGAGGCCAGGAACGCCTTGCTCGCACCGTAGACGGCCTGGAACGGCCCCGGGGTCATGGCCGCGACCGAGGACGTGAACAACACCCGCCCCGCCGCCTGCTCGACCATTCCCGGCAGCAGGCGGCGGGTCAGGTGCACGGCCGAGGTGACGTTCAGGTGGACCACGTTCAGCTCGTCGCGCAGCGAGCCGTCCACGAACGCGCCGCCGACCCCGACCCCGGCGTTGACGGCCAGCGCGGCCAGCGGCCGGTCCACCGACGCGACTGCGGCGACCCGGTTCTCCACCCCGTCGTAACTCGCGAGATCGCCCCGCACGGCCAGGACCTGCGCGCCGAGCGCCAGCAACTCGCGCTGCGCGTCGTCCAGTTCCGCGTTCTCCGCGGCGATCACGAGGTCGTAGCCGTGCGAGGCGAACTGCTTCGCCAGCTCGCGCCCGATCCCGGTGGAGGCACCGGTGACGACCGCGAGCGGTCTGGTTCCTGTGTTCGTCATGGCGGGCGGTTACCCCGATCCGGGCCGCCCACTCGGGCTACGCGTTGCCGCGCGCCGCGCTGATGTCGCCGAGCGTCGACGACGGGTCGCGCTCGATCGCGGCGTCCCCGACCGACACGACGCCGACCGGCCGGTCGTGGTCGACCACCGCGATCCGCCGCACGGCGTGCTGCCGCATCCGCTGGATGGCGGCGTCGGCGGGCTCTTCCGGGCGCGCGGTGACCAGCTCGCCGCTGCACACCTCGCCGAGCGTGCAGCTCCGCGGGTCGTCCTTCTCCGCCAGCGCACGCACCACCAGGTCCCGGTCGGTGACGATGCCGGCCAGGCGGTCGCCGTCGCGCACCAGCACGTTCCCGATGTCCTTCTCCCGCATCGCCTGCGCGGCCTGCCGCACCGGGGTGTCCGCGGACAGCGTCACCGGGTTGGGGGTCATCACGTCGCGCACGAGCTGCGCCATGGGTTTCCGACCTCCTCGCAGTCGTTGTCACACCTTCACCACAGGCCGTTCCCCGATCGGGGCCGCCGAAACCGGCTACCGTGTGACGGAGAGCTCCACCGGATCGGAAGGACGTCCCCGTGACCGAGGCCTGGCACCGCCCGTTGCGGCACATCAAGGGCGGCGAGCTGACCGGCGACACCGCGCAGACCAGCGGCATGCGGCGGCTGGAGGCGGTGTCCGGCAAGACAGCAGGCTCGGAGAAGGTCTGGATGGGCGAGACGCACGTCGGCCCGCACACCAATTCGGGTGACCACCACCACGGCGAAGCCGAGACGGCGATCTACGTCAAGTCCGGGCACCCGGTGTTCGTGTTCGCCGACGGCGACGAGGAGATCCGGCTGGAGACCGAGCCGGGCGACTACATCTTCGTGCCGCCCTGGGTTCCACACCGCGAGGAGAACCCCGGCGACGAGGACGCGGTCGTGATCATCGCGCGCAGCAGCCAGGAAGGCATCGTGGTCAACCTGCCGAGCCTGTGGGCGCAGGTGGACCGGCCGGATTCCTGACCGCGAGCCCGATCCACTTCTCCGGGCTCTGTTTGTCGCCGTCGCGGGGGCACGTATGATCCTGGCCAGCGTCAAGCAGCCGGCGCCCAACGCCGTCCGAACGGCGGACGGCACCACGAGGCGAAGGGCTTGACGATGAACGACACCAGGCGGATACGTCCGCATTCGTCCCCGCCGTGCTCGAACGTGCTGGGGGGCAGGCTCCGGTTCTGATCCACCCCGGATCCCGGATCACCCACCACATCACGGCACCCGTACACCGCCCGCGTTCCGCGCGGCGGTCCGGCGGCGTGCCCGGCAGCGCACTCGCGGAGAGAACCCACACATGACCAAATCCGAGCGGCCGGAGCCACTGGCCAGACTCGACGACGTCACCCTCGCACTGGAGAACCTGCGGCTCGGCATCGACGAAGAGGAGCCACTCGACGCGGTGTTGCGGCGGCTCGCGGAGACCGCCGTGAACGCGATCGCGGACGCCGACGCCGTCAGCGTCACGCTGCTCGACGACACCGGGCCGCGCACCGCGGCCACCACCGACAACGAACTGACGGGGATCGACCAGGCCCAGTACGACGCGGGCGACGGCCCCTGCCTGCTGGCCGTCCGCACGCGCGAACCGGTCCGCGCGGTGTCCAAACAGGACGATGAGACGTGGCCAGGTTTCGCCGCCGCGGCGCAGGAGCGCGGTGTGCTGACGTTCCTGGCCGTGCCGCTGATGCTCGGCGCGGGCCGCGACGGCGACGAGCTCGTCGGCTCGCTGAACCTGTACAGCCGGGTGGACGGCGCGTTCGACCCGTTCGACCAGAAGCTGATGCGGTTGTTCACCGGCGCCGCCTCCGCGGCGATCAGCAACGCGCGCCGCTGGTACCACGCGCGCCAGCAGATCCGGCACCTGGAGAGCGCGCTCACCTCGCGCGCCGAGATCGACCAGGCGAAGGGGGTGCTGATGGCGGTGCACGGCATCAGCGCGAGCGAAGCGTTCGACCGGCTGGTGGACCAGTCGCAGCGGCAGAACATCAAACTCCGCCAGGTCGCCATCGACCTGCTGGAGTCCGTGCGCGCACGCTGACGCGCGGGCGGGTTCAGACGCGGCGCATCGCGACCCGGGGCCAGCGGTCGAGTCCCCGAGCCGCCTCCGCCGCGCGGATCCGGCGCAGCCCGGGCGTCAGCTCGTCCCCGGCCAGGCGGACGAAGCCGCACCGCTCGTAGTACGGCGCGTTCCACGGCACGTCGGCGAACGTGGTCAGCGTCAGCGCCGGGAAACCCGCCCGCGCGGCCTCCTCGATCAGCGCCCGCCCGATCCCGCGCCGCGCCCGGGACGCGTGCACCGACACCTGCTCGATGTGCAGGGCACCGTCCACCGGCGCCGCGACCAGGTACGCCACCGGTTCCGGGTCGTCGGCCACCCACGCGAAGGGGTAGCTCGCGAGCTCCGCGGGTGTCGGCAGCACGTCGTCGGCGATTTCGGGCATCCCGATGTCCCGGAAGCACTCCCCAGCCGACCGTTCGACCTCCGGCAGCCGGTCGAAATCGGCCGCGGTCGCAGTCCTGATGCGCATGCCGGACAGTGTGACCGGGTACCGCCACATCGATGGCACGAATTTTGTCCCCCTGGTACTGGTTGCGGCGAGCCGCGCGCTTCCCCGGACGGGAGCGCGAGGCCGTGCTGCAGGCGGTCAAGATGGCGCTCGCCGCGGTGCTCGCCTGGCTCGTCGCGCGCGTGGTCATCCCGTCGCCGCAGTCGTTCATGGCGCCGTACGCCGCCGTGTTCCTGATGACCGCGACGGTCTACCGCTCGCTCACCAACGCCGCACAGCAGACCGCGGCGCTGCTGCTCGGGCTGGCCCTCGCCTACGCCGCCGCCCACCTGATCCCGCAGCCGGCGCTGGCGCTCGCGGCCGCGGTGTTCGTCGGGATGCTGCTCGGCCAGTGGCACCGGTTCGGCGGCAGCGGCATCTGGGTCGGGGTGACCGCGCTGCTGATGATCTCCTACGGCACCGCGGGCAACCTGCTCTACCTGGCCGAACGCATGGGTGAGAGCCTGCTCGGCGCCGCGATCGGGGTGGTGGTGAACACGGTGGTCCTGCCGCCGGTGCACCTGCGCCACACACGCGACGCGGTGACCGCGCTCGCGGCCGAGGTGCGCGACCTGTTGCAGTCGATCGCCGGCGACCTGCGCGACGACTGGGACACCGACACCGCCACCCGCTGGCTGCGGCACGCCCGCCGCCTCGATTCGACGGTGGTGCGGGCCGACGAGGCGGTCAGCTGGGGGCGCGAGAGCGTGCGGTTCAACATCCGGTGGCTGGTGCACCGCCGCCGCGGGAGCCTGCCGCTGCCGTCGGCCTTCGAATCGCCGCTGAGCGTGCTCAAGGAGGTCTCCGAGCAGGTCAAGCGCATCACGGAGGCGCTGGTGACCGCCGCCCAGCAGGACGAGGCCGACCCGGAGTTCACCGCGGAGTACGCGCGGTTGCTCGACCAGCTGGCCGGCGCGGTCGCGTGCCTGGACCAGAGCGACGACCGGCTCGCCGACCTGCCCGGCTACCTGGACGAACTGTCCGCGCACCACCGTGAGCTGGACGGCAGGCTGCGGTTCGACCGGGTCACGACGGTGATGCGGCAGGCCGAGGACGCGGCGCTGCTCGCGGTGGCCCGCTCGGTGCGGGTGCTGGAGACGGCCGCGCCACGCTGACCTGTTTGGGCTCGCCGCGGGCGGCAAGCCCACAGGCGGGAAAGGAGGGACGACGATGAACCGCACCACGACCCGGGAGAGCCTGGAGGCCGCGCTGCAGGACCTGGATTTCCCGGCGGAGAAGCCGCGGATCCTGGAGTGCGCGGAACGCAACGGCGCCGACGACGACACGGTCGCCGCGCTGCGCGCGATCCCGCCGGTGAGCTACGGCAGCTGGACCGAGCTGATCTCGGCCGCCCGCGTGGAGTCCGACGACGACCGGGGCTGAGGTCGCGGTGGCGGCCGCGCGCCGCGCAGCTCCCCGGACGGCAGCGCACCGGCTCACAGGTCGGCGAACGCGCGGCCCACCGCCCGGCCACCGCGCCGAGGCACCGCCCGCCGAGCACCCGGCTCGCCGTGCCGCGAACGCCCAGGCCCGACCCCTACGAGCGCGCCCGCCCACCGCCTGGCAACCGCGTCGAGGCACCGCCTGGCAAGCGCCCTGGCTCACCACCCCGCGAACCCTCGGCCCAACGCCCCACGCGCGCCCCGGTCCACCGCCCGGCCGCCGCGCCGACGAGCCGCCCAGGCCCAACCCCCACAAGAGCGCCGGCTCACCACCCGGCCACCGCGCCGAGGCACCGCCCGGCAAGCGCCCCGGCTCACCACCCTGCCGCCGCGCCGACGCACGGCTGGCCCCGCCGAGCACCCGGCTCGCCGCCCCACGAACGCCCAGGCCCAACCCCCACAAGCGCGCCCGCCCACCGCCCGGCCACCGCGCCGAGGCACCGCCCGGCAAGCGCCCTGGCTCACCGCCCCGCGAACCCTCGGCCCACGCCCCACGCGCGCCCTGGCTCACCACCCGGCCATCGCGCCGACGAACCGCCCGGCCCCCGCCTCGGCTCACCGCCCCGCGAGCACCCCGGCTCCCCGCCCAGCAAGCGCCCTGGCCCAACCCCCACGAGCGCCCCGGCTCACCACCCGGCCACCGCACCGACTCACCGCGCCGCGAGCGCCCCGGCTCACCGGCCGGCGAGCAGCTCCTCCAGCTCCCCCAGCACGTCTTCGACCGGGACCGTCGCCACAAACGAGTCGTCGTGCTCGCAGCGGGGCAGGTCCTCCCGCGTGCAGTCGACGCCGCACACCGGGCAGTTCGCCGTCCACGAGATCAGCACCCGGTGCCGCGACCGGCCGAGCGGCCCCGCGTTCACCACGTTGCCCATCCAGTAGACGCTGACCGTCGGCGCGCCGACCGCCGCCGCCAGGTGCCGCGGGCCGCTGTCGTTGCCGGCGAACGCCGAGCACCGGTCCAGCACCCCCACCAGCGCGGACATGCTCAGCGACGTCAGCGCGCGCACCGGCGGCCCGGCCAGCCCGGCCACCCGCTCGACCAGTTCACGTTCGTCCGGCGCCCCGATCACCACCACACCGCGCCCGCCCGCCGCGAGCTTGGCCGCGATCTCGGCGAACCGCTCCGCGGGCCACCGGCGGCGCGGGTCACCGGCGCCGGGGTGCACCACGACCAGCGGCTCCGGCAGCCCCTCCAGCACCTCGTCCGCCGCCGCGCGATCGGCGTCGGTCACCGTGATGGACGGTTCCAGCTCCACCGGCCGCGCCCCGGCCAGCCCGGCGACCTCCAGCGCGCGCAGCACCTCGTGCTGGTAGTACCGGAACGGCAGCCACCGGTCGGCCTCCCCGGCGTCCGGCGTCCGCGCGCCGACCAGGTACCGCGGTTCCAGCCTGCGCAGGAACGGATTGGAGTTGCGCCCGCCGCCGTGCAGCTGCACGGCCAGGTCGACGGGCTTCAGCGCGTCGAACCAGGCCTGCTGCTCCGCCGCGTCGAACGGCTTCCCGGCCGGCTCGTGCACGTTCTCGTACGGCGGCATCGGACGCACCTCGGTCACCGGCGACGGGCGCCCGGCGAACAGCTCACGGTGCAGTTCCGTGCCCAGCAACACGATCTCGGCGTCCGGGTAGGCCGCCCGCAGCGCGGCCATCGCCGGCACCGCGAACAGCAGATCCCCCAGACCACCACCGCGCAGCACGGCGATCCTGCGCACGTCCGGCCACTTCGCTTCGATCGGGCCGACCGCGGGCCCTGCGTCGGAATTCAGCACGCGCTCAAGGTGCCCGTTTCCGCAGGCAGCAAACGGAAATGTTTGTTCGCCCAAGATCCGGCTACTGGTGGAGCAGGAGAAGGAGTGGAGGTGGACATGGCAGGCGAGACCAAGGACGTGGCCCCCATCACGCCGGACCTCGTCCGGCTGCTGTCGGAGACCGCGCCCACGGTCGTGGTGCTCGGCGACGCGATCCTCGACGTGTGGCTGTCCGGCCACTGCGAGCGAATCTGCCGCGAGGCCCCGGCGCCCGTCGTCGACGTGGGCGCGCGCGCCTTGTCGCCCGGCGGGGCGGCGAACACCGCGGCGAACCTCGCCGCGCTCGGCGCGCGGGCCCGGTTCGTCAGCGTCGTCGGCGACGACGAACCCGGCCGGGAACTGGCCGCGCTGCTGGACTCCCACGGCGTCGACACCGAGAACCTGCTCACCGCGCCGTCTCGGCGCAGCACCAGCAAGCAGCGCGTGGTCGCCGACGACCAGGTGCTGCTGCGGTTCGACGAGGGCGACCGCGACGACCTGCCCGCGGTGCAGACCAACCGCCTCACCAAGGCACTGGAGAAGGCGCTCGCCGGCGCGGACGCGCTGATGGTGTGCGACTACGGCAACGGCCTGCTCGGCAAACCGCTGCGGGACGCGGTGGCGCGGCTGCGAGCGGACATTCCGCTGCTGGTCGTCGACGCGCACGACTTCGAGCACTGGCAGCAGGCCCGGCCCGACCTCGTCACCCCGAACGCCGCGGAGGCGGCGAACCTGCTCGGCGCCGACCTGCCGGAGCCGGGCGAGGAACGCGCGCGCCTGTTCGAGGACGAGCGGCGGACACTGCTGGACAAGACCGGCGCCGCGGCCGCGGTCGTGACGATGGACCGGCACGGCGCGATGCTGCTCACCGGCGAGGGCCGCGGCTACCGCACGTGGGCCGATCCCGCGCCGGAGAGCCAGGCCAGCGGCGCCGGCGACACGTTCGCGGCGGCGCTCGTGCTGGCGCGGGCCGCCGGACTGCCGACCACGAGCTGCATGGAGCTGGCGCAGGCGGCGGCGAACGTCGTGGTGCACCAGGACGGCACCGCGATCTGCACCCAGGCGCAGCTGTCCCTGGCGCTGAGCCGGGAACGCGAGGCCGCGGTGCCCGCCGCCGAACTCGCCCGCGCGGTCGCCGCGCACCGCGAGGCCGGGCGACGGGTGGTGTTCACCAACGGCTGCTTCGACGTGCTGCACCGCGGGCACATCACTTACCTCAACGAAGCCAAGCGGCTCGGCGACGTGCTGATCGTCGCGGTCAACTCCGACGAGAGCGTGCGACGGCTGAAGGGCCCGGACCGGCCGGTGAACACCGCGCAGGATCGCGCCGCCGTGCTGTCCGCGCTCAGCTGCGTGGACCACGTGGCGGTGTTCGACGAGGACACCCCGGTCGAGCTGCTGAAGCAGCTGGAGCCGCAGCTCTACGTCAAGGGCGGCGACTACACCGAGAACATGCTGCCGGAGGCGCCGACCGTGCGGTCCTACGGCGGCGAGGTCCGCGTGCTCGGGTACGTCGCCGACCACTCGACGACGTCGGTGATCGAGAAGATCCGCACCTCCGCGCCGGTCGGGGAGGGCGCGTGAGGGTCGACGTCCTCATCCCCACTCGCAACCGTCCCGCCGAACTCGCCGTCACGCTCTCCGGTTTGGCCGCGCAGGACTTCCCGGACTTCGAGGTGCACGTGGCCGACCAGTCCGATGGGGACGCGTCCTACGAGTCCCCGGCCGCCGAGGCGATGGTCCGGGTGCTGCGGCACCAGGGCCACCCGGTCCAGCTGAGCCGGAACCTGCCCCGGCGCGGGCTGGCGCAGCAGCGCAACCACCTGCTGGACCAATCCAAAGCGGACTACGTCTTGTTCCTCGACGACGACGTGTGGCTCGAACCCGGCGCGATCACCCGCCTGCACTCGGCGATCAGCGAGCTGGGCTGCGGGATGGTCGGCAACGCCGTCACCGGACTGTCCTATCTGGATGACCGGCGGCCGCACGAGCTGGAGCCGTACGAAGAGTGGGAGGACAGGCCGGAGCCGGAGCAGGTCACGCCCGGCACGCGCGAGTGGCAGCGCTGGACCCTGCACAACGCAGCCAACCCGACCCACCTGTCGGAGCGGGTCCGGCACCGTCCGAAGTGGACCGCGTACAAGGTCGCCTGGGTCGGCGGTTGCGTGATGTTCGACCGCGAGGCACTGGTCAACGTCGGCGGGTTCGAGTTCTGGCAGGAACTGCCGCCGGAGCACTGCGGCGAGGACGTGCTGGCGCAGATGAAGGTCGCCGCCAAGTACGGCGCGGCGGGCATCCTGCCCACCGGGGCCGTGCACCTGGAGTCACCGACTACGGTGGTGAACCGGGACACCGAAGCCTACGACGTCGTTCCCCCGTGAGGATCATGACCGAGCCCGTTTCCCAGCAGCGCCTCCGGCTCCGGGACGAGTTCCTGGGCCGGGCGGCGGACGAGTTGTTCAAGTACGACGAGCGGTTGCGTGGACTCGACCTGAAGGTCCGCTTCGACCGCGGAGTCGCGCACCTGACCGGCGAGGTCGGCGAGCGGGCGCACCTGGACACCGCGCGTGAGCTGATCGGGCGGCTGGACGGGGTGTTCGGCGTGTGGGACCGCGTCCGGGTCGGCGGGCGGGACCCGCTGATCCTCGACCTCGGCTGCGGCGGCCAGAAGCAGTACCCGGGCAACCTCGGCGTGGACCTGATGACCACCGGTGAGGTGGACGTGGTCGCCGACCTGTCCGGGCCGCTGCCGTTCGCGGACTCGTGCGCGGACCGGGTGTTCCTGGTGCACATCCTGGAGCACCTGATCGACTTCCTGCCGCTGGTGGACGAGGTGCACCGGGTGCTGCGCCCGGACGGCATCGCCTACGTGCTGTCACCGTGGTGGCGCTACGTGAACGCGGTGGCCGACCCGACGCACGTGCGAATGCTGGACGTGCAGACGATCAAGGGCATCTGCCGCAGGCCCGGCTCGCCGCGCACCTGGTTCCCGCTGCACGCGGGCTGTGACGGGGCCAGCATCTTCGCCGAGCTGCGGCCGGTCAAGGACGGTTCGGCGGAGGCGCCGGGCGCGGCGCACCTCGCCCGGTTCTTCGACTAGTGACCTGACTCGCACCTGCGCGGTCCCGGCAACGGGGGTGAAACACGTGGTGCATACCGTGAACCGCATGACGACCCACCGGATTCCGGCCGGCGCCATCAACCTGTGGCCGGAGCAGCCCGAGAGCACGACCCGGACCGGCGGCACGGAGAACCGCGGCCTGGTGTGGTCGGCGCTCTGGCAGCACGACGAGACCGAGCCGCCCGCCGCCGACGCGCAGTCCTAAGCCGCGAGGCCGAGCCGCGTCAGGTACGCGGACAGCTCCGGTGGCGTGTGGAACGCGCTGCGGATCGCCAGTGCGGCGTCGCAGCCGAAGGCGATTTCGTCCCTGCTGATGGCGTGGCCTTCGGCGCGCAGGCCGTCCCGGTAGGCGTCGAGGACCAGCTCGCGCAGCGCGGGCAGGGCGGCGACCGGCAACTCGCCCTCGTCGGCCAGCCCGACGAGGAGCTGGCCCAGGTCGGAACCAACCGGGAGCGGGCACTGCCAGCCGACGTCGATCACCACGAACGTGTCCGGCTCGTCCCGCGGCACCAGGAGGTTCTGCGGGCAGGCGTCGTGGTGCCCGAGGGTCTGCGGCAGCGCGTCGAGGCGGTCGAGCAGGTCCGGCACCCGGCGTGCGAGCGCGCGCTGGTCGTCGCGGGTCATGGCGTCCAGGTGGAGCCGGCCTTCGGCGAGGATCCGGAGCGCCGGTCCGGGCGGGCCGCCGAGCCGCCGCCCGGCCCAGCGGCCGAGCAGGTGCGCCGCGCGCTCGAACCGGGGCGTGTCCCAGGGGAGGTCCGCGCACTGGACGTCTTCCAGCCACATCGCCACGCGGTCGTCGCCCAGCTCGTCGATGCGGAAGACGGCGGGGGTGCGCAGGCCGGGCGGCAGCCGGAAGCCGGACCGGAGGAAGTCCGCCTCGCCGCGCCAGGGGAACTCGCGCGCGAACCGCTCCCGGAGGCCGGCGGGGATGGTCGCGAACACCGCGGAATGCCGTGGGGCCTGGAGGATCTTGACGAACGCCGGCTGTGGCCCGGTGACGCGGTAGACCGCGGCCGTCGAGGGTGCGGTGGGGGTGAACCGCACGGGCACGATGCGGGTCGGCTGACCCGTACCGCGCCGCCGTGTTCCTGGTGACCGCGTCGAGCCGACGCCGCGTCGCGGAGCTATTCGTGACAGCGTCGAGCCGGCGCCGCGTCGCCACGGAGCTCGTTTCAGCGGTGCCGCCTCAGCGGTAGGGATCGGTGATCTCACAGAGCTTCTCCAACGTCTCCCGCAGCTGCGCCATCCGGCGCTTGCCCACGTGCTGCTCCCACTCCGCCTCGATGCGGGCGATCTCGGCCTCCGCGACGGGCGCCGCCTCGCGGGCCTTGTCCGTGGCGTGGATCAGGCGCGCCCGGCCGTCCCGCGGGTCCGGCACCCGCTGCACGTAACCGGCCTTCTCCAGCTGGTCGACCAGGAACCCGGCGGTCTGCTTCGTCACCTGCGCCGCCTCGGCCAGCTCGGTCAGCCTGCTGCCGGCCGGGTTGAGCCGCTGCAGCAGCCGCGCCTGCGCGAGCGTCACCTCGAACCCGGCGGCGCGGATCGCGTCCATCACCCGGTTCTCCAGGTGGCGGTACGGGATGTAGAGCAGCAGGCCGGTGTTCACGCGGGCTCCTTGACGATAGTCAGAGAACTTGCCTAAACTAGTCAGACCATCTTACCACTTTCGGGCGAGGTTCCCATGGAACAGAACGACAAGTGGCTGGCGATCGACGCGGAACGCACGCGGATCGCCGACCTCTACGAGACCCTCACCGACGTCGAGCGGACGTACCCGTCGCTGTGCGACGGCTGGACGGTCCACGACGTCGCGACGCACGTGGCACTCGCACCGCACGTCGGAGTGGGCACGGTCCTCAAGGCGGCGCTGCGGGCGCGCGGGAACTTCAACCGCATGGTCTACGACCTGACCAAGCGGGAGTCGGCGCGGCTCTCGCCGCCGGAGGTGGTGGAACTGCTGCGCACGGCGGTCGGCATGCGCCGTCTCGCGCCGCGGCAGAGCCTCGACAACGCGTTGATGGACGTGCACGTCCACGCGCAGGACATCGCGATGCCGCTCGGCCGGCGGCTGCCGATGCCGGCCGAGGCGGCGGTCGCGTCCGCGGACCACCTGTGGGAGATCGGTTTCCCGTTCCACGCCCGCAAACGCCTGGCGGGTCACCGTCTGATCGCGACGGACGCCGACTGGCGCGCGGGCGAGGGCACGGAGGTCCGCGGCCCGATCCAGGCCCTGGTCATGCTGCTGGCCGGCCGCACCGCGACCATCCCGCAGCTGACCGGGATCTAGGCCGCGCGGTTCTCGCGGCCGCGCTCGACGGCGGTCAAACCCCAGCCGAGCGCGATCATGCCGACGCCGAGGCCCAGGTGCAGCCAGTTGTCGGCGTTGTTCAGCGGCACGAAGTTGGCGCCGCTGTCCTGGTCGATGACCAGTCCGTAGACCCACAGCAGCAGGTAGACGAAACCACCCAGCACGAGGAACCCGCGGGCGCCGCCCGGGGTGCGGGCCAGCGCCAGGCCCACGACGCCGAACAGCAGGTGCACGATGTTGTGCAGGATGGACACGGCGAAGACCCCGAGCAGCATCGCGCCGGAGTGGTGGCCGGCGAAGGTGAGGTCGTCGTAGTTCGTGGTGATCCCCGGGATGAACCCGAGGATCCCGACGAGCAGGAACACGGCGGCGACGATGGTCGCTGCGGTTTGCACGGGTCTGCGGACCCTGGTCGCGGTTGCGGAACGCCCGGTCATGACTACTCCTTTGGGACGAATTGCCCCCGGATAGCCCCGGCGAGCGTTCCGAAACCCCGTTCAGGGACGGCGGCCGACGAGATTCATCGCGACGAGGCTCAACACGACCTGGTCGTCCTGGTTGAGCAGCTCGCCACGCGTGTGGACGAGCCCGCGGTCCGGCTTGGAGCGGGACGCCCGCGCGGACACGACGGTGGCACGCAGCCGCAGCGAGTCGCCCGGCCGGACCGGCGCGGGCCAGCGCAGCTCGTCCACGCCCGGCGAGGCGAGGCTGGCGTTGCGGGAGAGGTAGTGGTCGGCGAACAGGCGCATCATGAGGCCGGTCGTGTGCCAGCCACTGGCGATGAGCCCGCCGAACGGCCCGGTGTTCGCCCACTCCGGCCGGGTGTGGATCGGCTGCGGGTCGAACTGGGTGGCGAAGTCGAGGATCTCCTTCTCGGTGACCGAGAGGTGCCCGTACTCGTAGACCGCGCCCGGCTCGTAGTCCTCGAAGAAGCGCTGGTCGATCGGCGCGGCGAAGTCCGCCTCGCTGAGGGTCATCGTCATGGCGCCAGCATCGCACGGACTTCGCCACCCACCTCGGCGCGCGCCGCCCCCGTGGCGGCGGTGGGCACGGAGGCGGCGAGTCGGTCAGCGTGGCGCGAGTCGGCCGCTGGTGGCAGCGGCAGATTGGCACGGGCAGCGAGCCAACCGCCCGCCGCGGGCAGTGCCACCGGCGGTGGTCAGCGCGCCGAGCTGCTCAAGTTGTGCGCCGCCGCCAGGGCGTCCGCCGTCTCAGCCGCCATGCGACGCACGTCGAAGTCTTGCTCAGCCTTCTCCCGGGCGGCGTGGGCGAGTTTGCGGCGCAGCGCGATGTCCGTGCAGACCCGGTCCAGCGCCGCGGCCAGTGCCGGTCCGTCGCCGGGTGGGACGATCATCGCCGCGCCCGCCAGTTCGTCCACCACCTCCCCCACCGCGGTCGTCACGCACGGCACCCCGTGCGCCATCGCCTCCAGCACCGCCAGCGACAGCGTGTCCCGCCGCGACGGCAGGCAGAACACGTCCAGCCCGCGCAGGAAAGCGCTCACGTCCCGCAGCCGCCCCAGGAACCGCACCGGCAGGCCCCGCGCCCGCTCCGCCAGATCCCGCCCGTCCCCGGCGACCAGCACCCGCACCACACGCCCCCGCCGCCGCAGCGTCGCCACCGCGGACAGCAGGTCCGGGCCGGTCGCCCCGCCGATCGCGCCGATCACGACCGGCGTCCGGTCCGACGGCTCGACCGGCGAGGCCGGGATGTCCACACCAGGCCGGATGCGCGTCACCCGCTCGGCGGGCGTGCCCAGGTCCCGCAGCCGCGCCTCGACGATCCGCGACGGCGCCAGCGCCCCGGCCAGCCGCCGGTAGCAGTCCCAGACCGCGCTCGACTGCGGCGCGCCACCGACCCGGTGCAGCGTCGCCACGGTCGGCGCCACCGACTCCGCGGCCTGCACGGCGGCCAGGTTCGCCCCGGCGTCGGCCAGGTTGACCTGCACGACGTCCGGCGAAAGCGCTCGCAGCGCGTTCTCCACCTGCGGGGCCCACACGCTCCGCACCGCCGACGCCACGATCTGCTTCGGCACACGCTCCGGGAACGCGCCGGCGAGCGGCTCCCCCACGACGAGGCTCGGCGCGACCCACGACGGCAGGCACCGCAGCAGCCGCCGGACGTAGACCTCCGCGCCGCCGAACGCCTCGTTGTCCACCACCAGCGCCACGTTCAGGCGTTCCATCGCCACCTCACGTAGTCGGCATACCGGACACAGCTACCCGTTCCGTGATCACCCAACACCTAACCGGTCGGTCAGACCCCTGACCGATCGGTTAGCATCGTCCGCATGGAACACGTGACGTGCTGCGTTGTTGGCGGGGGCCCGGCCGGGGTGATGCTCAGCGTCCTGCTGGCCAGGGCCGGAGTCAAGGTGGCCGTGCTGGAGAAGCACCGGGATTTCCTGCGCGACTTCCGCGGGGACACCGTTCATCCGTCCACTCTGCGCCTTCTGGACGAACTGGGCCTGGGCCGGAAGTTCGCCGAGCTGCCCGGCCCGGAACTGACCGAGATGCGGATGCGGGTGGCCGGGGAAACCGTGGTCGCGGCGAACTTCGGCCGCCTGCCCGGACGGCACAAGCACATCCGGATGGTCCCGCAGTGGGACTTCCTCGACCTGCTGGCCGCCGCCGAACCGCTGGACCTGCGGATGGGCACCGAGGTGACCGGTCTGCGCAGGACGGACGGCCGCGTGACCGGGGTGACCTACCGGGACTCCGACGGCGAGGGCGAGCTGTCCGCGGACCTGGTCGTCGCCTGCGACGGGCGGGATTCGGTGGTGCGCCAGGCTGCCGGGCTGCAGCCCGACGAGTTCCCGCTGCCGATGGACGTGTGGCAGGTGCGGATTCCCGCGCCCCCGCACGACGAACGCGACGGCCGGGTGTTCGGCGTGTTCGGCAACGGGCAGGTCGCGGTGACGATGGACCGCGGCGACTACCACCAGACCTCGTACCTCATCCCGAAGGGCGAGGACGCCCGGCTGCGTGCCCGCGGCCTCGACTGGTTCCGCGGGCGGCTCGCAGAACTGTTCGGCTGGGACGGTGAGGTGCTGGCCGAGATCCGGTCGTGGGACGACGTCAAGCTGCTGGAAACCTCGATGGGCCGGCTGCCGCAGTGGCATGTGGACGGTCTGCTGTGCCTCGGCGACGCCGCGCACACCATGTCACCGGTCGGTGGGGTGGGCGTGAACCTGGCGGTCCAGGACGCCGTCGCGGCCGCCCGGATCCTCGCCGGCCCGTTGTCCGAGGGCCGGCTGTCCACACAGGATCTGGCGAAGGTCCAAAAGCGACGCGAGTGGCCGACGCGGGTGGCGCAGCGGACGCAGCTGGGCGAGCACGAGATGCTGCTGAAGCCGGCACTCGAGGGCACCCTGACCCGCGTGCCGCCCCCGCTGCGCGCGGTGCAGCGGTTCCCGCTCCTCGCGGTGGTCTCGGCCTACCTCGGCGGGATCGGCGTCCGGCCGGAACACGCGCCGGCCTTCGCGCGGCGTTAGGTGATCGCCGCCAGCACGAAGCGCTCCACCTCGTCGGCGGCCGCGTCCAGGTCCAGTTCCGGGTGCGCGAGCCAGTGCGACACCACACCGTCGATCGCGCCGCCGATCGCCAGCGCGACCGTCGTGGTGTCGAATTCGCGCAGCTCCCCGGCGCGCTGGCCGTCCTCCAGCAGGGCGGCCAGCCCTTGCCAGCGGCCGCCGGCGTCGTGCGAGCCGGGCGCCTTGAGCTTCGTCCCGTTCGCGTCGTCGAGCAGCACCTCGGTGATGAGCCGGACGTGCCGCCGGTGGGCCGACTGGTAGCTGATCATGGCGCGCACGTAGGCGGTGACCGCGGACGTGGCGTCGGGCTGGCGGTCGACCCTGGCCCGGACGTAGTCGCCGAACTGCTCGAACACCTGCTCCAGCGCCGCCTGCGCGAGGTTCTCCTTCGACGAGAAGTGGTACAGCACCGCGGCCTTCGAGATCCCGGCCGCCTCGGCGATCGCGGACAGCGACGTGCCGCGGTAGCCCTTGGTCGAGATGAGGTCGATGGTGCACTCGATGATCTGCTCCCGGCGGGCACGCTCGGTGAAGGTCGTCGGCCGGGACATGCCCCGATCCTAGAGGTTGCCCGCCCAGCCGCCGGGTATCCGCCCGGAATGCTGTCTTCGATCCTGCGGGGCGCCGCCGCCGGGGCGGCCGGGGCCACCGCCCTCAACGCCGTGACCTACGTCGACATGGCCGTCCGGGGGCGGCCGGCGAGCTCGACCCCGGAGCAGACTGTCGAGAAGGTCGCGCACGCCGTCGGCGTCGAGATCCCCGGCGACGAGCAGCGGAAACAGGCTCGGGCGAGCGGCATCGGAGCGCTGCTCGGACTGCTCACCGGGACTGCGGTCGGCGCCGCCTACGGGGCGGCGCACGGCGCGGGCTGGCGGCCCGGCACGGTCACCGGCGGCCTCGCAGCGACCGGCGCCGCGCTGGTCGCCGCCAACGGGCCGATGACCGTTCTGCGCATCACCGACCCGCGCCGCTGGAGCTTCGCCGACTGGGCCAGCGACGTGGTCCCGCACGTCGCCTACGGCTTCGTCACCGCCGCGACCTTCGCCGCCACCGTGCGGAAACGCCGCCGCTGACCACCCGTGAGGGGGAGGTGTATGCGGAACGGCCAGGGGGTATCCCGGCGTCAGCGCTCGATCGGGGAGGGAAACCATGGGCAGGCACCGCATCGACGACGCGGGCACGGACCTGAAGTGGGGCGGTCCGGCTCTCGTCACCGAAGCCAGGCACGCCGCCCGCGGCCGGCACGCGCGGCCCGAGGACGAACAGACGACGCAGCCGCTGGAAGGCGCTCTCACCGGCGAGGTCGCCGTCGCGCCCTGACGGGCCGGAAAGCGCAGGTCAGCGCGTCGCGAACGGGTGCCGCCCGTTCGGGTTGATTAGTGCGAATCGGTATCGGGTACTGCTCCCGCCGTGACACCAGAGGTGGTCGTGGTCGGGCAGATCGCCCGTGACCTCGTCCTGCGCGTGGGTGACGCCCCGGAGGCCGGGACGTCGGCCGCGGTGCGCTCCCGCGATGAGATCCTCGGCGGGAAGGGCGCGAACCAGGCCGTCGGCGTCGCCCAGCTCGGTGTGCCGGTCGCGTTGCTCGCGGTGGTCGGCGACGACCGCGCCGGGCACGACCTGCTGACCCACGCCGCCGGCGACGGCATCGACGTCTCGCATTGTGTGGTGCGGGAACACGCCCGCTCGGCGCTCATCGTGAACGTCGTCGACGACCACGGCCAGTGGCGCTACCTGGAGGACATCCCCGAAGACGTCCAGGTGGCCGAACACGACGTGCTCTCCTCGGCCGCACTGCTCCGGGACGCGTCATCGGTCATCGTCCAATTGCAGCAGCCGGCCCGCACGGCGATGGCCGCGGCCCGGCTCGCCCGCGAAGCCGGCGCCCGGGTGGTGCTGGACGGTGTGCCCGCGGACAAAGAGGTGCTGGCGTGCGCCGACGTCCTCCGCGCCGACGCCAGGGAAGCGGAAATTCTCACCGGACAGCCCGTCGGAAATGTGGCCGAAGGGGTCAAAGCGGGCGTTATGCTGCTCGCGCACGGGCTCGACTTGGCAGTACTTGAGGTGGCCGGCCACGGCAACGTGTTCGTCAGCCGGGCCGGCTACGAGTTCCTCCCGCACGGCGACGCGCACGTCGTCGACACCACCGGTGCGGGAGATGCCCTGGTCGCGACCCTGACCTGCGCGTTGTCGCGGGGGCAGGACCTGCGCACCGCCGCACGAGCGGCGGTCGAGGCAGCGGCGAGCACAACCGAACACGCCGGGGGCCGACCCCGGCTGAACCCCGGCATCCTCGAGTCGCGGAAGCAGTCATGACCCTCAGCCAGCCCAAACCGGCAACCCGGATACTGATAGCCCCGGACCGCGCGGCGCCACCCGTGCCGTGCGAAGAATGCGGTTACTCCGCCCTGCGCATCGCCAAGCTCGTCAACGAGGCGGATGAGCCGCTGGCGACCCTGCTGGTGTGCACCAACTGCCGGGCGCACACTCCACTGCCGGAGTTGCCTGCTCCTCGGCGGCCTTAGGCGCCTGCCGCTACGCGGGTATCTACTGCGCCGGCGGCTTCGCTTCGCTACGCCCGGGTCTGCCCCTCCCGAACCCGATCTCTCAGTGTTCGGTTGCCGAGAAGTCGCGTCAAGGCGGGAAAGAGTACCTTGACCCGACTGCTCGGCAACCGATTTGGCTGGGGATCGGGTTGCGGGAGGGGACTGCCTCGTGGAGTGGTTCCTTTGCGTTGCCGGCGTGCGGATGGGAATCCTAAGAAACCCCCACCGGTGCGTGCAAAGGCACCACGGCGCTGGAGAAATCACAGAACAAGAACGCGTCGTACCGGCGCGGAAGCATCGTCGGCACGTAATTCCCCCGCCACTCCAATCGCGGGTCGTACACCACGCCGACCGCTCGGTGTCCCCGCACTTGCGAGGCCCACTCGCCCGCCTCGTCGAGCAGGAAGAGCGAATCGGCGTCGGGGACGGCCGCGTGCAGCATCGACTCCAGGCTGTCCTCCCGCGCGGGCGGCACCGGCATGTCCTCCGGGGGCGCGCCCCACCGCGAGCCGGCCATCACCGTGCCCCGGTGCGTGCCGAAGCCCACCGTGAACGACTCGCCGGGGTGGCGTTCCCGCACCAACTGCCCCACGTTCAGCATCCCGGCCGCGGCCATGTCCGTCGCCCGCGCGTCGCCGATGTGCGTGTTGTGCGCCCACACCACGGCCTTCGCCGACGGGCCGTACGCCTCCAGCAGCCGGTCGAGCGTGTCGGTCATGTGCTCGTCCCGCACGTTCCACGATTCGACGTCACCGCGGACCATCGTCCGGTAGTAGCGCTCCGCCCCGGCGACCACCTCGGCGTTCTGCCGCGCCACGAAACCGGCGTCCAAGCCGGGGACGTCGCCGGTCTCCCGCAGCGAAGCGAGCAGCCGCAGCACGTCGCTTTCGCAGTTTTCCGGCACGAGCCGCGTCGAGTACGCGTAGTCGTGCGGGTCCTCGGCGAACGGCTCGAAGCAGCGCATCGCGGAAAGCGCCGTCTCCACCTGGCCCGGCTGGTGCTCGCGCAGGTACCCCAGGATCTCCCGCAGCGAATCCCACAGGCTGTAGACGTCCAGACCATGGAAACCCGCCGGGCGGTCGCCGAACCGCGCCGCGTTGTACGCCGTCAGCCACCGGGCGAATTCCACCACGTCGTCGTTGGCCCACATCCAGCGCGGCCACCGGTCGAAACCGGACAGCACCGCCTCCGGATCACCGCGCCCGCCCGCCACGCAGCAGTGCACGCGGTGGCAATCCGGCCAGTCGCCCTCCACGGCGACGAACGAAAAGCCCCGCTCCACGATCAGCCGCTTGGTGATCTCCGCGCGCCACCGGTAGAAGTCGGCGGTGCCGTGCGAGGCCTCCCCCAGCAGCACGAAACGCGCGTCGCCGATGCGGTCGATCAGCGGGTCGAGGTCCTCCACCCGGTGCAGCCCGATGGCGTCCTCGCGCGGGGTCAATACGAGAGCTCCTTGGCCGCGGCCTGCGCGGTGGCGAGCTCCTGGCACAGCCGCACCGTGACCTCCTGCGCCCTGGCCAGCGCGGCCGTGGCGTCGAAGACCGACGTGATCAGCGTTTCGTACCCGCCCTGATCACCCGGCACGTCCAGGTTCCCCAGCCACAGCTGCCGTTCCAGCCACGTGCCCAGTTCGGGCAGGCTGCGCGCGACGTTCTGGGAGAGCAACTTGAGCGATCCGAGCACCTGGTAGATCTCCGCGGCGCCGTCGATGCCGGTTTCGCCGCCCACCCCGGAGGCGCGGTGGTACAAGCCGCGCGTCGCCAGCTGGGCCTGTTCCGCCAGCCCGCCGCAGCTGGCCGCCACCTCGCTGTTCCGTGACACGTCCATCTTCGCCGGTCCCCTGTCTGACGCCGGTCGTACTGGTTCAGCTTTCCCGTTCCGCGCCGAAACCAAACCGTGCCGGGCGAAACGTTCAACGGAGGATCAACGCGGGTAGAGGTGTCACGGGGACTTACGCGCGAGAGGGGAGTGGGCGATGGCGACGACCGTGTGGCTGGGCCGGTTCGAAGGCATCCGGGTGGGTCTGCATTGGAGTGTCTTCGCGATGGCCGGGGTGCTGGTCGTGGCACTGCCGTTCACCCAGTGGGCGCCGCTCGCGCCGGTGCAGGGGGTGTTCGCCTACATCGTGGCGAGCCTGATCACCGCCGCGCTGTTCGTGGTGTCGCTGTGCGCCCACGAACTCCCGCACGCACTCGTCGCGCGGCGATCGGGACTCGAGGTCCGTGAGGTGACCCTGTGGTCGCTCGGCGGCGTCACGCGGCTGCGTGGCGAACCGCGGTCGCCCGGCGTGGAGTTCCGCGTGGCGTTCGCCGGGCCGCTGATGAGCCTGCTGCTGGCGGCGATCTTCGGCTTCGCCACCTGGATGACGTCGCCGATCGGCGATTCGCTGTCCGGCGCGGTGCTCGGCTACCTCGCGGTGCTGAACCTCGTGCTGGGTGTGTTCAACCTGATCCCGGTGGCGCCACTGGACGGTTGCCGCGTGCTGCGGTCGATCCTGTGGGCGGCGTGGAACGACCGGCACCGCGCCACGCTCGGCAGCGCACGCGCCGCCCGCGTCCTCGGCTTCGCCGTGTGCGCGCTCGGCGTGGTGACCCTGCTCCGCGGGCCGATCGGGCTCGGCGTGTGGCCGTTGCTGGTCGGCCTGTTCATCGTCAACCTGGCGCTGGCCGAGGAACGCGACGCCGAACTCGGCACCAGCCTCGCCGCCATGCGGGTGCGGGACGTGATGACCATGCGCCCGGCCACCGCGCCCGCCGCCACCACCGTGGCGACCTTCCTGCGGGACAACGCCATGCTGCGCCAGCACTCGGCCTACCCGCTCGTCGACCCGGTCGGCCGGTTCGCCGGGCTGGTGACGCTGACCCGCATGCGGGCCGTCCCGCCGGAGCAGCGCCCGAACACCCTGCTCGGAGAAATCGCCTGCCCGCCAACGGAAATTCCGCGCGCCACCCCGGACGAGCCGCTGCTGGCGTTGCTGCCGCGGATGTCCGGGTGCGCCGACGGCCGGGCCCTGGTGTTCGACGCCGACCGGCTCGTCGGGATCGTGTCGCCGTCCGACATCAGCCGCGCGGTGACGCTGCGCGGTCTCGGCGTGGACTGGCACGGCGGCGCGGACGTCGCGGTCGCGCGCAGCCCGTCCAGCCCGCCGCTGGGCCGTCCGGCCGCCCAGCGCTGGCCGTGAGTTTCGGCACCTCCGGGCAGGGGAATCCTCGCTTCCGATGAGCCACGAAAACACCCAGCGAGACGTGCGGCGCCTGGCCGATCAGCTCGTGGACGGCCTCGACCGGGAAGACCTGGACTCCGTGTCCCGCGTGCTGCCCAGGATGATCGGCGCCGACGCGCCGGACGCCGGCCTGCTCCGGCCCCTGTGCGCGGAGCTGGTCACGGTGATCGCCCGCGAAGTGCGGGCCCGCGCGGCACCGGAGGGCGCGGACCTGTTCACCATCGCGCTGTCCGACGAGACCGACGAGGCCGTCCCGATCGACGACCTCCAGCCGGCGCTGCGGGCCGTCCTGCGCGCCGTGCTCGCCGAGCTCAACCAGGACAGCGCGGGGCTGGCGGCGCAGCTGGAGTTCATCGCGGGGGACCCGGATCCGTGCGGGCAGATCGACGCGCTGATCCACCTGGTGTCCTGGGCCCACGACCTGCCGCAGACGTGAGCGGCCAGTGGTGGCGGGACGCCGTCATCTACCAGGTCTACATCCGCAGCTTCGCGGACGGCACCGGCGACGGCGTCGGGGACCTGGCCGGCCTCCGCGCGAAACTCCCCTACCTGTCCGGCCTCGGCGTGGACGCGCTCTGGATCACCCCGTGGTACCCGTCGCCGATGGCCGACGGCGGCTACGACGTGGCCGACTACCGCGACATCGACCCGGTGTTCGGCACGCTCGCCGACGCCGAGGCCCTGATCGCCGAGGCGCACCGGCACGGCCTGCGGATCATCGTCGACATCGTGCCCAACCACACCAGCGACCGGCACCCGTGGTTCCAGGCCGCGCTGGCCGCAGGGCGCGGCTCGCCGGAGCGGGAGCGGTACGTGTTCCGCGACGAGCCCAACGACTGGCGCAGCGTCTTCGGCGGGTCCGCGTGGAGCCGGGCCGGCGACGGCCAGTGGTACCTGCACCTGTTCGACAGCACGCAACCGGACCTGAACTGGGACCACCCGGAGGTGCGCGCGGAGTTCCTGGACGTCCTGCGGTTCTGGCTCGACCGCGGGGTGGACGGGTTCCGCATCGACGTCGCGCACGGCATGGTCAAGGACCCGGCGCTGCCCGACCTCGGCCTGGACCACGAGGGCCTGGTCGAGCCGCCGGACCGCAGCGACCACCCGCACTGGGGCCGGCCCGGCGTGCACGAGATCTTCCGGTCCTGGCGCGAGCTCGCCCGCCACTACGGCGACGACCGGATCTTCGTGGCCGAAGCGTGGGTGGACAGCCCCCAGCGGCTGGCCCGGTACGTGCGGCCGGACGAGCTGCACACCGCGTTCAACTTCGACTTCCTGCGCTGCCCGTGGGACGCGGGGAAGCTGCGGTCGGTGATCGACTCCAGCATCGCCGCGCTCGCCGCGGTGGGCGCGCCTGCCACCTGGGTGCTGTCCAACCACGACGTCAAACGGCACGTCTCCCGGTACGGCGGCGGGCTGCCGCGGGCGCGGGCCGCGTTGCTGCTGATGCTCGCGCTGCCCGGCGGCGCGTACCTCTACCAGGGCGAGGAGCTGGGGCTGGAGGAGGTCGAGGACCTGCCGGAGGAGGTGCTGCAGGACCCGACGTGGGAGCGGTCCGGGCACACCAAGCGCGGTCGCGACGGGTGCCGGGTGCCGCTGCCGTGGTCCGGCTCGGCGCCGCCGTTCGGGTTCTCGGCCGGCACGCCGTGGCTGCCGCAGCCCCCGCACTGGGCCGCGAAGACGGTCACCGCGCAGGAGGACGACCCGGGCTCGACGCTGTGCCTCTACCGGGACGCGCTGCGGATCCGCAAGGAGCACCCCGCACTCGGGGACGGGGAACTGTCGTGGTTGGACAGTGCGCCGGACGTGCTGGCGTTCCGGCGCGAGCCGGGGGTGGTGTGCGTGGTCAACCTCGGCTCGGAGCCGATCGCGCTGCCGCCGCACCGGAAGATCCTGCTGGCCAGCGCCGAACCGGCGGACGAACTCGCCCCCGACTCCGCCGTGTGGCTGTCAGCCTAGGTGCTGGCGCAGCTGCTGGCAGGCGTCCTCGCAGCTGCGGCAGGCCTCGGCGCACACCGCGCAGTGCTCGTGGTGCCCGGCGTGCTTCTCGCACTCCTCGGCGCACGCCCGGCAGGCCTTCTCGCACAGCGCCAGCAGCTCGGAGACGATCCCGGCGGGGTCGCCGCGGCGGGACAGCACCTGCGCGGTCGCGGCGCACACGGCGGCGCAGTCCTGGTCGAGCTTGATGCACCGCACCATCGGGCCCGGATCCGGTTCGGACAGGCAGGCGTCGGCACAGGCCGTGCAGGTCTGGGCGCAGGACACGCACTCCTCCAGGCACGCGGCGATGGCCTCCGGGTCGAGGCCGCCGAGGTCGGCGGGGTGGGTCTGCACCATGCGCAGGGCGTGGGTCATGACGTCCTCCTCTCCCCCGGCGCATACCCGGCCGGGCCGGGTCCAACCGTTTGCCCGGCCGCCGCCCGGGTAGGCCTTGGCACATGTCCGAACTACCGCTGCCCGAGTACGACGAGCTGCCACTGGCCTCGCTGCAGCACCGCATCCGGTCGCTCGACGAGGAGCAGCTCGACCAGCTGATGTCCTACGAGCTGAAGCACGCCAACCGGCTGCCGGTGCTGGAGCTGATGCGCGTGCGCAAGCGCCAGCTCCACGAGGGCGCCGAGCCGTCGCACGGCGAGCACACCAAGATCCCCGAGGTGACCGGCCACGCCGGCGGCTCGCCCGCCAAGCAGCAGACGGCGGCCGAGCCGAACACCCCGCTGCGCCACGGCGTCGCCGACCAGACCCCGCACCGGGGACGTTCCTAGATCCGCTGTCCGGGGACGTTGGTGACTGGCTGACACGCTGAGGACGGTCTTGACAGGGGTGAGGCCTCCGGGTTCGGTGTGGCTTGCGGCAACAACGCCGATCACCAGGAGGTCCTCGATGGCGCACCGGAACGCGCCATTGACCCCCACCGGCCGGCTGCGGCTGGCCCGGTGTGTCGTGGAGCAGGGGTGGTCGCTGCGTCGGGCGCCGTCACGGCCTGCCGCCGCCGGCCGCGTGTGATCGGGCCACCGGCGAGCCGATCCGCCGCTACCAAGGCGACCGCCCGGGCGAGCTGATCCACGTCGATGTCGCAAAGCTCGGCCGCATCCCCGACGACCACTCTCGCCTGGCCTGCACCGAAACCCTGCCCGACGAGAAAGCCGTCACCTGCGCCGCGCCCACGCCTGGTTCGCCGAACACGACATCGGCATCGGCGGCCACACCCCCGAACCAACCTGACCAAAAACACACCTAGAGCCGCTCCTGAACGCGGCGCAGCGTCTCGCGCAGGTTGTCCTCCGAGACGGCGTCGATCGCTTCGTCGAGCGGGAGCCACTTCAGCGGCGCGTCCGGCTTCTCCGGCCGCGCCGCTTCCGGCTGCCCGGTCGCCAGCACGTACCGCAGGTCCGCGTGTTCGTGCGCGGGCTCGGCGCCCTTCGCGGGCACCGGGACGACCACCGCGTGCAGCAGGTCCGCGGTCGGCCACGGCCGCAGATCGGTCAGCCCGGTCTCCTCGCGCCCTTCGCGCAGCGCGATCACCAGCGGGTCCGTCTCACCCGGGTCGCCGTGCCCGCCGACCTGCAGCCACGCCTGCTGACGCTGGTGCCAGCGCAGCAGCACGCGGCGGCTCTCCGGGTGCACGATCACCGCGGAACCGGTGACGTGCAAGGGAATCTTCCGCGAGAACGGGTCCGCCGCGGTGGCCAGCACCTCCCGGATCCGCGCCACATCGGCGTTCTCGGTCTCGTTCCGTGCGGTGTAGGCCTCCAGCATGCCCGCAGCCTACGACGTTTCCGCCCCACGGATGGGGGAACACCCCGCCGGTGTCCAGACACGACGAACTCCGCCGGACCGCACGCGACACCTTCGGCTGGGCGGAACTGCGCGACGACCAGCTGACCGCGATGGCAGCGCTGCTCGACGGGCACGACGTGCTCGCCGTCATGCCGACCGGGTCCGGCAAGTCCGCGATCTACCAGATCCCCGCGCTGCTGATGGACGGGCCGACGCTCGTCGTGTCGCCGCTGACCGCGTTGCAGCGGGACCAGGTGGGGCAGATCGAGGACAGCGACGCCCCGGACGCGGTCGCGGTCAACTCCGCGCAGCCCGCGCGCACCACGAACAAGGCCTGGGACGCGGTCACCCGCGGCGACGCCGAGTACCTGTTCCTCGCGCCGGAGCAGCTGGCCAAGGACGAGGTGCTGGAGCAGCTCGACGAGATCCGGCCGAGCCTGTTCGTCGTCGACGAGGCGCACTGCGTGTCCGCGTGGGGCCACGACTTCCGGCCGGACTACCTCCGGCTCGGGCACGCCATCGAGCGGCTCGGGCACCCGCGCGTGCTGGCGCTGACCGCGACCGCGGGCGGGCCGGTCCGGGACGACATCGTCGAGCACCTCGGCCTGCGCGACCCGGTGCGCGTGGTGTCCGGGTTCGACCGGCCGAACCTCCACCTCTCGGTGCACCGCGCCACCATCGAGGAGGACAAGCGCGCCGCCCTGCTGCAGTGGGTGCGGGACGCGGAGAAGCCCGGCCTGGTGTACGCCGCGACGCGCAAGGACAGCGAACGCTACGCCGAGGAACTGGGCGCGGCGGCCTACCACGCCGGGATGAAGGCGGCCGACCGCAAACGCGTGCACGAAGACTTCCTCGCCGACCGGGTGGACGTCGTCGTCGCCACGTCGGCGTTCGGCATGGGCATCGACAAGCCGAACGTGCGGTTCGTCGTGCACGCGTCGGTGCCCGAGTCGGTCGACTCGTACTACCAGCAGATCGGCCGCGCCGGCCGGGACGGCGAGCGCGCCGACGCGCTGCTGTTCTACCGGCCGGAGGACCTGAGCCTGCAGAAGTTCCTCACCGCGCGGCGCTTCGACGACGAGGGCATCGCCGAGCTCGCCGAGTCCCTGCGCGAGCAGGACGGCCCGGCCAGCCCCCAGGAGATCGACGGCGAGGTGGACCAGTCGCACCGCCGGGCGATGAACAACCTGAACCTGCTGGAGCAGACCGGCCTGGTCGAGGAGACCGGGCAGGGGAAGTTCAGCTACGCCGACACCGACCCGGAGGAGGCGACCGAGCGCGCCGCCGAGGTGTCCGAGCAGCGCAAGAAGCTCGACCGGTCCCGCGTCGAGGTGATGCGCGAGTACGCCGAGACGTCCGCGTGCCGACGCCAGTTCCTGCTCGGCTACTTCGGCGAGACGCTGGACGAACCGTGCGGGTTCTGCGACACCTGCGACGCGGGCACGGCGGCCGAGCTGACCCCGTCCGACGGCGAGTTCCAGCCCGGCACGTCGGTGCGGCACGCGGAGTGGGGCACCGGCCAGGTCGTGCGCCGGGAGGCCGAGAAGGTCACCGTGCTGTTCGACAAGGCCGGCTACCGCTCCCTGTCGCTGCCCGCGGTCCGCGAGAAGCACCTGCTGACCGAGGAGTGAGTCCCCGGCTCAGGGCGCGTAGGCGTCCAGGCCGAACAGGTCGAACAGCTTCTGCTGCACCGCGTCCCGGCAGGTCAGCAGCCGCCGGGTGCGTGGGCGGCCCCCGGTCGACGGGTACCGCAGCACCGTCTCCCCGATCCGCGACAGCAGGTCCAGCAGCTCACGCACCGACAGGTCCAGCCCGGCCCGGTCGGCCTCCTGCCGCATCACGTGCGTCACCGCCGTCGCCAGCACGCTCACCAGCGAGTGCACCGCGATCCGGTGCTCGGTCCAGTGCCGCCGCGGCGCGGACGCGGCCACGAACGGGCCGTTGAGCTGCCGGAACGTCGAGTCCAGGTGGTAGCGCGCCCGGTACGCGGTGATCACGTCGGCGACCGGCCAGTCGTGGTCGGTCACCAGCAGCTGCTTGCCGAAGTACTCCTCGTCCAGGCGCGACCGGGCGTTCTCGTCGACCCGCCACTCCAGCCGCAGCTCAGCTGGGCGCGTCCCGGTCAGCCGCGTGGACAGCACGCGGTCGACCCACCGCACCCGGGTGATCCGCGCGATCTCGGTCAGCACCTGCTCGCGCGGCCGCCGGTTGGTGCCCGCCGCCAGCGCCAGGGCGAGACCGTCGAGCTGCCGCGTGGCGCTGCTCAACGCCTGGGCGAACCCCCGCGCCTGCGCGGCGTGCAGCTTCGCCGAGTGCGTGAGCACCACCCGCCGGGTCGTGCCGGACACCACGGCGTGCGTGTCGAGGGCCGTCACCCCGGCGAAGCGGTCCGGGCCGACCGATCGGCGCGCCGACGCCGGGCGCGCCAGCAGCTCGGGGTAGTCACCCAGCGGCAACGCGCCGACGAAGTGCCTGCCGTCGTCGAGGTCGAGCTGCGCGTGCTGGCCCGTCTCGAACACCAGCGTCACCGGGCCGGCCACCCGCGACGCCAGCCGGTCGGCCGACACCCCGAACGGGACCGCGCCCTCCCGCCGGTACACGCTCGACGCCAGCGGGATCGCGCCGTCCCGCGTGACCACCGTGCTCAACCCGGCCGGGGACGCCGCCGCGGTTTCCGATTCCGCGTAGGTCGCGAAGTTCGGCACGTCCACCGCGAGCAGGATCGGCTCCGGCAGGTGTTCCCGCACGCGCGCGGACACCGCCTCCTCGATCCGCTCCAGCTGCGCCCGCGTCAGCCGCCGCGTGGCGCGCCAGAACTCGTCGTCCTGCACGGCGGCCGCGCCGATCCGCGGCCGCACGAACCGGCTCGCCGCGCTGTCCGCCCACCACTGCGCCAGATCCGTGCCCGGCGCGGTCGCGCGGTGCAGCACCGCCAACGCGAAGTACGTCCCGATCGACACTTTCGCCTTGCGTGAGCCGAGCACGTCGTCGATCGCCGAGCGCACCTGGAGCCGCTCCAGGGTGGACCAGACGGCGGCGACGTCACCGAACGCCAGGTGCCGCGTACCGTCGGGTGAACCGGCTGCACCGTCCAGAGCTGCTGCGATGTCTTCGGCGGTGCCGAGATAACGCTGCGACGTGATCCGCGGCGCGCCGTTCACCCGCCCGGTGTGCGCGAGGTAGTAGTAGGTCTTGCCGCCGACCCGCTTGCCGATCACTGAAGCCACACTTTAGGTAATACGCCCGCACCGGCCGCGGCGCAACGACCACGGCCGTGGTGAGCAGCGGAAACAGGGTTCCCGCCACCCGGTGTGGCCGATCTTGCGCGGTCTGGTCCTGGCACCGCGGGCCGGGCCGGTCCTAGCGTTTCCGGTATGGCATCCGCTCCCACCGCCTCCGCGATGCGCCGCGCGCTGGCCCGTGCCCGCGACGGCAAGACCCTCGACATCACCGAGGCGACCGTGCTGTTGCACGCGCGCGACGAAGACCTCGAAACGCTGTCCGAGCACGCCTCCCGCATCCGCGACGCCGGACTGGCCGAAGCCGGCCGCGAAGGCGTCATCACCTACAGCCGCAAGGTGTTCATCCCACTCACCCGGCTGTGCCGCGACCGCTGCGGGTACTGCACTTTCGCGACGGTTCCGGGCAAACTGGACGCCCCGTTCCTGTCGCCGGACGAGGTGCTGGAGATCGCGCGGCAGGGCGCGGCGATGGGCTGCAAGGAAGCCCTGTTCACCCTCGGCGACCGCCCCGAGGACCGCTGGAAGCAGGCCCGCGAGTGGCTGGACGCGCACGGCTACGACGACACGCTGTCCTACGTGCGCGCGATGGCGATCCTGGTGCTGGAGCAGACCGGTCTGCTGCCGCACCTCAACCCCGGCGTCATGACCTGGCAGGACCTGCAGCGCCTCAAGCCGGTGGCGCCGTCGATGGGCATGATGCTGGAGACCACCGCGACCCGGCTGTGGAGCGAGCGCGGCGGCCCGCACTACGGCTCGCCGGACAAGGACCCGGCCGTGCGGCTGCGGGTGCTGGAGGACGCCGGGCGGACGTCCGTGCCGTTCACCACCGGCATCCTGATCGGCATCGGCGAGAACTACGAAGAGCGCGCGGACGCCCTGTTCGCGATCCGCAAGGTGGCGCGCCAGTACGGCGGCATCCAGGAAGTCATCGTGCAGAACTTCCGCGCCAAGCCGGACACCAAGATGCGCGCCACGCCGGACGCCGACCTGCAGGAGCTGGCCGCGACGATCGCCGTCGCGCGGCTCGTGTTCGGCCCGAAGATGCGCATCCAGGCGCCGCCGAACCTGATCGGCAGCCAGTACGACCTCATGGTGCGCGCCGGGATCGACGACTGGGGCGGGGTTTCGCCGCTCACGCCCGACCACGTCAACCCCGAGCGCGCCTGGCCGCAGATCGACGAGCTGGCCCGGCAGACCGAGAAGGCCGGTTACACGCTGCGCGAGCGGCTGACGATCTACCCCGAGTACCTGCTCGCCGGTGAGCCGTGGCTGGATCCGCGCGTCGCCGGGCACGTCGCCGCGCTGGCCGATCCGGAGACCGGCCTGGCGCGGGAGGACGCGGTCCTGGAGGGCCGCCCGTGGCAGGAGCCGGACGGCGGCTGGCAGGACCAGGCCGGCACCGGGCGCACCGACCTGCACGTCGAGGTCGACACCACCGGCCGCACGGAGGACCGGCGCAGCGACTTCGATTCCGTGTACGGCGACTGGAAGGAACTCGCTTCGCAGGTTCCGACCGCGCCGCGCCGGATGGACACTGACATCGCGGAAGCGTTGCGTCGCGCGGAACGCGACCCGGCCGGTCTGTCCGATGAGGACGCTCTCGCGTTGTTGCACGCGGACGGCGCCGAGCTGGAGGCGCTCGCCTCGCTGGCGGACGGGCTGCGCCGGGACGTCAACGGCGACGACGTCACGTTCGTGGTGACGCGGAACATCAACTTCACCAACGTCTGCTACACCGGCTGCCGGTTCTGCGCGTTCGCGCAGCGTCGCACGGACGCCGACGCCTACACGCTGTCGCTGTCGCAGGTCGGTGACCGCGTCGACCAGGCGTGGGAGGCCGGGGCGACGGAAATCTGCATGCAGGGCGGAATCCACCCGGACATGCCCGGCACGGCGTACTTCGACCTGGCGGCCGAGGTGAAGCGGCGGCAGCCGGACATCCACCTGCACTCCTACAGCCCGATGGAGGTCGTGAACGGCGCGTCCCGGACGAACATGTCCATCCGGGACTGGCTGACGCGCGCGCACGAGTCCGGTGTGGACTCCCTGCCGGGCACGGCGGCGGAGATCCTGGACGACGACGTGCGGTGGGTGCTCACCAAGGGCAAGCTGCCGACGTCGAGCTGGATCGAGGTGGTGTCCACGGCGCACGAGCTGGGCATCCCGACGACCTCGACGATGATGTACGGGCACGTCGACACGCCCGCCCACTGGGTCGGGCACATCAAGCTGATCGCCGACCTGCAGCGGCGGGCGCTGGAGAAGACCGGGCGGCGCGGGTTCACCGAGTTCGTGCTGCTGCCGTTCATCCACCAGAACGCACCGATTTATCTGGCGGGGCTGTCCCGCCCCGGCCCGACGAAGCGCGAGAACCGGGCGGTGCACGCGCTGGCGCGGATCCTGCTGCACGGCCTGATCGACAACATCCAGTGCTCGTGGGTGAAGCTGGGCGAGGACACCTGCCGGGACGTGTTGAACGGCGGCGTGAACGACCTCGGCGGCACGCTGATGGAGGAGACGATCAGCCGCATGGCGGGCGCGGACAACGGCTCGTACAAGACGATCAGCGAGCTGGAGAAGATGGTCGCACCGATCGGACGCCCACTGGTCCAGCGCACGACGACGTACGGCCGCCCGGCGCCGGACCGCGTGGCGGCGGCACTGGCCTCCGACGGAGTCGCCCAGGCCGTCCGACGGCCGCTGTCACTGCCGATCGTCAGCTGAGAGCCGGCGCCCGGGGCGGCGAACACGGCCGTGTTCGCCGCTCCGGGTTCGCCCCTTCACCCGCTGCGTCGAGTCCACCCTCCCGCCGCCGCGTACGCCCCTCCGCGCGGCGTGTTCGCCAGTTGGCGCGGGTTCGCCCTCGACCGCGCATTCGCCCACCGGAGTGCGCGTTCGCCACTCAGCGCGCCCAGTTCGCCGTCTGTGTCCCGCGTCCGGCTGATTCGCCTCTCCGGGCGCCTTGTCGCCTTCACGGGCACCGATCAGCCGGCCGCCGAGTCCACCCCTCCAGCCACCGAGTCGGCCCTCCGCGCGTGGCGAGTTCCCACTCGTGTCAGAGGTTCCACACTCGCGGTGGTTCACCCTTTCCGGGCGGCGAGCCAAGCGCGGCGTCAGCCGACGTTGTCGGTGGTCACCTCGTCCAGGAAGCGCGCCACGTTGGCGAGCATCCGCTCCACCCGCTCCTCGAGCGGCGCGCGGTCCACCGGGTTGTGCACCGCCGGGCGGCGCTTGCCCCGCAGGTACAGCCCGCAGGCCAGGTCGGCGCACACGTACGTCCCGACGGTGTTGCCCTGCTTCCCCGCCGCGCCGACCCGCCGCGCGGCGAACAACGAGACGTCCGTCGCCGCGTGGATCGTGCCGCAGAAGGCGCACAGCGAGGACTTCAGGGAGCTCCGGTGCTTCGCCGCGGCCCGCAGCGCGACTCCGACCACCTCGTCCCCGTAGGGCGCCACGAGGTAGGCGTTCTGCGCCGCACGCGGGTCCCGCCAGCCGAGGAAGTCCACTTCGGACCAGTCGAGACCGGACAGTCCCGGCGGCAGCGCCAGCCGTTGCGCCTCCCCCTTCGAGCAGTTCACGAACGACTTGCGGATGCGGTTCTCGTCAAGGGGTTGCACGGCCGGAATGATCCGTCGCAACGCCGCGAGCGGGCAAGTCATTTAGGATCGACTGTGATGAGCACGAAAATCGCGTGGCCGGTGCCCGCCCCGGGACTTCCCGAGAACGTCCACCCCGCACTCGCCGCGATGGCCCGCGCCGCCAGCGCCGCCTACGGGGACGCCCGCCGCAGGCACACCCGCGCGGAGCTGGCCGAGAAGGTCGCCGACGGCGCGGACGGCACCCCGACCATGCGCGTGGACGAGATCGTCGAGGCCGCGATCGCCGAGGAGGCGGACCGGCACCGCGTCAACCTGCTCAGCGAAGAGGTCGGTTTCGTCGACAACGGCTCCGCGGTGACGCTCGTCGTCGACCCGGTCGACGGCTCCAACAACGCCGCCAACGGGGTGCCGCTGAGCTGCTTCGGCGGCACGGTCGCGGTCGACGGCCAGGCGACCGAGGCGCTCACCGTGTGGCTGGACACCGGCCGCGCCTGGCACGCCCGCGCCGGCGAGCCGGTCCCGTTCCGCACCACCGGCCGCACCACGCTCACCGGCGCGACGGTCAACCTGCTCCGCCCGCACAAGCGCAACGCCGAAGCCTGGATGCGCGTCGCGGACAAGGCCCAGCGCGTGCGGATCCTGTCCACCACGGTGCTGGAGTGCGCGCTGGTCGCCGAAGGCTCGGTCGACGCGTTCTGCGACCCGGGTTCGGACACCCACCGGCTGGTCGACCTCGCAACGGCGATGGTCACGGTGCCCGCGGCCGGCGGCGCGGTGATCGACGTGCGCGGCCGCCCGCTGGAGATCGACCCGGACCTGACGCGCCGCTGGTCCGGAATCGCCGCCGCGAGCCGCGCCCTGGCCGACGACCTCGCCGCGACCGTCCTCGGCTGAGCCGGATCCGCAAACCCGCGGCCACCGCCGGTGAACAACCCAGGCCTCACCCGCCGCCGGTCCGGAGCGCCGCCGCAACCCGCGCCCAGCCCTTGTGAACAAGCCGGTGTTCACCCACTGCCGCTCCGGCATCGCCGCCACAACCCTGTCCCCACCCACTGCCGCGCCAACACCGCCGCCACAACCCGCGCCCACCCACCGCTCACCCCGCACCCCCACCACAACCCCGTCCCCACCCACCGCCGCGCCAACACCGCCGCCACAACCCGCGCCCACCCACCGCTCACCCCGCACCCCCACCACAACCCCGCCCTCACCCACCGCCGCGCCAACACCGCCGCCACAACCCGCGCCCACCCACCGCTGACCCCCCACCCCCAGCCCAACCGGCCGCCGCGACCATCCCCAGCCGCCCCGGATCCCCCGGGTCCAATGGCCCTACCGGCCACCACCGGCCGGGGTGATCGTGGTGGCCGTGACGTTCCCCGCGCGCGAAAGACCGGTCGCTCCGATGCTCGATCCGTTCGGACTGGAAGTGCTGGGGCGGGAGCAATGCCTGGAGCTGCTCGCCACCGCCGGGATCGGGCGCGTCGTGTTCACCACGCGCGGTCTGCCCGCCGTCCAGCCGGTCCGGTTCGTGCTGGCGGACGACGCGGTCAACTTCGGCGCGCCGGCCGCCAGTCCGCTGTTCGTCGCCGCGCACGACGGGGTGGTCGCGTTCGAGGCGGACGCCTTCGCCCCGGACCTCGGGTCCGGCTGGTGGGTGACGGTGCTCGGCCGGGCCCGGGCCACCCGCGAACGCGCCAGGGCGTGGCCGGCGAGCACCGCCGATGACCGTTGGATCCGCATCCCGCTGGAAGTAGTCTCGGGTCGGCGGCTCGTGGGGTAGGGCTGCCGGAAGGGCAGTGGTGATCGGACCGGGCGTTCGCGGACTTGTCGAGGCCGTCGTCGGGGTCGCGGCTGACCTCAGCCTGCCCGAGATCCTGTCCAAGATCGTCACCAGCGCGTGCGGCCTCACCGGCGCCGCGCACGCCGTGATCCAGGTGCCGGACGCCGCGCCCGTGCGCACCGGCGACCCGGCCGCGCCCGGCTCGTCGCTGACGATGCCGCTGCACGCGCGTGGCGGGCGGTTCGGCGAGCTGCGGCTCACCGGCAAGGAGGGCGGGTTCACCGGCGCCGACCGGGAAGCCGTCGTCACGCTCGTCGCTGCGGCCGGCATGGCCATCGACAACGCCACCCTGTACGAGCGGACGCGCAGCCGCGAGCGCTGGCTGGAGGCCTCGCACGAGGTCACCGCGGCCCTGCTGACCGGCGAGGACCCGCAGCGCACGCTGCGCCTGATCGCCGAGCACGCCCGGGCGGTCGCGGGCGCCACGGCCGCCGCGGTCGCCGTCCCGCGCGAGGACGACCCCGGCACGCTGGTGTTCGAGGTCGTCGCCGCGGGCGAGGACGCCCCGCCCGGCCTGGCCGGGTTGACGGTGCCGGTCGACGGCACGGCGAGCGGTGCGGCGTTCCGCTCCGGTGAAGCGGTGGTCGTGCGCAACTACGGCCGCTACGCCGCCAAGGAGCAGGCCAAGGTCAACATCCGGATGCCGGATCAGATCACCGGGCTGGACTCGGCGGTCGCCGTGCCGTTGGTCGTCGGCGGGGAGACCCTGGGCGTGCTGCTGGTCGCGAAGTTCGGCGGCACCGCGCCGTTCACCGACGACGAGGTCGGGCTGGCCCGCACGTTCGCCGGGCACGCGGCGCTGGCGATGGAGTTCGCCCGCGCCGAGGAGGACCGGCAGCGGCTCGCCGTGTTCACCGAACGCGACCGCATCGCCCGCGACCTGCACGACCTGGTCATCCAGCGGCTGTTCGCGACCGGGCTGGGGCTGGAGGCGCTGCGGCCGCTCGTCACGCAGCCCGAGGTCGCGGACCGGCTGACAGGTTTCGTGCAGGAGCTGGACCGCACGATCCGCGAGATCCGCAACAGCATCTTCTCGCTGACCCAGCCCGACGAGGCCGCCGAAGGTGTGCGCGCGGAGCTGCTGCGGCTGGCGCAGGACTGCACCCCCGCGCTGGGGTTCACGCCCCGGCTGGGGTTCACCGGCCCGGTCGATTCGGCGGTGCCTGCCCCGGTGCGCGCCGATCTCACGGCGACGGTGCGGGAAGCGTTGTCGAACGTCGCCCGCCACGCGAAGGCGGACGCGGTGTCGGTGGAGGTGGCGGTGGACGTGGCCGGCCGGTCGCTGACGCTGACCGTCACCGACGACGGTGTCGGAATTCCGGACGAGCCCGGGCGGCGCAGCGGGCTGGTCAACCTGGGCGAGCGGGCGGCGCGGTGGCGTGGCAGCTGTTCGGTCGGCCGGAGCGGCGAGCGCGGGACGAAGCTCGTGTGGACGGCCGAGCTCAACGGCGCGGGGAGGGTGCGATGACGGTCTCGGTGTTCGTGCTCGACGACCACGAGCTGGTGCGGACGGGTTTGCGGACCGTGCTGGAGTCCGAAGGCGACATCCGGGTGGTCGGCGAGGCGAGCACCGTCGCCGAGGCCCTGCACCGGATTCCGCAGCTCGCACCGGACGTGGCGATCCTCGACGTGCGCCTGCCGGACGGCGAGGGCATCGGGGTGTGCCGGGAGATCCGGTCGTCGGTGGATCCGGCGCCGGCGTGCCTGATGCTGACGTCGTACTCGGACGACGAGGCCCTGTTCGGGGCGATCATGGCTGGTGCCGCTGGGTATCTGCTGAAGCAGGTGTCCGGGATGAACCTGGTGGACGCGGTGCGGCGGGTGGCGGCGGGCGCGTCCTTGCTGGACCCGGAGCTGACCGCCAAGGTGCTGAACCGGATGCGCGGCGAGGGTCAGGCGGATCCGGGGTACGCGCAGCTCAGCCCGCAGGAGCGGCGGGTGCTGGAGCTGATCGCGGACGGGCTGACCAACCGGCAGATCGGGGAGCACCTGCACCTGGCCGAGAAGACGGTCAAGAACTACGTGTCGTCGGTGCTGCACAAACTCGGCTTCGAGCGGCGTACCGAAGCCGCCGTGTACGCCACCCGGCGGCGTGACATTTCCCGTCGGCAAACAGGGCCATTGGACCCTGTTCGCGGCGCTCGTGATCGGCGAAGGTGAAGAGGTCAAAACAGAAGATTCTCGGCCGCGCCGGTCGCCGCGAGCTGAGATAACCGGCCGGAGCAGCGGCCTCCCACCCCTCCCGCTGCTCCGGTCAACTATTGTCTGTTGTGGACGGTGGGGGTAGGTTGCACCCGATGGGGCTAACTGGGGCGGAGATCTCGGAAGCGGTGCACGACGCCGGCTGGCGGTACGTGCTGACGGGTTTGTCGACCGCGGTTTCGGTGCCGTCGGCGCGGGACGCGGGGGTTGTGGCGCAGCGGGTGCTGTCGGTGGCGGACGAGGTCGCGGTGGACATCCGGCCGGGTCGCGTGCGGCTGGTGCTCGCCCCGGTGACCGCGAGGGAGATCGACCTGGCCCGGCGCATCTCCGAGCTGGTGCGGGAGCTGGGACACGAGCCGTCGCCGGGGGACGCGCAGGTGCTGGAAATCGCGATCGACACGCTCGACGCTTCGCGGATCGCGCCGTTCTGGCGGGCGGTGATGGACTACGTCGACGGCCCGCGGCCGCCCGAGGTGGTCGACCCGCGGGGTCAGGGGCCGTCGATCTGGTTCCAGCAAATGGACGCCCCGCGCCCCCAGCGCAACCGGATCCACATCGACGTGTCGGTGCCGCACGACGAGGCGCAGCGCCGGATCGAAGGCGCGCTGGCCGCCGGGGGCGTCCTCCGATCCGCCGAGGCCGCCCCGGCATTCTGGGTACTGGCCGACGCCGAGGGAAACGAAGCGTGTGTGACGACCTGGCAGGGGCGGGACTAACGCTTCGGCGCCGCGCTGGCTTGTCCGCACTACCTCGCCGCGGCCAGCCTCGCCGGACTGCCTTGCTGCGGTGCCGACCCACCTGCGCGCCACGCTGCCTCACCGTGCTGCCGCGCGGCACTGCCACGCTGGCTTGCCGCACTGTCTCAGCTGCGATGCCGAGCCGCCTGCACGCCCAACCCGCACTCCGCACGCGCTTGAAAGGACCGTTCAACCGCCACGGCCCACCCAATCGCCCGTCGCACCGCGTTGAAATGCCCGTTCAACCCCGCACGACTGGGCACCTCACCGACCACCACGAATCACCCCCGCCCAGAAAACCACCAACCACCGGCCGCGCAGAACCCCACCACCCAGACAACCCCAACACCCCTACCGCAACCCACTCAACTCCTCCGCCGCCCGCAGCACATCCGCGTACCGCACGTACAACCCGGCCAACCCGAACCGCAGCACTTCGGGCGGCCGGAAGTCCCCGATGACCCCGCGCGCGATCAGCTTCCCCATCGCTCCCTTGGCGTCCGGCCACGCGACCGACACCTGGTTCCCCCGCGCGTGCGACCGCGGCGTCACCACACGCGCGCCCGGCACCAGCGTGTCCAGGCACCGCAGGAAGAAGTCCCCCAGGGCAAGCCCCTTCGCGCGGACCTGGTCGATCGTCACGTCGCGCCACACGTCCAGCGCGGCGTCCAGCGCCAGCATCGACAGGATGTCCGGCGTCCCGGTGCGGCCGCGGCTGATTCCCGCCCGCCCGGCATAGTCCGGAGTCATGCCGAACGGATCCGCATGCCCGGCCCACCCGGTCAGCGGCTGGTCGAAGTCGTCGAGCCACTTCCGTGCCACATAAAGGAACGCCGGCGCCCCGGGCCCGCCGTTGAGGAACTTGTACGTGCACCCCACCGCCAGGTCGACACCGGCGGCATCCAGCGGCACCGGCACCGCCCCCACCGAATGGCACAGGTCCCACACCACGACCGCGCCGGCCGCGTGCACCGCCGCCGTGATGCCCGGCAGGTCGTGCAGCTCCCCCGTCACGTAGTCGACGTGGTTGACCAGCACCACGGCCGTCCGCGGACCGACCTCCGACGCCAGCGTCCCGACCGGCACCCGCCGCACGGAGTGACCGGTCATGCGCGCCGCGCTTTCGGCGATGTAGCCGTCCGTGGGGAAAGTGCCCGCGTCGACCAGGATCTCCGGCCGTCCCGGGTTCAGCCGCGCCGCCGCGACCACAGCCTTGAACAGGTTCACCGTCGTCGAGTCGCCGACCACCACCTGGCCCGGCCCCGCCCCGATCAGCGGCGCGATGCGGTCGCCGATCCGCTCCGGCGCGTCCCACCAGCCTTCGTCCCAGGACCGGATCAGCCGCCCGGCCCACTGCTCGCCGACCACCTCCGCGAGCCGCGGCGCGACCCCGCGCGGCGGGGCGCCCAGTGAATTCCCGTCCAGATAGGACACGTCCGGGTCGAGATCGAACTCCGCCCGCTTGCCCGCCAGCGGGTCCAGCGCGTCGAGTTCGGCCGCTTCGTCTCGCAGCGACATCGTGTCCCTTTCTCTCTATCGCCCTGTGTTGGCGGTCACATAGGGTGGTGTCTCCGCCAGCTGATCACGAGGAGGTCGCAGTTGACCAGCCAACCGTCCGTCGCTGAGCAGGCCGAGGGCTTGACCATTCCCATGCTCCTCCGTCGCAACGCCGCGGAGTACGGCGACCTGCCGGCGCTCACGTCGCTGGACGACCCGGACCGCCCGACGCTGACCTGGTCGGCGTTCCGCGACGAGATCGCCGCGGTCTCCCGCGGCCTGGCCGACCTCGGCCTGCGCCGCGGTGAGCGGATGCTGATCATGGCGCCGAGCACCCCGGACCACCTGATCGCCGACCTCGCCGCCACTCACCTGGGCGCCATCTCCTGCACCGCGTACGCGACGCTGAGCCCGGAGCAGATCTCCTACGTCGCCCGCCACAGCGGCACCCCGATCGTGGTGCTCCAGGGCACCGACGAGCTCAAGCGCTGGCAGCAGGTCCTGCACGAGCTGCCCGCGCTACGCCGCATCGTGATGATCGACGCGGACGCCGTCCCCGCAGGCGACGAGCGGTTCGTCAGCCTCGCCGAGCTGCGCGCCCGCGGCGCCGAACTGCACCAGGCCGACCCGCAGGCGTTCGAGGACAGCTGGGCGGACCTGCGCCCGGAGGACCCGATCGCGATGATCTACACGTCGGGCACCACCGGCGACCCGAAGGGCGTGGTGCTGTCCCACCACAACGTGATCTTCGAGGCCTACGCCGTGCACGCGCTGCACGAGTCGCCGATGCACCTGTCGAACATCGCGTACTTGCCGCTCGCGCACATCGCCGAGCGGGAGATCTCGATCTACACGCCGATCGTCTACGCCGGCCACGTGCACACGCTCGCCGATCCGACGCAGGTCGCCGGCGCGCTCGGCCGGGTCCACCCGCAGGGATTCTTCGGGGTGCCGCGAGTGTGGGAGAAGATCGCCGCTGGGCTCAAGGCGATGCTGCCCAGCCTGCCGGAGGACAGGCGCGAAGCGCTGCTCTCCGCCAGCGACCTGCTGCAGCAGGGCTACAAGCTGCGCAACGCCGGCCAGGAGGTGCCCGCCGACCTCGCCGAGAAGATCGCCGAAGCCGACCGGACGGTACTCGCCCCGGTGCGCGCGCTGCTCGGGTTCGACAAGCTGCACTTCTGCTCCAGCGGCGCCGCCGCGCTGCCGGTCGAGGTGCTGTACTTCCTCGCCGGGCTGGGTGTGGAGATCCACGAGGTGTGGGGCCTGTCGGAGACCTCCGGCGCGATCACGTCGAACTCGGCGAAGGCGTTCCGCGCCGGCAGCGTGGGTCGCGCGCTGGCCGACACCGAGATCAAGGTCGACGCCGACGGCGAGCTGCTGGTGCGCGGGCCCCTGGTGTTCATGGGCTACCTGCAGGAGGACGGCTCGATCGCCTCCGCGCTGGACGAGGACGGCTGGTTCCACACCGGTGACATCGGGACGATCGACGCCGACGGTTTCGTCACGATCACCGACCGCAAGAAGGAGCTGATCATCACCTCGGGCGGCAAGAACATCGCGCCGACCCGCATCGAGGGGCTGCTCAAGGAGCACCCGCTGATCGGCCAGGCGGTCGCGATCGGCAACGACAAGCCGTACGTGACGGCGCTGATCGTGGTCGACGACGAGTTCCTGCCGGCGTGGGCCGCGCAGCAGGGCATCGAGGGCAGCGACCCGGTGGTGCTGGCCGAGCACCCGGCCGTGTGGGAGGAGATCCAGCGCGCGGTCGAGGCGGCGAACGCGCGGCTGGCCCGCGTCGAGCAGATCAAGAAGTACCAGGTGCTGGCCAAGCCGTGGACGCCGGAGAGCGGCGAGGTCACCCCGACGCTCAAGCTGAAGCGCCGGATCATCAACGACCGCTACGCGAACGACATCGCCGCCCTCTACACGGCGGACCAGTAGCCCCTAGGCCGAACGGAGAGGCGTGGTCCACTTGCGCAAGCGCGGTGGAACACGCTTCTCCAGGCCGTAGGGCTCCAGGTGGGCGCTGAACACCTCGTCGAAAGCCTGCCGCACCGTCTCGGTGTCCCACGTCTGCCGTTCGAGGATGGGCGCCTTCAGGTAGGGCTGCCCGACGATGTGCAGCTGCGGCCCGTTGCACCGCACGAGCTGCCCCGTGATGCCCTCCGCCTCGTCGCTCAGCAGGAACAGCACGACCGGCGCGATGCGGGACGGCGTCCGATCGGGGGGACAGTTGCGCAGCGAGCGCTCCGACTTCCAGACCATCCGGGTGTGGGCCAACGGGCAGACGGCGTTGACCCGGATGCCGGATTCCTCCAGATCGAGCGCCCAGGAGTAGGTGAGCGACGCCACCGCTCCTTTACTCGCCGCGTAGACGCCGAGCTTGCGCTGGCCGAGCGAGGCGCCGGAGGAGATGTTGACGATCGAGCCGCCGCGGCCTGCCGCGACCATGGCTTTCACGGCCGCGATCCCGGTGTACATCACGCCGAGGACGTTGACCTCGACCAGCTCCCGGACCTCGTCGAGGTCCTCCTCCCAGGGCAGCGCCTCGTAGTTGAGGCCGGCGTTGTTCACCAGTCCGTCGATCGCGCCGAACTCGGACACGCACAGGTCGACGATCGCCTGTGCCTGCGCCGGGTCGGCCACGCTGTGCCCGCTGGCCACCGCCCGCCCGCCATGCGCGCGGATGTTCGCCGCGGTGCGTTCGGCCAGCTCGGCGTCGACGTCGTTGACCACGACCGCCGCGCCCGCCTGCGCGAGGTGCACCGCGAAGGCCTCGCCGAGGCCACGGCCGGCGCCGGTCACCACGACGGCCCGGTCCTGCATCAGCATGCTCATCGGTTCTCTCCCCACCGGCCAGTCCCCGAGCTCCAGCCCGTCCTCGGCTGTCTCCCTGGCCTGTGGTTCCAGTCTTCGCGCCGGAACTGCCCAACGGTGACCGCGCGCCGACGAACGGTCCGTCCACTGCGCTGAACGAGTGACGTCTGATCGGCCGGGCTTACCGCACCACGGGTCACGCGGCAGGGAAACTTCCACCGTTCGTCGTAACCCGAAGGTTAGAAGGTCTACGACCGTATGGGCCCAATGAGGAGATACGGTCGCGCTGTGGCTGTTCGCCTGCGTGTAGTGAGCGGCATACTGATTGTTGCGGAATGTGTCACTTCGGTGATCGGCGTCACAGGAACCGGGCGGGCAGCGACAGAGTCAGTGAGCGCAGGCAGCCAGCCGACGAGGGGGAAGTGGGGAGAGGTGTGAAGACCACGACTCGCCCATCCATGGGTGCGGCGCTCGCCAACCGCGAGTTCCGCACCGTGTGGCTGGCCGAGGCCCAGTCGGTGCTCGGGGACCAGCTGACCACGGTCGCGCTGGCCCTCACCGTCTACCACCGCACCGGCTCGGCGCTGTGGTCCGCGGTCGCCTACGCCCTCACCTTCCTGCCCGCGCTGGCAGGCGGCCTCGGGCTGGCCCAGCTGGCCGACCGCTACCCGCGCCGCACGATCCTCGTGGTCACCGCGGCGCTGCAGGCGTTCTTCATCGCGATCATGGCCGTGCCGGGCATGCCGGTGGTGTGGTTGTGCGTGCTGGTCATGCTCGCGCGGCTGGCCGGCGCGCCGTCCAACGCCGCGCAGAACGCCCTGACCCGCGAGATCTTCACCGACGACGAGCTGTACCTGCGCAGCCAGGACATCCGCGGCATCACCACGAACACCACGATGCTGGCCGGGCTCGCGCTGGGCGGCGTGATCGTCACCGCCGCGGGCCCGTCGCTGGCGCTGGCCCTGGACGCGCTGACGTTCGCGATCAGCGCGGTGGCCCTGCACCACTGGGTGCGCCCGCGCCCGGCAGCGGGCGACGGCGACGGCTCCTGGTTCGGCGCCATCAGCTGGGTCGCCTCCCAGCGCAGGCTGCGCGTGCTGCTCGGCCTGTCCTGGCTGGTCGGGCTCGCCATGGTGCCGGCAGGCCTGGCCGCCCCGCTGGCGCGCGAGATCGGCGCCCCCGACCAGGCCGTCGGGTGGCTGCTGGCCGCGGACCCGCTGGGGTTCGCGCTGGGCGTGTTCGTCCTGTCCCGCTACGTCTCGGCCTCGGCCCGCCGCCGCACGGTCGGCGTGCTCGCGGTCGTGCCGACGGCACTGCTGCTCGCGTTCGGGCTGCGCCCGGACCTGGTGCTCGCCCTGGTCGTCCTCGCACTGGCCGGCGCGACGGGCGCGTACATCATCACCGTCGGGGCCACGTTCATCACGTGGGTGCCCAACGAGCTCCGCGGTGGCGCGGGCGGGCTGTACCGGACCGGCCTGCGGGTCGCGCAGGGCGTCGGGGTCGCGCTCGGCGGCGTGCTCGCGCAGTGGTCCGGCGCGGCGACCACCGCGATCATGATCGCGGGCGCGGCCGGGGTGGTCCTCGGTGTACCCCTCGCGGTGGCGTGGGGCCGGGTGCTCGGCACGGACAGCGATGCGACCCGCACCGGCTGACGGCAGCGGCGGCTGCATTCGGAAGATCAGAAGTCACGGTCGCGCACGACGATTCACCTCACGTTATTCGGGCGGAAACAAACACAAATCGAGGGCACCTCAGAAGTCGCGGTCGCGCACGACGAACACCTCTCCCACGGGAACGAAAACGAGCGCTATTCAGACCAGGGGATCAGAAGTCGCGGTCAGACACGAGGAACACCTCCATTCGGTGCCTGTGGCCGGGACGCGTCACGTTCGCGCGGCCGCTCGTGGCGGCGGTACGCGACGCTTCGCGTGCGGTGAGATGATACCTGTTGATGGAAAGTACCCGGCGTCGTTCCGGGCACAGCAAAGTTACCCGGCGGCGGTACGCGATGTCGAGGGAAGGTGAGCCGATGCCTCCGCACCACGCGCGTCGGCGATCGCCTACACTCCACGGCGATCCGGACCTCAGGGAGGGCGTTCAGTCCATCGAGGAGCGAAATTCGGTACCCCGCCAAGCCGCGCCCGAGAGGGCGGAGGCGAACACAAAGCGTGATGCGTCGAGCACGCGCCGCGCCATGTTGCCGCGGAATTGGGCATTGTGGCGGCGGCCGAAGCGTTTCATCGTTTTCCTGCTCGTCACCGAACTGATTGCGGTCGCGTGGCTGGTCGTCGCATTCGTGAACGCGAGCCCGCCGAGCGGTCTCGATTGGCTGCGCTTCGCGATTCTCACCGTGGGCGCGACGGCGCACATTCAACTGACCCGGCGGCAGGAAGAACGTCGGCGAAATGCGGGCGGCCGGGTCCTGATCGACCTGACCGCGGTCTGGGTGGTGCCTGCCGCGATTATTCTCCCGGTGCCGTTGACGATCTTGGTCGTCGGCCTGGTCCGGGTGCAGCGCTGGTTCGTCGCGCGGCGGCCTGCGCACAACTTCGTGTACTCCACGGTGGCCCACATGCTGGCGGCGACGCTCGCCCACCAGGTCTACGTCGAGCTGGGTCCGCACGACTGGGGTTCGCTGGACGTCACGGGCTCGCTCGCCGAGTTCGGCTGGATGCTGGTGGCCGGGCTCATCTACGAGGGCGTGCAAATCCTCTACGTCGGATCCGTGATCGCGCTGGCCGCGCCGGAGAAGGCGAACGCGCGGACGGTGCTGGGCAGCCCGGCGGACAACGTGCTGGAGGCGATCACGATCGGCCTAGGCGCGGTGACGGCGATCCTGCTGGTGATCATGCCGCCGACGGTCGCGATCATGGCCGTGGTGACGGTGGTCTTCAACCGGCTCGCCGAGATCGAGCAGCTGCAGGCCGACGTGCGGACCGACCCGAAGACGCAGGTCGCGAACATGCGCGGCTGGACCGAGTCGGCCGAGCGGGCCCTGAACAGGGCGACGAAGGCGGCCGATCCGCTGGCCATCCTGATGATCGACCTGGACCACTTCAAGTGGATCAACGACACGTACGGCCACCCCGCGGGCGACGACGTGCTGCGGAACCTGGCGCAGCTGCTGGACGAGGTGACCCGCCCGAGCGACGTCGTGGGCCGCTTCGGTGGTGAGGAGTTCCTGGTGCTGCTGCCGGACACGGACCAGGCGGCGGCGACGGTCGCCGGGGAGCGCATCCGCTCGGCGGTGGCCGGACTGCAGATCAGGACGACCAACAAGCGCGGTGACCAGACGCTGGTGTCGGAGCGGACGGCCTCGATCGGGGTCGCGGTGTTCCCCGACCACGGCGACACCCTGCCGACGCTGATGCAGGCCGCGGACGCGGCCGTCTACGAGGCGAAGGAGGGCGGCCGCAACCAGGTCCGGATAGCCCGCGCCGCCCGCGATTCCGCACCGCTGCCACAACCCCCGCGCGAAGCCAAGCACATCACGCACTGAGCGATTCGCAGACGGCGCGGCGACCTTCTTCTGTTCCATTCACGGTCGCCGATCCACTCGCACTCGCCGATTTGCCCGCACCCCGTGTCGCCATGCCCGGGTGCACAGCCACCAGCACCGGCAGGTGGACCGGCGTCACAGCAATTCCGGAGCCTTTCAGATACGGCCCCCCGAGACAGGCCCTCACCGCGCGAGCCGATCGCTGCGGCGATTCCCACCACTACGAGCCCGGCGCCCGGGCTCCCGTCCCAACGGCATCGCCGAGACCTGGACCAACCAGCCACGCGACCACCACGGCGATTCCCACCACGACACCCGCCCACGGACACCGCCCCCGCCAGCGGTCCGCTCCCACCCCCACCAGCACCCCACTCCCGCCGCCCACGAGCGCCCCACTCACCCACCCACCAGCACCCCACTCACCTTCCCCACCAGCACCCCACTCACCTCCCCCACGAGGGCCCCTCACCCACCCACGCCCGGCCCACCCCATAACCCGATTCCCAGCCCCACCAGCGGCCCACCCCCGCTCCACCAGCGGCCCACTCCCCGCCCCCACGAGCGGCCCACTCACCCACCCACGACCGGCCCACCCACAACCCCACGAAAGACCCACTCGCACACCGAGAACGCCCCCGTCCCCAGAGCACCCGCCCCCACCAGGGCGTTCGCCCTACCCCGGCCCCCCGACTCCTAAACCTCCCACCCCTCACCCACTAGAGTGGCGCACTCCGGAATCCACGATCAGGGAATTCCCTGGTGGCCGCAGAGGCCGCTCCCCTGCCACTCTGGGAGGCGATGATCACCCCAGCGACCTTCACCGACCACCCGCCACCCGGGCAGGCCACCACACCGGTGCCCCGGGTGCGCCGCCGCCTGGCCACCTCCGCCTGGCTGCTGGTGCTGTCGCTGGCCGTCGTCACCTTCGGGTTCGTCGCGTCGCGGCCGGCCTCCCCGCCGGACGCCGGGCCGCCCACCGGCGGCGCGCTGGCCGCCCAGCAGGCCATCGAGGCGCTCGTCCACCCCGGCCAGCAGGCGACCGCGCTCGCCCTCCTGCCCGCCGACTTCACCCAGGTCACCGGTGTCGTCCCCGGCCAGATGCAGGCGCGGGACGGCACGGTCCGCGCGGTGCACGTCGACGGCGGCTGCTCGACCCCGTGGGGCGACGACAACACGAAGTGGGACTACGCGGTCCCGTGCAAGGCACACGACCTGGGCTACGACCTCCTCCGCTACGCCGCCGCGGTCGGCCACCCCCTCGGCCAGGACGTCCGCGAGGCGCTGGACCAGCGCCTGTCCGACGACATGCACGCGGCCTGCGTCATCAACCCGATGGACTCGCCACGCACGTGCCGCGTCGTCGCGAGCCTCTACTCCGCCGGGCTCGTCGTGAACTCCTGGCACCAGCGCTGGGGCCCGCCGGTCGGCGACCCGATCGGCCCGCTGCTGGCAGGCGTCGCCGTGATCGGGTGCCTGTTGATCTTCCGGCTCCGCGGCTGGCTGCAGCACCGGCACGCCCGCGTCGCGACGCCCCCGCCGCCGGCCGCCACGAGGCCGCCTGCGCCGCTGTCCCCGTGGGTGACGCTCGGCGTGGGCAGCCTGGTGCTGCTGATCCTCGGCGAATCGGCCATCGCGCTGGCGCGGTGGGCCGGCGTGGGCGCGGACTGGCTGTGGCCCCTCACGTGGGTGGCTCAACTCGCCCCGGTGTTCTTCTTCGCCGGCGGCCGCGCCAACGCGGCGGGCTGGCGCGCCACCAGGGACAGCGGCGGCGGGTACCGCCAGTACCTCGCCCATCGCGCGAGCTGGCTGCTGCGCCCGGCCCTGATCTTCGTCGTGGTGGCGCTGCTCGTCCCGCTGGCGCTCGAACTCCTCGGCATTCCCGAGGGCACGAACGCCGCGATCATGCGCATCGCTCTGCACCCGCTGTGGCTGCTGGGCATCTACCTGCTTACGGTGGTGGCCACCCCGCTGATGCTCGCCCTGCACCGGTGCGCCGCGGCGGCCTCGGTGGCCGGCCTCCTCGCCTTCGTCGTGCTGGCCGAGATGGCGGCACGGGCCATCGGCTCGCCCATCCCGCGCTACCTGGCGGCCTTCGGCCTCGCGCTGCTCGCCCAGCAGGTCGCGTTCGGGCGGATCCGCACCTCCAACCGGCTGCTCCTGGTCGGTGTCACGGCCGCGGGGGTCACCGGTCTCGCCCTGCTCACCACGGTCGGCGGGCTCAGCCGCGACCTGCTCGGCGCGCCGGGCGCGCCGCCCGCGTTGTCCGGGCCCACCCTGCCGGTCCTGCTGCTCGGCGCCGCCCAGATCGGCCTGCTGGGCCTGGCCGCGAAACCGCTCGCCCGGCTGACCACCCGGTGCGCCGGCCTCGCCCGCCTGGCGATGCGCGCGCCGATGAGCCTGTACTTGGGCTTCCTCGCCGCGATGCTGCTCGTCGTCGCGCTGGTTTACCTGCCGGACCACCCGGCAGCGATCTTCGGCTGGGTCCGCGACCCGCGCACGTGGTTCGCGCTGGCGCTGCTCGCAGTTCCCGCGCTGATGGTCTTCTGGTGGTTCGAGCGCCACCCGCGGGAGACGGCTGTCCCGGTCGCGGACCACCCGGCCTCCGACGGCTGGCTCGCCCACGCGGCGACCATGCTCGGGATCGGGTTCGCCGTGGTCGGGCTGTTCGGGTTCGCGCTGACCCGGTTCGGCGGTGACGACGGCTCGATCATGGGACTGCCGGTCGACCCGATCCAGAACCTTATCCAGCTGCTGATCGGGGTATTCCTCCTGCACACGGTGCGGACAGGGCTCAGCGGCGCGCGCAGCACGTGGGTCGTCACGGGGGTCGCGTGCGTTCCGGCGCTGCTGTCGGCGGCCGATCCGGTGACGATGGCGGTGCACGGCGTGACGGCCCTGATCGCGCTGGCGGCGGTGGCCAGCACGCTCGTATCCACCAAGGCGGTGGCGCAAAACACGTAACCGAGTGTTGTGAACCACTTCCGGTTGGCCGTATGCGACGCTACGGCCGAGTAGGTGAACGATAGCGGCGACGAAAGGAGCACCTGGCGTGGACGACCCGCGGAATGATCGTGGGACCGGCCGGCCCGCACGGCCGCGACCGCGCCAGATCGACGCTCGCTACGAAGGCCCGGTCCGGCGCACGCCGGCCGACCGCGCCGGTCGCTCCTCCCCCGACCGCGTCCCGCCCGAACGGGTGGGCCGCACCCCGGCCGACCGCGCCGGGCGCACCTCCGCGGGCCGCCCGGCCGTCGACCGCGCAGGCAAATCGGCGGGCAACCGCACCTCGGCAGGCCGCCCACCTGCCGGCCGCGCCGTGCGAGGGCCGGCGCCCCGCGACCGGGCCGCGCCCGCCCAGATCCGCCGCCGTCCGCCGCCACCGCCGCCGAGGCGCTCGTCGCGCCGGGGCGCGAAGGTCGCCGTGGGGCTGGTGTCCCTGCTAGTCATGAGCCTCACCGGCTACGCGTGGGCGGCGATGCAGGGCCTGGTCAACGGCCTCACCACCACGGACGTGATCGACGCGAACCAGCCCGCCGACGGGGCCCGCGACATCCTCCTGGTCGGCATGGACAGCCGCACCGACGCGCAGGGCAACCCGCTGCCGGCGGACCTCCTCGCCCAGCTCCGCGCCGGTGTCGCGGACGGCGAGGAGAACACCGACACGCTGATCATGGTCCACATCCCCAACGACGGCAGCAAGGCCGTCGCGGTCTCGCTGCCCCGCGATTCCTACGTCAACATCCCCGGCTTCGGCAAGCACAAGATCAACTCAGCGTACGCCCGCGCGAAGGCCGCGGAACGCCGGAAACTGCAGGAAGAGGGCGAGACGGACGCCAAGTCCATCGAGGTGCAGTCCAACCAGGCCGGGGCCAAGACCCTCATCCAGACCGTCGAGCAGCTGACCGGCTCGACGATCGACAACTACGCCTCGGTCAACCTGCTCGGCTTCTCCGAGATCACCAAGGCCATCGGCGGCGTGGACGTGTGCCTGAAGGAGAACGTCAACGACCCGTACTCGGGCGCGAAGTTCACCAAGGGGCAGCACACCATCTCCGGTGTCGAGGCGCTCGAGTTCGTCCGGCAGCGGCACGGCCTTCCGCGCGGCGACCTCGACCGGGTCGTGCGTCAGCAAGTGTTCATGGCCGGGATGGCGCGCAAGGTGCTGTCGGCAGGCACCCTCGCCGATCCGGGCAAGCTGAACAGCCTCACCGACGCGGTCAAGAAGTCTGTGGTGCTCAACCAGGGCTGGGACATCCTCGGGTTCGCCCAGCAGATGAAGGGTCTTACCGGCGGGCAGCTGGAGTTCCGCACCATCCCGGTGGTCAACATGGACTACAGCACCCCGGACGACGGGCAGGCCATCCAGGTCGACCCGAACCAGATCCGGGAGTTCGTCCAGGGCCTGACCGCCCCGGCCCAGTCCGCACAGCCCGCCGAGACCGGTCCGGCCAAGTCGGCGACCACCGTGGACGTCCGAAACGGAACCGGCCGCGAGGGGCTCGCGTCCACGGTCCTGCAGAGCCTCACCGGCAAGGGCTTCACCGGCGGCCAGACCTCGAACACCACCTCGCGCAAGTCGACCGTGGTCCGCTACCCGGCAGGCGGCCAGGAGGCGGCCCAGCAGGTCGCCGACGCACTCGGCTCGGGCGCGACGATCGAGCAGGACCCGACCGTGACCAAGGGGCACGTCGTCGTGCTCGTCGGCAGCGACTACTCGACCTCCCCGTCGCGCGTGGTCCAGCAGGCGGCCGCCGCGCCGCCCGCGAGCACCCAGGCCCCTGCGCCGGGCAGCGACGAGCCGATCACCGCCAACGGCATCACCTGCGTCAACTGACCACACCGTTCAGCCCACCCCGGGTTAGCCCGATCGGCCTAATAAGCCCGGTCAAATGAAACGGACTGGGCAAAGTCGCGTAAGGAACCCGCACTCAGCGACTTACATACCCGTGAACACCGCTGGAGTTCGACCGGACGTGCCAGAGCAGGGGTGCGGCGCGACGCAAGGTCAGGGCAGGGGACGGGGAGTGCGCATCGACAATGACCTCTACCAGCGAATCCTGGGGGAGGAACTCCGCAAGCTGCGCCGGCGACGAGGCTGGACGCGCAAGGAGCTGAACCAGCACCTGCAGAGCGACATCTCGCTGCAGACGCTGGCCACCTACGAACTGGGCACGCGCCAGTGCTCGGTGGTGCGGCTCGTCGAGCTGTGCCTCGCGATGGACGAGCTGCCGCAGGACCTGCTGGCCCGCGTGCACCGGCGCGTCTTCGCCGACGAGCCGGGCAAGGTGCGGCTGGACCTGACCCGGATCGTCGCCGACGAGCGGACCGAGCTGCTGCCGCTGCGCCGGTGGGCGGAGGGCAGACTGCGCCAGCCCGGTGCCGCGCGCGAGGTGCGCCTGGACCGGGCGGCCATGTCGTGGATGGCTCAGCTGTGCAACCTCACTGTGCCCGAACTGCTGGACCGCCTACACGCAATCTCCGGCGTAGAAGACGACTGACGTTCCTGCCGGAGCGCGACCCCAACTGGGCCGCACTCCGGCAGGACAAACTCCGCCAACCAGACGCCGCGCGACAGCGCGTCAACGGGACAGCCACGGCTTGGATAGCCCAGCTGCGCAACCTCACCGCCCCGCACCGCCGAACCGCCTACCCGCAATCTCCGGCGCGCCGCCAATCCGGAGCGCGGCCCCATCCGCACCGCACTCCGGCAAGGCGTCACGAGTCAGTCGCGGCCGACCAGCTCGAAGTCGGACGGCCGCAGCTTTCGCGTGTTCAGCCAGTACCGCCAGGTGAAGCCGGGCCAGATCGTCCGGTTCACGCCCTTCGCGTCGAGGTACCAGCTCTTGCAGCCGCCCTGCGTCCACACGCCCTTGGCCAGCTTGTGCTGGATCTCGGCGTTGAACCGCTCCTGCACCTCGGCCCGCGGCTCCAGCGCACCGGCGCCGGTCTGCTCCACCAGGCGGATCGCCTCGGCGACGTAGCGGATCTGCGACTCGATCATGAACACGACCGAGTTATGCCCCAGCCCGGTGTTCGGCCCGAGCAGGAAGAACATGTTCGGGAACCCGTTGACCGTGATGCCGAGGTGGGTCCGCATCCCCTCGGTCGCCCACTCCTTGTTGAGCTTGCGGCCCTCCACCCCGATGATGTCCAGGTTGTCGAACGCGTCGGTGACGTGGAAGCCGGTGCCGAAGATGATCGCGTCGACCTCGCGCTCCACACCCGTCGTGTCGATCACGCCGGTCTCGGTGACCTCGGCGACGCCGTTCGTGATCACGTCCACGTTGTCCCGGTTCAGCGCCGGGTAGTAGTCGTTGGAGATCAGCACGCGCTTGCAGCCCATCACGTAGTCCGGCGTCAGCTTCGCGCGCAGCGCCGGGTCGTCGATGTGCTTGTCGATGTTGGACTTCGCGAGCTTCTGCGCGACCTTCATCAGGCCCTGGTGGCCGTTGAAGCCGATCGCGCGGGCCTCCAGCATCCAGTACAGGAGGTTGCGGTAGGCGCGCTGCGTGCCGGGGATCTTCGCGAACACCGACTTGGCCCACTCCGGCATCGCGTGGTCCGGCTTCGGCATCACCCACGCCGGCGTGCGCTGGAAGACGTGCAACTGCTCGACCTCGGGCGCGATGGCCGGGATGAACTGGATCGCGCTGGCGCCGGTGCCCACGACCGCGACACGCTTGCCGCGCAGGTCGTAGTCGTGATCCCACTGCGCCGAGTGGAAGGTCTTGCCCTGGAACCGCTCGATGCCCTTGAGGTCCGGGATCTGCGGCAGGTGCAGCGCGCCGACGCCGTTGACCAGGAACCGGCCGCTGAACGTGTCGCCGTTCTTGGTGGTGACGTGCCAGCGGTGCTCGTCCGGGTCCCAGCGGGCGCCGGTCATCTCCTGGCCGAACCGGGTGCGCTCGTACAGGTCGTACTTGCGCGCGACACCGCGCAGGTAGTCCCAGATCTCCGGCTGTGGCGAGAACGAGCGGCTCCAGTTCGGGTTCTGCTCGAAGGAGAACGAGTACATGTGCGACTGGATGTCGCAGGCGCAGCCCGGGTAGGTGTTGTCGCGCCAGGTGCCGCCGACGTCGTCCGCCTTCTCCAGGATGACGAAGTCCTCGCGGCCCTCCTTGCGCAGCTGGATCGCCATGCCCAGGCCGGAGAACCCGGTGCCGACGATGATCACGCCCGTTCGCGTGTGCTCTGCCATGTACCTTCCTCCACACTGAGCATTAGGTGTTACCGCGAGTCCATCTTACTCGGAGTAGGTTACCTCCGGTAGAGTCAGTTTCATGACCGGGCCGACCCGCCGCAAACGCATGCCCCGAGCCCAGCGCGAGCAGCAGATGCTCGAGGTCGCGGAAGCGGTGTTCGCCGAGCGCGGGTTCGCCGCGGCGTCGATGGACGAGATCGCCGAGCGGGTGGGCGTGTCCAAGCCGATGCTCTACGAGTACTTCAACTCGAAAGAAGGCCTGCTGCTGGCGTGCGTCGCGCAGGCCAGGGCCGAGCTGCGCGAGGTGACCGAGCGGGCGGTGGCCGGCCAGACGGACGCGCGCGAGGCGCTGCGCAGCGGGTTGCGGGCGTTCTTCGTGTTCGCGCGCGAGCGGCGGCAGGGCTGGTCGCTGCTGCGCCACGAGCTCGCCCTGATCGGCACGTCGGCCTCGGACGCGCTGGAGGACACCCGGCGCCAGCAGACGGACCTGATCGCGAAGCTGATGGCGCAGTACTTCGACGCCGGCGAGGTGGGGCACCTCCTGCTGGAGGCGACGGCCGAGCTCGTCGTCGGGGCGTGCGAGCGGCTCGCCATCTGGTGCGAGCAGCACGACGAGGTGACACCCGATCTGGCTACCGACCTCGCGATGGAGGTCCTGTGGACGGGACTTGGTCTTCGCGCTCAGTGATCACGCGTATCCGCAGGTGGTTGCTCCATCCGGTCGTCACGCATCGCACAGTTTCGCCCAGAACTTGTCACGCAGAGTTCTGTTGATGTATCGATAGAAGCTGACAGAGCGTTAAGCAAATGGCGGCAGAAGCACGCCCGATCGGATGAACGCGATCGGCGTCATGAAGAGGCTTCGGATTGCTCCCTCAAAGTGGAGTTGCAGCCGAGAGCGGCAGGGGTGTGAGACTCATGGCGGTACCGATCACGGCGATCTACGTGCCGGAGGACGACGACTGGGCGGTCACCGTGACCGGCCAGGGCAGGAGCCTGACCGCGCGGGCGCCGGGCATCATCGCGGCGCGGGACCGGGTCGACCAGTTCGTCGAGGAGCTGGGCGCGGAGGCGAAGGGGGCCACCGTCGTCCACCTGCTGAACGGCAGCGCGCTGGAGTTCACGGCCGCGTACATGACCGCGCGGCTGACGCGGCCCGAGCCGGCGCCGATCGAGGTTCCGGAGCCGGCCGCGCCCGCGGAGGCGTCGACGGCGGAGGAGGCACCGGCTGATGTACCAGAGCAGCCGGCGTCCAAGCCGGAGAAGAAGCCGAAGGCGAAGCTGACGGCGGACATCGGGGACGCGCTGACGGCCGCGAAGCCGGCGGCGCCGCAGCCGGCGGCCACCTCGTCGATCAAGGTGACCGCGGCCGCGAGCACGCCGGCCGCGCGGGCCTGAGCCCTCAGCGGAAGAGCTTGCGCACCAGCAGTGCGGCGACGAGCACGCCGACCCCGATCAGCGGGAACTTGACTTTGGGGTCGTCGAACTTCGTGCGCAGGGTCGTCTTGGCGTTGTCGGCCAGCCGCTTGGGGCTGGCCTTCTCGCCCAGCTGATCCAACGTCGACGCAAGCGCTTCGCGGGCCTTCACGATCTCCCGCTCGATGGTGTCCGGGTCGCGAGCCACAGGTCCTCCTCACCTTCGCAGGGCACAACCGTAGATCACGGCCCGCGACGGGCGGCACCGGCCACGCCGTACGAGGCCCGGGCGCTAGGCTGGTGGCGTCGGGGCCCGTAGCCCAATTGGCAGAGGCACATGGTTTAGGTCCATGCCAGTGAGAGTTCGAGTCTCTCCGGGCCCACCGCGAAGTCGCTCGACGGCGCCCGCCGTGCGTCAGGCGTCCTGGCGGCGCTCGATCACCGTGTCCAGTGCCGTCCGTGCGCCTTGCAGCCGGGCGATCGTCGCGTCGATGCGGGATCGTTCCGCGCGCAGTCGCTCCAGCACGCCGTCGCAGGCGGGGGTCGGCGGTTCGCCCCGCACGCACGTGCCGATCTCGGCTATGCCGGCCGTCGTCAGCCCGGCCGCGAGCAGCTCCCGGATGCGGCGCACCGCCGTCACATCGTCCTCGGCGTAGTCGCGGTAACCGTTCGGCGTCCGCGCCGGCTGGAGCAACCCCTGCTTCTCGTAGTACCGCAGCAGCTGCTCGTCCACCCCGGTTCGCCGCGCGAGCTCTCCGATGCGCATCCGTCCGCCTCCGCGACTTGACCTTGTAACTGATTTCAAGGATTAGCTTCGACGCCGGACACGTCAACGTGACGAGAGGAACGGCAGTGACAGAGGTTTTCGTGGCCGGGGCGACCGGCATGCTCGGCGGCGCGATCGTGGACAGCCTGCTCCGGCGCGACGTCCGCGTCCGGGCGCTGGTCCGGCCCTCCAGCAAGCGGGAGACGGTCGAAGCGCTCGCGGACAAGGGCGTGACGATCGCCGAAGGCTCGCTCACCGACGGGCCGGAACGCCTCGCCCGGTCGCTCGAAGGCGCGGACGTGGCGATTTCCGCTCTGCAGGGCGGGGAAGACGTCGTGGTCGACGGGCAGACGGCTCTGCTGCGCGCCGCCGAGAAGGCCGGAGTGCCGCGCCTGATCCCGTCGGACTTCGCCGTCGACCTGTTCCGCCTGGACGACGGCGACAACGTCTTCCTCGACCACCGGCGCCGGGCTCACCAGGCGTTCGACGGCACCCACGTACAGGTGACGTCGGTCCTGAACGGCGCGTTCACCGAGGTGATGACCGCGCCGTTCCTGGAGATCGTCGACTGGGACAACGACACCTTCGCCTACTGGGGCGACGGCGACCAGCCCTGCGACTTCACCACGGTGGCGGACACCGCGGAGTACACCGCCGAAGCGGCGCTCGATCCGGCCGTCGCCGGGCGGCCGGTCCGCGTCGCCGGGGACGTGCTCACGATGAAGGAGTTCCACGACGCGCTGCAGCGTGGCTCGGGCAGGCGTCTCGAACTCCGCGTGCGCGGCGACGTCGGCGAACTGGAGGCCGAGATCCGGCGGCGCCGGGCCGTCGCGACCGGCCCCGCGGACTTCGTCGCCCTTCAGTACGTCTGGGCCATGGTCACTGGGAAGGCCAAGCTCGACCCGCTCGACAACGACCGCTACCCCGCTGTCCGGCCGACCGGTGTGGCGGAGTTCGCCCGGCGGTTCGCGCGCTGACCGCCGTCACGGGGCGACCAGCGGCTCCTCCGCGTAGGCGCGGTGCAGCAGCTCCACAAAGGACTCCGGCGTGGCCAGCTCCACGTCGTCGATCCGGCGCACCGCCACGCCGGGTGTCCAGGAGTTCATGACCACCGCGCCGCGCAGGTCACGCAGATCGGCCGTGGTCAGGACCTGCGATCGCTGCGGCACGCCTAGCCGGTCGAGTTGCCGACGCAGGATGCCCATCGTGATGCCGCCCAGGACCGGCGCCTCGGGCCAGACCACCGAGGCGCCGTCCCAGAACGCCAGGTTCCAGATGGACGCCTCGGTGAGCCGGCCGTGGCGGTCGACGAACGCGGCGTCGTCGAAGCCGCGCGCCACCGCCTGCCGCGGGAAGTAGGTCTTGGCCACCTCGCCGACGTGCTTGAACGCGGGCAGGACCCGCTCGTACTCGAACGTCGCCAGGCTCAACGGTCCGGCCGGGCCGTCGGTGGCCGGTCCGGTGCGGACCAGCAACTCGGGCGCGGCGTCCGCCGTCGAGAACTCCGGCGAGTACACGGTGGCGCCCAGCGAGACGTCCTCCGGTCCCTCACGCAACGCGGCCCGCAGGTGCGCGAGCACCACGTCGTCGGCCAGTGCCCGGCCGAACAGCTCGGCCGACGCGGCACGCAGCCGGTTCAGGTGCAGGTCGAGGCCGCGGATCCGGCCGCCGCGCACCTGCATCGCCGTGAAGTGGGCGTACCCGGCGAAGGCGAGCGGGGCCAGATCCTCGGTGGTGGCCGGACGGCCGTTGCGGTGTACGACGAAAACGCTCATGCCGCCGAAACTAGAGCCTCACACCGGTGTGAGGCTCCAGCGGTGATGAGCTGGATCACCCGCTCAGCAGTCGCCCCACGGGCCGGTGATCGCGAAGACGTGGCCGGGGCTCTGGATGCAGGCGAACAGGATCCGCCCGTCCTGACTGAACACCGGCCCGGTGAACTCGCTGTCGTTGAGGTCGTTGCGCGCCAGCGGGTAGGACTTGCCGTCCCGCGTGACGCCGACGAGGTGGCTCAGGCCTTCCCCGTCCTCGGCGAGGATCAGGCCGCCGTGCGGGGACACGGTGATGTTGTCCGGCCCGTCGTAGTCGGTGTCGGCCTCCGGGTCGGGGTTCACGCCGTAGATCGTCTTCAGCTCGATCGTCTCCGCACGCGGGTCGTAGAACCACACCTGGCCGTCGTGCTCGTTGACGCTGCCGTCGCTGATCCGGGCGTAGCTTGCGACGAAGTACGCCCCGCCGTCACCCCAGTAGGCGCCCTCCAGCTTGCGGCTGTGGGTCACCTGGCCCGGCTCGAACTGCTTGCGCACCGACACGGTCCGCGCGTCCCGGTCGGGCACGTCGACCCACCGGACCTTGTAGCGGGTGCCGGGCGTGGTCGCCTCCGACAGGTCGCCGATGTGCCTGCTGCCCTTGAACGCGCTCATCGCCTGCAGCCGGCCCGCGGTGTCGCCACCCTCGGACAACGCCAGCGCCCGCAGCGCGCCCTTGCCCCCGCGGAAACCCTTCGGCGGCACCCACCGGAAGTACAGGCCGTTCGGCCCGCTCGCGTCCTCGGTCAGGTAGATCTCGCTGGTCTTCGGGTCGACGGCGACGGCCTCGTGCGAGTAGCGGCCGAGGAACTTCAGCGGGACCGGCTCGAGGTTCGCGTCGCGGTCGAACGCGTCCACCTCGAACACGTAACCGTGGTCCTTCTGGTACACGCCACCGGCGCGCTGCTCGGTCTCCTCGCAGGTCAGCCACGTGCCCCAGGGAGTTTCGCCGCCCGCGCAGTTGTTGTGCGTGCCGGCCAGGCTGACGTACTCGCTCTTCCGGTTGCCCTCCCGGTCCACCACGATGGTCGTCGTGCCGCCGCCCGCGCCCGGGTCGTAGGTGAGGCCGGCCAGCGCGGGCGTGCGGTGCGGCTCGCTGCCGCCGATCTCGTGGTTGTTGATCAGCACGAAGTCCCGGCCGCTGCGGAAGCACGCCATGCCGTCGGGGTCGCTCGGGGTGAACTCGCCGGTCTCCAGCTTCGTCACGCCGGACTGCGCGATCACCTTGTACCGGAAGCCCTTCGGCAGCGCCAGCAGGCCGGCGGGGTCGTCGACGAGGGGGCCGTAGCCGGTGGCGCGGGTGACCTGCGCGGCCGCGGCGGGCGCCGCGATCGCGTCGACGCTGCCCGCGACGATGACGCCCAGACCGCTCGCCGCGCCGGTGCGCAGCAGATCACGCCGGGAAAGTGGAGCCATGACGACCTCCTGTGGTGGGAACCGTGCGAAGGGATCAAAACCGCCGATTCCGACCCGGGCGGGGACCGCAGACGACGCGCAGGCGAACGGACGGCGAACGGTTCAGGCGAGCCGCTCGTGCGGGTAGCGGTCGCGGATGCGGGCCTGGAAGTAGCCGCCCTTGCTCTCCGCGGCCAGCAACGCGCGGTAGATAGCGCTTTCCACGCCCAGGTACCGGTAAATGCCGTGGTGCAGGAATTCCACCTCCAGAATGCGCCGTGCCGCGTCGTACCCGACCGCCGCGAGCGCACTGGAGGAAACGGGGTGGCGGCGCACTAGGGCCGTCCCGTTTCGAGCAGGTTCTTCAGCCTGCGCAGATCCTTGCGATTCGCGCGTTCCACCGCGGCGGCCATCACGCGGGCGCCCACCTTCGCGAATCCGCTCGGCTCGCCGCGGTTGCGCAAGACCATCCGAGTGCTGTGCGCGTCCAGCGATTCCCAGCTGTAGGTGGTTTCCATGGGGAACGGGCCCTGCGCGGTGCGCATCACGAGCCGTTCGCCGGGCACGAGTTCGATCACCTCGTACGTGTACCGCAGGGTCCGGCCGAGAAAACGCGCCACGAATCCGAGCCGGGTGCCCTCGCGCAGCGGTGGGCGGGTTTCCCATTCAACGTCCAGGATGTTGGCGTACCACTCGGGCGCGTTCGACGGGTCGCTCGCGTAGGACGCCACCTTTTCCCGGGGCAGCGCGACCACGATTTCGGTGCGCACGTCGACTGGCACGAATTCGAGGGTAGTTCAGCCTGCCCGGTTTTCGAACCGTATACTTCTTGCAACCGTTGCAAGAAGGAGGTCGACGATGACCGACTGGACCGCCGTGCACGAGAAGGCCGTGGCGGCCTTCGCCGAGGGCTGGGCGCGGCCACACCGGCAGGCGTGGGACGCACTGCTCGCCGAGGACGTCGAGCTGAACCAGCCGATGGTGCCGCCGACGCGGGGCAGGCAGGCGTGGGGGCAGGAGGCCGAACGGCTGCTCGGGTTCCTGCCGGACCTGCGGGGCGAGGTGCTGTCGTGGGCCGGACGGGAGGACCGGCTGTTCATCGAGCTGCGGCTGAGCGGAACCCTGCGCGGCAAGCCGCTCGCCTTCCGGGCCGTGGACGAGCTGTGGCTGACCGCCGATGGCCGCGTGACGCGCCGGGACTCCTTCTTCGACTCGATGCCGGTGGCGATGGCCGTCGCGGGGCGGCCCGGGGCGTGGCCGGCGTGGTGGCGATCCGGGCTCGGCCCCCTCATCGGGCGACGCCGCTTGCAGCGGTGATCTCCCGCTCGCCGACCCCAGCGCTGTTGTTGGCCAGTGCTGATGGCCAGGTGGCCGGAGCACCCCGGCCACCGGGCACGTCACGCCGGCATCGTGAACAGCACCACCGGCGCGCTGGTCGGCTGCTCCGAGCCGCCGGCGGGTTCGATCGTCACGGCGACCGTGCGCACCCCCGTCAGGCCCGCCAGCATCAGCGGCGCCCCGGTCGTTCCGGCGTGCCCCATCACCCCCGCCGGGTGCGGGCCCGCCGCGTCGATCGTCCACGCCTGGTACGTCACGTCGGCCGGCTGGTCTGGCATGCCGGTCATCATCAGCATCGCCCGGTCCTGGCTGGGCGACATCACCATCCGCGCCTCGCCCGGGATGCCCGCGTCCGCGCCGTTCAGGGTCTGCGCGTCGGGCGCCGACAACAGCCGCGTCACCGCCGCATACTGCTCCTGGGTGGTCTCCAGCTGCCGCTCCGCCCGCACCGCGAGCACCCCGGCCACCGCCGCGACGGCGATCGCGATCACGGCCGCCGCCGCGAGGAAACGCGTCGTCCAGTTGCGGGAACCCCGCGTCGGCGCCCGGCGGCCTGGTGACTCCTGCCGGACCTGGCGCACGTCCCGCAGCACCCGGTCCCGCAGCGCCGCGGGCGGCGTCTCGGACACCGCCGCCCCGAGCCGGGCCGTCGTCGCGCGCAGTTCGGCCACCTCGCGCTCGCAGTCCGCGCACTCGGCCAGGTGCTCCTCGAACCGGCGCCGCTCCAGCTCGTCGAGCGCGTCGAGGGCGTACGCCCCGGTCAGCGTGTGGACATCCGGGTTCACCGCGTCACCCCCAGGCAGTCGCGCAGGCGGATCAGCCCGTCCCGCATCCTCGTCTTGACCGTCCCGAGTGGACTCTGCAACAGGTCCGCGACCTCCGGGTAGGTGTGGCCGCCGTAGTAGGCCAGCATGATCGACTCGCGTTGCAACTCGGTCAGCCCGTTCAGGCAGCGGCGCACCTGCTCCCGCTCCAGGCGAGCGGTGACCGCCTCCAGCACCTCGTCGAACTCCCGCCCCGGCGCCATCGCACCGGCCCGCTGCTCGCGGTCGGTGCGCGCCTGCGCCGACCGCACCCGGTCGACCGCGCGGCGGTGCGCCAGGGTCAGCGACCAGTTCAGCACGCTGCCCTGCCCACGGTCGTACCGCGCGGCGGTGCGCCACAGCTCGACCAGCACCTCCTGCGCGACCTCCTCGGACTGGGCCACGTCGCGCACCACCCGCCGCACCACGCCGAACACCGGGCCGGCCACCACGTCGTAGAGCTGCTCGAACGCCACCTCGCTCCCCCGCGCGACCTGAGCCATCAGGTCCTCGGGCGAGGGGCCGCCCGGCCCCGGCGCGGCCGGGCGCATCGCCCGGACCGGATCGTCCATGCCGTCATCCTCCCTCACACCGACGCCCTTTGTTCGGCGCCGAAGCGGGACCGGATGGGCCGGTTCACTGGTTGGATGCGGTCATGAGCTTCTACGTGCGCGCCCGCTTCGACGTCCACGACGAGCAGGGGTTCGAGGAGGTCGCCCGCGCGCTGCGCGACCAGGCCGCGACCGAGCCGGGCACACTGACCTACCGGTGGTTCTCCGGGGAGCCGGGCAGCTACGTCGTCATCGAGGAGTACACCGACGTGGACGCCGCCTTCGCGCACAACGACCGCGGGGCTGCCCTGCTCGAGCGGGGCGGCGAGTGCGCGGACATGGTGGAAGCCGAGATCTACGGCGACATCACCGGCGAGCTGTGGGACTGGGTGGCGGCGAACCCGGTGTTCACCGCCTACCCCGAGGTCTTCGCTCAGCCGGACTGACGCGCCAGCCGCAACCGCCGGTGCGCGGCCATCCGCACCGGCGCGTTGGCGGCACCGTAACCGCGGTAGCCGCCGATGCGCTGGACCACCTCGAAGAACACCCGCGAACCCAGCACCTCGGTGTAGAAGTGCAGGAACTCGCCGTCCTCGTCGCGGTCGTAGAGCACCGAGTACTCGCGCAGGGCGGCGAGCAGGTCCGGCGGCGGGGCCAGCCGGGCGTCCAGGTCGTCGTAGTAGTTGCCCGGGATCTCCAGCAGCGGCGCGCCGGCCGCGTGCATCGCCTTGGCCGCGGCCAGCACGTCGTCGCTGGTGAAGGCGATATGCTGTGGGTCGGGCACGCCGGGCGCCCACTCGCCGCGGCGCAGCAGCGCCACGTTCAGCGCGATCCGCACCGTGTTGGACGGGTTGGTCACCGCGCGGCTGCGGATCAGCCCGAACGGCGCGGCGAACTCGGTCGGCATCTCCGGGTGCAGGCCGAGCACCGTGCGGTAGAACAACGCGGCCTCGTCGAAGTTGTCGAACGGCTGGCTCAGCGACACGTGGTCGGTGCCCAGCAACCCGGCGCCCGCGGTCGTCTCGCCGGTCGGCGTGAAGTCCGAGAGCCAGCCCTCGCGGCAGAAGAACACGGCCGTGCCGTCCGGGGCGGCCACCGCGGAGAGGTCCGCCTCGCCGGCACGGTGCTCGCGGGGCAGCACGGGCGCATGGAAGGACTCCGCCCGCTCCGCCGAACGCACCGGGTCCGCGCTCTCCACGGCCAGCGCGCTGATCTCGGTGGGCCCGCCGGTCGCGTTCAACAACACCCGCGCCTCGCCCTGGGTCCACAGCTGCACGGGCTTCGACCGGTGCTGCCCGGTGTGCGCGAAGCCCATCGCGGTCAGCGCCGCGGCCAGTCGCGGGCCGGTGGTCTCGTCCACGGCCAGCTCGGTGAACGCGTGCCCGTTCAGTTCCGGCGCGGCGATCGCGGGCTCCCCCAGCGATTCCTCCAGCCCGAGCAGCGACCGCATCGCGTCGACCGCCGCGCGCCCCGGGTCGGCCTGCCGGAACACGTCGTTGAAGACCTCCAGCGACAGCGGCCCGGAGTAGCCGGTGGCGAGCACGTGCCCGACGAACGCGGTCAGGTCGAAGGCGCCCTGCCCGGGGAACAGCCGGTGGTGCCTGCTCCACTGCAGGACGTCCATGTGCAGCCGTGGCGCGTCGGCCAGCTGCAGGAAGAAGATCTTCTCGCCCGGGATCGTCCGGATCAACGCGAGGTCGCTGCCACGGGAGAGCACGTGGAAGCTGTCCAGGCACAGGCCGATCGCCGGGTGGTCGGCACGCCGCACGATCCGCCACGAGTGGTCGTAGGTGTCGACGAACCGGCCCCACGCCAGCGCCTCGTATGCAATGCGCATACCGCGCTGAGCAGCTCGTACACCGAGTGTATGCAATTGTTCGGCGGCGAGATCGTCGTCGTCGACAGCGTCCGGCGACACCGAGGAGCACACCAGCATCGTGTCGGCGCCGAGCTGCTCCATCACGTCGAACTTGCGCTCGGCGCGGCGCAGGTTCGCCTCGAACACCGGCGGCGGCACCGCCTCGAAGTCCCGGAACGGCTGGTACAGGTCCACCGACAGCCCGAGGTCGTCGCAGCGGCGCCGGACCTCGGCCGGCGACAGCGGCGAGACGATCAGGTCGTTCTCGAAGATCTCGACGCCGTCGAAGCCGGCGGCGGCCGCCGCCGTCAGCTTGTCTTCGAGCGTGCCGGACAGGCACACGGTCGCGATCCCTCGCCTCATGGCCGGGACTCCTCTCGCACGGGCCGGTGTTGGTCGAACCAGTCGGTGAGTCCTACGGTGCGCATATGCCGACCGAAAGCGCCGAACGCCTGCGCGACGCCGAGCGCACCCGCGCCGAGATCCTCGACGTGGCGACCCGCGAGTTCGCGGACCAGGGCTACGCCGGGGCGCGTGTCAACGAGATCGCCGCGAAGACCCGCACCACCAAGCGGATGCTCTACTACTACTTCGGCAGCAAGGAAGGCCTCTACATCGCGGTGCTCGAACGCGCCTACTCCGGCATCCGCGCCCGGGAGCAGGAGCTCGACGTCGACCACCTCGACCCGGTGGAGGCGCTGCGGCAGCTGGCCGAGCTGACCTTCGACCACCACGAGTCGCACCCGGACTTCATCCGGCTGGTCAGCATCGAGAACATCCACAACGCCGAGCACATCGGACGGTCCGAGGTGCTGTCGACGCTCGCCAACCCCGCGCTGGACGTGCTGACCCGCATCCTGGAACGCGGCCGGGCCGCCGGCGCGTTCCGCGAGGACGTCGACGCGCTGGACGTGCACATGATGATCAGCGCGTTCTGCATCTTCCGCACCGCCAACCGGCACACGTTCAACGCCATCTTCAAGCGCGACATGCTCGACCCCGGCCGGCGCGAGCACTACCGCAAGATGCTCGGCGACCTGCTGGTCGAGTACCTGACCGCGCACTGAGCGTTTCGTCCCCTTCTCCGGGTTGACAAGCCTCGTCCGGCTAACTCACCATCTGGTACGTAACCAGACGGTACATTAATCCGGTCCGCAACGGAGCGACAGGAGCGTGGACGTGGTCGAGCACGGAAAGCCCCGCAAGGCAGCGGTGGCCGCCTGGGTCGGAAGCGCGCTGGAGTACTACGACTTCTTCATCTACGGCACGGCCGCCGCACTCGTCTTCGGCAAGATCTTCTTCCCCAGCTCGGACCCGGCGGCCGGCACGCTGCTGGCGCTGGCCACGTTCGGCGTCGGCTACGTCGCCCGCCCGATCGGCGCGTTCATCCTGGGTCACGTCGGCGACCGCTTCGGCCGCAAGAAGGTCCTGGTCTTCACTGTGCTGCTGATGGGCGTGTCCACGTTCCTGGTCGGCTGCCTGCCGACATACGGGCAGGTCGGCGTGCTCGCCCCGGTGCTGCTGGTGATCCTGCGCCTGCTGCAGGGGCTGTCCGCGGCCGGTGAGCAGGCCGGGGCCAACTCGATGTCGCTCGAGCACGCGCCGGAGGACCGCCGCTCGTACTACACGAGCTGGACGCTGTCCGGCACGCAGGCCGGGCAGATCCTGGCTACCGCGGTGTTCCTGCCGGTCGCCGCGATGCCGACCGCCGCGCTGCAGAGCTGGGGCTGGCGGATGCCGTTCTGGGCCAGCGCGCTGGTGGTCGTCGCCGCGTTCGTCATCCGGCGCAAGCTGGACGAGACGCCGGTCTTCGAGCGCGAGGTGGCCGGCAAGGAGCAGGCGAAGCTGCCGGTCGCGGTGCTGTTCCGGGACCACTGGGCCGACGTGCTGCGGGTCGTGTTCGCGGCCGTGATCGCCGCGGTCAGCACGATCTTCACCGTCTACGCGTTGTCCTACGCGGTCAACTCCGCCGGGCTGGAGCGCACCCCGATGCTGTGGGTCGGCGTGCTCGCGAACGTCGTCGCGCTCGGCGCGATCCCGCTGTGGGCGATGCTGGCCGACAAGGTCGGGCGCAAGCCGGTGTTCATCGGCGGGTCGCTGGGCTGCGCGGTGCTGATCTTCGCCTACCTCGGGGCGATCGCGTCGGGCAACTACGTGCTGGTGTTCGTCGTGGGCATCCTGATGTTCGGCGTCGTCTACAGCGCGACGAACGCGGTGTGGCCGGCGTTCTACGGCGAGATGTTCCCGGCGCGGGTAAGGCTGTCCGGCATGGCGATCGGCACGCAGATCGGGTTCGCGATCGCCGGGTTCACGCCGACGATCGCCGCCGCCATCGCCGGTGACAAGAGCGCGAACTGGGTCGGCGTCGCGATCTTCACCGCGGGGCTGTGCCTGGTGAACGTGATCGCGGTGCTGACCGGCCGGGACAACTACCGGGTCCCGACCGCCGACCTGGGCCGCAAGGACGCGGGCGGCGGACGGGTGCCGGTGACCTCCCCGGACGGGGCGACCGCCTAGCGGTTGCGGGCAGCGTCGGCGGAGCGGCCCGGGAAACCGGCGCGGTGCGGGCCGCCTCCGTCGACAGCACCGGGTCCCGACCGCCGACCCGGGCCACAAGGACGCAGGCGGCGGACGGGTCCCGCTGACCTCCCCAGGCGGAGCGACCGCCTAGCGATTACGAGCAGCGCCGGCGGAGCGACTCGGAAAACCGGCCCGGTGCGGGCCACCTCCGTCGACCGGCAGCACCGCGCCCGACACCCACCAGGCGCGGTCGCCTAGCGGTAGCGAGCAGCGTCGGTCGAGCGGCTCGGAAAACCGGCCGGCGCAGGCTGCCCCGTCGACCGGCACAACCACGCCCGAAACCCACCGGGCACGGTCGCCTAGCGATTGCGGGCAGCGTCGGCCGAACGGCTCGGGAAACCGGCGCGGTGCGGGCCGCCGCCGTCGACCGGCAGCACCGCGCCCGAAACCCACCGCGCGCGGTCGCTGGCCAGGAACAACGCCGCGTACGCGATGTCCCACCCGGTGCCCTCCGTCTGCAGCGCCACGCCCTTCGCCCGCACCTCCCGCATCTCCTCGGGCAGGTCCCGCGCCGCCATCGAGGACCAGATCGCGCCGACCCGCACGCAGTTCACCCGGATCCCCCGCGGGCCGAGCGTCGAGGCGGCGCCCTGCGTGAAGTGCTCCACCCCGGCCTTCCCGATCCCGTACACCGTGCCGGGCCCGGCCGCGGTGACCGCTGCGGACGAGATGTTCACGACCGCGCCACCACCGGTCATCGCGTCCGCCGCGTGACGCGTCATCATCCACGCCGTCTTGAGGTTGAGCGCGATCAGCTCGTCCCAGCGTTCCGGCGTGACGTCGAAGACCCCGGCGCGATCACCCGACGCGGCGCTGTTGACCAGCGCGTCCACACCGCCGAACTCCTCGGCGGTCGCGGCGACGGCGTGCTCGCAGTCCTCGTCCCGGGTCAGGTCGGCCTGGATGAAGATCGCCTCGCCGCCGTCGGCCTCGATGTCGGCCACCGTCCGCTTGCCCGCGGCCGGATCGCGGTCCAGCACCGCGACCCGGGCGCCCTGCGCGGCGAACACCCGGCTCACCGCGTACCCGACGCCGCCCGCCGATCCGGACAGTCCGCCACCGCTCACGATCGCCCGGCGGCCGGACATCCACAGTGGACCTGCCGCGGCCAGTGGGTCACTGGTCATCGTGGTCTCCCGGGTAAGTCAGGTCGATCGCCTGCTCGGGCACGCCGAGCGACTGGTGCAGGATGCCGCGCATGATCGGCTCCGGTGCCAGGCAGTCCGCGCACGCGGCCGGATCGGCCACCGAGATCCGCACCGCCACCCGGCCGCCCTCCTCGGCGACGTCCAGGGCGTAGCCGTCCGCGGCGAGCGTCGTGCGCATCGCCTCCAGGCCGGTCTGGTCGATCATGCCGTTCCCTCCACTGCCACCGCCTTGCCGGACCATTCGCCGAACACCCGCACCACCATCGACATCGCCGCGTTGCGGGAACCCGCCACGACCACCGGGACGTGCCGCGGCGAGGGCAGGAACCGCTGGAACTCGTCGTCGCCGTCGGTGGAATCGGACGCTCCCCGCACGTGCTTCTCCCCCAGGCTCTTGCCCGCGCGCCACAGATCCCGCCCGGCGCGGCCGACGTGCTCGACCATCCAGGCCTGGACGTCCTGTTTGGACATCCCGTTCTTGGCGAGCAGCTGGGCGTGTTCCGGCCCGAGCACCAGTCCGTAGGAGGCCTCGCGGAAGATCAGCGCGCCGGTGCGGGACATCGTGTCGGCCAGGTCCCACAGCACCTGCTCGTGGTCCTGGGTGTGCCGGTTGTCGACGTACTCGACGGTGCGCAGCAGCATCGCCGTGACCGCGCTGACCCTGTCGCCGAGCCCGGCGGACACCGACAGCGGCTCCCACGGGCTTTCCTCTTCGTTCTCGCCGAAGCAGATCTGCCACCGGCCGGGCAGCCCCTGGGTCGCCTGTTCGAGGACGTGCGGGTGGATGCCGAACGCGTTGCGCACCATCAGGCCGATCGCGCGCGGCACTGTCGCGTTCGGACGGAAGCCGGGCCCGAACACGCCGCCGGTGCTGTTGAACCCGAGCTCCTGGCGCACCGGCCCGTTGACGACGAGCATCGGCGACGGCCCACTCGTGCTCTGCCAGCCGCCGCCGCGGGCCGCGCGGTCCAGCATCAGCGCGTCCCAGGCGGCCAGTACGACCGGGAAGTACTCGGGACGGCACCCGGCCATCGCCGCGCTGATCGCGGCCTGCTCGACGGTGCACTCGCGGTCCAGCTGCTCGACCCGGCCGATCACCTCCTCCGGAGCGCGCGCGGTCCGTGCAAGGAACTCATCGACCAGCGACCGGGACGCGGGCACCACCGGCAGCCCGTCGGTCCAGCCCTGCTCGTAGCAGTACTCGATCGCCTCCTGCGCGACGACGGGATCGGGCGCGGTCACGACGCCACCGAGGTCAGAATCGCGACGACGTCGTCGAGCGCCTCCTCGGCGCGCTTGCGGACCTCGTCCGGCCCGAGCACCGCCACCGGGTGCGGCGTGACGACGTAGCGGTAGCCGGTCGCGTCACGCATCCCGGCCATCGCGTCCGCCGTCACGATGAACGCGTCACTGCAAATGACTGCCGCCGGAATGCCGTGGCGCTCGAACGCGATCCCGTCCGCGACCGCCGATGCGCTGCACGAGCCGCAGTCGCCGACGCCGGTGATCACCGCGTCGCAGGTCCGCGCCAGCTCCGCCAGCTGCTCCTCGGGGATCGGCATGGCGAACGCCGTCTTGGTGCGGGCGACCACCCCGGCCGCGCCGTGCCGTTCGACGAGCAGCCTGCCCAGTTCGGCGAGGAACGGCGCCGCGTTCTTCTTGGTGTTCTCCAGCAGCCCGATCGTCGCGCCGGCCAGCTTGAGCCGGTTCGGCGTGAGCACCGCGGCGCCCTGCGCGACGGCGCGCCGCCCGCCCGTCGGATCGAGTATGGCCTCAACCATCGGTGCGACTCCTTGTCTTCCGTGGGGCGGTGACCCCGCTTGCCGGTTCCGCGGCCGTGATCGGTAATGGCCTGACGCGTCACCGGAAGAAGGGACCTCCGCCTTGCCAGCCGATCTCCGCGGCAGCGCCGTGATCAACGCCCGCATCGACCGCCTCCCCGGCTGGGGACTGCCGAAGGCCGCGTTCGCGATCCTCGGCATCGCGTACTTCGTCGACATCTATGACGTGTCGATCGTCGGCTACTCCCTGCCCGTGCTGAAAGAGCACTTCCACCTGACGGCAACCCAGGTGACGGTCATGCTGACCGGCAATCTCGTGGCGACCGCGCTCGGCGCGATCCTGTTCGGGTTCCTGGGCGACATCCTGGGCAGGCAGCGGTCGTTCTTCCTCGGCCTCGGCGCGTTGACGGTGACCGCGCTGCTGACCGCGATCGCCTGGGACACGCCGTCGCTGCTGGTGTTCCGCGTGCTGTCCGGGTTCGCCACCGGCGGCGGGATCGCCGTGGTGACCGCGCTGGTGCAGGAGTTCTCCCCGGCCGCACGGCGCGGGAAGTACCTCGCCTACAACGTGTTCTGGTCCGGGGTCGCCGCGGTGGCCGCCGCGTTCCTGTCGACCGCGCTGGTGCCCATGGAAAACGTCGGGTGGCGGATCCTGTTCGGCATCGGGGCGGTCGCGCTGGTGCTGATGTTCTTCACGCGGGAGCCGATCATCCCGGAGTCGCCGCGCTGGCTGGCCACCCGCGGGCGGCTGGACGAGGCCGACCGCATCACGACCGCGCTGGAGCGCCGGGTGGCGGCCGCCGGGCACGCGCTGCCCGCGGTCCCGGACGTGCCGCCGGACACCGCGGGCGAGAAGTTCCCGCTGCGCATGCTGTTCCGCCCGCCGTACCTGCAGCGGCTGCTGGTGGTGATCGGGTTCTGGTTCGGGGTGCAGTGGTCGGTGCGGGCGACGATCACGTTCCAGCCGACGATCCTCACCGAGTTCGGGCTGTCCCTGTCCAGCGGGACGATGCTGCTGGCGATCGGGACGCTGGCCGGGGTCGCGACCTACTGCGTCATGCCGTTCGTGATCGACCGGGTGGAGCGCAAGAAGCTGATCGTGCTGGGCCTGGCGCTGGCGACGCTGAGCCCGCTGCTGGTCACGGTCACCTCCGGCCACCCGGCGGCGGTGGTGCTCGGGTCGGTGCTGACGCAGGTGGCGGGGCCGATCCTGTTCGTGCCCGGCTTCTCCTACGCGGCGGAGGTGTTCCCGACGCACGCCCGCGCGAGCGGTGGTTCGCTGGCCGGCGGGCTCGGTCAGACCGGCGGGGTGCTGCAGTCGGTGGTGCTGGTCGCGGTCGCGGCGGCGGGACCGCACGTGTCGATGCTGGTGCTCGCCGCCGGGTACGTGTTCGCCGCGTTGATCATCTTCTACCTGGCCATCCCGACGACGGGACGGTCCCTGACGGCGATCAGCGCCGGGCGGGACTCGGCGGAGCGGGTCCGGGCATGATCGGGGCGTGCGACTGGAGACCGAGCGGCTGATCCTGCGGCCCCTCACCCCTGCCGACGCGGACCTCGTGGCCGACCTGGACAGCGACCCCGAGGTCATGCGTTACCTGGGCGACGCCGCCGCCGGCGACGTGGCCGGGCGGGAGGGGTACTTCGCCGCGGTCGAGAAGGCGGGCGGCGAGTTCACCGGCTGGTTCGAGTTCCGCCCGCTCGGCGGCGGCGAGGTGGAACTCGGCTACCGGTTGCGGCGGCGGTTCTGGGGCCGCGGGTACGCGACCGAGGGTGCGCGGGCGTTGATCGCGCACGGGTTCGCCGAGGGCGACGTGGAGCGGGTCGTGGCGTTCACCATGGCCGTGAACACCGGGTCGCGGCGGGTGATGGAGAAGTCTGGTTTGCGGTACGTGCGCACGTTCCACGAAGACTGGCCGGATCCGCTTCCGGGGGCCGAACACGGTGACGTCGAGTACGCTCTGACCAAGGACGATTGGATACGACAGCACGGACTGCCATGACGACCGATCGCAATGTTCTGGGCGGCGAACTCGAGCCCTGCGGCACCGATCCGATGACGGGTTTCTACCGGGACGGGTGCTGCACCACCGGTGACGACGACCTCGGCAGCCACACGGTGTGCACCGTGGTGACCAAGGAGTTCCTGGAGTACCAGCGCGGGGTCGGCAACGACCTGTCCACGCCGCGCCCCGAGTACGGCTTCCCCGGGTTGCAGCCCGGTGACCGCTGGTGCGTGGTGGCCGCGCGGTGGCTGCAGGCGTACGAGGCGGGGGTGGCCGCGCCGGTGGTGCTGGCGTCGACGCACGAGCGGGCGCTGGACGTCGTGCCGTTGGAGGCGCTGCAGCGGCACGCGGTGGACGTGCCTGCGGACCCTAGTTCGCTGACCTGACGGAGCGCCGCACCAGCACGGCGGTCAGCGCGATCGACCCGAGCACGGCGGGCACCTCGAGCAGGAGGGGGTGGCGGTCGGCGAAGTCCGGTTCGATGAGGTCGCTGGTCAGGATCGGCACCGCGGTCCCGACGGGCACGCGGTCGCCGGGGTCGGTGCGGATGATCAGGGTGCCGCTGCCGCAGGCGAGGGTGTGCACGAAGCCGTAGTGGTGGTAGCGGGCGCCGGTCTCGATCATGACGCGGTCGGTGACCGTGCACGTCTCGGCCTGGCCGAAGGCGCGGAGCGCGAGCCCGCGACCGGCTACGGTCAGCGCGGCGAAGAGGAGTGCCGCGCTGATCAGGCCGGCGACGAGGGCCCACCACCGGCCGTTCGCGCGGCGGGCGGTGCCGAGCGCGAAGGCCGCGCCGCCGACCAGTGCGAGCGCGATCGCGGCGAGGGTGCTGTGGGGTGGGAGGACGAAGAGGGCGGCCCCGAGGACGATCGCGGCGAGCCCGGCGGGCGCGACGTGGCGGCCGGTGCGGATGCCCAGCCTGTCCGTGATGTCGAGGACCATCGGCTGACTCTAGCCACATGTGGCGCGAAATCGGAGACCACATAAAGTGACCGCGTGCGTGGCGAGGGCTACTACGACCTGCTCGGGGTGGACCGGCGTGCCTCGACGTCGGAGATCAAGTCCGCGTACCGCCAGCGGGCGCGCACCGCGCACCCGGACGCCGGTGGTTCGCCCGACGAGTTCCAGGCGTTGCGGCAGGCCTACGAGGTGCTGGTGGACCCGTTGCAGCGCGCGGCGTACGACCGGGCGCTGGACCGCGCGGCCGCGACCTCGTCGCCGGTGCGGGCGCGGCGGCCGGGGCGGAAGCTGGGTGAGGACCCGAGTTTCACGGCCGAGTTGCCGGTGTTGGACCCGGATGCGCTGGAGTGGTGGGACGCGGCCAGGGAGAAGGCGCGGACCGGGGACCGGGCGGCGCCGGGGCACGCTCCGGCGGCTTTGTTGCTGGCGTGGTTGCTGCTGGTGGTGCTGCCGATCATGGCGGGCGCGCTGGCTGTCGCGGTGTGGCTGGTGCTGGCGTCGGCGGTGGCGATCTGGCTGGTGCGGCAGCACCGGGAGATGGCACGGGCCGAGCGCGCGGTGGATGACGAGTTCGGTGGCACGGTCGTGTTCGGGGCGCCCGGTGCGGAGCCGGACCAGTGGGGCGAGCGGCTGACGGCGGAGTTGCTGGAGCGGTACCTGACGCGGTTGCCGGGGGCGCGGATCTTCCACGGACTGGCCTGGCCGGGTTCGGTGTTCGCCGACATCGATCACGCTGTGCTGGCGGGTCGGCGGCTGGTGTTGATCGAGTCGAAGACGTGGTTGCCCGGTCATTACGCGGCTGACGAGTACGGCGAGCTGTGGCGGGACAACCGTCGTTTCCGCGGCGGGGCGACGCAGCTGCCGGAGGCTCTCGACGCCTTCCGCGCGTTGTTGCCGGGCGCGGAGATCCGGGGCGCGTTGATCGTGTACCCGAGCCGGACGGGCGAGATCACCACCGACGAGGACTTCGACGTGCCCGCGCCGCCGATGACGCCGGACCAGTTCGTGCAGGTGATCGGCGACTGGCTGGCCGCCGAGCCGGCGCGTGTGGACGTGCGGCTGCTGCGGAAGGTGCGCGCGCAGGTCGTCTAGGCCACGAGGTACGGCTCGAAGCAGTAGACAGCCGCGCGGTTGAGCCGCTCCGCGACGAACGTGCCCTTGGACGGGATCGTCCGCACGAGCCCACGATCCCGCAGGACTTTCGTCGCGTGGCGGCACGTGCCGAGCGAGACACCGTACTGCCGGGCGAGCGTCTGTTCGGCCGGAAGCGGCGTGTTGACCGCGAGCTCACCCGTCTCGATGCGACGGGCCAGGTCGTCGGCCACGAGGTCGTAGAGGTAGGCGGGGCCGGTGGCGGGGAGTTCTCTGTTCACCCCTCCACGGTAGCATAGAAAAGACAAAAAGTCGGCTCAGCGGGACCGTTGGTAGGCTGCGACGCTGTGACGATGGAGGAGGCGCTGGACGCCCGGCTACGCGCCCTGGCCACGCGCGTGCGGAAGCTGCGGCGGGACCGGGACCTGAGCCAGGCCGACCTCGCCGACCGGGCGGGGGTGTCCCGCTCGGTGATCGCCGAACTGGAACGTTCGAGACTCGCGCAAGGCTCCCCGCGCCCAACGCGCAACATCACGCTCGACACGCTCTTCCGCCTGGCCGAGGCAATGGGAGTGCACCCAGCGGAACTGCTGGACGACCGGGACTAGCGACTCACAAACCGCCGCCCGGCAGCGAAACAGCACCGACCACCCCAACCAGACCTCCCCCGCCCCCGATCCACAGCCGATCTTTAGTCGCCGACC
>NZ_JAKGSD010000041.1:13230-78217 GCF_021654135.1 Amycolatopsis tucumanensis | reverse complement strand
AAGGTGATATGCACAAACCGGAAGGCGACGGGATGACCACCCAGCGACCACCTCGCCAAGGCAAGACGAGGCACCCAACCCCTGGTCATCCCGGAGCCTGCCCGTCCGGCGAGGACATCCCTTGATCTTTAAAGGCGCCATCCGGCCCAACCATCACCCCTGCCGCGCAGGCCGAATCACCAACTCCCCGATCTCCACGTCCTCCGGCTGCTCGATCGCGAACGCGACCGCCCGCGCCACGGCCTCCGGGTCGATCCCCAGCTCGGCCATGGCCTGCCGCGCAGCCTCCCGCTGGTCCGGATCGGCGACGTTGTCGACGAGCTCCGTCCGCACGTACCCCGGTGAAATCGCGGTCGTCCGCACCACCCCGTCGGTCGACTCTTGCCGCAACGCCTCCAGCACCGTGCGCACCGCGTTCTTGGTGCCCGCGTACACCGCCTGTGTCGGCACGATCTTCAGCCCCGACGTCGACACCGTGGTGACGAAGTGCCCCCGCTCCTGAGCGCGGAAGACCGGCATCGCGGCGGCGATCCCGTACAGGACGCCCCGCACGTTGACGTCGATCATCGCGTCCCAGGCGTCCACCTCCAGGTCGGCCACCGGGGCCAGGCTGGCGATCCCGGCGTTGCTCACCAGCACGTCGAGCCGCCCGAACCGGTCCACCGCCAGCCCCACCAGCTCCGCGAGGTCCTCCCGCCTGGTGACGTCGACCTCCAGCATCTCCGCACGACCGCCGGTGCCCCGGATCCGCTCCACCAGCGATGCGAGCCGCTCGCCCCGCCGCGCTCCCAGCACGACCGCCGCCCCGCGGTCCGCCAGTTCGATGGCCGTCGCCGCTCCGATACCGCTGCTGGCACCGGTGATGGCGACGACCTTGCCGTCCACTCCGCTCATCGCACAACTCCCACTAAGCTGACAACTGTCCGTTTAACTGTACCGGACAGTTGTCCGCTTGAGGAGGTAGTCCCGTGGGAAGCCGTGAGCGCAGGTCGGACGCGGTCGCCAACCGCGACCGCATCGTCCAGGCCGCGCGGGCCGAACTGAGCGGTTCCGAGAGCGGCGAGCTGAAACTGCACGCGGTCGCCAAGGCCGCCGGCGTCGGCCAGGGCACCCTCTACCGGCACTTCCCGACCCGCGAGCACCTGCTGGCCGAGGTGTACCGGCACGAGCTGACCCAGCTCGTGGACGCCGTGGCGCCGCTGCTCGCCGAGCACCCCCCGCTCGAAGCGCTGACGCTCTGGATGCAGCGGCTGATCGAGTACGCGCGGGTCAAGCGCGGCGTCATGGCGGCGATCGAGGCGTCGGCGTGGCAGGACCTCTACGCGGACCAGCACCACCGGCTCGACGACGCGCTCGGCACGGTGCTCGACCGCGGCAAGGCCGCCGGCGAGGTGCGTGCGGAGGTCGACGCCGCGGACGTCATCCTCCTGCTGGGCGCCCTGTCGCGGGTGCCGGAGGCGGAGTGGGACGCGCGGGCGCACAAGATCGTCGCGGTGATCGTCGACGGTCTGCGTCCGCGCTGACGGCCGGCTACTTCCCGGCGAGGTAGTCGTGCAGCGCCTCGCGCCACGGGCGCAGCGGTGTGAGCCCCGCCTGCCGCCACGCCTCGTTGGACAGCACGGAGTACGGCGGCCGCGGCGCGGGCCGGGGGAATTCCGCCGTCGTGCAGGGCTTCACCCGCTCCGGATCGGCGCCGAGTTCCTCGAAGACCGCCCGCGCGAAGCCGTACCAGGTGGTCTCCCCGGAGTTCGTGCAGTGCAGCACCCGCCGCTGGGGCGCACGCCCGCTCACCACCGCCCGGCCCAGGTCCAGCAAGCCCGCGGCCAGATCGGCGGACGAGGTCGGCGACCCACGCTGGTCGTCCACAACGGACACGGTGTCGCGCTCACCTTCCAGGCGGCGCATGGTTTCCACGAAGTTCGCCCCGCCCGCGCCGTACACCCACGCCGTGCGCACCACCCAGGCCCGCGCCCCCGAACCGAGCACGGCGTCCTCACCGGCCGCCTTGGTCCGGCCGTACGCGCTGCGCGGGCCCAGCGGGTCCTCCGGCTCGTAGGGCCGGGACGAGTCGCCGGGGAAGACGTAGTCGGTGGACACGTGGATCAGCGGCACGCGCCGGGACGAACAGGCCGCGGCGAGCACCCGGGCGCCGTCCGCGTTGATCCGGAACGCCCGCGACTCGTCGGTCTCCGCGGCGTCGACCGCCGTGTAGGCCGCCGCGTTGATCACCAGCGGGCTGCGCCCGGCTTCCGCCGCCTCGGCGGCGAGCGCGTTCACCGCGGCGATCACCGAACCGGCGCTCGTCACGTCCAGTTCGGCCGAGGACGGCGCGACCACGCGCACGTCGGACGAGGCGAGCGCGGACAGGGCGCTGCCGAGCTGCCCCGTTCCACCGGGCACCAGCACACTGAGCATCGTCACTTCCCCACCAGCGCGGCGCGCCGCTTCAACGGCTCCCACCACGCCCGATTGTCGGCGTACCAGCGCACCGTATCCGCCAGACCCGCGTCGAAGGAAACCTTCGGCGCGTATCCGAGCTCGGTGCTGATCTTGGTGATGTCCACGGAGTACCGCCGGTCGTGGCCCTTGCGGTCGGCAACCTGCTCGACCCGCTCCCAGCCGACGCCGACCGCGGCCAGCAGTCGCTCGGTCAGCTCACGGTTGGTCAACTCGGTGCCACCGCCGATGTTGTAGATCTCGCCCGGACGGCCGCCCTCGGCCACCAGCTGGATGCCCGCGCAGTGATCGTCCACGTGCAACCAGTCACGGACGTTCAGCCCGTCGCCGTACAGCGGGACCGTGTGGCCGTCCAACAAGTTGGTAACGAAAAGCGGGATGACCTTCTCCGGGAACTGGTACGGCCCGTAGTTGTTCGAACACCGGGTCACGCACACGGGCAGCCCGTGCGTCCGGAAGTAGGACCGCGCGATCAGATCGGAGGACGCCTTCGACGCCGAGTACGGCGAATTCGGCTCCAGCACGTGGTCTTCCGACCACGATCCGCTCTCGATCGAGCCGTACACCTCGTCCGTCGAGACGTGCACGAACTTGTCCACCCCGGCGTCCAGCGCGGCCTGCAACAGGGTCTGCGTGCCCAGCACGTTGGTCAGCACGAAGTCGGCGGAGCCGAGGATGGAGCGGTCCACATGCGACTCGGCGGCGAAGTGGACGACCAGCCCGACGTCTTGCATGACGTCGGCGACCACCTGCGCGTCGGTGATGTCGCCGCGCACGAACCGCAGCCGCGGCGAGTCCGCCACCGGCGCGAGGTTCGCTTCGTTGCCCGCGTAGGTGAGCTTGTCGAGCACCACCACCTCGGCGTCGGCCAGCGCCGGGTACGCGCCGGAGAGCACCTGCCGGACGTAGTGCGAGCCGATGAAACCCGCGCCCCCGGTCACCAGGACCCGCATCGCCTTCTCCTCCTCAAGATCGTCACGGACCAGCCCACGACCGCTTCACTCACCCGAACAGTAATCTGGACGCATTCACTCGGGTCGGGGGCTGGGAGGGAGCGAGTGTGACCGACGGGCTTACCACCCGCCTGGACGCCGCGGACGAGGTCACGTGGCCCGCGCGGCCCATCCCGTCTCCCAGACGGCGGCGCAACCGTATCGCGATCGTCGCGCGCCGGGGCGGCAAACTCGTGGTCGCGCTCGTGTCGGTCGCGGTGCTCACCGTCACCTGGTACGGCTGGCAGTTCATCGGCGACCCGAACTCGGGCCTGTCCACCACCCAGGTCTTCGACGACGAGGAGCTGCACGCGGTCCCGCTGGACGGCGCGGTGGACATCCTGCTGGTCGGCATGGACAGCCGGACCGACGCGCAGGGCAACCCGCTGCCGCGCGAGGTGCTGGACATGCTGCACGCCGGCGAGTCCGACGGCGAGAAGCAGACCGACACCATGATCCTCGTGCACATCCCGCAGGACGGGCGCCGCGCGGTGGCGATCTCGTTCCCGCGCGACTCGTGGGTCGAGCTGGCGGGCGGGTTCGGCAAGCACAAGCTCAACGGCGCGTTCGTCTACGCCTACAACGACCGGTTCCGGGAGCTCCAGCAGCAGGGCGCCGACCTGAAGTCGGCCGACGAGCAGGCCAAGGTCGCCGGCCGCAAGAACCTGATCGCCACGCTGGAGACGTTCATCGGCAAGCCGGGCATGATCGACCGCTACGCCGAGGTGAACCTCGCGAGCTTCTACGAGGTGACGAAGGCCCTCGGCGGCGTCGAGGTGTGCCTGAAGGCGCCGGTGCGGGAGCGCAAGTCCGGCGTCGACCTGCCCGCCGGGCGGCAGACCGTGGAAGGCGTGCAGGCGCTGGCGTTCGTGCGGCAGCGCTACGACCTGCCGGGCGGCGACCTGGACCGCATCGGGCGGCAGCAGGCTTTCCTGTCCGGGCTGGCCCGCAAGATGCTCTCCCGCGACGTGCTGGCCAACCCCGGCAAGCTCTCCGACGTGATCACGGCCGTGAAGAAGTCCGTCGTGCTGTCGGACAACTGGGACCTGCCGGAGTTCGCGGCCCAGATGCGCGGGCTCAACGGCGGCAACATCGAGTTCCGCACCATCCCGGTGGTCGGCAATGCGGTCATCGGCGGCGCGGACGTCGTGCGCGTCGACCCGCAGGCCGTGCACGCGTTCGTCGACCAGCTCACGTCCGACGGCAGCGAGCGGACGTCCTCCTCGGTCGCGCCCACGTCGTCGGCGTCCAGCAAGCCGCCCACCTCGAGCCGCCGGGCGAGCTCGTCCGCGGCGCCGCCGCCCAGCTCACCGGCCCTGACCTCGTCCTCCCCCGCGCCGCCGCCCATCACGGCGGGCGACGTGCCCTGTGTGAACTGACGTCCCGGTGCCTTAACCTGGTCCCCAGGGGCTGATGAGGGGGGAGACCACGGGGATGGACGACGACGAGCCGAAACCGACGCCGTTCCCGCGGTCGACGGCTCCGGCCGACGAGCCGCGGGCCGAGCAGGCGCCGCGCCGCCGTCGCCACCCGTTCCGGGCCACCGGGAAGACGCTGATCGCGCTCGTGTCGGTGTTCGCGCTGGCGGCGACCGGGTACGCGTGGGCGACCTACCACGAGGTGCAGGGCAACGTGCACACCACGGACGCCCTCGACCTGCCGGACGACAAGCCTGCGCCGCCCGCGGACGACGGCGCGGACGACATCCTGCTGGTCGGCGCGGACGCCCGGACGGACATGCAGGGCAACGCGCTGCCGCTGCAGGTGCTCAAGACCCTGCGCACCGAGCAGACCAGCGGGGTGAACACCGACACGGTCATCATCGTGCGGCTCCCGAAGAACGGCGCGAAGCCGTACGCGGTGTCGATCCCGCGGGACACCTGGATCGACGTGCCGCGCGGCGGCCAGGGCAAGATCAACTCGGTGTACGGCGTCGCGAAGCAGGCGAAGGCCGACGAGCTGCGGCGCTCGGGCAGGCGCGACGCGGCCGGGGTCGAGCGCGACTCCGACCAGGCCGGGCGGCAGGCGCTGGTGCAGGCCGTGCAGGACTTCACCCAGGTGCGGGTCGACCACTACGCGGAGGTCAACCTGCTTGGGTTCTACCTGATCACCGAGGCCCTCGGCGGCGTCGAGGTGTGCCTGAACCACGCCACCGAGGACAAGGACTCCGGCGCCGACTTCCGGGCCGGGGTGCAGACCGTGTCCGGCGGCGAGGCGTTGTCGTTCGTGCGGCAGCGGAAGAACCTGCCGCGCGGGGACCTGGACCGGATCGTGCGGCAGCAGGCGTTCCTGTCCTCGGCGCTGCACAAGGTGCTGTCGGCCGGGGTGCTGGCGAACCCCGGCACGCTCGGCGAGCTGACCGACGCGCTGCACCGGTCGCTGGTGCTCGACCCGGACTTCGACCTGCTGCAGTTCGCGGACAAGGCCAAGGGCCTGGCGTCCGGGGACGTCACGTTCACGACCATTCCGGTGGTCAGGATCGACGGCCGCAGCCCGGACGGCGAGCAGAGCATCGTGGAGGTCGACCCGGTCGCGGTGCGGCAGTTCTTCGCGGGCATGGCCGGGCGGAGCGCCGGATCGGGCGGCGGGGCGTCATCGGGCGCGGCCGCGGTGCAGGCGGTGCCGGCCGGCGTGACGTGTGTGAACTGATCACCGGATCGGTGCAACCGAACGGACCGCAGACCGCATGAGTGAGGGCAGAGACGCCGCCACCGGGGTGGCGTCGCCTGCCTAGGAGACTCATGCGCATCCGAACCGTGGTGGCCGGCGCCATCGCCGCAGGCGCGGCACTGCTGGGTGGTTCACTGGCGGTGGCCGCGGCCACCGCCGACACGCCGCAGCCCGTTCCGGCCAGTCCGTCGCCTGCCGCCGGGACCACGCAGCTCACGACCAAGCCGGGCACGCCGGAACCGGCGCCGCCTGCGCTGACCACGCCAGGGGACCTGCCGACGGCCGCTCCGGGGACCGAGCGGCCCACCGCCGCGCCCGTCCCGCCCACGACGAGGCCGGCCCCGGTGACCGAGCAGCCCACCACCCAGCCGGCGCCGGTGGCCGAGCAGCCCACGACCCCGGGCGGCCCGCCGCGGCACACGACCAAGCCGGCCCCCACGGTGGTCCCGACGGCCGCGCCGTAGGTGAGCCGCTCGTCCGCACCGTGGGACGGCGAGTTCAGCGCGTACTTCGCCCGCAGCGCCCGCGCCCTGCGCACCACCGCCTACTTGCTGTGCCGCGACTGGCACCGGGCGGAGGACCTGGCGCAGGCCGCGCTGCTCAAGCTGTACCTCGCCTGGCCGCGGCTGTCCCACCACGACGCGCTGGACGCCTACGCCCGGCGCGTCGTGGTGCGCACCTTCCTCGCGGAGAACCGGCGCGTCCGGTTCCGGCGTGAGCACCTGACGGACGCCCCGCCGGAACCGCTGTCGCCCGAGCCCGACGTGGAGCAGAGCGTCGTCCTGGCCGACGCGCTGTCGGCGGTCCCGCCGAGGCAGCGCGCGGTGCTGGTCCTGCGCTACTTCAACGACCTCTCGGTCGACGAGACCGCCCGGACGCTGCGCTGCTCCGCGGGCACGGTGAAGAGCCAGGCCGCCCGTGGGCTGGCCACCCTCCGGCTGCACCTGCCGGCGTTTCCCATGGAGGGGAGGTGAACATGCGCGACGACGACATCCGGGCCCTGTTCCGCGGGGTCGGCGACGGACCGCCGGTGATCTTCGACGCCGGCGACGTGATCACCCGGGGGTCGCGGATCCGCGCCCGCAGACGCGCGGCGGCGATCGTGGCGAGCGCCGTGGGCAGCGCCGCGATCGTGGTGGGCGTGGTGGTCGCGGCCTACGGCACCGGACCCGTTGAACCGGTCCGGCCCGCGGACCCGGTGGTGCCGGCCGTCACGCCGAGCACCGTGCCGCCCCCGGCCGTCACGCACCCGACCACGCCGTCACCGGACGCTTCACCTCGCGCGACCACCCGGCCGTGATCGGGGGTGGTCCGGGAGGCAGAATCGGCGGCGTGAGCCTGACCGACGCGTTGTTCCGCCCCCTGCTCGCGCAGCCGGGGAAGCCGCTGATCACCCACTACGACGACGCGGCGGGCACCCGGGTCGAACTGTCGGTGGCGACCACCGCGAACTGGGCGGCGAAGACGGCGAACTGGCTGGTCGAGGAGTTCGACGTGGAGCCGGGCGACCCGGTGGCCGTGGCGCTGCCCGCGCACTGGCAGACGGCGGGCGTGCTGCTGGGCGCGTGGTGGTGCGGCGCGGAGGTGGTCGCGTCGCCGGCCGGGGCGCGGGTGGCGTTCGTGGCGCCGGGCGGTTCGGGCGCGGGGGCCGAGTCGACGGCGGTGGTGGCGCTGGACCCGATGGGCCGCGGGCTGACCGCGCCGGTGCCGGGCGCGCTGGACTACCTCAACGAGGCGCGCGCGTACGGCGACGACTTCAGCCCGATGATCCCGATCGCCGGTGACACCCCGGCGCTCGCCGGGTCCACTGTGGACGAGGTGCTGGCGGAGGCGCGTTCCCGGGCAGGCGCACTGGGTTCCGGAGCGCGCGTGCTGTCCACTGTGGAGTGGAGCGTGCCGGAGGGTGTGCTGGGCGGCCTGCTGACCCCGTTGTCAGCGGGCGCCCACCTGGTGCAGATCTCCAATCCGGACGCGTCGAAGCTGGACGACCGCAGAGCCGCCGAGCGGACGACGGTCGACCTGCTCGCCTAGGCGGTCTGCAGTTCGGCCTTGCGGGCCCGGCGCCGCCCGACGAGCAGGTGGTCGAGCGAGAGGCGCCCGCCGTTGAACCCGAGCGCGAGGGCGGCCGCGCCGAGGACGAGCACGAGTTCGTAGCCGCCCTGGCCGGTCAGGCCCGCGTCGAGGTGCACCCAGAAGATCGCGCCGACCATGTCCACCGCGAACAGCACCCCCAGCACGGGCAGCGCGGCGCCGAGGATGAACGCGACCGCGCCGACGGTCTCGATGACGATGAGGAAGAGCGCGGACAGGGTGGGCAGCGGCACGCCGATGCCGCTCATCATGTTCGTGACCCCGTCCAGGCCGGTGTCCCACTTCTGCAGGCCGTGCGCGAGGAAGACCACACCCACCGCCACCCGGCCGATCAACAAGGTCACGTCCTTGACCCGGTCGTACATCGCAGCTCCCCATTCTGGTTGAAGTTTCAACTAGCGGGGTCGACGGTACCGGACGCAGGTGAGCAACTTGTGAAAAACCCACATTCTGGACATGAACGCGTGAGCAGGCGCACACAGCGCGTCGGCCGCTAGCGCGCCGGAAGCAGCGGCTCCAGCTCGGTGGCGAGCTCACGCGCGGCGTCACAGGCGTGTGCGCGTTGTTCCGCACGCAGCATCGTCGCGGTCACGACCGCACGCCCGTGCTCACCGACTTGGAGGGCGAACTCGCACATCCCCTGCCCCGCACCGAACGGTTCCCCTTGGCGCGCCTCGCGGCCGTTGATGGCCGCCGGAGCACTGCCAGGCACTTGCCTCTCGTACTCGGCAAGCCCCTGAACCGGATCGAGAGCGAGGGAATATGTGCCGTAATCAGGCTTCGATGCATGGCATTCGTTGCGCGCAGTTTTCCGCTCGCCCGGCCCGAATCCCTCACCTTCGACCAACTGTCCGAGCACGGCGCACGCGTCCATGCCGGTCAACGTCCCAGCACCAGCGGCAGACGACGAAGAGGCTCGTTCGGCGGGTGACGGCATCCCAGCGACAGTTTCGGAGCATGCAGTCAATGCCATGAGGACGGCACAGGAACCAGCCAGAAGGCAGATGTACCGTGGCAGACGAGTCACTTCACACTCATTCCTTGAATCGCCGGATATGCCTCGCGCGGCTTCGTCGTCGGCAGCATCATAGTTGCGGATTGCCACGTCCAACGCATGCCGCAGGTTGTCCAGGCCGGCAGTCAACATGTGGAACACCGGGACCAACGAACGATCATCCGAGTCCATTGCTTGCCGCATGTGCTCCGCGACCTGCTGGACATAAGCATCGTTGCCCAACTTCGGCGCTCGCTGGAGATAGGCCACCCGAGAGGCAAGAGTGTCGAGCCGATCCTGCATTGTGGCGATGGCACTTCGGAGATGAGTCCCCGTTTCCTCGTCGACCGCCCAGTGGCCCGCCTGCGCCTCTCCGAACAGATGTTTCGCGCAAGTCGCAGGAAAGGGCACAAAAAAAAACGCGGCGCCCGAGCCAACGCCCGGACGCCGCGCCAAAAAACCCGCGGGAATCAGCCCTTCAACAGAGCCCGCGCCATCACCATGCGCTGGATCTGGTTCGTGCCCTCGTAGATCTGCGTGATCTTCGCGTCGCGCATCATGCGTTCCACCGGGAAGTCGCGGGTGTAGCCGGCGCCGCCGAAGAGCTGCACCGCGTCCGTGGTCACCGACATCGCCACGTCGGACGCGTAGGACTTCGCCGCCGAGGCCATGAATCCAGCACGCGCGTCGCCGCGTTCGGTGGCTGCCGCGGAGGCGTACACGAGGTGCCGGGCGGCCTCGATCTTCGTGCCCATGTCCGCCAGCATGAACTGCACGCCCTGGAACTCACCGATCGCCTTGCCGAACTGCTTGCGCTCCTTCACGTACGCGACCGCCGCGTCCAGAGCGCCCTGCGCGATGCCCAGCGCCTGCGCCCCGATCGTCGGGCGGGTGTGGTCCAGCGTGCGCAGCGCCGTCTTCAGCCCGGTGCCCGGCTCGCCGATGATCCGGTCCGCCGGGATCGTGCAGTTCTCGAAGTAGATCTCCCGCGTCGGCGAACCCTTGATGCCCAGCTTGCGCTCCTTGGGGCCGACCGAGAAGCCCGGGTCGTCCTTGTGCACCACGAACGCCGAAATCCCGTTCGACTTCTTCGGCGCGTCCGGGTCGGTCACCGCCATCACCGTGTACCACGTCGACTCGCCGGCGTTGGTGATCCACGCCTTCGTCCCGTTCAGCACCCAGTGGTCACCGTCCAGCCGGGCCCGCGTGCGCATCGACGCGGTGTCCGAACCGGCCTCCCGCTCCGACAACCCGTACGACGCCGTCGCACCGGCCGCGATCTCCGGCAGCACCAGCTTCTTCAGCTCGTCCGACGCCGACAGGATGATCGGCTGCGTCCCCAGCTTGTTCACCGCCGGGATCAGCGACGCCGACGCGTCGACCCGCGCGACCTCCTCGATCACGATGCACGCCGCGATCGCGTCCGCGCCCTGCCCCTCGTACTCGTCGGGGATGTGCACCGCGTTGAAGCCCGAGGCGTTCAGCGCCCGCAGAGCCTCGACCGGGTACCGCTCCTGTTCGTCCACCTCGGCGGCGTAAGGTGCGATCTCCTTCTCCGCCAGCGCACGCACGGCAGCACGCAGCTCCTCGTGCTCCTCGGCCAGCTGGTAGAGGCCCGGGGTCTCCGACACCTTCGTCACCTTTCCTCGCACGGGTAAGAAGTCCGCCGTCCATGTTAGTAGTCGTTCACCAGCCGGAATTGTGTTCTGGGCCGCACCTTCGCTCTATGGTGGGGTGATGCCGATCACTGCTGCTGGGTCATGGCCGCCCCACTTCCCGAGATCGCTGGAGTACCCCGACGTCCCCGCCGGGTCGATCCTGGCCGGCGCCGCGAAGCGCTACGGCGACCGAACCGCGTTCACCCACCACGACCGCTCCCTCACCTACGCCCAGACCTACGGCGCCGCGTGCCGGTTCGCCAACGCGCTCCGGGCCCGGGGCATCGGGCCGGGCGCGACCGTCGCCATCCATCTGCCCAACTGCCTCCCCTACCCGATCGCCTACTACGGGATCCTGCTCGCCGGCGCGACCTTCACCCCGGCGAACCCGCTGCTGCCGCCCGCGGACCTCGCCCACCAGCTCGCCGACTCCGGCGCCGTCGCCGTGGTCACGCTCGGCAAGGTCGCCCCGGTGCTCACCGCGGTGCGCGCACAGACCGCCGTCGAGCTGGTCGTGGTCGTCGCGCCGGACGACCTCGCCGACGACCAGGTGGAGTTCCAGGCGTTCCTCGCCGACCAGCCGGACACCCGCCCCGAGCTGGACATCGACACCCGGACCCACCTCGCGCACCTCTCCTACACCGGCGGCACCACCGGCCGGTCGAAGGGCGTGCGGCTGCCGCACCGCAACGTCGTGGTCAACACGCTGCAGTACGCCTGCTGGGGCACCGGCTCGCTGCCGGCGCTGGACGACGACGGTGACCTCACCCTCGACCAGATCGGCAGCCCGGACGAGTGGCCGACCCGGCTGGGCACCGGCTCGGGCATCAACCTCACGCCGTGGTTCCACGCGATGGGCACGATCGGCGGGCTCAACGTCCCGGTGATGAGCGGCGGGTCCACCACTCTGCACGACCGCTTCGACCCGGTCGCCTACCTCGCCGACGCCGAACGCCTGCGGGTCACCTCGATCGGCGGCGCGCCCGCCCTGTTCGCGGCCCTGCTGGCCAGCCCGGACCTGGCCACGCGCGACCTGTCGAGCGTGCGGGGCATCAGCTCCGGCGCCGCGCCGCTGCCGCACGAGATGCTGAAGGCGCTGGCCGCGCGGTTCCCGGACGCGGTGATCAGCGAGGGCTACGGCCTCACCGAGGTCACCATGGGCGCCACGATCAACCCGGCGTTCCGGTCCGGCCTGCGCAAGCAGGGATCGGTGGGCGTGCCGGTGTTCGACACCGAGGTCAAGATCGTGCCGCTGGAGGGCGGCGAGGACCCGGTGCCCGAGGGCGAGCAGGGCGAGGTGTGCATCCGCGGGCCGCAGGTGATGGCGGGCTACCACGACCGGCCCGACGAGACCGCCGCCGTGCTGGTGGACGGCTGGCTGCACACCGGCGACATCGGCGTCCTCGACAAGGACGGCTACCTGTCCATTGTGGACCGAAAGAAGGACATGCTGCTGTACAAGGGGTACAACGTGTACCCGCGCGAGCTGGAGGAGCTGCTCATCGCGCACCCCGGCGTCGCGGCGGCGGCCGTCGTCGGGCGCAAGCAGGACGACGTCGGCGAGCTGCCGGTGGCCTTCGTCGTGCGGGCGGCGGAGAACGTGACCGAGGCGGAGATCCTGTCCGCGGTCAACGACAACGTCCTGCCCTACAAGCGGATCCGGGAGCTGCGGTTCGTCGACGAGATCCCGGTGTCGGCGGCGGGCAAGATCCTCAAGCGCGAGCTGCGGCAGCAGCTTTAGAGCACCGGCAGGACCCGGGCGCGGTAGAACTCGATCGCCACGCCCGGGTCCTCCTGCGGGAAGTGCAGGAACGGCGTCACGCCCGCGTCGAGCAGCTTCCGCGCCGCGGCGACGTGCACCGCCGGATCGGTGCCCACCGCCCAGCGGCCTGCCACCTCCGCCAGCGGCGTCGCCTGCGCGGCCTCCTGGATCGCCTCCGGATTGGCCAGGTCCGCCGGGTTGACCGTGAACCGCCACCGCTGCGCGGCCAGGTCGATCTCGCGCTGGTCGCCGACCACGGCGAACAGCTCCGCCCACTTCGGCATCGTGTCCGGGTTCTTCCCCGCCGCCCGCGCGCCGGCCGCGAACGCGTCCCGCAGCGCCGGGTCGAGGGAGGCCCCGGCCTGGGTGATCCAGCCGTCGCCGTCCTGGCCGGCCAGCCGCGCGCTCTTCGGGCCCTGCGCGGCCACGTACACCGGCGGCGGTTTCGACGGCAGGTCGTACAGCTTGAGCTGGTCGGTCGAGAAGAACCGGCCGCGGAAGGTGACCCGCTCCCCCGTCCACAACCGCCGGATCAGCGTGATCGCCTCGACCAGCCGGTCGTGCCGCTCGGCGTAGCGGCCGTACTGGCCGGTGCCCGCCTGCTCGTTGACCGCCTCGCCGGTGCCGAGCCCGAGGAACGTCCGTCCCGGCGCCAGCAGTTCGAGGGAGGCAAACGCTTGCGCGACCTCGGTGGGGTGGTGCCGGTAGCTCGGGCAGGTCACGCCGGAGCCGAACGTGACCCGCCGCGTGCGCTCGCCGACCAGGGCGAGCGTGAGCCACGGGAACATCGAGTGCCCCTGGTTGTCCTGCCACGGCTGCAGGTGGTCGCTGGCCCAGACGAACGCGAAGCCCGCCGCCTCCGCCTGCCGCGCGAAGTCCAGCAGCCGGGCCGTCGGAAACTGCTCGTGCGACAGCACCAGCCCGACGGGTGCTCGCGCCGCGGGCGGCTCGACCCGGACGAACCCGGCGGATGCGGCGAACATGCCCAGCGTGCGGCGCGAGAACTCCATGATCGCCGGGTACCCGCCGGAAACCGGACCGACCGGGAGTTCACCGACACTGGTGATTTCACCGATGCCCTGCCAACACGATGGCGGGACACTCGGTGAATGGTCCACAACAGACTTCGCAAACTGACCCTGCTCGCCTGCGCCGTCGTCGGGCTGGCCGGCACCGCGACGGTCGGCACCGCGTCCGCCGCCACCAGCGCGGCCGCGTGCTCCGACCTGGAGATCGTCTTCGCCCGCGGCAGCGGCGAGGCGCCCGGCCTCGGCATCACCGGCACGCCGCTGGTGTCCGACGTGAAGTCGGCGCTGTCCTCGGCGTCAGTGTCGTCCTACGCGGTCAACTACGCCGCGAGCTACGACCAGACCAGCGCCGGCCCCGGCGCCACCGACATGAGCAACCACATCAAGTCCACCGCGGCCGCGTGCCCGGACACCAAGTTCGCGATCGGCGGCTACTCGCAGGGCGCGAGCGTCACCGACATCGCCATCGGCATCCGGACCTACCTCGGCACCGGGCAGACCATCCCCGCCGAGCTGGCGCCGCGGGTGGTCGCGGTAATCGCGTTCGGCAACCCGCTCGGCCTGTACGGGCAGACGATCAAGACGGCCAGCCCGACCTACGGCCCGAAGTCACTGGAGTTCTGCAACCGCGGCGACAACGTCTGCGGCGGCACGGGCACCGGACCGGGCTACGGCCACCTGAGCTACGCCCGGGACGGCAGCGTCGACCAGGCGGCGGCCTTCATCGCGAAGCAGTACAACGCGAGCTAGGACCAACTACTCCACGGCAGCACCGCTGTCACCACCCACGCAGCCGGCACCGCCGCGGGTTCTCAGGAGCCCCCTCGCGAGGACAGCGCCGACGTGGTGAACCGGCGTTCATGAGGAGGCGATCCCACAGCGAGGGGGCTTCTGAGGTTCCGCCACCCGCACCGTCCCGCAAATTTCATTTCTGCGAGGGGAGCTTCTCCTGGAGCTTGGCGTCCTTGTCGAGGACCAGCTGTTCGAGGTCGGCCTGGAAGGCGGCCATCTTCTCCCGCAGCGCCGGGTCCTGCGCGGCCAGGATCCGCACGGCCAGCAGCCCGGCGTTGCGGGCGCCGCCGATCGAGACCGTCGCCACCGGCACGCCGGCCGGCATCTGCACGATCGACAGCAGCGAGTCCATGCCGTCCAGGTACTTCAGCGGGACCGGCACGCCGATCACCGGCAGCACCGTCGCCGAGGCGACCATGCCGGGCAGGTGCGCGGCTCCCCCGGCGCCGGCGATGATCACCTTGATGCCGCGATCCGCCGCGCTGCGCGCGTAGTCGAGCATCCGCTGCGGTGTCCGGTGCGCGGAGTACACGCCGACCTCGTAGGACACGCCGAACTCGTCCAGCGCCGTCCCGGCCGCTTCGAGCACGGGCCAGTCGGAGTCGCTGCCCATGATCACGCCGACGTCGGTCACGCGTCTTCCTCTCAGTGGATGTCGTAGCCGTCGGGCCATTCGGCGTGCGACAGCCAGTGCGCGGCCAGCTTGGCGCGGGTCCGCAGGCTGTCCAGGTCGCCGCCGACGAAGTTGACGTGCCCGAGCTTGCGGCCGGGCCGCTCGCCCTTGCCGTAGAGGTGCACGCGCGCGTCCGGGAAGCGCGCGAACAGGTGGTGCAGCCGCTCGTCGGGCGCCATCCGCGGCGTTTCCGGCGCGCCGAGGACGTTGGCCATCACCGTCGGCGCGATCAGGTCGGTCACGCCCAGCGGGTAGTCCAGGACCGCGCGCACGTGCTGCTCGAACTGCGAAGTGGCCGAGCCGTCCATCGTCCAGTGACCGGAGTTGTGCGGCCGCATCGCCAGCTCGTTGATCAACAGGCCGCCGTCGGTCTCGAACAGCTCGACCGCCAGGATGCCGACCACGTTCAGCTCGTTCGCCAGCCGCAGCGCCAGCTCCTGCGCCTCGTGCACCTGCCGCGAGGTCAGGCCCGGCGCGGGCGCCAGCACCTCGGTGTTGATGCCGTTCTCCTGCACCGTCTCCACGACCGGCCAGGCCGCGCCCTGCCCGAACGGCGAGCGGGCGACCAGCGCGGACAGCTCCCGCTTCATGGCGACGCGCTGCTCGACAAGCAGCTCGGTGCCCGCGGCGAGCAGCTCGGGCACCAGCGTGCGCGCCTCGGCGTCGGACTCGACCATCCACACGCCACGGCCGTCGTAGCCGCCGGTGGCCGCCTTCAGCACGACCGGCCAGCCGTGCTCGGCGCCGAACTTGAGGAGGTCCTCCACTTCGGACACCTCGGCGTACGGCGGGCACGGGAAGCCGGTGGCCGACAGGTGGTCGCGCATCACCAGCTTGTTCTGCGCGAACGCCAGCGCGTCCGGCCCCGGCCGCACCGTGAAGCCCTCGTTGACCAGCGCGAACAGGTGCTCCCACGGGACGTGCTCGTGGTCGAAGGTGACCACGTCGACGGTCTTCGCGAACTCGCGCAGCGCGTCGAGGTCGGTGTGGTGACCGATCTGGACCTGCCCGGCGACCAGGCCGGCGGCGTCGTTCTCGTCGATCGCGAGGACCCGGAGCGACTGTCCCAGCGAAATCGCGGCCTGATGTGTCATCCGGGCGAGCTGGCCGCCGCCCACCATCCCGACGACCGGGAGACCTGTGCGCTTGTCCATAACGGCTCTAGATTACGGCGAGACGCAGCTCACGAGCCGCCAGCCCGAGGATTCCCAGCGCGGCGGCCAGCACGTACGCGTTGCCGGGCACGAACAGCTCCGGCCCCCACCCGAACTCGGTGTCGCCGCCGTTGGGCACCAGCATCACCACGCAGCTGGCGAAGAACGCGGCCACCAGGCCCGCCCACACCCAGCGCGCCTTCGACGCGAGCAGCACGATCAGCGGCACCGCCCACACCCAGTGGTGCGACCACGACACCGGCGAGACCAGCAGCCCCAAGAACGCGGTCACCAGCAGCGCGGCCAGCGTCTCGCCACGCCGGTGCAGCCGCCGGACCAGCCACACCGCGGGCACCGCGAGCACCGCCCCGACGCCCAGCGCGACCGCCGTCGACCAGGACGCCTCGTGCGAGAGCCGGTTCACCAGCCCGCCGAGCGACTGGTTGAAGATCCAGGACACCCCGCCGACGCGGTGCGGGTCGAACGCGGCCTCGGCCCAGTACCGCGCGGCGTCGCCGGGCATCAGCACGAACATCACGGCCTGGAGCCCGGCGAACGTGGCCAGCGCACGCAGGCCGTCGCGCCACCGGCCGGTGACGAACAGGTGCGCCACGAAGATCAGCGGCGTCAGCTTCACCGCGGCCGCGACCCCGATCAGCACGCCGGACCAGCGCGAGCCGGCCAGCACCAGCACGTCGACCACGACCAGCGCGAGCAACACCAGGTTGATCTGGCCGAGGAAGATCGTCTTCCAGACCGGCTCCAGCGCCAGCGCCCCCACCGTCAGCCCGGCGACCGCCCAGCCGCGGAACCGCCCGCTCACGCGGACCACCACGGCGAGCGACAGCACCGACGTCGCGGCCAGCACCCCCCAGGTCAGTCCGCTGGGCAGCGCGGTGAGCGGGACGAACAGCAACGCCGCCGCGGGCGGGTAGGTGAACGGCAGCGACACCCACGACGGCAGCGTGGTCAGCCGCTCCGGGGTGTAGACCGCGTCGCCCTGCAGGAAGGTCAGCGCGCCGGCGCGGTAGACCGCGCTGTCCGCACCCAGGTGCCAGCCCGCGAGCCAGACGGCCACCCCGGCCGCGAACGCGCCCAGGACGAGGACGCCGACGAGTGCGGGCTCAGCCCGGGACCGCAACGTCGTCACGCGCCCGCTCCCGCCGGCGCTGGAGTGCCCAACGCGTCACCAGCACCACCGTCAGGACCAGCGGCGTGAGGATGTAGGCGTTGCCGAGCACGGTCTGCCAGAACTTCCAGTGCAGCTCGATGTTGCGCCCGTTGGGCAGCGCCAGCAGCACGCAGCTGATGAACACCGCGACCACCGCGCCGGTGGCGACCCAGCGCTTCCACGCGTTCGCGAGCGTGGCCTGCGGCAGCCGGGACACCAGCAGCACGATCAGCGGCACGGCCCAGACCCAGTGGTGCGACCACGAAATCGGCGAGGCCAGCAGCCCGAAGAACGCGGTGACCAGCAGGGCCGCCAGCGCCTGCCCGCGGCGGTGGAACCGCAGCATCAGCCACACGGCCGGGATCGCCAGCAGCGCCGCGACGCCGAGCGCCGCCTTCGAGGCCCACGGCGCGAGGTCGGTGAGCCGGTTCATCAGGCCGTTCAGCGACTGGTTGCCCGCCCAGTGCACCGGGCCGATGCGCCCGGTGTCGGAGATCGTCTTGGTCCAGTAGCGGATCGTGTCGCCCGGGATCAGCGCCAGCATCAGCAGCTGCAGGCCGAGGAACACGCCGAACGCGCGGAACGCCTCGCGGCGGCGGCCGGTCAGGAACAGGTGCGCGACGAACACCAGCGGCGTCAGTTTCACCGCCGAGGCGATGCCGACCAGCACCCCGCCCCAGCGGGAATTGCGGGTGGTGATCACGAGGACGTCGAGCACGACGACGGCCATCAGGATCAGGTTGATCTGGCCGAGGAAGATCGTCCGCCAGACCGGCTCGAGACCGAGCATGACCAGCGAGAACAGCAGCGTCGCGCGGGCCGGCGAGGACCACCAGCGGCGGACGGCGGGCGGGGTCGGCAGCGAGCCGATCGCCACCCGCACCACGAGCGCCATCGCCAGGACCGAGATCGCGGTCAGCACACCCCAGGCGATCTGGACCGGCAGGATCGCCAGCGGCACGAACAGCAGCGCGGCCGTCGGCGGGTAGGTGAACGGCAGCAGCGCCCACCACGGCTCCGGCGGCAGGGTGTTCGCGTCGTAGAGCGGTTCGCCGTGCAGGAGCGTGATCGCCCCCGCCCGGTAGACCGCGCTGTCCACGCCGAGCCGCCAGTCGAGCAGCCAGCCGACGACACCGAAGACGAGCGCGAGCAGCGGGACGAGCGACAGCAGCAGGATCGAACGCGGCCGCACCGACAACCGGGCGAGCGAGGTCCGCAGAGCCAGGCGCGGGTGCGCCGGCTCGCTGAGCGGTTCGCCGCCTGCGGCGGGCACTGACTGGGTCACCCTTTCAGGAAATCACGAATCGGCCAATCGTTGGCGACAGGGTCAGGTTCGTGCGAGTCGCTGCAGCAGGTCGCACGCGGAATCGTGCGTCGCGGGCAGCCGGACCAGCTTGATCTTCGGCGGGCTGACCGATTCCAGCTGGTCGTCGACCGACAGGCGCTCGTGCAGCTCGCGCCGCAGCATCACGGCTTTCGCGGCGATCCGGCCGTCGCGCGGGACCGCCGCGGCGACCGTCGACGGCCCGAGCTTCGCGATGCTCTCGCCGCCGTCGAACACCACCCGCAGCGCCTCGGCGATCAAGATCATCGCGGTGAGCCGCGACCAGCCGGTCACCCCGGACAGGTCGACCGAGACGACCAGCAGCGTGTGGTCCTCGGACACCTGGTGCGCCGGCCGGCCGTACAACTCGCGCAGCCGGGTCCGCAGGTAGGACGCGGTGGGCAGGCCGGTGAGCGGGTCGATGACCTCGGTGGTGGCGAGCTTGTCCATCGCGACCTCGGCCCACGCGAGCGCCGCCACCCGCAGTAGCCGGGACGGCAGCGCGTCCACGTCCGGGCTCACCAGACCACCTGAATCCCCCGGCGGGGTGATCACGGCGTGCAACGCCGCCAGATCCGCGAGCGTCTCGGCCAGCCCCGCACCCGCCGCGGCCCGCGCCCTGGCCAGGCCCGCGATCGGGATTTCCGCCGTGCCCCTGCGGAGCAACGCCGCGCACACCGTGTCGACCTCCGGCAACGCCCAGTCGCTGGGGAAACGCCAACCCGCGGCCAGGCTCGCGGACCGCCAGCGCGCCCGCAGCTCAGCCAGGGATCGGCCGTCGCCGCCGGGCTCCGGTTCGAGCCGCAAACCCATGGCCGGCACGTCCACTGGCAACCGTCCTCTCGTCCCGCGACCGCTGTTCCGGTGAAGTGACGATCCACGCGGCGGGTCGTGACGGAATTACACCGTGCGGGTCAATAGGGCGAGGTGTTGCGTGACGAGGCCGGGCCGGTCAGTCACACTGATCGCGCAACACTGGGGATAAGGAGAGCGGTGTCCACCCTTCCGGCCGATTTCGAGGGCAAGAGCGACGCGGAGTTGATCACCGACGTCCGCACCGGCACCCTGGCCGCCTACGGCACGCTCTACGAACGGCACGTGGGCGCGGCCTACAACCTGGCGCGTCAGCTCGCGCGGTCCAACGCCGAGGCCGACGACCTGGTGTCCGACGCGTTCGCGAAGGTCCTCGACACGCTGCGCGGCGGCAAGGGCCCGGACAGCGCCTTCCGCGCCTACCTGCTCACCGCGCTGCGGCACACCGCCTACGACAAGACCCGCAAGGACAAGCGCGTCGACCTCAACGAGGACATGACGACGGTCGGCGCGGAGGCGCTGACCGTCCAGTTCTCCGACACCGCCGTCGCCGGCCTGGAGCGGACGATGGCGGCCAAGGCCTTCGCGTCCCTGCCCGAGCGCTGGCAGGCGGTGCTGTGGCACACCGAGATCGAACAGCAGAGCCCGGCGGAGGTCGCGCCGCTGCTGGGCCTGACGCCGAACGGGGTGTCCGCGCTCGCCTACCGCGCCCGCGAAGGCCTGCGGCAGGCCTACCTGCAGGTCCACCTCGCCGAGACGTCCGCCGAGAAGTGCCGCGCCTGCGCCGAGCGGCTGGGCGCGTGGACCCGCGACGGCCTGTCGAAACGAGAACGCGCCCAGGTCGAGGCGCACCTGGACGAGTGCGACGACTGCCGCGCGCTGGCCGCCGAACTGGCCGAGCTCAACGGCGCGCTGCGGGCGATCATCGCGCCGATCGTCCTCGGTGGGGCGGCACTGGGCTACCTCGCGACCGCGGGCAAGGCGACGGCCGCGACCGTGGCGACCGCGGGCGCCGCGGCCGGGTCGGCCGGTGGGGCGGCTTCGCTCGCCGCCGCCGGGCCGCGGCAGTTCGTCGGCGTCGGCGTCGCCGGGACGGCGGTGGCCGCCGCGGTCGCCGCCGCGCTGGCCGCGGGTGGCGGCACGCAGGAAATCCCGGCGGCCGCGTCGGTTCCGGCGCCACCGCCCGCCGTCGCGCCGGCCCAGCCACCGGCGCCGCCCGCTGCTCCGCCCGCCGCGCCGCCCGCGCCGGCCGTCGAACCGGCACCCGCGCCGGTCGTGCCCCCGGCCCCCACGCCCGCGCCGACCCCGGCACCGCCGCCACCGCCGCCCGCCGGGCCCGCGAACATCACCGCGGAAGGCCCGGCTTCGGCACTCGAACTGGAACCGGGCGGGGACGCGGTCGCCCTGCCGATCACGGTGCGCAACAGCGGCGCCTCGGTGTCCGAACCGGTCGCGGCGACGCTGAACCTGCCGCCCGGCATCAGCGTCGTGCCTGCCGGTGGCGGTGGTGGCGGCGCCGGTGGTTACGCCGCGCAGGCCGCCGCCGGGCCGTTGCTGGTGAACTGCCCGCCGGGCGAGGGCACGGTCACCTGCACCACGCCGCGCGGGCTGCAGCCCGGTGAGACCGCGGTGCTGACGTTCCTGCTGAAGGCGGACCGGACGGCGTCCTCGGGGCAGGTGACCGGGACGGTGAACGCGGGCGCGAACATCCGCCTGTCGGTGAACGTGCCGGTGGCGGTCGCCGAACTGCCGGACGACCTGGCCCTGGAAGCGACGGCCCTGTGGAGCGGCCAGCCCGCGTGGGGCCGGTCCACATGGCTGTCCGTCGACGTGGTCAACAAGGGCGAGAACACCAAGCCCGTCACCCTCTCGATCGACACCGACGCGCGGCTGATCCTGGGCAACTTCCGGGCGGCGTGCGACAGCGGCCCGACGACCACCTGCACCAGCCTGAACGCGCTCCAGCCCGGTGAGCACCTGCGGCTGTGGTTCGAGCTGGACCGGCCGAAGAAGGAATCCCGGACCGTCACCGTCTCGGCGACGCTGGGCCGCGCCCACGCCTCGCGGACCGTCACGTTCGACTGCTGGTTGCCGCACTGCGGGGTGCCGGGGCTCGCCCCGACCAGCACGACGGTGACGCCGTCGTCGAAGCCCGCGACGACGACCGACCCGTCCACGAGCGGATCGACGACCACGACGACGTCGAGCAGCACGACGACGGTTTCGCCGACGACCCCGTCGACCACGACGACCACCTCGACGACCAAGGACCACGGGCGGCCGTGGTGGTGGTTGCCGTGGATCCCGTACCCGCCGAAATGAATGGGATGAAACCGGCTCTCGCGGCCGCCTGACGATCCCCCGTTTCGCGGACTACGTACACTGCGCAAGTGACCGTTGTGGAAAGCGTGTTGTCGCACACGCCCGAGCCACTGCGCTCGGTGTTGATCAAACATCGGGAGCTGCTCAAATTCGGGATCGTCGGCGGAACGACCTTCATCGTCGACAACGGTGTCTGGTACCTGCTGAAACTGAGCGTGCTGGAAGACAAGCCGACCACCGCGAAAGCGATCGCGATCATCGTCGCGACCATCGTGTCCTACATTCTCAATCGCGAATGGTCGTTCCGGACTCGTGGGGGACGGGAAAGGCACCACGAGGCGGCGCTGTTCTTCGTGATCAGCGGCCTGGCCGTGGCCGTGAACCTGATTCCGCTGTGGGTGTCGCGGTACGTGCTGCACCTGGAACTGCCGCACGTGAGCCGGTTCGCGCAGGAGGCGGCGGACTTCGTCAGCGGGTCCATCATCGGCATGCTGCTGGCGATGGTGTTCCGCTTCTGGGGCTTCAAGCGGTGGGTCTTCCCGGACGAACTGGGGAAGCGCCGCAGGGACCTCTCCCGCGACGAGGCCGACAGCAACGCCTGACGCTGACCGCTCTGGGTTCGGCTGCGGCCGGCCCCAGCTCAGTGGCGGCACGCGCTCCGCAGGCCAGCACTCGTTCATGCTTTCCGGCACCCGCGGGCAGCGCCACGCTTCCGCCACCGGCCCCGGGCGAACCGCCCCAGCAATGCCTGACGCTGCCGCCTCGGGGGCTTACGGCAGCCGGCTGAAGCTCGCCCCGCTCAGCGGGGCACGCGCTCCGCGGGCCAGCGCACCTCCGGCACGTCCCCCGGGTTCGGCACCCGCAGGAACAGGCTGAACACCGCCGGCCGCCGGCTGGACAGTTCCAGCCGCCCGCCGTCGGCTTCCGCCAGGGCACGAGCCAGCGCCAGCCCGACCCCCGTCGAGCCGCCGCCGGAAAAGCCTCGCTCGAAGATGTGCGGCGCGAGGTCGTCCGGGATTCCCGAGCCGGTGTCGCTCACCTCGACCACCACCGTGCCCTCGGTCTCGCCGCGGCGCGCGGCCAGCGTGACCGTCCCCGCCCCGTGCCGCAGCGCGTTGTCCAGCAGCACGCCGACCACCTCGCGCAACCGCCCCGGCGTCGCCCGCGCCATCAGGCCCTCGCCGATCCGCAGGCGCAGGTTGCGGCCCTCCGCGCGCAGCAACTGCCGCCACTCCTGCGACACCTCGGGCAGCTCCGCGGCCAGCTCCAGCGCCTCCGTGTCGACCTCGCTCGCCGCACGCGCCGCCGCCAGCAGCTCCTCCAGCGCCTCCGACAACCGGTCCGCCTGCTCCTGCGCCGCCCGTGCCTCCTCCGCCGTGTCCGGGTCGTCGGCCACCGTCAGCGACTCCAGCCGCAACTGCAACGCGGTCAACCTGCTCCGCAGCTGGTGCGACACGTCCCCGACCAGCTGCCGCTCCCGCTGCACGAGCTGCGCCAGCGCGGTCCCCGACGTGTCCAGCGCCTCGGCGACCATGTCCAGCTCACCGATCCCGTAGCGGCTGGTGTCCGGCCGGAAGTCCCCGCCGCCGAGCCGCGCCGCCCGCTCGGCCACGTGCCGCAACGGCTTGGCCAGCCGCCGGGCGGTCACGGTCGCCACCACCGTCCCGATCGTCACCGAGAACACCACCAGCAGCAGGACCGCCAGCGTGACCGTGGTCTGCCGCGACCGCAGCGGCCCGGACGGGATCGACAGCTCCAGGTGCCCCTGCCGCGCCAGCTGGACGGTCGCCGTCACCGGGTCCGCCCCCGGGTCGGCGCCCTCGGTCATCCGGTCCTGGCCCGGCACCTCGACGACCAGCTTGCCGCCCTGCGGGATGGCGACCGACACCTGCGTGAGGTCGTTCTGGTCGAGCGCGCCGTCGGCCAGCTCGGTGTCCAGCGTCGCGGCGATCTGCGCGGCGCGGCCGGCCAGGTCCTCGTTGTAGATGCTGTCGACCAGCTTCCACGCGGTCACGCCGAGCGGGATGCCCAGCGCCGCCGCGGTCACCGCGACGGCGAGCAGGATGGCGAGCAGGATCCGGCGGCGCACTAGTCTGCGTTGAACCGGAAGCCGACGCCGCGGACCGTCGCGATCCGCCGCTCACCGTCGCCGTGGTGGATCACCGACCCCTTGCCGTCGCTGGTCACCGACAGCTTCCGGCGCAGCCACGACATGTGCATGTCGAGCGTCTTGGACGTCTTGGACTCCAGGTCGTTCCACACCTCGGCGAGGATCTCGTCGCGGCTCACCACCTGCCCGGCGTGGCTCATCAGCACCCGCAGCAGCTCGAACTCCTTGTTCGCCAGCTGCACCTCGCGGCCGTCCACGAGCACCATCCGCGCGCCGAGGTCCATGCGCACCCCGCCGGCTTCCAGCACCTCCGGCACCCGGCGGCGCAGCAGGGCGCGGATGCGGGCCAGCAGCTCGGCGAGCCGGAACGGCTTGGCCACGTAGTCGTCCGCGCCGGCGTCGAGGCCCACCACGAAGTCGACCTCGTCGGTGCGGGCGGTGAGCATCAGCACCGGCAGCTCGCTGCCGTTCGCGCGCAGCCTGCGGCACACCTCCAGACCGTCCATGCCGGGCAGTCCGAGGTCGAGCACGAGCAGGTCGACCCGCTTGGCCTGGGTGGTGTCGAGCACCGCGGGGCCGTCCCCCACCACTTCGACGTCGTAGCCCTCCCGCTCGAGCGCACGCGACAGCGGGTCCGCGATCGCCGGGTCGTCCTCGGCCAGCAACACCATGCTCACCTGGCCAACTCTACGACCGCGGCCCGTGAAAACATCGTGGCGTGGCGAGCTACACGGACGATCTCATCCTGGCGGGGAAGCTCGCGGACGCGGCGGACTCGATCACCACGGCCCGGTTCCGCGCCCGCGACCTGAAGGTCAGCAGCAAACCGGACCGCACGCCGGTCACCGACGCGGACACGGCGGTCGAGGACGCGGTGCGCGAGGTGCTCGCCGCCGAACGCCCGGACGACGCCGTGGCGGGCGAGGAACGCGGCGGCACGGACTGGGAGTCGGGCCGCGCGTGGGTGCTGGACCCGATCGACGGGACGAAGAACTTCCTGCGCGGCGGCCCGGTGTGGGCGACGTTGATCGCGCTGGTCGAGGACGGGCAGCCGGTGGTCGGCATGGTCAGCGCGCCGCTGCTGGGCCGCCGCTGGTGGGCCGCGGCGGGCGAGGGCGCGTGGATGAGCGACTCCGCGGGCGAGCGCCGGATCTCGGTGTCGGCGGTGTCCGCGCTCTCCGACGCCTACCTGTCCACGACGGACCTGGGCTCGTGGACCGAGTACCACTCGCGCGAGGCGTACCTGGGCCTGGTGGACGCCTGCTGGGAAACCCGCGCCTTCGGCGACTTCTGGCAGCACTGCCTGGTCGCCGAGGGCGCGATCGACCTGGCGGCCGAGCCGATCGTCAACCCGTGGGACGTCGCGCCGATGCAGATCCTGCTCACCGAGGCCGGCGGCCGGTTCTCCGACCTGACCGGCGCGGAGCGCTTCGACGGCGGCTCGGCGCTGTCGTCGAACGGGCACCTGCACGACGAGGCGCTCGGCTACCTGCGGCGGTAGCGCTCGCCGGTCACGTCCCAGAGGTGGTGCAGCGGGTCGTGGATGAAGTAGCGCGCGAAGGTGTCGACGGTGAAGTGCGCGCCGTCGCTGCGGGTGCCGGTCCGGTCCCACTCCGCGCCGGTCACCTCGGCGAGCGCCGTGGCCAGCCGGTCCGCCGCCGCGATCAGCTCGTCCGCCACCACCCGCGGGTCCTGGGTGTCGTACCGGTCCTCGACCGCCGTCGCGTCCTGGTCCCAGTTCGGGAACCGCGGGGCGTCCTGCGTGCGGATCAGCCGCAGGCGCTCCAGGTAGATCCGGCACACGTCACGCACGTGGCAGCCGTACTCCAAGGTGGACCACTTGTCCGGCGCCGGCCGCTCCCGCGCGTCCGGCCGGCCCAGCGCCTCGCGCCAGGCGCCGGCGTTCGCGCGCAGCATCGCGGGCACGTCTTCGCGCGTGAACGTCGCGGCGTCGAAACCGCATTCCGGGCACGGCGCGCGAAGCACCCAGGTCCAGTCCTTGGTGTCGGGGGTGATCATGGGTCGAGCATCACCGCGGCGCCTCGCGAGCACCAGCGCGAATTCCTTAACGGTGCCGTCAGCCCGTCTTAAGCCGGCGCGGGCAGCAACCCCACCGCACCGCGGGCGACCTGCGACCACGCCAGCCTGCCGAACAGGTAGTGGCAGGCGACCTGCTCGTTGGTGAACCGGGCCCAGTCGTAGCGGTTGCCCTGCTCGCGCCAGAACACCTCCCACACCGGGCCGCCCTCTTCGGACTCCTCGACGCGCAGCAGGCACCACGCGTTGTCGGCCTCCTTGCCGATCGAGATCACCTCGCCGGGCACCCCGATGGCCGCCAGCCACCGCACGATCGACTCGACGTTCACTGCGCAGCGCCCTCCTCGAACGTGATGTCCGCCAGATACCCCAGGGTGACCAGCTCGTCGGCCGAATAGACTGCCCGGTACCGCTCGCCGCCGCCGGGCTGCCCGAACCACGGCGCCGACACCGCGCGCCAGACCGGCACGTCCCGCAGCACGCGGTACCGCCGGTAGCCGGTGTCGCGGACCGGCGGCGGCAGCGACCGCCGCGCGAACGGGGTGCCGTCCGGGGCGAACACCCGGCCGCGCGGATCGCCGAACCGGTCCAGCACCGTGCCCTCGGCCAGCACCTCCGGCTCGCCCTCCGCGGTGCCGCCCTCGGGGTACAGCTCGCCCGGCGGCCACGCGTACTCCGGCACCTCGCGGCGCTTCCCGGCGAGGAACCGGCGGTCCCAGTCGCGTTCGTGCAGACCGCCCAGCGGGTCGTACCCAGCGAGCACCTCGGCCGGGGGCGTCCCGGCGGGCGAGGGACGGCGGCCGTACCCGGCCTGGACCTTCGCCAGCGCGTCGTCGGTGCGGATCAGGTCCGAGCGCGGGTGGTCGTGCGGCGGGAACCGCAGCCCCGGCGCGTAGTCGACCTCGCACGGCGGCGCCGGCAGCTGCCGCGCCGGCTTGTCGGTGGCGACGGGCAGGTGGCCGATCGGGAACATGTGGACCCGGAACAACGCGACGATCGTTTCCCGTTCCTGCCGCGGCGCGCCCATCGGCTCCGGCGCGCGCGAGGCGGGTTCGGGATACGGCTGGTACGGCTGGCGCGGGCCCGGCGCGACCGGCGGCTGCGGCCCGACCGGTGCTTGCGGTGCGACCGGCGGCTGCGGCGCGACTGGTGCCTGCGGCGCGAAGGGGGCCGCGTACCCGGCCGCGGGAGCCGCCGGCGCGTATCCGGCAGCCGGAGCGGGCGCGCCCGGCAGTCCGGGCATCCCCGGCATTCCCATCGGCGGCACGGCGTTCTCGGAGAACCCCGCGGCGACGGTCGCGTTCGGCAGCCCGGTCGACGGCGTCGGCACCTCGTCGAAGCCGCCGGAGTCGAGCAGCCCCTCGTACTGCGGCAGCGACGGCGGGGTCGGCGGGTCCGGCAGCTGGATCGGGCCCGTGTCGGTGTCGGCGAAGGCCGGTTCGGGAACCACGGGCGGCACCACCGGCGGCGTCAGCACGGCCGAGGCCACCGCCGACGGCACAGCCGGCGCGGACGGCGCAGCCGGCGGCGCGCTGCCGAGCACCGCGGGGGACGGCGTGACGCCCGGCGCCACCAGTTCCGGCGCCAGCCCGGTGACCACCCCGAGCAGGGCGCCCTGGCCGTCCGGCGTGCGGGCGCCCGGGTTCGGCTCGACGAGCGGGGTGACCAGCGAGCCGACCGGCGCCGGCCCGAGGGTCGCGGCGAGGCCGTGCGTCACGACCGCCAGGTTCGCCGCGGTGCCACGCAGGATCGGTTCGACGCCGAGGATCGCGGTCGGGTGGCCGTTCTCCGCGGCGGCGAGGCTCGCGTCCCGGTTCTTCGCGGCCTCGACGAGCTGCCGCACCAGTTCGACCTTCGCGGCGCCGACCTGCTCGGCCGCGTTGTCCAACCGGTCGGCGGCTTCGGCGGCGCCACGGGCGGCGGCGGTGAGGTGCCCGTTCTCCGGGTCGACGAACGCCGACCACGCCCGCCCGGCCGCCTCGCCGGCGTCCCGGGACAGCGCGGCGACCGCGGTGCCCGCCTGCTGGTCGGCCTCCGCGGCGAGCGCGGTCAGTTCGCGGTGCGCGTCGCGCCAGGCGGACGCCTGCTCACGCAACCTGTCCTCGTCCGCGTCCGGCCAGGACAGCCCGGTTTCCGCGGCGAGATCGGCGAGTTCCCGCGGCAGCTCGATGCCCATGCGCTACCCCTGTGCCGTGTCGGTGATCGCCTGCTGCGCGTCCTCTTCGGACCCGCGGTAGCGCCCGGCGGCCTCGCCGACGGTCTGCCCGAACGCCGTCAGCCGCCCGGACAGGCTCCGCAGCCCGGCCAGCGTCTCCTCGGCGGACGGCACGTGCGACGCCGCGATCGCCTGCCCGACCGGGCCGTCGCCCCACGCCCCGTCCGCGCCGGCGAGGGCGCGCTCCAGCCGCTCCGCGACCGCCGCCGCGCGCTCCGCGAGGTTGCCGAAGTCGCCGGAGGAAACCGCGAGCCGGTCGGCGTCGGCCTCGAACCCGCCGCTCATCGCGTCATCCAGCGGTGGTCCTCGAGGCTCTCCTCGTCCGGGGCGAGACGGGGCTTCGCGGGCGCGATCTCGGTCGCGTCGAGGTCGCCGGTGCCGAGCAGCAGCGCCTGCGGATCGGTGCCCGCGGGCAAGACCGGCGCCAGCACCTCACCGGCCCGCGCGAGCGCCCGCACGGTGGCTTCGGCGGTGACGCGCACGATCTGCTGCGCCAGCTCGTTCGGCCGGTACCGCCAGTACGCGCCGTCCGCGACGGTCAGGGAAGTCAGGGTGCCGCGCGGGCCGACGGTCGCCGTGATCAGCCCGTCGGCGTCGGTGGCCGAAGCGGTGACGGCCGCGAGATCGCGCTGCGCCGACGCGAGGTTCTCCCGGCTGCGGCGGTAGTCGGCGAGCAGTTCCTCCACCTGCGCCCGATGCTCGGTCACGGCACCCCTCCTCGCGAGTACAGCAGTCGGCTCGGACTCGGACGCGCGGCCGCGCGCTCCGGTTCCCCCTCGGCATCAGGTTGCCTCATCGAGCCGAAATACGCATGAGTGCCCGAACCGTGTCACGTCGTGCGGTCAATTCGAAACCAGCCGCGGCGAACATCTCGACGGTGCCGTGGTAGAGCTCGCCCGCGGGCCGCTTTTTCCTGGCGTCCACCGGATATCCCTCGACCACGCGGGCGCCGCGGTCGAACGCGTGCCGGGTCGCGGCGCGCAGCATCGCCGCCGCGATGCCCCGCCCGCGGGCGCGGCGGTGCACGTAGAAACACGTCACCGACCACACGTCCGTGGGATCGTCGTCCGGCAGCGCGGCGACCCGGGAGGTGGCCAGGCGCGGGTTGTCCAGCCGGGGCGAGACCGCGACCCAGGCGACCGGCTCGTCGTCGAGGATCCCCAGCAGCCCCAACGGTTTCCCGGCGCGCACCTCATCGCGCACGTGCGCCTTGTGCCCCTCGGGACCGGTCTCGCGGAACTGCCTGCTGGTCATCCGGAACCAGGCGCACCAGCAGCCGCCCTGCAGCCCGCCCGGGCCGAGCAGCCGCTCGAACAGCGGCCAGTCACCCGCGGTCAGCTCCGTGATCCGCAGGTCGCTGGATCGGGTGAGATCACCGGACGCCGCGGCCACGGGGTTGCGGTCCCTGCTCGCCGGGGAAGTCGTCGTACGGGTTGTCGTTGACCTGCCGGTAGATCATCGTGTGCACCCGTTCGACGCGCGGGATGTCCTCGAACCGCAGCGGCTCGTCCGAAGCGGACTCGATCACCAGCGTCCCGCAGCCGAAGAGGCGGTCCACGATGCCGTGCTCGAACTGCACGCTGCTGATCCGGCCCAGCGGGATGTCGATGCCGGTGCGCTTGATCACGCCCTCGCGGACGATGAGGCGGTCGGTCGTGACGATGAAGTGGGTGGTGCGCCAGCGGACCAGCGGCACCAGGAAGAACCAGACGATCAGCACCACCGCGACCACGGCGATCGCGATGCGGGCCACGTCGTTCCACGGCGCGGGCGCGTCGCCGGCGAGCGTGACGAGCCAGATGCCCAGCCCCAGCGTCACGAGAAAACCGATCACCGGCCAGATCAGCATCTTCGCGTGCGGATGGCTGTGCACTATGACCTGCTCGTTCTCGCTGAGCAGATCGTCGGGGTAGGCCACTGCGAACTCCTCTCGCGACCGCTTCACCGTACCGGGCGCAGGTGCACGACGTCTCCGGCGAACACGATGTGCCGCTTGCCGTCCTGGCCACGCACTTTTAGCTGGCCGGCGCCGTCGACGTCCTCGGCCGTGCCGAGAATCGTGTGGTCGCCCGGCAGCAGCACGCGCACCTCCTGACCGAGGGTCTCGCAGCGGGCCCGGTAGTCGTCCAGCAGGCCGGCCTTCGCGAGGTCGCCGCCCGCCGCGCGCCAGCGGTCCTCCCGGTCGGCGAGGGCGGCCAGCAGCAACGTGGCGATGTCGGTGCGGTCGGTGGTGCGGGCGCCCTGCTCGGCCAGCGACGTCGGCAGCAGCCCGCCCGCGCCCGGCTCGACACCCGGGCCCAGCGGGCGGACGTTCAGCCCGATGCCGAGCACCACGCCCAGCTCGTCCCCGGCGACGGCCTCGGACAGGATGCCCGCGCACTTGCCGCGGTCCGGGCCGGCGAGCACGTCGTTGGGCCACTTGAGAACGGCGTCGACACCCAGTTCGCCGGTCAGGTCGGTCACCGCGAGCCCGGCCGCGATCGCCAGCGAGCCCAGCGCGCTGAACGGGACCTCCACCGGGCGGAGCAGCACGCTGAGATAGATGCCACTGCCCTTGGGGGACGCCCACACCCGCGCGCGCCTGCCGACGCCGGAGGTCTGCTCCTCGGCGATCAGCACGGTCCGGTCCGCCGCGCCCTCGACGCTCGCCCGCCGCAGGTCGGCGTTGGTGGAGCCGGTGCTGGGGACGACGTCCAGCGCCGCGTACGGACCCTGCGGGGCGAGCAGTTCGGCGCGCAGCCGCCCGGCGTTGATCGCGTTCATGTGGGAAGCCTATTCGCCCTCCGTCACGCACGAGGGGGTCCGGTCGTTGGATCACTGTGTCCGGAGCGGCCGTTGTCTTTTAGTGTTGGCGAGGTGACCATGCGTTTCCGATCCTGGGGGCGGGCCGCCGCCGGGCGTGCCCTGATCGCGCTGATCCTCGTCGCCGCCGTGGGCACCTGCGGGTGGCTGCTGGTCGAGCCGCCGGGCGAACAGGTGCGGGCCGCCGCCGACGTGGTGCCGCCGGAGCCGCCGCCGGGCAACGCGGCGCTCGCGTCCGCGCCGACCGTGCTCGAGCCGAACGCCCCGGTGCAGGCGCAGGCGCCCCAGGAGCAGGGCCGCAGCGAGCTGGAGAAGTGGGCGGCCGGGCTGAGCGGTCCGCTGGACATCCCGGAGCGCGCGTTGATCGGGTACGCGACGGGCGAGCTGACGTTGCGCGAGGAGGACCCGGGCTGCCACCTGTCGTGGGTGACGCTCGCCGGGATCGGCAAGGCCAGCACGGACCACGGCCGGTTCGGCGGCGGGTCGCTGGGCGCGGACGGGACGCCGGCGAAGGCGCTGGGCGCGGTGCCGCTGACCGGCGCCGCCGGTGAGGCCGCGACGGAGCCGCGCAGCGGGCCGATGCAGCTCACCCAGGCCGAGTGGCAGCGGGCCGGCGCGCGGGGCGACGTCCAGGACATCGACGACGCGTCCGTGGCCGCGGGCCGCACGCTGTGCGCCGGGAACACCGACCTGCAGGCCGGGCAGGGCTGGTGGAAGGCGATCGAGCACTACCGCGACTCGGACCTGTTCCGCCAGCAGGCGCTCGGCAACGCCCAGCTGTACGCGCAGCTTTCGCTGGATCCGGCGTCGGCGTCCGCGCCGTCGGTGCGGGCCACCCGGTTCGCCCTCGACCAGCTCGGCCTGCCGTACGTGTGGGGCGGCAACGGCCCGGACGCGGGCGCGGCCGGGTTCGACTGCTCCGGGCTGACGAAGGCCGCCTACGACGCGGCGGGCGTGAACCTGCTGCGCACCGCGGACATGCAGTTCCGGTCCACCCCGGCGGTCGCCGAGCCGAAGATGGGCGACCTGGTGTTCTACGGCAACCCGGCGACCCGCATCCACCACGTGGGCCTCTACCTGGGCAACGGCCTGATGATCAACGCGCCGACGCAGGGCATGGCCATCCAGATCGCGACGTACCGCACGCGGACGGACGACTACGCGGGAGCGAGCCGCCCGGCCGCCTGACGCAGTCACCTCCTGAGCCGGCGGTTGTCGAGCTTCTTGGCCCGCAGGTAGCCGCCCGTTCCTCCGCCACGTCATCGACGACCTGATCCACTCGGCTCAGCGCTGCCACGAGATCCTCCGGCCAGAGGTCCGGAACATCACCACCGGTGGGTGTCCCAGTGCACGACTGCACCACCTCGTGAAGGAATTCGGCCGCAGGCGTGGAATTGTCGTACTCCCCGGGCAGGATGGCCGACATGACCGAGACCGGCTCCACCCCGACCACTTCCATCCGCTCGCGGCTGGACCGCGAAGGCCTGCCCCGCAACGGCCGCGCGCATCGCCGGCCGCCCGGCACGATCGCGAGGCGTGAACCGCTTCGAGCCGAAGCCACGCTGCGCCGGCCCAAGCAGCCACCACGCACGTCTGCCGCCCGGACCGCGACGCGACCGGGCAGCCGTCACGAGCACGGGAGTTTGTGGGCACCTCAACTCAACCGTTGCCGTGGCGGGCCAGCTCGTCCAGGTACCGGCTGACCGGGCCGAGCGTGAGCAGTCCGCTGCCCGCGCCGGCCAGTTCGCCCGCCGCGGGCAGCAGTTCGGCGTGCAGGCGGGCCATCGCCGGCCGGTCGCCGCGGCGGATCGCTACCAGGGCGTGCAGGCACGTGCGGGCTTCGAAGAGCAGGTCGCGCGGAGAGGGCGGGATCTCCGACCCGTCGTCGGACACCACCGGGCGGCACCACGGCTCGTAGGCGCCGAAGTCGAGGTCGTGCCCGGGGTCGGCGCCGCGCTGGAGGCGGTCGCACAGCAGGGCGAAGCCGAGGATCCCACTGTCCACACCGGACATCCCGGTGCCTGCCAGCCGGGCCGCCGCCGCGCGGTACGCCGCTTCGGCGGGCTGCCCGGCCGCGGACGTCCGCATCGCGCGATACCACTGCGTGAACACGCCGACGAGCGGGATCTCGTGCTTCTCGCCGAGCTCGTCGGCCGCCTCCGCGTGGCGGTCGGCGGTGGCGAAGTCGGCGAGGGCCGAGGCGGCTTGCACCAGGACGAGGTGGCCGAGCACCTCGAACGTCACCAGTTCGTGGCGCCGGGCCAGCTCGACCAGCTCGCGCCCGATGCGGGCCCGCTCCGGTGCGAGCCCGGCGCGCTCGAAGGACTGCATGAACCGGGCGTTCAACGCGAACGCGAGCAGGGCGGGATCGTCGAGGCGCCGGGCCAGTGCCTCGGCTTCCCGCGCGGCCCGCGGTCCCCGGTCGCCCGCGGTGTTGCGCAGTTCGAGGGCGAGCGTGGCGAGCAGACGTGCGCGAACCGCGTCTTCGCCCGGTGGCAACGCGTCCAGGGTCCGCTCGGTCGCGTCGGCGATCCGCCGGGCGAGCGCGGGATCGTCGGCGGCGGTCCAGATCGCGGGCACGTCGAAGGCGACGAGCACGCGTGCGGTCAGCGCGGGGTCACCGACCTGCTCGGCCAGGGTGAGCGCCTCGGCCCGGTGCTCGCGCGCTCGATCGAGCTCACCGGCGACGGCCAGCGCCCGCACGAGGCCCATGATCAGCTCGAGCCGCTCCGGCACGCCGGCGCCGGAGCCCACACCCCGATCCGCGCCCACAGCCGCACCACGATCCCCACCGGCAGCCGCACCAGCTGCGCCGCCAGGCACACCACCAGCCCCACCGGCAACCGCACCACCTGCGCCGCCAGCCACACTGCCATCCCCACCGGCAACCGCACCACCTGCGCCGCCAGCCACACCGCCATCCCGACCGGCAACCGCACCACCTGCGCCGCCAGCCACACCGCCATCCCCACCGGCAACCGCACCACCTGCGCCGCCAGCCACACCGCCATTCCCACCGGCAGCCGCACCACCACCGCCAGCAGCGGCAGCACTCCCGCCGGCCACGCCACGATCCGGCTCGGCGGGCGCGCGGCGGTCGGCGTGGTCGAGCGCGGCCTGCCACAGCCGCGCGGCCTCGTGCGGGGCGAAGCGGCGCTCGGCGTCCTCGGCCGCGGCGCGCGCGTACCGCACCGCGGCGGGTGCCTCGGCGAGCAGGAAGTGGTGCGCCAGCGCGGCGCCGTCCCCGGGCCGCAGGCGTTCGATCGCCTCGCCGATCCGCGCGTGCAACCGGGCCCGGCGCGAGCGGGACAGGTCCTGGTAGAGCGTGTCGCGGACGAGGGCGTGCGCGAACCGGAACCGGCCCGGCCCGTGTTCGACGAGGAAACCGCGTTCGGCGGCGAGTTCGAGTGCGTCGAGGGCGTCGCCGGGCAGGAGGTCCAGGTCGACCTCGGTGCCGATGACCGCGGCCTGCCGCAGCACGGCCTGGACCGCGTCGGGCAGCTGCGCGACGCGGTACCGGACCACGTCCCGCACGCCCGGCGGCACCGCCGAGAGCGCACCCTCGGTGTCGAGCACGCGCGCCAGTTCGCGCACGAAGAACGGGTTGCCGCCGCTGCGCTGGTGGATCGTCCGGGCGGTGCCGGTGTCGACGTCCCGGCCGGTGGCGGCCCGCACGAGCGCAGGCACCGCGTCCGCGGGCAGGCCGCCGAGGTAAATCCGCACCGGCTCGGCCCGCGCGATGCGGCCGAGGAAACCGGCGAGCCCGGGGGCGACGTCGGTGCTGCGGTAGGTGGCGACGATCAGCACCGGCCCCGGCAGCGGGTCGGTGACCAGCGCGGACAGCAGCGCCAGGGTCTCCTCGCCTGCGCAGTGCAGGTCGTCGAGGACCAGCAGCAGCTTGCCCCGCCGGGCGAGCTGTTCGCGCACGGCGCGGTGCCACTGGAAGCGGTTCGGCTCGGCCGGGGGCGCGATGCCGAGCGCGTCGAGGATCCGGGTCCACGGCCAGGCGGCGGGCATGCCTTCGTGCTCGGGGTTGACGCCCCACGCGGTGGACCAGCCCCGCGCTGCCATCTCAGCGGTGAACGCTTCGGCGAGCGCGGTCTTGCCAGCGCCCGCCTCGCCGGAGATGAGGACGAGGGACGCCCGCCCGGCGGCCTCGACGAGCCGTGCCAGCTCGTCATCCCGCCCGACGAGCGGTTCCCCCAGCGCAGCGCCCCGCCCGCCCGACGCCTGACCCCCCAGCGCAGCGCCCCGCCCACCCGACGCCTGACCCGCCAGCGCAGCGCCCCGGCCACCCGGCAGGCCCGACGCCTCACCCTCCGACTCATCGCCCCGCCCGACCGAGCCCGGCGCCCGGCCACCCGACTCAGCCACCGCACCACGCAGCTCGGGCGCCTGCGCGAGGATGTCCGCCTCCAGCTCGCGCAGGTCCGGCCCTGGGTCGACGCCCAGTTCGTCGGCCAGCGCCTGCCGTGCCCGGCGCAGCGCGGCGAGCGCGTCGCCCTGACGGCCCGCCCGGTACAGCGCGAGCGCGAGCAGCCGCCACCCGTTCTCCCGCAACGGATGCGCGCCGGTGTGGGCCTCCAGGTCCGGCACGGCTTCCGCGGCACGCCCGAGGCCCAGCAACGCGTCCGCCCGGCGTTCCACCGCGAGCAGGCGCAGCTCGTCCAAGCGGGCGATCTCCGCACGCGCCCAGGCCTGATCGGCGAACTCGGCGTAGGCCGGGCCGCGCCACAGACCCAGCGCTTCGTCCACAAGGGACAGTGCTTCGGCCGGCGCGAGACCGGCGGACTTCGTGACCGCCTCCTCGAAACGCCACGCGTCGACCTCCTCGGCGCGCAGCGCGTAGCCGCCGCCGGTGGTCACGAGCAACTGCGCGGGGGTGCGCGGCGGCCGGTCGGGTTCCAGCGCGCGACGCAACGCCGCGACGAAGGTCTGGATGGCACCGACCGCGCCATCGGGCGGGTCGGCCCACAGGTCGTCGACGAGGCGGTCGACCGGCACCACCCGGCCGCGCGCGATCAGCAGACGCGCGAGAACGGCCCGGTGCCGCGGTCCCTTGAGGTCGAGCGGACCTCGCCCGGCCTCGGCGATCAGCGGGCCGAGCACCGCGAACCGCACGGACGAGCCCATCACCACGCACTGTAGCCGCTGAGCGCGTGCTGATCCGTTGCTGACCGGGCCGGCGCACGCTCGGTGCCATGCAGATCACCGGATTCGACTACCAGCGGGTTCCCGTCGCCGAGGGCGTTTCACTCAACGTGGCCATCGGCGGTTCCGGCAGCCCGGTCGTGCTGTTGCACGGCTTCCCGCAGACCCACCTGATGTGGCGGCACGTGGCCGCCGACCTCGTCGCCGACCACACCGTGATCGTGCCGGACCTGCGTGGCTACGGCGACAGCGACAAGCCCGCGGACACCGGCGAGACGTACTCCAAGCGCACGATGGCCGCCGACGTCGTGGCGGTGGCCCGCGCGTTCGGGCACTCGCGGTTCGCGCTGGCCGGGCACGACCGCGGCGCGCTGGTCGCGATCCGCGCCGGACTGGACCACCCGGACACCGTCACGCACCTGGCATCGCTGGACGTGCTGCCGACGCTGGACATGTGGGACGTGATGCACGGCGCGAGCGCGGCGGTCGGGTTCCACCTGTACCTGATGGCGCAGCCGCCCGGGCTGGCGGAGAAGATGATCGGCGCCGTGCCGGACGAGTTCTTCGGCTACTTCCTGGACGCGTGGACGCAGAACCCGGACGCGATCCCGGCGGACGTGCGGGCCGAGTACCTGCGCGCCTCGCGTGAGGCGGTGACCTCGATCGTCGCCGACTACCGGGCGACCGCCGGGATCGACATCACGCACGACACCGCCGACCGCGAAGCCGGCCGCCACCTGACGATGCCGGTGACCGTGCTGCAGCAGGACTGGGGCGCCGCGCTCGGCTACGACGCCGCGGCAGTGTGGCGGAAGTGGGCGCCGGACCTCGACCACCGGACGGTGACCTCGGGCCACTTCATGGCGGAAGAAGGCCCGGCCGAGGTGATCAAGGCGCTGCGAGACCTCCTGGCGCGATGACGGCGAGCAGCGGACGGCGGATGACCGACTAGCCCCGTCCGCTGCTCACCAGCCCGTGCTCCGGAACGCGCTCCCGGCTCAGGGCCGTCACCACAGCGCCGAGCAAGGCCAACGCGCCCGTGATCGCGGCCGCGTAGTTCACCCCGGCCGCACCGGGCGCCACCGCCAGTACGACCGCGACCAGGGCGATCCCCAGCGCGGATCCGACGTAGCGGGCCGTGTTGTTGGCCCCGGTGCCCATCGCGGCTCGGTCGGGCGGCACGGTTCGCACCGAGAGCCCCGCCAGCGCCGCGTTCGACAGGCCTGTGCCGACTCCCGCCACGGCCAGCCCGGGCGCGAAGTGCCACCACGACGAGTGCGCCGTCAACCCGAGCGTGGCCAGCTCCCCCGCCGCGCACAGGCCGAGCCCCAGCGCGGCCTGGCGCCGGTCGCCCAGCCGTCCCGTCACCCGCCGGGCCTGGGCGGCCACCACGAACGACACGCCCGACCAGATCGACACCACCGCCGCCGCGGCGAGCGGGGTCAGCCCGAGCAGCCGGTGCAACAGGCTGGGCAGGAACGTCATGTACGACACGACCGCGATCCCGCTGGTCAGCGCCCCCGTCGTGGCCGCGCGGAACGCCGGGGCGCGCAGCAGCCGCAGGTCGATCATCGGCTCCGCGACCCGCAACTCGACCACGACGAACACCCCCAGCAGGACCACCGCCGGCGCCGCCCAGACGACCACACCCGCGTCCCACCCCGCGCGGGCCTCGGTCAGGGCCGCGACCAGCAGCGCGATCCCCGGCCCGAGCGTCAGCAGGCCCGCGAAGTCCGTCGGCCGCGGGATCCCCCGGGACTCCGGCAACCGCGCGCCCGCGGCCGCCACCGCCGCGCCGAGCAGCGCGATCAGCCAGTACACCGACCGCCAGCCCGCCGGCGCGGTCAACAGCGCGGCCATCACCGGCCCGACCGTGATCCCGCCACCGAGCATCGCGCCCCACAGCCCCGTCGCCCGCACGCGCGCCGCCCCGGCCGGGTGGGCGTGCGCGATGAGCCCCAGGCTGGACACCAGCAACGCCGCCCCGGCCACGCCCTGCACGATCCGCCCCAGGACGAACGCCCACGTCGCCGGGGCCAGCGCGCACAGCACGCTGCCGGCCGCGAGCCCCGCTCCGCCCAGCACGAACACCCGCCTGCGGCCGAACGTGTCCGCGAGACTCCCCGCGATCAGCAGCGCCGCGGCCAGGCCGAGGCTGATGCTCCCGAGGATCCACGTCTGCCCGGCGGGCCCCGCCCCGAGCGCGTCCGCGATCTCGCCGAGCGTGGCGAGCGGCGCGGTGAAGTTCACCAGCACCAGGAACGCCGCGGCGCACGCGATTACCAGCGTTGCCATCACCCCTCCAGTTCAGTCAACGAACTAGAAGGGACACTAGCAGCAGTAGTTCAATAACTGAACCAGTCGCTATGCTGGATCCGTGGCACTCGGCAAGGACTACGCGACCCAGGACTGCTCACTGGCGCGGGCGCTGGAGGTCGTCGGCAAGCGGTGGACGCTGCTCGTCCTGCGGGACTTCTTCTACGGCGTCCGCCGGTTCGGCGACCTGTGCGCGCACCTGGACATCCCGCGCGCCGTCCTCACCGACCGGCTGAAGTCCCTGGTCGCCGCGGGCCTGCTCGAACGGCGTCCGCGGCCGTCCGGCCACGAGTACGTCCTCACCGAGCGCGGCATCGCCCTGTGGCCCGCGGTGTTCGCGTTGGCGCAGTGGGGCGAGCACGAGTTCGGGCCGCCCGCCGGGCCGCGGCGCGTCTTCAGCCACGCGGACTGCGGCACGGCCGTCACGGAGTCCGGGCTCTGCCCGCGCTGCCGGACCGTCCCCGCGCCGGCGGACCTGGTGGTGAGCCTCGGCCCCGGTGCGAAGCGCGACCACCGGGACGACCCGGTGAGCGTCGCGCTGCGGGAGCCGCACCGGCTGTTGACCCCGCTGACCTGATCCGCTCTGCGCGAAATCCCTGGCCCGCCATTCACGGGCTCAGGCAGAGTCGATCACATGCGGTTGCTGGTGCTGGGTGGGACGTCGTTCCTCTCGAAAACCGTTGCGGCGGAAGCGGTCCGGCGCGGTCACGACGTCGTGTGCGCGGCGCGTGGCGTGTCGGGGAGCGTGCCGGACGGCGCGCGGCACGTCCGCGTCGACCGGGACGAGCCGGGCTCGATCGACGTACTGGCGGGTGAGCGGTTCGACGCGGTGGTCGACATCGCGTACACCGGGCTGCGCTGGGTCCGCGACGCGTTGCGCGTCATCACCACCCGGCACTGGACGTACGTCTCCACGATCAACACTTACGCGGACACCGCGACGCTCGGCCAGACCGCGGAATCCCCGCAGCACGAACCGATCGAACACGACCGGATCGACCTGGCCGAGATGACGCCGGAGGTCTACGGCGGCGTGCAGGTCGCCTGCGAGCACGCGGCCCGCGACGCCCTCGGCGACCGGCTGTTCATCGTGCGGCCGGGGCAGATCACCGGCCCGGGTGACTACATGGACCGCTTCGGCTACTGGCCGGCTCGCTTCAGCCGCGGCGGCCGCGTGGCGGTGCCCGACACCCCGAAGCAGCCGTTCCAGCACGTCGACGTCCGCGACCTCGCGGCGTGGATCGTGACGGCAGGCGAGCAGCGCCTCACCGGCGCCTACGACGCGGTCAGCCCGGTCGCTCCGCTGGGCCCGGTGCTGGAGGAGATCGCCGACCTCGTCGCCCCGCCCGGCACCGAACTGGTCCCGGTCGCCGAGGAAACCCTGACCGCGGCGGGCGTCCAGCCGTGGTTCGGCCCGAAGTCGCTGCCGCTGTGGCTGCCGGAGAGCCACCACGGCCTCGCCGCACACGACGCGTCGGCGGCGCACGCGGCCGGGCTGGAGATCCGCCCGCTCGTCGACACCGTGCGCGCGGCCCTCGACGAGGAGCGCGCCCGTGGCCTGGACCGCCCGCGCAAGGCCGGGCTCACCCGCGACGAGGAGGCCGCGCTAATCGGCGATTGACTGGTACACCGAGGTCCAGAAGTCCAGGTACAGGTTGTTGTACTGCGGGAACCCGGCCTTCTGCGTCAGCAGGATCCCGACCAGGTCCTCCTTCGGGTCGGAGAACCACGACGTGCCGAGCCCGCCGTCCCAGCCGAACCGGCCGGGCACCGACGCGATGTCGTCGCGCGCGGTGGTCATCGACAGGCCGAAGCCCCAGCCACGCGTGTCGAAGTAACCGGGGTAGAAGCCGGACACCGCCTTCTCCCCCGGCGTCAGCTGGTCGGTCACCATGGCCTCCACCGTGGGCCGCGCCAGCACCCGCCCGCTGCCGGACCGTCCGAAGTGGAGCATCATCCGGCCGAAGCTCAGCAGGTCGTCCACCGTGGACACCAGGCCGCCGGCGGCGGACGGGAACCGGGGCGGGCGGGACCACTCGCCGTCCGGCGGGTCGTAGACCGTCAGGTCGCCCCCGTACGCGGTGACCAGCCGGTCCGCGTCCGCGGTGAACCGTGTGTCGTCCATCCCCAGCGGGTCCAGCACGGTCTCGCGCAGCACCTCCTCCAGCGAACCGCCCACTCGCGCCAGCAGCACCCCCAGCACGTCCGAACCCGTGTTGTAGAGCCAGCGGCCGCCGGGCGGGCACATCAGCGGCAGCGAGCCGAGGCGCCGCATCCACTCGTCCGGCTCCGGCATCTCCGACGGCCTCGGCGGGCCCATTCCGATGCCCGCTTCGTGCGCCGCCCGCACGATGGGCGGCTCCTCCGGCAGGTACAGCTGGCCGAACCCCATCCGGAACGTCAGCAGGTCCCGCAGCGTGATGGCCCGCTCGGCGGGGACCGTCTCGTCGAGCGGCCCGTCGATCCGGGCGAGCACCCGCCTGTCCGCCAGCTCCGGCAGCAGCTCGTCCAGCGGCTCGCCGAGCCGGAGCCGGCACTGCTCGACGAGCGCCATCGCGGCCGCCGCGGCGATGGGTTTGGTCATCGAGCTGATGCGGAACAGGCTGTCCCGGCTCAACGCGGGCCCGCCGAACGCGACCGAGCCGAGCACGTCCACGTGCACCTCCCCGTGGCGCTCGACGAGCGTGATCACCCCGGGGACCTCGCCGCGTTCGACGTAACCGGCCATCACGTCGTGGAGCCGCCCCAGCCGGGCTTTCGACAAGCCGCCTGTGCTCATCGTCCGATTCAAGCCGAGCAGTGAGCCGCTGTGAAGACTTCGGCGCCGGCCCGCCGCACCGTGCGCAGCACGGCGCCGGCCGAGCCCGCCCCCTCGGGCATCAGGATGATCCGGCCAGCGCCGAGCAGCTCCTCCCGCTCACGCAACTGCCGCGCGCACTCGTCCGGGTCACCGGCGATCACGTTGCGCACGAGCTGCCGGGCCATCGCGTCAGCGCGGTCGGCCGTCATCTCCGGCTGCTCGACCAGCCACCGCGCGCCCGGCGCGCCGCGCAGCAACATCGCCCGCAGCCCGTCGACCAGCGATTCCCGCGCAGCGTCGGTGGTGTCGGCGATCGCGAAGTAGCTCGAATCGACGTTGTCGGCCGGGTCGATCCGGTGCCCGTGCCCGGCCGCCGCCTCGATCTGCGCGTCGACCATCGCACGCTTGTCGGCGAGGCTCACGAACGGTCCGAGGATGATCGGCAACCCGAACCGCCCGGCCAGCCGCGCGGTCGGCACCGAGGCCGCGGACAACGCGAGCGGCGACCGCCCCGGCACGTCCGGCACGACCCGGAAGTCGTCGAACTCGCCGTTGCGCAACGCCTCCGACAACTGCGCGAGCCGCCCCGAGATGTCGCGGTACCCGGCGAGCCCGTCGCCGAAGACCTCCAGATCCGCGCGGGGCTGGCCGCGCCCGACGCCGAGTGTGAACCGCCCGTCGCCGACGTGGTGCAGCAGCGCGGCCTGCTCGGCCAGCGCGACCGGGTGGTGGTTGGGCAGCACCGCGACCGCGGTGCCGACGCCGAGGCCGGTGCGCCCGAGCAGGAACGCCGCCATCGCCACCGCCGACGGGGTGTGCACGGCGCTGGTGAAGTGGTGCTCGGTCGTCCAGATCTCGTCCCACCCGGCGAGCTCGGCTTCCGCGGCGTAGCTGAGCGCCCAGCCGAACACTTCCGTCGAGGAAGCGCCGCTGCCGAAGGAATCCGTGAACAGCATCAGCCCGTGCTTCACCGGACCACCGCCGTCCGCGCGTGGGCCAGCAGTTCGTCGACCGACCACTGGTCGTAGGCGTGCTCGCCGTACTTCCGCGCCACCACGCGGCCACCCTGGTCGATGAGGAAGTCCGCGGGCAGCCCGAGCCGCCCGCCCTCCTGCCGGACCGCGGGCGGCCGGAATCTGCCGAGCAGCGTCAGGGCGGAGCCGCGCAGGATCGCGCCCCACGTCCGCGGGTGCAGCAGGGCGCGGCGGCCGGACTCGACGCCGAACTCGCGGTAGTAGCGCTTGTCCGGGTCGGCGATGACGGCGAACGGGAGGTCGTAGTCGCGCAGTTCGTCGGCGGGCGAGTGAAAGAAGACCACCTCGCGGATGCCTGCGGCTTCGATCTCGTCGTGCCGCTGCACGACCGAGCGGAGGTGGAGGTTGCAGATCGGGCAGCCGGCGAAGCGCCGGAACTGCAGGTGGACCAGGCGTTCCGGGTCGGGAACGCGGACGCGCTCGCCGCCGACCGCGTCCAGTTCGAACTCGCGCATGGTGGATCCCTCCGTAGGCGTGTGGTGTACGCCTACGAACGTATGCGCGTATGATGTACGCTGTCAAACGCCATGCCACGACCCCGCTCGCTGACCACCACGCAGATCGCCACCGCGGCACTGGCCGTCCTCGACCGCGACGGGCTCGACGCGTTGTCGATGCGCACGGTCGCCAAGGAACTCGGCATGGGCACGATGTCGCTCTACCGCTACGTGTCCGACCGCGACGAGCTCGAAGGCCTGGTGGTCGACCTGGTGCTGCAGGCGATCGAGGTGACGGTGCCGCGCGGTTCGGCCGGCGAGCGGTTGAGCGTGCTGGCCGACCGGGTCCGGATCGCGGTTTCACGGCACCCGGCGGTGGTGCCGTTGCTGCTGATGCACCGCCACCGCGTGCCGAGTTCGATCCGCTGGGGCGAGACGATGCTGACCGTCCTGACCGACGCGGGTCTCACCGGCAAGCGGCGGGCGATCGCGTTCCGGACGATCGTGGGTTACGTGTTCGGCGCGCTGCAGGTGGAACACTTCGGGGCGCTGTCGGGCGCGGGCACGGCCGCGCTGGCCGACCTGCCGCCGGAGGAGTTCCCGATCCTGTCCGAAACCGCCGCGCAGGCCCGGTCGATCCCGCCGGAGGAGGAGTTCCGCCAGGGGTTCGACATCCTGCTGCGCGGCCTCGGGCTCTAGTCCGGAACGGGAAGCGCGCCCGGCGGGAGACCGTACACACGGGACACCGGGAGGCGGATCACCACGCGCTGCTCGTCGACCATTCGCTGGTAGAAGCGGTCGAGGTCGGCGTACGGGTCCTCGAACCGCGAGGCGAGCTCGGTCATCTCGCGTCCGGTCGCGTCTCCCGGCTCGGTGCTGACCGGCGACACGTCGACGTCGCCCTCCACGACCGCGTACGCCATTCCGTCCGGCGCCGCGACGTGCAGCACCGCGCGCGGGTCCCGGAGCAGGTTCCGCACCTTCGCGCGGTCCGCGGTCGAGCTGATCCGGATGAGCTTCTCCTCCGGGTACCAGCCGTAGACCACTGTGGACAGTTGCGGCCTGCCGTCGCGGCGGATCGTGGCCAGGGTGCCGAACTGGCGGCCGGCGACGAGGTCGAGGAGTTCTTCGCTCATGAGCCGATCTTGTCCCGGCCGGCGCGGTCGCGGAAGAAGGCACTCCGAAGTGCCCGGGGAACACCGATGTGACAGCTTGACTTATATTCCTCAGCGGTTATATTCCTCGTATGGCATCAACGTTCGAGGTCCTCGCCGAGCCGCGGCGGCGCGAGATCCTCGACCTGCTCCGCACGTCGGAGCGCCCGGTCGGGGACCTCGTGGAGCGCCTGCGCCTCACCCAGCCCGCGGTGTCCAAGCACCTCAAGGTGCTGCGCGAGGCGGGGCTGGTCGAGGTCCGGCAGGACGCGCAACGCCGCTGGTACCGGCTGCGCCCGGAGCCGCTCGCCGAGATCGACGCCTGGCTGGCCCCCTACCGGCGCATGTGGGACGCCAGCCTGGACGCCCTCGAACGCCACCTGGACTCGATGGAGGACCCGAGGTGACCGAATTCCGCACCATCGCAGGGAAACCCGTGCTGCGCTTCGAACGTCGCCTGCGGCACCGGCCCGAGAAGGTCTGGCGAGCCGTCACCGACCCGGCCGAACTGGCGCACTGGTTCCCGGCGCGCGTCGAGACCGAGGCGCGGATCGGCGCGCCGATCCGGTTCGTCTTCCCCGACGAGGCGCCCGTCGACGACGGCGGCACCGGCGAGGTCCTCGAATTCGACCCGCCGAAGGTGTTCGCCTTCACCTGGAACCTCGACGTCCTGCGGTTCGAGCTGCTGCCGGACGGTGACGGCTGCCTGCTGGTCTTCACCCAGACGATCGGCGGCGGCGACATCGGGCGGCTGTCCGCCGGACGGAACGCGATCGGCTGGGACACCTGCCTCGGTGCACTGACCGCACGGCTGGACGGCGCCGACGCGCCCCCGCCGCCGGACTGGCTGACCGCGATGGAGCACTACATCGACCAGTTCGGCCTCGGCGAGGGCTCGGCGCACGAGACGGCCGCCGGGTACGAGCTGCGGTTCGCCCGCGACCTGGTCTGGAAACCGCCTGCGGAGATCTGGCGGCTGCTCACCGAGGACTCCCCGGTCGACCCCGGCGGCCCGCCGCCACTGCGCGCCACCAACGGCTACGTGCCCGCGGGGAAGATCGTCACCGCGTCCGCGCCGCACGTCCTGGAGTACGAGTGGCTGCACGACGGCGCACCCGCGGGCCGCGTCCGGTTCGAAATCGTCGCCGACGCCGAACTCGGCACCCGGATCGAGCTCACGCAGACGGTCCCGTTCGCGCTGAAGCACCTGCGGGCCGAGCTGCTGGCCGCCTGGCACACCCACCTGGAGCTGTTCTTCGCCGCCACCTTCGGCGAGATCCGCTGCCCGTGGCCCGAGGAGCGCACGGCCCTGCTGACCAGGCGCTACGAGGAGAAGGTGCGGTGACCGACCTCGGCGAACTGCGCCGTCAGCCGGAAGGCCGCGCCACGCTCGTCTTCGAGCGCCACCTGAAGCACCTGCCGGAGAAGGTCTGGCGGGCGCTGACCGAGCCCGGCGAGCTGGCCGCCTGGTTGACGTGTGGGAGCAGCTGATGCGCTGACACCGTTCGCTCGCTGTTCACCCGCAGGCCGTCCGCGCCGCCTAGCTTGTCGATCATGACGAAACCGGTGTCCCGGCGTGCGGTGCTCGGCGGTGCCGTCGCGCTCGCCGCCCTCGGTGGCGGGACCGCCAGCGCCTCCCGAGCCCCGCGCGTGCTGATCGCGACCAACGAACCCTGGGGCACCTACCACGTCAAACCCCTGCTGGCCGAGGCCGCGCGGCGCGGCTGGCGGCTGACCCAGCTGGTCCCGGACCTGACCGGCGTCACCCCGGGCGACCCGGTTCCGGTCGCGACCCCGGACACCGCGCCGCGGGCGGACCTGCTCGTCGTCACCGGCGCCGGGGACTGGCCCGCCGACTGCGCGGCCCGCTTCCGGAAGCTGCCGCTCGTCGCCAGTTCGCTCGCCTACCAGCAGCCGGTCCGGGCCGCGCGGGCGAAGGAGCTGCACCCGCGGCTGATCACGTCGTCCTCCCCCGCCGAGGCCCGCGCGTTCGGCGCCTACCTCGGCACGCGCCGCCGCATCAAGGTCGTCGGCTCACCGCAGACCGACGGTCTGCCCGAGCGCAAGCCGGAGCCGGGCCTCGTCCTCGTGCTCACCAGCGTCACCCACCCGGACGGCACCGGTTCCGCGGCGCCCGGCACCGAACTGCTGCTCGCGTCGGCGGAGAAACTCGCGGCGGCAGGCAAGCGGATCCTCGTCGGCCTGCACCCGCGCGAGAACCGCGCCTTGTGGGACCGCTACGAGATCAGCGACGTCCCGTCCGTGCAGGCCTCGGCACGCGCCGAAGCCGCCATCGGCATCCCGGGCACGGTGTTCCCGCTGGTAACCGCCGTCGGCACGCCGGTGGTCGGGGTGACCGACCCGGCCCTGACCGTGCCGGACTACCTGCTCTCGGTGTGCTCGTCGACCGTTTCGGACGCCGCGCAGGCGGTGGCGGCGGTCGACTCGGCGCGGCTGCCGGACGCGAAGACCCTGGCCGACGCGGTCGGGCCGGTGGGCGGATCGGCCCGGCGGCTGCTCGACGCCTGGTCGCGGTTCGCCAGGTGAGGTTCACGCCACACACGCGCCCCTTGCGCAGTAGATAGGCTCCCGTCATGAGCAGCGCGACGGAGCCGATCGGGACGCCTCCGGCGGAGGAGCCGGACATCCACACCACGGCCGGGAAGCTGGCCGACCTGTACCGCCGGAACGACGAGGCGGTGCACGCCGGGTCCGCCCGTGCCGTGGAGCGTCAGCACGCGAAGGGCAAGAAGACCGCCCGCGAGCGGATCGACCTGCTGCTCGATCCCGGCTCGTTCGTCGAGCTCGACGAACTGGCGCGGCACCGGTCGACGAACTTCGGGCAGGAGAAGAACCGCCCGTACGGCGACGGGGTGGTGACCGGGTACGGCACCATCGACGGCCGCCCGGTGTGCGTGTTCAGCCAGGACGTGACCGTGTTCGGCGGTTCGCTCGGCGAGGTCTACGGCGAGAAGATCGTCAAGGTGATGGACCTGGCCATCAAGACCGGCCGACCGATCATCGGCATCAACGAGGGCGGCGGCGCGCGCATCCAGGAGGGCGTGGTCTCGCTCGGCCTGTACGGCGAGATCTTCACCCGCAACGTGAAGGCCTCCGGTGTCGTCCCGCAGATCTCGCTCATCATGGGCGCCAACGCGGGCGGGCACGTCTACTCCCCCGCGCTCACCGACTTCATCGTGATGGTCGACCAGACCTCGCACATGTTCATCACCGGTCCGGACGTCGTGAAGACCGTGACCGGCGAAGAGGTGACGTTCGAGGAGCTGGGCGGCGCCCGGACGCACAACACCAAGTCGGGCAACGCGCACTACCTCGGCACCGACGAGGAGGACGCGATCGCCTACGTCAAGGAGCTGCTGTCCTTCCTGCCGTCGAACAACCTGTCCGAGCCGCCGGTGTTCGACTCGCCGGAGCCGACCGACGGGTCCATCGCCGACGGCGTCACCGAGTCCGACCTCGAGCTGGACACCCTGATCCCGGACTCGCCGAACCAGCCCTACGACATGCACGAGGTCATCACCCGCGTGCTCGACGACGGCGAGTTCCTGGAGGTCCAGGAGCTGTTCGCGCCGAACGTGATCGTCGGGTTCGGCCGGGTCGACGGGCACGCGGTCGGCGTGGTCGCCAACCAGCCGACGCAGTTCGCCGGCTGCCTCGACATCGACGCCTCGGAGAAGGCGGCGCGGTTCGTGCGGACCTGCGACGCGTTCAACGTGCCGGTGCTGACCTTCGTCGACGTGCCAGGCTTCCTGCCGGGCACCGACCAGGAGTGGAACGGCATCATCCGCCGCGGCGCGAAGCTGATCTACGCCTACGCCGAGGCGACGGTCCCGCTGGTCACGGTCATCACGCGCAAGGCCTACGGCGGCGCCTACGACGTCATGGGCTCCAAGCACCTCGGCGCGGACATCAACCTGGCGTGGCCGACCGCGCAGGTCGCGGTGATGGGCGCCCAGGGCGCGGCCAACATCGTGCACCGCAAGACGCTCGCCAAGGCCGCCGAGGAGGGCAAGGACGTCGAGGCGCTGCGGGCCGAGCTGATCCAGGAGTACGAGGACACGCTGCTCAACCCGTACGAAGCGGCCGAGCGCGGTTACGTCGACTCGGTGATCGTGCCGTCGCACACGCGCGGGCACGTGGCGCGGGCGCTGTCCATGCTGCGTGACAAGCGCGAGACGCTGCCGCCCAAGAAGCACGGCAACATCCCGCTGTAAGGGGGAGCGATGAGCGAGTCCGAAGAGACCCCGCCCGCCCGGCCGTTGCTGCGCATCGTGCGCGGCGACCCGAGCGAGGCCGAGCTGGCGGCGCTGACCGCCGTGGTGGCCGCGGCCGCTTCCGCGCCCGGCGACGAGCCGGAGAAGCCGGAGCGGACCTCGTTCTGGGCAGACCGCGCCGCCCTGGTGCGGCAGCCGTTGCCGCAGCCGGGTTCCGGCGCGTGGCGGGCTTCGGCCTGGCCGCGTTGAGTTTCCAGTTCTGCGCCGGTGGCCCAGGCCACCGGCGCAGAACGTTCGGCTAAGCAGCCAATTCCAGCTCGCGGGGGCGCACTCCGGCGTGCTTGTGCAGCGTCAGCAGCCGCACGGTGCCTGCCAGTCCCATCACGAGAGCCACCAGGAACGACAGCCGGTAGGCCAGCGGCCCGGCCACCCCGTGCCGCAGCAGTTCGTCCAGCAGCAGACCGGCCCCCAGCTCGGCGACCACCGCGAAGGTGAACCCGCCCATGTTGGCCACGCCGCTCGCGACCCCGGCCTGGTGCCCGTGGTTGGCCGAGCGCGCCAGGTCGAAGGCGAGCATGCTCACCGCGCCCGCCGCGCCGATCAGGAACAGCACCGGCCCGAGCACGGCCACCGGCAGCGGTCCGGGCACCACGACCAGCACCGCCCAGCACACCAGGCTCACCACCGCTGCCGTCGCGACCATCGGCCCGCGCACGCCGGGCCGCCGGGAAGCCAGCTGCCCGGCGAACGTCCCGGCCAGCACGAACCCGCCCACCACCACGGTCAGCAGCGCACTCGCCGCCGCCGGGGTCCGGCCCTGCGCGTGCACCAGGTACGGCTGGCCGAGCACCGCGGTGAACGTGACGAACGCGCCCATCAACGTGAAGTGCGTCCACATCGCGTGCCGCGTGCCGCGGTTGCGCCACGCGTGGCGAAGGCTGACCCGCAACGGTTCCCGCGGCTCCTCGCGCACGGTCGCCGACGGGCCGTCCCGCAACGCGACGCCGACGGCGACCAGCAGCACCGCCGTGATCACGCCGGCCACCAGGAACGCGGGCGTCCACCCGAACCCGGTGAGCAGTGCGGCCAGCGGCGCGGTCGCGATCAGCTGGCCGAGCCCGCCGATCATCCCGGTGAGCGCCGCGACCAGCGCGTACCGGCGGCCGGGGAACCAGTTGTGCGCGAGCCGCAGCACGTTGACGAACAGGAACGCGTCACCGGCGCCGATCAGCGCCCGGCCCGCCATCGCCGCCGGGTAGGCCGTGGCCAGCGCGAACACGATCGACCCCGCCGCCATCAGCGCCATCCCGAGCGCGAGCAGGCGCCGCGGCCCGAACCGGTCGGCGGCCGCGCCGACGGGCACCTGCAGCAACGCGTAGAGCACGAGCTGCACCACGGAGAACGCGGCCAGCCCGGTCGCGTCGATCGAGAACCGCTCCTGCGCGGTGAGCCCGGCGACCGACAGGCTCATCCGGTGGAACAACGCGGTCAGGTAGCACAGCGCCCCCAGCCCCCACATCAGCCAAGCCCTGCCCGCGGCCACCGGATCACCTCCTGTTGCATCTATCTTGTATCTATCAGCCTCCTGGCTACGATGCGCCCATGTCAACGAGGGACCGCTCACAGGCGGCCGGCGACCGGGCCTACCAGTGGACCAAGGACCGCATCCTGGACGGCCGTCTCGAAGGCGGGAGGCTGATCAGCGAGGGCGAGGTCGCCGAAGCGCTGGAGCTGTCCCGCACCCCGGTCCGCGAGGCGTTCCTGCGGCTGTCCGCCGAGGGCTTGCTGCGGCTGTACCCGAAGCGCGGCGCGCTGGTCGTCCCGGTGTCGCCGAACGAGGTGCACGACATCGCCGAGGCCAGGATCTTCCTGGAGCGTCACGCGGCCACGAAGATCATCGCCGCTGGGACGCACCGCGAGGTCGCCGCGAAGATGCGTGCCGTGCTCGACGAGCAGCGCGCCGTGTCGATGCCCGAGCACACCGCCCGCTTCACCCAGCTCGACCGCGAGTTCCACGCCACGCTCGTCGAGGCCGCGGGCAACGCCCTGTTCGCCGAGTTCTACTCCGGCCTGCGCGACCGCCAGCTGCGCATGGTCAACACCGCGCTGCGCGACAACACGGTGCGCCCGCCGATCATCCTCACCGAGCACGAGCGCATCTGCGACCTGCTCGCCGACGGTGACGCCGAGGGCCTGCAGACCCTGATCGGCAACCACATCGCCGCCGTCCGGGACGAAGCCGCGCACTGACGCCGCTGCGCCGGCCCGCCGACCGACCCCGCCAGCCGACCCGGCGCACCATCCCGCCAAGCGACCCGCCGCACCAGGCGACCCGCCGCGCCACCCCGCCGACGACCCGCCGCACCCCGCCAGCCGACTCGCCGCGCCACCCGCCGACCGACCCGCCGCATCACCCCGCCAGGCGACCCGCCACGCCACCCCGCCAGGCGACCCGCCGCGCCACCGCGCCAGCCGACCCGCCGCGCCACCCGCCGACCGACCCGGCGCACCATCCCGCCAGCCGACCCGCCACGCCACCCCGCCAAGCGACCCGCCGCACCAGGCGACCCGCCGCGCCACGCCACCGCGCCAGTCGACCCGCCGCGCCACCCGCCGACCGACCCGCCACGCCACCCCGCCACTCGCCCCCTCCTTGCCGGCCCAATAGTCAGCGCCGTATAGTCCACGCGGAATAAACGGACTGGAGCGATCATGGCCGCACCCAAACTCACACCCATGGCACTGGCCGTCCTGGAACTGCTGAACGAGCGGCCGATGCACCCGTACGAAATGACCCAGCTGATGCGCGACCGGCACCTGGAGCACCGCGTCGCGGTCAAGACCGGCTCGCTCTACCACACGGTCGACCGCCTGCTGGCCGTCGGGCACATCGAGGTCTTCGAGACCCAGCGCGAGGGCCGACGGCCGGAACGGACCGTCTACGCCCTCACCGAACAGGGCCGCGACGCGTTCATCGACCGCGCCAGGACGATGCTCAGCACGATCGCGACCGAGTACCCCGAGTACGTCAGCGGTCTCGGGGTGATGGACGACCTCGGGCGCGAGGACTCGCTGGAGCAGCTGGAAAAGCGCCTCCTGCAGCTCGAAGCGAAAGCCGCCGCGCAAGAGGTCGTCACCCGCAAGCTGACCGCCGAGGTGCCGCCCATCTACTGGGTGGACTGGCGCTACACCGCCGCGCAGGTGCGGTTCGAACTCGAGTGGACCCGGGAACTGGTCCACGACATCAAGTCCGGGCGCCTGCAGTGGATCGACTACGACACCCAGGACCCCGCACTCTCCCTCGTCCCCACCGAATCCACTGAGGACAGATCCGATGACAGAGCGAGCTAACCCGTGGGCGGCGCTGATCGCGCTGTGCGTCGGGTTCTTCATGATCCTGCTGGACACCACGATCGTGTCCATCGCGGTCCCGTCGATGGTGAAGGGCCTGAACACCGACCTCAACGCCATCGTCTGGGTGATGAGCGTCTACCTGCTCACCTACGCGGTGCCGATGCTGTTCACCAGCAGGCTCGGCGACCGCTTCGGCCCGAAGCGCGTGTACCTGGCCGGGCTCGCGGTGTTCACGCTCGCGTCGCTGTGGTGCGGCCTGTCCGGCACCGCCGAGACGCTGATCGCGGCACGCGCGGTGCAGGGGCTGGGCGCGGCGCTGATGACGCCGCAGACGCTGGCGTTCATCACGCACCTGTTCCCGCCTGCCAAGCGCGGCCCGGCGATGGGCATGTGGGGCGGGGTCGCCGGCCTGGCCACCATCGCCGGGCCGCTGCTCGGCGGTGTGCTGGTCGACCAGCTGGGCTGGGAGTGGATCTTCTTCGTCAACGTGCCGGTGGGCGTGGCCGGCCTGGTGCTCGCGGCGCTGATGGTGCCGGACTGGCAGCCACGCAACTCCCACTCGTTCGACCTGCCCGGCATCCTGCTGTCGGTCGCCGGGCTGTCGCTGCTGGTCTTCGGGCTGCAGAACGGGCAGCACTACAACTGGGGCACGGTCGCCGGCCCGGTCAACGTGGTCGAGGTGATCGCCGCCGGAGTGCTGCTGCTCGCCGGGTTCGTGGTGTGGCAGCGCTACAACCGCCGCGAGCCGCTGCTGCCGCTGCGGGTGTTCGCCAACCGCAACTTCTCCGCGGGCACACTGACCTCGGTCACGATCGGCTTCACCATGACCGCGATGTTCCTGCCGCTGGTGATCTACGTGCAGGACGTGCTGCTGCTGTCCCCCACCGAGGCCGGGCTGGTCACCGCGCCGATGTCGCTGCTGTCCGGGATCATCGCGCCGTTCATCGGCCGCTTGTCGGACCGGACGAACCCGAAGTACCTGGTGATCTTCGGGATCGTCGCGCTCGCCGCCGGGCTCGGGCTCATCGCGTTGATGGCGCGGGAGACGAGCACCTGGTGGGTCACCTTCCCCGGCCTGCTGCTGTGCGGAGTGGGCACCGGTTCGGTGTTCGCGCCGATGAGCAACGTGACGATGAGCTCGGTCGAGCCGCGGCTGGCCGGCACCGCGTCGGGCATCTTCAACACGGCCCGCCAGGTCGGCGGCGTGCTCGGCAGCGCGGCGTGCGGGGTGCTGCTGCAGGCCCGGATCAGCGCGGGCATGGCGAGCAGCGGCGGGAACCAGGCACAGGCGCTGACGGACGCGGCGCGCGAGACGATGCTGCTCCCGGTGGCCGTGCTGCTGCTGGGAATCATCGCGGCGGCCGCCATGCGCCGCCCGGCGCCGCGGCCCGCGCCCGCCCCAGCCGCCGCGCGTGCCTGACGGATACCCTCCCGACGTGCACTTCGTTCTCGCCTCACAGTCCCCCGCGCGCCTGGCGGTTCTGCGCGCCGCGGGCATCGAACCGAGTGTCGTGGTCTCCGGCGTCGACGAGGACGCCGTGGCCGCGGCCCTGACCGACCCGTCCCGCGAGGAGCTCGTCACCGCCCTCGCGCTCGCCAAGGCCGAGGCCGTGCTGGCCGAGGTCGCCCGCACGCACGCGGACGCGGTGGTCGTCGGCTGCGACTCGATGCTCTCGTTCAACGGCGAGATGCTCGGCAAGCCGGGCGACGCGGAGACCGCGCGCAAGCGGTGGGCGCAGATGGCAGGCGGCAGCGGCGACCTGCTCACCGGCCACGCGGTGCTGCTGGTCAAGGGCGGCGAGAAGGCCGGCCAGGCCGTCGGTACCCAGACCACGCGAGTGCGGTTCTCGTCGCCGACCGAGGCCGAGATCGACGCCTACGTCGGCACCGGCGAACCACTGCGGGTCGCGGGCGCGTTCACGCTCGACGGGCTCGGCGGGTGGTTCGTCGAGGGCATCGACGGCGACCCGTCCAGCGTGATCGGGATCAGCCTGCCGCTGACCCGGCGGCTGCTCGCGGAGATCGGGATCAGCGTGACCGACCTCTGGTCTCCCACATCCTGAGAACTGCCCCACACGAAGGGGTCATGGGGAAGAGTCCGGTGACGCCGCGTGTTGACCACACGCGGCACAACCAGTGACTTTCACGCCCCGGAGCGAACCCGTGTCCCTGTTACGGACCTACACCAAACCCAAGGTCTTCGGCCTGATCGTGGTCGTCGCCCTCGTCGTGGGCGCCCTGCTGGGCATCCTCGCGAAGCAGACCGGCCAGGACTGGCTCGTCACGACCCTCGACACGATCGGGTCGATCTTCACGAACCTGCTGCAGGTCACCGTCCTGCCGCTGGTCTTCACCGCCATCGTGCTCGGCATCGTGAGCCTGCGCGGCCTCGGCGGCGCGCGCACCGCGGCCCGGCTCGGGGGCAAGACCGTGCTGTGGTTCGCGACGACCTCGCTGATCGCGGTGCTCATCGGCATCGTCATCGGCAAGATCGTGAACCCGGGCAGCGGCGTCTCGCTGCAGCCCCAGCCCTCGACCGTGGAGAAGCTCGCCTCGCGCGACCAGGGATCGTGGCTGGACCTGATCAACAACCTGGTGCCGAGCAACCTGTTCGAGGCCTTCGCCGACGGCGAGATCCTGCAGGTCGTGCTCGTGTCGCTGGCCGTCGGCCTCGCCGCGTACGCGCTGGGCGACCGCGCCGAGCCGTTCGTGAACTTCAACCGCGCGGTGTTCGACATCGTGCAGAAGGTGCTGGGCTGGATCATCCGGCTCGCGCCGCTGGGTGTGCTCGGCCTGATCGGCAACGCGTTCGCCACCTACGGCGACCAGTTCGTGCGGCCGCTGCTGTCGCTGATCGTCGCCGTCTACGCGGGCACGCTGCTGGTGCTGTTCGGCGTGTACCCGCTGCTGCTGCGCTTCGTCGGCAAGGTGAGCCCGGCGGTGTTCTTCCGCAAGGCGTGGACGGCGCTGCAGTTCGCGTTCGTGTCCCGCTCGTCCGGCGCGACGCTGCCGCTGAGCCGCCAGACGGCGGTGAACCTCGGCGTCGACCCGGGCTACGCGAGCTTCGCGGTCCCGCTCGGCACGACGACCAAAATGGACGGTTGCGCCGCGGTTTACCCCGCGGTGGCCACGATCTTCATCGCGAACCTGTTCGGCATCTCGCTGTCCTTCGGCGACTACCTGCTGATCGTCGTGGTCGCGGTGTTCGGCGCGATCGCCACGGCCGGGGTGACCGGCTGGTTCACGATGCTCACGCTGACGCTGAGCACGCTGAACCTGCCGCCCGAGGTGATCGCCACCGGGATCGCCGTGATCTACGGCATCGACCCGATCCTGGACATGATGCGCACCGCGACGAACGTGGCGGGCCAGATCGCGATCCCGACGTGGATCGCGCGCACGGAGGGCCTCCTCGACGACGAGGTCCTGAACTCCCCCACCGCGGCGCCGCTGCTCGACGCGCCGCAGCCCGCGCGGGCCTAGCTGCAGGCGCGCAGGTCGCCCGGGTTGAGCTGCACCTCGGGCCAGCCACGCAACTGGCTGACCGAGGTGTAGCGCCGGGTGCAGCCCAGCGCACTGCCGTCGAGCGCGAACACCCGCGCCAGCACCGGCGACGTCTGCACGACCACCACCTCCGGCGCGGTGTCGCCGGCGACGTCGTCCAGCCGCACGACCCCGCCGCTGGAGTAGTAGGGCTTGTCGACCGAGCGCCAGGTCCCGGCGCGGTCGACGAGCAGCTGGGCGATCGCAGCCCCCTCCTGCCGGGCGTGCACCAGGCAGGCCGACACCGTGCCGCTCACGCAGGACAACGAGTTCGCGTCCAGGCGCCCGCCCAGCGCCGTCACCGTCACCTCGATCGTGTTCGCGCCCGCCTGAAATCGCCCGTTGCCGCCTTGGGAATCGGCGAGCAGCTCGACCGGTTTGCCGTCCACGGTCGCCCGCGCCACCACCTGGCAGGGCCCCTCGCCGCAGTCCGCGCCCGCCGTCACCGCGTTGGTCCCGCCGCCGTCGGCCGGCACCTGCGCGCTCGTCCCGTCCTCGCGCAGCAACCGCACGGTGACCAGCGCAGACAACGCCACGACGGCCGCCACGACCGCGGTCACGACAACCGAACGAGGCGCGCGTCCCCTGCCCACGTGCCCACCCCTTTCCCCTTCAGGGTAAGCGTGAGCCGGGTCTCACCGCAGCACGACTACTCCGCCGTAAACTCCGGGAAAGGCCCGCGGAAGCGCCGCGCGACGCTCCGGGGGGATTGCGTGAAGGACCAGATGGAGGTAAGGGCGTGCCCGAGCAGGCCAGCGCGACCCAGGGCGGACCGGTGACGAAGATCCTCGTCGCCAACCGGGGTGAAATCGCGGTCCGCGTCATCAGAGCGGCCAAGGACGCCGGGCTCGCGAGTGTCGCGGTGTACGCCGAGCCCGACCGGGACGCGCCGCACGTCCAGCTCGCCGACGAGGCGTTCGCCCTCGGCGGCACCACGGCCGCGGAGAGCTACCTCGTCATCGACAAGCTCATCGACGTGGCCAAGCGCTCCGGCGCCGACTCCGTCCACCCCGGCTACGGCTTCCTCTCCGAGAACGCCGACTTCGCGCAGGCGGTCATCGACGCGGGCCTGACCTGGATCGGGCCGAGCCCGCAGGCGATCCGCGACCTCGGCGACAAGGTCACCGCGCGGCACATCGCGCTCAAGGCCGGTGCCCCGCTGGTCCCGGGCACCAAGGACCCTGTGTCGAACGCGGACGAGATCATCGCCTTCGCCGACGAGCACGGCCTGCCCGTCGCGATCAAGGCGGCCTTCGGTGGTGGCGGCCGCGGCCTGAAGGTCGCCCGCACCAAGGAGGAGATCCCCGAGCTGTTCGAGTCGGCCACCCGCGAGGCGGTCGCCGCGTTCGGCCGGGGCGAGTGCTTCGTCGAGCGCTACCTGGACAAGCCTCGCCACGTCGAGGCGCAGGTCCTGGCCGACCTGCACGGCAACGTCGTGGTCGTCGGCACCCGTGACTGCTCGCTGCAGCGCCGCCACCAGAAGCTGGTCGAGGAGGCGCCCGCGCCGTTCCTGACCGACGAGCAGCGCCGCACCATCCACGAGTCGGCCAAGGCGATCTGCAAGGAGGCCGGCTACTCCGGCGCCGGCACGGTCGAGTACCTGGTGGGCCTGGACGGGACGATCTCGTTCCTGGAGGTCAACACCCGCCTGCAGGTCGAGCACCCGGTGTCCGAGGAGACCGCGGGCGTCGACCTGGTGCGCGAGATGTTCCGCATCGCCCAGGGCGAGAAGCTGCGGTTCACCGAGGACCCCGAGCCGCGCGGCCACTCCATCGAGTTCCGCATCAACGGTGAGGACGCCGGGCGCAACTTCCTGCCCGCGCCGGGCACCGTCACCAAGCTGGTCTTCCCGGAGGGCCCCGGCGTCCGCGTCGACTCCGGCGTGGTCACCGGCAGCGTCATCGGCGGCCAGTTCGACTCGATGCTGGCCAAGGTCATCGTCACCGGCACCGACCGGCAGAACGCGCTGGAGCGCAGCCGCCGCGCGCTGGACGAGATGGTCGTCGAGGGCATGGCGACGGTCCTGCCGTTCCACCGCGTCATCGTGCGCGACCCGGCGTTCGTCGGCGATGAGGACGGCTTCTCCGTGCACACCCGCTGGATCGAGACGGAGTTCGACAACCAGATCGAGCCGTTCACCGCGGCCGCGGAGGCCGACGAGGACGCCGAGCCACGTCAGACGGTGGTCGTCGAGGTCGGCGGTCGTCGGCTGGAGGTGTCGCTGCCCGGCGACCTCGCGCTGGCGAGCGGCGGCGGCAAGGGCGGCGGTGGCGCGAAGGCCAAGCCGCGCAAGCGGGGCGGTGGCACGAAGGCCGCGGCGAGCGGCGACACCGTGGCCGCGCCGATGCAGGGCACCATCGTCAAGGTCGCGGTCGAGGACGGCCAGCAGGTCGAGGCCGGCGAGCTGCTCGTGGTGCTCGAGGCGATGAAGATGGAGAACCCGGTCACCGCGCACAAGTCGGGCACCGTGACCGGACTTTCCGTCGAGGTCGGCGCCGCTGTCACGCAAGGCGCTTCCCTGCTCGAAATCAAGGACTAACCTGACGGTGTGACCGAGGTTCCCTCGCCCGATCTGCGCATCGGCGACAACGACCGGGAGTCCGCGCTGAAGGCTCTCGGCGAGCACCTGAGCGCCGGGCGCCTGGACCTCGACGAGTACGGCGACCGTTCGGCGAAGGTCACCGCCGCCCGCACGCGGCGGGACCTCGCCGAGCTGTTCGCCGACCTCCCCGAGCCGCACCCGGTGTTCGAGCAGCCGGCGAAGGCGGTCGAGAAGAAGCCGGACCGGCCGCCGCGGCAGTGGTCGGACCGCCCGTTGCCGCAGCGCGTGGCGGCCGCCGCGGTGCCGTTCCTGTGGGTGGCGGCGATCGTGCTGGCCTTCGCCACCTCAACCTGGTGGTGGGTCGCCATGCCGTTCGTGTTCACCGCGGCCGCGAGTAATTTCTGGGGTTCGGACTGGGAGAAGCACCGGCACGGCGCCCACGGCAGGCGGGACCGGCGCCGGTGAGCGACGAACCGGACCTGCGGCTGTCCGACGCCGAGCGCACGGAGGCCATGGACGCCTTGTCCGAGCACGTCCGCACCGGCAGGCTGGACATCGACGAGTTCGGGCGGCGCTCGGCGCAGGTCGCGGCGGCCCGGACCCGGTCGGACCTCGCGCCGTTGTTCGCCGACCTGCCCGCGCCTCGGCCGCGGGTGCTCGACCGGCCCGCGCCCGCCCGGCCGCCCGCGCGGAAGGTCGGACTCGGGCTGCTCCCGCTGCTGGTGATCGCCGCGGTGGCGGTGTTCGTGCTGACCCGCGGCATGTGGGTGGTGCTGCTGGTGCCGGTGGTGATGGCGGTCGTGCTGGGCTGGCGGCGCTGATGGATCCGGTGGAGATCAACGCCGGCCGGTACTACCTGCGGCAGCTGCGATCCGACGACCAGCTGGACGACCGCCCGGCGCTGACGGCGGCCGGGGTGACCGCGCCGAGCCAGTACGTGGCGCGGCGGGCGCGTGAGTGGGCGCGGGACGAGAGCTACGCGTGGGTGATCGCGGAGCCGCGGACCGGTGCGATGCTGGGCGAGGTCGTGCTCGGCACCGACGGGACCATCGAGGTCTGGACCTCTCCGGACGACGAGGTGGCCGAGCGGGACGCCGTCGCCGCGGTCGCCCGGTTCGCGGCGGGCGCGCTCGGGCTGGCGGTCCGGCGTCCGTAGCCGGATGTGGCCCAGTCCTCTTGTGCTCGCTGACACAATTCCTCGCGCGCCGTCGCGGGTTGTGGTGATCTGGATTCAGATTCCGATTCAGCGCTGAACGGGGGGAACGTGGGCGAGTCCAGCGTCTTTCTGACCCGCATCCTCGACGTGCTGTTAGATGGCGGCGACCAGATCGCTTTCGCCCATCGTGGCCGGTCGATGACGTATCGGGAGACCTTCGACACATTACGGCGGCTGCATGCGACTTTGAAATCCGAGGGGATCGTCCCCGGGCAACTGGTCGCAATTACCGGAGGAAACGCGCCGGAAACAATTCTCCTGCAGTTCGCCTCCCAGTTGCTCGGTGCTCGGGTGGTGCACATCGACGAGGGCCGTTCCGATTTGCTGGAGCTGCTCGAGGTCGACCACGTGCTGACCACGGATCCGGAAGGCCCGCTGGTGACTTCGCGGGTCGCGCGCGCCCCGCGGCGGGACGAGGAGACCGCGTTGCCGCGCTCGATCGAGACGATGTTCTCCGGCGACGGCACGAACCTGGTCTGCTACCGGGACGTGTACGAGGAGATGGCCCGCACGACGCAACCGAACGCCGAGGGCCCGCAGCGGGTGCTGTTGATAGCGCCCCTGTCGCACCCGATCGGCAACCGGCTGACGTGCAAGGCCCTGCTCGCCGGCGACACGGTGGTCCTGCACGAGCGCACCACAGGCACCGGAAGCTTCGCGGCGGCCAACCTCGCCGGCGAAGCCTGACAGACCTCGCTCACGGCCGCAGTGCGCCGCGCCTGCTGCACGCGGCGGGTCAGCCCCGCTCGCGGCAGGTCGCGGCCCCGCTCGAGGCCGCGCCACGCGAGCTACCACCGCTCCCGGCGCACTCGCGGCCTGCCGTTAAGGGGCCGGCAAGCCCCGATCGCAGCGAGACCGCGCGCCGCAGCCGCCAGCGCGCCCACCCGAGCTGACCGCACGCACACGCCGCGCCAGCGGCGCGCCCACGAACTCCCACCAGCAGGCCCCGGCTCCCGTCGCGGCACGGCCGCAAACCACAGCGCTCGCCCACCAATCCTGGGCCGCGCTCGTCAGCGCGGCGGCGCCGCCGGCCCAGCCGCACCGAGCTCGGCCGGTCGCGAACCACAGCCCACCCACCAACCCTCGGGCCGCGCTCGTCAGCGCGGCTGCGCCGCCGGCCCAGCCGCACCGAGCTCGGCCGGTCGCAGCACGGCCGCGAACCACCCTCGGGCCGCGCCCGTCAGCCCCGCCACACCGTCAGCCCGGCACGCCGAGCTCGGCGGCAGCCGTCCCGCCGGGTGGCCCCTCAGCCCGGAAACCTCACCCCACCGGGGCGGTCAACCGGGCCCTGGCCTCCGGCGCGCTGGACCGCCGCTCGTCGGCTGCCTCGTCGCTCGGCTGCGTCTGCGAGTCCCGCTCCGCGGCGACCCTCGCGGTGTACACCTCGACCTCGCGCCGGACCGCCTCCTCGGACCAGCCCAGCACGTCCGCGACCATCCGCGCCACCGCCTCGGCGCAATCCACACCGCGGTGCGGGTACTCGATCGAGATGCGGGTGCGCCGGGCGAGGATGTCCTCCAGGTGCAGCGCGCCCTCGTGACTGGCCGCGTACACCGCCTCGACCCCGAGGTAGTCCGGGGCGTGCTCGATCGGCCGCAGCAGCTCCGGCTTGCCGTCGCCGAGCGCCAGCACCTCGTGCACCAGCGAGCCGTACCGGTCGAGCAGGTGCCGGACCCGGTACGGGTGCAGGCCGTGCTGCGCGGCGAGGTGGTCGGCCTGGTTGACCAGCGCGTGGTAGCCGTCGGCGCCGAGCAGCGGCACCTTGTCGGTGATGGACGGCTGCAACCGGCCGGGCAGGTCGGGCGCGGCGGCGTCGACCGCGTCGGCGGCCATCACCCGGTACGTCGTGTACTTGCCGCCCGCGATCGCGACCAGCCCGGGCGCCACGCGCGCCACCGCGTGCTCGCGGGACAGCTTCGACGTCTCCTCGCTCTCCCCGGCCAGCAGCGGCCGCAGTCCGGCGTAGACACCCTCGATGTCGTCGTGCGTCAGCGGCGTCGCGAGCACCGAGTTGACGTGCTCGAGGATGTAGTCGATGTCGTTCTTCGTGGCCGCGGGGTGCGCCAGGTCGAGGTTCCAGTCGGTGTCCGTCGTGCCGACGATCCAGTGGTTCCGCCAAGGGATCACGAACAACACGGACTTCTCGGTGCGCAGGATCAGCCCGGACTCCGACACGATCCGGTCCCGCGGCACCACGATGTGCACGCCCTTGCTCGCACGCACCCGGAACCGGCCGCGGCTGCCGGACAGGCGCTGCAGCTCGTCGGTCCAGACCCCGGTGCAGTTGATGACCGCGTTCGCGTGGACCTCCGTCTCGCGCCCGTCCTCCACGTCCCGCACGCGCACACCGGACACCCGGTCGGCCTCCCGCAGGAACCCGACGACCTGGGTGCTGGTCCGGACCACCGCGCCGTAGTGCGCGGCGGTGCGGGCGACGGTCATGGTGTGGCGGGCGTCGTCGGCCTGCGAGTCGTAGTACCGGATTCCCCCGATCAGGGCATCGCGTTTGAGTGCGGGGACCAGCCGAAGTGCGCCCGCACGGGTGAGGTGCTTCTGCCCCGGCACCGACCGCGCGCCGCCCATCGTGTCGTACAGGAACAGGCCGGCCGCGGTGTAGGGACGTTCCCAGACGCGGTGCTGCAGCGGGTACAGGAAGCTGACCGGCTTCACCAGGTGCGGCGCGATGCGGGTGAGCATCAGCTCGCGCTCGCGCAGCGCCTCGCGGACGAGACCGAACTCGAGCTGTTCGAGGTACCGCAGGCCACCGTGGAAGAGCTTGCTCGACCGGCTCGACGTGCCGGACGCCAGGTCACGGGCCTCGACCAGGGCGACCCGCAGGCCGCGCGTGGCCGCGTCGAGCGCGGTGCCCGCGCCGACCACCCCGCCGCCGATCACCACGAGGTCGAACGTCTCCGCACCGAGCCGCCGCCAGGTCTCCTCCCTCGCCTCCGGCCCCAGCTTCGCCTCAGTCACTCCGGTTCCTTCCCTCGTGAACGTCCGCTGCACCCACCCAGCATGACACGTTTCCGCACGTCCTCACCGCGCAAGCGCTTGTCGTCCGGTCGGCGGGCGAGCACCATGTGACGTTCGGGACAACGTCGTCTCGCGCATTGGGAGGTGTGTCATGACCGACCGGACAGCCCGTCCCTGGACGAGGATGCGGCAGACCACGGCGGGTGAACTACTGGCCGAGTTCCTCGGCACCGCGATCCTCATCATCCTCGGTTGCGGATCCGTGGCCGTGGCCGTGGTCGGCCTGCCGGGCTCGGGCCGCCAAACCGTCGACTTCGGGCCCGCCAACTGGTTGATCATCGCGTGGGGCTGGGGCCTCGCGGTGGTCTTCGCCGTCTACGTGGCGGGCGGGGTCAGCGGGGCCCACATCAATCCGGCGGTGACCCTGGCCTGGGCCATCCGCCGCAAGTTCCCCTGGGCGAAGGTCCTGCCCTACTGGGCGGCCCAGGTGGTCGGCGCGTTCGCCGGCGCGGCCGTGGTCCTGGCGGTGTACCACAACGCGATCGACGCGTTCCTCGCGTCGCAGAACCCCCCGACGGGCCGGGACGGTTCGGTGGGCACGTTCTCGATCTTCGCGACGTTCCCCGCGGAGTACTTCGGCAACGGTGTGTGGGGGCCGCTGGTCGACCAGATCGTCGGAACGGCGATCCTCGTCGCCATCATCGCGGCGATCATCGACGCCCGCAACCAACCCCCGTCGGCCAACCTCGCCCCGTTCGTGGTCGGCCTGGTCGTGGTCGCGATCGGCCTCACCTACGGGACGAACGCCGGGTACGCGATCAACCCGGCCCGCGACCTCGGGCCACGGCTGCTGGCGTTCTTCGCCGGGTGGGGTGATGCGGCCTTCCCGGGCAACGGGGAGTGGTTCAGCTCGTACTGGTGGATTCCGATAGTGGGACCGCTCGTCGGCGGTGTGGTCGGTGTTCTGGTCTACGACTTCTTCATCGGCAGCGTGCTGGCTGTCCGTCCGGCGCCGGGTGCTGAACCGACGCCGCCGCCCGGCCGGGTTCCCGGCTCCGCCGACGGCGACGCGGGTGACGGCGCCCGGTCCGAGGGGGACGTTCTGCCCGAGACGGACCAGACCCGGTCCGGGCGGCAGGTGCAGCGATCCGAGTAGCCCACAGGCAGGCAAATCAACGGGAGGAGTCCCATGGCCTCATATGTCGCCGCCATCGACCAGGGCACCACATCGACGCGGGCGATGATCTTCGATCACTCCGGCCGGGTGGTCGCCGTCGAACAGAGGGAGCACGAGCAGATCTTCCCGCAGGCCGGGTGGGTCGAGCACAACGCGGAGGAGATCTGGGAGAACACGCGTGCGGTCACCGCGGGCGCGCTCGCCAAGGCCGACCTGCAGGCCGGGGACATCGCCGCGGTGGGCATCACGAACCAGCGCGAGACGGCGCTGGTGTGGGACCGGAAGACGGGCAAGCCGGTCTACAACGCGATCGTCTGGCAGGACACCCGCACCGACCGGATCGTCGACCAGCTCGGCGAGCTCGGCGGTGGCCAGGAGCGGTACCGGCCGAAGACGGGTTTGCCGCTGGCGACCTACTTCTCCGGGCCGAAGGTCAAGTGGATCCTGGACAACGTGGAGGGCGCGCGGGAACGCGCCGAGGCCGGCGATCTGGTGTTCGGCAACATGGACACCTGGACCGTGTGGAACATGACGGGCGGCCCGGACGGCGGGGTGCACGTGACGGACCCGACGAACGCCTCGCGCACCCTGCTGATGGACCTGGACACGCTGAGCTGGGACGAGGAAATCGCGGCGGACATGGGGATTCCCATGTCGATGCTGCCGGAGATCCGGTCGTCGTCCGAGGAGTACGGCAAGGTGCGCCCGCGTGGCGTGCTGTCGGGTGTGCCGATCGCCGGCATCCTCGGTGACCAGCAGGCCGCGACGTTCGGGCAGGCGTGCCTGTCCCCCGGCGAGGCCAAGAACACCTACGGCACCGGCAACTTCGTGCTGCTGAACACCGGCACGGAGAAGGTGATGTCGGAGAACGGCCTCCTCACGACGGTCTGTTACAAGATCGGGTCGAACGACACGGTGTACGCGCTGGAGGGTTCCATCGCGGTGACCGGTTCGCTGGTGCAGTGGCTGCGGGACAACCTCGGGATCATCCGCAATGCGGCCGAGATCGAGGAGCTGGCGCGCACGGTGGAGGACAACGGCGGGGCGTACTTCGTGCCGGCGTTCTCGGGCCTGTTCGCGCCGTACTGGCGGTCGGACGCGCGTGGCGTGATCGCCGGGTTGACGCGGTATGTGAACAAGGGGCACATCGCGCGGGCGGTCCTGGAGGCGACGGCGTTCCAGACGCGCGAGGTGATCGAGGCGATGAACGCGGACTCGGGCGTGCCGCTGAAGTCGCTGAAGGTCGACGGCGGGATGGTCGTGAACGAGCTGTTGATGCAGTTCCAGGCCGACATCCTGGACGTCCCGGTGATCCGCCCGGTGGTGGCGGAGACGACGGCCCTCGGCGCCGCGTACGCCGCCGGCTTGGCGGTCGGTTTCTGGGCGAGCGAGGACGACATCCGCAACAACTGGGCCCAGGACAAGGAGTGGAACCCGTCGATGGACGCCCAGCACCGCGAGGCGCAGTACCACAACTGGAAGAAGGCGGTGACGAAGACCTTCGACTGGGTGGAGTGACGGCGGCGGCGCGCGTTTCCTTGCCACGGCAGGGTTTTCGGCGGGAGGCGCGCGCCGCACTCCGGTGCGATCGGCTCGCGACGGGTGCGCTCGGCTCGCGACGGGTGCGGTCGGCTCGCGACCGGTGCGCTCGGCTCGCGAGGGGTGCGGCCGGCTCGTTCCAGTGCGCTCGGCTCGCACCGCAGTCCGGTGCGCTCGGCTCGCTCCGGTGCGCTCGGATCGCGCCCTGCGGTGAGCGATGGCAGGGCGGGGCGGCGCTGGGCCGCCGCGGGCCGCGACCGGGCGCGGCGGGAAGCTGACGCAGGGCACGCGCTCAGCGCGCAACAACCTCGCGCGCCCAGCATGGCGCTGCGATCCGGCACGACGCAACCTCACGCAGCCCAAGCTCAGCACTGCGACTCGGCCCGCAACAACCTCCCGCGACCAACACGGCGCTGCGATCCGACGCGAAGCAACCGTGCCTCAGCCCGAG
>NZ_JAKGSD010000041.1:0-13133 GCF_021654135.1 Amycolatopsis tucumanensis | reverse complement strand
AACTCCCGCGACCAGCACGGCGCTGCGATCCGGTCCGAAGCAACCGTGCCTCAGCCCGAACTCAGCACTGCGACTAGGCCCGCAACAACCTCCCGCGACCAGCACGGCGCTGCGATCCGGTCCGAAGCAACCGTGCCTCAGCCCGAGCTCAGCGCTACGGCTCGGCCCGCAACAACCTCCCGCGACCAACACGGCGCTGCGATCCGACGCGAAGCAACCGTGCCTCAGCCCGAGCTCAGCACTGCGACTCGGCCCGCAACAACCTGCGCGGCCCCAGCGGGACCGTCCGCCGCGCAGGCGCAAGACTCAGCTCATCGAAAACCTCGGCATCCCCTCCCCGACCGAAACCCCGACCGAAACCCCTACCGTCCTCCGCTCAGGACTCCACCGCGATCAGCGTGAACGGCACCCCTTGGTCGTCCAGTACCTGGGCCATTCGCCCGTACGGTGAGTCCTGCGGCTCGGTCATCCGGCGGCCGCCAAGGGACTCCGCTTTCGCCAGCGCCTCGTCGGTGTCCGTCACTCCGAAGTAGACTGACCAGTGCGGCGGCACCTGCGCCGGGACCTCCGGCGGCAGCTGTCCCAGCCCGCCGACCGTCCGGTCGTCCACGTTCAGCGCCGCGTAGACGAAGCCGTCTGCGGACAGGTCGTCGAAGCGGTAGCCGAACACTCGGCCGTAAAAACCTTTCGCCGAGTCGAAGTCGCGTGTCATGCACTCGTTCCAGACCAGCGTGCCCGGCACGTTCGCGATTCCCGCGCCGATGTGCCCCTTCGCCTGCCAGAGGCCGAACGCCGCGCCCGTCGGGTCGGCCGCGATCGCCATCCGGCCCGAATCGCCGACATCGCCGGGCGGCAACAGCACCTGACCGCCTGCCTCGCTGATCTTCGCGGTCGTCTTGTCGACGTCGGCGACCGCCAGGTACGTCGTCCACGCCGCGCCCTGGTCGTCCACCGCGGGTGGTAACGGGCCGACCGCGGCTACGGCTCTGCCCTCCAGCGTCGCGATCGTGTAGTGCCCGTACTCCTCGCCCTGGTCCTCGAACCGCCAGCCGAGCAGCCCACCGTAGAACTCGGCAGCCCGCTTCGGATCGGCCACCATCAGGTCGACCCACGCCGGCGTGCCCTCGGGCCAAGCGGTGTCGCGCAGAGTCATCTCGAACATCCCTTCCACCAGGAGTTGTGCCAGTGGTCACAGTCTGGCACCCACCCCCGACAAAAACGGGTCAGCCGAGAACGGCGTACACGATCACGTTGTCCCGATAACTGCGCGCCGCCCGGTCGAACTCGCCGCCGCAGGTGATGAGCCGCAGCTCCGGGCCGACCGTGTCGCCGTACACCGCGGCGGTCGGGAACTCCGCCTTCGCCACCCGCTCCACGCCGGTCACCACGAAACCAGCGCGTGAACCGTCCACACGCGACACCTCCACCCGGTCACCGGGCGAGAGTTCCCCCAACCGCGCGAAAATCCCCGGCCGCCGGTTGCCGTCGACGTGCCCGAGCACCACCGCGGGCCCGCGCTCCCCCGGCGCCGGGCCGTGTGAATACCAGCCCGCCTGCTCTGGCGAAGTCACCGGCGGCGTCTCCACCGTCCCGTCCTCGTTGAGCCCCAACGGGATCAGCGTCGAGCGCGCCCCGATCGCCGGGATCTCCACGGCAGCGGGAGCCGCGACCGGCCGGGCCTGCTCCGGCGATGCGGCGCAACCGCACAGCAGGAGCAGGCCCAGCACCGCGGCGAACGCCGCCCGGATCACGGCGCCAGCGACCCGTCACCGGTCTGCGGCGCACCCCGCGGCACGACCCGCGTCTGCCCCGGGCTCTGGTCCGCCTTGCCCGGCGCGGGCGACGAATCCCGCTCGAGCACGGTGAAGTAGACGGTCACCGGTTCCCCACCGCAGTGGAACGACACCGGATAGGAGCCTTCCGGCACGTCGCGGATTACCGTCTCGGCGAACAACGCCCACGGCTGATGACCCTCCGCGTTCGCCGCAAGCGGTTGCGTCACCCGCAGGGCTCGAGTGGTGAGTGGACTGGCTTCGGCGTCGCACGCGGCGGCGACCGAGACCTGCTCGCCGGCGTGCCCGCTGTACGCGGACAGCTTCAACCAGACGGGCATCGGCGCCGAAGTGGTCTCCTCCGCCGAGCTGGTTTCCTCCGGCGGAGTGGTGGTGGTCTGCGCGAACGCCGGCGTGGCGGCGACCAGGGTCGCGAAGAAGCCGGCGGCGATGGCGGTTGTTCTCATGGCGGCCTCACGGCGGTAGAGCTGATGGCCCTTAAGGCGCGCCGCCGGGTGCCGGGGTTGGCCCCCGACACCCAACCGTGACGTCAGTCCAGGTCGTCGTGCCGCATCAGCTGCCGCGCGGCCTCCGTGATGGAGCCGGACAGCGACGGGTACACCGCGAAGGTGAGCGCCAGGTGGTCGACCGTCAGCTGGTTCTGCACCGCCAGCGCGATCGGCAGGATCAGCTCGCTCGCCGTCGGCGCCACGACCACGCCGCCGACGATCACGCCGGTCGCCGGACGGCAGAACAGCTTCACGAAACCGCGGCGCAGCCCCTCCATCTTGGCCCGCGCGTTGGTCGCCAGCGGCAGCATGATGGTCCGGGCAGGCACCTCGCCGGAGTCGATCGCGCTCTGGCTGATGCCGACGGTCGCGATCTCCGGGTGGGTGAACACGTTCGCGGCGACCGTCTTCAGCTTGATCGGCGCGACGCCCTCGCCGAGCGCGTGCCACATCGCGATCCGGCCCTGCATGCTGGCCACCGACGCGAGCATCAGCACACCGGTGCAGTCGCCGGCCGCGTAGATGCCGGGGACGCTGGTGCGGGACACCCGGTCGACCGTGATGAACCCGCCGGGGCCGGGCTCGATGCCGACCCGCTCCAGGCCGATGTCCTTGGTGTTGGGCACCGAGCCGACGGTCATCAGCGCATGGGTGCCCTCGATGACGCGGCCGTCCTGCAAGTGGACCTCGACGCCCTTCTCGGTGCGCTCGACCCGCTCCGCGCGCGCATGCTTGACGACGGTGTTGCCGCGCTGGGCGAACACCTCCTCCAGCACGGCGGCGGCGTCCGCGTCCTCGTGCGGCAGGACGCGGTCGCGGCTGGAGACGAGGGTGACCTTGACGCCCATCTCGGTGTAGGCGGAGGCGAACTCGGCGCCGGTCACGCCGGACCCGACCACGACCAGGTGCTCGGGCAGTTCCGGCAGGTCGTAGAGCTGACGCCAGTCGAGGATGCGCTCGCCGTCGGGCACCGCGCCCGGCAGCACGCGCGGGGTGGCGCCGGTGGCGATCAGGACGACGTCGGCGTCGAGCACGTCGACGTCGCCGGTGGCCTTCGTGACGCGCACCTTGTGGGTGGCCAGGCCGGGCTCGTCGTCGTCGAACCGGCCCTCGCCGGTGAGGACTTTCACACCTTCGCGCTGCACGCGGGCGCGGATGTCGGCGGACTGGGCGAGCGCGAGGCCCTTGACCCGGCCGTGCACGGTGCGCAGGTCGACGCTCGTGTCGGCCATGTCGGTGATGATCCCCAGCTCACCGAGGCCGTGCATGTTCGCGCGGGCGCCGGAGGAGGCGATGAACGTCTTCGACGGGACGCAGTCGTAGAGCACGCAGGCGCCGCCGAGCCCGTCCTTCTCGACGATCGTGACGTCGGCGCCGTGCTGTGCGGCCACCAGCGCCGCCTCGTAGCCCGCCGGTCCGCCGCCCATGATCACGATCCTGGTCACGTGGTCTCCTCCTCCTTACGCGCACCTCATCCACAACCTTAGGCCGCGACACCTGGAGTACGTCCGGTCGGGTGAGCGATGGGCGGCTAGGCTGTGCGCGTGCCGTTGTATGCCGCCTACGGGTCCAACATGGATCCGAATCAGATGATGGAGCGGGCGCCGCATTCGCCCATGGCCGGCACGGGCTGGCTGGAGGGGTGGCGGCTGACCTTCGGAGGCGAGGACCTCGGCTGGGAAGGCGCCCTGGCGACCATCGTCGAAGACCCGGGCTCCCGGGTCTTCGTCGTGCTGTACGACGTGACGCCGCTGGACGAGGCCCGGCTGGACAGCTGGGAAGGCGGCGAGCTGGGCATGCACAACAAGATCCGGCTCCGCGTGCAGACGATGGACGGCTCCGCGCTGGCCTGGCTGTACGTGCTGGACGCCTACGAGGGCGGTCTGCCGTCGGCCCGGTACCTGGGCGTGCTCGCCGACGCCGCCGAGGCCGCGGGCGCGCCGACGGACTACGTGGACGACCTGCGCACCCGCCCCTGCCGCGGTATCACATCCTGACCCCGGCTTGTCCACAACCCCTGTGGACAACCGCCGGCCCTGTGGACAAGCGAAGGCCGGCGAGCGTCACCCAGACGCTCGCCGGCCTTGTTCGTGCTGGTCAGGCCAGGGCGGCCAGCGCGGTGTGGACCAGGACGCGGACGCCGACGTGCAGCGCGCGCTCGTCCAGTTCGAAGGTGGGGCGGTGCAGGTCGCGCTGGTCGCCTTCGCCGGACCACACCCCGAGGCGGCAGAAGGCGCCCGGCACGTGCTCCAGGTACCAGGCGAAGTCCTCGCCGCCCGACGACTGTTCGGTACCGGTCACCGCATCGTCGCCGAGGGCCGCCTCGATTCCGGCGCGCAGCAGCGCCGTGCTGTCCTCGTCGCCGACGACCGGCGGCACCCCGCGGCGGTAGTCCAGCTCGAAACCGACCCCGTAGGGCGTCAGCAGCGACTCCACCGACGAGCGGACGAGCGGCTCCAGCGCCTTCCACACCTCGTGTTCGGCCGTCCGCAGCGTGCCCCGCAGCACGCCCTCCTCGGGCACCGCGTTGGCGGCCTGCCCGGCGTGCACCGCGCCCCACACCAGCACGGTGCCGGAGCGCGGGTCGACCCGCCGGGACAGCAGCGACGGCAGCGAGGTGATCGCGACACCCAGCGCGTGCACCAGGTCGGCGGTCAGGTGCGGCCGGGACGTGTGCCCGCCGGGCGAGGTCAGCCGCAGCTCGATGAGGTCGGCGGCCGACGTCAGCGCGCCGACGCGGGTACCGATCTTGCCGACCTCGACCCGCGGGTCGCAGTGCAGGCCGAAGATCCGGTCGACGCCGTCGAGACCACCCGCGGTGATCACGTCGAGCGCGCCGCCGGGCATGACCTCCTCGGCGGGCTGGAAGATCAGCCGCACGCGTCCGGGCAGCTCGGGCGCCGACGCGAGTGCCTTGGCCGCGCCGAGCAGGATCGCGGTGTGCGCGTCGTGCCCGCAGGCGTGCGCCGCGCCGTCCACCGTCGACGAGTAGGGCAGGCCGGTCGCCTCGGTGAGCGGCAGCGCGTCGATGTCGGCCCGCAGCGCGACGCAGCGGTCACCCGATCCGACGTCGCACACCACACCGGTGCCGCCGGGCAGGATCTCCGGGCTGAGACCGGCCGAGCGCAGGATGTCGCAGATCAGCTCGGTGGTCGCGAACTCGTGACGCGCCAGTTCCGGGTGGGCGTGGATGTGGCGGCGCCAGGCGACCAGGTCCGTACCGCCGCGCTCGAGCCACTCGTCCAGCCAGAAGGGGCCCCGGCCCGCACCGAGATCGGTCACGGGAGCCATGCTGACGCCGTCCGCCGTGATCAGCGCGTCCGACGCCTCGAACGAGGTAGGGCGACCACCGTGATCACCGGGCACCTCCGGGCGGGAGTCCAGCACGGTCACGCCGCACCTCCATACACACCGAGAACTACGTAACCCATTTGACGCAATCCTGCACCATGCAAGGAGCAATCTTCGAACCGGATCTCACGCTGGGCGACGGCCGGTAGTGGATCTGCGGCGAGCGGCACTACGGAATACGGCGTAACCGAATGCGCCGCGTGTGGTCAGCTGGAGGCCTTGCGCTTCTTGCGCCGCACGCTCCGTCCCCAGAGGACGATGGCGGCGAGCACGGCGGCGAGCACCCCGACGATGATCTTGTTCTTCGTCTTCTCCTGGTTGGCCTTGCTGTTCTCGTCGGGGTTGATGCGCGGCCCGGGGTCCGTGGTCTGCTGCGCCACCACGTCGGCGGCGACGTGCACGGCCACCGGCGCGGCGAGCGCGGGCGCGGTGGGCACGGCGAACGTGACCATCGTCGTCAGCATCAGACCCGCCAGCACGGCACGCACCTTGACCATGCTGCCCAGTGTGCCGGTTCGGTTACCCGTCAACAAGGAGACTCACGCGGAGAAGGCGTCCAAGATCTTCTGCGCGGCCAGCGTGGCGGTGAGCCTGCCCTCCCGGACGTCCTCCTCGACCTCGGGTACCAGCGCTTTCACGCCCGGGTGCTCGGCGAGGCGGGCCTGCAGCTGTTCGCGCACCATGGCCCAGGTCCAGTCGACCTGCTGCTGCTTGCGCTTGCGGTCCAGCTCGCCGGATCCCTCGAGCGTTTCCCGGTGCCGCTCGATCTGCTGCCACACCGTGTCCAGGCCGATGTCGTTGAGCCCGCTGCAGGTCAGCACCGGCGGCGTCCACGCCGCGTCCGGGCCGTAGATCATCCGCAGCGCCCCGGCCAGCTCCCGCGCGGCGCGCTTGGCGTCGCGCTCGTGCTCGCCGTCGGCCTTGTTCACCGCGATCACGTCGGCGAGCTCCAGCACGCCCTTCTTGATGCCCTGCAACTGGTCGCCGGTGCGGGCCAGCGTCAGGAACAGGAAGCAGTCGACCATGTTCGCCACGGTCACCTCGGACTGCCCGACGCCGACGGTCTCGACCAGCACGACGTCGTACCCGGCGGCCTCCATCAGCACGATCGTCTCGCGGGTGGCGCGGGCGACGCCGCCGAGCGTGCCGGACGTCGGCGACGGCCGGATGAACGCGGCCGGGTCGTTGGCCAGCCGCGCCATGCGGGTCTTGTCGCCGAGGATGCTGCCGCCGGTCCGGGTCGACGACGGGTCCACGGCCAGCACCGCGACCCGGTGGCCGGACCCGGTCAGGTCGGTGCCGAGCTGGTCGATGAAGGTCGACTTGCCGACCCCGGGCACGCCGGTGATCCCGACGCGCCGCGCGCCACCGGCGTGCGGCAGCAGCTCGACCAGCAGCTCCTGAGCGAGCTGCCGGTGGTCCGGCCGCTGGGACTCGACCAGCGTGATCGCCCTGGACAGGGTGCCGCGGTCGCCCGCGAGCACACCCTTGGCGTAGGCACCGACGTCGATCTTGCGCGGCAAGGGCTCAGGACTCCCGCTGCTCGAGCTGGTCGAGCAGGTCCAGCGCGGCGTCCGCGATGACCGTGCCCGGCCCGAAGATCGCCGACGCGCCCGCGGCGCGCAGCTCGTCGTAGTCCTGCGGCGGAATGACGCCGCCGCAGACGATCATGATGTCCTCGCGCCCGAGCTGGGCCAGCTCCTCACGCAGCGCGGGCACCAGCGACAGGTGACCGGCGGCCAGCGAGGACACGCCGACGACGTGCACGTCCGCCTCGATCGCCTGGCGCGCGACCTCGGCCGGCGTGGAGAACAGCGGGCCCACGTCGACGTCGAAGCCGAGGTCGGCGAACGCCGTGGCGATCACCTTCTGGCCGCGGTCGTGCCCGTCCTGCCCCATCTTGGCGACGAGGATGCGCGGACGGCGCCCCTCCGCCTCGGCGAACGCCTCGACCCGCGCGCGTGCCTTCTCCACGTTCCCGGATTTCCCGACCTCGTCGCGGTACACCCCGGAGATCGTACGAATCTGCCCGGCGTGGCGACCCCACACCTTCTCCAGCGCGTCGGAGATCTCCCCGACCGTCGCCTTGGCGCGGGCCGCGTCGACGGCCAGCTCCAGCAGGTTGCCCGAGCCTTCCGCGGCCGCGGTGAGAAGGCGCAGCGCGTCCTGCGTGGCGTCCTCGTCGCGCTCCTCGCGCAGCCGCCGCAGCTTCTCCAGCTGCTGCGCGCGCACCCCGGCGTTGTCCACCTTGAGCACGTCGATCTGCTGGTCGTCGACCACCTGGTACTTGTTCACGCCGATCACCGGCTGGCGGCCGGAGTCGATCCGCGCCTGGGTGCGGGCCGCGGCCTCCTCGATGCGCAGCTTCGGGATGCCGGCGTCGATCGCGCGGGCCATGCCGCCCGCCGACTCGACCTCGCTGATGTGGCCCCACGCCTTGCGCGCCAGGTCGTAGGTCAGCTTCTCGACGAACGCGCTGCCGCCCCACGGGTCGATCACGCGCGTGGTGCCGGACTCCTGCTGCAGCAGCAGCTGGGTGTTGCGGGCGATGCGCGCGGAGAAGTCGGTGGGCAGGGCCAGCGCCTCGTCGAGCGCGTTGGTGTGCAGCGACTGCGTGTGCCCCTGGGTCGCGGCCATCGCCTCGACGCAGGTGCGGATGACGTTGTTGAACACGTCCTGCGCGGTCAGCGACCAACCGCTGGTCTGGCTGTGCGTGCGCAGGGACAGCGATTTCTCGGACTTGGGCTCGAACTGCTTGACCAGCTTCGCCCACAGCAGCCGGGCCGCCCGCAGCTTGGCGACCTCCATGAAGAAGTTCATGCCGATCGCCCAGAAGAAGGACAGGCGCGGCGCGAACTTGTCGACCTCCAGGCCCGCGTCGATCCCGGCGCGGATGTACTCGACGCCGTCGGCCAGCGTGTACGCCAGCTCCAGGTCGGCGGTCGCCCCGGCCTCCTGCATGTGGTATCCGGAGATGGAGATCGAGTTGAACCGCGGCATCCGCTGCGAGGTGTACGCGAAGATGTCGGAGATGATCCGCATCGACGGCTGCGGCGGGTAGATGTAGGTGTTGCGGACCATGAACTCCTTGAGGATGTCGTTCTGGATGGTCCCGGCCAGCTGCTCGGGCCGCACGCCCTGCTCCTCGGCCGCCACGATGTAGAGCGCCATGACGGGCAGCACCGCGCCGTTCATGGTCATCGACACGCTCATCTTGTCCAGCGGGATGCCGTCGAACAGCTGCCGCATGTCGTAGATGGAGTCGATCGCCACGCCCGCCATGCCGACGTCACCGGCGACCCGCGGGTGGTCGGAGTCGTAGCCGCGGTGGGTGGCCAGGTCGAAGGCGACCGACAGGCCCTTCTGCCCGGCCGCGAGGTTGCGGCGGTAGAAGGCGTTGGACTCGGACGCGGTGGAGAACCCGGCGTACTGGCGGATCGTCCACGGCTGGTTGACGTACATCGTCGGGTACGGGCCGCGCAGGAACGGCGCGATGCCCGGGTACGTGCGCAGGAAGTCCAGACCGGCGGTGTCCTCGGCGGTGTAGAGCGGTTTGATGCCGATGCCCTCGGGGGTTTCCCAGGTCAGGGCGTCGGCGCCCTTGCCGGTGCTCGAGTGCAGCGCCTCGGCCCAGTCGGTCTGGCTGCCCGGGTCGGGGATGCCGAGTTCGACGTCGGTGAAGTCGGGGATGGCCATCACTTCACTCCCAGCGTGTCGAGGATGGCGGCCAGGGCAGCGAGGGCGTCGCAGCCCGCGTGCACGTACGTGTCGACGCCCGGGTACTGCCCCTTGCCCGCGAGGATCACCCGCCTGGCGCCGGCTTCCTTGAGCTGCTTCGCGGTGTCCGCCGCGTGCTCGGCGTAGAGCTTGTCGGTGCCGCACAGGCAGGCGACCGTCGCGCCGCTCTCGCGGAAGGCGGCGACCACGTCCTCGACCGCGCCCGGGTTGAGCGGTTCGATGCCGCCGGCCTGGAGGAGGTTGGACGCGAAGGTCGCGCGGGCGGTGTGCGCGGCGATCGGGCCGAGCGTGGCGAGGAAGACCTTCGGCCGCTCACCCGTCTCGGCGAGGTGCGCGTCGGAGCGGTCCCGCAGCTGCTCGTAGGCCTGCGCGTACCGCACGCGCGGCAGCCCGCCCTCGTCCACAACGGACGGAGCCGGGGTGCGCTCGACCGGTTTCTCGTGCAGGTCCGGGAACTCGCTGACGCCGGTGATCGGGTCCTTGCGGGTGGCCAGGCGCTTCTGCCGCGCCGCCCAGGTCTCCGCGAGCCGGGCGGCGAGCGTGCCGGAGTCCAGCACCGCCTCGATGCCGCCCTGCCGCTCGATCTCGGTGAACTCGCGCCAGGCCGCGTTGGCCAGCGCGTCGGTCAGGTTCTCCACGTACCAGGAGCCGCCCGCCGGGTCGATCACGCCGGACAGCTTCGATTCCTCCAGCAGGATCGACTGGGTGTTGCGGGCGATCCGGCGGGAGAAGGAGTCGGGCAGCCCGATCGCGAAGTCGAACGGCAGGACGGTGACCGCGTCCGCGCCGCCGACACCGGCGGCGAAGCAGGCGACGGTGGTGCGCAGCATGTTCACCCACGGGTCGCGGCGGGTGAACATCGCGGGCGAGGTGACGGCGTGCTGGCGCATGCCGCGGCCTGCGGTCGCGCCGGACACCTCGCACACCCGCGCCCACAGGCGGCGGGCGGCGCGCAGCTTGGCGATGGTGAGGAACTGGTCGGCGGTCGCGGCGAAGCGGAACTCGAACTGGTCGGCGGCCGCGTCCACGCTCAGCCCGGCGTCGGTGAGGGCACGCAGGTAGGCCACCCCGGCGGCGATGGCGGCGCCGAGTTCCTGCGCGTCGGAACCGCCCGCCTCGTGGTAGGGCAGGGCGTTGACGACCAGCGTGCGCAGCTTCGGGTGCTTGGCGGACAGGCGGGCCGCGAGCGCGGCGGCGGGAGCGGTGTCGTGCGGACGGCCGGTGCGGGCACGCAGGGCGATCGGGTCGGCGCCGATGGTCCCGGTGACCTCGCTGTCCGGGATGTTCTTTTCGGCGAGCAGCCCGAGCAGCGCGTCGGCGGCGGCCTCGTAGTCGGCGCCGGGGTCGAGCACGATCGGCGCGAGGTCGAGGTAGACCTCGTTGAGCGCGTCGGCGAGGGCGTCCAGTGGCAGTGCGTCACCACCGACGCGCAGCCACACCGAGGAGGCGCCGTTCTCCAGGTCGGCGAGGACGGCCTTGTTGGTCTCGGCCGCGTCGGCGCCGCCGTGCAGGACGCGCACGTCCCAGCCGGTGCCGACGTTGCCTTCGGCCCGCGCGCCCCGCACGTACGGGGGCAGGCCGGGGAACCCGGCGGGCGCGGCGGCGTCGTCCGCCGTGTAGAGCGGCTGGATCTCGATGCCGTCGTAGGTCTTGCTGGTCAGGAGGCTTTCCGGGGCGCCGTCGAAGTCCTCCGGCAGCACTCCGCTCTTCGTCAGCACCCCCGCCACGAGGCGTTGCCAGTCCTCGTGCCGCGGCGTCCCGAACTCGGCGGCGAGGGCCAGCTCGTCCGGTGAATCCGGGGTGGGCGCCGTTGTCCCAGCCTGAGTCATAGGTCTGATGGTAGGGGGCGGGCAAGGGGCGCGATTGTGACTCTGCTCGCGGCCCGGCAGCGCCCGCAGTCACCGAGCGCGCATCCGCAACAATGGTGCCGTGGCGAGTTCGAGCGAGGAGACCAGGGTGGTGGCCGGGCGGTACCGGCTGCGCTCCGTGCTGGGCTCCGGCTCGATGGGCACGGTGTGGTCGGCCTACGACGAGTTCCTGCACCGGCCGGTCGCGGTGAAGGAGATCCTGCTGCCGCCCGGGGTCACCGCGGGCCAGGCGAACGAGCTGCGTGAGCGGACGCTGCGCGAGGCCAGGGCCATCGCCGTGCTGTCTCACCCGAACGTGATCACCCTGCACGACGTCGCACGTCAGGACGGCGAGCCGTTCGTCGTGATGGAGCTGCTGCCGTCGCACAGCCTCGCCGAGCTGATCCGCGACCACGGGCCGCTGTCGGTCGAGCAGGCCGCCGCGGTGGGTGACGCGGTGGCCGCGGCGCTGGGGGCCGCGCACAACGCGGGCATCACGCACCGTGACGTGAAGCCGGGGAACGTGCTGGTCGCGGAGGACGGGCGGATCAAGCTCACCGATTTCGGCATCGCCCGGAACGTGTCGGACGCGTCGATGACCCGCACCGGGATGACGCTGGGTTCGCCGGCGTACATCGCCCCGGAGGTGGCTTCCGGCAAAGCCGTCACCCCGGCCGCGGACCTGTGGGGTCTGGGCGCGACGTTGTTCTGCGCGGTGGAGGGCCACCCGCCGTACGACGCGGACGGCGACCCGCTGGAGACGATCGGGAAGGTCGTGAAGGGCGAGGTGCCACGGCCGTCGCCTGGTCCGCTCGCGCCGTTGATCACCGCGTTGATGGCGAAGGAGCCGCGGGACCGGTTGCCGCTGGCGCAGGTGCGGCGGCAGTTGTACCCGATACTGGAGAAGGCGCCGCGGGTCCTGTTCGGACCGGAGATGTTCGCCGCGGCGAGCGGTCAGCGCGAGGAGGCCACCGACACTCGGGAGATCTCGGCGAGCCCGGTGCTGGAGGACGGTGCCGCGGAGGCGAGCGGTGAGCTGGCGGCCGATCCCGGTCCCCTGCCGTTCGGCCCGCCCCGCGCGGAGGCGAGCAACGAGCTGGCCGCCGATCCAGGGCCGTTGCCGTTCGGGCAGCCCCGTCCGGCCGACACGCTGGCCGCGCCCCGCCCGGCTGCCACGCTGGCGGCACCGGCCACGGCCGGCCGCAGCACTACGGCGACGGTGTTGCTGGTGGTGGCTTCGCTGGTGCTGTTCGTGGCCGCCGCGTTCGGCGGTTTCGTCGCGGCGCGGGTGATCGGGGCGCAGCCGGTGGCGCCCCCGTCGCGGGACGAGACGTCCGCGCCGTCGGTCCCGCAGCCCACGGTCTTCGAGCGGCGCACGGGCGAGGCGTCGAGCGTCAAGGGAGCTCAGGACGGCACCTTCACGGTCGACGTGCCTGCCGACTGGACGCGGTTCACGAGCTCCCAGGCCGGCGACGACCTGCCCCTGTCGACGCTGGTGCAGTTCGTCTCCGCGGACGGTTCGCAGATGCTGGCGGTGAACCACTTCCCGAAGTACTTCCCCGGCAACGACATCGCCGACTACGTCAAGGCGCTGGAGAAGAGCCGCTCGAACGGCGAGTTCAAGCTGGTCAACCAGGCGAAGCTGGCTGAGCAGGACGGCCTGACGATGATGTACCGGACCATCGACAGGGCCGCCGCGGGATCCGTGAGCCGCACGACGTACGCGAAGGTGTTCAAGCAGGGCACCAGCCTCTGGGCGGTCAGCGTGACGGTGCCGACGGAGCAGGAAGAGACCGCGAAGACCGCGCTCTACGACCGCATCCTGCCCACCTTCCAGGTGACCGGCTAGGCACGTCGGACACAACCGCCACCCGGCAACGCAAAGCAGCCGACTACCCCAACCAGACCTCCCCCGC
>NZ_JAKGSD010000040.1:22013-78481 GCF_021654135.1 Amycolatopsis tucumanensis | reverse complement strand
GTTCGGCGACCCGCGCGCCCCTGCCGCGGGCCGTGCAGCTGCGCCGCCTCGGCGGTCCGTGCGTGCCTGCCCTCGCGGGTCACTGCGTCGATCTGGCCGCGGCTTGGCGGCGCGCCCGCCCCTGCCGCGGGCCCGTGCGGCTGCACTGCCTCGGCGGTCCGCGCGTGTCCGCCCTCGCGGGCCACTTCGTCAATCTGGCCGCGGTTCGGCGACCCGCGCGCCCCTGCCGCGGGCCGTGCAGCTGCGCCGCCTCGGCGGCTCGTGCGTGCCCGCACTCACGAGACACTGCGACGATCTGGCCGCCGTCCGGCGGCCCGCCGCCCCGCCACGGACCGCCGTCTCCGCAGCCGCCGCTTGATCGCCGCGCTGCCAGCCCGCCACAAGACCACCGCTGCAGCCGGCCTCAACCCTCCACTAAGGACCTTCCAGCACCAGCTCCGCGGTCACGGCGTCCGCCGGGATCGTCGTCACCACCGGGCGGCCCGCGGCGCTCGTCAGCGTGTACTGCCCGGCGCTCACCCGCTCGAACCGGTACGTCCCGTCCGCGCCCGTCACCGCCGCGGCCACCGCCCGGCCGGACGCGTCCCGCAGCTCCAGCGCCAGCCCGGCGACCGGGCGGCCACCGGCGGTCACCCTGCCGGTGAGGGTGCTGTGCGTGTCCAGCTCCAGGTCGACCTCGTGCTCCCGCCCACCACCCAGCGGCACCACCGTCGCCACCGGATCGGCGCCCGGCGCGGCCGCCACCAGCGTAATCTCACCCGCGTCGACACCGGTGATCCGGTAGCCACCGTCCGGATCGGACACCGTGCTTGCGATGACCTCCCCGCCCGCGCCCACGGCCGTCACCGCCGCCGTCGCGATCGGCCGCCCGCTGTGCCGGTCCCGCACCACCCCGCGCACGCTGGTCGCCGGTTCGAGCGTCACGTCCAGCGGCGCGGCCCCGGCCTCGACCGCGACGACCGTCGCCTGCGGCTGGAACCCCGCGCGCGCCACGATCAGCACGTAGTTGCCCGGCGCGAGCCCGCCGAGCCGGAACGATCCGTCCGCCGCGGTACGAGCACGGGCCACCTGCGCGCCGACCCGGTCGGTCAACGTCAGGGTCACGTCCGGCAGCGCCCGCCGCCCGCTGCGCACCCCTCCGCTGAGCGTCACCTCTGCCGTCGTGGTCATGCCCGCTCCGCCAAGTCGATGTCGTGCCGCTGCGTGACCCCGGCGCCGACCGAAACCGTCTCGTGCACCGCCGGGTGCTCCACCGCCACCAGCGACAGCGGCTCCGCGGGCAGCGCCGCCAGCGCGAAGGCGCCGTCCGAACCGGCCGCCGCGCTCGCCGCGACGCTCCCGTCGGCCCGGTGCGCGGTCACCGTGACCACCGCCGCGCCACTCGCCCCGCGCACGGTGCCCGACACGCTCCGTTCGGCCGCGGCCCGGCGCCGCGCGGGCAGGAACGCGGCGACGAACAGCGCCACCAGCGCCGCGCCCGCGCCGATCGCCAGCACCACCCGGAACCCGTCCTGCGACGGCACGGTGACCGGCCCCAGCGACACGGTCATCTGCGCCAGCACCACACCCGCGACCGCGCTGGAGGTGGACGTGCCGATCGAGCGCATCAGCGTGTTCAGGCTGTTCGCCGACGCGGTTTCCGACACCGGCACCGCGGACATGATCAGCGCGGGCATCGCGCCGTAGGACAGCCCGATCCCGGCGCCGATGACGCACGAGGCGATCAGCAGCTGCCAGACCTCGCCCATCAACACGATGTCGAGCCCGTACCCGATCGCGACCACGAGCGCGCCGAGCATCAGCGTCACCTTCGGGCCGCGTGTCCGGGAGATCTTCGCCGAGACCGGCGCGGTCGCCATCATGACCAGACCGGACGGCGCCATCACGAGGCCGGCCATCAGCATCGTCTGACCGAGCCCGAACCCGGTGGCCGTCGGCAGCTGCAGCAGTTGCGGCAGCACCAGCGACATCGCGAACATGGCGAACCCGAACACGACCGACGCGATGTTGGTCAGCAGCACCTGCCTGCGCGCGGTGGTGCGGAGGTCCACCAGCGGTTCCCTCGTGCGCAGCTCCCACCAGCCCCACACCAGCAGCACCACGACGGCGCCGACGAACAGGCCGATGGTCAGCCCGTCGCCCCAGCCCCAGTCCCCGCCCTTGGAAATCGCCAGCAGCAGGCACAGCAGCGCGACCGACAGGCCGAGCGCGCCGGGCAGGTCGAACCGCCCGCCGGTGCGCACCGACGACTCCGGCACGAACGACACCACCAGCAGGAACGCGACCACGCCGAGGCCGGCAGCCGTCCAGAACAACACGTGCCAGTCGGCGTTCTCCGCGATCAGCGCCGCGGCGGGCAGGCCGAGCGCGCCGCCGACGCCGAGGGAGGCGCTCATCATCGCGGTCCCCGAGCCGAGCCGTTCGGCGGGCAGCTCGTCGCGCATGATGCTGATGCCCAGCGGGATCACGCCGGAGGCCAGGCCCTGCAACGCGCGGCCGACGATCATCGGCACCAGGCTGCTCGACAGGCCGCAGGTCACCGACCCCGCGATCAGCAGGACGACGCTGACCAGCAGCATCCGCCGCTTGCCGTACATGTCCCCGAGGCGCCCGACGGTCGGGGTGGCGACCGCGGCGGCGAGCAGCGTGGCGGTGATGGCCCACGCGGCGTCTGCCGGTGACGCGCTCAGCAGGCCGGGCAGCTCGGGGACCAGCGGGATGATCAGGGTCTGCATCAGTGAGACGACGATGCCGGTGAACGCCAGCACCGCGACCACGCGGCCGGTCCGGGCCACGGGCGGCGCCGGGTCGCCCACGTGACGGGCAGGGGCAGAGGACATTGCCGGGGCCTCCGGTCGGTTTAAATCAATCGATTGACTTAGCCTAACAGGCCTGGTCAGGGCGCAGGCGGGTGATCGGTAAAATGCCTGGATACGGGCTGCCTGGCCCGTCCTGGGACCGGCAGGTGGTGACGATGACGACGAAGACAGCCCGGTCCGATCGCGTCACCGCCACGCGGGAGGCGATCCTCACGACGGCCGAACGGCTCTTCGCCGAGCACGGCGTGAACGCGGTGTCCAACCGGCAGATCAGCGAGGCGGCGGGGCAGGGCAACACGGCCGCGGTCGGCTACCACTTCGGCACGAAGGCCGACCTGGTGCGCGCGATCGTCCGCAAGCACACCGCCGAGATGGAGCGGATCCGCGACCGGATGGTGGCCGAGGCCGGCGAGTCCGACGACCCGCGCGACTGGATCGCGTGCATGGTGCGGCCGGCCGCGGAACACCTGGCGGCGCTGGGAAACCCGACGTGGTTCGCCCGGTTCAGCGCGCAGGTCACCACGGATCCCGCGCTGCGGGACATCTTCGCCGAGGACGCCCTGTCGTCCCCGTCGATGGTGAAGACGCTGGAGGGGTTGAAGCGGTGCCTGCCGGAGCTGCCGCCGGAGGTGCGTGCCGAGCGGAGCGCGATGATGCGCCAGCTGATGGTGCACATGAACGCGGAGCGGGAGCGCGCCCTCGCCGACGGAACCGCGACGCCGCGGCAGAACTGGCACGACGCGGCGACCGGCATGATCGACGCCATCGTGGGGATCTGGATGGCCCCGGTGACGCCCGCGTCCTGAGCCCGGCTTGCGGCGGTGCGGCCGGCTTGGAGCGGTCCGGCTGGCTTGCGGCGCGGCTGGCTTGGGGCGGTGCGGCCGGCTTGGGGCGGGTGTGGCTGGCTTGCGGCGGCGCGGCTGGCTTGCGGCGGTCCGGCCGGTTTAGGGCGTCGGCCGCGTCGTGAGGTCGGGTGGTGACGGTCCGGTGGGCCCGGGGCGCAGACTCAGGTGTCGGACCCGCCGTTGTCCGACCCGCGCTCGCGCTCCCCGAAGCCCGGCGGCTCGCCGTAGCCGCGTGGCACCCGGTCGAACTGCCCGTAGCCGGGACGCCCGCCGTCATCGGAACCGGCGGTCGCCCGCCCGACCGTGAAGCCACCCACGCCCCCGAGAACGAGCACAGCCGCGGCGATCCCCGCCACAACGCCCACCCCCAGGCGGCGCTTCCCGGGCCGAGGAGAAGTGCCGGACGGCGCGCCAGGAACAGCGGCCGCGGCGGCAGCCGCGTGTGCCGCCTGGGCGGGCGTGGCCCCTCTGGCGACTGGGGCGGGAGGTGTCGCCAAAGGCGTGCCCGGTGGTGCCTGCGTAGGCGCGGCTTCGCCTGCAGGCACCGCATGCGATGCCTGCGCGGGCGCGGTCCCGTCAGGGGCTGCGGCGGGAGGTGCGGCCCCCGCCGCAGTTTCGGCCGGGGTGGCGTGCGGTGCCTGCGTGGGCGCGGTTTCGCCCGATGCTGCGGCAGGAGGCGCCGCAGCATCGCCGGCCGGAGCCGCGGGCGGCGCTTGCGCAGGCGTGGTCGCATCGCCGGCCGGCCTGCTCGCGGATTCGTCGCGGGGCTTGTCGTCGTGCACGGGCGTCCTCCTGTCCGGGCTCACATCGTGACGTGCCGGCCTGAGAGCACCCGCAGAACAACCTGTGCACCGGCTATGCGGGCGCGTCCTGGTGCGTCCGTGGCGTTGGCACGGCGACTGAGCCGGAACACTGGTCCAGCGCTCCCGGGCCGGGAAGGTAGGGCCGGGCCCGGGAGCGCCCGGCTCACCTTGTCAGCGATCGGGACCGCAGCGACCACAGGACCCCGGCCGCGAGCGGCAACGCGACGGCTTCCCGGGACGATGGCGCCAACGCCACCACCGCGGCCGCCGGGCCCGCGAGCAGGAAGGCCAGCCGGAACGTCGCGGACCAGCCGCTGAGAACCACGATCCCGGCCAGGCTTGTGCCATCAACCCCAGTGTGATGGCCGGTCATCGGGCGACCGTTGCGGCGCAGCAGTTGCCCTGCGGTGGGGGCCGGTTGGGCGTGGCGGCGGGCGCCGCCGTCGACGGTCGGATTGCCAGATCGGCGCACCAGTTGGTGCACGGTTGGGCGCTCCAGCGCGGACGGCTGGAGGACGCGCATCAGATGGCGTCGAGGTCGCTGGTGGCGCGGTAGGGTGCGCATGTTCTGTCTCGATCCAATCGTGAGTGGACAGGGCGAATCAGGCGCGGGCTCCTGTTGCCGCAGGGCCCGCGCCTCCATGTCGGCCCAGAGCTGCTGGGCCGTACGGGGCATCATGCACTAGTCACGGATGAATAATCCAGAACGACTCGCCGCGCTAGAGCAGCCAATTTGAACGCAAATAATCGCGGTCCTCAGATAATCAGAAACATCTGAACAAGATTCACGTCTCCGGCTGGGCGCAAGTGAAAGGGGCCGCCCCGAAACGGGACGGCCCCGACGCAACACGCAGCCCAACCGGACAGCCTCAAGCCTCCACGGGCGGCGTCCCGTGCGTGTGGAACGACTCGATCGTCTTCAGGCCCCACGCCTGCCCCTTCGCCCGCTCGGCCTCGGTCCACGTCACCGGCTCCCAGTCCGGCGCGAAGATCAGCCGCGCGGTCGGGTTGCACAGCTCGATCCGGTTGCCGCCCGGCTCGTAGACGTACAGGAAGAACGTCTGCTGGATCGCGTGCTTGTGCGGCCCGGTCTCGATGAACACGCCCTTGTCCAGCGCGATGTCCGCCGCGCGCAGGATGTCCTCGCGCGTGTCCGTCGCGAACGCGATGTGGTGCAGCCGCCCGGACGAGCGTGTCCAGTCGTTGGTGTAGACCAGATCGTAGGACTTCTGCGCGAAGTGCGTCCACTGCCCGGAGATCACCCCGCTGTCGAGCCGGATCTGCTCGGTCACCCGCCCGCCGAGCGCGTCGCAGATGAAGCCGCCGTTCGCCGCCGCGTCCTGGGCCAGGTAGTTGACGTGGTCGAGCCGCCGCACGCACACCCCGCGCGCCGGGTACGCCTGGGCCTGGTTCTTCAGCGACGGCCGCAGGTGCTCGGGCGGGTCGTACTTCTCGGTCTCCCAGTAGATCTCCATCTCGTGCCCGTCCGGGTCCCGGAACACGTACGTCGGCCCGATCCCGGTGTCGCCGTCGGCCCAGCCGACGCCCAGCCCGCGTTCCTCGATCGCCGCGACCCGCCGCTTCAGCGCGGCCTCGCTCGACGCGCGCATCGCGGTCCGCCCCACGCCCGAGGTCTTCGCGGCGGTCAGCTTGACGCTGTGGTGCTCGTAGTCGTCCCACGTGCGCAGGTAGACGGAATCGCCCCGCGAGCCGTTCTCGGTCAGGCCGAGGACGTCGACGAAGAACTCCAGGCTCTTCTCCGGTTCCGGGGTGAACAGCTCGACGTGGCCGAGGTGCGCGATCTCGTGCCGGGGCGAGGGTTCGAGGTGGGGCATCGGTGCCTTCCAGGATTGTCAGGGACGGGGAAAAACGGTGCCGTCGAACAACTTCCGCGCGGTGCGGATGACGGTCGAGCGCGCCACGCGCGGCCCGGGCGCCAGTTCGACGCCGACCTCCAGCGTGCCGCTCGGGTGCTCGACGCCGACCGGCGAACCGGGCGGCGGCGCGGCGAACAGCTCGTGCCCGGCCGCGCCGTCCAGCATCAGCGCGGTCACCACGCTCACCGCGCCCAGCACACCGATCGACGGGTGCGGGCGCAGCGGGATGAACGTCCGGGTGCAGATGGCGCCGCCGTCGCGCGGCGCGGCCACCAGCGTCGTCTTCGGCACCGACGCGCCGCTGACGTCGCCGAGCCCCATCCGCTTCCCGGCTTCCAGCCGCAGGTCCTGAATCCGGCCGGCCAGGCCGGTCAGCTCGTCCGCCGCCTCGTAGCCGGTGATCCCGAAGTCCGCGGCGCGCGCCACGACGACCGGCATCCCGTTGTCCACACAGGTCACCGGGATGCCGCCGATCTCGTCGACGACGTTCCCGGTGGGCAGCAGGCTGCCGCACACCGACCCCTCGGTGCCGGTGAACTCCAGCTCGACCGGCGCGGCGGTACCGGGCACGCCGGAGATCGCCGTAGTGCCGCTGTAGTCGACCCGGCCGCCGGGCGTGGCGAACGTCGCGACCGCGATCGAGTCGGTGTTGACCATCCGCACGCGCACGCTGGTGCGGTCGCCGCCGGCGGGCACCAGGCCGCGCTCGACGGCGAACTGGCCGACGCCGGCGAGCAGGTTCCCGCACGTCTGCCGGTCCGAAACGGTCGCATCCTCGATGCCGACCTGCAGGAACAGGTAGTCGACGTCCCGGTCGCCCCCGGCGGGGGAGACGATGGCGACCTTGCTGGTGACCGGTTGCGCGCCGCCGAGCCCGTCGAGCTGCCGCGGGTCGGGCGTGCCCATGATCCGCAGCAGCAGGTCGTCGCGCTCGGCGGGATCGGCGGGCAGGTCGGAGGCGACGAAGTACGCGCCCTTGGACGTGCCGCCGCGCATCAGCATGCAGCGCACACTCATTCGCGCTCCAGCTTCGCGTACTCCTCGGCCGTCAGGTACCGGACGCCGAGATCGGCGAGCTTCTCCCGCAGCCCGTAGCGGTCCAGCCCCAGCTCGCCGGCGCGGAACGCCTGCCGCGTGGCCTCTTCCTTGTCCGCGCGGGCCCGCGACGCCCGCAGCCCCTCGCCGACGAGTTCGCGCGGCACGCACAGCACACCGTCGTCGTCGGCCAGGATCGCGTCGCCGGGGCGGATGGTCTGCCGGCCGATCACGACCGGCACGTTGACCGCGCCCGCGGTCGCCTTCACCGTGCCCTGCGCGCTCACCGCGGCCGACCACACCGGGAAACCCATCGCCCGCAGGTCCGCGACGTCGCGCACCCCGGTGTTGATGACGAGCCCGCGCACCCTGCGGTGCTGCAACGCGGTGGCGAACAGCTCGCCGAACAGCCCGTCCCGCGAGGGCGACGTGGTCGTGACGACCAGGACGTCGCCGGGGCGGCACTGCTCGACCGCGGCGTGGATCATCAGGTTGTCGCCCGGCCAGCACAGGGCCGTCACAGCGGTGCCGCCGATGCGGGCGCCGTCCTGGATCGGCCGCAGGTCCGGGCCGAGCAGGCCCGTGCGGCCCAGCGCCTCGTGCACGGTCGCGACGCCGAACTCCGCGAGCGCGGCGACGTCGTCGCCGTCGGCGCGGGGCGGGTCGGTGACGATCACCTTGTTCACGCCGGGACCTCCTCGGCGCCGGTTGCCTGCTGTGGCATGGCTTCCTCTCCTCGCTTCGGCTCGTGCTCCAGCCAGCATGCTTTTTGCGGCCAAAATTGTCAACAATCTTGTGTGCACGATCGTGCACCGGGTACTTTCGCCGTCACTTTCCACTGGCTCGACGACGAGAGGGACACCGATGTCCGTGATGGAACAGAGGGATCCGGCGATCGCCCGGCTGTCGGTCCGGGTCACGGCCCTGTGCTGGGTGCTCGTGCTGCTGGACGGGCTCGACCTGTTCGTCTACGGCGCGACCCTGCCCGGGGTGCTCGCCGACGAGGGCTTCGGCCTGACCGCCGTGACCGGCGGGACGATCGGCAGCCTCACCACGTTCGGCATGCTGCTCGGCGCGCTCGGCTCCGGGATCGTCACCGACCGGATCGGCAGACGGAAGATCATCCTGACCGGTGTCGTGGTCTTCTCGCTCGCCTCCGCGGCCTGCGCGGTGGCGCCGTCGGTCGAGGTGTTCGGCGCCGCCCGGTTCGTGGCCGGCGTCGGCCTCGGCGGGCTGCTGCCGTCGGCGATCGCGATGGTCATGGAGTACGCGCCGCCGTGGCGCCGGAACCTGAGCGTGACCATCGTGATGACCGCGCACCAGGCGGGCGGCGCGATCGCCGGCGCGCTCGCGATGTCGGTGGTGGAGTCGCTGGGCTGGCGCTCGGTGTACTGGCTCGGCGCGCTGCCGCTGCTGGTGGTGCTGCCGGTGGTCCACCTGATGCTGCCGGAGTCGATGACCTACCTGCTGGCCAGGGGCCGGCGGGCGCGGGCGCAGGCGATCGCCGACCGCCACGGGGTCGCGCTCCAGCCGTTCGAGCCGGAGCGGACCGAGCAGCGGCCGGGCAGCCTGCGCGCGCTGTTCACCTCGTCCGTCGCGCTCACCACGATCCTGTTCTGGATCGCCTCGTTCGGCGGGTTGCTGCTGGTCTACGGCGTGAACACCTGGCTGCCGACGATGATGCGCGGCAACGGCTACCAGCTCGGGTCCGCGGTCAGCTTCCTGCTGGTGATCAACGTCGGCGGTATCGCGGGCATGCTCGTCGCGGGGCGGCTGGCGGACCGGTTCGGGGCGCGGCCGGTGGCGATCCTGTGGTTCGCGCTCACCGCGGCCGGGGTCGGGCTGCTGGCGATCAGGATGCCGCTGCCGCTGACCTACGTCGTGGTGTTCCTGACCGGCGGCTGGCTGTTCAGCGCGCAGACGCTGATCTATTCCAGCGTCGGCGCCCACTACCCGGCCGGCGTGCGCGCGACGGCGCTGGGCTGGGTGTCCGGCATCGGGCGGTTCGGCGCGGTCTTCGGGCCGTGGCTGGGCGGCGTCCTGGTGGCGAGCCGGCTGTCCGGGCTCGGGTTTGCGGTGTTCGCCGTCGCGGGCCTGCTCAGCGCCGCGATGGTGGCGCTGGTGCGCAAGCCGCCGGTCGTGGCGGGCGCCGGGTAGGCGGTCCCCGGGGCACGCGGGTTGAACCACCGGGGACCTGGTCGGCGTCGCTGCCCGGGCAATGACGAGACCTGGGTCCACTGTCCTCCGGCTCGCGCAGGCGCGGTAGGGGGCACCGCGTAGGCGGCGAGGAACACGTCGACCGCGTCCGATCCCGGTGAACGGGTTCTCCTTGTCGCCTCGGTGCACCTCTACCGCGCCGCGCCGCACCCGGACGGCCCGCGGGGCTTGCAGGAAGCGTGATACCACCCGCACCGGTGACCGTGGCCGGTCTCGTGCTCACGGCGGGCAGTCGCTTCCGGGTGTTCCGGGCCGTCGGCCGCACGAACGGACTGCGCGGAACGCCCGGTCGTCACGGTGCGATGGCCGGTGGCGGTGCCGCGAGGGTGGCCGGCAGGCGTTGATCTTCAGCCGAACGGGGAACAGTCGTTTGCAGGGGCAGGCGGCGCGATCGAGACTCGGGGCATGGTCAACAGCGGTGGCAATGACATCCTGGCCGATCGCGAGATCGACTTCTCGTCGGCTCTGCGTGGCTACGACCGCCGGGAGGTCGACGCCTACATCCGCCGGCTGCGCGCGCGGGCCGGGCACCTGGCGAGCGAGCTGGAGGAGAAGGAGCGGCGCCTGTCCGAGCTGGGCGGTGACACGTCGGTGCCGCTGCAGGTGGTGGGCTCCGGCAACATCGGCGCCCGCGTCGAGCGGATCATCGCCCAGGCCGAGCTGGAGGCGCGGGAGATCCGCGAACAGGCCGAAAAGGACGCCGCGGAGATCCGCAAGGCGTACGAGGACCAGGCCGACGAGGCCCGCCGCCAGCGCGAAGACCTGGCGAAGCAGGCCAACGAGGAGGCGCTGGCGATGATCCGCCGGGCCGAGCAGGAGGTCGAACGCCTGCGCGGCACCCGGCAGACGCTGCTCGCGCAGCTGGTGCGGATCGGCGAGATCATCGACTCGGCAGCCGAGCAGGCGGCGCGCACCCCGGAGCTCCACCCGCCCGCACTCCCGTTGCTGCCGACCGGGACCGAGGAAGCGGTCGCGGCGGAGTCCGATGAGGACGATGCGGTCGCCGAGGTCGTGGAAGCGGAGACCGCCGAGGCACCCGAGTCCGATGTGGACGAGACCGAGACCCCTGCGGACGAGATCCCGGACGCGCCGGAGCCCCGCAAGCCGGCCGAAACGGGCAAGATCAGCCCCGCGATCCTGGCGGCGAAGGCCCGTCGCCAGGCGAAGCAGGAGAAGGCCGCCGCGGCGGCCGAGAACTGACACCCGGCCCGGCAAGAGGGGTGCGGCGCGAGGCGTCGCACCCCTTTTCTGGTTGGTCTGGGACCGCCGCGTCAGCTCACCGGATGTCCATTGCTCATGCGGCCTCGGACGGAAGGGCGGGGCCGAGGAGGAGTCCACCGTCGACGACGTACTCCGACCCCGTGATGAACGACGCGTCAGAGGACGCGAGGAACAGCAGAAGCCGGGTGACGTCGGCCGGCTCACCGAGCCGGGGGATGGCGAACGGCTCGGGGGAGTAGAAGTCGGCGATCGCCGCGGTGGCGCCGGCTGCTGGTTCGTTGATGAAGGGGGTCGAGATCACGCCGGGGTGGACGGCGTTCACCCGGATGTGGTCGCGGCCGAGTTCGAGTGCTGCTGTTCGGGTGAGGCCTCGCACGGCCCACTTGCCGGCGACGTACGGCGCGTAGTGCGCCGTGCCGCCGAGGCCCATGGTCGAGCCGATGTTGACGATGGCTCCTCCTCCCGCACGGCGCAGAGCGGGGGCGGCGACCTTGATGCCGAGGAAGGTCCCGGTGAGGTTGACGTCGAGGATGCGCGACCACGTGGCCAGGTCCGTGTCCGCGATCGTCGCGGGCGGATTCTGCACGCCCGCGTTGTTCACGAGCACGTTCAGGGCGCCGAAGGCGTCCTCGGCGGCCAGCACAGCGGCGGACCACGAGCTCTCGTCGGTGACGTCCAGCCGGACGAAGCGGGCGCGGGCCCCGAGCTCATCGGCGAGAGCGGCGCCGCGTCGTGCGTCGATGCCGCCGATCACCACGTTCGCTCCCTCCGCGTGGAAGGCGCGCACGTGGCTCGAGCCCTGGCCGCCGGTCCCGCCGGTCACGAGCACGGTCTGGTTGTCGAAGCGGGGCATCGGATGTTCCTCCGGACGGGGGCGACGAGTGGTGAGCCGGTCGACTCACCATCCACTTCGACACTAGGTTGGCCGCGGTGGTGAGTCAAGCCACTCGCCTCGTATGCTCGGTTCATGAGCAGGGCCGTGACGACCTATCACCAGCGCGTCGCCGAGGAGAAGCGCGCGCTGATCGTGACGGCCGCGACCGCACTGTTCCTCGAGCTGGGCTACGACCGGACGTCGCTGGCGCGGATCGCGGAGCGCTCAGGCGTTTCGCGGGCCACCTTGTTCAAGCAGTTTCCGAGCAAAGCCGCCCTGTTCGACGCCATCGTGACCGAGTCCTGGTCGGCCGCCGACGAGGAGGAGCCACCGCCGGCGGGCGACATCGTCAACGGGCTGAGCACCATCGGTCGCCGGTACGCCGAGTTGCTGGGCCGTCCCCAGATGACCGATCTGTTCCGGATCGTCATCGCCGAGCTGCCGCGGTTCCCCGAACTCGCCAATGCGCAGTTCTCGCACGGGAAGATGCCCTACTTCGAGTCCGTGCGCAGCTATCTCCTGGCCGAGCACGAGGCGGGAACGGTGCGGGTCGAGGACGTCGACCTCGTGGCCACCCAGTTCCTGGGCATGATCTCCAACTACGTCTTCTGGCCGAAGCTCCTGGTGCCGGGCTGGGAGGTGAGCGCCGACCGCGTGGCTCAGGTCGTCGACGAGGCCGTGCGCACCATCGCCGCCCGCTACGCGACGACCGGACCCGCCGCCGGTTCCTGCTAAGTACATTGTGGACCTCTGGGAATGGCTCGTCCCCCTTTCCGGTGTCCGTGCGCGGAAATCCGCTCGCGGACGCCGCCATCGGGCGCTGGAGGGTGTAGCGTCAGGGGGGTCGGGAGCATCTCGCGCGCGGGCGGTCAAGCCGGCGCCGTTCTCGGCCGCTGAAGCCGACCCGGTCACGGGCCGGGGGCAGGAGCACCGGCATGTCGTCGGGCCCGCACGTTCGCACCACCACCCCGAAGGCCGGTATGGCCGCCGGGCCGCCGCGGCTGAAACTCCGAGCGAGTCAGAACCCGTCGGCGCCCACCCCGGGGTACGTCGACGGGGCCTGGTGGCCACGGTCGCGAGACCTGTCCGCGGAGCTGCCGGCACTGCGTGCGGTGCTGGCAGCCCGCCTGGGGCCGATCGACCGGATCGCCTACCACACGACCGCCTGGGACCCCGCGGTGCGCCACTTCGACCGGCGAGGCTCGCTGGCCCCGGTCGTCGGCTACCGCAGGCAGGAGTCGGACACGGTGGACGTGACCACCTCGGCGGGTGACCGCCTGGTGCTGGTGGTGGTGCCGCCCGCCCGGTCCTAGGGTTCTGCGTACCGCGCCAGCCGCGTGGCGCGCTGGCTGCGGTTGCCGCCTGTTCGGACACGGTGGACGTGACGACTTCGGCGGGTGATCGGCCCGTCCTGGTGTGCCGCCCGCCTAGGGCTCCACGTACCGCGCCAGCCGCGCGGCGAGTTCGGTGCGGCCGACGTCCACGGCGAACACCGGGCGGGGCGCGTCGGAGCGGTCGGCGGCGATCACCTCGGTCACGAACCGCGCCACGGCCGCCGGTTCCGGGACCACGTCGTCCCCGGCGAACCAGGCCAGCACCATCGGCGTCTCGCCCGGCTCGGTCTCCACGGCCACCGCCCAGCCGCTGCGTTCGCTCCACACCAGCATCAGGTCCTCGGCCGGCCGGGTCGGCCACCGCCGGGTCAGGCCCAGGTACGCGGTGGCCGTGTCGCTGAGCTCGAACGACGTCGCTTCCGCCGGCACGCCGACGGCTTCGGCGACTGCCCGCAGGTATCCGGCGAGTCCGCGGCTCAGTTCGGTCAGGCCGGCGGCGGGAGAATCCATGTGCCCAGCCTAGTTGGGCCGCGTCAGCTCCTGAGCTGCTCGGCCAGGAACCGGCGCAGCGGTTTCGGCGGGCGGCCGGTCAGGCGGTGCACGGTGCCAGTCACGCGGTCCTCGCTGCCGTGCCGGATGCCCTCGTCCAGGGCGGCGAGGGCGGCCGCGAAGTCGGCCGGGTAGCCCGCGGCCACGAAGCGGTCCGCCAGCTCCGCCGTCCCGACGCTGGTGTGGCGCACCTCGGCGCCGGTCACCTCGCTGTAGATCGCGGCGCCTTCGGCGTAGCTGATGGCCTCCGGGCCGGTGATCACGTGCTCGTCGCGGCCGCACTCGTCGGCCAGCAGCAGCGCCGCGGCGGAGGCCGCGATGTCGGCGGCGTCGATGAACGCGACCCGCCCCTCGCCGGTCGCGGTCACGATCTCGCCGCGGGACCGGATGCCCTCGGCCACCGGGTGGTCGCCGGTGAAGTTCTGCATGAACCACGAGGGCTTCAGCACGGCGAGCTCCGGCATGATCTCCCGGACCGCGCTGTCCACCCGGCCCAGCCCCGGATCGCCGGTCGCCACCGCCGACGAGCTGAGCAGCACGACGCGGCGCACCCCCGCTTCCCGGGCGCGCTCGAGGAACGGGCGCACGAGCGGCTCCGGCTCGGCGATCCCGACCGGCGCGACCAGGTACATGCGCTCCACGCCGTCCAGTACGGCGTCGTGGGTGGCCGGGTCGGACCAGTCGAACCCGGTGCGCCTGCTCGCCGCGCGGACCGTCGCACCCGCCTCGGTGAGCAACTGCACGAGGGGACGCCCGGTGTTCCCGGACGCGCCCGTGACCAGGACTTTCACTGAGCACCCTCCTGCATGGCGACCAGTTCGCCGAGCCGCCCGAGAGCGTGCCCGGCGGCGAGCGGACTCCAGTAGTCCCGCAGCGACTCGATACCGTCGGCGCCCACGCGGACCACGTTGACGTACCGAATCCGGTAGGGCCGCCCGGTGCGCAGCGCCGTGCCGTCGACCTCCCACTCGACGATCAGCACGTCCGGGTCGGTGGTTTCGTGGCGGGTCTGGGACGTGATCGCCTTGATGTCGACGTTGTCGGTGTAGTCGCGCACGTACTCGCGCACCGCCTCCCGGCCCTGGAGGGTGGGCCACCCGGGCGGCGCGAAGGGGAACTCCATGACCCCGCCGGGCGCGAAGACGTCGGCGAAGCCGTCCATGTCGTGCGCCAGCACGCGCTCGTGAAGGCGATCCACAGCCTCATGAGCGCGACGGCGCCGGTCCTCGGGAGAGAGAGTCATGACAACGCTCCTGAGATGGTTGGGACGATACCGTCTCGTCCATCATAGCGCGCGGTGAGCGCGAATCCGCCTGGCTGCCGGGAGGTGGCAGCGGGGGTGGATCGGCTGCGTGTGGGGGCGGGTGCGGCTGGCGTGGTGCGAGGTGGGAGCGGGGGTGGGCTGGCTGCGTGTGGGGGCGGGTGCGGCTGGCGTGGCGGAGGGTGGCAGCGGGAGTGGGCTTTGTACCGGGGCGCGCTCGGCCCGCATGGCGGGGCGGGAGGTGGCAGCGGGAGTGGGCTTTGCGCCGGGGCGGGTGCGGCTGGCGTGGCGGGAGGTGGCAGCGGGAGTGGACTTTGTGCCGGGGCGCATGCGGCCCGCATGCCGGGAGCCGGTAGCGGGAGTGGGCTGGCTATATGTCGGGGTGGCCCGTATGGCGGGGGCGGTGGTGGGAGTGGAGTGGCTGTGTGTGGGCGTGGCGGGGGCGGTAGTTGGAGCGGACTGGCTCTGTGTGGGCGCGCTCGGTCCGTGTGGCGGGAGGCGGCAGCGGAAGCGGCCCGACCAACGGACCGGCCTTCCCTGCTCTCGCAACCGCCGGCCGGCAACGCAAGAAGACCGACTACCCCAACCAGACCTCCCCCGCCCCCGATCCACAGCCGATCTTTGGTCGCCGACCAGCCGTGTCAAGGCACGCTTTCCCGCCTTGACACGGCTGCTCGGCGACTGAAACACAATCAGGGAGAGGGGGCGGGGGTGGTCGAAAGGTGACCTTCCGGCGCCGTGAGGCGCACCTGCGCGAAGCGCAGGAAAAAGATCAAAAGAGAGTCCTCGCCGCACGGGCAGGCTCCGGGATGACCACCCGGCTCGGGTTGGGTGCGAAGATCACCCGGTGCAGGTGAAGCTTGCTGCTGCGGCCGGGTCGCCTCCCCGGTAGCGGGGCCAGGCCGGGTATTCGCACAGTGGGCGGGCCCGGCCGGTGGTGGCGTCGGTGACCACCGGGTCGACGGGCGCCTCCCGGTGTTCAGCCCAGTTTTCCAGTGCGGTCAGCGAATCCCATGCGGCGGGGAAGGCCGCGCTCACGTTCGCGTGGTTCGCGCCGGGGATGAGATAAAACCTCGCGAAGGCGTCCGTCGCCCGCTTGCCCAGTGTGCGCTCCACCCGCTCGAAGTAGTCCGCTGTGGACCGGTGGCTGACCAGCTCGTCCGCTGTTCCGTGCAGCAGCAGGAGTTTGCCGCCGGCCCGGGCGAACCGGCTCAGGTCCGGGTTGTTCACGTCCTGCAGTCCGGCCAGCTCGGCGATCCGCTCCCGCCACGGGCCCGGGTGCCGTGGATCAACCGACAGGGCGTCGAAACCGGGGTCGCGGGTCACGAAGTACCGCACCCACTGGTCCCAGAACTGGACACCGTAACCAGCGGCGGTCGGCATCGGGGTGGTGGGGGCCACCGTGCCCATGCCGAGCAGCGGGGTGGTCATCGCGGCGCCGGACAGGAACGGGAAACCCGGGTAGCCGCGCTCGCCGCTGTCCAGGTGGTAGTTCCACCGCAGCGGAGACGAAATCGCTTTCACTGCACGGATCTGCGCGTCGGACAGGCACGTGTCGCCCGTGTCCGCGCCGTCGGGGCAGCGCAACGACCTAGGATCGAACCGGCAACCGGGCTCGTTCGAGATCACGCCGTCGCGCAGGCCGTCGAGGCCGTCGCAAGCCTGAATGACACTGCGGTACAACAAGGTTTGCTTGGCGGGATTGGGGAACGCGCCGGGCTGCGACAGCACCTGCGCCTCGTAACCGAAGAACAGGTCCAGGCTCGCCGCGTTCCACGCCGGGTACGCCGAGATCACGCCGTCGAAATCCGCGGGCCACCGTTGCGCCACGGCCAGCGCCTCACGGCCACCGGTCGAGCCGCCCGCGAAATAACTGTGCGACGGGCGCGCCGAATACCTCTCGGCGATCAGGAACATCGCGGCATCACGGGTCTTCTTCAGCGCGTCACCCGAGAAGTTGCGCACCGCCTCGTCGTTCACCCCGAACGAGCCGTCGAGCGAGGTCGCCGGGACGTGCGCCGGCGAGGCCTGGTGACCGGAGTCGCTCGCGAACATCGCGTAACCGCGCGCCAGGGGAGTAGGCCCGCCGACCGGTCCGAACGGGACGTTGCCTGCCACGTTCGGGATCGTGCCGTTGTAACCGCCGCCGCCGAACATCAGCGCCTTGCCGTTCCACTCCGCGGGCAACGCGACGCGCATCCGGATGTCCGGCGCCGCCGGGTCGACCGGGTGCAGCGCCGCGTCCACCTGGCAGTAGGTGCCCGTGACCTGGGCCGACGTCACCGTGCCGCCGCTGGTCGGCAGGCCGATCACGGCGGCCGGGATCGCCAGCCCCGCCAGCCCGGCGCACGACGCGGCCGGATCCGCCTGCGCCGGCGCCGCGAGTGCCGCGGCCGCCAGCGCCGGGACGAGCACGGCAACAGACCTTCTCATGGACGATCCTCCCTGCGCACCGTTGCGAGATCGCCAGGGTAGGCAGCGCCCGGGACGGTCCACCATGTCGGCGGACCACAGCGTCGGTCAGCCCGTCATGTGCTTGATCGACACCACCACGGCGTCGGTGAACGCTCGGGTGCCTGCCGAGCCGCCGAGGTCCGGTGTCGTCACGCCGCCGCGGATCGTGTCGGCGACCGCCTCGCGGATGGTGCTCGCGACCCGGGCCGGCGCCGGGTCGTCGTGGCGCTCGCCCAGCCACTCCAGCAGCATCGCGGCCGACAGGATCATCGCCACCGGGTTCGCCACGTCCCGCCCCGCGATGTCGGGCGCGGAACCGTGCGTGGCCTGCGCCATCCCGCGCGTGGCCGACACGTTGACCGACGGGGCGATGCCAAGCGAGCCCGCGATCTCCGCGGTCAGGTCGGACAGGATGTCGCCGAACATGTTCTCCGTGACGATCACGTCGAACTCCGGCGCGCGCCGCACCAGGGCGGCGGCCATCGCGTCGATGTGCGCGTCGCCGACCTCGACGTCCGGGTACTGCCGCGCGACGTCACGGCACACGTCCAGGAACAGCCCGCTGGTCAGCCGCAGGACGTTCGCCTTGTGCACCACCGTCACCCGGCGCCGCCGTTGCCGCGCCAGCCGGAACGCCTCGTGCGCGATCCGCTCCACCGACTCGCGCGTGAAGATCGCGTGCGCGATCGCCACGTCCGGCGTCGGCATGAACTCGCCAGCCCCGGCGAAGGTATTGCGGTCGGCGTAGAAACCCTGGGTGTTCTCCCGCACGATCACCAGGTCGGTGCCCGGGACCAGTGCCCGCGTCCCGTCGAACGCCCTGGCCGGGCGGATGTTGGCGAACAGGTCGAAGTGCTTGCGCAGGAACCCGCTCGGGTTGAGCCGCGAGCGGTGTGGCTCCGGGTAGGACGCGTTGTCGTGCGGGCCGAGCAGCCAGCCGTCCACACCGGACAGTGCCTCGACCGTGGAATCCGGCAGGGGAGTGCCGAACTCGTCGATCGCCGATCGGCCCACCGGCAGCGGTACCCATTCGATGTCGAGTTCCTGCGCCGCCGCGTCCACCACGCGGACCGCCGCCGGCACGATCTCCGGCCCGATGCCGTCCCCGTCCATCACCCCGAGGCGGTACGTGTCCTGCGTCATGTCAGCCCTTCCCTTGACTTCAAGCGCTTCAACTATCCGACACTGGCCGGTATGAGCACGATCCAGGAGGTCTCCCGGCGCAGCGGACTGCCGGAACCCACCCTGCGCTACTACGAGAAGATCGGCCTGATCGGACCGGTCGACCGCGACGAGTCCAGCGGGCACCGCCGGTACCCGCCCGAGCTGGTCGAGACCATCGAGGCGCTCGGCTGCCTCCGCTCGACCGGCATGAGCCTGGCCGACATGCGGGTCTACCTGCGCCACCTCGACGGCGGCGACCCGGCCGAGCAGCGTGACCTGTTCGCCCGCAACGTCGAACGGCTGGACGCCGAGATCGAGCGGCTGCGCGTGCGCCGCGACTACCTGCGGCTCAAGGCCGAGCTGTGGGACGCGCGGGACCGCCGGGACGCGGCCGCCGAAGAACGGGCCGTCGACGAGATCCGGGGCCTGCTGCCCCGGCTGAAGTGACCGCGCGCGGCCCCGTCCTGGTCACGGGCGGGACGGGGTTCGTCGGCACGCACGTCATCGCCCGCCTGCTGCGCGACGGGTGGGCCGTGCGGACGACGGTCCGGTCGACTGATCGGGCCGGGGAGGTGCGCGAGGCGGTCGGCGGGGACCCCGAGTTCGCCGTCGCCACCCTGGACAGCGACGCGGGCTGGGCGGAGGCGGCCGACGGCTGCGAGTACGTGCTGCACGTCGCCTCCCCGTTCCCGGCCGACGACCCGGCCGACGAGGACGAGGTGATCCGCCCGGCGCGGGACGGCGCGGTGCGGGTGCTTCGCGCCGCCCGGGACGCGGGGGTGCGGCGCGTGGTGCTGACCTCGTCGTTCGCCGCCGTCGGATACAGCGGCACGCCCCGCGGCTTCTACGACGAGACCGACTGGACCGACCCGGCGGACGACAACACCGCGTACGTGAAGTCGAAGGCCGTCGCGGAGCGGGCGGCGTGGGATTACGCGCGCGACGGCGGGCCGGAGCTGGCGGTGATCAACCCGACCGGCATCTTCGGGCCGGTGCTGAGCCCCCGGCTGTCCACCTCGACCGGCCTGATCAAGGCGATGCTGGAGGGGACGATGCCGGTGGTGCCGAGGTCGTACTTCGGCGTGGTCGACGTCCGCGACGTGGTCGACGCGCATGTGCGTGCGATGACCGCGCCGTCGGCCGCCGGCGAGCGGTTCCTCGTGAGCAGCGGGCCGGCGATGAGCTTCGCGCAGATCGCCGAGCTGCTGGGCGTGCCGGTGCGCGAGGCTCCTGGCGAGGCCGAGGTGCCGGTGATCCGCACGGACAAGGCGCGGGAGGTCCTGGGCTGGGTACCCCGCGACCCCGCGACGACCATCCGCGAGACGGCGGAGAACCTGCGGCGGTCGGGCCTGCTCCGGGGCTGAGGCCGGAGCCGTGGATCCGGGCAGTGTGCGCGGCTGGGGTGTTCGCCCGGGTCGACGGGGCGCGGCGGGCGCGGGCGTGGGGCTGGGGCGCGTGGGGTGGGTCGTGCGGGCACGGGCGTGGGGCCTGGGTGCGTGGGTGTGGGGCCCGGGTGCGCGTGGGTGTGGGTCCTGTGGGCCTGAGCGTGGAGCCCGGGCGTGAGCGTGGAACTCGCGCGCCGGGGCGTGGGACTCGCGGCTCAGGCCGGGTCGGTGAAGCGTGGCGCCCGCTTCTCGAACGACGCGGTCACCGCCTCGACCTGGTTCGGGCTGCCGATCAGCGCGGTGATCTCCCGCTGCTCCGCCGCGAACCCGGCCTCGTGGTCACGCGGCAGGTCCAGCAGGCGCTTCGCCGCGCGGACCGCGTCCGGGCTGCGCCCGGCGATCGACCGGGCCAGCTCCAGCGCCTCCGCCCGCGGGTCGTCGGCCACGCGCGTCGCCAGGCCGAGCGACACCGCCTCGGCGCCGTTCACGATCCGTCCCGTGAAGGTCAGCTCCTTCGCCACGTCCCGGCCGACCAGCTCGGGCAGCACCTGCGTGCCGGTCATGTCCGGGATCAGCCCCCACTTGATCTCCAGCACCGACAGCTTCGCGTCCGCCGCGACGATCCGGATGTCCGCGCCCAGCGCCACCTGCAGCCCGCCGCCCAGGGCGTGCCCGGTGATCGCGGCGATCACCGGCACCGGCAGCTCGGTCCACACGTAGGCGGCGCGCTGCCCGGTCTCCTTGGCCGGGCCGTCGGCGGGCGGCAGGTCGACGTCGGCGCTGATCCGGTCGCCGGAGCGCATCGCCTGGAAGGCCGCGAAGTCCAGGCCGGCGCAGAAGTCCGGCCCTTCGCCGGAGAGCACGACCGCCCGCAACCCCGGCTCGGTCTTCAGCCGTTCGCCCGCCCGCACCAGGGCCGCGAACATCGCCGGGTCCAGCGCGTTGCGCTTGTCGGCGCGGTTGAGCCGCACGTCGGCGACGCCTTGACTGATCTCGATGCGCACGCGATCCACCGCGCCAGTCTCACCCGGACGGGGTGGCGGGGACAAGATCGCCCCGCCACCCCGGCCCTCAGCGACCCGCGATCAACGCGAGGTCCGCCAGCAGGATCCGCTCCAGCTCCGGCGCGAATCCGGCCCGGCGCACCGCGTCGGCGGCCTGGTCGAAGCGCCCGGCGTCCAGGTGGCGCAGGATCGTCGCCGTCTCCTCCGGGCGCGTCCCGGCCTCGGCGACCAGCACTCGCACGCCTGTCACGTCGACCACGACCTCGAACTTCGCCGACGCCGAAGCCGTCCCGCCAGGGCCGGTCGCGGTGGCGACCAGTTCGTGCGCGCCGGCGGCCAGCGAGCGCGGGTCCAGCGGCACCGCCGGGTCGATCCGCGTCCCGTCCAGCGTCACCGAGACCGATGAGGCGTCCCGCGCCGACACCGCGACCGGCGCAGGCACGAACCGCCGCAGCTCACCCGGCACCGAAATCGACACAGACGGCGCCGCGTGCCCCGACCGCCAGCCGGCGAGCTCGCCCGCCCGGTCGGTGATGATCGCGTCCACCCCGGCGTCGGCCAGCTTCCGCCAGGTCGCGGCGTCGTTCACCGTGTAGGGCATCACGGCGATCCCGGCGGAGTTCAGCTGGGACACCGCGTCCGGACGCGTCAGCAGCGCGGCGGCGGACGGGTTGTACGTCACCACCCCGAACGCCTTCGCCGTCGCCACCGGATCGGCGTCCACCGCGCCCCGCAGCAGCCCCAGCGGGATCTCCGGCGCGACCGCCCGCGCGTCCCGCAGGACCTGCTCGTCGAAGCTCTGCACCAGCACCTGCCGCGCCATGCCGTGACTGCGCACCTCGTCCAGGATCCGCGTGGTCTCCGCGCGGGTCTCCGGGCCCTTGATCTCCAGCAGCAGCGTCGACCCGCTGGTGCGGACCAGGTCCAGCACCTGCCCGAGCGTCGGCACCTTCTGCCCGGCGAACGCGGGCGAGAACCACGACCCCGCGTCCAGCGCGGTGACCTGAGCGGCAGTCAGCGTCGAGATGTCGCCGGTGCCCGGGGTGGTCCGGTCGACGGTGTTGTCGTGCATGACCACCGGCACGCCGTCGCGGGTGGTCTGCGCGTCGATCTCCACGTACTCGGCGCCGGCGCGGATCCCCGCCTCGACGGCGGCGAGGGTGTTCTCCGGCGCGACCGCGGAGTAGCCGCGGTGCGCGACCGTGAGCGGCAGGGCGCCGTCCGGCTGGGTCACCGGCAGCGGTTCGAGTTGGGTGACCACCACGTCGTCGACGCTGATCTTCGCGCCGTCGGCGATGAACCCGAACACGCCCGACGCGCTGCGCCGCAGCTTGGTCGTGGTCAGGACTGTCTTGCCGTCGAAGCTCCAGCTCGCGCGGCTGCCGTGCACCTCGATCGCCACTCGGACGTCGCGCCCGGTGCCCGCGTCGTGCGGCGCGGCGGCGGTGTCGGTGACGTTCCAGGTGTTCGCCTCGGTGCGCTGCGCGAACTCGATGCCGTTGGTCGCGGTGGAGGCCGACCGCATGACCGCCTGGCTCCACGGCACGGCCCCGCCGGGCGCGGTGTCGAGCACGATGCCGGCCCAGCGGCTGGAGTTGGTCACCGAGTCGAACCGGATGGTGGCCTCGGCGCGGAAGTCCTCCAGGTGCGTGCCGAAGGTAATCCGGGACAGCGTGCCGGGCGCGGTGTTGGTCAGCTTGCCGCCGCTGACCTGCCAGGTGCCGGCGACCGGCGTCCACCCGGCGGGCAGCGCGCCGCTGTCGAAGGATTCGCGGACGACGACGTCGCCGGGCGCGGCGGCGGCGAGGGTGGGGACGAGTGCGGCGGCGAGGCCGAGCGCGAGCGCGGCCGCCGTCCACCGGTGGGGAGTGCGTCTCATGCGGCGGACGCTATGTCCGGATTGTGGCGGGAAGGTTGATCTTTCCTGGACGGACGGCGACGATCAGCGCACGACGCGCGCCGAGCCGCGCTCGACGAGTTCGGCGCTCAACCGCACGGTTTCCCGCGGCCGGTCCGGGTCCGCGACCCGCCGCAGCAACAACTCCACCCCGGCCGAGCCGACCTCGTCGGCGGGCAGCCGGATCGTGGTCAGCCCCGGCTCCAGGTAGGCGGCGAACGGGTGATCGCCGTAGCCGAGCACGCGCACGTCCTCGCCGACGGTCAGCCCGCACTCCCGGACCGCCTTGTAGACCCCGAGTGCGAAGTAGTCGTTGCCGGTGACCACCAGCTCCGGGTGGTGCTCACGGCTGATCAGCCCGGCCGCGAGCCGGTGGGCGTCGTCCGGCCGCCACGGCAGTGCCGCGTCCCGCGTCCGGTGCCCGGGCACCTTCAGCACCAGCGAATCGCCGCCGAGCGCGCGCTGGAAACCCGCGATGCGCTGGGCGACCGTGCTGATCTCCAGGTCCTCCTCGAACAGCCACGCCCGCCCCGGCACGGCCACGCGCGACACCGCGTCCGCGACCGCCTGCTCGACGTCGATGCCGACGAAGTCGAACCCCAGCTCCGGGATGTCGCGGCTGAGCAGCACGACCGGCAGCCCGGCCGCGGACAGCTCCGCCCACACCCCGGGCCGGTGCTGGATCGGCACCGCGAGCACCCCGTCGACGCCGAAGCGCAGCAGCTGCTGCACCGCGCGTTCCTCGTTGTCCTCGTTCTCCTCGGTGACCAGCAGCAGGACCGAGTACCCGGCGAGACGGCACTGCCGCTCCACCGCGGAGATCAGCGCGGCGTAGAACGGGTTGGACGGGTTGGTGATCACCAGCGCGAGCACCATCGTGGTGCCGGAGACCAGCGACCGGGCGTGGCTGTTCGGCACGTACCCCAGCCGCCGGGCCTCGGCGACGATCATCTCCCGCGTGGCCTCGCTGACCTGGTCCTTGCCCGACAGCGCGCGCGACACCGTGTTCGCGGACAGGCCGACCCTGTCCGCGACGTCACGCAACGTGACCCGCCGAGCGCGCACCACCAGCCTGACCTCCGGATCAACCCTTGCCAACAAGATAGATGCGCAGCTTCCCGGTCGTGCCGGGACCCACGGCGCAGCGCACCCGCAGCCACTGGCCGAACCCGCTCACCGCCCAGGTGATCAGGCCCGGCGCGTCGATGCGGTGCTCGGTGTCGTCCAGCGGGCACCAGTGCAGGCCGTCGGGGGAGATCTCGGTGCGGAAGACCAGCGGGCCGTCCAGGTCGAGGGCCTGCACGAAGAACCGGGCCTCGGCGGCCCACGGCAGCTCGTAGGGTTCGGTCGCGAAGTCCTCGCGCACCACGGTGTTGCGTTCCAGGACAGCCGTCGTCGTCGAGCGCATGTCGTGCCTCACCAATCCACCGAGATCAGGACCGAGTCCAGGAACAGGAAGTTGCGGACGCCGCAGTGCGTGCGGACCGAGAAGTAGAAGTTGAGCAGGTTGTCCAGCGTGCCGTAGCGGTCCGGGTACGGCGGCACTGGCACGTCCCGCATGTCCATCACGCGGTCGTTGAGCTGGAGCTCCACATTGGACCGGGTGCTGGTGTCGATGTCCCAGCGCAGGTAGTGCCAGTTGATCTTGGTGGGCACCTCGTTGACGCACATCTCCAGCGGCTCGCCGAAGGTGCGCCAGTCGTCCGGGTCCGGGGCGGTGAAGTCGGCGGCGTAGGGGAGGGCGAACTTGCCCTCCTGGTGGTCGCGCGGCGTCGGTTCCGGCACCACCGGGTACATCCAGCGGTTCGTCATCTCGCCGTCCAGGTTGGTGTTCTGGTAGCGGATGACGTTGTGGTAGCGCAGGCCGCCGTCCGAGCAGATGTCGGTGGCCACGGTGAACGCCCCGAACTGCGACTCCGACGGGTGCCGGTTGCCGTCCCACGGCACCGACGCGGGCGCCTCGTGCCCGACGGTGGCTTCGGCCTTGAACGCGAAGTGGGTCTCGATGCGGACCCGGCCGCGGCCCGCCATCGTCAGGCGGCGGATGCCGGTCGCGGTGTGGCCGGGGTAGGGGCGCGTCGCGAGCTTGAGCGCGTAGTTGCCGCTCAGCGTGCCGTGCGTGCCGACGTCGAAGAACGTGCACGAGGACAGCTGCGGCGGGCGGAAGTCGCGCATGTGGTCGTCCACGGTGTCCAGGTCGCCGCGGCCGTCGTAGTTGCCGAGCAGCTCGGTCCAGCCGTGCGTGGTGGAGTCGAACCGGTCGAAGCACAGCACGCGGGACAGCGGGTTGTACTTCGACAGGGCCGTCTCATTAACGTTCATGGAAGTCAAAGCGGTTCCTTGTCTCTTGACCGCAGGGAAAGCGAACTCGTAGCCTGTCGCCACCATGAACGTTAATGTAGACGTTCGTCAGACGCAACGAAGGGTCTGCGATGAGACTCCGGATCAGCCGGGCCACGGTGGGCTCGACCGTGGGCACGGCGCTCGAGTGGTACGACTTCTCCCTTTACGGCACGGCCGCCGCACTCGTGCTGCCGCAGGTGTTCTTCCCCTCCGGTGACCCCGTCGTCGCGACCCTGTCGTCGCTGGCCACGTTCGCCGTCGGGTTCTTCGCGCGCCCGGTCGGCGGCGTGATCATCGGCATCCTCGGCGACCGCGTCGGGCGCCGCACGATGCTGTTCGTGACCCTGATGGTGATGGCCGTGGCGTCCACGCTGATCGGCCTGCTGCCCAGCTACGCCACCGCCGGCGTGTTCGCGCCGGTGGCGCTGGTGCTGCTGCGGGTCGTGCAGGGGCTCGGCGCCGGCGGCGAGTACGCCGGGGCGATGCTGCTGTCCGCCGAGCACGCCGAAACCAGGGCGCGTGGCATCAACGCCAGCGCGCCGACGCTCGGCAACGCGGTCGGCTCGCTGGTCGCGACCGGCGTGTTCTTCCTGACCTCGGCGCTGATGTCCGATGCGGACTTCACCGGCTGGGGCTGGCGGATCCCGTTCCTGCTCAGCTGCCTGGTCGGTGTCGCGGGCGTGATCGTGCGGCTCAAGGTGCCGGACAGCCCGGAGTTCGAACGCGCCAAGGAGGAGGGCCGCGCCACGCGGGCGCCGCTGCGGGCGCTGTTCGCCACTTCCGGGCGCAAGATCCTGCCCGGCATGCTGATCTCCGTCGCACCCAACGTGATCAGCTACCTGCCTTCGGTCTACGCGCTGAGCTACCTGACCAAGGAGGTCGGCACCGCGGCGTGGGTCGGCCTGCTGGGCATCGTCATCGCCAACGCGCTCAAGGTGGTCACCGTGCCGACCGCGGGCTGGCTGTGCGACCGCTTCGGGCGGCGGCCGGTGATGATGACCGGGGCGACCGCGGCGGCGCTGCTGTTCTACCCGTTCTTCTTCCTGCTGGACACCGGCACGCCGGTGGTGATCTGGGCGGCGCTGGTCCTGCTCTACACGCTGTGCAACGACCTGACGCTGGCCTCGCAGGCGACGATGATGTCCGAGCTGTTCCCGGTCGGCTACCGCTACACCGGCGTCACGTTCACCCGCGAGATCGCCGGCGCGGTGGTCGGCGGCTGCATCCCGTTCGTGGCGGCCGCGCTGACGTCCGCGTCCGGCGGGCAGACCTGGCCGATCGCGCTGGTGTGCGGGTTGTTGTGCCTGCTCTCGGTGCTGGGGGCCCGGTTCATCGCCGAGCCGGAGCACCTGCGCCGCCGCGGCGCCGCGCGGGTGACGGCCCCGGCGGGAGGGTGACGCCCGGCACCCCGCCACGTACCATGGCGCCAATCCGACCGGGCGTTCGGTTATTCGAGGCGAGGAGGCCGAGGTGGGCGCGTTCCCGATGACGTTGGACGCCGGCGCCGCGACGAGCCTGGAGTCCTGGCGCGACGTGCTGGCCAGCGCGTTCGTGCCGCTGGACGTCGTCTCGGTCGGGAACCGGTTCCACGGGCGGGTGCACGCCCGGCCGATGGCCGACCTGCAGGTCTCCGTGGTCAGCTCGACGCGCCAGGTCACGCGGCGGACCCGCGGCCTGATCCGGCGCCGGGCGGGCGACCTGTACAAGGTGGGGTTGCAGCTGCGCGGGCACGGCGTCGTCCAGCAGGACGGCCGCACCGCGCGGCTGGCGCCCGGCGATCTGACCGTGTACGACACGAACCGGCCGTACGAGCTGGTTTTCGACGACGACTTCGAGATGCTGGTGCTGCTCGTGCCGCGGCGGCGGCTGAAGCCGCGGGCGCCGCGGGTGGACGATCTGACGGCGGTGACGATCCCGGGTTCGGCCGGCAGTGGCGCGCTGACGTCGGCGTTGCTGCGCGGGCTGGACCCGCGGGTGGCGCGGCCCGGCCCGGAGGCGGGTTTCCTGTCCGACGCGGCGGTCGACATGCTGGCCGCGTGTTTCGCCGCGCAGGCCGAGCCGCCCGCGGACACGGTGGTCACGGCGGCGCAGCGGTACATCGAGGAGCACCTGTCCGACCCGGCGCTGTCCCCGTCCGAAGTGGCCGCCGCGGTGCACGTTTCGTTGCGCCAGCTGCAGAAACTGTTCGAACGCCGCGGCGCGACGATCACCGGCTGGATCCGGGACCGCAGGCTCGAGCGGTGCTGGCACGACCTGGCCGACCCGGCGTTGGCGGCCCGCCCGGTCGCGGCGATCGCGGCGTCCTGGGGCCTGGTGGATGCGGCGCAGTTCAGCCGCACCTTCCGCGCCAAGTACGGCCGCACGCCGCGGGAGCACCGGGCGCAGCTGGTGGCGGGGTAGCGCGCGCCGGTGTTCGTGCAGCGGGTCCGGCTCGCCCCGGGCGCGGATCTGGGCAGCTACCCGTTCACCCTGCCCGTGGTGGCGCACCTGGCCCGCTCCGGCGGTCTGCCGCTGGCGCCCGGGGTGACCTTCCTGGTCGGCGAGAACGGCAGCGGCAAGTCGACCCTGGTGGAGGCGCTCGCGGTAGCCGCGGGTTTCAACCCCGAGGGCGGCAGCCGGAACTTCAACTTCGCGACCCGCGCCAGCGAGTCGGCCCTGGGTGATCACCTGGGGTGTTTCGTCACGAACGCTCGCACGGGGAGTCGTTCCTGGGCCTGGTGAGGCACCGGTTCGGGCCACACGGCCGACACCTGCCGGATGAGCCGGAAGCGACGCTCTCGGTGCGGGTGCGCGGGTGCGCGGGTGCGCGGGTGCGCGGGTGCGCGGGTGCGCGGCGGTGCTGGCGCGGCTGGCCGAACTCACCGAGCAGCGCGGCTGCCGGTGCGCCTGACCCGCGACTTCCTCGCCGCGCCGCAGCGGTACCTGCGGCACCTGCTCGCCGAGAGCTGATCTGGTGCGCGCACGCACAAGAGCCGTGCGCGCAGACGCAAGACCGGCCACTGTGACGTGGCGCATCCTCGGGACAGACGGCCCGTCCGGGTCGTGGTCGACGCCGATCGCCGAGGAGCACCGCCCGTGACCACCACCGAGACCTTCCCCAGCCAGCTCTTCCTAGCCGGCCAGTGGCGCGACGGCACCGGGGGCACGTTCGCCGACCTCAACCCGGCCACCGAGGAGAAGCTGGTCGACGTCGCCGCCGCGTCCGCGCAGGACGTGGACGCCGCGGTCAAGGCCGCCCGCGCCCAGCTGTCCGGCGAGTGGGCCGCCCTGCCCGGCTCCCAGCGGGGCCTCATCCTCAACCGCGTCGCCGACCTGATCGACCGCGACGCCGAGCTGCTCGCCCGCCTCGAAGCACTCGACATCGGCAAGCCCGTCGGCCAGCCGACCGTGCTCGACATGCCCAACGCCGCCCGCACGTTCCGGCACTTCGCCGGCTGGGCCGACAAGATCACCGGCCAGGTCATCCCCACCGACGGCTACCTCGGCCGCCCCACCCACTCCTACACGCGCCGCGAGCCGGTCGGCGTCATCGCCGCCATCATCCCGTGGAACACGCCGCTGATGATCACCGCGTGGAAGCTCGCCCCCGCGCTGGCCGCGGGCAACACCGTCGTGGTCAAGCCGCCGGAGGACGCGCCGCTGTCGATCCTGCACCTGGCCAAGCTCCTCAAGGAGGCCGGCCTGCCCGACGGCGTGGTCAGCGTGCTGCCCGGCCTCGGCGAGGTCACCGGCCAGGCGCTGATCGACCACCCGGACGTCGACAAGATCAGCTTCACCGGCAGCCCCGAGGTCGGCCGCCACGTCGGCGTCGCCGCGGCCCAGTCGTTCAAGCGCATCACCCTGGAACTGGGCGGCAAGTCGCCGCAGATCATCCTCGCCGACGCCGACCTCGAAGCGGCCATCGGCGGCACCGCGATGGGCCTGTTCTTCAACCAGGGCCAGGTCTGCGCCGCGGGCACCCGCGTGCTCGTGCACCGTTCGCTGTACTCCGACGTGGTCGACGCCCTCGCCGGCGCCGCGCGGCAGCAGGTGCTCGGCGACCCGCTCGACCCCGTCACCACGATGGGCGCGCTGGTCAACAAGAAGCAGCAGGAGCGCGTGCTCGGCTACATCGAGAAGGGCCGCGCCGAGGGCGCCCGGCTCGTCGCCGGCGGCGCCCGCCCCGAGCGGCCCGGCTACTTCGTGCAGCCGACCATCTTCGCGGACGTGGACAACGACATGACGATCGCGCGCGAGGAGATCTTCGGCCCGGTCGGCTCGGTGATCCCGTTCGACGACCCGGCCGACGCCGTCCGCATCGCCAACAACACCACCTACGGCCTCGCCGCCACCATCTGGACCCGGGACGTGACCGCCGCGTACACCCTCGCCGCGCAGGTTCGCGCCGGTGCGGTCGGCGTGAACGGCTGGGCCCCGATCGACGCCGCCCTGCCGTGGGGCGGGATGAAGTCCAGCGGCGTCGGCCGCGAGCTCGGCTGGAGCGGGATCCTCGCCAACACCGAGGAGAAGGTCGTCACCGTCGTCCTGTAAGGACGCTCGCTCGAGGAGGAGCAGCATGCCCATCACCACCAAGGTGTCCCTGGTCCGCCAGGCCCCAGGCACTTACGAAACCGCCACCGTCGAGCTGGACGACCCGCGCCAGGGCGAGGTCACCGTCAAGCTGGCCGCGTCCGGCCTGTGCCACTCCGACGACCACGTGGCCACCGGTGACGTGCCCGTCGCGGTGTACCCGTACGTCGGCGGACACGAGGGCGCCGGTGTCGTCACCGCGGTCGGCCCGAACACGCCCGGCTACGAGGTGGGCGACCACGTCGTGTTCTCGTTCCTGCCCGCGTGCGGCAAGTGCGAGTTCTGCGCGCAGGGGCTGTCCAACCTGTGCGACCTCGGCGCGTCGCTGCTCACCGGCGCCCGCGCGGACGACCCGACGAGCTTCCGGATGACCGAGAACGGCAACCCGGTCGGGCAGCAGTGCGGCATCTCTACGTTCGCCGAGTACACCACCGCGTCGGTGGACTCGGTCGTCAAGATCGGCAAGGACATCCCGCTGAAGGCGGCCGCGCTCGTCGGGTGCGGCGTGCCGACCGGGTGGGGTTCGGCGGTCAACTCGGCCGACATCAAGCCCGGCGCGGTCGTGATCGTCATGGGCATCGGCGGCATCGGCGCGAACGCCCTGCAGGGCGCGGCGCACGCCGGCGCGAAGACGATCATCGCCGTGGACCCCGTGCAGTTCAAGCGGGACAAGGCGAAGGTGTTCGGCGCGACCCACGCGTTCGCCACCATCGAGGAGGCCGCCGACCTCGCGCGCTCGCTGACCAACGGGCAGGGCGCGGACGCCACGATCGTGACGATCGGTGTCGTGCAGGGCGACCACGTCGGCCAGGCGCTGGCGTCGATCCGCAAGGCCGGGACGGTCGTGCTGACCGGTCTCGGCAACATCACCGAGGCCGGCGCGCCGATCGCGCTGGGCGATTTGACGCTCATGCAGAAGCGGCTGCAGGGCTCGCTGTTCGGCGAGTCCAACCCGCGCCGCGACATCCCCAACCTGCTGCGCATGTACCAGGCGGGCCAGCTCAAGCTCGAGGAGCTGATCACGCGCGAGTACACACTCGACGAGGTCGCCCAGGCGTACGAGGACATGCACGCGGGCCGCAACATCCGCGGCCTGGTGGTGTTCGACTGAGACGGCGGACGGCCCGGCGCTCGACGGGGGCGCCGGGCCGTCCGTGTTCAGCCGTTGACCTCGTCGATCAGCTTCGCCAATGTCTCCGCCGTCAGCGGGCTGCCCGGGAAGGCGGACATCCGGCTCAGCGGCAGGCTGCCGACCAGCGAGATCGTCGACGGGTCGGCCACCAGTCGTCCGATCCGCCCGTCGGCCGCGGCGAAGGCCTGTCCGAGCAGTTCCGCGCCGCGCGGGTCGGCGAACCATTCGGCCACTGTGGATTCCCCGGTGAGCGGTACCCGCACCTCGTCGCCGGGCACCTCGGCCACCGCGGTCGTGTGCAGGTGGCGTGAGGACGAGCCCACCGCGCAGCGGTATTCGCCGCCCTCCACGATCCACCGGTTCACGCGGGTGTCCCAGTAGGCCAGGTCCCCGGGGGCGATGCGTAACACCACCTCGGCCGTCTCGCCCGCCGCGATCGGGACGTTCGCAAACGCTTTCAGCTCGCGCGGAGCCCGCCGCACCGCCGAACCGGGCACGCTCACGTACACCTGCACGACCTCGCGGCCGTCCCGCTGTCCGGTGTTCGTCACCGGGACCCGGATCTCGATCCCCGCGTCCGTGGCGGTCGCCTCCGCGGCGCCGTACTCGAAAGTGGTGTACGACAACCCGAACCCGAACGGGTAGGCCACCTCCTGCTCGCGGGCGTCGAAGCCGCGGTAGCCGACGTGCAGGCCTTCGCCGTAGCGCACGTGCCCGTTCTCGCCGGGGAAGTCCAGGTAGGACGGGTGGTCGGCGAGCCGCACCGGGATCGTCTCGGCCAGCCGGCCCGACGGGTTGGTCCGTCCGAAGAGGACGTCGGCGAGCGCGCTGCCGCCGGCCTGTCCGAGGAGCCAGCCCTCCACAATGGCCGGCACCGCCGCCTCCCACGGGCGGGTCAGCACGACACCGCCGTTGGACAGCACCACCACGGTGCGCGGGTTCGCCGCCGCGACCCGCTCGACCAGTTCGCGGTGCGCGGGCGGCAGGTCCAGGCTCTCCCGGTCGGCGCCCTCGGTCTCGTGCTCGCTGCCGACGAAGACCAGCGCGACGTCGCTCTCCGCGGCGAGCGCCACCGCCTCGTCGATGTCGTCGTAGCCGGGCGCGAAGCGGACCTCGGCCGATTCGGAGAGCGCGGTGAGGGCGTCGTCCAGCCGCGTCGGGGTGATGTGCGAGCTGCCGCCGCCCTGGTAGCGCGGGGTGCGGGCGAACTCGCCGATCACCGCGAGCGACCGGCCCTGGGACAGCGGCAGCAGGCCGCCCTCGTTCTTGAGTAGCACGATGGCCCGCGCGGCGATCTCGCGGGCGAGGGCGTGGTGGGCGTCCGCGTCGAACTCGGCGGGCTCCCGCTCCGCGGCGCGCTCGACCAGCGCGCGGACCCGGTCGGCGGCCGCCCGGAGCGCGGCGGGATCGAGCCGCCCGTCCGCGACCGCCTCGGCCAGTGCCCGGTCGCCGGCGTCGTCCGGGCCGGGCATCGCCAGGTCCAGCCCGGCGGCGACGGCGGCGACCCGGTCCGCGACCGCGCCCCAGTCCGACACCACCAGGCCCTCGAACCCCCACTCCTCGCGCAGGACTTCGGTGAGCAGCCAGCGGTTCTGGCTCGCGTGGACGCCGTTGATCCGGTTGTACGAGCACATCACCGTCCACGGCCGCGCCTGCGTCACCACCCGCTGGAACGCGCGCAGGTACATCTCCCGCAGGGTGCGCTCGTCGACGTCGGCGCTGATCCGCATGCGGTCGGTTTCCTGGCTGTTGACCGCGAAGTGCTTCAGGGACGCGCCGACGCCGCGGCTCTGCAGGCCGCGCACCCACTCGGTCGCCAGCACGCCGGTCAGCAGCGGGTCCTCGGAGAAGTACTCGAAGTTGCGGCCACCGAGCGGGGTGCGCTTGAGGTTGATGCCGGGGCCCAGCAGGACGGCGACGTCCATCGCGCGGCACTCGTCGCCCAGCGCCTCGCCCATGCGGCGCAGCAGCTCCGGGTCCCAGGTCGAGGCCGTCGCGACGGCGGGCGGGAAGCAGGTGGCCGGGCGGCCGGTGACGACGTCGTCCTCGCTCGCCTGCAGGCGCAGGCCGTGCGGGCCGTCGGTGACGGTGATCGAGGGGAGTCCGGCGGCCGGGGTGGTGTGCCAGAAGTCGTTGCCGCTGGTGAGGGCCGCCTGCTCGGCGACGGTGGGATCAGGCTGCACGGAGCGTCCTTACCTAGTACCTACTAAGTACTCGGTAGCCTAGGATGGGCGCGTGGAGGCGGTCAACACGAAGCGGGACCGGACGCGGCTGCCCGCGGCGCAGCGGCGGCGGCAGATCCTCGACGTGGCGACGCGCCTGATCGGGGAGGGCGGGTTCTGGGCGCTGTCCATGCAGGACGTCGCCGACGCGTGCGGGCTGACCGTGCCCGGGCTGCTGCACCACGTCGGATCCAAGGACGGGCTGCTGCTGGCCGTGCTCGACCACCGGGACGCCGAGGACTTCCGGTCGCTCGCGGAGCAGCTGGGGCTGGGCGCGGACGCGACGGGCTGGCCGCGGGACATCTCACTGGCCGAGGCGTGCGAGGCGCTGGTGCGGCGCAACGCCACGCAACCGGAGATCGTGCGGCTGTTTTCGGTGCTGCAGGCGGAATCGCTGGCGCCGGGCCACCCCGCGGCGGCCTACTTCGCGGCGCGGCAGGAGCGGGTGCTGGCGGAGTTCACGGCCATGGTGTCCGGCCGCGTGCCCGACCCGGCGTCGCTGGCGCGCCAGGTGATGGCGACGATGGACGGGCTGCAGATCCAGTGGCTCCGCGACCCGGACGGCACGGACCTGGTGGCGGAGTGGCAAGCCGCGGCGGAGCGCTTGTTCGCGGGGCTGTGACTAGTCCGGCAGCAGGCGGAACAGCAGGATGATCCCGAGCGTGAGCACGGCGCACGCCACCGCCAGCCACATGTAGCTCTGCATCGGCGAGTCGTACAGGGTGTGGACGTTGCCGTGGCGGTTCAGCCGGCGGCCGATCACCCGGATCAGCACCGCGCTGAGGACGAAACCCGCCACCCAGCCGATGTCGGTGACGAGCGAGTGCCCGTCGAACAGGTTCTGGACCACCGCGCCCGCGATCAGGCCCAGCAGGAGCAGCGGCCCCACCAGGCAGCCCGCGCCGGACCACCGGACCGCACCGACCGGAACCACCGGCCCACCCCCTCACCGCCGCCCGTGATTATCGATCACCGGCGGCGGGAGTCAAGCGTCCTTCTCGTCGAGGGTGACGTCGCCCGCGGCCCAGTGGCTGCCGGGCACCTCGGTGACGATCACGCGCACCGACTCCTTCGGCGCGTCCAGTGCCGCCACCGTGGCCTCGGTCAGGGCGGTGATCAGCGCGCGGATCCGCTGCGGGTCGCGGCCTTCGCGCAGGCTGACCTGGATCAACGGCATCGAAGCCTCCTCGGGTGCCGGGGTCCGGGCTCCCATCATCGCGGACCCCGGCGCGGGAGGTCAGGACAGCCGCACCGGTTCGGCCGGCGTTTCCGCGGTCGCGCGGTCGGCGGCTTCGCGCTCGGCCCGGCCCCACGTCTCACGCGTCAGCAGCGCCGACACCAGGCCCAGCGCGGAGTAGGCGAGGAACAGCAGCGCCGGCCCGAGCCAGCCCAGCCACAGGAACAGCAGCGTCGTCACGAACGGCGTGACACCCGAGATCATCGCCGAGATCTGGTATGCCAGCGACGCCCCCGAGGAGCGGGTCTTGGCCTGGAACAGCTCCGGGAACCACGCGCCCTGCGCGCCGGCCAGCGCGTTCTGGCACACCGCGTACGACACGATCACCGTGACCGCGATCGCGATCAGCGACGCCGTGTTCACCAGCAGGAACATCGGGATCGCCCACAGCGCGCCGAACAGTGTCACCCACAGGTAGACGGGACGCCGTCCGATGCGGTCGGTCAGCCCGCCCCACGCGATCGTCGCGCCGATGCCGACCGCCGACGCGATGCACAGCGCCATGATCGTCTCGCCGCTGGTCGCCAGCTCCTCGGACTTCAGGTACGAGATCATGTACGTGATGGCCACGGCGTACCCCGCGGTCTCGGCGATCCGCAGCCCGATGCCGCGCAGCACGTTGCGCCAGTCCTCGCGCAGCACCTGCACGATCGGCGCCTTCACGATGTCGCCGCTGTCGCGCACGTCCTCGAACACCGGCGACTCGGGCACCTTCGCGCGCACGATCAGGCCGACGATCACCAGGATCAGGCTGGCCAGGAACGGCACCCGCCACGCCCAGTCGCCGGACAGGTTCACCGACACCAGGAACACCAGGTTCGCCAGCAGCAGCCCGATCGGGAACCCCGCTTGCACGATGCCGGTGAACGCGCCCTTGCGGCGCCACGGCGCGTGCTCGTAGGTCATCAGGATCGCGCCGCCCCACTCGGCGCCGTAGGCGACACCCTGGATGATCCGCACGGTCACCAACAGCGCCGGGGCCAGCACGCCGGCCGTCTCGTACGTCGGCAGCAGCCCGATCGCGAACGTCGCCAGTCCCATCACGATCAGGGACGCGACCAGCACCGGCTTGCGGCCGATCTTGTCGCCGAGGTGGCCGCCGATGATGCCGCCGATCGGCCGCGCGACGAACCCGACACCGAGCGTGGCGAACGCGGACAGCGTGCCGATGACGGGTGAGGCGCTGGGGAAGAACGCGTGTCCGAAGTAGAGCGCCGCGGCGGTGCCGAAGCCGATGAAGTCGTAGCTCTCGATCACGGCCCCCGCGGTGGAGCCCCACGCGACGCGGCGCGCATCGGGCGTGCCGTGCACCGGACCGCGCATGGTGAGCGCTTCGCTGCGCATTGTCGATTGCCTTCCTGTCAGGGCCACCACGACCCTATGTCGCCGTGCCCTCCTGTTAACAATGCAGGACATCGTGCGTCGCTCTCCCGGTGATGTCAACACCGTGTTTCCCGCTATACCTCGCTGTCATAGGCAAAATCCGCGGAGATCTTGTCTGTTGACACAGCTCTGTTAACATTGCCGACCATGAAACGAACCGGATGGCCGGGCTGTTCGACGATCAGCTTCCGGCACCTGCCACTGCCGGCGGCGCTGGCGGTCATCGCGGAGTGCGGCTTCGGCGAGATCGACCTCGGCGCGCTGCCGGGGGTGTGCGACCACGTGCCGTACGACCTGACCGACGACGCGGTGCGCGCCGTCGCCGCTGAGGTGGCGGCCTCCGGTCTGCGGGTCCGTTCGGTCAACGGCGACATCGGTGACCTGAACCGCCCGCACGACGAGGACGAGCGGGCGGCCCACCTGCGCCGCCTGCTCGACCTCACCGCGGCCTGCGGGGCCGACGCACTGGTCCTGCCCTGCGGTGCCCAGTCCCACGACCCGGTCGCGACCCTGGACGCGGACCTCGACCTGGTCGCGGCGCAGCTGCACCGGGCCGCCGAGGCCGCCGCGCGGCTCGGCGTCGCCCTGTGGGTCGAGGCCCCGCACTACCACCGCCTGTGCTGGAACACCGATCTGGCCGCCGAGCTGGCCGACCGGCTCGACCCGTCGGTGGGCCTGGTGCTCGACACCAGCCACATCGTCGCCTCCGGCGGCGACCCCGCCGCCTACGCCGAGCGGTTCGCCGGGCGCATCGCCCACGTGCACCTGCGCGACGCCACCCCGGGCCACATCAACCACAGCATCGGCAACGGGGTGGTCGACTTCGCGGCCACCTTCGCCGCGTTGCGTGCCACCGGCTACCAGGGCGCCAGCTCCCTGGAACTGGAGACCCGGGACGTCACCGACGACGAACGGCCGGCGGCCGCGGTCAAGGCCGCGGCCTACATCGCCGGCCTGTGAACCCCATGCAAGGAGAGACCGAAATGCCTGACACGCAGCGCACCGCCGTGATCACCGGGGCAGGCGCGCCCCGCGGGATCGGCAAGGCCACCGCCGCCCGCCTCGCCCGGGACGGCTGGGCCGTGGCCGTGCTCGACCTGAACGAGCCCGCCGCCAAAGAGGCCGCCGACGAGATCGCCGCCGGGACCGGCGCGCCGGTGTTCGCGCACGGCGTCGACGTGGCCGACGAGCCGTCCGTGCTCGCCGCCTACCGGGCCGTGCGCGCCGAGGTCGACGCCGGGCGGCTGCCTACCGTCGGCGCGGTCGTCAACATCGCCGGCATCACCTCGCCGGTGCCGTTCCTGGAGACCACGCTCGAACTGTGGAACAAGGTGATGGCGGTCAACGCGACCGGCACCTACCTGGTCACCAAGGCGTTCCTGCCGGACCTGATCGAGGCGGGCTGGGGCCGGATCGTGAACATGTCCTCGGTGTCGGCGCAGCAGGGCGGCGGCGTGTTCGGCCGCACGCCGTACAGCTCGGCGAAGGCCGCGATCCTCGGCTTCACCAAGGCGCTGGCCCGCGAACTGGGCGACGCGGGGGTCACCGTCAACGCGGTCGCGCCGGGCGCGGTGGACACCGACATCCGCGTCGGCACCACCGAGGAGCTCGAGACCGCGATCGTCAAGAGCATCCCCATCGGCCGCCAGGCCACCGTGGCCGACGTGGCCGGCGTGATCGCGTGGCTCACCAGCGAGGACGCCGGTTACCTGCAGGGCACGACCATCGACATCAACGGTGGCTCGTTCCTCCACTGAGGACGGGAAGCGCGATGACCTACCTCAGCAACGATCCGGCGACCTTCGCCGAGGACGCGCTCGCCGGGTTCTGCGAGCTGCACGCGGACACCGTGCGGCGCGTGCCCGGCGGGGCCGTCCGCCGCAACCGGCCGTCGCGGCCCAAGGTGGCCGTGCTGCCCGGCGGCGGGTCCGGCCACTACCCGGCCTTCTACGGCGTCATCGGTCCCGGCCTGGCCGACGGCGCGGTGAGCGGCAACCTGTTCACCTCGCCGTCCGCGCAGGACGCAGTGTCGGTGGCGCGGGCGGCGCACTCCGGCGCGGGCGTCGTCTTCACCTACGGCAACTACGCCGGCGACGTGATGAACTTCGGCCTGGCCACCGAACGCCTGCGGGCGCAGGGGATCCGGGCGGAGAACGTCGTGGTCACCGACGACATCGCCAGCGCGGAGCTGCCCGCCGAGCGCCGCGGCATCGCCGGGGACTTCACCGTCGTCAAGGTGATGGGCGCGGCCGCCGAGGAGGGCATGGACCTGGACGAGGTCGTGCGCGTCGGCCGCAAGGCCAACGACGCGACCCGCACGATCGGCGCCGCCTTCGCCGGCTGTACGTTCCCCGGCGCGGACGCCCCGCTGTTCACCGTGCCGGACGGGCACATGGGCCTCGGGCTCGGCATCCACGGCGAACCCGGCCTGCGCGACGTGCCGCGGCCTGCCGCGCGGGAACTCGCCGCGGATTTCGTGCGGCGCGTCCTCGCGGAGAAACCGGCCGGGGCGGGGGAGCGGATCGCGGTGCTGCTCAACGGGCTCGGCTCGGTCAAGCACGAGGAGCTGTTCGTGCTGTGGGCCGACGTGAGCCGCCTGCTGCGCGAATCCGGCCACACGCTGGTGCTGCCGGAGGTCGGCGAGCTCGTGACCAGCCTCGACATGGCCGGGGTGTCGCTGACCGTGACCTGGCTGGACGACGAGCTGGAACGGCTGTGGACCGCGCCCGCGTGGACGCCCGCGTTCCGCCGAGGCGCCATCGCCGCGGACTCCGGCGAGGAGGCCGTCGCGGAGGTGACCGACGACGGCCCGCGGTTCGCCGAGGCCTCCGCGGAGTCCCGGGAACTGGCCGGGGCGGTGCTCGACGGGCTGCGCGCGGTGCGGAAAGCGTTGCGGGAAGCCGAATCCGAGCTGGGCGCGATCGACGCGGTGGCCGGTGACGGCGACCACGGCCGTGGCATGGTCCGCGGCATCGACGCCGCCGTCACCGCCGCGGAAGCCGCCTGGCACCAGGGCGCGGGGGCGGGCGACGTGCTCGCCGCCGCCGGTGACGAGTGGGCTGCCCGCGCCGGCGGCACGTCCGGGGTCCTGTGGGGCGCCGGGCTGCGTGCGGCGGGCGAGGTCATCGGCGACGGCACGATCGACGCGGTCGCCGCCGTGGACGCGTTCACCGAGCGCGTGATGTCCCTCGGCGGCGCCGAGCCCGGCGACAAGACCCTGGTCGACGCGCTGGTGCCGTTCCGCGAGCGGCTCGCCTCGGGCACCTGGGCGCAGGCCGCGGCCGCCGCCGAAGACGCTGCCCGCGCCACCGCCGATCTGGTGCCGCGCAGGGGACGGGCCCGCCCGCTCGCCGAGCGCAGCGTCGGCACCCCGGACCCGGGAGCCGTGTCGCTGGCCCTGATCGCCCGCACCGTCTCCGAGTACCTGCGAGAAGGGACGCGATGAACTACCGCATCGTGGTCGGCTGCGACGACGCCGGCCTGGACTACAAGGAACAACTCGCCGCCGACCTGCGGGCCGACCCGCGGGTGGCGGAGGTGATCGACCTGGGCGTGCACCGCGGCGCGGACGACGTGCACCGGCCCTACCCGGAGATCGGGCTCGCCGCGGGCGAGGCGATCCGCGACGGCAGGGCCGACCGGGCGGTGCTGGTGTGCGGCACCGGCATCGGGATGGCGCTGTCGGCGAACAAGGTGCCCGGCGTGCGGGCCACCACCGCGCACGACTCGTTCTCCGTCGAACGCTCGATCCTGTCCAACAACTGCCAGGTGCTTGCGCTCGGGCAGCGGGTGGTCGGGCTGGAGCTGGCACGGCGGCTCGTGGCAGAGTGGCTGGGATACACCTTCGACGCGCGGTCCGCCAGCGCGGCGAAGGTATCGTTGATCAGCGAGTACGAGCGGTGCTGACGACCAGCCCGGGGAGGGCGCGCGTGGTGAAGGAGCCGAACCGCAACCTGCGGCAGATGGCTGTCGACACGCTGCGCCAGGCCATCACGACCGGCGAGTTCCCGCCGGGCAGCCACCTCGGCGAGGTGCAGGTCTCCGAGCAGCTCGGCATCAGCCGCGGCACCCTGCGCGAGGCGTTCCGCCAGCTCCAGCAGGAGGGGCTCGTCGAATACGGCGAGCGCGGCCGCGTCACGGTCCGGCTGATCAGCGAGAAGGACATCATCAACACCTTCACCGTCCGGGCGGCGCTGGAGGCGCTGGCCGGCGAGACGCTGGCGTCGAGCTACTACCGCGAGGAGCACTGCCGCCGCCTGCGGGCCGCGGTGGACCGGATGGCGCGCGCCACCCGGGTGTCGCTGGAGGCCCAGATCGAGGCCGACCTGGCCTTCCACGAGCTGCTGGTCGAGCTGACCGACAATGACGCGCTGGTGCGCTCGTGGAAGCTCCTCGAAGGCCCGATCCGCATGTGCATCATGTACCGCGGCCTGGAACGCGCCCTGTCCAACATGAGCCCGGGCCGCCACCTGGAGATCGTCACGGCGATCGAGTCCGGTGACCCGGTCAAGACGCAGAGCGTGATCTCCGAGCACATGGTCGCCACCGCGCAGGCCCTGCTGTTCGGCACGGTGCGCACCCGCCCGCGCATCGAGATCACCGGCGAGAACTGACTCTTCCCCCCGGGCGTGTTTTCCGCCCGGATCACGAAAGCGACGCAATCCATGACTGCATCGATCGCGCCGTCGGCGACCCGTGCCGACCGCGTCGCCGCGGCGGCCCACCGCATGCGGCACCACATCCTGAACATGGGCGAGGCCCAGGGCCAGGGCTACGTCGGGCAGGCGCTCGGCGCCGCCGACCTGCTCGCCACCGTCTACACCGACCAGCTGCGGCTGCGGCCTCAAGACCCGGAGTGGCCGGAGCGGGACCGGTTCCTGCTCTCCACCGGGCACTACGCCATCGGGCTGTACGCGGCGCTGGCCGAGGCCGGGGTGGTGCCGGTCGAGGAGCTGGAGACCTACGGCTCGGACGACTCGCGCCTGCCCATGTCGGGCATGGCGACCTACACCCCGGGCATGGAGATCTCCGGCGGCTCGCTCGGTCACGGGCTGACCGTCGCCGTCGGCATGGCGCTCGGGCTGCGGTTGCGGGGCTCGTCGTCGCGGGTGTTCAACTTCCTCTCCGACGGCGAGCTCGACGAGGGCTCCACGTGGGAAGCCGCGATGGGCGCCGCGCACCACCGGCTCGGGCTGCTCACCGCGATGGTCGACATCAACGCGCTGCAGGCCGACGGCCCCACCGCCGGTGTGCTGCGCACCGAGCCGGTCGTGGACAAGTGGGCGGCCGCGGGCTGGTTCGTCCGCCGCGTGGACGGCAACGACATCCCCGCCCTGCTCGCCGCGTTCGACGAGATCGCCGAGCAGGCGCGGCCGGACGGGCAGCCGTCGGTGCTGCTGTGCGACACCCGCATCGGCCGGGGCGTGCCGCTGCTGGAGACCAGGGAGAAGGCGCATTTCATGCGCATCGACGAGCACGAGTGGGACATCTGCCGCGGGCAGCTGGACGAAGGAGCGCGGGCGTGACCACCACCAAACGGCTGACCACGTCGGCGATGATCGCGTCGTTCGCCGACCCCGGCCAGAAGACGACGAGCGCGCCGTTCGGGCACGCGCTGGCCGCGCTCGCCGAGCAGGACACCCGGGTCGTCGGGCTGACCGCGGACCTCGGCAAGTACACCGACATGCACGTGTTCGCCCAGGCCCACCCGGACCGTTTCTTCCAGATGGGAATGGCCGAGCAGCTGCTGCTCGGCGCCGCGGCGGGCATGGCCGAGGTCGGGCTGGTGCCGTTCGCGTCCACCTACTCGGTGTTCGCGGCGCGGCGCGCGTACGACTTCCTGTGCCTGGACATCGCCGAGCCGAACCTCAACGTCAACGTGGTCGGCGGCCTGCCCGGCCTGACCACCGGGTACGGGCCGAGCCACCAGGCCACCGAGGACATCGCGATCTTCCGCGGCATGCCGAACCTGACGATCGTGGACCCGTGCGACTCGGTCGACATCGAGCAGGCCGTGCCGCAGCTGGCCGCGTGCGAGGGGCCGACGTACCTGCGGTTGCTGCGCGGCAAGGTGCCGACGGTGCTGGACGAGTACGACTACTCCTTCGAGCTCGGCAAGGCTGCCGTGCTCCGCGGCGGGAACGACGTCGTGTTCGTCTCCAGTGGACTGATGACGATGCGTGCGCTGCAGGCGGCGGAGAAGCTCGCCGCGCACAAGGTCGACGTGGCCGTGGTGCACACGCCGACGATCAAGCCGTTCGACTCGGAGACCGTGCTGCGCGAGATCGCCGGCGACCGGCTCGCGGTGACGCTGGAGAACCACACGGTGGTCGGCGGCCTGTTCGAGACGGTGGCCTCGGCGGCGGTGCGGGCCGGGGTGTCCGGCCGGATCGTGCCGGTCGCGCTGCCGGACGAGTTCCTGGCCGCCGGAGCGCTGCCCACGCTGCACGACCGGTACGGGCTGGCCACGGACCGCGTGGTGGAGCGGGTGCTGGCTGAGCTGGGCTGAGGCACCTCGGCTGAACGCCCGCTGCGTGACCACCTCCGTTGAACGCCGTGCGCTACCCCCGGACGGGGGTAGCGCCACCGCGCGGGTGTCGACGTGCCCTGGTCACGCGGGTACCGTGGGGCGACCGACGATGGTGTGGTGCGAGGAGGACGGACGCCGATGTCTGACGCCCGCTCGGTGCTGCATGTCGAGTTGGAGGGCGCCGCCCGCGTGGCGGGTCTGCCCGTCGTGTTCGGTGGTGAGGTGGTCGACGGCCGGTTGCGGCTGTCGGGCTTCGTCGGGACACGCACGACCGCGCTGCACAACCTGGACGTCCTGCCCGGCGCGGGCCTCGGCGGCCGCGTGCTGATGCAGGGCCACCCGATCGCCGTGAGCGACTACGGCAGCGCCCGCACCATCACCCACGACTACGACCGCCCGGTGCTCGCCGAGGGGCTGGCGTCGATCATCGCCGTGCCGGTCCGGGCCGGCGGCCGCTGCCGCGGGGTGCTGTACGGCGCGGTGCGGCGGCCGGTGACCTTCGGCGACCGCGTCCGCGACGCCCTCATGGAGTCCGGCAAGCGCCTGGCCCGTGAGCTGAGCGAGCGCGACGAGCTGACTGCGCGCCTCGACTCGCTGTCCCCCGGGGCCACCCGCGAGGAGCTGCGCTCGGTGCACTCCGAGCTGCGGGCCATCGCCGGCGCGCTGCCCGACCCCGAGGCCCGCCGCCGGATCTACGCGGCCGCGCAACGGCTCGTCGACCTCGGCGAGGGCAAACCCGTCCAGGGCCCGCGGGTGCGTCTGTCCACCCGGGAGACCGACGTGCTCGCCCAAGTCGCCCTCGGCTTCACCAACGGCGAGGTCGCCGAGCGGCTGTCGCTGTCGCGGGAGACCGTCAAGGCCTACCTCGGTTCCGTGATGCGCAAGCTGGACGCCCACACCCGCCACGAAGCCGTCGTCAAGGCGCGCCGGCTGATGCTGCTGCCCTGAGGCCGGTGGCGCCGCGCGGCGCCACCGGCCCCCGGTTCAGGCCACGGTCGCTTCGCTGGCCTGCCCGGCCGTCATCGCCGTGCCGCGGGTCTCCTTCAGCGCCAGCGTGGACACCAGCGAGATCAGGCCCGTCACCGCGAGCATCACGCCGACCGCGATGCTGCCGAAGCTCGCGGTCAGGCCGGGCGCCACCAGCGGCGGAATCGCGCCACCCAGGACACCCGCGAGGTTGTAACCCAGGCCCGCGCCGGTGTAGCGGAAGCGGGTCTGGAACAGCTCCGGCAGGAACGACCCGGCCGGCCCGTACGCCACCGCGAAGATCATCAGCGTGACCAGCACACCGACGGCGAACGCGACCGGGCTGCCGGTGTCCAGCAACGGGAACAGCGCCAGCGACCACACCACGCCGAGCGCCGAGGAGTACACGATCACCCGCCGCCGCCCGAGCCGGTCCGACAGCACGCCGGCGACCACGATGACGATCCCGAACGCCACCGCCGCCGCGATGCCGATGCCCAGCACCACCGGCCGCGTCAGCCCCGCCCCGGTCTTGCTCGTGCCGTAGCTGGTCAGGTACGTGGTGCCCATGTAGAAGAACGCGAACAGCATCGTCAGCGAACCGGCCGACAGCAGGATCTCCCGCGGCTGCTTGCGCACCGCCTCCAGGAACGGCAGCCGCTTCGGGCGGTCCAGGCCCGCAGTGCCGCCCGCCGCGACGAACGCCGGGGTCTCGGCGATGCTCATCCGCACGTAGAACCCGACGGCCACCAGCAGGATGCTCACCAGGAACGGCACCCGCCACCCGTAGTCCAGGAACGCGGCGTCCGCGTCGCCCATCACCAGGTTCGTCACCAGGAACGTGCCGCTGGACAACGCGAACGCGATCGCGGGGCCCAGCTGCGGGAACACCGCGTACAGGCCGCGTTTGGCCGGTGGCGCGTACTCCGCGGTCAGCAGCGTCGCCCCGGCCCACTCGCCGCCGACCGCGAGCCCCTGCGCGAACCGCAGCACGACCAGGATGATCGGCGCGGCCACCCCGATGGTCGCCGCGCCCGGAAGCAGTCCGATGAGGACGGTGGCGATGCCCATCAGCAGCAGCGTGGAGATCAGGGTGCGCTTGCGGCCGATGCGGTCGCCGAAGTGTCCGAACAGGATCGCGCCGACCGGCCGGGCGATGAACGCGACGGCGAACGTGGCGAACGCGGCCACGGTCCCGGCCGTCGCGCCGAGCGCCGGGAAGAACACCTTCGGGAACACCAGCGCGGCCGCGGTGCCGTAGATGAAGAAGTCGTAGTACTCGATGGTCGTCCCGACGCAGCTGGCCACGGCCACCTTGCGCATCGGGACCGCCGGGGTCTGGCTCGACACGGGTTCTCCTCGTCGTTGAGGTCTCACTGGCCAGGAATCGTCCGGTATGGACAAAACGGGCGCTACCCCCATCCGTGGGTATCGCCCCGGCGGCAGCCGATTGCATGATGTCGGGCAGCCCGAGCGAAAGGACACAAAGCGGTGAACGCGACCGATGCCTACCGTGCGAGCAGGGACCAGCTGGTGGCGCTGCGGGAGGACCACGCCCGCGCCGTGGCCGAGTTCCGCTGGCCCGAGCTGGGGGAGCGGTTCAACTGGGCGGTGGACTGGTTCGACGCGATCGCGCGCGACAACGACCGGCCCGCGCTGGTGATCGCCGAGGAGGACGGCACCACCACACAGCGATCGTTCGCCGACATGTCCCGCGCCTCGGACCGGCTGGCCGCATGGCTGCGCGAGCGGGGCGTGCGCCGCGGCGTTCCGGTGCTGCTGATGCTCGGCAACCAGGTCGAGCTGTGGGAGTCGATGCTGGCGATCATGAAGCTGGGCGCGGTGATCCTGCCGACCACCAGCGCCGTCGGCCCGGCCGACCTGACCGACCGGATCACCCGCAGCGGCGCGGAGTTCGTCATCTGCAACGCCGCCGACACCGGCAAGTTCGCCGACGTGCCCGGCGGGTACACCCGGATCAGCGTCGGCGCGGCGGACGGCTGGGCCGACCTGCGTGAGGCCGCGGACACGCCGCACGTCCCGGTCGAGCACCCGGGCACCGCGCCCGGCGACCCGCTGCTGCTGTACTTCACCTCGGGCACCACGTCCCGGCCGAAGCTGGTGGAGCACACCCAGGTGTCCTACCCGGTCGGGCATCTGTCCACGATGTACTTCCTCGGGCTGCGGCCGGGCGACGTGCACCTCAACATCTCCTCGCCCGGCTGGGCGAAGCACGCGTGGTCGTGCTTCTTCGCGCCGTGGATCGCCGAGGCGACGATCTTCGTCTACAACTACCGCCGCTTCGACGCCGCCGCGCTGCTGGAGCAGCTGCGGAAGCGCGAAGTCTCCTCGTTCTGCGCCCCGCCCACGGTGTGGCGCATGCTGATCAACGCCGACCTGGGCGAGCGGCCGTCCGCGCTGCGCGAGGTCATCGGCGCGGGCGAACCGCTCAACCCGGAGGTGATCGAGCAGGTCCGGCGGGCGTGGGGGCTGACGATCCGGGACGGCTTCGGGCAGACCGAGACGACCGCGCAGGTCGGCAACACGCCCGGCTCGCCGGTCAAGGCCGGCTCGATGGGCCGCGCCCTGCCCGGAGTGCCGGTCGTGCTGGTCGACCCGGCGAGCGGACAGCCGCTTTCCGGCCCCGGCGAGGGCGAGATCTGCCTGGACCTGTCACGCTCGCCGGTGAACCTGATGACCGGCTACCAAGGCGACCCCGAGCGCAACGCAGAGGCCATGGCGGGCGGTTACTACCACACGGGTGACGTGGCGACGATCGACGCCGAGGGCTACATCACCTACATCGGCCGCACCGACGACGTGTTCAAGGCCAGCGACTACAAGATCAGCCCGTTCGAGCTGGAGTCGGTCCTGATCGAGCACCCGGCGGTGGCCGAGGCGGCGGTCGTGCCCGCGCCGGACCCGGTGCGGCTGGCCGTGCCCAAGGCCTACGTCGCGCTCGCGCCCGGCCACGAGCCGACCAAGGAGACCGCGTTGTCGATCCTGCGGCACGCCCGCGAGAACCTCGCGCCGTGGCAGCGGGTGCGGCGGCTCGAGTTCTTCGAGCTGCCCAAGACGATCTCCGGCAAGATCCGGCGCGTCGAGCTGCGGTCCCGCGAGGACGAGCTGGGCACGGGCAGCCCCGCGGAGTGGCGCGACGACCAGTTCCCGGACCTGCGCGGCTGAACGGTCCCTCCCGCGCGCAGTAGGTTGGAGGTGAGCAACCAGTGTGAGGGAGGACGAACGTGGGTCTGAAAGTCGGCTACAAGGCCTCGGCGGAGCAGTTCGGTCCGCGGGATCTGGTCGAGTACGCCGTGCGGGCCGAGGAGCTGGGCCTGGACTCGGTGATGGTGTCCGACCACTTCCTGCCGTGGCGGCACGAGGGCGGGCACGCCCCGTTCGCGTTGTCCTGGATGTCGGCGGTGGCCGAGCGGACGAACCGGGTGCAGATCGGGACGAGCGTGCTGACCCCGACGTTCCGGTACAACCCGGCCGTGATCGCGCAGGCGTTCGCGACGATGTCGCTGCTGTCGGGCGGCCGGGTGATTCTCGGCGTGGGCACGGGCGAGGCGCTCAACGAGATCGCGGTGTCGGGCCGGGAGTGGCCGGAGTTCAAGGAGCGGTTCGCGCGGCTGCGTGAGGCGATCAAGCTGATGCGCGAGCTGTGGACCACCGACAACGTGTCGTTCGAGGGCGAGTACTACACCCTGGTCAACGCCAAGATCTACGACCGGCCGGAGCAGCCGGTGCCGGTGTACGTGGCCGCGGGCGGCCCGGTGGTGGCCAAGTACGCGGGCCGCGCCGGCGACGGCTTCATCTGCACCTCGGGCAAGGGCATGGAGCTCTACAACGACAAGCTGATGCCGGCGGTCGCCGAGGGTGCCGCGGCAGCCGAGCGGGACGTCGCGGGCATCGACAAGATGATCGAGATCAAGATGTCCTACGACCGGGACCACGAGAAGGCGCTGGAGAACACCCGGTTCTGGGCGCCGCTGTCGCTGACCCCGGAGCAGAAGCACAGCGTGTCCTCCGCCGAGGAGATGGAGCGCCTGGCCGACGAGCTGCCGATCGAGCAGGTCGCCAAGCGGTGGATCGTGGCCTCCGACCCGGACGAGGCCGTCGCGCAGATCAAGCCGTACCTGGACGCGGGCCTGAACCACCTCGTGTTCCACGGCCCCGGCCACGACCAGGAGCGGTTCCTGACGCAGTTCGCCGAGGACGTCCTGCCGCGGCTGCGCGCACTGGGCTGAGCCCCGCGCGCCGCTCACGGACCGCGTGTCCGTGAGCGGCGCCGTTCTGGCCTGACCCGGTTGCGGCCGGGGCGGTTCCCGTCGTGGCTGTATGCCTGGACTGAGTGCCGTGCGCGGCCGCGGACCGCGGGCCCGTGATCGCAGCGGTGCTCCGCCTCGCTGCGATCACGGCCCTGGGCGCCTGGCCGGCGCGGCTTTCGGCCGGAGCGGTTCCCGCCACGGCTGCCTGCTCTGAGTGCTCCGGCCACTAGCCGATCGCTCCTGCCTCCGCGTCGCGGTACCGGTCGTCGCCGCCCGTGAGCGGCGTCATGGTGCGGACCCCTCGTCGGCGGGAGTAATTTCGGGAATTAGCGAAATGTCGAAGGACGGTGCGGGTGCTCCCTGAGTGCAAGGCCCTGGCGAACGAGACGCGGCTGCGCATCCTGGAGTGGCTCAAGGACCCGGCGGCCAGCTTCCCGGCGGCTGCCGACACGGCCGGGCTGGGGGTGTGCGTCGGCCTGATCCAGCAGAAGGCAGGCACCTCCGCGTCGACGGTTTCGGCGCACCTGGCCATCCTGCAGCGCGCCGGGTTCCTGCTGGCCACGCGACAGGGCCAGTGGACCTACTACCGGCGCGACGAGGACCGCATCCGCGCCTTCACCGAACGACTGCACCGCGACCTGTGACCCGGAAAAGGTGAGCCCGTCATGTCCCCAGTCCTGTCCGTACTGGACCTCGCGCCGATCGCGCCCGGCCAGACCGCGCGCGAGAGCTTCGCGGCCAGCGTGGCGCTCGCGCAGGCCGCCGAGCGCAGCGGCTACCGGCGGGTCTGGTACGCCGAGCACCACAACATGGCGTCCATCGCCTCCAGCGCGACCAGCGTGGTGATCGGGCACGTCGCCGAGCACACGTCGACCATCCGGCTGGGCGCCGGCGGGATCATGCTGCCCAACCACTCGCCGCTGGTGATCGCCGAGCAGTTCGGCACGCTGGAGACCCTGTTCCCGGGACGCATCGACCTCGGGCTCGGCCGGGCGCCGGGCAGCGACCAGCAGACGATGGTGGCGCTGCGGCGCGACCCGATGTCGGCGGATTCGTTCCCGCAGGACGTGCTGGAGCTGCAGGCGTACCTGGGCGGCAAGGCCGTGCAGGGCGTGCGGGCCGTGCCGCGCGCCGAGGGCGTCGTGCCGCTCTACATCCTGGGCTCGTCGCTGTTCGGGGCGCAGCTGGCCGCCCAGCTCGGGCTGCCGTACGCGTTCGCGTCGCACTTCGCGCCGGACTCCCTGCACCAGGCCGTCTCGCTGTACCGCGAGCGGTTCCAGCCGTCGGAGCAGCTCGCCGAGCCGTACGTGATCGCCGGGGCGAACGTGTTCGCGGCGGAGGACCACGACGAGGCCGAGGCCCAGCGGTCGGTGGCGTACCGGGCGCGCACCCGGGCGATGCTGTCGCAGGGCCGCGCGGGGGCGAACTTCACCGACGCGGAGATCGACGCGTTCCTGGCCTCGCCGCGCGGCCGCGGCCTGGCGTCGATGACGCGCTACACCGCGGTCGGCACTCCCGACGAAGTGCGCGCCTACCTGGCGGACTTCGCGACCGAAGCCCAGGCCGACGAGCTGATCCTGGCGCACCACGCGCACGACATCGCGGACCGGGTCCGGTCGGTGGAGCTGACGGCGAACGCCATGGCGGCGGTCGCCTAGGAACTCCGGCTGGCCGCCCCAGCCCGGGGCGCGCAGGTGCCGGCCGCGGACCCGCGTGGTGCAGCCGGAGGTCGGCTGCAGGCGCGGGTGCCGCCCACAGGCGGATCGGCGGCGCGCTGCCCCTGGACAGTGCCGCGCTGGCGCGGCCGGTCCGGGCGGTCAGCGGCGCCCAAGCGCTAGTCGCGTCGCATGCGGATCAGCAGGTTCCGCAGCTCGGCGAGTTCCCCTGCCCCCAGCTCCCGGCACGGTGAGCCGCTCGCGGCGTGGCTGTCGATCCGCTCCAGCGCGGTCTCGGCAGCCGCCGTCAGGTGGATGCGGCGCACCCGCCGGTCGGCCTCGTCGGCGCGGCGTTCGAGCAGTCCCCGCGCCTGCAGACGGTCCACCAGCGCCGTGACGGTCGGCGGCTCCGTGTCCAGCCAGGCCGCCAGCTGCCCGATCGGCGGCGCCTCCCGCTCCTGCCGCAGCCGCCGCAGCACCAGCCACTGCAGCTCGGTCAGCCCCTCCGCCCGGTACGCCTCGCCGTAGACCTGCCGCGCGCGCTCCACCACGTCGAACAGCAACGCGGCCACCTCGCCGACCAGCGCCGGATCATGTGCCACTTGTCCCTCCCGCCGCATATGCTTAGACTGCACTAAATATGAGTGCCATTGAAGCTTCTGTTCAGGGTAGTACCACCTGGGGCGACGGTGACTACCCGTCGATGGCGCGCCGACTCGAACCGGTCGCCCGGCAGGTCGTCGACGAAGCCGCGATCACCGCCCGGGACATGGTGCTCGACATCGCCACGGGCACCGGCAACGCGGCCCTGCTCGCCGCCACCCGGGCACGCACCATCGCCGTCGACTTCGAACCCGCCCTCGTGCGGATCGGCGCCACGCGGAGCGCCGCGGTCGGCTGGCTGGTCGGCGACGCGGCCGCGCTGCCCATCGCCGACGGCGCCGCGAACGTGGTCCTGTCGGTCTTCGGCGTCATGTACGCGCCCGGCTCCGCGGCCCGCGAACTGGCCCGCTGCACCAAACCGGGCGGCCGCGTCGTGCTCGCCTCGTGGGTCCCGGGCAGCCTCCTGCCTGCCACCGGTGCCGCGATGGCGCCCTTCCTGCCACCGCCCACCGGCGCGCCGCCCTCCCGCTGGGGTGACCCCGCCGCCCTCGCCGATCTGCTGACGCCCCACCGCCTCCGGCTCGACGCGGCCGACGCGCACGACCTGCCCCTGATCTTCCCCGACGTGGAGACGGCCGCCGGGTTCTTCGTCGACACCGCCGGCCACGCCCAGCGCGAGCGTCCGCGCCTGGAAGCCGAGGGCCGGTGGGACGACCTGCACGCCGCTGTGGGCGACGCGATCGAAGCCCGAGCCACGCACCGCGCGGGCGGGATCGAGTTGCGGGCGCGGTACCTGCTGGCACGTCTGCGCCGCACCCGCGCCTGACCTGCGATCCGCCCGCCGGGCGGCCGGGTAATATCGGCCGGGTTGTTGAGCAGACAGCGACCGGGTGCGGGCCCGGTGCTGTCTGTCGCTGGTCGCTCGCCCCGCTCCGGATGGTTGCCAGGAAGGGACACGACCAGGATGAGCGACGGTGCGGCAGGCCAGCTCGCACACCTCGACGAGGTGACCCGTGCACTCGAGGAACTGGCCGGCACGGTCGGGAACACCGACGACTTCGACGTGCTGCTGCGGGTGGTCTGCGAGCAGGTCGTGCGCGTGGTGCCCGGGGCCGACATGGCCTCGATCACGGTGCTCGACGATTCCGGCGCGCGATCGGTGGCTTCGACCGACGACCGCGCCACGCGCATCGACGCGGCGCAGTACGACGAGGACGACGGCCCGTGCCTGCGCGCGGCGCGCACCGGGCAGGTGGTCCGGGTCGAGGTCGGCACGGCGCGGGAGTTGTGGCCCGGGTTCTCCGCCGTCGCAGCCGGGCACGGGGTGGCGAGCTACCTGGCTTCGCCGCTGCAGGTGCGCGACGAGGCGATGGGCGCGATCAACCTGTTCGGGTTCGGCGAGCACGGGTTCCGCGACGTCGACCAGAAGTACCTGGAGCTGTACGCGACGGTCGTGGACACGGTGCTGCACCTGTCCAGACGCGCGTTGCGCACCCAGGAACAGGTGCGCCAGCTGCGCGCGGCGATGCGCACGCGCGGGGTCATCGAGCAGGCCAAGGGCATCCTGATGGCTGCGAGGCGGATCAGCGCCGACGAGGCCTTCCAGCTCCTGGTGGGGCAGTCCCAGCGGGAGAACGTCAAGCTGCACACCATTTCGGCGCGGTTCGTCGCCGAGCACTCCGGGCACGTGGTGGACCCGGACGACAGCCTGCCGAACTGATGCGTCAGGCCGCCGACGGCACCGCCGAGGCGATCGTGAAGACCCGGTCCAGCCCGGTCAGCTCGAGCGGGCGCAGCACCGGGCGGCTCGTGCAGGCCAGGATGAACTCCTGCCCGGCGGCCTCGCACTCCCGCGAAACCTCGACCAGCAACGCGAGGCCGCCCGAGTCGAGGAATCCGACGCGCAGGAGGTCGAGAACCAGCGTGCGCGGCGGGGGCACCGGCGCCCCCGCGCGGGCCGCCCCCAGCCCGTCCCGCAGGTGGACGACGGTTCCGGCGTCGATTTCACCCGTCACGGTCACGACGAGCGCGTCGGGCCGGTAGGTCCACTCCACTTTCAGGTTCGTCACTGGCATCTCCTGGGGCAAGCTCGTGGGCTCGCGAAACAGGGCAGGACACGGACACCGCGCTGCCGACGGAAACTGGCGAGCCACAGCTGCTTGTATAACCGTGACGCAACCGACCCTACCGCATCGCCCGGCTAGGCTTGCCGGACGAGGACCGGCAGGTCGTGTGGAAGAGACGAGGTGTCATGAGCGAATCGCTCCTGTCCGCACCCGCGGTGCTCACGATCGCGCAGGAACTCGCCGAGATCGGCAGGCTGGTGGACGACGACGACGTCACCTCGACCCTGTCCCGGTACGTGGCGCGTGCCTGCGCGTTGCTGCCGGGTTGCGACCGCGCGTCCATCACGGTCCGCACGCCGGCGGGGACGGCCGAGGTGCTCGCGTCCGCGGGCAAGCCGTTGCCGGAGCCGCCGACCGACGGGTCCGGGCCGGACCCGGTCACGGAGGCGCTGACCTACCGCGAGCCGCGGCGGGTGGACGACACCGCGACGGACGAGCGGTGGCCCGCCTACAGCGCGCACCTGCGCCGGCACGGGTTCGGCAGCGCGCTGACGCTGCCACTGCCCGGCGCCGAGTCCGGGGCGGCGTTCAGCGTGCTCTCCGCCGAGCGCGGCCGTTTCGGCGAGGATTCACACGACCTGGCGCTGTTGTTCACCCTCCACGCGGGCGTGGCGTTCGACAACAGCGCGCTCTACCACGACAACATCCGCCTGCTGGGGCACGTGCAGACAGCGCTGCGCACGCGGACGGTCATCGCGCAGGCGCAGGGCCTGCTGATGCACCACGGCCACCAGACGGCGGACGAGGCGCTCGCCGCGCTGAAGCGGATGTCGCAGCAGCGGAACGTGAAACTGCGCGACGTGGCGGCCGCGCTGGTGACGGCCCACCACGAGGGCCGGCTGGCGGAGGTGCTGCGGGCGCGCTGAGTGTCCGCCTCGGGCGTGGCTCGGCGGGCGGTGATGTGGGCAGGTGAGCGCAGCTGGGGGCGCTGGGTGGTCTGCCGGGCGGGTTTTGTTGGTTGGTGGGTGACTGCCGTTGGGCGGTGGTGCTGGAGTCCCGCTGAGTATCGGCCTTGGCTTGGTCGTTCGGCGGTGGAATGTGCTGGCGAGCGCGGCTGGGGGCGCTGGGTGGTCTGCCGGGCGGGTTTTGTTGGTTGGTGGGTGACTGCCGTTGGGCGGTGGTGCTGGAGTCCCGCTGAGTATCGGCCTTGGCTTGGTCGTTCGGCGGTGGAATATGCTGGCGAGCGCAGCTGGGGGCGCTGGGAGGTCAATCGGGCAGGCTTCATAGGTTGGCGCGCCACTGCCGGCCGCCGGCGGAGGTGTCGGAGGCGTCCGCCTCGGTGTGGTCGCTCGACCGCCGTGTTCGCCGTCGTGTTCAGCGAATGCGGCTGGATGCGCTGGGAGGTCAACCGGGCGGGCTCGTCGGCCAAGGCACAACCGCGCGCCGCCTGCCGGGCGCTGGCCGCCCGCTGACCGTCCACGGCAGGCGTGGTCGCCAGGCGGTCGATGCCCGCCCACCGGGCGGGCCGTCGGCTGGCCGACCCTCGGCGTGCCGGCCAGCCGGACCTTCCGCGCGCGGAAGGTCCGTTGACCGTCCACCTCGACCAGTTGGCGTTGGCGCTCGCGCCTGGAGCGCCGGGGTCCGCGGAACTGCCCACGCTGCGCAGACATCCGCGGACCACGGCGGCAAAGGGGCCGCTGCTGCCAGCGTGCCTGAAACTCAGTGCCGCACGAGCACGCGGCTCATCAGCGGCAAGTGGTCCGAGGCCACGGGAGCCCCGTCCAGCACCCGCGTCACCAGCGGCTGCACCGAGCGCGACGCGTAGATGTAGTCGATCCGCCGGTCCGGCGCCTCCGCCGGGTACGTCGCGCCCGCGCCCTTCCCGGACACCGGCCACGTGTCGGTGAAGGCCGCGTTCAGCGTGGCGATCTCCGGGGCTTCCGGGAGCGCGTTCAGGTCGCCCACGAGCACCGCAGGCGTGGTGTCGCCGATGAGCTCCGTGATCTGCCGGGTCTGCTCCAGCCGGTCCACCTGGGAACTGGCCGCGAGGTGTGTGTCGTACACGTGCACCGCCACGCCGCGCACGTCCAGCACCGCGTGCAGCAGCCCGCGCTGCTCCTGGTTCGGCGACCGGAACAGGTGCGTGTTGTCCCACGCGGTGATCGGGTAGCGGGACAGGATCGCGGTGCCGTACTGGATCCGCGGGCTGCCGGCGGCGGGCGGGTCCCGGTCGATGTTCGCGCCGAAGACCACGTGGTAGCCGAGCATCCGGGCGAGCTCGGCGGCCTGGTCGGCCCACTCGCTGCGCGCCGAGTAGTGCCGGTCCACCTCCTGCAGCCCGACCACGTCGGCGCCGCTGTCCCGGATCACCCCGGCCACGCGCGCGAGGTCGAGCACGTCGTCGGTGCCCTGCGCGTGGTGGATGTTGAAACTCAGCACGGACAGCACCCGCTGCCGCGGCTCGCTCGCGTTCGCGGGCGCCACCGAGGTCAGCAGGATTCCGCTCAGCATCAGCACGATCGCCAGTGTTCTACGCACCCGGCGATCTTCGGCCGTGCACATGAGGACCCGGTGAACGAGCGGCGAACGTTTCAGCGCCAGCCGGCGTCGGGTGCGACGTCGCGGACGATCGACTCCAGCAGGTGCGCGTTGTAGTCCACGCCGAGCTGGTTCGGCACCGTCACCAGGACCGTGTCCGCCGCCTGCACGGCCGCGTCCTCGGCGAGCTGCTTGGCGATCACGTCCGGCTCGCCCGCGTAGGTCTTCCCGAACCGCGCCACCCCGCCGTCGAGCCAGCCGACCTGGTCCTGGCTGTCCCGTTCCCGCCCGAAGAACCGCCGGTCGACGTCGGTGGTGATCGGAATTACGCTGCGGCTCACCGACACCCGCGGCTCGCGGACGTGCCCCTGGCGCGCCCACTCCGCGCGGAAGATCTCGATCTGCTCGGCCTGCAGCTCGTCGAACGGCACCCCGGTGTCCTCCGTGAGCAGTGTCGAGCTCATCAGGTTCATCCCCTGCTCGGCGGCCCACTTCGCGGTGGCGCGGGTGCCGCTGCCCCACCAGATCCGCTCGTACAGCGTCGGCGACTGCGGCTGGATCGCGAGCATCCCGCCGCGGCCGGTCATCCGCGGATCGGCCCGGACGACACCGCTGCCGCCGATCGCGGTCCGGAAGATCTCCGTGTGCTTGCGCGCCATGTCCGCGTCGGTCTCGCCGTCGGCCGGGACGTAGCCGAACGCGGACGCGCCGTGCAGCGCGGGTTCGGGGGAGCCGCGGCTGATGCCGAGCTGCAGCCGTTCGCCGCTGAGCAGGTCGGTGGCCGCGGCCTGTTCGGCCATGTAGAGCGGGTTCTCGTAGCGCATGTCGATCACGCCGGTGCCGAGCTCGATGCGCTCGGTGCGCGCGGCCATCGCCGCCAGCAGCGGGAAGGGTGTCGAGAACTGGGGCGCGAAGTGGTGCACGCGTAGGAACGCGCCGTCGACGCCCAGCTCCTCGGCGGCCACGGCGAGCTCGACCATCTGCCGCAGCGCGTCGCCGGCCGTCGGGGTGGGCGTGCCCGGCTGGTGGTGGCCGAACGAAAGGAACCCGATCTTCTTCACACCGGGTATTGTCCAGGACTCGACCGGCATCTGGGGGGCACGATGTTTCTCGTCACTGGCGCGACCGGCACGGCGGGCGGGGCGGTGGTGCGCGAGTTCGCCGGGACTGGTGAGCCGGTGCGGGCGCTGGTGCGGAAGCCGGACGCCGTGGTCCCCGGTGCGGAGCCGGTGGTCGGCGATCTCAACGATCCGGCGAGCGTCCCGTTCGAGGGCGTGACTGGGGTGTTCCTGCTGTCCGGGTACGCGGACATGCCGGGGCTGCTGGCGCGGGCGCGGGCGGCTGGTGTCGAGCGGGTGGTGTTGTTGTCCGGTGGGTCGGCCGCGCTCGCGGATCTGGACAACGCGGTGTCGCGGTACATGACGCTGTCCGAACGGGCCGTGCGGGAGTCCGGTCTGGCGTGGACGTTCCTGCGGCCGCGGGCGTTCATGTCGAACGCGCTGCGGTGGCTGCCGCAGCTGCGGGCGGGCGACGAGGTGCGTGTGCAGTACCCGGACGTGCCCGCGGCGTGCGTCGACCCGGGCGACATCGCGGCGGTGGCCGTGCGGGCGCTGCGGGGCGGGCACGAGGGCCGGATCTACGATCTGACCGGTCCCGAGGCGCTGTTGCCTGCCCAGCAGGTGGCGGTGCTCGGGCGTGTGCTGAGCCGGGACCTGCGCGCGGTGGGCCTGTCCGACGAGGAGACCCGGGCCGAGATGGCAGCGGCGATGCCGGCCGACTACGTGGAGGCGTTCGCCCAGTTTTACGCCGAGGGCAAGCTGGACGAGGCCACGGTGCACCCCGACGTGGCCGAAGTGACCGGGCGGGCGCCGCGCACGTTCGAGCAGTGGGCGCGGGAGAACGCGGACGCTTTCCGCTGACCTGCTGGGGAAAATGTCGCGCGCAGGGTCTGAAGTGGACGCTCCCGGGCGCAACCTTCGGGGCGCCTTCAAGGACGGGAAACTCGCACTGCGGAGCGATGCGCCTGACAGTGCGAGACGTGAGACCGCGTGGCAGCGTGGGCGCGGCTCGCGCCTGGAGGCAGATCGCACCGCGGAGCCTGTGATTCGGGCGGGGCAGTGCGGGACGCATCGGAGGCGTGGGGTAGCACGGGTGGCGTGGCGGGGCGTGTGGTTCGGGCGGGGGGCAGCGCGGGATGCGTCGCGGGGCGTGTGGT
>NZ_JAKGSD010000040.1:0-21915 GCF_021654135.1 Amycolatopsis tucumanensis | reverse complement strand
TGGTTCGGGCGGGGGGCAGCGCGGGATGCGTCGCGGGGCGTGTGGTTCGGGCGGGGTAGCGCGGGATGCGTGGCGGGGCGTGTGGTTCGGGCGGGGTAGCGCGGGATGCGTGGCGGGGGTGTGGCCGCGCGGGGTAGCGCGGGATGCGTGGCGGGCGTGTGGCCCCGCGGGGTAGCGCGGGATGCGTGGCGGGCGTGTGGCCCCGCGGGGCAGTGCGGGATGCGCCGCGGGCGTGTGGCTTGCGCGGGATAGCGCGGATGGCGTCGTGGGGAGTGGTTCACGCGCGGGGTAGCGCGGGATGCATCGCGGAGCGTAGGACACGGGCGGGGCAGCGCGGCGGGTATCGCGGAGTGTGGGAAGCTCGTAGCGGAGCGTAAAAACCCCGCCGCGAACAGTAGGGCGAGCGCCACCGCCTGCCGCGCGAGCTCAGCCGCCCGCTGACCAGCGTCGAAGCCGCCACCGCGACCCCACGCGCACCCCGGTGTTGACACCCCTCGAACCGGATGTCACTATTCCCCGCAGCCCCTTGGAATCGTTTCCAACCACCGAGCGTCACGGGTTGGAAACGTTTCCAAGGCAACGAACGACGACGGAGCGACAATGACGTCTACACGGGCCACGCTGCTGCAGGTGGCCGAACGAGCCGGGGTGTCTCTGGCCTCGACCTCGCGCGCCCTGCACGGCACCGGCGCTAGCCCGGCCATGATCGAGCGCGTCCGGGCCGCCGCGGAGGAGCTGGGTTACAGCCCGGACGCCATCGGCCGCTCGCTGCGGATGAAGAAGACCTTCCAGATCGCGTTCGCGGTCGCCGACATCGGCAACCCGGTCTACGTCGAGATGATGCGGGCCATCCACGAGGTCCTCGCGCCGCACGGGTACCGCGTCGTGGTCATGACCACCGGCGACACCTCGACCTCGACGGCCGACCTGGTGCGCAGCCTCAACAGCGGTTTCGTCGACGGCATGGTCATCAGCCCGCTGCGCACCGACGACCGCCTGATCGAGGAGATCCAGCAGGCCGCCGTCCCGGTCGTGGTCATCGGCCGCGCCCTGGACGCCCACGGCATCAGCTCGGTCTCCACCGACTCCGCGGGCGGCATCGGCCAGGCGGTCCGCCACCTGAAGGAACTCGGGCGCCGCCGGATCGGCTTCCTCAACGGCCCCCTCGACACCACCCCCGGCCAGGCCCGCCAGCGCGGCTTCGAAGCCGCCGCGGGCACGGGCCACACCACCGAGGTCGCCAAGGACTTCACCGTCGCCGCCGGCCTCACCGCTGCGCGCCGCCTGCTCGCCGCGGCCCCGGAGCGCCTCGACGCCATCGTCGCGGCCAACGACCTGCTCGCCATCGGCGCCATCCACGCCATCCGCGAACTCGGGCTGTCCGTGCCGGACGACATCGCGGTCACCGGCATGGACGACACCGAGATCGGCCGCGTCTTCCACCCGACCCTGACCAGCGTCTCCCTCGGCAGCACCGAGCGCGGGCGCGCCGCCGCGCAGCTCATGCTCCGCCTCGCCGACGACGCCGGCCAGGACGCGCAGCAGGTCACCGTCGGCCCGGAGCTGATCGTGCGCGGTTCCACCGTCCCCGCCGCGGGCGGGCTCACCGAGGGAGGCCGGCGATGACCCTGGCCGCGGACACCCGCGCCCCCGCACCCGCACCGGCGCCCCGCAAGCGCCGCAAGGGCACCATGGCCCGCTCGCGCCGCCGCGAGGCGATCGCGCTGGTGATGCCGTCGCTGATCCCGATCCTGGTGCTCAGCGTCGCGCCGCTGGTGATGGGCCTGGCGCTGGCGTTCACCGACGCCCGCCTGGTCCGCAACCCCGACTACGACTTCACCGGCATCGACAACTTCACCAAGCTGGCGGGCAACTCGTTCTTCTGGGACAGCCTCCGCATCGGTCTGATTTGGACGGTCGGCGTCACCGTGCTGCAGCTGGCCGCCTCGATGGGCCTGGCGCTGCTGCTCAACTCGGGCCTCAAGCTGCAGGGCCTGACCCGCGTGCTCGCCCTCATCCCGTGGGCGATGCCGCCGGTCGTCGTGGCGATCATGTGGCAGATGATCTACTCGGCCAACGGCGGCCCGCTCAACGCCTTCCTCGGCAGCGTCGGCCTGCCCGCCGACACCAACTGGCTCGGCGACTTCTCCACCGCCCTGCCCGCGGTGATCGTCGTCGGCGTGTGGGTCGGCATGCCGCAGACCACCGTCACCCTGCTGGCCGGTCTGCAGCAGATTCCGCAGGACCTGCACGAGGCCGCGGCGGTGGACGGCGCGGGCGCGTGGCGGCGGTTCACTGCGGTCACCTGGCCCAGCCTGCGGCCGATCGTCACCTCGATCACGTCGCTGAACTTCATCTGGAACTTCAACTCGTTCTCGCTGGTCTACGTCCTCACCGAGGGCGGGCCGGGCGGAAAGACGATGGTGCCGGTGCTCTTCATCTACCTCGAAGCGTTCAAGAACCGCAACATCGGCTACGCGGCGGCGATGGGGCTCGTGCTCGTGATCATCGTCGTGCTGCTGCTGGCGGTCTACCTGCGGTCGCAGTTCCGCGACGACCGCGCCGAGCGGGGGCGGTGACCACATGCGCGTCCTCGTGCGTCCCGCCCAGTACCTGGCGCTGGCGGCCTACATCCTGTTCCTCGGCTTCCCGCTGCTGTGGCTGATCTCGGCGTCGGTGAAGTCCTCCGGCGAGCTCAACTCGCTCACCGTCAGCCTGCTGCCGCAGCAGTGGCACTGGGACAACTACACCGAAGCGCTCGACCGGCAGGGCCTGGTGCACTCGGCGGGCAACAGCCTGGTCGTGGCGCTGGTGTCCACTGCGCTGGTCATCGTGATCGCGCTGCCCGCGTCCTACGTGCTCGCCCGGCTCCAGGGCAAGATCCGCGCCGCCGGCGTGGGCTGGATCCTGGTGTCCCAGGTCTTCCCGGTGGTCCTGGTGATCCTGCCGCTGTTCCTGATCCTGCGCACCATCGGGCTGGCCGACAGCCTGGCCGGGCTGACGCTCGTGCACACCACCTACACGCTGCCGTTCGCGCTGTGGATGCTGCAGGGCTACGTCAGCGCGATCCCGGTCGACCTGGAAGAGGCCGGCGCGATGGACGGCGCGGGCCGGTGGACCGTGCTGCGCCGGATCGTGTTCCCGCTCCTGATGCCCGGCATCGTCGCCACCGCGATGTTCAGCTTCGTCTCCTCCTGGAACGAGTTCTTCTTCGCGCTGGTGCTGCTCCAGTCGCCGGAGAACTACACGCTGCCCATCACGCTGAACATGTTCATCGGCGGCGAGGGCAAGGTTTCCCTCGGCCCGCTCGCCGCGGGCGCCGTGCTCGCCGCGATCCCCAGCATCGTCTTCTTCACCATCCTGCGCCGGAGGCTCACCAGCGGGCTGATGGCCGGGGCGGTGAAGGGATGAACCCCCGGAAAACGAAAGGTCGGTCAATGAAGTCTCGACGTTTGGTGACGGCCGCGCTCGCGGCGGCCGCGAGCCTGCTGTTCACCGCGTGCTCCAGCGGCGGTGACAGCGCCGGCGGCCCGGTGACGCTCAAGTTCCAGTCCCTGTCGGACCAGCCCGCGGCGATCGCGGCGACGAACAAGATCGTCGACGACTGGAACAAGGCGCACCCCGACGTCAAGGTCGAGGTCGTGCAGGCGGGCTGGGACGGCGTCTACGACAAGCTGATCACGCAGTTCAACGCGGGCAGCGCGCCGGACATCATCCACTACGAGGCTGCCGGCGTCGTCCCGTTCGCCAAGGACGGCTACCTCGCCGACCTCACGCCGTACCTGTCGGAGCAGAAGAAGACCGACATCCCCAAGGGCGTGCTGGACTCGGTCACCGTGGACAACCAGGTGATCGCCTACCCGACCGAGCTGCAGTCCTATGTGGTCTTCGCCAACCGGGCGCTGCTGCAGAAGGCCGGGGTCACCGTCCCGGCCGGCGACACGATGACCTGGGACCAGCTGCGGGAGATCGCGAAGGCGACCACCCGCGACGGCGCCTACGGTCTCGGCTGGGGCCTGTCCAGCCCGACCGCCGCGATGGTCGCGCTCGCGCCCGGCTTCGGCGGCAAGTACTTCGACGGCACCGGCACCGACGCGAAGATCAGCGTCGGCCAGGGTGAGATGGCCCTGCCGCAGCTAGTGGACGCGATGGCGCACCAGGACAACTCGATCCTGCCGGTCACGCTGACCCAGTCCGGTTCCAAGGCGCTGGCGCCGTTCTACGCCGGGCAGACCGCGATGACGATCCAGGGTTCGTTCCAGGCCGCGAACATCGCCAAGGACGCGCCCGCCGGTTTCGACTGGGTCGTGCTGCCGCCGCTGGCCGGCCCCGCCGGTCCCGCGCAGGCCGCCAACCCGCAGACGCTGTCGGTGAACAAGGACTCCGCGCACGTCGAGCAGGCCGCGCAGTTCATCGAGTTCTTCACCAACACCGAGAACCTGGCCGCGCTCAACGAGGCCGACGCGCTGATCCCGGCGACCACTTCGGCCCGCGAGGCGCTGACCACGAAGCTCGGCGCGCAGAACGGCTGGAAGGAGATCCTGTCCTCGGGCCAGTACCTCACCTCCGCGCCGTACCTGTTCGTCGACAAGTACGCGCAGTGGAAGGACACCGTCGCTACCCCGGCCTACCAGAAGTTCCTGGCGAAGCAGATCGACGCGAACGGTCTGTCGAAGGAACTGACGGACGGCTGGAACTCCATCAACCGGTAGCGACCGGACCATCTGGAAGGGAAACGTGAAGCCGGTGACCTGGCTGGAAGACCGAGCGGTGGCGGTGATCACCGGGGCGGCCGTGGGGGACGCGCTGGGTGGCGCCACCGAGGGGTGGACCCCGGAACAGATCGAGGAGCGCCACGGCGGCCGGGTGACCGGCATCGTCGGGCCGTGGTTCCCGAACTGGCGGGAGGCGCGCCCGATCGCGCCGTACCACAAGGGGGACGGGCACGTCACCGACGACACCCTGATGACCCGCGCGCTCGTCGAGGTGTACGCGAAGCGCCGCGCGCACCTCGACGCGTACGCGATGGCCGAGGACCTGGTGCCGCTGATGATCGGCGAACCCAGGTGGGTGCCCGAGCTGGAGTCGACCGCGCTGCTGCTGCAGCGGGTGTTCCTGGCGGAGAAGTGGATCGTCGCCCGGCTCCACTACGGGCACGTCGACCCGCGGGAGGCCGGGGTCGGCAACGTCGTCAACTGCGGCGCCGCGATGTACGTGGCGCCGGTCGGGCTCGCCAACGCCGGGGACCCGCGCGGCGCCTACGCCGAGGCGATCGACCTGACCGGCGCCCACCAGTCCAGCTACGGCCGGGAGGCGGCCGGCGTGTTCGCGGCGATGGTCGCGGCGTCGGTCGCCCCCGGCGCGACGCTGGACGACGTGGTCGCGGCGGCGCTGGACGTCGCGCACGACGGCACCGCCGCCGCCCTCCGCGCCGTGGTGGACGCCTTCGACGGCTGGACTTCCGCACCGTCCAACGACGACGAGGAGCGGGAGCTGGCCCGGCTGATCCGGGACACGGTCGCGCCCTATGACTCGGTGGGGCCGCAGTACCGGCAGATGTCGATGGACGCGCGGCGGCCGTCGCGCACCAAGTCGATCGAGGAGCTGCCCGCCGCGCTCGGGTTCGTGCTCGGCCACCGCGGCGACTACCGCGGCGCGGTCCTGGGCGCGGTGAACTACGGCCGGGACGCCGACTCGATCGCGGTGATGGCGGGCGCGCTTTGTGCCGGTCTCGGTGGCACGGCGGCCGTGCCCGCCGACTGGATCGACGCGATCGGCGAGGCGAGCAGGATGGACCTCCGCGAAACCGGGCGGCTGATGGCCGCGGCGGCCGCGGACATCCTGAAGGCGGACCGGGAACGCGCACTGGCGCGGCTGCGGACGCTGGACGCGCTGGACCAGGCGTGACGGTGCGGGACGACAGCAGCTGGGGGTTGTGTGAGGAGGGTGGCGTGACTGTGCGGCTGGAGTGGCGGGATCCGGTGGTGATCGCGCGGTCGGCTGGGCCGGTGAGTCGGCAGGTGGGCACGGCGCAGGCCGGGACGCCGCGGCGGCGGACGGGGGAGCGGTCGTGAGGCTCGGCTGGGGGTTGTGTGAGGAGGGTGGCGTGACTGTGCGGCTGGAGTGGCGGGATCCGGTGGTGATCGCGCGGTCGGCTGGGCCGGTGAGTCGGCAGGTGGGCACGGCGCAGGCCGGGACGGCGCCGCGGCGGATGGGGGAGCGGTCGTGAGGCTGACCTGGGCGCAGCCCGAGGACCTGCTGGCCCACGAGCTGGTGCAGTCCGCCGCCGAGGGCCGGGACGTCACCGTTATCCGGGACCGCTGGGTCGCGGCCGGTGGCGACCCGGTGCCCGCGGTGAGCGGCGCCGGTCCGCGGCCGGCCACCCCGGAGCTGCGGGCGCTGGCCCGCGACCTGCTCGACGAGCTGGCCGCGCTGCCCGCCACGCCGGCGCCGCACGAGCCGGACGACTGGGACGCTATCGCCGAGCTGCTGCCGCCCGCGCCGGAACTGCCCGGCGGCAGCGGGCGCGTGCTCGACGCGTGGACCGGCCGCGCCGCCGGGTGCCTGCTCGGCAAGCCGGTCGAGAAGATCCCCCGCGAGGGCATCGAGGAGATCCTGCGCGCCACCGGCCGCTGGCCGCTCGACCGCTGGTTCACCGCCGTCGGCCTGCCGGACGAGGTCGCCACGCGGTGGCCGTGGAACCGCCGCTCCGCCCCGACCTCGTTGGCGGAGAACATCGACGGGATGCCGGAGGACGACGACCTCAACTACCCGATGCTCGCGCTCACTCTCCTGGAGCAGCGCGGCCGCGGGTTCACCACCGACGACGTCGCCCAGCTGTGGCTGGACAACCTGCCCGCCGGGCGGGTGTTCACCGCCGAGCGCGCCGCCTACCGCAACATCCTGGACGCCCGCCCGGTGCCGGAGACCGCCACGCACCACAACCCGTTCCGCGAGTGGATCGGCGCGCTCATCCGGACCGACGTGTTCGGCTGGGTCTCGCCGGGCGACGTGCGCGCCGCGGCCCGGATGGCGTGGACCGACGCCCGCCTGAGCCACACCCGCAACGGCATCTACGGCGCGATGTGGGCCGCCGCGCTCGCCTCGGCGTCGATGGTGTGCGGCACCGCCGACGAGGTGCTGGACGCGGCGGAAACCGTGATCCCGCCGGACAGCAGGCTCGCGCAGGCCGTCCGGTTCGGACGGTCGCTGGCCGGTCTCGGCGTCGACGCGGGACTGGACCGCCTGCACGCCGAATACGGGCACCTGCACTGGGTCCACGTCCTGAACAACGCGGCCGTCATCGCCTTCGCGCTGGCCAGGGGCGGCGGCGAGTTCGGCCCGAGCATTTCGATCGCGGTCACCGCGGGCTGGGACACCGACTCGGCGGCCGCTACTGTCGGCGGCGTCGTCGGCGCCCTGCACGGGGTGCCGGACCAGTGGGCGAAACCGCTGGACGACCGCATCGCGACCTCGCTGCCGGGCGGGGAGCAGCGCATCACCGACCTCGCGGCCCGCACGGCCGCCCTGACCGTGGAACGAGGTGCCGCATGACCGGGCAGGTCGTGGTCGTCGGCTCGGCCAACGTCGACCTCGTCGTCGACGTGCCGCGCCATCCGGGTGGCGGGGAGACGATCCTCGGCGGCGACCTGCGCCGCACCCCCGGTGGCAAGGGCGCGAACTCGGCTGTCGCCGCGGCGCGGGCCGGGGGAGCGGACACCACGTTCGTCGGCGCCCTGGGCCGCGACGAGTCCGCCGATCTGCTGCTGGCCTCCCTGGAGCGAGCCGGGGTCCGCACCGACCTGGTGTCCCGTGTGGACGCCCCGACCGGGACCGCGCTCATCACCGTCTCCCCGGACGGCGAGAACGCCATCGTGGTCGCGCCCGGCGCCAACGCGCGCCTCGAACTGACCGCCACCCAGGTCGAGCGGATCGCGCACGCCGACGTCGTGCTGGCGCAGCTGGAGATCCCGCTCGACATGGTGCGCGCGGCCGCCGCCGCGCGACGGCCGGGCGCCCGGATGGTGCTCAACGCGGCGCCGTCGCAGGACCTGCCCGGTGACGTCTGGGCGGCGCTGGACCTGCTGGTAGTCAACGAGTACGAGGCCGCCGACCTCGCGCACACCCAGGCCGCGCCAGAGGAGCTGGCCGCGGCGCTGCTGGAGCGGGTGCCCGCCGTGGTGATCACGCTCGGCGCTGAGGGATCCCTGGTGGCGCAACGGGACCGCGAGCCCGTGCGGGTGCCGGGCGTCAAGGTGGCCGCGGTCGACACGACCGGCGCCGGGGACACCTTCTGCGGCGTGCTCGCGGCCGGGCTCGCCCGCGGACTGGACCTGGCCGGCGCCGCCCGGCTCGCCGGCGCCGCGGCCGCCCTCGCGGTCACCCGGCCCGGCGCGCAGGACGCCGTGCCCACCGTCGCGGAGGTCGAGGAGAGCGCGAAATGACCTACACGTTCGACCCGCTCGTGCCGCGCCCGATCGACCGGCCCACCGAGGTCCCGCTCGGCCCGCTCACCGAGGACCAGCTGGTCGCGCTGGACGAGGCGAAGATCTTCGCGGGCCCGGCGGACCCGGCCGACCGCCCGGCGTGGCGCGAGCGGCTGCGCGAGTGGCGCGCGGACGCCCGCGGGCGGCACGGCTACACCGGCGCGGCCTACGAGCGGCCCGGAGCGGCGTGGGCGGCGCGGTGCCGCACGGTCGCGCAGGTGTGGCTGTGGGACGAGCTGCTCTACGACTTCGAACAGGGCCGCTTCACGCCGGAGCGGTTCCTCGCCGACGCCCGGGAACGGTTCGCCGGCCTGGACGCGGTCGTGCTGTGGCACGCCTACCCGGTGATCGGCCTGGACGACCGCAACCAGTGGGACTTCTACCGCGACGTGCCCGGGCTGACCGATCTCGTGCGGCAGTTCCACGACGCGGGCCTGCACGTGTTCGTCGACTACAACCCGTGGGACGTCGGCACCCGCCGCGCCGGGGACGACCTCGAGGAGCTCGCGTCGCTGGTCGCCGACCTCGGCGCGGACGGCGTCTTCCTGGACACCCTCAAGAAGGCGGAACCCGAGTTCGTCAAGGCCCTGGAGCGGGCGAAGCCGGGGATCGTGCTGGAGGGCGAGTCGAAGCTGCCGGTCGAGCGGATCGAGGACCACGCGTCGTCGTGGGCGCAGTTCTTCGCCGACTCGCCCGTGCCCGGCGTGCTGCGCGCGCACTGGTACGAGCGGCGGCACATGCAGCACCACGTCCGCCGCTGGCACCGCGACCACACCGAGGAACTGCAGTCGGCGTGGCTCAACGGCGTCGGCGTGATGGTGTGGGAGGTCGTCTTCGGCGTGTGGGTCGGCTGGTCGCGCCGGGACGCGGCGACGGTGCGGCGCATGGTGACCGTCCAGCGAGCGGCCGAGGACCTGCTGCTGCACGGCGAGTGGACGCCGCTGGCCGAACTCGCGCCCGGCGCGGAGGAGGCCGGGGTGTACGGCTCCCGCTGGGACCTCGGCGACCAGACACTGTGGACGGTCGTCAACCGGAGCGACGAGGACTACACCGGCCCGGTCGCGCCCGGAATCCCGTTGCTGGGTCCGGGTGTGCCCGCGCGAGGGATCGCCGCTTTCCTGCGTGCCGAGACGGAACCCACGTGGGTGAAGGAACTGCCGGACGTGCCGCACGATCCGGACGCCCGCTTCCCGCACCGCCTCGCCGTGCGCAAGCAGCCGGCCCGCAGCACCGGCACGCCCGACCCGGACGCGGTGGTCGTGCCCGCCGGACCGTACGTGCTGACCGTCCGCTACCGCGCCCGCGAGACCGGGATGTACCAGGGCGCGCCGTACGTCGACGAGTGGAAGCCGCTGCCGCCCCGGCTGCACGACGCGCGCACCCTCCAGCGTGACGGCGTGCTCGCGAACGCGGTGGCCGTCGCGGCGACCGAGGTGACCAACGCGCAGTTCACCGAGTTCCTGGAGCGGACCGGCTACCGGCCGGCGCAACCGCACCGGTTCCTCGCCTGGAACACCGACGCCGACGCGCCGGTGACCTACGTGGACCTCGACGACGCCCGCGCGTACTGCGCGTGGCGCGGCGGGCGGCTGCCCACCGAGGACGAATGGCAGCTCGCGGGTGAGACCGGCCTGCTGCGCCGCGGCGAGCCCGCCGTGTGGAACTGGACCGAGAGCGAGCACTCCGACGGGCGCACCCGGTTCGTGATGCTCAAGGGCGGCTGCGACTACCGCGCCGAAGGCTCCGACTGGTACGTCGAAGGCGGCCGCCGCGACCCGGACTACAGCGTGAAGCTGCTCCTGCCCGGGCTCGGGCTGGCGCGCGGCGCGACCGTGGGGTTCCGCTGCGCCTGGGACTTGCCGGAGGTGACCGCGTGACCGTCTCCCGGGACCCCGCCGCCGGGGCGCTGGCCGGGTTGCGCGTCGTCGACGCCGCCACGCTGTTCGCCGGCCCGATGGCCGCGATGCACCTGGGCGACATGGGCGCCGAGGTGATCAAGGTCGAGCACCCCGGCCGTCCCGATCCGGCGCGCAACCACGGCGTCGCCAAGGACGGCGTCAACCTGTGGTGGAAGACGCTCGGCCGCAACAAGCGCACCATCACCGCCGACCTGGGCAAACCCGGCGGCCGGGAGGTGTTCCTGAAGCTGGCCGAGCGGTCGGACGTGATCATCGAGAACTTCCGGCCGGGCACGCTGGAGCGCTGGGACCTGGGCTACGACGAGCTGTCCGCGCGCAACCCGCGGCTCGTGCTCGCCCGCGTCACCGGGTTCGGGCAGATCGGCCCGTACCGGCGGCGGCCCGGGTTCGGCACGCTGGCGGAGGCGATGAGCGGGTTCGCGGCCGCCACCGGGGAACCGGACGGGCCGCCGACGCTGCCGCCGTTCGGGCTCGCCGATGGCATCGCCTCGCTGGCCACCGCGTACGCGATCATGGTGGCGCTGTCGGCGTGTGAGCGGACCGGGCGCGGTCAGGTCGTGGACACCGCGATCGTGGAGCCGATCCTGGCGATGCTGGGGCCGCAGATCACGCGGTGGGACCAGCTGCGCTCGGTGCAGCCGCGCACCGGCAACCGGTCGGTGAACAACGCGCCGCGGAACACCTACCGCACCGGCGACGGGCAGTGGGTCGCCGTGTCGACGTCGGCGCAGTCGATCGCCGAGCGCGTGATGCGGCTGGTCGGCAGGCCGGACCTGATCGACGAGCCGTGGTTCGCCAGCGGCGCGGAGCGCGCGAAGCACGCCGACGAGCTCGACGAGGCCGTGGGCGGGTGGATCGCGCGGCACACCCGCGACGAGGTGGTCGCCGAGTTCGAGGCCGCGCAGGCCGCGGTGGCGCCGATCTACGACGCCGAGGACATCGTCGAGGACCCGCAGTTCCGCGCCCTGGGCACGATCCACGAGATCGAGGACCTAGAGCTGGGGCCGACGCTCATGCAGGGGCCCATCTTCCGGCTGTCCGGTCACGACGGGGTCATCGCCCACACGGGCCGTGCGCACGGCGCGGACACCGACGAAGTGCTGGGGGAGCTGGGTTTCGCGCCGTCCGAGGTGGCGCGGCTGCGTGAGGAGGGTGCGGTGTGAGTGCGCCCGCGTTGACGCTGTTGCATGCGCCCGCGGATCGGGTCGTGAAGGTGCTGGGTGTCGCGTCTTCGGTGGTGGCGGGGTTGCGTGAGGAGGGCGCGGCGTGAGTGCGCCCGCGTTGACTCTGGTGCCGGCTGGCCGGCGGGACCGGGTGGGGAAGGTGCTGTTCGCGCCGTTGGTCGTGGCGCGGATGCGTGGGGAGGGTGTGGTGTGAGCGCTCCGGCGTTGACTCTGCTGTATGTGCCGGCCGATCGGCCGGATCGGGTGGTGAAGGCGCTGTTCGCGCCGTTGGTCGTGGTGCGGTTGCGTGAGGAGGGTGTGGTGTGAGCGCTCCGGCGTTGACCCTGCTGTATGTGCCGGCCGATCGGCCCGACCGGGTGGCGAAGGCGCTGGATTCGGCCGCCGACGTCGTGCTCGTGGACCTGGAGGACGCCGTCGCCCCGGCTCGCAAGGACGAGGCGCGAGCGAACGCGGTGCGGCTGCTGTCGGAGTCGCTCGCCCGCCGCGTGCAGGTGCGCATCAACCACGCGAGCACGCCGTGGCACACGGCGGACCTGGCGGCTCTGGCCGGTTTGCCGGTGGAGGTGGGCGCGCGGATCCCGAAGGTCGAGTCTGCTCAGGAGATCCACGCGCTGGCCGAGGCGTTGCCCGGCCGGGAGCTGCACCCGCTCATCGAATCCGCGCTCGGCGTCGAGCGGGCACTGGAGATCGCGACGGCGTCGGCGCAGGTCGCCTCCATCGGCCTCGGCGAAGCGGACCTGCGCTCCGACCTCGGGGTGACCGACGAGGCCGGGCTGGCCTGGGCGCGCAGCCGGGTGGTCGTCGCCGCGCGCGCTGCCCGCCTGGTGCCGCCGGTGATGTCGGCCTACACCAACGTCCGTGACCTGGACGGGCTCGCCGCGTCCTGCCGCGCGGGGCGGGCGCTGGGGTTCCGCGGGCGCACCGCGATCCACCCGGCCCAGCTGGACACCATTCGGGTCGCTTTCCTGCCCAGCGAACAAGAAGTGTCACGGGCCCGCGAGGTGCTGTCCCGGCTGGACCACGCCACCGCGGCCGGCGTCGGGGCGATCGCCCTGACCGACGGCACCTTCCTCGACGTGGCGATGCTGGAGCAGGCCCGCACGGTCCTCGCACTCGCGGGGGAGTGACGCCTGGTCCGCGGAGGCGCCGGCGGACGGATCATTCCGGCCAGTCGTTGCGGAGGATCACCTCCACGAAGTCGATGTGCCGGTAGGCGGGGTCGACGTGTTCGAGGACGTCGGCGTTGACCGTGCCGAAGGTGGAGTCCGGGCGGTGCCGGAAGCCGTCGGCGAAGGCCTGGATGATGCGGCGCTTGAAGTCCGGGCGCGGGTGGGCCGCGACGACGGCCGCGAGGTCGGACTCGGCCAGCTTGTCCCGGCCGATGCCGAGCACGTCGGTCTCCACACCCGCGGTCACGAGGGCCACCTCGGGTTCCAGCCGCCACGGCACCTCGGGGGTGGTGTGCAGGGCGATGCCCTCCCACACCTTGCGCACGGAGTCCTCGGGCACGCCGTGGGATTCGAGGAAGCGGCGGGCCTCGTCGGCGCCGTCGAGTTCGAACCGCTGCGTCGCGCCCCGGTGCTTCTCGGTGAGGCCGAGGTCGTGGAACATCGCGCCGACGTAGAGCAGTTCCGGGTCGGCGGTGAGGCCGAGGCGGCGGCCCTGCAGCGAGCCGAACAGGAACACCCGGCGCGAGTGGTGGAACAGCAGGTCGTCGGTCGCGTCGCGGACCAGCTCGGTGGCTTCGGCGGCGAGCGCGGAGTCGGGGATGGTGATGCCGGCGATCACGGTGGTCATCGGTGGTGTCCTTTCTGGTCCCCTCGAGCGTCGCAGCGGCGGGGTTGCCTGCGCTCCTCGATTCGCGACGTACTCTCCACAGATCGGGACGTGTGGAGGTGCGCGTGCGGCGGCTGGCGCTACTGGTGTTCGACGAGGTGAAGCTGCTCGACGTGGCCGGGCCGAGCGAGGTGTTCGCCGAGGCCAACCGGTTCGGCGCGGACTACCGGCTGGTGCTGTGCTCGGTCGGCGGGCGGGACGTGTCGTCGTCGACCGGCATGCGGATCCCCGTCGACGCCGACGTTGCGGACACCGGGCCGCTGGACACGGCTCTGGTGATGGGCGGCGACGTGTTCCCCGCGCGCGCCGTCCCGCCGGAACTGGCCGAGGCGGCGCGGACCATCGCGGGGCGGGCGAAGCGGGTCGCGTCGATCTGCACGGGATCGTTCGTGCTCGCCGCGGCGGGACTGCTGGACGGCCGCCGGGCCACGACGCACTGGCAGCACGCCGCGACGCTGGCCCGCGCGCACCCGGCGATCCAGGTCGAGCCGGACGCGATCTTCGTGGAGGACGGGCCGGTGTTCACCTCGGCCGGGGTCACGGCAGGCATCGACCTGGCGCTGGCGCTGGTGGAGCGCGACCACGGGCCCGAGCTGGCCCGCCGCGTGGCGCGGTCGCTGGTGGTGTTCCTGCAGCGGCCCGGCGGGCAGTCGCAGTTCTCGCCGTCGCTGCGCGGCCCGGCCCCGAAGACCCCGCCACTGCGCGCGGTGTGCGACGCGGTCGCGGCGGACCCGGCGGGGGACCACTCGCTGCCGAAGCTGGCCGCGCGGGCGGGTCTGAGCACCCGCCACCTGACGCGGCTCTTCCAGGAGGAACTGGGCACCACGCCGGCCAAGTACGTGGAACTGATCCGCTTCGACGCGGCGAAGTCCCTGCTCGACGCGGGCCACCCGGTGACCGCCACGGCCTACGCGAGCGGCTTCGGCAGCGCCGAATCCCTGCGGCGCGTGTTCGTGCAGCACACGGGCGTCTCGCCGAGGGCGTACCAGCAACGGTTCCAGACGAGCCGCCGAACCTGAGGTGGTTCGCGGACGAGTGGGCCTGCCCCCGCGGGTAGTGCGCCGATGCGGGGCAGCGCGCCATCCCCTCCGGAAGGCCGACCCGCCAGCTCTTCGCACCTCAGGTTCCAGTCGGCAATGCGCGCCGCCGCGTGGGTGGTCCGAGGCCTTGGCGGGCCGGACCACCCGCCGTCCCAGCGCGTTGCCCATTGATCCGGCGCGCGGTCCCGCACCGAAATGGCGGCCGGTGGCCGTATGCGCCAAGCCCTCCGCAGGCCGGACCCGCGCCGCCCCGCGCGCTGCCCGCTCTGGCACGCGGCGGCACACCGGACCTCCATCGATCCAGCGCGCTGCCGCGCGGGCCGATCCGGCGCGCTGCTGCGGACCACCGCCGACTCGGCGCGCTACCCACCGATTCGGCGCGCTGCCGCGGGCCGGACCACCCACCACCCCAGCGCGCCGCCGCGTGGGTGGTCCGAGGCCTCGGCGGGCCGGACCACCGCCCGGCCCGCGGCCGCGCGCCGACGCGGCGCCGACCCGCCCAGCCGCGTCCGCTGTCAGGCTCCCCTCACACGCGGCGCCCCACGAACGCCAGCATCCGCGTCTGCTCGTCGGCGTCCGGCGGCGGCGTCACCTCCGGCCCGAAGAAACCCGGCCGCCGCACGACGTGTTGCCTCGCCCAGTCCGCGGCCAGCGCCACCAGGTCCGCGTCGGCCCGCACGTCCATGCCCAGCGCGTGCCCGATGTCCCAGCTGTGCACCACCGTGTCGGTGATCATCAGCGGCACCACCGCGGCCAGCGGCACCTCGCCGATGCCGGTGATCGACGTGGTCCGCGCCAGCGCCTCCCCGGTCAGCGCCGGCATCGACGCCGCCCGCGCCTTGCGCCACGTCTCCACCGGGTCGTCGCCGGTCCACGTGCCCGGCCGCGGCGATCCCGGCGCGCCTGACCGGTCCGGGTCCGGCTCGCCCACCGCCCACGCCCGCATCTGCCACTGGCCCCAGATCAGATGCCCGGCCACGTCCCGCACGGTCCACTCCGCGCACATCGACGGCACGTCCCACCGGTCGTCCGGCACCGCCGCCAGCACCGCGTCCAGCCCGTCCTGCGCCCGCCGGTACTGCTCCATCAGTTCCATCGCCGACTCCTTTCCTCGGTTGACCCGAGGACGAACGGCGACGACCGGACTCGACATCACGCCGGCAGAATTTTCAGCCCCCCGTTCGCGGTGACGACGCGGCCACCGGTCGGCGGCGGGAAGTGGGTGCCCAGCAGCAGGGTTCCGCTGTCGGCCAGCGACGCCAGCAGCGACCGGCGCGTCGACTCGGCGAGCGCCGGATCGATGTCGACACAACTGGTGATCCCCGGGTGCGCCAGCTGGACCGGGTGGTGCACGCAGTCACCGGTGATCACCGCGCTGCTGTTCCCGCTGGTCAACCGCACGGCGACGTGCCCGGGGGTGTGGCCGGGCGTGGGGACCAGCCGCACCCCGGGCGCGACCTCGACGCCGCCGTCGGGCACGTCGACCAGGTCGAGCAGCCCCGCGTCCGCCACCGGCTCGACCGAGTCGCGGAACATCTGCCGCCGCGGCTCGTCCATGTCGTAGCCCGACCAGAAGTCCCGTTCGGCGCGTGAGGTCAGGTAGCGGGCCCGCGGGAAGGTCGGCACCCACTCGCCGTCCACCAGCCGCGTGTTCCAGCCGACGTGGTCGGTGTGCAGGTGCGTGAGCACGACCAGGTCCACCGACTCCGGCGCGAATCCCGCCGCCGTGAGCCGGTCCAGGTAGCCGGTGCGCAGGTCGTGCCACGCCGGGTTGGCGCGCTGCTTGCCGTCGCCGATGCCGGTGTCGACCAGGATCCGCAGACCGCCGGCCGTGACCGCGAAGCTGTGGCTGGCCAGGCGCAGCACGTCGCCGTCGGCGAAGTCGGGCCGCAGCCAGTCGTGCCGGTTCACGACGTCCGGCGTCGCGCCTGGCAACAGCCAGGGACCGGTCTCGGGCGGCAGCAGCACCTCGTCGACCCGCTGCACCGTGATGTCACCCACGAACCACATGACACCTCCTAAACGCAATGTGTTTGCGTTAAGGTTAACGCAAACACTTAGCTTTAGGAGGAGGACCATGTCATCCGAAGTCCGGCCCGAGGTGGTGGCCACCGCCGACCACATCGACACCGTGGTCGGTGTCCTGCGCGAACTCGACCTCGGCGAGACCGCGCCGGCGGCGGTCTACCAGGCGGGAGAGTCCGATGCGGCCCGCTGACCTGACGCTGTCCGGCGCGGCGGCGGCCGTGCGGAGCCGCGAACTGTCCCCGGTCGAACTGGTCGACGACGTGCTGATGCGCATCGAGGAGGCCGACGCCCGTCTCGGCGCGTACGTCGCCGTCACCGCCGACCGTGCCCGGGACGCCGCCCGCGAGGCCGAGCGCGAGATCGCGAGGGGCGGCGTGCGCGGGCCGCTGCACGGAATCCCGATGGGGCTCAAGGACCTGATCGACGTCGCCGGGCTGCCGACCACCGCGAGTTCCCGCGTGCGGGCCGGGCACCGAGCCGAGTCGGACAGCGCGGTCGCGGCCCGGCTGGCGGGGGCCGGCGCGGTCCTGGTCGGCAAGACCCACACGCACGAGTTCGCCTACGGGCTGATCACGCCGCAGACGGTCAACGCCCGCGACGGCGGGCGAATCGCAGGCGGGTCGAGCGGCGGATCCGCGGTGGCGGTCGCGGCCGGGATGGCGACCTTCTCGCTGGGCACCGACACCGGCGGCTCGATCCGGGTGCCCGCGGCACTGAACGGGGTCGCCGGTTTCAAGCCGAGCTACGACCTGGTGCCGCGGGAGGGGGTGGTGCCGTTGTCCTGGTCGCTGGACCACGTCGGGCCGATCACGCGCACCGCCGAGGACGCCGCGCTCGTGATGGAAGTCCTGTGTGGAGTATCCACCGTGGAGCCGTCCGGGCTGCGGGTCGGCGTGCCGGGGAACTACTACTTCGACCACGTCGACCCCGAGGTCGAATCGGCGGTGCGGGCGGGAATCAGCCGACTGGAGGCGCTCGGCGCGCGGCTGGTGGATGTCGAAATCCCCATGACGCGGTACGTTCAGGGAGTCCAATGGGGACTGATGGTCCCGGAAGCAAGCGCTTACCACGACCCGACTGTGCACGCGGTGTCCGAGCTCTACGCCGCGGACGTGCGGGTGCTGCTCGAAGCCGGGCGCCGGATGTCCGCTGTGGACTACCTGCGGGCCCAACGGGCGCGGACGCTCATGCGACGTGAGTGGTCGCGTCTGATGGAGACGGTCGACGTGATCGCCGCCCCGGCCGTGCCGGTCACCGCGGTGCCGGTGGGGCAGGAGAGCGTGACCTGGCCCGACGGGACGACAGAGAGCGTCTCGGATGCCTACGTGCGGTTGTCGGCGCCGGCCAACATCACCGGGCTGCCGTCGCTGACCGTGCCCGTGGGGGAGGACCGGGCGGGGCTGCCGATCGGGATGCAGCTCATCGGCCGCGCCGGGGGTGACGGCGTGGTGCTGGGGCTGGGCCGGGCGTTCGAGCGTTGACCCTCCAGCCGGTGGAGACGCTAGCGTCGGACGCGTGACGTGTGCGGAGTGCGGTGGGGCCGGTCCCTGCGATGAGTTGTTCCAAGTGGTGCTGGCGCTGGACCACTCGCGGCAGGAGCCGTGGGGGCCGTTGCACGGGGTGACCGTGGGGTGTTTCCTGCTGCAGCACCCGAGCCGGCTGCCGGAGCGGGACCGGGGGCGGAACTGGGCGATCGTCCGCGCCTTCGTGGACGGTGGCCGCCCCGCGGTGGCCGGTCTCACCGCGGCGGTCCGCCGGGCCAACTCGCATCGGGCCCGTGGTGCGCTGCCGGAGTTCGATGCGCCGCCGGGTGGCGCGGGGCCGTTCGAGGTCACGATCGCCGACGTCGCCCAGGACGGGACGTTTCCGGCGGCGGGGTTCGAGGAGCGGGTCCGGGCCTGGGCGCGGGCCACGCTTGACGCACAATCGTTGCGTTAAGCTGGGGGTGTGAGCCGCAAGCCGATGGTGCGCCCCGGCGGCCGCAGCGCGCGGGTGCAGGAGTCCGTGCACGCCGCGGTTCGTGCCCTGGAGGCCGAGGCCGGGCGGGAGGCGCTGACGGTGCCGCTGATCGCCGCGCGGGCCGGCGTGACGCCGTCGACGATCTACCGCCGCTGGGGCGACCTGCACGAGCTGCTGTCGGACGTCGCGGTGGAACGCCTCCGGCCCGAGTCGCCGCCCGAGGACCACGGCTCGCTGGGGGCTGACCTGGCGGCGTGGGCGGAGCAGTTCCTGGAGGAGATGTCCGCGCAGCCCGGGCGCGCCTACATCCGGGACGCGCTGCTCGGGGACGACACCAACGCCAGCCGGTGCTCGGCGTACGCGGCGGAACAGATCGAGGTGATCCTGGCGCGAGCGGCCCAGCGCGGCGAGGCGGCGCCGGAGGTGGAGACGGTGCTGGACCACGTGGTGGCGCCGATGATGTACCGGATCCTGTTCCGCCCGGACGGCCTGTCGCCCAGCTACGCGCGGCGGCTGGTGGAGGAGTTGCTGGGCTGAGCTTTTGCCGGATGGCTGGACCTCTCGCGCGGTCACCGCTGTTCCTGCCGTGGGCACGAGCGGGCCGCCAACCGGAGCGCCGACTTGATGGGCTGGGCAATCGCGCGCACACGATTGGCCCAACCCCGATCAAGCCGCAGAGCAACCCCACCTACCGCAGCGCTTCGACCACCCGCGAGGTCGCCTCGGCGAGCAGCTTGTTGTCGTACGAAGCGTCGGCGGTCGCTCGGCTCGACATCAGCGCCAGCACGATCGGCGCACGGTTCGGCGGCCAGATCACCCCGATGTCGTTGCGGGTGCCGTAGTCGCCGGTGCCCGTCTTGTCCGCCACCGGCCACTCGGACGGCACGCCGGCGCGGATGAGCTCCGTCCCGGTCTTGTTGCGGCGCATGATCCCGGCCAGCAGATCCCGCTTGTCTGCAGGCAACGCCTCGCCCAGGAGGAACGCTCGCAGGCTGCCCGCCATCGCCCGCGGAGTGCTCGTGTCCCGGACGTCGCCGGGAATGGCCGAGTTCAGCTCGACCTCGAGCCGGTCCGGGTGGGTCGTCGTGTCGCCGATCTCGCGCAGCACGGCCGCCAGCCCTGCCGGGCCGCCCACCTCCGCGAACAGCAGGTTCGCCGCCGTGTTGTCGCTCTGCAGCAGCGCCGCCTCGGCCGCCTCGCGCACCGTCACGCTCCGCCGGTCCTTCGTGATCGGCGAGTTCGGCTGGATGTCCGCGTCGGTGTAGGTCACCACTTTGTCCAGGTCGACGTTCCGCCGCAGCACGGCGCCCGCCAGCGGCGACTTGATCGCCGACGCGTAGTTGAACCGCTCGTCGGCCCGGTGCGTGATCTCCCGCCCGGTCCCGGTGTCGATCGCGTACACCCCGAGCCGCGCGTCGAACCGCGCTTCCAGATCGGCGAAGTCCACCTGCGGCGCCGGCGCCACAGTCGAAACGGCGGGCGGCGGCGGGGGCGGTTCCGCGGCACACGCCCCGACCAGCCCGAAGACGAGCAGGACCACCACGGCGCGAAGAGTTCGAACAAGCATGGCCCCAGCCTCCCGTGCCCACTCGATGCCGTCGAAGACGAAAAAGACAGTTTCCATGCGGATCCGGCATAAGATGCGCGGCGTGGATCTCGTCGGCGCCTGCCGGGCCTTCGTCAGCGTCAGCGAGCGCGGCAGCTTCACCCTCGGCGCGGCCGCGGCCGGCATCCCCCAGCCGGTCGCCAGCCGCCGCATCGCCGCGCTCGAACAGCACCTCGGCGACCGGCTCTTCGACCGCTCGACCCGGCGCGCGGTGCTGACGCCGTTCGGCCGCGACGTGCTCCCCGCGGCCGCCCGGCTGGTCCGCCTCGCCGACGCCTTCGAACACGACGCCCGCCGCGCGCGCCGCCGCCCGTTGCGGTTCGCCGTGCCGGACTGGTGCTCCGCCCGCGAGCTCGCCCACCTCGACGCCGAAGCCCGCGACCACGACCTCGTCCTCGACTTCCGCCCCGCGCCGCCCGCCGAACGCGCCGGCCTCGTCCGCACCCAGGAGGTCCGCGCCGCCCTCACCACGGTCCCGGAGGACGAAGCCCGCTGGCGGGTGCCTCTCGGTGTGGCCACAGCGGTGCCGCCGGCCGCGCACACGGTCTACCTGGAAACCCTGCGCGTCGGCCGCGGCGACGACGGCCCGGCCCGGCGCGTGTGGCTGCAACCCGAGGACGACGTGCCGCACATCCGCGACCGGCTCACCCACCTGCGTGACGCCCTCGGGCTGCGGCCCTCGCAGGTCGTCACCGCGGAGTCGCTGGTCACCGCGGTCGCCGACGTGCTCGGCACCGCCGACCTCCTGCTCTGTTCGGAGGCGCAGGCCGCCGAGCTGGACCTGCACTGGCGGCCGCTCGGCGAGGTCCGCCTGGTCCGCGGCTACGCGCTGGCCACGACGTACAGTGACGACAGCGAGCGCCTGCGGCCGCTGTCGCGGTCGATCGGCCGATGCCTGGGGGAGACGTGAACACCGAAGCGCTGCTGCGCGAGCTGCGGGACCAGCTCGACGACGCCGGCCTGCGCGGGTCGTTCCTGGTGCGGGACCTGCGCAGCGGCGAGGAGATCGCGATCGAGCCGGACGCGCAGTGGCCGTCCGCGTCGCTGGTCAAGGTGCCGCTCGCGGTCGCCACGCTGGAACGGATCCGGCTCGGCGAACTCGACGGCGCCACCCAGCTGGACATCGAACCCGGCCGCATCACCACTCCCGGCCCGACCGGGCTGAGCCGGTTCCGCCACCCGGCGCGCGTCGCCGTCGACGACCTGCTCTACCTCAGCACGGCGATCAGCGACGGCGTCGCGGCCGACGCGTTGTTCGGCCTCACCCCGCCGCCTGAGGTCGCCCGGATCCTGAAGGGGTTCGGCATCGAGGGCATCACCGTCCGGCACCCGGTGCAGGAGCTGGCCGACACACCCGCGGAACGCTTCGAGCGCGGCGAGGTGCACCTGGCGTACGCGCTGGCCGTGGACGCGGGCACCGCTGGGCGCGGGCACCGCATCCCGCAACTCGACGTGACCCGCGCGAGTTCCGGTTCGGCGCGGGCGTTCGCGGACCTGCTGCAGGCGCTGTGGACGCCGTCGGCGATCCCCGCCGAGGTCGCCGCCCGGGTGCGGGAACTGATGCGGCACAACGTGGTCCGGCACCGGCTCGCGCCGGACTTCGTCTCCGACGCGTCGGTGTGGTCGTCCAAGACCGGCACGGTGCTGACGCTGCGGCACGAGATCGGGGTGGTCGAGCACGCCGACGGGCAGGCCTTCGCGGTGGCGGCGCTGACCGAGTCGCGCGTGGCGGCGGCGCAGCAGCCCGGCGCGGAGGCCGTGATGGCGCGGGTCGCCCGCCGGCTGCGGGACCACCTGCGGCTCTAGATGAGTAATTCCGATCTTGGTTAGTGGTCGTAGGCGATCAGGGATCGGGTT
>NZ_JAKGSD010000003.1:49390-240990 GCF_021654135.1 Amycolatopsis tucumanensis | reverse complement strand
TGTGCCGGGACTCGTCGGACTGCACCGAGTGGAAGACGGTCGGCAGCAGGTAGTCCCCGTTGGCGGCGGCCTCGTCGGGCATCGCGACGAACAGCGTGTTGGTGAACGCGGTCTCGGCCACCACGGTCAGGTAGATGTTGGCCGCGGTGATCGCGTCACCGGTGATGAACCCCTCGCCGAACTGGCGGCCGATGGTGCCCGCGTAGTTGTTCGCGAACGCCTTTTCGGTGATGTCGAACCCCGCCGGGTCGATGTAGTTGTTCATGTACAGCTTCTTGAGGTTCATCTGGATCGTGGAGTGGCGAACCTCGTCGATCATCTGCACCGCGAGTCCGTTGTGGATCTCCGGGTTCGGCACCGCGTCGATGGCCATCGGCATCGCCCGCGCCGCGGAGATCTCCGGGAACGGGATGATGGACAGGAACAGCTTCTGCCACTCCAGCCAGCGCTGCTGCACCTGCCGGAACATGTTGCCGCGGATCGCGCCGTCCATCGCGCCGAAGACGCGGTTGTCCTTCTCCTCCTCCATCGGGAAGTAGGACCGCATGATCTGCTTGAGCGGGTCCTTCTTGGGGGCCTTCTCGAACGTGTAGTCCGTGCCGAACCGGGTCGCCGGTGTGGCGAAGGTGGGCTCCCAGGACAGCTCGGTGATCTTGTTGTGCGCCTTGGTGAGACTCTGCCTGCTCAATTCAGCCTCCTCGGGCCGGGTCTCGCGGCCCGGCAGTCGTCACTGACGGGGGAGAGTGTGTTGCGCTTCGCAGGTGAGTTCTGTCTCAATGTGAGACCGAGACACTGCACGATCTCCGCCACGATGAGTTGTCGTGGGTGGAGTCAGCCCGGTGACCACAGCATTCGACGTCAAAGGAGACGGTGGTGACGAGGCCAGGACACCAGTCGGAATCGCAGGTCAGCGCGGCCCGGGAGAAGTTCCTGTCCCGGCCGGTGCCCGAACTGGCGGGCGTGCGGGAGATCATTTCGGCGTCGTGGCGGCGCGCGCTGGAGCACCGGATCGACGCCGACGAGCCCGATCCGATCTTCGTCGCCGACCGTGACGAGGACAGCCTCCTGCTGCGCAGCGCCAAACCGATCCTGGACAACCTGACGTCCGAACTGTCCGATCACCCGGTCGCCATCCTGCTCACCGACGCCGACGGACTCGTGGTGAGCCGCTCCAGCCCGGACCGCGCGCTGCACTCCGGTTTGGACCGGATCTGCCTCGCCCCCGGTTTCAGTTACGCGGAGGAGTCGATCGGGACGAACGGGATCGGCACGACACTCGAATGCCAGCAACCCGTGCTCGTGTCCGGCTTCGAACACTTCAACAGCCGCCTGGCGACCTTCGAATGCGCCGGCGCGCCGATCCACCACCCGATCCGCGGTCACCTGGTCGGAGTACTCGATCTCACGTCGTGGACCGGCACGCCCGGCCCGCTGCTGCTGACCCTCGCCCGCACGACCGCGAAGCGGATCGAGGAAGCGATGCTCGCCGGTGCGGGGGCCCGTGAGCTGGCGCTGTTCCGCGAGTACCTGGCTTCCTGCCGGCGTGGCTCGGGCGCCATCCTGGCCGTCAACGAGGACGTGGTGATGGTGAACAACCACGCCCAGGACCTGTACGACGCGGCGGACCGGGCGGCGCTGATCACCCACACGGCCGATGTCGCCGGATCGCCCACCCCGGCCACGGTCCTGGCCGACCTGCCCTCCGGTGTGGTCGCCCGCCTGGAGTACCGCCCGGTGCACCACGGTTCGACGCTGGTCGGCGGGTTGTTCCGGGTGAAGAACCAGGCCGTGCCCCGGCGCGCCTCCGGTCCCGCCGACGTGCGGCTGCCCGGGCTGGCCGGGTGCAGCCCGGTGTGGCGGCAGGCGTGTTCCGCGGCGGAGGCGAGCATCACCGGCGGGAACTGGCTGGTGCTGACCGGCGAGGGCGGGACGGGCAAGACGGCCCTCGCGCAGGCCGTGGCCCGCCGTCACGCGCCGGGCCGCCAGGTCGTGCTGGACTGCGCTCCGGTGGGCAACTACGAGGCGTGGGCGCACGCCCTCGCCGACGAGGCCGGCTGCGGCAACTCACCGGCGGTGATCCTGCGCCACGCCGACACGCTGACCGAGGAGGGGATGCGGCGGCTCACCGAGTTGTTCACCACCTGGCAGGCCGCTCCGCCGGACGAGGCGCCGGCCTGGGTGGCGGTCACGGTGGGTGAGGATCCGCGCGGAACGGAGATCCACAACTGGCTGATGCCGTTCTTCGCGCACACCGTCGAGGTGCCGCCGCTGCGGCACCGGATCGAGGACGTGCGCCACCTCGTGCCCGCCCTGCTGGCCCGCCACGCCGGCAACCGCGATCTGGAGGTGTCGGACGCGTGCCTGCGGCAGCTGATGCGGCTGCCGTGGACCGGCAACGTCCGGCAACTCGACGATGTCCTGGCCCAGGTCTCCCGGCGGCGCCGCGCCGGCGTGATCGAGGTGGACGACCTGCCCGCGGAGTGCCGGACCGTCACCCGGCGCCAGCTGACCCGCCTGGAGGTCTTGGAGCGCGACGCGATCGTGCGCAGCCTCGCGGCGAACAACGGGAACAAGGAACGCGCGGCCGCCGACCTGGGCATGTCCCGGGCGACGATCTACCGCAAGATCCGGGCGTTCAGCATCGTGCCCGGCTGACCGGCGCGCCCGTGCTCCCCGGGGCGCCGCAGCGTCCGGGTGCGCACGGGTGCGGAGAGCACGACGTCGCGGACGGGGAAGTCGCCTAGGGCGGTCACGAGTTCGGCCACCCGGTCCGGCTCGGCGGCCAGGAACAGCGTGCAGCGGCCGTGGCCTGCCTCGACGATCTCGGCCGACATCGCCTGCGCGACGGTGACGACCTCCGGCAGCCGGTGAGCAGGCGCGTCGATCACCACGAACGCGGCGCGCCGGGCGTGCGACTCCTCGTCGGGCAGGTGGACGACCTTGAGCACGTCCGGCGAGCGGTGCAGGTACTTCACCGCCCGGCGCACCTCCGCATCGTCCCCGGCCGCCAGCTCGACCGTCATGCGGCGGCGGCCGCCCGCCGGGGCGCCGACGTCCAGGGTGAGCACGTCGAACCGCCGGGCGGTCAGGATCGAGGTGACCCGGGCGATCGCGTAGGGCGTCTCGATGACGTCCAGCCGCAGCACCGCCGAGCACGGGGCTACCGGTCGCACACCGCTCCCTCCGGCAGGCGGGCCAGGAGGTCACGCGCGCGGGCCCGGAACTTCGCCACGTTGGCGAGCTTGATGTCCTCGTAGCCGCGCACCAGGTCGGGCAGCGCGACGATCTCGCACACCGCGTCCAGCGTCGCCGGGGTCAGGCGGGTCAGCGCGTCCCGCACCAGGGCCTGGTACTCGCCGGCGAGCTGCCGCTCGGTCCTGCGCACCGCGGCGTAGCCGAACACGTCGAACGGCGTGTGCCGCAGCTTCCGCGCCGCGCGGAGGCCGCGGAAGGCCACCTCGGCGGTGCGCCCGCGCAGGCGGATCTTCCGCTTCATCCCCAGTGCGCGCAGCACCGGCGGGTGCAGCATCACCGACACCTTGGCGTCCGGGCCGAACTCGGCCTCCCGCCGCGCCTTCTCCGCCGGGTCGAGGTGGAGGCGGGCGACCTCGTACTCGTCCTTGTACGCCAGGAGCTTGTGCAGACCACGCGCGTAGGCGAGCCCGACTCGCTCAGCGGCGGTGTCGCCGGCGCGGGCCTGCGCGATGTCCATGACGCGGTGCACCTCCTCGGCGTACGCGCGGGCGAAAGCCTCGTTCTGGTAGCCGGTGAGATCGGCGATCCGGGTGGCGAGCGCCGCTTCGAACCCGGCATCCGCCGGCTCCGCACTGGCGCCCGCCGCGGCGAACACCGCCTCCGGGTCGACGACCGCCGCGCGTCCCCAGCGGAACGCGGCGAGGGTCTTGTCCACGGCCGCGCCGTTGAGCCGGATGGCCTGCTCGATCGCGGCCGCGGCGACGGGGATGCAGCCGTGCTGGTAGGCGGCGCCGACGAGCAGCATGTTCGCGGGCATGTGGTCGGCGAACAGCGATTCGGACAGGCGTTGCGCGTCCAGGTGCAGGTTCGCCTCCGGCGTGGTGGCCTCGGCGACGCGCGCGAGCAGGTCGTCGACGCTGCCCGGCACGGCGACGCGGTTGGTCACCATCGCCGCGGTCGGCACCACGGAGGTGTTCAGGACCGCGATGGTGCGGCCGCCGCGCGCCGTCGCCAACGTGGACTCCTCTGCGGCACCGAGCAGGTCGAAGCCGATCAGGACGTCCACTGTGGAGCGTGACGCGCGCAGCGAGCCGCGCACCGGTTGCTTGCCGATCCGGACGTCCGAGGTGACCGGCCCGCCCTTCTGCGCGAGACCGGTCTGCTCCAGCCCGGCGGCGAACTTGCCGTCCAGGTGCGCGGCCATCTGCAGGATCTGCGACACGGTCACCACGCCGGTGCCGCCGATTCCGGGCATCCGCAGCAGCGTCTCGGTGCCGGTGACCTTCGGCTCCGGCTCGGCGAGCGCCACGGGCGGTTCCCCGGGCAGCGCGCGGCGTTGCGCGCTCGGCTCGACGAGCAGGAAGGACGGGCAGTCGCCCTTCAGGCAGGAGAAGTCGGAGTTGCAGGAGGCCTGGTGGATGCGGGTCTTGCGGCCGAACTCGGTGTCCACGGGTTGCACCGACAGGCAGGTGGAGACGTCGCCGCAGTCACCACAGCCCTCGCAGACCCGCTCGTTGATCACGACCTTTTCCGCGGGTGTGGGCAGCTTGCCGCGCTTGCGCAGCCGTCGTTCCTCCGCCGCGCACTGGTCGTCGTGGATGAGCACGGTGACGCCGTCGACGGCGGCCAGTTCGGCTTCGGCTTCGGCGAAGTCGTCGCGGTGGCGGACGGACGCGATCGGGTCCAGCGCCACGCCGCGGTACTTGCCGGGGTCGTCGGTGGTGACCACGATGCGCCGCACGCCCTCGGTGGCCAGCAGCCGGGTGAGCTCGGGAACGGACAGCCGCCCGATGACCTGCTGGCCGCCGGTCATCGCGACGGCGTCGTTGTAGAGCAGCTTGTAGGTCATGGTGACACCACCGGCGACCGCGGCGCGGATTGCCAGCGAGCCCGAGTGGTGGAAGGTGCCGTCGCCGAGGTTCTGCACGAAGTGCCGGTCGCCGGTGAACGGCGCCAGCCCGATCCACTGGGCGCCCTCCCCGCCCATCTGGGTCAGCCCGATCTGCCTGCCGCGGCCCGCGCCGTCGAGGGTGATCATGACGTGGCACCCGATGCCGGCGCCGACGAGCGTGTCGTCGGCGGCGCGGGTGGAAGTGTTGTGCGGGCAGCCCGAGCAGAAGTACGGCGTGCGCTTTCCGGCGGCCAGGGGCACGCCGATGCGCGCGGGCCGCCGGGGCCGGATCGCGGCGAGGTGGGTGACCGCGGCGCGCGGCAGCCGGTCCGGGCCGATCACCGCCGTGATGCGGGCGGCCACGGCCTGGGCGACCTCTTCCGCGCCGAGCTGTCCCCGCGCGGTCAGCAACGGCCGCCCGGTCTCGTCCCGCCGTCCCACGACGTTCGGCGCGCCCGGCCGCCGGTACAGCGCCTCCTTCAGGTGGCCTTCCAGGAAGGGCACCTTGTCCTCCACGACGAGCACCTCGTCCAGGCCTTCGGTCAGCCGGGCCAGCTCCTGGTCGTCGAGGGGGAACGGCATGGCGAGCCGGATCAGCCGGAGCCCGAGCGCGTCCAGCGCCGCTTCGTCCAGCCCGAGGTCGTCGAGCGCGCGCTGCAGGACGGCGAACCCGGTGCCGGAGGCGAGAATCCCCAGGCGGGCGGAAGCGGCGGTGAACACCACCCGGTTGAGCCGGGCGTCGCGGGCGTAGGCGCGGGCGAGGTCCAGGCGTCGGGTGAGCATGTCGAATTCGGCGTCCAGCGCCGCCGGGCCGAGGAGGGTCGGCAGCGGGCCGCGCTCGCGGCGGGCCGGCTCGGGGATGCCGGCCCGCAGGTCGGCCACGTCCACGGTCGCCGAGGCGTCGGCGATGTCGGCCACGATCTTCAGCCCGGTCCACAACCCGCTGGCGCGGGACAGCGCGACCGCGTGCAGCCCGAACTCGACGATCTCGGCCACCGAGCCGGGTGCGAGCAGCGGCATGGACAGGCTCTGCATCATCGGCTCGCACGAACTCGGCACCGTCGAGGACTTGCTCGCCGGGTCGTCGCCGATCCAGGCGACCGCCCCGCCGAGCGGCGCGGTGCCCGAGATGTTGCCGTGCCGGATCGCGTCGGCGGCCCGGTCCAGGCCGGGGTTCTTGCCGTACCAGAACCCGGTGACCCCCTCGTGCTGCCGCCCGGGCAGCTGGTCGAGCAGCTGCGTGCCGGCGACGGCGGTCGCGGCGAGCTCTTCGTTGACGCCCGGCCGGAACACCACGCCAGCCGGGTCGAGGAACCGCGCGGCCCTGCCCATCTCCAGGTCCACCCCGCCCAGCGGCGAACCCTGGTAGCCGGAGACGAACACGCGGGTGGACAGCCCGCGGGCGGTGTCCAGGCGGCGCTGTTCGAGCGTCAGGCGCACCAGGGCCTGGATCCCGGACAGCAGGACCCGCCCGCGCTCGGCGGTGTACTTGTCGTCGAGGGACACGGTGGTGGTCTGGGTGGTCACTGGGCTCTCCGTCAACCGGTCGGGGTGGCGAGGGGTCAGGCCGGTCGGCGCGGCCCGCGACCGCTCGTGGCAGTCGCGGGCCGCGCCGACCGGTGGTAGGGGTTGGTCAGGTGTTCGCGGACGGTTGCGTGGCGGGGGCGCCCGCGGCCACACCGGAACGCCTGCGGATCCGGCGCCCGACTCCGGCCATCGCGACCGCGGCGCCAGTCAGGAAGACCGCGGTCACCAGCACCGCGGCGCTGCTGTGGCCCTGTCCCGGGCCGTCGCCCTTGATCAGCGCCACCATGTAGGGCGAGACGAATCCGGCGAGGTTGCCGACCGCGGTGATGAACGCGATGCCGGTGGCCGTCGCCGGGCCGCTGAGCAGGTACGGCGCGTGCGCCCAGAACACCGGCAGCGTGGAGATGCAGCCGATCGCGGCGAGCGTGAACCCGGTCAGCGCCAGCAGCGGGGATCCGGTGAGGCTCAGCGCGCCGAGCACGAGCCCGGCGACCCCGGCCAGCGCGGGCACCACGTAGTGGCGGGTGCGTTCCCCGGTGCGGTCGGAATTGCGCGCCAGCAACCACATCGCGAGCGCGGCGAACACGTACGGGATCGCGGTGAGCCACCCGATCTGCCCGGTGCTGAACGACCCCATCTGCCGGACGATGGTCGGCAGGAAGAACGCCATCGCGTACAGCGGGATGATCATCGCGAAGAACGCGAACGACATGCCGAGCACACCCCGGTCGCGCACCGCCGCACGCAGCGAGCCGGCGCGGTGCCCACCCGCCGAGTTGGCCTTGTCCTCCCGCTCCAGCTCCGCGACCAGCCACGCGCGCTGCCGCACGCTGAGCCACGTCGCCTGCGCGGGCTTGTCCGTCAGGTACCGCACCACGACGAACGCCATGACCAGGCACGGGAAACCCTCGGCCAGGAACATGAACTGCCAGCCGGTCAGGCCCCACGGCGTGAACCCCATGAGCCAGGTCGACAGCGGCGCGCCGATGACCGTCGACACCGGCACGGCGATGTAGAAGACGCTGATCAGCCGCGCCCGCCGCACCGCGGGCACCCACTGGCTGAGGTAGAGGATCACGCCGGGCACCAGGCCGGCCTCGGCGACGCCGAGGAGGAACCGCAGCGCGTAGAAGCTCCACTCGTCGCGGACCAGGAACATCGCCATCGACACCAGGCCCCAGGTGAACATGATGCGGGCGATCCAGTACCGGGCGCCGACGCGGTAGAGGATCATGTTGCTGGGCACTTCGAAGAGCACGTAGCCGACGAAGAACAAGCCAGCGCCGAGGCCGAAAGCCGTTTCGCTCAAGGCGATGTCCGGCTGCATCTTCAGCTTCGCGATGGAGATGTTGGTGCGGTCGAGGTAGTTGAGGACGTAGACGAAGAACAGCAGAACGCCGAGCCGCCACGTGACCTTGCGCAGGGTGGTCCGCGCGAGCTCGTCGTGGTCGGCAACGCCGGTGTTGCCGGACATGGGTTCTCCCGGGGGGTCAGGGGTCAGGCCGGTGGGGTGAAACGTCCGTCCACGGCCGTCCAGCCACCGTCGACCATGACGGTCGATCCGGTGACGTAGGCGGCCGCGTCGGAGGCCAGGAACACGACGGCTCCGGCCAGTTCGCCGGGCTGGGACCAGCGGCCGAGCGCACTTTTGGTGGCGTAGGCCCGGTACCAGCCGGGGTCGTTCTTGATCTGGTCGGTCAGCGGCGTTTCCACCACGCCGGGGGCGATCGCGTTGACGCGGACGCCGGCTTCGCCGAATTCGGCGGCCGCGGTCTTGACCAGCTGGATCGCGCCGGCCTTGGTGGCCGCGTACACCGACTGGCCGGGTTCGACGACGAACCCGCGCACCGAGGAGAAGACCACGATGCTGCCGCGGCCGCGCTCCACCATCCCCCGGCCGAACGCCTGCAGCACGGTGAAGGTCGCTTTCAGGTTGAGCGCGACGACGCGGTCGAACTCCTCGGGCGCGTAGTCGAGAATGCGCTTGCGCACGTTGGTCGCCGCGGTGAGGACCACGACGTCGAGGTCCCCGAGTTCGGCGGCGGCCCGGTGCACGGCCGCCGCGTCGGTGATGTCGAGTTCGAGCGCTTCGCCGCCGGTGTCGGCCGCGGTCGCCTTCGCGGTGAGCGGGTCCTTGTCGGCGCAGATCACCTCGGCGCCGTGGGCCGCGAGCGCGAGCGCGGCCTCGCGGCCGATCCCGCCGGCCCCGACCAGCAGCGCGCGCTTGCCGTCGAGCCGGAACAGCGTGGTGTAGTCGGTCATGGTCTCGCTCATTCCGGCCTGATCACGGCCATGCGGGTGACGGTCAGTTCTTCGATCGCGAAGCGCGGTCCCTCCCGGCCGATGCCGGAGTCCTTCACGCCGCCGTAGGGCATGATGTCGGACCGGAAGCCGGGCACCTCGTTGATCACCACTCCCCCGACCTCGAGTTCCTCGATGGCGGCGAACGCGGTGGCGAGCGAGCGGGTGAACACGCTGGCGTGCAGGCCGTAGCGCGACCGGTTGACCAGGTCCAGCGCCGCCGGGAGGCCGGGCACGGACCGGATCGCCACGACGGGGGCGAAGATCTCCTCGCACCACGCGTCGGCGGTTTCCGGCACGTCGAGCAGGAGGGTCGGCTCGACGGTGCGGTCGATCACCCGGCCGCCGTGCAGGACCTTCGCCCCGGCCTGCTCGGCCTGCTCGATCCAGTCGAGGGTGCGCCGCGTCGCCGCCTCGTTGATCAGCGGCGCCACCCGGGTCCGCGGGTCGCGCGGATCGCCGACCGTCAGCTCGCCCATGCGGGGGGTGAGCTTGCCGACGAACTCCTCGCGCACCGGCTCGCACACGATCACGCGTTGCACGGCGATGCAGGCCTGGCCGTTGAAGTAGTAGCCGCCGCGCAGCACGGCGTCGGCGGCCTTGTCGAGGTCGGCGTCGGTGTCGACCACCAGCGCCGCGTTGGAGCCCAGTTCCAGCAGGACCTTCCGCGGCGCGGCGTCGCGTGCGATCCGGTGCCCGACGGCGGCGGAACCGGTGAACGACACCGCCGCCACGCGCGGATCGGTCACCAGCGTGTGCCCGACCTCGGCGTCGCCGGTGATGACCTGCACGATCTCCGGCGGCGCCCCGTGCCGGGCGGCCGCCTGCCGGACCTGGTCCGCCAGCCACAGCGCGGTCAGCGGCGTGGCGGGGGCGGGCTTGCAGATCACCGGGCAGCCCGCGGCGATGGACGGCGCGATCTTGTGACTGGCGAGCAGGAGCGGGCCGTTGAACCCGGCGATGCCGACGACCAGGCCGATCGGGCGGCGGGTCCAGAACCCGATCATCCCCGCGCCGGAGGGCTGCAGGTCCAGCGGCACGGTTTCGCCGTGGATGCGGGCGACCTCCTCGGCGGCGGCCGACCAGGTGAAGACCGTGCGGGCGAACTCCACCTCGCAGTCGCCGCGGGTCTTGCCGGTCTCGGCGATGAGCAGGTCGACCAGCTCCGCCTCGTGCGCCCGGAGCGCGGCCTCCACGTCGAGCAGGATCGCGCGGCGGACCGCCGAGGTGAGCTTGCCGGCCGGTTTCACGGCGGCCGCACCCGCGTCGAGGGCGGCGCGGGCGTCGCCGACCGATCCGACCGGCGCGTGCGCGACCACCGATCCGTCGTAGGGGAACACCACCGGCGCGGTTCCGGCGCCGGTGACCCACCCGGGGCCGACCGGCAGTCCGGACGGGAACTCGGGCAGCGCGAAGCCCGCATGCGAACTCATCGGAAATTCTCCTCTGGACGTCGTCGTCCCAGGTCTTGCCAGCCAGGTCGGCAACACCGGCGATCGACTGCTGGTCGGACCAGCTCGTGATGCCACGAGCATGAACCAGCGCCGGTCGGCGAGTCAAGTTGTCACGAAAAAAGGCGCTCTGAGCTGCGGTTACTCACACGAACCGGGTGAATGTCGATGCCCCGGGGTTGACGAGGCTGCGTGCGTGGGCCAGTCTGACGGCGCTGTATCCAGCCGTCGAGCAAGGAAGGTCGGCGAGCGTTGGCCAGACGAGAGGACCGGGCGGGAGCGCCATCGCGCATCCCGCTCGTGGACGAAACGGCCGCGATCATCCGGGAGCGGATCTACACCCACCGCTACCCGACCGGGTCGTGGCTGAGGCAGGAACACCTGTCCGCCGAACTGGGTGTCAGCCGCACCCCGCTGCGCGAGGCGCTGCGCGTCCTGGAGCAGGAGGGCCTGGTCAAGGTCACCGCCGGGCAGGGCGCCCAGGTCATCACCGGTGACCTGGACACGCTGCTGGACGCCTACCAGCTGCGCGCGGTGGTGGACGGTCTCGCCGCCCGGCTGGCCGCGGAGAACAACCGGGGCGGTGGCCTGATCCGCCAGCTCCGCCGGGCCATCGAGGTGCAGCGCGCGGCGGTGGACCCGTGGGCGCCGCGCGACTACACCGACTCCAATGTGGACTTCCACGAGCACGTCATCCACCTGTCCGGCAACGACTTCGTGATCGGCCAGCTGCCGATCCTGCGGATGACCGCGCAGGTGTTCGCGCCGGTCGCGCTGGTGCGGCCGGAGAGCGCGATCCGCGCGATCGCCGAGCACACCGCCATCGCCGACGCCATCGAGGCCGGCGACGGCCAGGCGGCCGAGCGGCTCGCGCGTGCCCACATCGAAGCCACGATCACCGAACTCGAGCAGAAGAAGACATCGGCGGCCGAGGACGCGTCCTGACCCCGACGGTCCCCGTCAGCGCACAAAGGAGTGAAACGCCGGGATGCCCAGCTACTACGTGGCCTCCGACATCGGAGGCACCTTCACCGACACCGTCGTGATCGACTCGGACGGCGCCGTCGGCCGCTACAAGTCCTCGACGGTGCCCGACAACCCGGCGCAGGGCGTGCTCGACACCCTCGTGCTCGCGGCCGACGAACGCGGTGTCCCGCTGGAACAGCTGCTGGCCGACGTCGAGGTGTTCGCCCACGGCACCACCGTCGCCACCAACGCGATGCTGGAGGGCCGCAGCCGCAGGGTCGGGCTCATCCAGACCCGCGGGTTCGGCGACACGCTCACGATCATGCGCGGCTTCAAGGCCACCGGCCTGGAGGAAGACGACATCAAGCGCTTCCGCACGCTGGTCAAGCAGCCTGCCGCGGTGCCGCGCCGCCTCATCGCCGAGGTCACCGAGCGCATCGACTACGCCGGCCGCGTCGTCTGCCCGCTCGACGAGGACGACGTGCGCCGCGCGGCGCGCCGCCTCCAGGAGGCGGGCGCCGAGGTGTTCGCGGTGTCCCTGCTGTGGTCGTTCGCCAACGACGTGCACGAGAAGCGCGTCGCGGAGATCATCGCCGAGGAGGCGCCCGGCGCGTCGGTCACCCTGTCCTCGGAGTTCCTGCCCCGCATCGGCGAGTACGAGCGCACGCTGACCACCGCCGTCAACGCGAGCCTGCGCCCGGTGCTGAAGACCTCGCTGGACTCGTTCGAGAACACCCTGGCCAAGGCGGGCCTGAAGACGGGTCCGCTGCTCATGCAGTCCAACGGCGGGCTGGCGACCTTCGCCGAAGTCGAGAAGCGGGCCGCGGCCACCGTCATGTCCGGCCCGGTCGGCGGGGTGGTCGCCTCGCAGTTCGCGGGCGCGCGCAACGGGTACCGCAACATCGTCACCACCGACATGGGCGGCACGAGCTTCGACGTCGGGCTGGTCCTCGACGGGCGGCCGGTCATGTCGAACACGACGCTCATCGGCCGCGACGAACTCGCCCTGCCGTCGGTGGCGGTGCGCGCGATCGGCGCGGGGGCGGGCTCGATCGCCTCGGTCCGCAACGGCGTCCTGCAGGTCGGCCCGGAGTCGGCAGGCGCGCGCCCAGGCCCGGCGTGCTACGGCCGGGGCGGCACCCGTCCCACGGTGGCCGACGCCGACCTGGTGCTGGGCTACCTGAACCCGGACAACTTCCTCGGCGGCAGGCTCACCCTGGACGTGGACAAGGCCCGCGCCGCGATCGACGAGCACGTGGCCAAGCCCGCGGGTCTGACGATCGAGCAGGCCGCGGAGGGCATCAAGACCATTGTGGACGCCCGGATGGCCGACCTGGTCCGCCAGGTCACCGTCGAGCAGGGCTACGACCCGGCCGACTTCGCCGTGTTCGCCTACGGCGGCGCCGGTCCCCTGCACGCCTTCTCCTACGGCGCCGAGCTCGGCTGCCCGCAGATCGTCGTGCCGCTCACCGCGTCGGTGCACTCCGCCTTCGGCATCGGCTGCTCCGACCTGACCATGGTCGAGGAGCTGTCCAAGCCGCTGCAGACACCGCCGGGCACCACCGACCACGCCACCGCGCTGGCGCCGGACGAGCTCAACGCCACGTTCGACGAGCTGGCCGCCCGCGCCCGGCGCGACCTGATCGCCGCGGGCGCGGCCGAGGACTCGATCACGTTCGCGAAGTTCGTGGAGATCCGGTTCCGCGCCCAGATCCACGTGCTCACCGTGCCGGTCGAGGCGGACCGGATCACCCCGGCCGACGTGAACGCCATGGTGGAGCGGTTCGTCGAGATCTACGAGGGCCGCTTCGGCAAAGGTGCTGCGTTCCTCGAAGGCGGGGTGGAGATCACCACGTTCCGGGTGGTCGCCACCAGTCCCGTCCCGCGCGCCGAGTTCGACACCGGCGCACTCGGCAAGGCGGGCGGCGCCGAACCAGGCACGCGCCGCGTGTTCTCCGGCGGCCAGTGGCGCGACGCCGCGGTCTACCGCGCCGAGCACCTGCACGACGGGCTGCGCATCGAGGGCCTCGCCATCGTCGAACTCCGCGACACCACCGTGGTGATCGGGCCAGGGCAGGACGCCGAGGTCGACCGCTTCGGCGACATCATCATCCAGAACCGCTGACCGGGAAGGAGAACAACGCATGACCACCACCGTCGACCCGGTCACCTACGAGGTCATCCGGCACAAGCTCTGGTCCATCAACTCCGAGGGCGGCACCACCGTCGAGCACGTGTCGGGCTCCCCCGTCGTGCACGCCACCGACTACAACTTCGGCATCTACACCGCCGCCGGTGAGATGGCGATCATCGGCACCTACCTGCTCACCCCCATCTACACCGGGGCGATGGCGATCGAGGTGTTCCTGGACCGCTACGACGACATCGAGCCCGGGGACGTCTTCATCATCAACGACCCGTACCTGGCCGCGATGCACCAGAACGACGTGCAGTTCTGCAAGCCGGTGTTCCGCGACGGCGAGATCGTGGCGTGGCTGGGCTGCATGGCCCACCAGGTCGACCTCGGCGGCATGGACCCGGGCAGCTGGTGCACCACCGCCACCGACGTGTTCCAGGAGGGCATCCGCATCCCGCCGGGCCGGATCGTGCGCAAGGACGTGCTGAACCAGGAGCTGTGGGACACCATCGTCCTCAACTCCCGCATGCACGACACCGTCGCCAACGACTTCCGCGCGTTCCTGGCCGGGTTGCGCGTGGCCGAGCAGCGGTTCCACGAGCTGTGTGACCGCTACGGAGCCGACGCCGTGCGCGCCACGATGGAGAAGACGCTCGACAACTCCGAGGCCGACCTGCGGGCCCTGCTCCGGGAGCTGCCGGACGGCGTGTACGAGCACACGTCCTATTTGGACCGTCCGGACGGCGAGGGCATCGAGCTGCTGCAGGTGCCGTGCCGCCTGGAGAAGACCGGTGACCGGCTGGTGTTCGACTTCTCCGCCGCGAGCCCGCAGTCGCCGGCCTACGGTATGACCACGCGCGGCGGCCTGCTCGGCGCGGTCGCGACCCTGATGCTGATCACCTTCGGGTCCGACATCCCGTGGAACCACGGCCTGATGCGGCCGGTCGAGGTGACCGCGCCGGACGGGTTGTGCGTCACGGCGGTCGAACCGATGCCGGTCTCCGGCGGCGCGGCGGGCGCGAACTGGACCGCGACCTGCTCCGCCGGTGGCGCGATCGCGAAGATGCTGTCGTTCTCGGAGAAGTACGAGGGTTACGCGTTCGGCCCGTCCGACGGGTCCTGGCAGCTCAACCAGTTCGGCGGCGTCGACCAGCACGGCGAGCCGTTCGCCTCGATGTACATGGACTCGCTGCTGTGGGGCGGCCCGGCGTTCTCCTTCCGCGACGGCGTGGACGCCGGTGGCGCGATGGTCATCCTCTCCGGCGGCGCGACCGACGTGGAGCAGCAGGAGATGCGCCACCCGCTGCTGTACCTGTGGCGTCGCATGGTGCCGGACTCGGGTGGCGCCGGGACTTTCCGCGGTGGCAACGGGATCCAGTTCGCGCTGACCCCGATCGACACGCACGAGGTCACCGGGGTGCTCGGCACGCACGGTGTCGCGCTGCCGAACCGGACCGGCCTGTTCGGCGGGCTGCCCGGGTCCTGCGCGCGCTTCGAGCGGGTGACCGGCGCGGGCGCGCTGGACCGCCTCGGCAGCGGCGCCCCCGTCGTCGCGCTGACCGACCTCGACGGCGACCACCAGGTGCTGCCCGGTGTCGCGCCGGCCGCCCGGATCGCGTTCGGCGACGTCTTCGAGTGCACTGTGCAGAACGGCGGCGGCTACGGCGATCCGCTGCTGCGTGACCCGGCGAAGGTCGCCGCCGACGTGGAATCCGGCGCGGTGACCGTCGAATCCGCCGCCCGCCTCTACGGGGTGGAACTGCGGGACGGCGAGGTCGACCAGGCGGCCACCGACGCGCGGCGGGCCGAAATCCGGGAGTCCCGTCGCAGCCGGATGGCCGCACCGCGCACCGAACCGGTGGCCGCGCCGGGCGAGCCCACCGGCATCTGGGGCGCGGCGCTCGTGACGCACCGGACCGCCGACGGGCTGATCGGGTCGTGCCGCCACTGCGGACAGGTGCTCGGCGACCTGACCGGCGGGTGGGAGTCGATCGCGGGCCGGGTCGTGCTCGGCGCCGACGACCTCGGCGCCCGCGTCGAGGTCCACGACGACCTCGCGGCCGTCGCCTACGTCTGCCCGCACTGCGTCACGGCGCTGTGGGTGGACGTCGAGCCGGCCGGCGGCAAGACCTGGCGCGACTTCGCCCTGCACGACTGATCCCCCACGTCAAGGAGAAACCGCTGCACATGCGCACCCACCACCTGGCCGTCATCGGCGGCGACGGCATCGGGCCCGACGTCACCGCGGCCGCGCTCGCCGGTGTCCGGGCCGCCGCCGACCGGTACGGCTTCGCGATCGAGACCACCGAGTTCGACCTCGGCGCCGAGGCCTACCTGCGCTCCGGCGTCGCGCTTGGCGAGGAGTCGATCGAGGCGCTCCGCGGGCACGACGCCGTCCTGCTCGGCGCGGTCGGCGACCCCCGCGTCACACCGGGCGTCCTCGAACGCGGACTGATCGTCGGGTTGCGGGTCGCGTTCGCCCAGTCGGTCAACATCCGGCCGGTGCGCCTCTACCCGGGTGTCGACAGCCCGGTCGCCGGTGTCTCGCCGGACAACTGCGACCTGGTGATCATCCGGGAGAACACCGAGGGCCTCTACACCGGCGGCGGCTCGATCTCGCACGCGGGCACGCCGAACGCGGTGGCGATCCAGAACTCGATCACCACGGTCCCGGCCACGACCGAGACGGTGGAGTTCGCGTTCCGGCTCGCCTCCGCGCGGCGCAAGCGGCTGACGTTGTGCCACAAGAAGAACATCCTGGTGCACGCCGGGCAGCTGTGGCAGGACGTGGTGGACGAGGTCGCCACCCGGTACCCGGACGTCGAGCACGACTACGTCCATGCCGACGCGATGTGCCTGCACCTGCCGATGGATCCGGGCCGGTTCGACGTGGTGGTCACCGACAACCTGTTCGGCGACATCCTCAGCGACCTCGGCGCCACCATCCAGGGCGGGCTCGGGCTCGCCGCCAGCGCCAACCACAACCCGCGTGGCACCGCGCCGAGCATGTACGAGCCGGTGCACGGCTCGGCGCCGGACATCGCGGGCAAGGGCTGGGCCAACCCGGCCGCGGCGGCGTTGTCGGCGGCGCTGTGCCTGGCCGGTCTCGGCGAGCGGGACGGCGCGCTGGCGCTGGAGGCCGCCGCGGCGTCCGTGCTGGCGGAGTTGCCCGCGCTGGCCGGGCCCGGCATGGGCGGGGACACCGCCGAGATCGGGCGCCGCATCGCCGACCGGGTCACCGACGTGGACCCGGCGAAGATCGGCGACCCGGAGCGCTCCCTGATGACCGGCCTGGCCCGGCTCGCTCCCCGGTGACGGCCGGCGTGCTGCCCCGCTGACCGGGCACGCTCCCACCTCCCGGCCGGTATCCTCGGGGAATCCGCAGCGCACCGGCCGGGAGGGGTGAGGGTGGCCAGCCAGACCAGCGCGACCAACGGGCGGCTCTTCCAGCGCGTCGTCGACTACGTGCAGAACGCGATCGCCTCCGGGGAGCTCAAGCCGGGTGATCGCCTGCCGAGCGAGCGGGAACTGGTCGAGCAGTTCGGGATCGGCCGCGCCTCGGTGCGGGAGGCGCTGCGGGTGCTGGAGAACATGGACCTGGTCAAGTCCCAGCCGCGGGACCCGCGCGGGCCGTTGATCCTGCCGTTGTCGGTCGAACCGGTGCGGCGTTCGATCGCGATGCTCACCTCGGGCGGCGCGCTGGGGCTCGCCGAGCTCGTCCAGTTCCGGATGATCGCCGACGCCTCCGCGAACCTGCTCGCGGCCGCCCGCCGCACCGACGAGCAACTGCTCGCGCTGGAGCGGAACATGGCGCGGATGCGGGCGTGCATGAGCCGCGGCTACGCCGAGTTCAGCCAGGCCGACCTGGAGTTCCACGAGCTCATCGCCGAGGCCGGCGGCAACCGGCTGGTGCAGGTCTACGGCGACGTGACCCGCGAGGCGATCCTCAAGCTGATCCAGCAGACGATCCTCGACGCCGACGACCAGACGGCGCTCATGCTGCAGTCCATCCGCCACCACCGGGCGGTGTTCGCGGCCATCTCCGACCGCGACGGACTGCTGGCGTCCCGGCTGGCGCGCGAGACCCTGTACGCCTACTACGCCGACCACGTCTCCCCCGCGGACCGCGAGATCATGGCGACGCTGGTCCGCGAATGCGGCGGCCGTCTGCCCTCCTGATCCCGGCCGGCAGCGCCCGATGCCGGAAGCGAGCACGATCACATCCCGCGGCTTGACCCTTCCACTAGTGGCAACGTTGCACCCTGGCCGCATGAGCCTGGAACTCTTCGACTACCAGCCGATCACCGAGCGGGAGCCGATCGCCTGGCCGGACGGGGCCCGCCTCGCGATCTACGTCGGTCTCAACATCGAGCACTTCCACGTCGACAAGCCGTCCACCAGCATCTGGGCGTCCACGAACACGCTGGTGCCCGACGCGCTCAACTACGGGTGGCGCGACTACGGCCTGCGCGTCGGCATCTGGCGGGTCATCGACATCCTGGACCGGCACGGGATCCGCGCGTCGGCGCTGCTCAACTCCGAGGTCGCGCAGCACTACCCCCAGGTGATCGAGGCAGGCCGGGCCCGCGACTGGGCGTGGCTCGTGCACGGTCAGACCAACTCGCGCCTGCACGCGAACCTCGGCGCGGACGAGGAACGCGAGATCCTCACCGACGCGGTCACCACCATCGAAAAGGCGACCGGGCAGCGGCCGAAGGGCTGGATGGGCCCCGGCCTCACCGAAACCTTCGACACGCCACGGCTGCTCGCCGAACTCGGCCTGAGCTACGTGCTCGACTGGACCAACGACGACCAGCCGTACCGGCTGAACGTGCCCGGCATGCTGAGCGTGCCCTACACCGTCGAGGTCAACGACCTGCTGATGTTCATCACCCGGGGGTTCACCGGCCCCGAGGTGCTGCAGATCGTCAAGGACCAGTTCGACCAGCTCTACGCCGACTCCGCGAGCGGCGGCCGCGTCATGGCGCTCCCGCTGCACCCGTTCGTCATCGGCCAACCGTTCCGCGCCCGCTACCTCGACGAGGCGCTGGCCTACATCGCGAGCCACGACGACGTCTGGCTCACCACCAGCGACGAGATCGCCGAGCACTACGCCCGCACGACCGCCTGAGTCGCCGGGAACCCGGGCAGGGCGGCGGCCCCGCCCTGCCCAGGTCGCTCACGGCGCGGCGACCGGTTCGGCCAGGGGCGCGGCGGGTTTGCGCGCCAGCGCGAGGCTGACCAGCAGCCCGAGCACCATCCCCGCGGCGGTCAGCAGCACGACCAGGAACTCGCCGTCCGCGGTGGCGGCACGCAGGGCCTCGCCGGTCTTGCCGTCGGTGCCGATGTCCGCGAGCGCGGTGAACACCGCGAGGCCGATCGCGTTGCCGATGTTCAGCGCCGTGGACGCGATGCCGTTCGCGACGCCCTGTTCGGCCGCCGCGGTGCCGGTGGCGGCGGCGATCCACATCGCCGTCCACACGACGCCCTGGCCGACGCCGGACACCACCAGCCCGGGCACCAGCAGCCCGTACCCGGCGCCGGCGTCGAACCCGATCGCCATCACCGCCGTGCCCACCACGCCGACCGCGAAGCCACCGACGAGCGTGGTGCGCAGGCCGATCCGCGTGGTCAGCCGCTCGCCGAGCTGGGTGCCGGTCGCGATCGCCAGCGACGGGACCAGGAACGCGAGCCCGGTCTGCAGCGCGCTGTAGCCGTGCACGCTCTGCATCAGGACGGTCAGGAAGTACGGCAGCACCCCGAACGTGGCCATGTAGATGAACGTGACGCTCATGCCGATGGTCAGGCTGCGGTTGCCGAACAACCGGAACGGCATGAGCGGGTCCGCGCTGCGCCGTTCGATCACCGCGAACGCCACCAGCAGCACCGCGGACAGCGCGAACGCGCCGAGCACCAGCCCGCTGCCCCAGCCCTGCTCGGGGCCCTGCACCAGCGCGAACACGAGCAGCGTCGCGCCCCCGGTGACGGTCAGCGAACCGGGCAGGTCGAAGCGCCCGCTCGGCCCGCCGGCCGGGTCGCGCGGGATCACCGCGAGCGCGGCCAGCGCCACGAGACCGGCCAGCGGCACGTTGACGTAGAAGACGGCGGGCCAGCCGAAGTTCTCGGTCAGCACGCCCCCGAGCAGCGCGCCGATGGTCAGCCCGCTGGCACCCGCGCCACCCCACACGGCCAGTGCGCGGTTGCGTTGCGACCCCTCGCGGAACAACGTGTTGATCAGCGACAGGGTGGACGGCAGCAGCAGCGCGCCGCCGATCCCCTGCACCGCGCGGGCGACGATGATCGTGGCTGGGGTCGGCGCCAGCCCGCCGGCCAGCGACGAGACCGCGTAGAGGGCCAGTGCCAGCACGAAGACGCGGCGGCGCCCGAGCAGGTCGGCGGCCCGGCCGCCGAACAGCAGGAACCCGCCGGCGAACACGACGTAGGCGCTCACCACCAGCTGCTGAGTCTGACCGGGAAAGCCCAGCTCGGCGCCGATTTCGGGCAGGGCGACGAACACGATGTTGAGGTCCAGCGAGTAGATCAGCTGCGCGAGCGCGAGCAGGGCCAGCACCCAGCCCAGCCGCGGCCCGGCGGCCGGTCTCGGAAGAGCGGACATGCGGAAGCACACCTTCCAGATTCGAAAGTACGATCGTACGCATAATTACGTACAGTCGGGCCCGCGAGCAAGAGGATTGTTCGACTTTTGCGGTACGGTAGTACGGTGAAGTACCGTCATCCGGAGCGCGACCAGATCCGCGTCGACGAGGTGCTGTCCGCGCTGGGCCACCCGGTGCGGCTGGCCGCCGTGCGCGTGCTGGCCGGCGGCGGCGAGCACAACTGCACCAGTGTCCTGACCGAAATCGGCGTCCCGGCCAAGTCGACGATGACCCACCACTGGCGGGTGCTGCGGGACAGCGGCGTGATCATCCAGGAGCCGTCCGGGCGGGAGAACCTGCTGACCCTGCGCCGCGACGACCTGGACGCGCGCTACCCGGGCCTGCTGGACGCCGTCCTCGCCGGAGCCCGCACCGACGAGGCGGGGTCCTGATGGACTACGCGGTGCGGGCCGAGACGCCCGCGGTCGAGCTGTACCAGCGCCTGCGCGTCGGCGCCGGGCTGAGTCCGAAGTCGACGGTGGCGGCGACGGCGGGCCTGGCCGGATCGTGGTTCGCGGTCGTCGCCTACCACGGTGACCGTCCGATCGGGATGGGCCGCGTCATCGGCGACGGTGGCACCGCATTCCAGATCGTCGACATGTGCGTACTGCCCGAGCACCAGGGGCGGGGCGTCGGCAAGAAGATCATGGCGGCGCTGGTGGACCACCTGCGCGAGCGGGCGCCGCGCACGGCCTACGTCTCGCTCATCGCCGACGGCGACGCTCGGCACCTCTACGCCAAGTACGGCTTCGAGGAGACGGCGCCGGCATCGGTCGGGATGGCGCTGCGGCTCTGACCGCGCCGGCGCCGCCCCTGGCGAGCGGCATGTTCTCGCGCGGCAGGGGCGCCGCCGAGGTGATCGGCGGCGCCCCGCGCCGGGCACTGCAACCCGAGAGGCGTGAGCGCGCCTACCGGTTGCTCGCCTCGGTCGCCGCGCGTGCGGCGTGGCTCAGTTCGAGCCCGGCGGTCTCCGGGGCGAGGAAGTGCGACAGCAGGCCGCCCGCGGCGAGCACTCCCGCGCCGATCAGCATCGTGGGGCCCACGCCGAGGTGGGTGAGCGTCACCGGGAGCAGGAAGGTGCCGATCGCGGCTCCGACCCGGCTCATCGCGGTCGCGAACCCGACCCCGGTCGTGCGGATCGCGGTCGGGAACACCTCCAGCGGGTACACCGCCGTCAGCGCGCTGGACGCCGCGTTCAGGAACGCGAACACGAGGAAGCACACGACGACCACGGCGATCGGCGCGGTGGGCCAGAACCCGATCAGCGCCAGCGCCGCCGCCGTGATCCAGAACGGCGGGATCAGCAGCTTGCGGCGGCCGATGCGCTCGACCAGCAGGCACCCCGCGGTCACACCCAGGACCGCGAGCGCGTTGCTGGCCAGCGAACCGGCGAGCGCGTCGCCGAGGCCGAGTGCCTCCAGCACCTGCGGGGAGAACGTGCCGATGGCGAAGTACGGCAGCACCAGCGCCGCCCAGAACGTGCTCGCGAACACGGTGCTGCGCAGGTGCCGCCGGGTGAACAGCAGGCGCAGGCTGTTGCGCCGCTCGCCGTCGGCCAGTTCGGTGTCCACGTCGACGTCCATGCCGTAACGGCGGATCAGCTCCTCGGCCTCGGCGCGCCTGCCCTTGCTCAGCAGCCACCGCGCGGATTCCGGGATGCCGCCGCGCAGCGCCACGCACACCAGCGCGATCAGCGTGCTGCTGCCCAGCGTCCAGCGCCAGCCGTCGTCCACATCGGACAGGGCGTAGCCGACCGCGAAGGCCAGCATGAACCCGACGTACCAGCTGACCTCGAGACTGGCCAGCAGCCGCCCGCGGTTGTGCCGTGGCGCGTACTCCGACAGCAGGGGCGCGCCGATCGCGTACTCGCCGCCGATCGCGATGCCCATCACCAGCCGGATGACGAACAGCTGCCACGCGTTGTCCACGAAGAACTGCGCGATCGAGCCGATCAGGAAGATCATCATGTCGGTGAGGAACACGATCCGCCTGCCGAAGCGGTCGGCGAACCAGCCGAACAGCGGCCCGCCGACGAAGATGCCGACCAGCGCCGACGCGCCGATCAGCCCGGCGGTCCAGTCCGACATGTGCATCTCGGCGACGATCGCGGGCATCGCGGCCCCGATCCCGCCGAGGATGTAGCCGTCGATGCCCTGGCCCACCTGCGTGGCGAGCATCAGTTTCGTGCGCAGTCGCCGCCGGCCGCGCTCGTCGGTGACGGAGCCGCCGGTGTCGGTATCGGGCAACGCTGCCATGATCCGTCCTGTTCTCGTGGGGGATGGGGGAAATGCGGGGCTAGGCCGGCCAGTCCACGGCCAGGTACCTGGTCTCCAGGAAGGCGTCGATCCCCTCGCGGCCGCCCTCGCGGCCGAGCCCGGACTGCTTCACGCCACCGAACGGCGCGGCCGGGTCGGAGATCAGGCCCCGGTTGACGCCGACCATCCCGGTCTCCAGTCGGTCGGCGATCCGCAGGGCACGGCCCAGGTCAGCCGAGTAGACGTAGGCGGCGAGACCGTGCACGGTGTCGTTGGCGCGGGCGAGCAGGCCGGCCTCGCCGGTGAAAGTGGTGATCGGGGCGACCGGGCCGAACACCTCGGTGCGCATGATCTCCGCGTCGTCCGGCACGCCGGCCAGCACGGTCGCGGGGTGGTACCACCCGGGCCCGTCCGGCCGCGGGCCCTGCGCCGCGATCGTGGCGCCACGGGCGACGGCGTCGGCGACCAGACCGGCGATCTTGTCCACCGCGGCCTGGTTGATCATCGGCCCGAGGCCGACCCCGTCGTCGAGCCCGGGTCCGATCGGCACCGCCGCCATCGCCTCGCCGAGCTTGGCGGTGAACTCCTCGGCGACATCGGCGTGCACGTAGAACCGGTTGGCGGCGATGCACACCTCGCCGCCGCCGCGCATCTTGGCGTCCATCGCGCCGCGCACGGCGGCGTCCACGTCGGCGTCGGCGCACACGATGAACGGGGCGTTCCCGCCGAGCTCCATCGTGACGTTGACGACGTTGTCGGCGGCCTGCCGGAGCAGGACCCGGCCGGTGGCGGTGGATCCGGTGAACGAGAACTTCCGCACCCGCTCGTCGCGCAGCCACACGCCGGCGACGTCGGCGGCCCGGTCGGTGGGCAGCACGTTGCAAACCCCGGCGGGCAGTCCGGCTTCGGCGAGCAACCCGGCGATCGCCAGCGCGGTGAGCGGCGTTTCCGGCGCGGGTTTGAGCACGACCGAGCAGCCCGCGGCCAGCGCGGGCGCGATCTTGCGCGTGGCCATCGCGGCCGGGAAGTTCCACGGGGTCACGAACGCCGCGACCCCGGCCGCCTGCTTGCGCACAACGTGCCGGAATCCGCCGCCGGGCGCGTCGGCGAACCCGGACCCGATCCGGACCGCCTCCTCGGCGAACCAGCGGAAGAACTCCGCGGCGTAGGAGACCTCGGCGAGCGCGTCCCGGTAGGCCTTGCCGTTCTCCAGGGTGATCAACCGGGCGAGCGCCGGGGCGTGCTCGTGCATCGCGGCGAAGGCGGCGTGCAGCACCTCGGACCGCCGCCGCGGCGCGACCTCCCGCCACCGCTCGAACCCGTCCTGCGCCACGCCCAGCGCGGCCCGGGCGTCCTCGGCGGAGGCCGCCGACACCTCGCGCACCGGCTCGGTGGTGGCCGGGTCGAAGACCGGGAAGGTGCGGCCGCCGGCCGCGGACCGCCAGTGCCCGCCGACGAACAGGTCGCCCTCCCCCGCCGCGGTCTTGGCGATCGCGTCGATGTCCATTCTGTTCTCCTCACACCCTGACCTGGCGCGAGGCAACGTATGAGCCGGACGTGTTGCGGGGCAAGAGATCCCGGTGTTTCGCAACCTGAGTTGCGGTGAGGACAACCGCCTCAGGTGAAGCGCCGGGACGCGGGCGGGACGGGGCGCATCCGCCAGCCCAGTTGCTCCGAGACCGCCCCGGCCGCCCGTGCCGTGATCCGGCCGGCCTCGTCCAGCCGCGCGCCGAACCGGTCCTTGGGCGCGGAGACGTTGAGCGCCGCGACCACACGGCCGCGGAAGTCCCGCACCGGCGCGGAAACCCCGACGAGGTCCTCTTCGAACTCCTCGCGGACGGCGGCGTAGCCGTCGCGCTTGCCCCGCTGGATCCGCGACCACAGGTCGGGCAGCGTGCGCACCTCGGACCGCGGGCACCCGTCGCCGAGGTCGGCCCGCAGTCCGAACCGGACATACAGATCGTCCGGTGTGGCGTCCTGCAACAGGACCCGGCCCGCGGACGTGCACGGCGCGGGCACGCCCCGGCCTTCCCAGCCCTGCACGCGGAAGGAGTGCCCGGACACCGACAGCAGGGTGAGCACCTGGTTGTCGCGGAGCACGCACAGGTGGACGGTCTCCTCCAGCTCGCCGGACAGCGAGCGCATGGCCGGTTCCGCGGCGCGCAGCAGCCGGTCTTCGACCGTGCGCGCGACCAGGGAGAACAGCCGCCAGCCCAGCCGGTACTCCAGGGTGTCCGGGTCGCGCTCGACGATGCCCTCCTCGGCGAGCGCCTTCAGCGCACGGGACACCTGGCTCTTCTCGCGGCCGACCAGGTGCGCCAGGCGGACCACGCCCAGACCGCCGGCGTGCTGGGCCTCCTCCGACGCCAGCGCCTCCAGCAGATCGATGTCCCGGCGCAGGCCGTGGCCCTGGTTGCGCGCACCCGCGGCGGCGCGCCGACCGTCCGAACTCACGGCCGTAGCGTAAACCAGGGGTAACGGCGCTGCTCAGGACCGCGGTTGCCGCCATCGCAACCGACGTTGCGATCGGCCGGAACTCCTTGCCGCGCCCTCCCCCGGCTCCTTACCGTTCGGCTGCGTCAACACCATCCGCCACTTCTGGAGATTCCATGACTTTCGCGCCTGCAGCGCTGGTCGGCGAGTCGTTCGTCGGCACGGGGGTCAACGCCGCGCACACCAACATCGTGGTGGGGCGCAAGGGCGGCCCCGTGGAGACCGCCTGGGCGACCGCGCTGGCCACCCCGAGCGCCGGGCACGTGCCGTTCGTGACCGTCGTGCGGCCCGGTGTGCCGGTCAAGCCGCTGACGTTGTTCGTCACCAAGGCGGCCGCGTCCGGCGACCTGCACGAACGGGCCACCTGGGGCTCGGCCCAGGCCGGGCTGGCGCAGGGCGTCGCGGACGCGGTCGAGCACGGGCTGATCCCCGCCGCCGAGGCGGACGACCTGCTGATCATCGCCGCGATCTGGGTCAACCCCGGCGTGGCCGACCTCGACGAGTCCTTCCGCAACCAGCGGGCGGCCGCGTTCGGCGCGATCCGCGCCGCGGTGGCAGGCACGCCGACCGTCGATGAGGTCCGGGCGGCGGCGCGGGCCGGCGCGGCCAACCCGTTCTACGAGCCGGGTGCCACCGTGCTCGCCGAGTCCGCGCCCGCCCCGGAGGCCGCCCGATGAAGATCACCGACATCACCCTCGACCGGCTGCGGCTCGAGCTCGACCCGCCGCTGCGCGCCGCGTGGGATCCCGAGCCGCGGCGGCACTTCGACGCCACGATCGTCCGGGTCCACACCGACGAGGGGATCACCGGCATCGGCTCGGGCGACACCATGGACGGGTTCGAGGCGTTCCAGGACCTGTTCCTGGGTGCCGACCCGCTCGACATCGTCCGGCACGTGAAGGCCATCGAGACCGCCAACTTCCACGGCGGCCACTACTGGCCGCTGGAGGTCGCGCTCTGGGACATCATCGGCAAGACCGCGGGCCTGCCGGTGGCCGCGCTGTTCGGCAACGCGGCCCGGTCCCTGCCCGCCTACGCCTCCAGTGCCGAACTCAAATCGCCGGAGGAGCGGGTGGAGACCGCGCTGCGGGCTCGCGCGGCCGGGTTCCGGGCGCTCAAGATCCGCATCGATCGCGACCGGGTGGCCGAGGGCATCGCCGCGGTGGAGGCGGTGCGCACCGAGCTCGGCCCGGACTTCGAGATCATGGTCGACCTCAACCAGTCCTGGCGCATGGCCGGGGACACCGCGGACGCCTCGGACCTGGTCAAGACGCGGCGGATCGTGCGCAGGCTGGCGGAGCTGGACGTGTTCTGGGTGGAGGAACCGCTGCCCTACGCCGATCTGGAGGGCTTCCGGGTGCTGCGGGCGGACAACCCGGGGGTGCGGATCGCCGCGGGTGAGATGCACCATTCGGTGCCGGAGTTGTTGCGGTACCTGGAACACGACGTGCTGGACGTCTACCAGATGGACGTCGTGCTGGCGGTGGGCATGCACCGCGCCCGCACCCTCGCCGAGCTGGCGCGGCTCAAGCACCGGCAGTTCACGCCGCACAGCTGGACCAACGGCATCGGCGTGCTGGCGAACCTGCACGTCGCCGCCGGGGTCGGGGGCGGCCCGTACTTCGAGTTCCCGTTCGACCCGCCGGGCTGGACGCCGGAGCGGCGCGACTTCATGCTCGCCGAACCGGTGATGATCAACGCGGCGGGTGAGCTGGAAGTCCCGCAGGCGCCGGGGCTCGGCGCCGACCTCGACGAGGACGCCGTGCGGCGGTGGAGGATCCGATGACCGTGCAGCGGGACCACGCGGCGTGGCTGGCCGCCGCCGAGCGGATCACCTTCGAGACCCGGCCGTTCATCGACGGCGCCTTCACCGACGCCCTGTCCGGCGAGGTGTTCACCTCGACCTCGCCGCGCGACGGCAGGGTCCTCACCGAGGTCCAGGCCGGCGGCGCGGAGGACGTCGACCGTGCGGTGCGCGCGGCGCGGGCCGCCTTCGACGACGGCCGGTGGCGCGACCTGCCGCCCAAGGACCGCAAGCGGATCATGCTGCGGTGGGCGGAGTCCATCACCGCGCACGCCGAGGAGCTCGCCCTGCTCGACACGCTCGAGATGGGCAAACCGGTGACCGAGGCCCTGCGGGTCGACGTGGCCAAGACCGCGGAGACCATCGCCTGGTACGCCGAGACGATCGACAAGACCTACGGCGAGGTCGCGCCGGCGCCCGGCGACGCGCTGGCGTTCATCACCCGCGAGCCGCTGGGCGTGATCGGCGCGGTCGTGCCGTGGAACTACGCCCTGCTGATCGCCTCCTGGAAGCTCGGGCCGGCGCTGGCGACCGGGAACTCGGTGGTGCTCAAACCGGCCGAGCAGACGTCGCTGGCCGCCCTGCTGCTGGCGCGGCTCGGGCACGAGGCCGGCCTGCCCGCCGGGGTGCTCAACGTCGTGCCGGGACGGGGTGAGGTCGCCGGACAGGCGCTCGGCAGGCACCCGGACGTGGACAAGATCGCCTTCACCGGTTCGGCCGAGGTCGCGCGGCGCTTCCAGGTGTACGCCGGGGAGTCCAACGGCAAGCAGGTCGCCGTCGAAGCGGGTGGCAAGTCGCCGCAGCTGGTGCTGCCGGACGCCGACATCCCGGCCGCCGCGTCCGCCGTGGCGTGGGGCATCTTCTACAACGCGGGCCAGACCTGCAACGCCGGGTCCCGCCTCATCGTGCACAGCGCGGTGAAGGACCGGCTGCTGGCGGAGATCGTCAAGATCACGCGGGAGACCTTCCGGGTGGGCGACCCGCTGGACCCGGCCACCGTGATGGGACCGATCGTGGACGAGACGCAGCTGCGGCGCGTCCTCGGCCACCTGGACACCGCCAGGGCCGAAGGTGCCGCGACGGTGCTCGGCGGGCAGCGGATCCTCGACGGGACCGGCGGCACCTTCCTCGAACCGACCATTGTGGACGGTGTGTCGAACGACATGACCATCGCCCGCGAGGAGGTGTTCGGCCCGGTGCTGTCGGTGATCACCTTCGACGGCGACGCCGAAGAGGGTGCCCGGCTGGCGAACGACACCGACTTCGGCCTGGTCGCCTCGGTGTGGACCCGGGACGTGACCACCGCGCACCGCGTGGCGCGGCGCCTGCGGGCAGGCACGGTCTGGATCAACACCTTCGACGCCAGCGACGTGATCACCCCCTTCGGCGGTTTCAAGGCGACCGGGGCGGGCCGGGACAAGTCCCTGCACGCGCTCGACGCCTACTCCGCGCTCAAGACCACCTGGGTCGACCTGTCCTGACGGTCGGCTCTTCGGACAGCTTCCGGATTGCGAGAACAACCATGCGAGTCGGTTTCATCGGACTGGGCAACATGGGCAGGCACATGGCCCGCCACCTGATCAACGCCGGTCACCAGGTCACCGTGCACGACGCCCGCCCCGAAGCGGCGGCCGAGCACCTGGCACTGGGCGCGACCTGGGCCGGCAGCCCCGCCGAGTGCGCGGCGGGCGTCGAGGTCCTGATCACCATGCTGCCCACCCCGCGCATCGTCGAGGACGTCCTGTTGCGGGGCGGCGCGGCCGCCGCGCTCGACCCGGGCGCGCTGTGGGTCGACATGTCCACCTCCACCCCGGCGGCCGCCGAGCGCGTCGCCCAGGAGGTGCTCGACTCCCGCGGCGTGCACCGGCTGGACGCGCCGGTCAGCGGGATGGCGCGCGGCGCGGAAGCGGGAACCCTGCAGATCTTCGCCGGCGGGGACGCCACCCAGTTCCAGCGTGCCATGCCGCTGTTCACCGCGATGGGCGACCCCGCCCGGATCCTGCACATCGGCGCCGCCGGATCCGGCTACACCGCCAAGCTCATGATCAACCTGCTGTGGTTCTGCCACGTCGTGGCCACCTCGGAGGTGCTGGCGATGGGCGTGAAGGCCGGTGTGGACCTCGGCGTGCTGCGTGCGTCGCTGCTGGCGAGCCCGGCCGCGTCGAACTTCCTGGAACGCGACATCGAGTCGGTGCTGGCCGACGGCGACTACGACGACTCGTTCGCGATGGCGCTGGCCTGCAAGGACCTCGGCCTGGCCGTCGACCTCGGCCGCGAGCTGGGCGTGTCCACCGAGGTGTCCGCGCTCGTCGAGCAGATCTACCGGCGGGCCAAGGCGCAGTTCGGCGACCTGGCAGGCGAGATGAGCCCGGTGCGGCTGTACGAGGGGCTGGCCGGCCGTCCGTTCCGCCTGACTCCGGCGGGTGCGCTGTGACCGCGGGGCGCCTGACGATCGAACCCGCCTGCCGCGTCGAGTTCGGCGCCGGCGCGGTGGACGACCTGCCGCGGTTCGTGACCGAGCTGGGGCACCAGCGCGCCCTGGTGGTCACCGACCGCGGGCTGCAGGCCGCGGGCATCGCGCCGCGGGTCGGCAAGATCCTGCACGCCGCCGGGATCGAGCACGAGATCCACGACGACATCAGCGCCAACCCGTCGACGGCGGAGATCGATCGCGGGGCCGCCCGTGCCCGGGCGTTCGGCCGGGCGGTGCTGATCGCGCTGGGCGGCGGTTCGCCGCTGGACGCGGCCAAGGGCATCGCGCTGCTGGCCGGCAACCCGGACGCCGCCGCGGCCGACGCCGACCGGCTGTGGGACGCCGCGGACGGGCTGCCGGTGATCGCGGTGCCCACCACCTCGGGCACCGGTGCGGAGACCAACGGGTTCGGCGTCATCGAGGACACCTGCGCCAAACGCAAGGTCTACATCGGACACCCGTCGGTGCGGCCGCGGATCGCGGTCCTGGACCCGGAGCTGACCCTCGGGCTGCCGTCCCTGGTCACCGCCGCGACCGGGGTCGACGCGCTCGTCCACGGCATCGAGTCGCTGGCCTCCCGCGGGGCGAACCCGATGTCGGCCGCGTTCGCCCGGCACGCGGTGACGTTGATCGGGCAGTGGCTGCCGGTGGCCCACCGGGACGGCTCCGATCTGGAGGCCAGGGCCCAGCTGATGTTCGGCGCCCACCTGGCCGGGCAGGCGCTGACGTTGTCCGGGCTGGGCCTGGTGCACGGGATCGGACACGCGATCACCGCCCGCACCGGCACCCCGCATGGGGTCGCGCTGGCCGCCGTGCTGGAAGAGGTGATCGCGTTCAACGCCCCGGCCGCGGCCGCGGCGCACGAACAGGCGGCGCGGGCGCTGGGCGCGTTCGAGGGCGACGGGACGGCCGCGACCATCGCCGCGGTGCGTGAGCTCTCCGGCCCGCTCGACGTGAAGAAGCCCTTGCGGCAGCTCGGCGTCGAGCGGAACCTGCTGCCGGAGCTGGCCCGCGCCGCGGTGGCGGACCCGGTCACCCGGAACAACCCGCGCACCCCGTCCGAAACCGAAGTGCGCGAGCTGCTCGCCGAGGTGTACTGAGGATCCGGGCCGGGCGGTCAACCGTCCGGCCCGGACCGCCGACGGGTCACGATCTTCCCCAGGGGCACCACGACCGACAGGATGGCACCCGCGCCGAGAGCGATCAGGAACACCGACTCGACGACGGTGTTCCCGCGTCGCACGCCCTGCGCGTCTTCGCCGTGCAGCGCGGCCAGGAGATCGACCCCGGCGAGGGTCAGCCAGATGACGGCCACTCCCGCCGCGACGGCTCCCAGCCCCACGACCGCCGCGGCCGCGAGCACCGCCTTGTCCCGCCGGTGCATCACTCAGCGCAGGCGTGGCGCCACGGCGCGGGCGATCCGGTCGGCGAGTTCTCGCGCTCCGGGGAAGAAGGCGTTCACGACCACCTTCCGCCCGTCGTTGCGCTTGACGACGCAGCGCCAGTCGATGCCGATGCGGTGGCCGAGCTTGCCGGGCTGCCAGTTCCCCCGCGCGTCGACCACCGCGACGTCGCTCCACGGGAACTCCGTCCGGTCCCCGGCGTTGCGGTGGTGGACGAAACCGCCGGCGTGCAGGTTGATCCGTTCGCCGCGGTGCCGCAGCCCCTGGACGAGCCGTCGCAGCCCGTAGGGCAGGAACAGCACGCTGAGCCCGAAACACGCGCTGCCGATCCAGACCGGCGCCGTCATCGATGTCTCGGCCGGCGTGTTGCCGTAGAGGTATTCGTCGAGCTTCACCATGAGCAGGCCGAGCGGGACGAGGCCGGCGGTCGCGACCAGGCACAGCACCGCCTGCCGCAGCCGGCGGGCGTTGTCGCTGGGGTAGGACTGCACGAGTGGGCCGAGATCTGCCATGCCGTCCACGCTAAGGACTCCGGACCGCCCTTCGGCCCGGGTGGCCGGAAGCTGCCGGGGCGCCGCGCCCGCCCCGGCGGTCCGTGGTCAGCCGGCGTGGATCAGTTCGATCTCCAGCTCCAGGTCGATCTCCTTGGACACCAGCAGTCCGCCCTTGGCCAGCGGCATGTTCCAGGTCAGCCCCCAGTCTTCCCGGTCGATGCGGCCCCGGGCGGAGAACACCGCGCGGTGGTTGTCCCACGGGTCCTGGGCGTAGCCGAGGTAGTCCACGGTCAGGGTGACCGGCCTGGTCACGCCCTTGATCGTCAGCTCGCCGGTCATCGAGCCACCGGTACCCGCCCACCGCACCTCGGCGGAGGTGAAGGTGGCCGTGGGGTGCGCGGCCACGTCGAAGAAGTCGGCCGATCTGAGGTGGTCGTCGCGGGCCTGGTCCCCGCTGTGCACCGAGGCCATGTCGATGGTCACCGAAACCTTGCTGTCCGCCGGGTTCTCGGCGATCTCCACCACGCCGTCCACGCCGGTGAACCGTCCGCGCACCTTCGTCAGCATGAAGTGCCGTCCGACGAAGGCGACCTCGGCGTGCCCCGGGTCGATCCGCCACGTGCCGGCGGCAGGCAGCTCCACCTCGCCCAGCCTGCGGGTGGGCGTCGTTGATCCGGTCATCGCGAGTTCCTCCTTGGTAGTAGATGCGTGCGCACGCACACATTTACTATCCTTACCCCATGAGCGCGTCCGACGACAAGGGCCTGGTTGCCTGGCGAGCGATGCTGCTGGCGTACAACGCCGCGCTGCGGGCCATCGACTCCGACCTGACCAGGTCCGGCACCATTCCCCTCACCTGGTACGACGTCCTGCTGGAACTGAACGCGGGCCCGGGGCGGCGGCTGCGCATGAACGACCTGGCCGAACGGGTCGTGCTCAGCCGGACCCGCGTCAGCCGCCTGGTGGACGAGATGGTGGGCGCCGGGCTGGTCGAGAAGATCCGCGACGAAGAGGACCGGCGGGTGGTGTGGGCCGCCATGACCCGGTCCGGCGAACGCGCCTTCCGCACCACCGCGCCGCAGTACCTGCGCGGCATCGAGGAGCACTTCTCCCGGCACCTGACGGCCGAGGAGAAGCGGGTCATGGCGGCCGCGCTGACGAAGGTCCGCGACGCCCACGCCGGGGTGCGGGCGTCGCGGTGACCGCCGTCAGGCCAGGTGCGTCCGGTAGAAGCTGGTCAGCTTCTCGACCGCCGCGGTGACGTGCGGCTCCCGGTCGTACAGGTCGACGTGCGTGGCGCCCTCGATCCAGTGCAGTTCCTTCGGCCCGCGCGCCTCCTGGAAGGCCTCCACCGCCATCCACGACGTCACCGCCTCGCGGCCGGCGATCAGCAGCAGCGGGCGCGGCGCGATGAGGCTCACGAAGCGGAACGCGTCGAACAGGGCCAGCCGGTCCACGCTGATCCACGGCAGCAGCTTCGCCGAGCGCGGGTGCTGCGCGCGGTCCGTGCAGTAGTACTCGAACCCCTCCACCCCGTGCTTGCCGCCCAGCTCGCGGGCCTGCTCGACGGTGTCCGGGAAGAGCTGGAAGGTCTGCACGCCCTCGCCGCGCGCCTCGGCGGTGCGGGCGGCGGCCGCCGCGTCGAGCATGCCCTGGAACACGGCCGGGTCCTGGGTGCCGTCGGCGCCGAGGCGGAACTGGCGGGCGACGTCGACGGGGCTGACGGTGCCGACGGCCTTGACGCGGTGGTCCCCCGCGGCCGCGGCCATCGAGTAGCCACCCGAGGCGCAGATGCCCAGCGTTCCGATCCGCTCGGGGTCGACCTCGGGCCGGGTGGTGAGGTAGGAGACCGCGGCCTTGAAGTCCTCGACGCGCTGCGCCGGGTCCTCCAGGCCACGCGGCTCGCCCTCGCTCGCGCCCTGGTAGGCGGCGTCGTAGGCGAGGGCGACGAAGCCCTGCTCGGCCATTCGCCGCGCGTACAGGCCGGAGGTCTGCTCCTTGACGCTGGTGCCGGGGTGGCCGACCACGAGCGCGGGCCACGGGCCGGTTCCGGTGTCCGGGGTGTACAGGTCGGCGGCGAGCTGGAGTCCGTTGCTGGGGAAGGTGACGTTCGTTCTCATGCATCCCAGATTCGCCCGCGCCGAAGGCCCGTACCAGGGAAGGAACTGCCTATGCAACCCAGTACCAGGCACGTCGTCCCCGCGATGTGGACACTGGAGTCATGGAGACCAACGAGCTGGGCGAGTTCCTGCGCGCCCGCCGCGCCGCACTCGACCCGGCCCGCGCGGGCTTCCCCGACGACGGCAGGCTGCGCCGCGTGCCGGGCCTGCGCCGTGAGGAGCTGGCGCAGCTCGCGCACATCAGCGTCGACTACATCGTCCGGCTCGAACAGGGCCGCACGCGGCGGGTGTCCCGCCCGGTCCTCGACGCCATCGCCGACGCGCTGCAGCTCGCCCCGGACGAGCGGGACTACCTGTTCACCGTCGCCGAGGTCGCGCCGGCCACGCCCGCCCGGCAACCGGGCAGGCCCAAGGTCGACCGGCAGCTGCGGCAGCTGCTCGACGGCATGCGCGACGTCCCGGCCATGATCCTCAACCGGCGCATGGACGTGCTGGCCTGGAACCGCGGCGCGGCCGCGCTCCTGACCGACTTCGGCGCGCTGCCCGCCGCCGAGCGAAACCTGATCCGGCTCACCTTCCTCGACGACGCCTACCGCGCCCTGTACGCGGACTGGCCGCGCGCGGCCCGCGAATGCGTCGCCGTCCTGCGCATGGAAGCCGGCCGCAACCCCGGTGACAAGGCACTGGCCGCGCTGATCGGCGAGCTCAGCGTCCGCGACCCGGACTTCCGCACCTGGTGGGCCAGCCACCAGGTGCGCGGGCCGCGGCAGCTGGTGAAGACCTACCTGCACCCGGTCGCCGGCCCGATCACGCTCGACGTGCAGCAGTTCTCCGTCGACACCCAGCCGGACCAGCAACTCGTCGCCTACACCGCCGAGCCCGGCTCGCCGTCGCAGGAGGCGCTGGACTTCCTGCTCGCCATGAGCCCGGCCGTGGCCGAGACGGCGGGCTCGTAGCACCGCCGTGCTCGGTGCCCTTCCCGGCCCGCCGCCGGTCCGCGATCCAGGCTCGGGCCATGCGGATCGGTATCGCCCTGCCCAACCAGGTCCGCGACGTCGACGTGTCCGGCGGGCGGCTCACCGTCGGCGTCGGCGGGTTCAGCCCGGTCCCGATGAAGCGGATGGCCCACTGGGGCGCCGCGGGCGCGGACTACGCGCAGCTCACATCGTCCACTGTGGCCACTTCGCCCGGCGCGATCACCGACGCCGTCACAGCGTTCGGCGACCTGGGCGCCACCGACCTCGTCCTCATCCCGGCCACCGACAACCTGGACGAAGTCAAGCGCGCCGTCGACGCCGCGTTGTGATCAGCGGCTGAGCAACCGCTCCAGCCACGACTCCCGCGCGGCCACGCACGCCCTGGCCACCGCCGAGCCGGGGGCGATGTCGTAGAAGCCGTGGAAGGCCCCGCCCCACACGTGCAGCTCGGCTTCGCCCCCGGCGGCCCAGATGGCGCTCGCGAACGCCACCGCCTCGTCGCGGAAGACCTCGACCGCACCGGCGTCGACGAACGTCGGCGGCAGCCCGCTGAGGTCCGTGGCGCGCGCCGGGGCCGCGTAGGGCGACACGTCGGCGGTGCCACGCCGCTCGCCCAGGACCATCGTCCACGCGGTCAGGTTGCTGGTCCGGTCCCACACCCCGACGCCGTCGTACTCGCGCGCGGACACGGTCTCGCCGCGGTCGTCGATCATGGGGCACTGCAGCAGCTGACCGGACAACGCCGGGCCGCCCCGGTCGCGCGCCAGCAGGGTCGTCCCCGCGGCCAGCCCACCCCCGCCGCTGCCGCCGAAAATGACCAGCCGCGCCGGGTCGAACCCGAGCTCGTCCGCGTGCCCGGCCATCCAGCGCAGAGCGGCGTAGCAGTCCTCGACCGGCACCGGGTGCGGGTGCTCCGGCGCGCGCCGGTACTCGACGGTGACGGACACCGCGTCGTACTTCATCGCCCAGTCGATCAACGGGTGCACGGACGCGAACCGGTCCCCCATGACCATCCCGCCGCCGTGGATGTGGAAGATCCCCGGCCCCCGCTCGCGGTGGTCCTCGCGCGCGATGACCGAGACCGTGATCTCCGCGCCGCGGTACCCGGGGATCGTGTGGTCGGTCCAGGTGACCGGGCGGCCGCCGATCTGCTCCTCGATCGCCGGGAACGGCAGGGCGCGGAAGTGGTCCAGACGATCCGCCGTCATGCCGACCGGCACCCGGCCCGCCAGAGCGGGCAGCAGCGCGGCGAGTTCGGGGTCCAACGGGAGTTTCTTCGTCATCCGGCGCATTCCACCACAAGGTGATCGACATCCGCGGCCGGCGGTGCCTGATCAGGCACGGCGTCGCTCCTCTTGATGCCCGTCGCCGCCGCGCCGGGCCCGGAAATCCTTAGCCTGACAGGGTTCCTCGTCACCGACGGCGAAGGGAGGGACGATGATCGGCAGCTGGCCCCCCGACTACTGATCCCGATGATCGGCCGGCGCCCCGGGCCCGTGCGGCCCGGGGCGCGTTCTTCCCGAAACGAGGAGTGCCGCCAGCCGATGCCCCTGGCCAATCGCGAGTTCCGTCTGTTGTGGACCGGCCAGACCACCAGCATGGTCGGCAGCGCGATCACCACGACCGCCTTGCCGCTGGCCGCGGTGGTCACCCTCGGTGCGACGACCTTCGAGACCGGTCTGCTGACGGCGGCCGCGTGGCTGCCCTGGATGCTGATCGGCCTGCCCGCGGGCGCGTGGATCGACCGGCTGCCCAAGCGGCCGGTGATGCTGGCCTGCGACGTGGTCGCCTTCGTCGTGTTCGGCACCGTTCCGCTCCTGGCCGCGCTCGGTGCGCTGACCGTGCCGTACCTGATCGCGGCCGCGCTGGTCGGCGGGTTCACCAAGGTGTTCTTCTCTGTCGCCTACCGCGCGTTCCTGCCTGCCGTGGCGAGCCGGGAAGACCTGATCGGCGCCAACGCGAAGCTGCAGGCCGGATCCGCCGCGGCCGACACCAGCGGCCCGGGGCTGGCCGGCCTGCTCGCCCAGATCTCCGGGCCGGTGAGCGGAATCCTCGTCGACGCCGCCACGTTCGCAGTCTCCGCGCTGTGCCTGCGGGCGATCCGGGTGCGGGAAACCGCCGCGCCCGCCGCGCGACCGTCCCTGCGGGCTCAGATCGGCGAAGGGCTGCGCTTCGTCGCGCGCGACCGCTACCTGCGCACCCTGATGCTCTTCGGGGCCGCCTCGAACGTCGCGCTCACCGTCTACGCCTCGCTGGAGATCGTGTTCCTCTCCCGCACGCTGGGCACCGCGCCGGGCCTGGTGGGCCTGGTCCTCGCGCTCGCGGCGGCGGGTGGCCTGGCCGGCGCCGCCGCGGCCGGACGGCTGAGCACCCGCTTCGGCACGGCGCGCACTTTCCTGCTCGGCCAAGGGTTCGCGGCGGCGATGATGCTGGTCGGCACGTTCAGCCTGCCGGGGTGGGGGCTGGTGCTGTTCGTGCTCGGGCAGTCCGGGCTGGCCGCCGGTCTCGCGGCGTCGCAGGTGCTGGCCACGGCGTTCCGGCAGTCATACTGCCCACCGGAGCTGCTCGGGCGGGTCGCCTCCAGCGCGATGGTGGTCAACTACGGCACCATCCCGCTGGCCGCCCTCCTCGGCGGAGCACTGGGCGAGGCGATCGGCGTCCGCGAAGCGCTGTGGGCCGCCGCCGGGCTGCTGATCGCCGCGCTCCCGGTCCTCGCGCCGCTGCGCCGTCTGCGGGACCTCCCCGCACGTCAGTCGACCGGCAGCTCGACGGGGTAGGCGCGGCCGAAGTCGGCGGAGGCGCTGACTTCCTGCCAGGTCGCGGCCTCCTCCAGCTGGGCGCGCGAGTAGTTCTGCGCCATCTCGACCGCGAGCGCGCCGAGGAGCAGGTGGGACGGGAGGTTTTCGCGCTTGACGACGCGGACCAGGATCTCCGCGGCGCGTTGCGGATCGCCCGCGGCGGAACCCATCTGTTCGAAGTTGCGCACCAGTTCGCCGACCGTCGCGCTGTACTCCGCCGGGATGTCGGCGATCTCCATCGACGAACCCGCCCAGTCGGTGGCGAAACCGGCCGGTTCGACCACCAGGTAACGGATTCCCAGCGGCGCCGTCTCGGCCTCCAGAACGCGGGTGAAGCCGTCGACCGCGAACTTCGCCGCCTGGTAGGAACCCAGGCCCGGCGTACCGCCGACCCGGCCGCCGATCGAGGAGAACTGCACCATCGTGCCCGCCCCTTGCGCCTTGAGCACGGGCAGCGCGGCAGTCGACACGTTGTAGACGCCCCAGAAGTTCGTCTCGAACTGCCGACGGAAGTCCTCTTCGTCCGCGGTCTCCACGGGCGCGACGTTCGCGTACCCGGCGTTGTTGACCACCACGTCGAGCCGCCCGAACCGCGCGACCGCGGCCTCCACAGCGGCGACCGCGGCGGCGCGGTCGGTGACGTCGAGGGCGACCGGCAACACCGCGTCGCCGTACCTCCGCACGAGGGCGTCGAGCTGTTCCGGCTTGCGCGCCGTCGCGACGACCTGATCGCCGGCCTCCAGTGCCGCTTCGGTGAGGGCTCGCCCGAAGCCGCGGGACGAGCCGGTGATGAACCACGTTTGAGTCATACCCCTAGTAAAACCCTGTTGCGTTAATTGCGCAACCCGGTTGTGCTAAAGTTTCGAGTCATGGGTCACACTCCGCAACGGGCCCGCAGCGCGGAGGCGAAGCACCAGCGGGAGCGGGACATCCTCGACGCGGCCCGTGCGCTGGGCAGCGAGCGCACCGTCCGCGCGGTCACGCTCACCGACATCGCCGCCGAGGTGGGCATGCACAAGTCCGCGATGCTGCGTTACTTCGAGACGCGGGAGCAGATCTTCCTGACCCTCACCGCCGAAAGCTGGCAGGAGTGGACGGCCGCCGTGTGCGCGGAGCTGCGGCCGCTCGAATCCGCGACGCCGGCGGAGCTCGCATCCGCTCTCGCCCGGTCGCTCGTGGCGCGGCCGCTGTTCTGCGACCTGCTCGCCCACGCCCCGATGAACCTGGAACGCAACGTCTCCCTCGACACGGTCGTCGCGTTCAAGAGAAGCGTCCTGCGCGACGTGGCCTCGGTGGCCGGCGAACTGCGGCGCCTGCTCGCCCTCCCCGAACCGGCCGCCGCCGACGCCGTCGCGACCGCGACAGCCATGGCGGGTGCGCTGTGGCAGATGGCCGCGCCCGGCACCGCGCTGCGCACGCTGTACGAAACGCACCCCGAACTGACCCACGCCCTGGTCGACGTGGAACCCCGCCTGACCGCGATCCTCACCGCCCTGCTGACCGGCATGTCCGGCGAGTAGGCGCCGAGGGGCGAAGGCACGCATCTCCCCTTGCGGACCGGCGCGGCTCGACACATGATCCCCCGAGGCGGCCTGCTGTCACGCGCCCTCGCAACTTCCTCGGCGGCGGAACCGGCAGCCCGCTCCACCCGACGTAACCAACCTGAAGGGACACTCCCCACTCGATTTCGACAGTGCGGACCTCGGCACGGTGGCAGCCGTTCCAAGCTAGTGCCAGCCTCCTCAGCGCTGAGGCCGGTCCCGGTGGCGGCCACCTCGACCGCGATCCCGCCGCCGCCGCGCCGGGCGGTCATCGGCTCCAGCCACTCCGGCACGGACACGCTCACCCGCGGCACATCCGCGGCCAGTTCCTCACCGCAGCCGTGGTCCTGTCCGCCGTCCATGGCGTGTATACCGCCCTGTGGTGGCATCGGCGCATGAGTGCAGCGCGCTACAGCCGCCGGGTCGTCGCCGATGACTGGTTGCGGCTGGCCAGCGATCCGGCGTGGCCGATCTACATCCAGATCGTCGTCGAGGGCACGGCTCTGCCGGACCGGACGGCGCTCGCCGCGGCGGTCGGCGTCGCGGCGGAGGCGTGCCCGGGGGCGCGGCTGACGCGCCGCGGGCACCGCTGGACCGACACCGGTCGCGCGCCCGAGGTCCGCGAGCTCGACGGGGACACCTTCGACCGGGAGACGCTGACCGGGCTGCCCGCGCTGTACCGGCCGCTCGCCGGCGACCGCGGCGGCCCCACCTGCGAGGTCGTGGTGCTGACCGGCACGCGGCCGGCCCTGGTCTTCCGCGCCCACCACGCCGTGATGGACGCGCAGGGCCTGCTGACGTTCGCCCGCGCGGTCTTCCGGGCCCTGCGCGGCGAAACCCCGGAGACGGCCGCGGACGAACTGGACGCCGTCGAGCTGCTGCGCCGCGCCGGAACCGGGCCACGCAAGACGATCCCGCAGAACTCCCAGCCACCGTTGCGTGCGGCCGGACCGCCCGAACAACGCCGTCCCGCGTTCCTGCGGCGCACCGTCGACGGGCGCCCGTCGGCCGTGACTGCGAAGATCGCGCACGCGCTCGCCCCCGGTGCACCGGGGGCGACCTCGACGTCTCGGTCACCGTCGACCTGCGCCGCCACGTGCCGGAGGCCTGGACCACGGCGAGCCTGGCCTACGCGCTGAGCCTGCCGGTCCGCGCGGACGACACATGGCGCGACGTGCAACAGCGGATGCTGGAAGCCTGGCCGCGCGCGACGAGCTGCGGGAAACCCCGCCGCTGCCGGTGATCCGGATGCTCGGCGCGCTGCCCGCGCCGGTGACCCGGGCGCTGTACCGCGGCATCGACGCCCGGTTCGGCCAGGGCAAGGCGTACGCCGGGTTCCAGATGTCGCACCTGGGGCGGCTCGACCTCGCGGACTTCGGCGGCGCCGGGTTCACCGCGCGCACGATCTACTCGCTGCCGACCTGGGGCATCTGCATGATCCCGATGGTCACGGTCGTGGAAACCGGTGCGCGCACGGAGGTCGTGCTGTGCGGCGACGACGCCCACACCGCGCCGGCCCGTCGTTTCCTCGACGCGATCGGCGACGCGCTGGTGCCACCCGAGGCGGTCCTGCGTGGTCGCGACACCTCACCGGAGGTGTACCTGGTTCCCCGGTTCGCCGAGGTGGCCACGGCCTCGCCGGACCGCGTGGCGCTGAGCGAGCCCGGGCGTGAGGTCACCTATGCCGAGCTGTTCGGGCTCGCCGGGGGCGTCGCGCGGCAGCTCACGGATCGGCGCATCGGACGCGGCGACCTGGTGGGAGTGGTGGCGGAACGGTCGGTCGCGGGCGTCGCCGCGCTCCTGGGCGTGCTCATGGCCGGGGCGGCCTACCTGCCGCTCGACCCCGGCGATCCGGACGAGCGGCTGCGCGGGATCCTCGGCGACGCGGGCGTGCGGGTGCTGCTGGCGCCGCGGCCCCACGACCAGCGGCCTCTCGGCTGTGCCACCGTGGTTCTCGACGACGTGCGGCCGGCCCCGGCGACGCCCGCCGCGGTCACGGGCGAGGACCTCGCCTACGTGATCTACACCTCCGGGACGTCCGGCGAGCCGAAGGGCGTCGAGGTCACGCACCGCAACCTGGCGGCCTACCTGGGTTTCGCGCTCCAGGAGTACGAAGTGGACAGCGCGACCTGTTTCCCGCTGTTCACCTCGCTCGCGTTCGACCTCGCCGTGACCACGCTGCTGCCGCTGCTCGCGGGTGGCCGGGTCGTGCTGGTTCCGGAGGCGCCCAACCACGTCAACCTGGAGCGCGTGCTGACCGGGAGCGGGGTCACCGCGCTCAAGATCACGCCCTCGCACCTCGATCTGTTCCACCGCCTCGGGATCCGCCCGTCGGGCATCCGGCTCGCGGTCGTCGGTGGCGAGGCGCTGACCGGGTCGCTGGCTGCGATCGCGCGGGAGCTGTTCGGACCGGACTGCCGGATCGTCAACGAGTACGGGCCCACCGAGGCGACCGTCGGGTGTGTCGTGCACACCTACGACCCGGCGGCCGACACCGGCGCTACCGTCCCGATCGGACGGCCCGCGGGCACCACGTCGGTGCACCTGCTGGACGACCAGGGCGCCCACGTGGCCGCGGGTGAGACGGGTGAGATCCACCTGGCGGGCGCGCAGGTGGCCCGCGGCTACCGGGGGCGTCCCGGCTGGTCCTTCACCCGGCTCGCGGACGGCACCCGTGTCTACCGCACCGGCGACCTGGCGCGGCGGCTGCCCAATGGTGAGCTGGAGTGCCTGGGCCGGGCGGACGCGCAGCTGAAGATCCTCGGTCACCGCGTGGAGCCGGCGGAGATCGAGCACGCGCTGGCACCGCATCCGGCGGTCGAGCGCGCGGTGGTGGTCGCGCGCGGTCAGGTTCTGCACGCCTACCTGAGCGCTTCGGCCGAGGTGTCCGAAAAGGACCTTGCGGCGCACGCCGCGGAGGTGCTGCCGCCCTACGCGGTGCCGGTGTCGTTCGTGGTGCTGGAGGAGTTCCCGCGCACCGCGAACGGCAAGGTGGACCTGCGTGCGCTGCCCGGGCCCTCCCCCGTCGCGGCGGCCGTCGGCGAGCCCGTCGACGAGGTTCTGGCGGCCGTGCTGGACATCTGGGCGCGGACGCTCGGCCTGCCCGCGGGCACGATCGCCGCGGACAGCGACTTCCACCGGCTGGGTGGCACGTCGGTCGACCTGCTGGCGATGATCGCGGCGGTGGACCGGGAGCTGCCCGGCGTGGCGCTGGCGGACCACCTGGCGGCGATCGTCGCAGCTCCGACACCGGCGACGGTGGCCGATCTGGTGCGTGACGCACAAGGGTGACCCCTGCGGCGGCGGCCCCGGTGGCTGCTTCCGGTGCGCGCACCCCGCGGCGCAGATGCCGCTGCCCCGGTGCGTGACGCACAGCGGTGACCTCGCGCGGCGGCGGCCCGTTGCTTCCGATGCAGGCCATGCCGGTCCGGCGCGTGACGTACAGCGGTGACGTCGCGCGACGGGCGCGACGGCGGTGGCCGGTTGCTTACGTTCGGTGCATGATCCGTGCAGTTCTCGTCACCACCGTCGCCGCCGTCGCCGCCGTTCTCCTGACCGCCTGTTCGGCGGGCACCCCGCCGCCCTCGCCGGTGGCGGCCGTGGATCCGAGCTGGTCGCCCGCGCCGGTCGTGCCGCTCGCGTCGCAGCCGCCGCCCGCGCTCGTCGTGGACCAGCCGTTGCCGGACCAGCTCGCGAAGGGGCTGGTGGTCATCCGCTACCGCGCGGAGAACCTGCGGATCGTGCCGGTGTACGGGCCGAACGCGCTCGACGTTTCGCCGCGGATCGGGCACATCCACGTCACGGTCGACGACGCGCCGTGGCACTGGGCCGACGCGAGCGGCGAGCCGCTGATCATCCAGGGCCTGCCGGCCGGTCCGCACCGCGTGTGGATCGGCCTGGCCGACCCGACGCACATGATCCTGGACAGCAAGACCCTGGACTTCGTCATCCCCGCGCGGTGAGCGCCGGCGTCAGCTCGCCCCGAAACCCCGCAGGAACGTCTCGACGAGAACGTCGGCAGCCTGGGCGTCGCTGAGGCCGGGCAGTTCCCGGGTGGCGAGGTGCAACAGCTGCCCGAGCACGCGGCCCGCCCAGGCGGCGGGCAGGCCGGGCCGCAAGAAGCCTTCGTCGGTGGCCCGCTGGAGGAACAGCTCGATCTCGTCGACCGAACGCTGGCGCCGCGCCCAGATCTCCGGGTCCGAGCGCATCCGGCTGACTTCGGTCGGCCACTTGCGGTTCACGCCGACGATCAGCTCGACGTAGCGGTGCAGGGCCACCGGCACCGGCGCCTCCCGCAGCCGGGCGGCCTCGGTCGCCTGCTCGATCGCGTCGAGGCGGGCCTCGTACACCGCCGTCAGCAGTTCTTCCCGGCCGGCGAAACGCCGGTAGACGGTGCGGCGGTCGACGCCGGCCTCCGCCGCGATCGCGGCGATGCTGGTGCCGGGGTCGTCGGCGAGCATGCGGGCACCCGTGGTCAGCACGAGCTCGAGGTTGCGCGCGGCGTCGGCTCTCACGTCCCCAACATACTCTCGGTGTCGCACTCGGGACGGGGTACCGCTACAGCGCTGAGGCGTTCCAGGTGGGTTTCGGCCCTTCGACCGGTCGTCGTCGTTCTGTCGGCGAGTTGTAGGCGTCGCGGTGGTCGACTGGAGTGGAAGGGCCAGGACGAGGAGGGGCACCTGTGAGCGTCGACGTGCGCACCGAACCGGAGGGATCGGAGCTGGTTGTCGGGCTGTTGCCGCGCGAGGACCCGGCCACCGGCCGGGACGCCTCCCGTGACGCGCGGCGCACCGAGGCAGTGACCGCCTGCGTGTTCGCCGACGACCTGCTGGACGGCGAGTCGATGCTGATGCCGCTCAACGCCGCGCCCGACGTGCGGGTGCTCCCCGCGGGCAGGCACACCGAGGCCGACGTCGTGGTGGTGGTCGCGGCCTCGGTCACCGGGACGCTGCTGGACTCGATGGAGGAGATCTCCGCGCGGGCGGAGAACCCGCGCCAGCGGATGGTGCTGGTGTCGGGCCCCCTGCGCGGGCCGCAACTGGCACGGGTCGTGGGGTGCGGCGTGGTGAGCATCCTGCCGCGGGCCGGCATCACCCCGCGAGTGATGCTTCGGGCCGTGCTCGCGAGCGGCACCGGCGGGGCGGTCGTCCCCGAGGCCGTGACGCGCTGGTTGCTCGACGAGGCACGCGCCTTCCAGCAGACGATCCTCGCCGGGCAGGGGCTGAACACGGGCGGCCTGACCGACCGGGAGGTCGACGTGCTCCGGCTGCTCGCCGAGGGGCACGACACCGGTCACGTGGCCGCTGAGCTGAACTTCTCGGAGCGCACGATCAAGAAGATCATCCAGAACCTGACCGGACGGTTCGGCCTGCGCAACCGCACCCACGCGGTGACCTACGCGTTGCGCGCCGGCGCCATCTGACCCGGCACAACAGTGTCCTATTCGGACAGTGTCGCCACGATTCTCGCCACCGCGACGGGCTGTCCTATGTGGGGGAAGTGCCCGCTTCCCGGCAGAACGGTGAACCGCGCGTCCGGTAGGACGGACGTCAGCCACGTGGCATAACCGGGGTTCACCGGCGAGCGGCTGACGTGGTGGAATGCGCTTTCCCCGGCGCCCAGGGCAAGCAGCTGCCGGATCCGGTTCTCCCGCAGCTCGTCCGCCGGGACCTCCAGGATCTCGCGCCAGTAACCGAGGAGCAGGTCCTGCAGTGGCGTGGACCGCAGCAGGTCGCGCCGCTGCGGGGCGAGCTCGTCGACGCCCATCCCGGCGAGCAGTTTGTTCCACACGCTCAGGTACTCCGGCCCGCGCAGCACGGGCTCGGCCGAGCGCAGCATCTCGCCGAAGGGGCCGGCCAGGAGCGGCTGGTCGATGTCCAGCACGGCCCGCGCCGGGTACTTCGCCGCGTACACCGCGGCGACGACGGCCCCGACGGAATGGCCCACCAGCACCGGCCTGCGCAGGCCGGCGGCGGTGACCGCGCCGTGCAGGACGTCGGCGACCTCGGCCGGGTCGTAGGACTCCCGCCGGGGCGACGCGCCGTGCCCGGGCAGGTCGAGCGCCACCACCCGGCGGCCGCGCAGCGCGCGGACCAACGGCCCCCACATGGCGCGGTCGAAGGTCAGGCCGTGCAGCAGGACGACGGGCGGGCGGCCGTCGTCCGTGCCGGTGACGTCCCCGTCCAGTTCACCGAGTCGCATGGGTTTCCTTCCACAGTCCCTCGTCGAGGAGGTCCGCCAGCGCCTGGGCGCAGCCGTCGAGCAGCTTGGTCCCCTTGTCCGCGGACGCCGAGCGCGCGTCACCGGCGACGCCCGAGGTGGTGATCTCGTCGAAGGGCACGGCGTCCTGCGCGGCCAGGCCACGCAGGTCCGCCGCCGTCAGGTGGTTCCAGCGAACCTCGGTGTCAGGAAGCATGCACCGGACGCTAGGCCGCGCCGGCCCGCCCCGCGCCCGTCATCCGACGCCGACCCTGTACGTCACCACGCTCGAACAGCGGCGTCAGCACCGCGGCGATTGCGAGGTTCAGCACGAACGCGGTCAGTGCGATGTAGACCGCTGTCTGGCAGGCGGTGGTCGTGCCGTAGGCCATGCCGTCGGCCCGGGTGCGGGCCTACGACTTCACCTTCGGCTAGCGCCGGGCACGGTCACCCGACCGGTGATCGCCGAGGCTGGTATGGTGGATGGGCAAGGGAACCGTTCTGAGGAGACTCGACGTGGCAGGTGAAGACGACATCTCCGGGTGATCCCCCGGAGTGAGCAAGGCCCCCCACGCTTCAGTTCGAAGCAGTGCCGTGGTGGCCATGTCGTCGTCCACCCGTATCCGCGGTCCGCTGGTCCGCGCCACTCCCTTTTCGAGGTCTCGTTCCCATGTCCGAATCCCGTATCGTCGTGTCCGGTCTGTCCTTTTCCTGGCCGGATGACACCCCCGTCTTCGACCAGCTGTCGTTCAGCGTTCCCGACGGGCGCACCGGTCTCGTCGCCCCGAACGGGGCAGGCAAGTCCACCCTGCTGCGCATGATCACCGGTGATCTCGACCCGGACGGCGGCGAGATCAAGCGCGCCGACGGCCGGATCGCCTACCTGTCCCAGCGCCTGGACCTGCTCGACGACACGCGCACGGTCGCGGAGAACCTGGCGGCGTTCGCGCCCGCGATGCTGCCCGCGCAGCGGATGAACCTGCTGGCGCGCTTCCTGTTCCGCGGCGACCGGGCGCACCTGCCCGTTTCCGTCCTGTCCGGCGGGGAACGGTTGCGCGCGACGCTGGCGTGCATCCTGTTCGCCGAACCCGCGCCACAACTGCTCTTGCTGGACGAGCCGACGAACAACCTGGACCTGGTCAGCGCGGGGCAGCTGGAGAGCGCGCTCAATGCCTACCAGGGCGCGTTCGTGGTGGTGAGCCACGACGAGCGGTTCCTGGGTGAGATCCGCATCGACCGACGGCTGCGGCTCGACGGCGGCAAGCTGGCCGAGTCCCGCTGATGTCGGCGGCTCTCGTCGCGCACGACCTCGTGCGCGTCCTCGGTGACCGCCGGGTGCTGGACGGGGTGTCGCTCACCGCGGCGCCCGGGCACCGGATCGGGTTGATCGGGGAGAACGGTGCGGGCAAGTCGACGTTGCTGCGCGTGCTGGCCGGGGTGGACCGGCCGGACCGCGGCAGCGTCGAGCACCCGGCGGATCTCGGTTACCTGCACCAGGAAATGCCGTTCGACCCGGCGGCGACGGTGGCGGACGTGGTCGACGACGCGCTCGCGGGCGCGCGCGAGGACCTGGCGGAACTGGAGCGGCTCGGCGCGCTGCTCGCCGAGGACGAGGGACTGTTCGACTCCTACTCCGAGCGGCTGGCGCTCGCCGAGCTGCACGACGCGTGGGACGCCGACCGGCGCGCGAAGATGGTCCTCGACGGGCTGGGGTTGGGCGGAGTCGCGCCGGAGAGGCGGCTCGGTGAGCTGTCCGGCGGGCAGCGGGGACGGCTCGCGCTGGCCGCGCTGCTGGTGCGGCGGCCGTCGGCGGTGCTGCTGGACGAGCCGACGAACCACCTCGACGACGGCGCGGCGGCGTTCCTCGAAGAGCAGGTGCGCGGCCTGCCCGGCACGGTCGTGGTGGCCAGCCACGACCGTGCGCTCCTGGACGCGGTGTGCACGGACATCGTCGACCTCGACCCGGCAGTCGGCGGGCCGGTGCGGTTCGGCGGGAACTACACCGGTTACCTGGCGCAGAAGCGGGCGGACCGGGAGCGGTGGGAGCGGCGTCACGCCGAGGAGCAGGAGGAGATCGCGGCGCTGCGGGATTCGCCGGGCGTGACCACGCACCGGGTCGCGCCGAACCGGGCGCCGCGGGACAGCGAGAAGATGGGCTACGGGCACCGGGCGGGACGGGTGCAGAACTCGATCTCGCGCCGGGTCCGCAACGCCGCGCGACGACTGGCGGAGCTGGAACGCACGCAGGTACACGCTCCCCCGCCGCCGCTGCGGTTCCGCCCGGACGCGCTGGCCGGGGAGGCGCCGGAAGAGGTCCTGGTGTCGCTGCGGGACGTGCACGTGCCCGGGCGGCTCACGGTGGAGCACCTGGACATCGGTGCCACCGCACGGCTCCTGGTGACCGGCCCGAACGGGGCGGGCAAGTCGACGCTGCTGCACGTGCTGGCCGGGCGGCTGGAAGTGCCCGGCGTGCGGCGGCTGCCGGAGCTGCGGGTCGGGTTGCTGAGCCAGGACACCGAGTTCGCCGTGCCTTCGCGAACGGCACGCGAGACCTATGCAGCGGCAGTGGGCACCGAGGCAGTGCCGCTGGAATCGCTGGGGCTGCTGGGGAAGTGGGACGTCGACAAGCCGGTCGGCGAGCTGTCGGTGGGCCAGCGGCGACGGCTGGCGCTGGCGATCCTGGTCGCGAACCCGCCGCAGCTGCTCCTGCTGGACGAGCCGACGAACCACCTCTCCCCCGCCCTGTGCGACGAACTGGAGGACGCACTGGGCCCCGGCCCGGGCGCGATCGTGGTGGCCGCGCACGACCGCCGCCTGCGCGAACACTGGCAGGGCGTCGAGGTGCGGGTCCACAACGGACGGATCGATCCGGGTTAGGCGCGTCGTGCGCGGCGCCTCAGCGTCCTTCCCGGCGGAAGAGGTCCGGGCGCCGCGGCGCCCAGAGTTCGTCCTCCAGGTGGCGGTCCTGCCAGGACGACGGCGGGTCGGCGATCCAGTCGTGGCCGAAGATCGCGTACGGGTAGCTCGACCCGGCGCAGTTCACCTCGTAGTGGTCCAGGTAGTCCATCAACGGCGCCCACAACTGCCGGTTCGCGATGACCAGGTAGGAGGCCGCCAGGCCCGCCTCGTGCACCCAGCCCCGCATCATCCTGGCCAGGAACACGTCGGTGATCGGGTTCGGCTTGGACTCGAACGCCGGGCAGATCAGGTGCCGGGCGATGCCGAAGTGCGCCCCGGGCGGCAGGTTCCGCCGCGCGACGTCGTGCCAGACGTCCGCGATCACCGGGTCGGCGTCCAGCTCCTCGGGCGCCGGCTCGCGCACGGTCAGCCAGCTCATGAAGGCACGCAACCGGCCGCTGTGGACGCAGCGCAGGACATGGAAGCCGCCGGGCTGGCGGTTCAGCCAGAACCGGACCGACGACGCGGTGAACTCGCCGTAGGTTTCGTGCGCGAGCGCGACCAGCTCGTCGTGGTCGGCCGGGGTGACCCCGGTGGCCCGCACGTCCGGCTCCCCCGTCGCCGACACGTACCGGTTCGTCACGCCGCCGCGGCGCCGGAGGTGGCTGATGGTCCGCAGGACCGCCGCGCTCGCCCGCGGATCGGTGGAGTCCCGGAGCAGCGTGTTCATCGTGTAGTCGCGGATCCGCCGGTGCATCCGCTCGTAGCCCACCGGGTCCCGCCACCGCAGGTGGGCCTCCAGCGCTTCGCGGAGCACCCCGTTGATGTCCAGGCCGTGCCCGGGCGTCTCGACGTAGGGCTGCACGCGCAGCCAGTCGAACAGCTCCGCGGCGTCCCCGCCGGGCACGGCGACGCGCAGGAGGTCCTCGGTGGTGTACCGGGCGTGCGCGCACACGTGCAGCGCCCACCGGTGCTGCGGCGACGGCACCGCACCGATCAGGGTGTCGAGCACGGTGTCGACCACGAACCGCACGGCCTCGCGGCGCGACGGCTGCCCGGTCGCCGACATGCTGCGGCCGACCTCGGCGGCCAGCGACAGCACGAACGGGTTGCCTGCCGCGAAGTCCACGATGGACGGCACGAACCCGGGATCGACGCCGCGTGCCTCGACCAGCGCCGCCGACTCCGCGGCGCTGAGGGCTTCCAGCTGCCGGGCCACGATCGAACCGGACCACCCCGGGTCGGTGATCCAGCAGACGCTGGGCCCGAGCCGGCTCGCCACGACGACGATCGAGTCGGCGGGCAGCGTGCGGAGGTATTCGTCGCGCAGCCACGGTTCGAGTTCGCCGTGCCGTTCGAAGGAGTCGACGAGCACCACGGGCCCGTCGGACGCCGTGGTCAGCCCTTCGGCCAGCTGGTCAAGGCGTTCCCGCAGCTCCGCGGTGCTGACGTCGTGCAGGTGCCACACCGTCCGGCCGGCGGCCGCGGCGTCGTCGGCGTAGCGGCGCAGCAGGGTCGACTTGCCGACGCCCGCGTGACCGCACACGAAGAACACCACGAGGCCGTCGCCGCGCCTGCGGCCGAGCATCGCGGCGAAGGCGGCGCGCTCGGCGTCCCGGCCGACGAACCGGGATCCGACAGCGCGGTCCAGTGCCGCACCGGCCGGGCGGGCCGCCGGCTCCCCGGTCACCGGCGCCACGGCCCGTGGCCGCGGGGCGGGCACGAACTCGTCCTCGGCGTCGGTGTCGGCGCGCAGGATCTTCTCGTGGATGGCCCGCAGGCGCGGCCCCGGGCTGACGCCGAGCTCCTTGCCGAGCAGGTCGTAGACCATCCGGTAGACCTCCAGCGCCTCGGCGCGGCGGCCGCTGCGGTAGAGGGCCAGCAGGTAGATCTCGTACAGCGGCTCCTCCAGCCGGTTCAGCTGGATGAGCAGCGGCACCTCGGCCACCACCTCGGCGTGTTCGCCCATCTCCAGGCGCAGCTGCAGCAGCTCCTGGGTGGCGATGAGCTTCAGCCGCTCCAGTCGGGAGCGTTCCCGCTCGGCGGCCTCGCCCGGCACCCCGGCCAGCGCGGTGCCCGTCCACAGGTCGAGCGCCTCGCGCAGGTGCTTGGCCGCACCCGGCACGTCCCCGTTCGCACGTTCCTGCCGGGCGGTCTCGACCAGCCGCGTGAACTCGTCCGCGTCGAGCGCGAACAGCGACGGGTCGAGCATGTAGCCGCCGGACTGCGAGCGGATCGCCGAGCCGAGGCCGTGCTCGGAGAGCACGCGCCGGATGCGCGAGATGTAGGTGCGGATGACGGCCTCACCGGTGGCCGGGGCGCGATCGCCCCACAGGCCGTCGATGAGCTCGCCGATCCGGACGAAGCTGCCACTGCGCGACAACAGCAGCATCAGCACGGCCTGCTGTTGGGGCGCGCCCAGTTCCAGCTCGGCGTCGCCGCAGCGGAGGCCGGGCGGTCCGAGGATGGTGAAACGGCATGGGGTCGAGACCACGTTCTGCTGTCCAATCACGGCTGCCCGGCGGTGCATACCCGGAAAGTAGGTCTGCCGGGACGGCCCTCGCGAGCGTCACGTGACGCTGTGCTTGTACGTCACCGCTGGTCAGTACAACCAGCGGTGTCCCGCGACCACCTCGTCGGGCGAGCGCTGCGCCGCCCACGCGGCGTCGGATTCCCGCACGGCGCGGAACGCGTCGGCGAGTTCCGCGCCGAGGACCGCGGAGATCCGCGCGTTGCCGGCCAGCGCGGCGAGCTGCTCGTCCACAGTGGAGGGCAGGAGCCCGATGCCCGCGGCCGCGCGCTCGGCGTCGGTCCAGGTGCCGGGGTCCTGCTGGACGGGGTCCGGCGGGGTCAGGCGGTCCTCGACGCCCGCGATCCCGGCGGCGATGACGACCGCCAGCGCGAGGTAGGGGTTGGCCGAGGCGTCCGACGGCTTGAGTTCGAACGGCAGGTCGCGCGCGCCGCCGCCGCGGGACTGACCGTGCGCGCGGGCTACGAAATCGAGTTCCAGCTCACCGCGGCCGACGCCGGTGAGTTCCGCCCTGTGCACGACGGGCCCTCCTACGGCCCGCTCCGCACCCTGGCCGTCGACGGGTCCGCCGAGCAGCTGCTGCGCGAACCTCGACCACAACGGCATCGGCGTGCACCAGTCCCACGGCGAATACGGGCCGGGGCAGTTCGAGCTCAGCATCACCGCGCAGGACCCGCTCACCGCCGCCGACCACCAGCTAGCACGCCGCGCGGGTCGTAGGGCCAGTCCGAGCCGTCGGCGGCGACCAGGCGGCCCGGCGCCCAGGCGAAGCCGGACTGACCGGACAAGCGGACGATGCGGTCTGCTTCGGGCACGAGCCGGACGTCACCCGGCGGCGTGCCGAGTCCTTTGTGGCCGAACGTAATCGCGTCGTGCGAGTCGAAGACCGCGAACAGGGGTGTGACGCCGATCCCGGCGCGCACGGCGGACGGCAGCCCGCGTGGCGGCACGGTCCGCGACCTGGTGATGCCGTTGTTGTCGGCCCAGGCGACGGTGATCCCGACGACGCCCTGATCCGCGAGCTCCGCCACAGTGGCCCGCACGTCCTTGCTCACCGAGTACCCTTTCGTTCACAGCGCTTCCGTTGCCGGCGCACCATTCCTAGAGCAGTGGTGCAGACAACGCGTAGACGTCGTGTCTACGAAGCGAAGTGCGCGGGTTCCCGCGACGCCGGCACGGCGCCTCTGACACAGTGGAGGCAGGGCCGGTCGCAGGAGCCCAGGCTCGACTTCACAATCTCGCGCGTCGCGGAAGGGCGGGGGAACCAATCATGGCCGGGGTGAGTTTCGGGTTGCTGGGCCCGATCAGGGTGTGGCACGACGGTCATCAGCTGGACGCCGGATCCCCGCAGCAGCGCGGGGTCCTCGCCCTGTTGCTGCTCGGCGAGGGGCGGCAGGTCACGCTCGAGGAGATCGTGGGCGCGTTGTGGGGGCCGGAGGCGCCGCGCAGCGCGGTCGTCACGACGCGCACCTACATCTCGCGCCTGCGCCGGCTGTTGACCGGCGCCGCGGGCGGGGGCACGTCGGCGGAGATCCGGTCCGCCGGCCGCGGGTACCAGCTGCTCGTCGACCCGGCCGCGGTCGACGTGACGGTGTTCCGCCAGACCACGGCCGAAGCGCGTGACGCACGGGACCGGGGTGAGGACGCCGAGGCGGCGCGGCTGCTGCGCGGGGCGCTGGCGTTGTGGCGCGGGCCCGCGCTCGACGGGCTGGGCGGCTCGTTCTTCGAGGGCCGCCGCACGTGGCTGGAGCAGCTGCGGGCGTCGGCGATGGAGGAGCGCTGGGCGCTGGACATCGGCCAGGGCGACTGCGCGCAGGCGATCGCCGAGCTGACGCTGGCCACGAGCGGCGAGCCCTACCGGGAACGGTTGTGGGAGCTGCTGATGTGGGCGCTGGACAGCGAAGGCCGGCGGGACGAGGCGTTGTCGGCGTATGAGCGGATCGCCCGGCTGCTCGACGACGACCTGGGACTGGAGCCCGGCCCCGGACTGCGGCGGATGCACGCGCGGATCAGCGCGGCACTGGTCTGATCCGGGGATGACGTACACCGGTGACGTCGTGCGACGGTCGCCGCGACGGTTCCGGCGTTCGTAACGTGGTCGGCACACACCACGGAACGCAAAGGAAAGCCGATGTCTGAGATCACCTACACCGCGGTCGCCTCCTCCACCGCGGAGGGCCGCAACGGGGGTCACGCCAGGTCCGACGACGGGCAGCTGGACGTCACGCTCGGCGTGCCCAAGGCGCTCGGCGGCGCGGGCAACGGCACCAACCCGGAGCAGCTGTTCGCCGCCGGGTGGGCGTCCTGCTTCATCGGCGCGGTGCGCCGGGTCGCCACCGCGAAGAAGATCCACCCGAGCGACCTCGCCGTCGTCGCGGAGATCACCCTGCACCACGACACCGAGGCCAACGACTTCAAGCTGAGCGCGGCGCTGCACCTGGAGGCCTCCGGCGTCGACCAGGCCACCGCCGACGAGCTGGTCCAGGGCGCGCACCAGCTGTGCCCGTACTCGAAGGCCACGCGCGGCAACATCGAGGTCACCCTCGACGCCACCGTCGCCTGACCTCTCCCCCTACCTCGAGCCCGCCCCCGCTGTCCCCGGTGGCGGGCTCGAGCCCGTTTTGTCCACAGTGAACGGAGCTCGTCGATGAAGATCTTCCCAGCGGTGGCCGCGGTGCTCGCCGCGTCCGTGCTGGCCGCCTGCGGAGCGGAGGCCGACACGACGCCTCCCCCGGGCCCGAAGCCGACCGTCGTGCTGGTGCACGGCGCGTTCGAGGACGCGTCGTCCTGGGCGCAGGTGACGCGGAAGCTGCAGTCCGAGAACTACCCGGTGGTCGCGCCGGCCGTGCCGCTGCGCGGCGTCGCCGCGGACACCGCCGCCCTGCAGGGTGTGCTGGGCGCCATCAAGGGCCCGAAGATCCTCGTCGGGCACTCCTACGGCGGTCTGCTGATCAGCGAGCTGGCCTCCGCGCCGGACGTGCGCGCCCTGGTGTACGTGGCCGCGTTCATCCCGCAGGCCGGTGAGACGGCGGGGCGGCTGAACTCGCAGTTCCCCGGCACGCTGATCGGCCCGGCCACGACGCACACCGTGGACAGCCCGGACGGCCCCGAGCTGTACGTCAACACCGACAGCTTCGCGGCGCTGTTCGCCGGTGGGCTGCCGGCCGCCGACGCGGCGGTGTCCGCCGCCGGGCAGCGGCCGATCCTGGCCGCGGCCTTCGACGAGAAGGTCGCCACCACCGCGCCGGGGAACGTGCGCAAGTTCGCGATCGTGGCGACGCGCGACCAGGCGATCCCGCCCGCCGCGGAGCGGTTCGAGGCCGAGCGTGCGGGCGCGGCGATCACCGAGGTGGACTCGCCGCACGCGGTCCCGGCGGCGAACCCGCAGGCCGTCGTCGACGTGATCCACCAGGCGAGCTGACCTGCCCGCCGTGACGGGTTCCAGGCTGCAGGATCACCAGCGCCGGCGACGAATGGGCACCGCGCGGCGGCGGGCCGGGCTCGGGCACACCGCGCACCCGGGCAGCCGGAACGCCGAAGGCGCTTCCGCTGAAGTGTGACCCTCCGGACAGAAATCGCCTCATCACTGTGGCAATTAAGTGCTACAGTGATGAGGCAGTTGAAATTCGGAGGGAGCACCCAGTGATCATCAACGAGCAGCTCTTCATCGGCGGCGAGTGGACCACCCCGAGCAGCCCGGAGCTGCTGGACATCCGGTCCCCGCACGACCAGTCGCTGCTGGGCCGCGTCGCGCAGGCGCAGCCCGCGGACGTCGACCGGGCCGTCGCCGCCGCGCGGAAGGCCTTCGACGAGGGGCCGTGGCCGCACACCTCGCCCGCGGAGCGGATCGCCGTCATCCGCAGGCTGAACAAGCTCCGCGAGGAGCGCGCCGACGAGATCGCGGCGCTGATTTCGGCCGAGAACGGTTCGGCCCTGTGGTTCACCAAGGCCGGCCAGCCCGGTCTGACGCGCCAGGCGAACGCCTACCTGAAGGCGGCGGAGGAGTTCGGCTGGGAGGAGACCCTCGCACCCTCCGACCCCACCGCGCCGTTCCGCTCGGTCGTGCGCCGCGAGGCGGTCGGTGTGGTCGCCGCGATCATCCCGTGGAACTCGCCGTTCTCCTCGGCGATGGCGAAGATCCTGCCCGCGCTGCTGGCCGGGAACACGGTCGTGCTCAAGGTGTCGCCGGAGAACACACTGAGCATGAACCTGCTCGCGGACCTGCTGGCGCAGACCGGCCTGCCGGAGGGCGTGATCAGCGTGCTGCCCGCGGACCGCGAGACCAGCGAGCACCTGGTCAAGCACGCGGACGTGGACAAGATCGCCTTCACCGGCTCGACCCGCGCCGGGCGCCGCATCGCGTCGCTGGCCGGTGAGCAGCTCAAGCGCGTCAGCCTGGAGCTGGGCGGCAAGTCGGCCATGATCATCCTGCCGGACGCCGACGTCGACGCCGCGATCCAGGGTGTGAAGTTCTCCTCCCTGCTGAACAACGCCGAGTCGTGCATCGCCCAGACCCGCATCCTCGCGCCGCGTGCCCGCTACGAGGAGGTGGTGGCCGGGCTGAAGGAGCTCGTCGAGTCGCTCGGTGTCGGCGACCCGGCTCAGGACACCACGTTCATCGGCCCGATGGTGCGGCGCGACCAGCAGCAGCGCGTCCTCGGCTACATCCGGACCGGCATCGAGGAGGGCGCCCGGCTCGTCACCGGCGGCCCGGAAGTCCCGGCGGGGCTGGAAAACGGCTTCTACGTGACGCCGACGCTGTTCGCCGACGTGGACAACTCGATGCGCATCGCGCAGGAGGAGATCTTCGGCCCGGTCCTGGTCGTCATCGCCTACGACGACGAGGACGACGCGGTCCGCATCGCCAACGACTCCGAATACGGCCTGTCCGGCGGCGTGTGGTCGGCCGATCCCGCGCACGCGCTGGCGGTCGCGCGCCGCGTCCGCACCGGCATGATCACCGTCAACGGCGCGCCCATCGGGTTCGACGGGCCGTTCGGCGGGTTCAAGGCCAGTGGGCTGGGCCGCGAGTACGGCGCGGTCGGGCTCGGCACCTACACCGAGTACAAGACGGTCACGATCCCGGTGCAGGCGCAACGATGACGACCGTCGACATCCCCGCCAGACCCGCCGTGCGACCGGCGGTGACAGCCCTCGTCCTGGCTGTCCTGCTGGCCTCACTGGACCAGACCATCGTCTCGACCGCGTTGCCCCGGATCGCCGAGGACCTCGGCGGGTTCCGCGACATCGCGTGGGTGACCGCGTCCTACCTGCTCGCCTCGACCGCGGCCACCCCGTTGTGGGGCAAGCTCGGCGACATGCTGGGGCGCAAACGCCTCTATCTCGTCGCCACCACGGCGTTCCTGGTCGCGTCCGCGTTGTGCGGGCTGGCGCAGGACCTGCCGCAGCTCGTCGCCGCGCGTGCCCTGCAGGGACTGGCCGGCGGCGGGATGATCGTCCTGACGTTCGCGCTCGTCGGCGACATCGTCGCGCCGGCGGAACGCGGGCGGTACCAGGGCCGGTTCGGCTCGGTGTACGGCGTGGCGAGCATCGCCGGGCCGCTGCTGGGCGGGCTGTTCACCGACGAGCTGTCGTGGCGGTGGGCGTTCCTGATCAACGTGCCAGTGGGGCTGGTGGCGGTGGCGATCGCCGCGCGGTACCTGCCGGCGGCGGCGCGCCGCCCGGCCGCCCGGATCGACTACCTGGGCGCGGGTCTGCTGGCCGCGGCGGCGACCGCGCTGATCCTGATCACCTCGTTCGGCGAGCGGTGGGGCTGGGCGTCCCCGGGCGTCCTGGGGCTCGCGGCGGCGGCGGTCGGGTTGATCGCGCTGGTGATCCCGGTCGAACGACGGGCCGCGGCGCCGGTGCTGCCGCTGTCGATGCTCACCTCGCGGACCGTCGTGATCGCCTCGGTGGTCGGGTTCGTCGCCAACGTCGCGATGTTCAGCGTGCTGGTCTACCTGCCGACGTACCTGCAGGTGGTGGACGGAGTGTCGGCCACGCTGTCCGGGGTGCACATGCTGCCGCTGGTGATCGGGCTGGTGGTGAGCCAGTCGCTGGCCGGCCGGTGGATCGCGAACCCGGCGCGCGTGCGGGTGGTGCTGGTGGCCGGGATGGTGCTCAACGTCGCCGGCCTGGTGCTGCTGAGCACTCTGGCGCCGGGCACGTCGCAGGTCGTCCTGGTGCTGTACTTCCTGGTGACCGGTGTCGGCATCGGGATGGTGCCGATGGTCGCGCTGACGGCGGCGCAGAACGCGGTCCCGGCGGCGGACATCGGCGCGGCGAGCGCGGTGGTGACCTTCGCCCGGTCGATCGGCGCGGCGTTCGGGGTGGCGGTGTTCGGGACGCTGCTGGGTGATGATGTGGCGGGGAACATCGGTGGGGCGTTCCTGTGGATCACGCCGCTGGTGGTGCTGGGGACGCTTCTCGCGTTTCTTCTTCCGAAGCGGAGCTGACTTTTTCGCGCAAAGGCGCCCGGCTTTCGGTTGGGCGCCTTTCGCTACGCGGGTTTCTCGGGCGCCGGGCTCGCAGGCTCGCACCGGGTGAAGCCCGCCCCGATTTCTCATTCTTTCAACGGCCGAGCAGGGGTTGTCAAGGCTGGAAAGAGTACCTTGACAACCCCTGATCGGCCGCCGAACTGGGCTGGGGATCGGGGGTGGGGAGGGGCCTGGGCGGGCTGCTGAGGGCGTTGCGTTGGCGGCCGGCGGTGGGTTCGCGGGAAAGAGAAAAGCCCGGGGCACGCGCCCCGGGCGGCTGTCCTCAGTGGACCGTCCAGCCCTAGAAGTGGTCCGCGTCCACGATCGCTCGCGTGAACGGTTGCGGCGCCTCCTGCGGTGCGTTGTGCCCGATGCCGGCGAACACGCGGTGGTCGTACTTGCCCGTGAACTTGCTCCGGTACGCCATGCCGTCCGCCGCGGCGCCGTCGAAGTCGCTGCCGATCGTGATCGTGGGGACCGTGATCGCCGGTGCGGTCTGCAGCTTCTGCTCGTAGACGTCGTACTGCGGCTCGCCCGGGGCCAGACTGAGCCGCCACCGGTAGTTGTGCACCACGATCGCCACGTGGTCCGGGTTCTCGAACGCCGCCGCGCTGCGGTCGAACGTCGCGTCGTCGAAGTTCCACGCCGGGGACGCGTTCTTCCAGATCAGCTTGTTGAAGTCGTGGCGGTTCTCCGTGTAGCCCAGCACCCCGCGCTCGGTCGCGAAGTAGTACTGGTACCACCAGCCCAGCTCGGCCGCGGGCGGCAGCGGCTGCTGGTTCGCCGCCAGGTTCGTGATCAGGTAGCCGCTCACCGCGACCAGCGCCTTGACCCGCTCCGGCCATAGCGCGGCGATGATCGCGGCCGTGCGTGAACCCCAGTCGTAGCCGCCGAAGACCGCCTTGTCGATCTTGAGCGCGTCCAGCAGGGCGATGACGTCGAGCGCGATCGCCGACTGCTGCCCGTTGCGCACGGTCTGCGCCGAAAGGAACGTGGTGCTGCCGTACCCGCGCAGGAACGGCACGATCACCCGGTAGCCCTGGGCGGCCAGCAGCGGCACGACGTCGACGTAGCTGTACGGGTCGTAGGGCCAGCCGTGCAGCAGCACCACCGGCTGCCCGGTCGCCGGCCCGAACTCGAAGTAACCCATGTCCAGCACCCCGGCGGTGACCTGCTTGACCGGGCCGAGCGAGGTGTGCTCGCCGGAGCCCGTCCGCAGGTCCGCGCCCGGCGCCGGAGCGGGAGCCGCGGCCGGCGCCCCCTTCGGCGAGCACGCGGCCAGCGAAGCCGCCGCCGCGCCCGCCGCGATCGTCTGCCCGAACAGTCTCCTGCTGATCATCTCGAAACTCTCCCATGCGAGGTACCCGTTGACGTCGACGACGCTAGGCACCGCGCGCGGGGGTCCGCGCCCGTCGGATGACGCTGCGCGTGTACGTCATCCCAGGTTTTCCAGGATCCCGGCCAGGTCGGCGCGAGAGCTCACCCCCAGTTTCGGGAAGATCCGGTGCAGGTGGGTGCCGACCGTGCGGTGCGACAGGTACAGCCGCTGCCCGATCTCCCGGTTGGTCAGCCCCTGCGCGGCCAGCTCGGCGATGCTCAGCTCGTGCGGTGTCAGCTTCTCCCGCGCGTCCGGGCCCCGGTTCGGGCTCGACTCCCCCGCGCTGCGCAACTCCCGCCGCGCCCGCTCACCCCACGCGGTCATCCCGAGCGCGTCGAACGTCTCCCGCGCGGTCCGCAGGTGCGTCCGCGACTCCACCACCCGCCGCTGCCGCCGCAACCACTCCCCGAACGCCAGGTGCACCCGCCCGCGCTCGGCCGGCCACCCGGTCAGATCCGCCCGCAACGCCTCCAGGAACAGCTCCTCGGCGTCGTCGGTGGAGGCCAGCACCGCCCGCGCGTACCGCAGTCCGATGTGGAGCGCCGGGGACGAGGTGGTCTTCCCGAGCGGTTCCATCACCGCCAGGATGTCCCGCATCGTGTCGCTCTGTCCGGATCGGACCGCGGCCTCGGTCAGCTCGGCGAGGAAGTACGCCCGCAACGCCAGCTGGTAGGCCGGATCGGTCGGGTCGAGCACGCGGCGCAGGTCGGCGAACGCGTCTTCGTAGCGGCCCTCGCTCAGCGCGGTGAGCCCGCGGGCGAGCTGGACGGTCGCCAGCACCGGCCGGGCGCCCGCGGCGAGCCCGGCCCGCTCGGCCTCGTCGGCCAGCGCGGTGGCCTGCTCGTGCTCGCCCCGCAGCGCGGCGATCTCGGCCTGCACCGCTGTGGCCAGGCCGAACATGAACGGCTGCTGCGTCTCCTTGGCGAGCTGGGCGGCCTCGGCGGCGATCGGCACCGCGGTGGCCAGATCGCCGAGCCGGGTGCGGCTCCACGCCTGCACGGCCAGCGCCCGCGGCAGCAGCCCGAGCAGCCCCTGGGCCCGCAGCCCCGGCGCGGCCGCCGCGGAGAACCGCGCGGCCAGGTCGAACGCCCCGACCTGCAGGGACGCGCTGCCCAGGTAGCGGTCGACCGCGGAGTTCGCCCCCGCCGAGCCGGCGAGGGTGCGCAGCCCGTCGAGCACGGTCTCGCCGCGCTCGAAAGGTGCGACGTAGGCGGCGATCGCGACCTGGCGTGGATCGTCGGCGGGCAGCGGCAGCCGGTCCGACACGGCCAGCAGCTCGCGCCGGGTCTCCGGACCGGGTTCGGACCAGAAACAGCGCATCGCGGTGCTCCACAGGATCCGCACCGCGGCTTCGGTGTGCCCGTCGCCGGCGACCTGCGCGGCCAGCTCGCCGAGGTCCGCGACGCGCGTGATGTCCTCGCGCACCCCGTCCTCGAACGCGCTGAGCAGCCACGCCGCGGCGACCTGCTGGCGCGGGGTGAGTTCCAGGGTCTGCGCCTCGCGGACCAGCCGGTCGACCGTCTCGCGCCGGCCGCAGTCACCTGCCAGCTCCGCGGCGCGCAGCAGGCGGACCGCGCGCCGGTCCGGCCGCTCGGACAACCGGGCGGCCTGTTCGAGCGCGGCGATCGCGGCCGTGGCCGCGCCGCGGCGGCGGGCCCGTTCGGCGACGTCGTCCAGTTCCCCGGCCACCGCCTCGTCGGCGCTCGTGGTCGCGGCGGCCTGGTGCCAGGCCCGCCGGTCCGGGTGCGCGACCAGTGTCGCCGCGAGCGCCAGGTGCGCTTGCCTGCGCTCGGCGAGCGTCGCGGCCGCCGGGATGGCCGACCGCATCAGCGGGTGCCGGAACGTCACCGCCCCCACCGCGACGTCGACGAGGCCGGCGGCCACCGCCGGGGTCAGCACGTCGACCTCGACGGTGTCCTGCAGGACGAGCCCGGTGGCGGACAGCGTTTCGGCGACCGAGTCGCTCTGCCCGAGCGCCGCGACCAGCAGCGCGGTGCGGGCCGGGGCGGGCAGGTCGGCGACCCGGGCGGTGAAGGCCCGTTCCAGGCGGTCGCTGAGCGGCAGCACGGGATCGAGCACGCCCGCTTCGGCCACGGCGGCGGGCAGTTCGGCCAGCGCGAGCGGGTTGCCCGCCGCGTGGGCGAGCACCTGCTCCCGCGCCGGCGGGTCCAGGTCCGGGGCGACCGAGTCGAGCAGGCCCACGGCGTCTTCGTCGGACAGCCGCTCGACCGGCATCGGGGTCAGCCCGGCGTCCTGCAGCGGTGAGCGGTCGCCGTCGCGCAGGGTCGCAATCAGGGCGACCGGCTCGGCGTCGATCCGGCGGGCCACGAAAGCCAGCAGGTCGACGCTCGCGCGGTCGAGCCAGTGCACGTCCTCGGCGACGAGCAGCAGCGGCCGGTCCGCGGCCTCCTCGGCCAGCAGGGTCAGCGCCGCCAGGCCGACCAGGTAGGTGCTGGGCTCGTCCCCGTCCGCGAGGCCGAGCGCGGTCCGCAACGCGGCCTTCTGCGGCGCGGGCAGCGCGTCGATCCCGGCCCGCACCGGGTAGAGCAGCTGGTGCAGGCCCGCGTAGGCGAGGTTCTGCTCGGCCTCCACCCCGGTGGCGGTCAGCACGCGCACCCCGGCGACCGACGCGGCGGCGGCTGCTTCCGCGACGAGCGCGGACTTCCCGATGCCGGCTTCCCCGGTCAGCAGGAAACCCGTGCACTCCCCCGGGCCGTCCACGAGCTCGCGCAGTCTTTTGAGCTCGGTTTCCCGTCCGAACAACCCCATCCCGCCGCACCCCTGCCCTCGATGTCCCGACGGCGACGATACCGAAATCGGTGCGCTCGGCCCGGCTCAACCGGTTCGTCCAGGCAGCGACCCGCCACGCGGTGGTGGCTGCCCAAGGAGCGGGAAATCCCCCGGCGCCATCAGAACAGCGGCAGCCCGTGGTCCAGGCCCAGCCGCACCCGGCCCGAGCCGCCGAAGAACTCCGGCGCCTGGTTGACGTGCTGCAACGCGACCATCCCGTCCCGGTGCAGCCGTTCCAGCCGGTTGCCCAGGTAGAGCGAGGTCGAGCTGCCCAGCTCGTACACCGCGACGAGGGCCTCCCGCGCGACGGCGGCGGCGTGGGCCATCGCCGAGTGCAGGTCGGCGTGCAGGTCCAGCGTGACCGGCGCGCCGCGGCCTGCGGTGTCGTCGATCCGCCTGGTCACGTCGAACAGGAACAACCGAGCGGCGCGCACCGCGGTCTCGTGGCGGGCCAGCAGCTCCTGCACGCGCGGCTGCTCGGCGAGCAGGCCGCCGAACGCGGTGGTCTTGCCCGGGGCGAGCGCGACCAGTTCGTCGATCGCCTGCTGGACCGTGCCCAGCGCGATCGCGGTGCAGCCGGCGAAGACCAGCAGGACCGGGTTGATGCGGTAGATGGGCCGGTCCAGGCGCAGCGGCGTGTCGATGTTCGCGGTGAGCTCGGCGGGAACGAACGCGTCCTCGACGACGACACCGTGGCTGCCGGTCGCGCGCATCCCGCTGACGTTCCAGGTGTGCTCGATCTTCAGCTGGTCCCGCGAGATGTGGAAGAGCCGCACGTCGGGTTTGCCCGCTTCGGTCATCGCGGGCTGCTCACCGTCCATCACGACGCCGAGCGGAACGAACCACTCGGCGTGGTCGACGCCGCTGACGATGCGCCACCGGCCGGACAGCCGGTAACCGCCCTCGACCGCGACGGCGGTGCCCGGCTGGCCCGCGTTGGCGAACACCGGCTCGCCGCCGCCGGTCCAGATCTTCGCGGCGCCCGCCTCGCTCAGCATCGCGGCGGTGAAGCCGAAGTTGGCGTTCCAGACGACCCACGCGGTGGCGGGGTCGATCCGGGCGAAGTGCTCGTACACGGCCAGCGCGGTGGTGACCGGGACTTCCAGCCCGCCGTACGCGGCGGGGGTGAGCAGGCTGAAGGCGCCCGACGCGCGCAGTTCCGCGACGAGGTGGTCCGGCAGGTGGCCGAGCTTCTCGGCCTCGTCCCGGGCGGCTTCGATCGCGCCCCGCAGCAGGGTGGGCAGGGCGAGTGCCCGGGTCTCCCCGGAAGTGTTGTCCGACATGGCCGCCATGGTGCCGCCGCGGTGTGTACGCGTGATCGACGCACGTCGACACCGCGTACAGCCGCTGTTCACAGCGCCGCCCTAACTTCGGCCGCATGATCAAGAAAACCGCACTCGTCGTGACCGCAGCCGCCGGACTGGCGCTGACCGTCCTGCCCGGCACGGCCGACGCCACCCCCGGCCAAGGCGTCTCGGCCGTCACGATCTTCGACCACGTCATCGGGAACACCGACTACGTGCTGAAGGAGATCACCCTCGCGCCGGGCGGCAGCACCGGCTGGCACTACCACCCCGGCCAGGTCACCGGTTATGTCAAGCAGGGTGTGCTGAGCCACAACGACTCCAGCTGCGCCGGCGACGGCGTCTACCACGCAGGGCAGATCGTCTCCGAGGAGAGCGGACCCGGATACGTCCACATCGGACGCAACCTGGGCAGCACGCCGGTCGTGCTCGACGTGCTCTACCAGAGCCCCGCCGGTCAGCCGCTCGCCGTCGACATGCCCAACCCCGGCTGTTCCTTCGAGTGACCTCCGTCCGCGGAACGTCCATCGATCGTCAACTTCCGGTTCCTAGGGTCGGGCCCGGAAGGAAGGTGCCAGAAATGCCAGAAAAACGAAGAGCCAGACGCCTGACCGGGCTACTGGCGGCGGCCATGCCGCTGGCCGCGCTGATCCCCCTCGCCGCGAGCGCGTCGACCCAGCTCGCGCCCGCGCAGGCCGCCACCCCGGCGTGCACGGCGGTGCCGGTCACCGCGCCGGAGGGCGCGAAGATCGAGTCGGTGCAGGCGGAACACCACGACGGCGGGACCGTCTCGTTCCCCGCCACCCCGCTGGCCCCGGCCGCCGAGATCACCGGGGTGCCGGCGTACTGCCAGATCACCGTGACGGTCACCCACACCGGCAGCGACCACGTCAAGATCGCGGTCGCGCTGCCGGAGACCGGCTGGACCGGCCGCCTGCAGGGCGTCGGCGGCAGCGCCTACGCCGCGGGCAACTTCGGCCCGCCGCTGGTGCAGGCCGTGAAGGACGGCTACGCGGGCGTGACCACCGACGCCGGGGTGCGCAGCGAGCTCGACACCAGCTGGGTGGTCACCGCGGACGGCACGGTCGACCAGGCCCTGCTGACCGACTTCGCGTCCCGCTCGGTGCACGAGTCGGCCCTGATCGGCAAGGACGTCGTGCGCGAGCACTACCAGCGCGGCGTGTCGTACGCGTACTGGAACGGCTGCTCGACCGGTGGCCGTCAGGGCTACGAAGAGGCCCAGAAGTACGCGAACGACTTCGACGGCATCCTCGCCAACGCGCCCGCGGTGAACTGGACGCAGTTCGCGGTGGCGACCCTGTGGCCGCAGACCGTGATGAACAACGACCACCACTTCGTCAGCAACTGCGTGCTCGGCGCGTTCCAGCAGGCCGCGATCCAGGCGTGCGATCCCCGCGACGGGGTCACCAACGGCATCATCGACCGGCCGGACGAGTGCAGCTACGACCCGCGCTCGCTCGTCGGCAAGAAGGTGCTCTGCGACGGCCAGGAGGTCACCGTGACCACCGCCGACGCGGACGTCATGCGCAAGATCTGGAACGGCCCGACCGACGAACGCGGACGGTCGTTGTGGTCCGGGCTGCCCAAGGGCGCGGACTACACGTGGCTGGCGGGCACCGCGCCCGGTCCCGGCGGGCAGCTGACCGCGCCCGGGTTCCCGGTGGCCGTGCAGTGGGTGCAGGCCTTCCTGGAGAAGCAGCCGGGCTTCGACACGTCGAAGCTGACCTACGCCCAGTACCGCAACCTGTTCCGGCAGTCGGTGCGGGAGTACGACCGGGTCATCGGCACTTCCGACCCGGACCTGTCGGACTTCCGCCGCTCGGGTGGCAAGCTGATCACGTTCGTCGGGACCGCTGACCAGCTGATCCCGCCGGGCGGCACGCTCGCCTACCGCTCGCAGGTCGAGCAGCGGATGGGCGGCGCGGAGAAGGTGAACGACTTCTACCGCCTGTTCCTCGCCCCGGGTGTGCAGCACTGCGGTGGTGGCGCGGGCGCGCAGCCGGTGAACGCGCTCGGCGCGCTGGTCGACTGGGTCGAGCACGGCAAGGCCCCGGCCACGCTGGCCGCGACCACGCTGGACGGTTCGGCGTCGCGGGACCTGTGCCCGTTGCCGCAGGTGTCGCGCTACCAGGGCTACGGTGACCCGGCGCTCGCGTCGAGCTACCGCTGCACGAGGTTCTGAACAGTCGCGTGAAGAACGCCGTCTGCGCCGGGTTTCTCCGGTGCGGACGGCGTTTTCGCGTTCTCAGTGCGGCAGATCGCGCGAGGGGAGCATCGCGCTCCCCACACTTCAGCTCGGCAGGCCACGCAACAGGCGCAGGACCGTGGTGGTCACCGGCGCCGGCACCCGATACTCACCGGCCAGGGTCACGACCGGGCCGAGCAGGCCGTCGTGCTCCAGCGGGCGTCCGGCCTGGCGGTCCTGCAGCATCGAGGTGGTCATGCCGGGGTCCATCCCGCTGATCCACTCGACGATCTCCCTGGCCCGCGCGCCCGTCAGGCCCACCCCGGCCGCCCTGGCGACCGCGGCGGTCTCGGCCGCCAGGTCCATCGCGATGGCACGCAGCGCCGGGTCGCCCAGCATCTCCATGCGCCGCCCGGTCAGCGCGGTGAGCGAGTTGGTCACCACGTTGATGATCAGCTTCTCCCACGACGCGAGCCGGAGGTCGGGGCTGGTCTCGACGATGAGACCGGAACCGTCGTAGAGCCGGGCCACCGCGCGGCCGCCGCCGTCGTCGGGCACCACGATCCCGCGTCCGGTGGTCCGGCTGCGGGTGTGGCCCGGCCCGACGAGCTCGCAGTTGAGCCACGCCAGCGCGGGGACCACCGTCGCGGCGGTCAGCGGGCCCACCCGCTCCCGCTGGTCGATGCCGTTCTGCGCGACGAGGACGCCGCCGTCGGCGGGCAGTTTCGCGAGCCAGTCCGCGGCCGAGGGCGTGGCCCCGATCTTCACGGCCAGCACGGCCCAGCGCACTGGGGGCAGGTCGCCGGGCGTGGCCACCCACTTCACCGGCTCCTCGCGGCTGCCGGTCTCGTCGGTCACCACGAGGCGGTCCACTTCGGACCGTCCGCAGACGATCACGGGGTGTCCCGCGCGGGCCAGGTGGTGGCCCAGGAACGTGCCGAGCGCGCCCGCGCCGATCAGCGCGACGGGCTCGGTCGGGTTGATGGTCGTCACCATGCCGACATTAGACGCGTTCTGTTGACGGCATGTGAACGGACAACCGGTCCCGCACGATCTCGGCGAACCGCGGCGGCGGTGGCGGCGCGGGGCTTTCCACGAACGCGCCGGCGGCGACGTCGTAGCGGGGCGCCGGGACCGGGTCGACGACGACGTGTCCGTCCTGTCGCAACTGTCCCACATTCCGCTGCACTGCCCGGTTTGCCCACATTTCCGCGGACATCGCGGGGAAGAACACGACGGGCGCGGTGGCGGCGGTGATCGCCGCGGTCAGGAGGCTGGGCGCGGCGCCCGTCGCGGCGGCGGACAGCACGTTGGCGGTCGCCGGCAGCACCACCATCAGGTCGTGGCCGGCCGCGAGGGTCTGGTGGTTGTCCCGCGCCCACGTCGTCCGGTCGCCCGCGGTGACGACCTTGTCGGCGAACAACGCGATCGTCGACGCCGGGATGAACTCCGCGGCGGTGTGGGTCATCAGGACCGTGACGCTCCCGGGAAACGAGCCGCGCAACGCGGAGATGTACATCGGCAGCAGGGCGACGGCGGCGGAACCGCTGGCGCCGATCAGCAGGCGCGCGCTGGGGGAAGGGTTCTCGGACATGGGTCCAGTGTGGGCGGTGGCGGCCGGGGCGGGCTGACGATCAGTGCCCGGTTCCGTGACGTCGCATGCCACGGCGGTACTCGCCCGGGGTGACTCCGGTCAGCGCCTTGAACGCGCGGTGCAGCTGGGCCGCGCCGGCGAACCCGGACGCGCCCGCCACGACGTCGAGCGGCCAGGACGGCTTGGCGCGCAACAGCTCCTGGGCGCGGGTGACGCGGAGCCGGCGCAGCTGCGCGCCGAACGACTCGCTGCCCGCCAGCGCGCGGAACAGGGTGCGCCGGGAGACCCCGCACGCCGCCGCCACCGTCTCGGCGTCGAGCCCGGGATCGCCGGCGTGCAGCCGCAGGAATCGCTGGATCCGTTCCCGAACGAACTCCGCGTTGCCGTCCAAATCGGACCCCGCGGCCCAGCCGAGCGCGGTGCCGACCAGGCCCAGCGCATGCGGCACGAGGTCGCGCGCCTCGGGCGCGGCGAGGTCGCCGAGCCCGGAGAGGAACGTCGTCACGACCCCGGCCGGCCCCTCCCCCGGCAGCGCCACCGCGGTGGACGCGCGCAGGTCGCGCCGGGCCAGCTGGGCCTGCGGGATGCGGATCACCAGCTGCGTGAAGGCGCCGGTGAACTCCATCGCGTAGGGCTCGGTGCTGTCGACGAACAGCAGCGAGCCCGGGTCCAGCACGGCGGCGCGGCCGTGCTGGGTCACCAGGCCGCGCCCGGTGAGCTGGATGTTGGCGAGCAGGTACCCGTCGTCCTCGCCCGCGATGAGCGCGCGGTCCCGGCGCACGCTCTGCGGCTGGGCGGCCAGCCGGGACACGCCGATCCCGCCGAGGTCGGTGTGGCTGACGGTGCCGGTGAACCCCTCGTCGGCCAGCGGGTCGACGCGGACCCGGACGAAGGTGGCGCACACGAGGTCGCGCCAGTACCCGGTGGCTTCGCGCGGCTCGACGTCCGAAGTGGACCACGTGACCTGCCGCACAGCCGCTCCCCCGGGGTTTCGACACCACGACGGTACGCCCGCGCCGTGTACATGGCGTATACGCGGCACGTCGACCGGACGTCGGCGGCGGCCGGTCAGGCTGGCGAGGTGAAACTGGACGTGAGCGTCGCGCGGCTGACCGCCGACGTGGCGGCGCTGGCCACGGAGCCGCGTGGTTCCGTCCACGCGCCCGCCGCGATGGACCGCGCCCGCCGCTACGTCGAGGACGAGCTGCGTGCCGCCGGCTGGTCCGTGCGCCGCGACCCGTTCACGGTGCGCTGGCGGTTCGGGGTCAGCGACCGGCCGGGCGCACGCGCGATGCCGCTGAAGGTGCGCCTGCACCGCAGGCTGAGCGGGACCAACCTCATCGCGCGCCTGCCCGGCGCGACCGGCCCGGCGCTGGTCGTCGCCGCGCACCTGGACACCGTGCAGGGCAGTCCGGGCGCGGACGACAACGCCTCCGGGGTCGCCGCCGCGCTGGAGGTCGCGCGGCTGGTGCGCGCGGCCGACGAGCACGCGCCCGTGACGCTGGTCTTCCCCGACATGGAGGAACTCGGGCTGATCGGCGCGAAGGTCGCCGCGCGACGGCTGACCGGCGTGCGGGCGGTGGTGTGCCTGGAGTCGGTCGGCTACTACTCCGACGTGCCGGGCAGCCAGCGCCTGCCCGGCGGGATGGCGCTGGCCTTTCCCACGGCGGCGGGCGAGGTGCGTTCCCGCGGCCTTCGCTGTGACTTCGCGGCCGTGATCCACCGGCGCTCCTCCGCCGCGCTCGCGCGGGCCTGGCAGACCGCGGCCGCGGCACACGGGCTGCGGTCGGTGCTGCTGCGCGACCCGCGTCCGGACGGCCCGGCCGGCGTGGCACTGGGGGTGCTCGTCCCGGTTCTCAACCACCTCGGCCGCAGCGACCACGCTGCGTTCTGGAACCGCTCGGTGCCGTCGCTGATGGTCACCGACACCGCGAACTTCCGCAACGCCCACTACCACCGTGCCACCGACCGTCCGGACACAGTGGACTACGCCCGTCTCGCCGCGGTGGCCGCGGCGACCGCCCGGATTTGCCTTGAAGAAAGAAGGACGACATGACCGACGGAACACGGAACCTGGTGCTCGTGCACGGGGCTTGGCACGGCCCGTGGTGCTGGGAACTGTTCGTGCCCGAGCTGGAGAGCCGCGGGTGGGCGGTGTCCGCCGTGGACCTGCCGAGCACGTGGGGCGACCCGGCGGCCGGGATGCGCGACGACGCGCGGGCGGTGCGGGACCACCTGGCGGCGATCGACGGCCCGGTGACCGTGCTCGCGCACTCCTACGGCGGCGTCCCGGCCACCGAGGCCGCGGGCCCTGCCGTCGAACGGATCATCTACCTCGCGGCGCACATGCTGGCGGAGGGCGAGTCCGTGATCACGCCGCTGGGCGGGCCGTGGTTCCCGGCGGACGCGGACTTCGCACCGGGCCCCGACCCGGAGCAGGCCCTCTACCCCGACGTCCCGGACGACTGGACCCGCAAGGCCGTGGGACTGTTGCGCCCGCAGAGCGCGAAGGCGTTCACCGAGGAGCTGACCCGGGCGTCGTGGCGGACGATCCCGTCGGCCCTGGTCGTCTGCGACGACGACCTGAGCCTGCCCGGGCTGTTCGTCGACCGGGCCATCGCTCAAGGCATGGCGGACGTGGTGCGGCACCTGCCCGGCGGCCACTCCCCGTTCCTGTCCCGGCCCGCCGAACTGGCTGAACTGGTCGGCGAGGTGACGGCGGCACTGCCAGTCGTGGGGTAACTTGGCGGCGATGTCTGCTCCGGTCTCGGTTCTGCTCGTCGAGGACGACGAGGTCATCCGCAGGGCGCTCACGCTGGCGCTGTCGCGCTACGGCTACGCGGTGACCACCGCCGCGGACGGGCTGACCGGGCTGGAGGTGTTCCGCCGGGAATCACCCGGGCTGGTGCTGCTCGACGTCATGCTGCCGGGCCTGGACGGCATCGGCCTGTGCCGCCGGCTGCGCGAGACCAGCACGGTGCCGATCCTGATGATGTCCGCCCGCGGGGACTCCCTCGACGTGGTGTCCGGTTTGGAAGCCGGGGCCGACGACTACGTGACCAAGCCGGTCGACACCGCGGTGCTGGTCGCCCGTATCCGCTCGGTCCTGCGCCGGGCCGGCTACGAGGCGCCCGGCCCGGCCGGGGTGCTCACGGTCGGCGACCTCACCGTCGACACCGGCGCGCTGGAGGTCACCGTGGCCGGGGAGCCGGTCGCGCTGTCGGCGACCGAGCTGCGGCTGCTGCTGGAGTTCGCCGCGAACGCCGGCCTGGTGCTGGACCGGCCCACCCTGCTGCGCAAGGTCTGGGACTACGGGTGGGACGGCGACAGCCGGGTCGTCGACCTCACCGTGCAGCGGCTACGCCGCAAGATCGGGGCCGGGCGGATCGAGACCGTCCGCGGCTTCGGCTACAAGATGCGCCCGTGACCGCGCTGAAAGCCCTGCTGAACTGGCGGTCGCTGCGGTGGCAGATCGCCGGGCTGGCGGCCGCCGCGGCGAGCGTGGTCGCCCTCGTGCTCGGCGTGCTGGTGCACCAGAGCGCGACGGCTCGGGCCGAGACGTCGGGCCGCTCGCGTGCGGTGACCGCGTTGCAGGCCCTCACGGACACCTACCTGGCCACCGGGCAGCTGCCCGGCTATGCCGAGGACGCGCCCCCTGACCTGCGGGAGCTCGCGCTGGCCACCCCGGACGAGGCCGTGACCTGGTACGACACGACCAGGCCCGCGGTGCCGTGGATGTGGGCGGCTCGGGACGCACGCGGCGACGTGCTCGCCGTCCGCGTCGACATGGGCACCGACGTGCGCAACGTCGCGGCGCAGGACCGGTTCGTGGTGAAGACCGCGCTGGTGACGGTCGCCGTGGTGATCGTGGCCGCCGCCCTGCTCAGCGAGCTGGTCAACCGGCGGCTGCGGCGCGTCGCGGGCACCGCCCGGACCATCGCGGGCGGGGACCTCGACGCCCGCATCAACGCCCGCGGCGGGGACGAAGTCGCCGACATCGGGGCCGCGGTCGACACGATGGCGGCCGCGCTGCAGAACCGCCTGGTCAGCGAGCAGCGGTTCACCGCCGACGTCGCGCACGAGCTGCGCACACCGCTGACCGGTCTGGTCACCGCGGCCGAGCTGCTGCCCGACGGCGAGGCGACCGACCTGGTGCGCGACCGCGTGCGGGTGCTGCGCGGGCTGGTGGAGGACCTGCTGGAGATCTCCCGCCTCGACGCCGGGGCCGAGCGCGCCGAGCTGACCGCGGTGCCGCTGGGCGAACTGGTGGAGCAGACCGTCGCCCGCAGCGGGCTGACCGCGCGCGTCGAGGTCGCCACGACGCGGGTGGTGTGGACGGATCCGCGGCGGGCGGAACGGATCGTCGCGAACCTGGTGACGAACGCGGTCCGGCACGGCGCCGCCCCGGTGGAGGTCACGGTCGCCGGCACGGCGGTGAGCGTGCGCGACCACGGCCCCGGCTTCCCTGCCGCCCTACTGGCCGAGGGGCCGCAACGGTTCCGCACCGGGACGGCCGCGCGTGGCCGGGGCCACGGGCTGGGCCTGACGATCGCCCTGGGGCAGGCGCGGGTGATCGGCGCGACGCTGGACTTCGGCGCCGCACCCGGCGGTGGTGCGCTGGCGACGGTGCGGTTTCCGGTGATGCCGGACTGATACCCGGCCGCGCGGTGGCTGATGCACGGTTCCGCCGGTCCGGACACCTTCTGCGTCCACTGTGGGCACATGCGGGTTCTCGGGAAGTGGTGGGCGGCGGCCGTGGTCGCGGCCGTGGTCGCGGTGGTGGCCGGAGTCGTCGTCGTGCTGCGGGTGCACGACGACCCGTCGACGGCGTTCCAGCTGCGGGACGGGGTGGCGTGGCCGGCGGAAGGCCAGGCCGCCGTCGAGGTCGAAGGCGTGGGCAGCCTGGGGGTGTCCGGGGAGCAGACGCCGGTGCCGATCGCCAGTGTCGCCAAGGTGATGACCGCCTACGTGGTGTTGCGCGACCACCCGCTGGCGCCCGGTGACAGCGGTCCGGACATCGTCGTCGACCGGCAGGCGGAGGCCGAAGCCGGCAACGACGGCGAGTCGACGGTGTGGGTGGGCGCGGGCACGGAAGTGTCCGAACGGGACCTGCTGTCGCTGATGCTGGTGCCGTCCGGCAACAACATCGCGCGGCTGCTGGCCCGCTGGGACGCCGGGAGCGAGCAGGCGTTCGTGGCGAAGATGAACCGCGCCGCCGCCGAGCTGGGCATGGCGGACACCACCTACACCGGCGCCAGCGGGGTGGAGGACTCGACCACGAGCACGGCCGCCGACCAGCTCCGGTTGCTGCGGGAGGTCATGCGGGACGAGGTGTTCCGGGCGATCGTCGCGCAGCCGAGCGTCGTGGTGCGGGGTGTGCCGGGCCGCTACGCGAACACGAACACGTTGCTGGGCAAGCACGGCGTGGTCGGGGTGAAGACCGGGTCGAGCACGGCGGCCGGGGGCGCGTTGATGTGGGCGGCGCGGGCGCCAGGGGTGCCGGGGTTGATCCTCGGGGTGGTGCTGGGCCAGGGCGTCGGCGGGCCGCCCGCGGCGGGGCTCGCGACGGCGCTGGCGACGTGTGAACCGCTCGTCGAAGGCGTGCAGGAGGTGCTGGCGCGCGACAGCTGATCCGTTGCCCCATCGGGCGAGTGTTGCTGCACCAGCGCTTCGCCACCACGTGCCGCGCGCCGGAGGTGGCTAGTTTCGGTGATGTGGAAGCGAGCGGGCGCGTTGCCGAGAAGAACCGCATGTACGACGAACTGCTCGCCGTGCACACCGTTCTGCGGCGGGCGGCCGCGCTGACCGCCGCCGCGATGTCCCGGCTGGCCACGGGCGAACCGGTCGACGTCGAAACCCTCGTGCGTGTCACGCACTGGCAGCACGAGTTCCTGCGGCGGCACCGGCGCCACGCGGAGGTGCGGTTTTGGCCGGTGCTGCGCGACCTGTTCCCCGGTGTGGCGCTGAATTCGCTGCGGACGAGCCGGACGGCGCTGGACGCGCAGCTGAGCAGGCTCGTGCAGGCCACCGACGACCTCGAACACGCCCTGATGTTCCCCGCGCCGCACCGCCTGGCCGCGGCGGTGGGCATCGCCGCCGCGCTGGGCGAGCCGGCCGCGGCGCGGACGCGGGACCTGCTGACCGCGCACCTCGACCACGAGGAACTCACGCTGTGGGAGGTGTTCCCGCGGATTCCGGCGTACACGATCGAGACACTGCGCCGGGCCGTCGCCGACCTGCCACCGCGGTCGGCGCCCGAGCTGGTGCTCGGCCTGCTGAGCGACCCCCGCCCCGCGCCCGGCGCCGCGGCCGTGCTCGACCACCTGCCCGCGGCGATGCGGCCGGCCCGCCCCGCGATGGCCGAGCGCTACGAGCAGACCAAGCGGGACCTGGCACTGTGACCCGTCCACGGCGCGTCAACCATTCGTCAACGCAGGCGCCCTAGCGTGGCGGAGCACGGTCCCCCCAGGCCGGACACGTCTCGCCACCGAGCCCTTGTGGCGAGACACCCACCGGGCCGGAGAACCCCGACGGCGGTCATGGGATTCTCCGGCCCGGTTTTCCTTTGCCGAACGGGAAGAACACGTGAACGCCCCAGAACGGCCGGCTCACCGCCACCGCGACGAACTCGCTGCACGACGCCGGGAGGTTTCGGCCGGGCATGCCGATTGGGACGGGGCGCGCTTCGACGACCCGGACCGGCTCGACCTCACCCGCCGCGCCGGGCACGTCGCCTTCGGGCGCGGCATCCACCACTGCCTGGGCGCGCTGCCGGCCCGGCTGGAAGGACAGGTCGCGCTCGGCAAGCTGGTCACCCGCTTCCCGGACCTGCGCCTCGACGCGGCCCCGGACGAGCTGACCCGGCGGTTCAGCCTGCTCATGCGCGGTCTGGAGACGCTTCCCGTCCGGCTCGGCTGACGCCCCAGTTCTGTACTTGCGGGTCCATTTTTGCGTCCCCATCCTGGGCTCATGTCACTGGATCAGTACTTCCTCCTCGGCCGGTCGGGCCTGCGCGTCAGCCGGCTGTCGCTCGGAACCATGAACTTCGGCAAGGACGGTTTCCACGCCCCCTACGGCAAGACCGAAGAGGAGGCCCGCCCGATCTTCCGGCGCTACCTGGAGGCGGGCGGCAACTTCGTCGACACCGCCGACTTCTACACCGCGGGCGAGAGCGAGCGGATCCTCGGCAGGCTCATCGCCGAAGCCGGGGCCCGCGACCGGCTCGTGCTCGTCAGCAAGTTCACCAACAGCGTCGACCCGGGCGACCCGAACGCGGGCGGCAACGGGCGCAAGCACATGATCCGGGCGGTGGAGGCCTCGCTGCGCCGCCTCGGCACCGACTACCTCGACCTGTACCTGCTGCACACCTGGGACCGCATCACCCCGGTCGAGGAGGTGCTGCGCACGTTCGACGACCTGACCCGGGCCGGCAAGATCCGGTACGCCGGCCTGTCCGACGTGCCGGCCTGGTACGCCGCCCGCGCGCAGTCGCTCGCCGAGGCGAACTCGCTGGTGCCGCTGATCAACCTGCAGCTGCCGTACTCGCTCGTCGACCGGACGATCGAGACCGAGCACGTGCCCGCGGGGCAGGAACTCGGGATGGGCGTCACGGTGTGGAGCCCGCTCGCGTCCGGGTTCCTGACCGGCAAGTACCGCCGGTCCGACCAGGGCCTGGCCGGCGAGGGCAGGCTCAGCGGCGCGGGCGGCTCCGGTCTGCAATGGACGGACGCGCAGTGGAACGTGCTGGGGCCGCTGGAAACCGTGGCGGAGAAGCTGGGCGTGTCGATGGCTCAGGTGGCGCTCAACTGGGCGGCGACGCAGCCCGGCATCGCGTCGGCCATCGTCGGGGCGAGCAGCGCGGCGCAGCTCGACGCGTCGCTGGCGGCGCTCGACTTCGAGATCCCGGCGGAGCTGCGGGCCGACCTTGACGCGGCCAGCGCGGTGCCGCCGGGCAAGCCGTACGTGATGTTCACGCCGCAGTACCAGTCGTGGATCGTCAACCCGGGCACGAAGGTGGCGGACAAGCCGGCCGGGTACCGGCCGGACGTCCGCAACTGGGTTCCGGCGGACTGACGCGCCGCGCTCAGGCGGACACCGGCAGGCGCAGGTAATCCAGGCACAGGTCCAAAGCGGACTCCAGGTGCGCGGCGGACCCGGTGGACATCAGGATCGTCACCCCGCCCTGGATGGCCGCGATCAGCGCGGCGGCGGCCCGGTCCGAGTCGATGTCGCGGCTGATCCGGCCGCTGTCGCGCATCGCGGTGATGCCCTGGCGGACCTCGTGCTGCCACTGCTCCAGCAACTGCCGCGTCACGGCCTGCGCGCCGGGGGTCTTCGGGCCGACCTCGGTGATCAGCACGCCGAGCGGGCAGTGGACGCCTTGGCGTCGGTAGCGCTCGACCACCACGTCCCGCCACCGGTGCCACGCCTCCCACGTGGTGAGCTGCCCGAGGTAGGGCTGCTGGTCCTCCAGCACGCGGCCGGCTTCCCACTGTGCCACCGCCAGCAGCAGCTGGTCCTTGCCGTCCGGGAAGTAGTGGAACATCTGGCTCTTGCCGGTGCCGCTGCGCCGCCCGATGTCCTCCAGCGTCGCCGCGGCCACGCCGTGCTCGCGGATCTCCGCCGCGGCGGCCTCGATGATCCGCTGCCGCGTGGCGGCGCCCTTCTTGGTCAGCACCGAACCTCCCGGAGGTGGAAACGCACCTGCGGGTCCAGTATCCCCTCCCGGGTGCCGCGGCCGTGGGAGGACCGGACGGGCACCGCACAGCGCCCGAACGGGCCGTCGGCCACCCGGCCAGGTGATGCCCGGCCGATCGGCCGATGTGGCGGGGCCGCACCTGGTTGTCTGATGGGCAGCGATCACCGGAAGCGGAAGGGAAGTCGAGCATGCGAGGCAGGACGTGGGCCGCGGCGGCGGTGCTGGTGGGGGTGGCGCTCAGCCCGGTCACCGCGGACGCCGCGACCGGCACGCCGGGGGCGACCAGTGCGGGGGAACGGCTGATCCCGACGCTGGGCAACGGCGGTTACGACGCCACGGGTTACGACGTGAGCTTCGACTACGACCCGGCCGTCACCACCATGCGGTCGTCGGTGGTGATGACGGCGCTCGCGACGCAGAACCTGTCGTCGTTCAGCCTCGACTCGGTCGGGCAGCGGATCGAATCGGTGACCGTGAACGGCGTCCCGGCCACGTTCACCGTCGACCCGGCGCACGAGAAGCTCCTGGTCACCCCGGCGAAGACGCTGCGCGAGGGCCGGACGTTCGAGGTCCGCGTCGGCTACACCGCCGACCGCGCGCAGAAGCCGGTCCCGCCCTACTACGACTGGCCCGCCGACGTCCCCTTCACCTGGGAGAGCTGGGCCGGCACCGACTCCGGGTTCGCCCTGATGGGCCAGCCGGACCGGGCGCACCTGTTCTTCCCGTGCAACGACATCCCACGCGACAAGGCCCGGTTCACCTTCCGCGTCACCGTGCCGCGGGACCGCCAGGTCGCGGCCAACGGCACCCTGCGCTCGCTCAGCACCCACGACGACCGTTCGTCCTATGTGTACGGCACGGCGACGGACATCCCGACGAACGTGGTGCAGGTCGCCGTCGGCAAGTTCACCGCGATCGAGCAGACCGGGCCGCACGGGCTGCCGATCGTCAGCCACGTCCCGTCGACGATGGGCGGCTTCCGCGTCCCGCCGCAGGCGACCGAGCAGTACGGGATCACCGACGCCAACGTCCTCCCGCGGATCACCGAAGCCGCGCGGCGCACGCCGGAGCAGGTGCGGTGGCTGGAGGACACGCTGGGCCTGCCGTTCCCGTTCGAGAAGTACGGCGTGCTCGGCGTGGTCGGCCCGTACGACGGCGTGGCGCTGGAGACGGCCACCCTGTCGACGTTCTCGGCGCCGGCACTGGCGCTGCCGCCGGAGCTGCAGTCGGAGACCATGGTGCACGAGCTGGCGCACCAGTACTTCGGCGACGCGGTGTCCCCGGCGTCGTGGGACGACATGTGGCTCAACGAGGGCCACGCGATGTACTACCAGAACGTCTTCGGCGCCTCGCAGGGCTACCGGAACCTGGCCGACACGATGCGTGAGCTGTACCAGCAGGACCAGTCCATCCGCGACCAGTCGGGCCCGCCGGCGCGTCTGACGAGCCCGGGCGGCATCCTGCTGGACACCGACCTGCCCGGCGCGCTCACGTTGTTCGCACTGCAGGAGACCGTGGGCCAGCCGACGTTCGAGCGCATCGAGCGCGCGTTCTACCTGGAGCACCGGGGCGGCTCGGCGACGACGGCGGACTACATCGCGACGGCGAACCGGGTGGCCGGCCAGGACCTCACCCCGCTGCTGACGGAGTGGCTGTACGGCGCCAAGACACCCGTGATGCCCGGGCACCCGGATTGGCGGCCGTGACCATGCGCCGGTTCGTCACCCTTGCCCTGACCGCCGTGCTGGCCGTGTCCGCCGTTCCGGCGCAGGCCGATCCGCTGCGTGCCGTCGAGACCCAGCCGGTCGCGTGGGCGCCGTGCGCGGACCTGCCCTTGGAGTGCGCGACCATCGCGGTGCCGCTGGACTACGCGCATCCGGGCGGCCGTCGCATCAGCATCGCGATCAGCCGGCACCGGGCGACCGATCCGGCGCACCTCCGCGGGGTGCTGCTGACCAATCCGGGCGGGCCGGGCCTGTCCGGGCTGGCCTTCCCGCTCAGCTACGCGGACCAGGACCTCGCGCGGGTCTACGACATCATCGGCATGGATCCCCGTGGTGTCGGGGAATCGACCCCGCTGCGCTGCCTGCAGCCGCCGTTCCCGGCGCTGGACCGGCCGACCCGGCCCACGGACGCCGACATCGTGAAGATGGCCGACTTCGCGCGGCGCACCGAGCAGGGTTGCCAGCAGATCAGTGGCCCGCTGCGGCCCTACATGAACACGCCGAACACGGCGCGGGACATGGACGTCGTGCGGGCGGCGCTCGGCGAAGCCAAGCTGAACTACCTCGGCGTGTCCTACGGAACCACGCTCGGCGCGGTGTACGGCACGCTCTTCCCCGGTCACCTGGACCGCAGCGTGCTCGACTCGGCCCTGCACCCGACCGCGCCGTGGCACGACCAGGGCTACGCCGCCGCGGCCGCGCGCCGGTCCAATCTGGACGACTGGGCCGCGTGGACGGCCTCGCGGGACAGCGAGTTCCGGCTGGGCTCGACACCACGCGAAGTCGAGGAGAACGTCGAGGCGCTCGCGGCCGTGCTGGAGACCCGGTCCGCCGGCGCCTACCACACCGTCGCGGACCTGGACAGCAGCGCCGAGACGGGCTCCGAGTTCGTGCCCGTGGACGCGACCCGCTACCCCGGGGAGTGGGCGGAGCTGGCCCGGTCGATTCGTGCCGCGCTGGACTCCCCCGGCCCGGTGCGCACCTCGTCCCCGACGGCCGGCTCGGCCGAAGTGGTGGACAACGCCCACGACACGGTGATCTGCGACTGGCGGTGGCCGGCCGACTTGGCGGTGTACGAGCGGGACCTGCGCTACTACCGCGAGGCCATGCCCTACGGCGCGACGGCTTCGGTCGCGGGTGAGCTCGCGCCCGGCCCGTGCGCCTACCGCTCGTTCCCGCGCACGCAATACCTGCCGAAGCCGGTCCGCGCCGGTTACCCGGCGGGCCTGGTGGTGCAGGGGCAGCGGGACACCACCACGCCGTACGTCAACGGTGTCGCGATGGCCGCCGCGTTGCACGAGCCGCTGGTCACCGTCGCCGACGGCGTGCACGGCCAGTTCGGGCTGAACCCGTGCGTGAACGCGATCATCAACCGCTACCTGGTCGACGGCGTCCTCCCCGCGCCGGGCGCGAGCTGCCCCGCGGCGGGCGCGACTACCAGGTGACGGCGCTCCGCGCGTCATCGCCGACGGTGCGGCCGCCTTCGGCGGCAGGCTCGACCCGCGCGGACACGGACCGCTAAGCGCTGCCGGACGAGCACGCGGCGGTGCTGGCAAACGCGGACGAGCCGACGTACGCCATGGGTTCCTTCCTGATGTTGTCCTCGCTCCACGGTGTCGAGGGCGAGCTGATCGAGGCCTTCCGCGCCGGCAGCGCGTGTGCCCGCCAGTTCGACGCCGCGTCTTCCGCCCCGGCTACGCGGCCGCTCTCCTCACCGCCTGGCTGCCCGCGCTGGACGGGGTTGTCGCCAAGCTCGACCACGCGACGGTGGCCGACGAACCCTCGATCCACGCCGCCTGGCCGGCGAAGCCGGGCTGTCCCGGTGGAAGTGCGTCGCCGAAACTCCGGTGAGCCGCGTCTACGAGGCGAGGCGGTAGCGCCACGGGTCCGAACCCGTGCCCGTAAGGGAACGCCGCCGCGATCCGCGGAACGGCCACCCTGCCGAGCGCGTGTCCATTGTGGAAACGCCTACGAACAGGGGAACTCATGACGCAGCCGAACACCGCGGAACTCGCCCGCGCCGTACAGGGGGCGGTGCTCCGGCCCGGCGATCCCGGGTACGCGGAGGAATGCGCCGGCTTCAACCCGATCCACCCGCTGACCCCGGCGATCGTCGTCGCCGCGGAGAGCGTCGACGACGTCCGCCACGCCGTGCGGTTCGCCCGCGACAACTCGATGCCGGTCGCGGTGAAGGCGACCGGGCACCAGGTCGTGGACCCGGCGGCGGAAGCGCTGCTCATCACGACCCGCCGGCTCGACGAGGTGAGCGTGGCGGGCCGGGTCGCCCGCGCCGGCGGCGGGGCGCGCTGGCAGCAGGTGCTGGATGAGGCGGCCAAGTCCGGGCTGGCGCCGATCGCCGGGTCGGCGCCCTCGGTCGGCGTGGTCGGCTACTCGCTGGGCGGCGGGCTGAGCCCGGTGCTGGGGCGGAAGTACGGCTACGCGGCCGACCACGTGCGCCGCATCGAGATCGTCACCGCCGACGGCGAGTTCCGCGTGGCGTCGGCGGACTCCGAGCCCGAGCTGTTCTGGGCGCTGCGCGGCGGCATCGGCAACTTCGGGGTCGTCACGGCGATCGAGTTCGACCTGTTCCCGCACCCCCGCTTCTACGGCGGCGCCTTGTACTTCCCCGGCGCCGACACCGAAGCGGTGCTGCGCGCGTGGCGGGAGTGGGTGCCGACGCTGCCGGAGGAGGCCACCACCTCGGTGATGGTCCAGCGCCTGCCTCCGATGCCGGAGCTGCCGGAACCGCTGCGCGGCGCCTTCGTGGTGCACCTGCGGTTCGCCCACCTCGGCGAGGCGGCGGAGGCGGAACGGCTGCTGGCGCCGATGCGCGCCGCGGCCCCGGCCGTGCTGGACCTGATCGGCGAGAAGCCGTTCACCTCGATCGCCGAGATCCACCTCGACCCGACCGACCCGATCCCGCACTTCTCCGGGGGCGCGTCGCTGGGTGAGCTGAGCACCGCCACGGTCGGGAAGCTCGTGGAACTGACCGGCCCGGATTCGGACTGTCCCCTGCTGGGCGTGGAACTGCGCGCGCTCGGCGGCGCCTTCGACCGCGAGCCGGCGGTGCCGAACGCCGTGCCGAGCCGGGGTGTGCCGTTCGCCCTGTACGCGCTGGGCGTCGGCGGCCCGGACGCCATGCCGACGATGGGGGCCTACTTCGACCGGATCGTGGACGGCCTGCGCCCCTGGACCACCGCCCGGCGCACCCCGACGTTCCTCGTCGAGCGCGACGCGACGCCCGCCGGCGTCCGCGCCGCCTACGGCGACGCCGTGCACGACCGCCTGGCCGCGGTGAAGCGCGCCTACGACCCGGCGAACACGTTCCGCTTCAACCACAACATCCAGCCGGCAGGCTGATCCGCGCCGGCGGTGGGCCGTCACGCGCGGCCCACCGCCGGGCACCCGCGCCGACCTCCGGTAGCTGCCTGGCGCGTGATCCACCCTCGGCCGCGTCAGCCTGCCCCCGAAGGAACCGCCTTCCACACCCGCGCCGACCTCCGATAACCGCCCGGCGCGTGACCGCGATCCCGCCGGAAGGCCCGGCTGAACGCGTACACCGAGGTGTAGCCCACCGCGCGGGCGACGGCCTCCAGCGCGTCGTCGGTGTCCCGGAGCCGGACCGCCGCGAGATCCATCCTCAGCCGCGTCAGGTAGCTCCCGAAGGACTCGCCGGCGACCGTGCGGAACCGGCGGGCGAGCGTGGTCCGCGACACCGCCAGCTCGGCCGCGAGCAGGTCGATCGTCCACCCCCGCGCCGGATCCTCGTGGAGCTTTGCGATCGCCGCGCCGACCAGCGGGTCGCACAGCACGCCGAGCCAGGACCCGCGTGCCCCGGCCGGGTTCCGCGCCACCCACACCCGCAGCAACTGCACCAGCAGGATGTCGACCAGCCTGCTGAGCACGACCGCGGTGGCGAGCTGGGGACGCGCGAGCTCCCTGGCCAGCAGGCGGACGGTGTCGTCGAGGCAGCTGCCGCCGTTGTCCGCCCGGATGTGCACCACCTCCGGGAGCGAGGCGAGCACCTGGGTGGACACCGCCGGGTCGTACTCGTAGGAGGCGCTCAGGATGTGGGTCTGGACCTCGCCGGTGCCGAAGCGCAGCACGCCGCCGTCGGCCCTGGCCCGTTCCGCGGCGTCGCAGTCGCACGTGTCCGCCGGGGCGTCCGGCGCGCTGGTCAGGGTGTGCTCGGTCCCGGTCGGCAGCAGCACGACGTCCCCCGGCATCAGCTGCGCGGGCGGGCGGCCGGGCACGCCCAGCCAGGCGGTGCCCGCCGTGACGGCGTAGAACCCGGCGCCGCCGATCCGGCTCCACGAGATGCCCCACGTGCCACCGGCGGCGATGCGCGCGCCGAGGACGCCGCGGACTCCCGCGACTTCGAGCGCGTCAGCCAGCACGTCCATGCGCTCAACAGTAGCAGCGGATGACACGATCGGATATGAATCTGGCTCTTTCGAGCATCGATCGGGTCGCCGCGCACGCTTATGATCGACGTCGTGACCGACATCGACTTCGACGCGATGAACCGCGACGTCATCGCCCAGTTCCGCGCCAACGGCGGCAAGGCCGGCGGCATCTTCGAGGGCAGCCCGCTGGTCCTGGTGCACCACGTGGGGGCGAAATCCGGCATCGAGCGGATCGCCCCGCTGGTCTACTACCGCGAGGGCGACCGGATCTTCGTCTTCGCCAGCAAGGGCGGCGCCGACGAGAACCCCGCCTGGTACCACAACCTGATGGCGAACCCGAAGACGACGATCGAGCTCGGCGACGAGACCTTCCCCGTGATCGCCCGCGTACTGGAGGGCCCCGAGCGGGACGAGATCTACGCGAAGCAGTCCGCCGTGCAACCCCAGTTCGCCGACTACCAGCGCAAGACCAGCCGGGTCATCCCGGTGATCGAGCTGGTGCGGGTCTGATCCGTCAGGGGACGTAGAGGTCCAGGTCCCCCGGGTGAGAAGGTGCGTCGTGGCGGTGCTCGAAGACGTTCGCGCCTGGGCTCGGAGCTCGAGCGCTCCTACCCGGTCTACGTGCGCGGTCGACTGAAGTTCCGGGTCGGGCCGATCCTCTACGTCGCGTTCTCCGCCAATGAGACGGTAATTGAGTTCGCGTTCCCGAAGGAGGAGCGCGCCGCGCTGGAACCGGCCGAGGCCCGCGAACTCCTCGTGGACGCGTGCGCGTGGTGGTTCCGAAGAAGGTCTCTCGCGCCTACGACCCCGCCCATCACGGTGTGGTGCGGGTCTGACGCGTCAGGGGAGGTAGAGGTACCTCGTCCCCGCGTCGAGGGCCTCGGCCTCGCCACCCGTCCGCTCCGCGAGCCACGCGCCGAACGCGTCCCGGTCGGCCTCGGTGACCGCGACCGTCAGCGTGACGTCCGCGCCGTAGTCGATGTCCTGCAGCCGGTACGGCGAGTTGCGCAGGTCGTGTTCGAGGCGGCCGGCGACGTCGTGCGGCACGGCGACCAGCAGTTCGCGGTGCCGCACCCGGCGCAGCGTCCCGACGGCGTCCAGGGTTTCCGCCAGCGCGCCGGAGTAGGCGCGGACCAGGCCGCCCGCGCCGAGCTTGACCCCGCCGAACCACCGCGACACCACGGCGACGACGTCGGTCAGGTTGCGGCGCGCGAGCACCTCGAGCATCGGGACGCCCGCGGTGCCGGCGGGCTCGCCGTCGTCGTTGCTGCGGACGGTCATCTCACCGGTCTCCGGATCGCCGATCCGCAACGCCGTGCAGTGGTGGTTCGCGCCGGGCCCGGCCTTGCGCACCCGGGCGATCACCGCCGCGGCGGCCGCCACGTCATCGACCCGCGCGACGGTGCACACGAACCGGGACCGCTTGATCTCGACCTCGTGCTCCCCGTCGCGGGCGATCACACCGACCTCACCGTGCACCAGCCGATGCTATGCGGCGGGCAGCCGCACGGTGACGTCCAGCCCGCCGCCGGGGTTGGCGGCAGCCGTGAGCGTGCCGTCGTGGGCGAGCACCACGGCACGCACGATGGACAGGCCCAGCCCGGCTCCGCCGCGGCTGTTCTCACCACGCACGAACGGCTCCAGCAGGCGTTCCACGCGCTGGGCCGGCACGACGGCGCCGGTGTTGACCACACGCAGCACCACGCCGTCGGCACCGGCCCGGGTGGACACCGCCAGTGAGCCGCCCGGGTGGTTGTGGCGAACCGCGTTGCCGATCAGGTTGGCCACCATCCGCTCCAGCAGCACCGGCTCGCCACACAGCCAAGCGGGGTCCAAATCCCGCTCCACCTCGATGTCCTGAGCGGACAGTCCACTCGCGACACCGGCCAGCGACTCGGCGGCGAGCGCGGACAGGTCGAGCCGGCGGCGGTCGCCCGCGCCGGCCTGGCTGCGCGCCAGCGCCAGCAGCCCGTCGAGCGTGCGGCGGCTGTTCTCGGCCGCGTCCCGCACGTCCGCGGCCATCGTCAGCAATTCGGCGCGCGTGGGTTCGCCGTCGAGCGTCACGTCGACCGCCGTGCGGATCGTCGTCAGCGGGGTGCGCAGCTCGTGCGCGGCGTTCGCGCTGAACAGCCGCTGGCTCTCCAGCGCCCGGTCGCGGTCGGCCATCCCCCGCTGGATCCGGTCCAGCATTCCGTTGATCGTCTCGGCGAGCGCGGCCAGCTCGTCCCGCGGCGGGCGCACCGGCACCCGGTGCGACAGGTTCTCCGCGGACAGCCGCCGCGCGGTGGCCGAGATCGTGCGGATGGGCCGCAGCACCCGGCCGGCCACGAGCCAGGCGACCAGCGCGGCCACCGCGGTGACGGCCGCCAGCGCGATCCACCCCTGCCCCAGCAGCGTCGCGAGGGTGTCCTCGCGCACCTCGCGGGCGAGCACCTCCACGTCCAGGGGCGGCGGGCCCGATCCGGTGATCTGCACCAGGACCGCGCGCCGCCGCGTCAGCAGGTAGGTGACCACGGTCAGGACCGCGCCCGCGACCAGCACCAGCGCGGTGTAGACCAGGGTCAGCCTGCTGCGGGCGGACAGCCGCGCCGTCACGGCCGCAGCCGGTAGCCCGCGCCGGTGACGGTCTCGATCAGGGGCGGTTCGCCGAGCTTGCGGCGCAGGGTGCCGACGGTGATCCGCACCGCGTTGGTGAACGGGTCGGCGTGCTCGTCCCACACCTTGTCCAGCAGGGTCTCCGCGCTGACCACGGCGCCGTCGGCGGCCAGCAGCTGTTCGAGCACGCCGAACTCCTTGGGGGCCAGCGACAGCAGCCGCCCGCCACGTTCCGCGGTGCGCCGGCCCGGGTCGAGGGTCACGTCACCGGCACGCAGCACCGGCGGCCGGGCGGGGGCGCTGCGCCGGGCCAGCGCGTGCACGCGGGCGACGAGCTCGGTGAACGCGAACGGTTTACCGAGGTAGTCGTCCGCACCGAGGAAGAGCCCGTCGACCCGGTCGCTGACCGAGCCGGACGCGGTCAGCATGAGGATGCGCGCGCCACCGCGATCGGCGAGGCGGCGGCAGACCGTGTCGCCGTGCACGACCGGCAGGTCCCGGTCCAGCACCACGACGTCGTAGGGCGTGAGCTCGCACTTCTCCAGCGCGGTGCGCCCGTCCCCGGCGAGGTCGACGGCGAAGCCCTGCTTGCGCAGACCGGTGACGATGTAGCCGGCCAGGGGCTGTTCGTCCTCCACCAAGAGCACCCGCATGGCGCGAGTATCGCGGGCGGGACCTATGGATTCCGTATGGGACCGTTGCGCGGGTGGCTAGTCTCGTTCCGAGCGCGGGCCGCGCACGACCGCCGGAGCGCCACGATCCGAGGAGGTTCCGATGCCCGTCCTGGCCGATCTGCTGTCCGCGCTGCGGAGCAGCCGCGTCGAGGTCGTCGACCTGACCGCGCCGCTGTCGGAGAGCACGCCGGTGCTGCAGCTGCCGCCGCCCTTCGCCAACACCACCGGCTTCCGGCTGGAGGAGATCAGCCGCTACGACGACCGCGGCCCGCGCTGGTACTGGAACGACATCCACACCGGCGAGCACGTCGGCACGCACGTCGACGCGCCCAACCACTGGCTGTCCGGCAAGGACGGCCCCAGCGTCGACCAGATCCCGCTGCGCACGCTCATCGGGCCGGCCGCCGTGCTGGACATGTCGGCGCGGGTCGACGACGATCCCGACTTCCTGCTGGGCATCGACGACGTCCGGGACTGGGAACGCGAGCACGGGCCGCTGCCCGAGGGCGGCTGGCTGCTCTACCGGACCGGGTGGGACGCACGCTCCGGCGACCAGGACAGCTTCCTCAACGTCAGCGACGGCGCCTCGCACACCCCGGGCGTGTCGCCGGAGTGCGCGCAGTGGCTCGCCGAGGAAGCCCCGATCGCGGGGTTCGGCGTGGAGACCGTGGGCACCGACGCCGGCCGCGCCGCCGAGCTGGAGCCGATCTTCCCCTGCCACGACCGCCTGCTCGGCGCGGGCAAGTGCGGGCTGACCCAGCTGCGCAACCTCGCGCAGCTGCCGCCGACCGGCGCCCTGCTGGTGGTCTCGCCGCTGCCGATCGTCGGCGGGTCGGGCAGCCCGGCGCGCGTGTACGCGCTCGTGGAGCGGGCGTGATCGTCGCCGAGGCGGTCGGGCGGGTCCTGGCGGAGCTGGGCGCCGGTCCGGTGTTCGGCGTGGTGGGCAGCGGCAACTTCCACGTCACCAACGCGTTGCGGGCGGCCGGGGTCGCCTTCCACGCCACCCGCCACGAGGGCGGCGCGGCCACCGCCGCCGACGCGTGCGCGCGGATGAGCGGCCGGGTCGCGCTCGTGTCGACCCACCAGGGCTGCGGGCTGACCAACGCGGTCACCGGCATCGGCGAAGCGGCCAAGAGCCGCACCCCGCTGATCGTCCTCACCGCCGAGTCGCCCGCCGCCGATCCGCTCAACAACTTCCGCATCGACCAGGACGGGCTCGCCCGGGCGGTCGGCGCGGTCGCCGAGCGTGTGCACAGCCCGGAGACCGCGGTGGCCGACACGGTGCGCGCGTACCGGACCGCGCTGCACGAGCGCCGCACCGTAGTGCTGAACCTGCCGCTGGACGTGCAGGCCGAGCCCGCGCCGACGCTGGAAGCCATCGAGCCGGTGCCCGCCCCTCCCGCGCCGGAGCCCGATGCCGCCGCGGTGGCCGAGCTGGCCGAGCTGCTCGCCGCCGCGGAGCGGCCGGTGTTCATCGCCGGCCGGGGTGGCCGGGGCGCGGCCGCGGAGATCCGGGCGCTGGCCGACGCGTGCGGCGCGCTGCTCGCGACGTCCGCGGTGGCGCACGGCCTGTTCCACGGCGACCCGTGGGCGCTGGGCATCTCCGGCGGGTTCGCCTCCCCGCTGACCGCGGAGCTCGTCCGCGACGCCGATCTCGTCATCGGCTGGGGCTGCGCGCTCAACCGGTGGACCACCCGCCACGGCAAGCTGATCGGCCCCGGCGCCCGCCTCGCGCAGGTCGACCTGGAGGCGAGCGCGATCGGCGCGCACCGGCCGGTCGACCTCGGCGTGGTGGGCGACGCGGCGGTGACCGCCCGCGCGGTGCTCGCCGAGCTGGGTGACCGGAGAAAAGCCGGCTACCGCTCCCCCGCGCTGCGCGACCGGATCGCCGCGCGGGCCCGCTGGTCGGCGGCCGACTACCGCGACGAGTCGACCGCGGACCTGATCGACCCGCGCACGCTGTCCGCGGAGCTGGACCGGATCCTGCCCGCCGAGCGCGTGGTGTCGGTGGACTCGGGCAACTTCATGGGCTACCCCAGCGCGTTCCTGGACGTGCCGGACGAGTTCGGGTTCTGCTTCACCCAGGCCTTCCAGTCCATCGGGCTGGGGCTGGCCACCGCGATCGGCGCGGCGATCGCCCAGCCCGGACGGCTGCCCATCGCCGCCCTCGGCGACGGCGGTTTCCACATGGCGGCCCAGGAGCTCGACACGGCCGTGCGGCTGGGCCTGCCGCTGCTGGTGGTCGTCTACAACGACGCCGCCTACGGCGCGGAGGTGCACCACTTCACCGGCGACCACGCGACCGTCCGGTTCCCGCCGACCGACATCGCCGCGATCGGGCGCGGGTTCGGCTGCGCCGGGGTCACCGTCCGCACCGTCGCCGACCTGCGGCAGGTCTCCGCGTGGCTGGCCGGCCCGCGGGAGAAACCGCTGGTCGTGGACGCGAAGATCATCGACGACGGCGGGTCGTGGTGGCTGGCGGAGGCCTTCCACGGCCACTGACGTCCCGTGTCAGCGGCCGCGTCAGCGCGGTGGCGGTCCGGTGTCAGTGCAGCGGGCGATGGTGTTCCCATCAAGCCGCTCAGCAAGGAGAGACCGATGCAGAACTTCGCCACCACCGCCCCGATCGCCGCCGTCCTGACCGTCCCCGCCGGGCGCATCCACCTGGCCGCCGCGGACCGCGCCGACACGACCGTCGAGGTCGCCCCGGCCGACCCCGGCAAGAGCCGCGACGTGCAGCTGGCCGAACAGACCACCGTCACCTACGCCGACGGTGTGCTGCGGGTCGAGGCGCCGGAGCCCGGCAACCGGGTCTTCGGCCCGTCCGGTTCGGTGGCGGTCACCGTGCACCTACCCGCCGGCTCCCGCGTCGACGTCACCAGCAGCGCAGCCGAGCTCCGCGCCACCGGCCGCTTCGGCGACGTCACGGTGGACGGCGCCTACCGCGACATCCACCTCGACGAGGCCGCGACGCTGCGGCTCACCGCGACCGACGGTGACGTGGAGGTCGGCCGGGTCGGCGGCGCCACGAAGATCACCACCGCCCGCGGCGACATCCGCCTCACCGAGGCCGTCAGCGGCACCGTCGTGCTGCGCACGCAGGCGGGCGACATCACCGTCGGCGCGGCGGCCGGTGTCTCGGCCACCCTGGACGCCGGCACCGGCCACGGCCGGATCAGCAACGCGCTGAAGAACAACGGCAACCCGGAGCTGACCATCCGCGCCACCACCTCGCAGGGCGACATCGCCGCCCACAGCCTCTGACCGGGAAGGGCCGGTGCCACTGGGGCGCCGGCCCCGTTCAGTCCCATGTGGACGGTTCGGCCGGTTACCGCGTCCGGGTGACCCCCTTTACAGGGTGTCCGATTTGTCCGATACTCGGTCCCGAGGGGAGTACTTCCCAAGGTCCCTGACCGGTCAGTACGGACACCCGGCGTGTCCCCGGCAGGGCGCCCGCGATGCGGGTGAAGGAGACCTCGAACGCTGACGGTGTTCGAGGAGGCCCCATGTCGCACCAGTCCGCGGTCGCCGCTGCCGCGCCCGCGTCGTCGATCGGCAGCCCGTGGTTGTGGGTGATCAGCATCGCGGTGCTGCTGGCCCTGCTGGCGGCCGATTTCCTCGTGACGCGGCGGCCGCACGAGGTGTCGCTGCGTGAGGCCGCCGGGTGGTCGGTGTTCTACCTGACCCTGCCGCTGGTGTTCGCCTTCTGGTTGTGGACCGCGTTCGGCGGCGCGCAGGCGCTGGAGTTCGCCACCGGGTTCGTCGTCGAGAAATCGCTTTCCGTCGACAACCTGTTCGTGTTCATGCTGCTGCTGGCGGCGTTCGCCGTGCCCGTCGAGGTACAGCAACGGGTGCTGCTCTACGGCATCGTCGGTGCGCTGGTGCTGCGTGGCATCTTCATCGCCGCGGGCGCCGCGCTGTTGCAGGCAGGCACCTGGGCGTTCCTGGTGTTCGGCCTGATCCTGTTCGCCTCGGCGGTGAAGATCCTGCACGAGGCCCTCAGCGGACCGGAAACGGATCCCGACGTGTCGCGGATGCGCTCGGTCCGGCTGCTGCGCAGGCTGATGCCGGTCACCGACGACTACCGCGGGACGCGGCTGGTGGTCCGCGAGCGTGGACGGCGGGCGCTGACCCCGCTGACGCTCGTGGTGGTGGCCGTCTTCGCCACCGACGTGGTGTTCGCCGTCGACTCGGTGCCCGCGGTCTACGGCATCACCGAGGACCCGTACCTCGTCTTCACCACCAACGCGTTCGCCCTGCTCGGCCTGCGTGCGCTGTACTTCGTGCTGCACACCGCGCTGGCCAAGCTCACCCACCTCAACCACGGGCTCGCCGTCATCCTGGCGTTCATCGGGGTCAAGCTGGTGCTGCACTGGGCGCACGAGGTGTGGCCCGCGGTGCCGACCATCCCCACCCCGGTCTCGCTGCTGGTCATCGTGCTGATCCTGGCGACCGTGACGGTGACCAGCCTGCGGTCCGGCAAGCGCGCCGCCGAGCGGAGCCCGTCATGACCGGCCTGCTGGTCGACGCGGCCCTGATCACGCTGCTCGTCCTCGCCGCGATCGTCACGGTCCTGGTGCTGCTGGACGCGCGGCCGCCGCGCTGAGCCGCCGTCCGGTGCCACACTCACCGGATGGACGAGCGACGAGTGCGGTCCTGGGTCGACGGCTACGAGCGCGCGTGGCGGTCACCGGGCACCGGCGCCCTGGCGGAACTGTTCACCGAGGACGCGACCTACCAGCAGTCCCCGTACCGCGAACCGGTGCGGGGACTGCCGGCCATCGCCGCGATGTGGGAGGCCGAGCGGACCGGCCCCGACGAGGACTTCCGGATGACCAGCGAACCGGTTGCCCTCGACGGGGACACCGCCGTCGTGCGGGTCGAGGTGACCTACGGCGAACCCACGCGACAGCAGTACCGGGACCTGTGGATCATCCGCTTCGCCGGGGACGGCCGGTGCCGGGCGTTCGAGGAGTGGCCGTTCTGGCCGGAGAAGTCCTACCGCCCGGACTGACCGGCCAGGTCGCGCAGCGTGTGGAGCAGCACGTGCGCCAGGTTGTAGATCACCGCGCCCGGCGGGGCCGCCGCGGCCTGCGCCGTGCCGCCCACGATGCTCACCATCGGCTTGCCCGCCCGCTCCGCCGCGTTCGCGACCTCCGCCATCGCCTGACGGACGCGGGGTTCGGCGGCACCACCGGTCAGGCCCATCGCCACCGACAGGTCCGCGGGACCCACCAGCACCGCGTCGACGCCCGGCACGTCCAGGATCTCCGGCGCCGCCGCGCACGCCTCCGGCGTCTCGATCATCGGCACGACCAGCGTGGTCTCCGCGGAGCGCGACAGGTGCTCGGCGATGTCCCGGGCGCCGAACCGGCCTGCCCTGCTGTAGGTCGCGAAGCCGCGCTCGCCGAGCGGCGGGTAGTGCGCGGCCGCGACGACCGCCCTGGCCTGCTCCGCGGTGTCGACGTGCGGCACGATCACGCCATCCGCGCCCAGGTCGAGGACGCGCAGGACGAGCGCGGGCTCGGCCGCCCCGGCCCGGACCAGCACGCCCAGCCCGTGCGCCTGGGCCGCGACGACGTGCTGCTGCAGCGGCACCAGGTCGGCGGGCCCGTGTTCGCAGTCGAGCACGACGAAGTCGAGCCCGGCGACGCCGGCCATCTCGACGAGCGTTTCCGACGGCAGCCGCAGCAGGCCGCCGAGCAGCCGCTCCCCCGCCGCCAGGCGTTGTTTCAGCGTCCTCACCGCGCCACCATCCCTGCCGACAGGTCGATGTCCGCCGCACACAGCCCCGGCATCCGCAACATCGCCAGCACCCCGGCCGCCACCTCCGCCTCCGTCACCATCCGGCCCAACGCCGACCGCCCCACAAAAGCCCGCTCCGCCTCCTCGCAACTCACGCCGGTGCGCTCGGCCTCCAGCCGGAAGTTGCGTTCCATGCGCGGCCCGGCCACCGGCCCCGGCGACAGCGAGTTCACCGCCACCCCGTGCGGCCCGACCTCGCCCGCGAGCGTGGCCGTCAGCCCGATCACCGCCATCTTCGACGCGCAGTACGGGGTGCGCCGCAGCAACGGCCGCTTCCCGCTCACCGACGCGATGTTCACGACGTCCCCCGCCCCGCGCGCGACCATCGGCGGCAGGAACGCCCGGCACACCAGGTACACGCCGCGGACGTTGACCGCGAACACCTCGTCCCACTCGTCCGGCTCGACCTCGGTCAGCGGCTTGACCGGCCCCGCGACGCCGGCGTTGTTGACGAGCACCGAGATCTCCTCGTCCGCCAGCTCCGCGGCGAGCGCGGCGACCGAGCCGGGGTCGGCCACGTCGCACACCGCCGCCCGTCCCGGCCCGGGCAGGGCGGCCACCGTCTCGTCCAAACTGGACCGCCGCCGCCCGGTCACCACGACCCGCGCGCCGGCCTCCGACAGCGCCACGGCGATCGCCCGGCCGAGGCCGTTGCCGCCGCCGGTGACCAGCGCGGTGCGCCCGCTCAGGCCGGGTTCCACGCCAGCTCCCCCCGCCGGAACCCGGCCGCGCGCACGTCGCCGGACCGCGCGTGGCCCTCGAACAGCTCGACCCGCGCCGCCCGGCCGCACACCTCGCCCAGCCGCTCGCTCGACTCGCTGCTGGTGACCTCCTGGTAGGTCACGGTCTTGAGGTACTTGCCGACCCACAGCCCGCCGGTGTACCTGGCCGCGCCGCGCGTCGGCAGGACGTGGTTCGTGCCGATCACCTTGTCCCCGAAGGACACGCAGGTGCCCGGGCCGAGGAACAACGCGCCGTAGTTCCGCATCTTCTCCAGCGCCTGCCGCGGCTGCGCGGTGAGCACCTGGACGTGCTCGGACGCGTAGGTGTCGGCCAGCGCGAACGCCTCGTCGGCCGAGTCGACCACGTGGATCTCGCCGTGGTCGCGCCACGCCGGTTCGGCGAAGTCGCGGGTGGGCATGCCGGGCAGCAGCGCCTCGACGTGGTCGAGCACCTCCCGCGCGAGGTCCGCCGAGGTGGTGATCAGCACCGCGGGCGAGTCCGGCCCGTGCTCGGCCTGCGACAGCAGGTCCACCGCGACGACGAACGGGTCGGCGGTGTGGTCGGCGACGACCAGCACCTCGGTCGGCCCGGCGAACAGGTCGATGCCGACCTCGCCGAACAGCTGCCGCTTGGCCTCCGCGACGTAGGCGTTCCCGGGGCCGGCGATCAGGTCGACGCGCCCGATGGTCTCGGTGCCGACGGCCAGCGCGGCCACCGCCTGCACCCCGCCGAGCAGGTAGATCTCGTCGGCGCCCGCCAGGTGCATGGCGGCGACGGTGGCGTCGGGCACCTCGCCGCGGATCGGCGGCGTGCACGCGGCCACCCGCGGCACCCCGGCGACCTTCGCGGTCACGATGGTCATGTGCGCGGACGCGGTGAGCGGGTACCGGCCGCCGGGGACGTACGCGCCCGCCGCGGCGACCGGCACGTGCTTCTGTCCCAAGTGGACCCCGGGCAGGGTCTCGACCTCGAACTCGCGGATCGAGTCCCGCTGGTGCCGGGCGAAGGTGCGCACCTGGTCCTGCACGAACCGGATGTCGTCCAGCACCTGGGCCGGAACGCGGGCGACGATCTCCTCGATCCGCTCCGGGGAGAGCCGGAACGACTCCGGCGACCACGAGTCGAACTTCGCCGAGTACTCCCGGACCGCGGCGTCGCCGCGGTCCCGGATGTCGGCGATGATCCCGCGGACGCGGTCGGCGACGTCGTCCCGCTGGGCGGCGACCTGCTCGGCGGGGACGGCGGATTTCAGGACCTTGGGCATCGGAACTCCTTCGGTAGGCCGCGCAGCCAGTCGCGCAGCAGGGTGGTCGTGGTGTCCGGGGCTTCGAGCGTCAGCAGGTGCCCGGCCCCGGGGATGACGTGGCAGGTGGCGTCCCGCGCGTGCGCGGCGATCTTGTGGTGGAAGGCAGGCGGGCAGAGCGCGTCGCGTTCGCCGCACAGCACCAGGACCGGGCAGGACAGCGTCGCGATCGCGGCGTGGGCGTCGCGCCGGGTGGCTTGCGCGGCGAGCTGGGACCGGAACACGGCGGGCCCGACGCGACCGGCCATGCCGAGAAACCGTTGACGCAGCACGGGATCCGGCTCGGCGAACATGGTCGGCAGGATCCGGGCGACGGCCGCCTCGAACCCGCCGTCGGCGGTGAGCCGGTCGAGCTCCGCCCAGCCCGCCAGCTGCTCCCGCCGCGGCGCGCCCGCGTTGGTCGCCATGGCGCAGAACCCGGCCAGCCGCCCTGGCGCGCGCCGGGCGACCTCGAACCCGGCGATCGCGCCCAGGCTCAGCCCGGCGAGCACGAACGGGCCGTCGACCGCGGCGAGGATCTGCTCGGCCATGCCGCCGATGTCCGGCGCGGTGATCTCCGCGTGCACGACCGGCGACGGCACGTCGACATCGGCCCACAGGTCCGCGTCGCACAGCATGCCGGGTACGAGCACCACCGGCGGCGCCGTCACCGCCCGGCCGGCCGCGGCAGCAGGTGGTAGGGCGCGAGGTAGCCATTGTGGTCCACGCCCACCCCGGCGTCGGCGGCCGCCTTGACGACCTCGTCGTCCCACTCCAGGCGCACGCGCCCGTCCCCGCTGTTGACGACGAGCAGGCTGGCCGTCGAGTCGGACACGTTGCGGATGCTGCGCCACGCCCCGCGCGGCACGGACAGCATGTCCCACGGGCCCAGCCGCACGCTCACCTCGTCGTGCCGGTTGAGCGTCACCTCCCACTCGCCGTCCTTCACCATCAGGACCTGCGTCTCGTCGTGGCGGTGCAGCAGCACGCCCTCGCCCGGCTCCGCCCGCAGCCATGCCACGTTGTGCCCGTGCGGCTGGTAGACGCGTGGTTCCTGGTCGCGGTCCTCGGTCATGCCGAACCCGATCACCGCGGCCAGTTCGGCGCGCCCGCCGGGCAGGACGCTGCCCAGCAGAGCCCGCGAGGACCACCGCAGGTCGCCGGCGGTGGCCACCCGCCGGCGCATCCGGCCGGCGTCGTAGGAGGGCAGTGCGGCGATGTCCTCGGCGGCCATCGGCCGGACCAGCTCGGCCGGGTCGGGCACCTCGTCGCCGGCGACGGTGTCGACGAGCCGGTTGTCCGCGGTCAGGTACAGGCCGTGGCCCTCGGCCTCGCGCAGCACCGACGGACCCCAGATGATGCCGCCGGTGTCGTCGTGGCCGAGCACGGTGAACAGCCAGCCGTCGTCGGGGCCGATGTTGGTGAACCCGCGGAAGATCCACGTCGGGATCGAGGCGATGTCGCCCTCGCGGAGCACCAGTTCGCCCTCGTCGCCGTCGGCGCCCCAGCGGAGCAGGAACTCGCCGCGGAAGCACAGGAACACCTCGGCCGTGAAGTGCAGGTGCAGGTTGTTGGTGATGCCGTGCGGCATCGCCGCGGCGCCGATGTTGAACCCGTGCGGCTCGCGCAGGTTCACCACCTGGTTCGGGTTCTGCGTCACCCCCGGGCCGATCATCGAGTAGTTCTCCTTGCGGTCCGAACCCGGGGTCCGGCAGTCGATGAACGCCTGGTTGCAGGACACGAAATCGGCCCGCCGGATCGTCCGGCGCCGCAGCTCCTCCGCCGTGACCCGCCCCTCGCCGTTGACCATGACACCCTCCGCAACGTCGTTGTTAATACGTATGCATGCCATCATCCCCGCGGTTGCCTGTCAAGGGGTCGATTCGGCTAGGATGCGTATGCACAGGGCCGGACCGGGGAGGGCGCCGATGTCGATCACGAGTCATGACGTGGCCCGGCTCGCCGGGGTCTCCCAGCCGACGGTCTCGCGGGCGCTGCGCGGCGACCACCGGGTCTCCGCGGCCACCCGGGAACGGGTGCGCGAAGCGGCCGAAGCGCTCGGGTACGTGCCAAGCGAGGCGGGCCGGAGCCTGTCCACGCGCTCGACCCGCCGCATCGGCGTGGTCGTCACCGACCTGACCAACCCCTTCTACCCGCACCTGATCGGCCCCCTGCACGACACGCTCGAACGGCACGGCTACCGGATGATGCTGTTCACCGAGCGCAGCGAAACCGCGCTGGAGACCGAGCGGCTGCTGGACCGCTCCATCGACGGCGTCGTGCTCACCACGGCGGTCATCGGCTCCGCCCTGCCCGCCGAGCTGACCCGGCGCGGGCTGCCGTTCGTGTTCCTCAACCGGGAGACCGGCAACGACAAGGCCGACGCCGCGGTGGTGGACAACGAGGCGGGCGGGCGGCTCGTCGCAGAGGAGATCGTGCGGCTCGGCCACACCGACGTCGCCCTGATCGGCGGGCCCGCAGAGACCACCACCGGGCGGGACCGCGAACTGGGGTTCCGGGTGGGCCTGTCGGAGGCCGGGGTCGGCCTGCCGCGGCACCGCGTGCGGCGCGGGCCGTTCGACTACGGCACCGGCTACCAGGGCCTGCTCGACCTGATGGCCGGGGACTCCCGTCCCAGCGCGGTCTTCTGCGGCAACGACGTGATCGCGATCGGCGCGATGAACGCCGCGCGCCGCCTGGGGATCGACGTGCCCGGCGACCTGACCGTCATCGGGTTCGACGACCTGCCGATGGCGTCCTGGGAGACGTTCGACCTCACCACGGTCCGCCACGACCTCGACGGGATGGCCCAGGCGGCCGCGGACCTGCTGGTCGAACGCATCTCCGGCAGCGCGGAGGAGGCGCCGCGCCGCGTGACGTTCGCCCCGGAGCTGGTGCCGCGGGGGACGCACGCGGCGCGGTGACCCTCACGCCTCCGTGGTCCGCCGCTGTTCCGCCGCGGCCCAGGCCGCCGGGGTGAGCGCGCCGCCGTAGAGCGGCATCGGGATCGGCTCGTCGCCCTCCCGCAGCTGGTCCCACACGCGGGTGACGCCGAAGCTGCCGTGCCGCCGCACGGCGGTCACCGCGTCCAGGTCGACCACGGCGGTGAGCACCCCGGCGGCCGCGCCGGGCAACTCGGCGAGCACCTGCCCCTCCGGCCCGGCCAGCACCGAGTGCCCGAGACCGGTCGGGCCGGCCGCGTTGACGCTCGCGACGAACACCTGGTTGACGATCGCGTTGGCGCGGGCGAGCACGATCTCCTGGGCCCGGTCGGCGGTGTCGGTGCGCACCACGTTGAGCACCAGCTCCGCGCCCAGCCACGCCAGGTGCCGGGTGACCTCGGGGAACCAGGCGTCGTAGCAGACGGACAGCCCGACGCGGCCGACGCCCGGGATGGCGAACACGACGAACTCCCGGCCCGGCCGGAACGGCTCGTGCGGGCGCCACGGGAACACCTTGCGGTAGGCGGCGGCCAGCTCACCCTCCGGCGAATACACCACCGCCGTGTCGTAGACGTGCCCGTCGTCCCCGAGCTCGGCGACGCTGCCCGGGCACAGCCACACGCCGAGGTCCCCGGCCAGCTCGGCGAAGCACCGGTGCCGTGGCCCGGTCAGTGGTTCCACGCTGTCCACTGTGTCCAATTCGGACTCGCCCGTGACGTGCAGTTCCGGGTAGGCCAGCAGCCGGGTGCCCGGGAACCGCCGCATCGTGGCCGTGGCGTGCGCGGCGAGCCCGTCGAGATCGGTGCGACCCGGCACCTGGGCGAGCGCGAGGGTGAGCGGCCGTCCCATCAGGCCTCCTGCAATGCCAGCCGCTGCGTGCGCAGGGTGGCGGTGGCGCGGTGGGCCGCCATGCCCTCCGAAGCGGAGATCACCTCGACGGCGCCGGCGAGCGCGGGCGTGGCCTCGCGGGCGACCCGCTGGTAGGTCAGCGGGCGGAGGAACCGGGACACCGACAACCCGGCGCCGTGCCGGGCGCCGCCCGCGGTGGGCAGCACGTGGTTGGTCCCGGCCATGCCCTTGTCGGAGTAGGCGACGGTGCTCCACGGCCCGAGGAACAGCGAGCCGTAGGCGGTCAGGTGCTCGTGGTACCAGTCGTCGTCGGCGGTCTGGATCTCCAGATGTTCCGGCGCGAGGTCGTCCATCAGCGCCGCCGCGGTCTCCCGGTCGGCGGCTACGGTGATCGAACCGTGGTCGCGCCAGGCCGGGCCCGCGATCGGCGCGGTGGCCAGCGTCGCGAGCTGGCGGTCGATCTCGGCGGTCACCTGGGCGGCGAGGTCGGCGTTCGTCGTGATCAGCGCCGCGGGCGAGTCCGGGCCGTGCTCGGCCTGGCCGAGCAGGTCGGCGGCGACGAGCTCGGGATCGGCGGTCTCGTCGGCGATCACGGCCACTTCGGACGGTCCGGCGAGCAGGTCGATCGCGACCGTGCCGAACAGCTGGCGCTTCGCCTCGGCCACGAACGCGTTGCCCGCGCCGACGAGCATGTCTGCCGGCGCGTCCCCGACGAGCCCGTAGGCCATCGAGGCGAGCGCCTGCACCCCGCCCAGCAGGAAGACCCGGTCCACACCGGACACGTACGCGGCGTAGAGCACGGCGGGGTTGGGGCCGCCGTCCGGCTGCGGCGGGGTGCACGCGACGACCGACGGGACCCCGGCGGCCTTGGCGACGTTGACGGTCATGAACGCGCTCGCGGTCAGCGGGAACCGGCCCGCCGGGAGGTAGGCGCCGACGCGCTGCACCGGAACGTAGCGGTACCCGGCGACCAGGCCCGGTTCGAGCTCGACCTCCAGATCCTTCAGCGCGTCCCGGGACGCCTTGGCGAACGCCGCGGTGCGGGCGGCGCCGAGTTCGATGGCCGCGCGCAGGTCGCCGGGCAGCGCGTCGCCGCTGCGGCGCATCTCCTCGCGGGAGATCTCCAGCGGCCTGCCGTCGTAGCCGTCGAGTTCGGCGGCGTAACGGGTGACGGCGTCGAGTCCCTCGGCGCGGATCCGGTCGAGCATGCGGGTCACGGTGTCGATGACGCCCGCGTCGCGCTGAGCCGGGGCGCCCCCGGCCGCGGGCTCCTTGACGACGGTGAACCGGCCGGCGAAGCGGCGCTGGGTGGCTTCGGTGAAGTACATACCCGGAAAGCTAGTTCCACACCGGACACAGGACCACCTTGTCTTCCGTTGGGACACCTATAGGATTTCCTTGTGACTCTGACGCAGCTGCGCGCACTCGTCGCGGCGGCCGAACTCGGCTCGTTCACGGCGGCAGGCGCCGCGCTCGGCTACACCCAGGCGGCGATCTCGGAATTGGTGCGCAGGCTGGAGGAGGAGTGCGGGCTGCAGCTCTTCCACCGCGGCGGGCGTCGGCTGACGCTCACACCCGCGGGCGCGCAATTGCTGCCGCACGCGCAGCAGACGGTGAGCGCGGCGCGCAACGCCGAGGACACGGTGAAGGCGGTGCGCGGGCTGACCGGCGGCGTGGCCTCGTTCGGCCTGTTCCGCAATGCCGACTTCTACCTGCTGGCCGAGCTCGGCGAGCGGTTCGCCGCCGCGCACCCGGACGTGCGGGTCCGGCTGGTCGGGGTCAACGCCGCGCTCGTCGCCGAGGCGGTCGCGGCCGGGGACCTGGAGGCGGGCATCGTCGTCCTGCCGGTCACCCCGGCCGGGCTGGAGATCACGCCGCTCGCCCGCGACGAGGTGCTCTACGTGTCGGCGGATCCCGACCACGTCGCGGCACCGGTGGACATCGAGACGATGGCGCGGCGGCGGCTCGTCCTCTACGACGCGCACGTGGGGCAGGCCGACCCGGACCGGCTGCAGCTGACCGAGCGGGCCCAGGTCGCCGGGGTGCGGATCGAGCCGTTCATCGAGGTCGAGCAAGCCCAGGCGGCACTGCACCTGGTCGCCCGCGGGCTCGGCGACACGTTCCTGTCCCGCGCGGTGGCCGAACGGCTCGTGCGCACCGAGGGCCTGCGCCTGCACACCACGACCTTCGACCCGCCGCTGCACAACACGTTCGCCCTCGTCCGGCGGGAGCACAGCAGGCTCTCCCCCGCCACCGAAGAACTCGCCCGGCTCGCGGTGGACCTGCTGATGCGCAACGACATGCTCGAACACCGGCGGCCCCTCCCGGCACGGGAGGAGGCGCCGGTGTCCTGAGTGGACTCAACGGGCGAACTTGTCCGCGGCGAGCTCGCTGCGGTAGGTCTCCGTCATGAAGAAGGTGATCACCACCAGCGCCAGCACCGCGGCCACCGCGAGGTAGACCCACACGGCGTAGATCGTGCCGAACGTCGACACCAGCAGCGTCGCGACGAACGGCGTGATGCCCATGAAGATCGAGAACGAGCTGTTGTAGGCGATCGAGCTGGCGCTGAACCGGGTGCGGGTCGCGAACAGCTCCGCCGCGCACACCGTGACGATGCCGGTCAGGAAGAACTCCGGGATGATGTAGATCAGCTGGCTCACCACCGCGGCGCCGAACGTGCCGTGCTGGCCCACCCAGAACGCCAGCGGCACCAGCACGATGCACGCCACCGCGCCGGTGATCAGCATCGGCTTGCGCCCGATCCGGTCGGAGATCGCGCCGGCGACGGGCAGCAGCGGGATCAGCACGGCGACCGAGATCATGTTGGACAGCCACGCGGCCGACTTGGACAGCCCGAGCGTGTCGGACAGGTACTCCGGGTAGAAGGTGACCCAGGTGTAGGACAGGATCGCCAGCATGATCGAAGCGCCGCAGAACACCAGGATCGGCCGCCACTGGGAGCGCAGGGCCTCGCGGAACGGCGCCGCGACGACGTTGGTGCCGTGCTCGGTCGCGGCGACGAACTCCGGCGTCTCCTCGATCCGGCTGCGCAGCCAGACCCCGATCAGGCACAGCGGCAGCACCGCCAGGAACGGGATCCGCCAGCCCCAGCTGTGCAGCGCCTCGTCGGTGAACACCGCGCTCATCAGCGCGGCCACCCCGGCTCCGGCGAGGATGCCCAGGAAGCAGCTGTTGGAGGCGAACGAGGTGTAGAACCCGCGGCGGCGTGGCTCGGCCCACTCGACCACGAAGGCGACGGCGCCGACGTACTCGCCGCCGGCCACCATGCCCTGCACGACGCGCAGCAGCAACAGGATCAGCGGCGCGGCCAGCCCGATCTGCCCGTAGGTGGGCAGCACGCCGATCGCGGCCGTGGAGATGCCCATGAACACCACGGTCCACAGCAGGACCTTCTTGCGCCCGAACCGGTCGCCCCACCTGCCGAGCAGGGTCCCGCCGAGCGGGCGGACCAGGCAGGCGATCGCGATCACCGCGTACGCACTGAGCACGCTCGCGGTGTGGTCGCTCGCCGGGAAGAACGACGAGGCGAGGACGGGTGCCATGTAGCCGTACAACCCGTAGTCGAACTGTTCGACGAAGTTGCCGATGCTGCCGGCGATGATCGTGCGCCGGATCGTCTTCCGACGTCCGGGCGCGTCCGTGGACGCGGCTGTGGTCGGCGCGACGGTGGACATGACACCTCCATTGTGCCACAACGGCTGAGCCGTTTGCATACGTATGGACTGCAACATAGGTGGGCGAAGCGAAGCGGTCAAGACGCAGATCACAGCCGCTTGTTCGCTCTTGCCGACGATCATGCATACGGATACAGTCGGCGTGCCCCGGCCCAGCCACGGAAAGGACGACGCCATGCCCCTCGATCCGGTCGCCTACCAGCCCTACGAGGACCCGGACGACTTCATCCGCGAGGTGACCGACCGGATCTGGGTCCAGCGCGACATCTCCTACATCACCGACAACTACGAGCCGGACTCGATCGTCCACGGTGGCCTCGGCACGGTCGTCGGCAGGGACGGCGTGATCGAAGGCAGCCTGATGCGGATCGCGCAGGTGCCGCAGCACGTGGGCCAGGCCGAGGACGTGGTGTGGGAGGCCCGCGGCGACGACGCGTTCCTCAGCTCGCACCTCGTCTTCTCCGCGGACACGCACATCGTGAACGGCGTCGAGGTGCCGATCCGCAAGCGCACCATCGCCAACTGCCTCTACCGGCGCGGGCGGATGGTCGAGGAATGGGTAGTGCGGGACGACCTCGCCGACTGCCTGCAGCTCGGGCTGGACCCGGCCGAGGTCGCGCGCGGCTTGCGGTTCCGCGGGTACGAGGGCTCGATGACCAAGCCGGCGCCGGCGGACGTCCTGACCGCGGGCGACAGCGGCCCGCGCCCGGACGACCACCGGCCCGAGTGCGAGATGGTGCTGGAGTTCATCGAGGAGGTGTGGAACGCGCGGCGGCTGCACAAGGTCACCGACTTCATGCCGCGCGACCTGTTCCTGCACACGATCGGCGACCGGACGGTCCTGCGCCCCGACGGGTACCAGCGGGAGCTGCTCACCCAGATCGCGCCGTTCCCCGACGCGCGGTTCGAGGTGCGCGACATCCAGACCAACTACGCGGAGCGCTACGCCGGGCTGCGCATCGCCGTGCTGTGGGTGATGCAAGGGTCCTACCGGGGCGTGCCGGAGTTCGGGCCGCTCACCGGCCAGCCGGTGGACCTGCTCGGGGTGTCGCAGTTCCTGGTTCAGGGCGGGCGCATCACCCGCGAGATCCGCGTGTTCGACCAGATCGCGCTGCGGGCGCAGATCAACAGCCACGAGAGCTCGTTCACGGACACGAACATCTACTGACGCGCCGCGCCCCGGCACCCATCCGGACCACGGGGCGCGACGAATGGCTGGCGACCGATCCGATCCAGCCAGACGAGGTGAGCACCATGTCCCGATCCACCACTGCGTCCAAGACCAGCCCCGTGCGCGTCGCGGCGGGAGCCGTGGGGGCGGTGTTCCTCCTGGTCGGAGTGCTCGGCTTCGTCCCAGGCATCACCACCGGCTACGACGACCTGACCTTCGCCGGGCACCACTCCAGGGCGATGCTGCTCGGCGTGTTCTCGGTGTCGGTCCTGCACAACGCCGTGCACCTGCTGTTCGGGGTCGCCGGCCTGGCGATGTCGCGCAGCGCCGGTGCCGCCCGCGCCTACCTGGTCGGCGGCGGCGCGATCTACCTGGTCCTGTGGCTGTACGGGCTGGTCGTGGAAGAGGCGAGCGCGGCCAACTTCGTCCCGGTCAACAACGCGGACAACTGGCTGCACCTGGTCCTCGGCGTCGCAATGATCGTGCTCGGCGTCGTCACCACCCGAGGCCGCGGCGCTTGAGTCGGCGTAAAGCCGCACCCTTGATGGCCCGCCGCGGCCGGGCACGCGGTCCCGGAGGGCTGCTCCCCTGGCGCACCGGCGCGGACCACGCCGATACGGTTGACCCGTTCGTGTCCGTCCCAGCCGCCTGGAGCACGTCCTGACCGCCATCCTCTTCGGCCTCGTCGTCCTCGCCGCGATGCTCGTGCTGCACGGCTACCTGTGGTTCCGGCTGGTCCGCGCCACCACCGTCGCCGGGCGGGCGCGGCGGCGGCTGACCGTGCCCACCGTCGTCCTCGCCGTGCTGCCCGCGGCCGCCGTGATCGGGCGCCGCGTGCTGCCCTGGTCCGCGCAGGTTCCGCTGGACTGGGTCGCCTACAGCTGGCTCGGCCTGGCGCTCTACGCGTTCCTGGCGTTGCTGGTGCTCGAACCGGTGCGCTGGCTGCTGAACCGGCGGCGGCGCGCGATGCCCGCCGCGTCCGGCCCCGGTGCCGTGGAGGCGCCGCCGGACCCGTCGCGGCGGCTGTTCCTGGCCCGCTCGCTGGCGCTCACCGCCGGGGCTGTCGCGGTCGGCACCGCGGGCACCGGGGCCGTGCTGGCCAACTCCGCGCCCGTGGTGCGCCGGGTGCCCATCGCGATCGCCGGCCTCGACCCCGCGCTGGAGGGCTACCGCATCGTCACCTTCTCCGACGGGCACCTGTCCACCACCTACGGCGGCGGCCGGTTCGAGCGCCTGGTCGAGACGGTCAACGCCCAGCGGCCGGACGCCGTGGCCATCGTGGGCGACCTGGTCGACGGCGAGCTGCACGAGCTGCGCGAGGACGTCGCCCCGCTGGCCGACCTGGTCAGCGGGCAGGGCGTCTACTTCGTCACGGGCAACCACGAGTACTTCGTCGACACCGAGGCCTGGCTGCGGCACCTGCCGACCCTCGGGGTGGACGTGCTGCGCAACGAACGTGTCCCGCTCGGCCGCGGGGGCGTGACCTTCGACCTGGCCGGCATCGACGACCGCACCGCCGCGCGCTCCGGACTGCCCGGCCACGGCGCGAACCTCGACGCCGCGCTCGACGGCCGGGACGACAACGTCCCGCTCGTGCTGCTGGCCCACCAGCCGGTGCAGGTCGAACAGGCCCGCGCGGCCGGCGTGGACCTGCAACTGTCCGGCCACACCCACGGCGGGCAGCTCTGGCCCTTCGACTACGCCATCCGGCTGGACCAGCCGGCGGTCGAAGGCCTCTCCCGCCACGGCGACACGCAGCTCTACGTAACGGCCGGCGCGGGCTATTGGGGCCCGCCGATGCGCATCGGGGCGCGCCCGGAGGTCACGGTCATCGAGCTGACCCGCGGCTGAGCCCGGCCTACGCGCACTGCAGCACGAGCCAGCTCCGGTCCCACGCCCGCGCGAGCAGGTCCTCGTGCCTGACCCAGTAGAACGAGCGGCGGATGACCGGCTTCTCGTCGATGAACGTGCGCCTGGTCATGTGGCCGCAGTGGAACCGGCGAAAAGCGCCCGTTCGCGGGCAGGTCCGACGGCGCCTGCCGGGTCGCCACCTCGGCGTCGCCGGGTGTGAACAGGACCGTCGCCGAGTCCCGGTGCGCCGGGTCGAAACCCCAGGGCTGATGGATCGCGTCGTAGAAGAAGGACAGCAAGCCGTCGGCCGGCAGGATGCCTTCCGCGTCGTACGGGGCCATCTCGGACAGGTCCAGCTGGGCGACGAAGCTGAGTGGCGTGTGGCCGGCACGCGGCCACGGCGTCGCGGGAGGCAGTTCGGGATCGCCGCCGAGCCGGGTGCGGTGCGGACCTCGGGCGGGCAGCAGCCGGACACTCGGCAGGGAAGCCGCTACGAGCTCATCGGCGAACTCGCCCAGACCGGCCGCCCGGACTTTGCGCCGGTGCGTTTCCCGTAGCTCCGCGAAGTCTGGCACCGCGCCAGTTTCGCACGTAGGGCCCAACCGGGGTCACCCGTCGAGCCCACGCGCCTTCGCGACCTGCCGTCCCCGTTCGGAGTCCGGGAAATGGCCGAGGATCGCGCGGAGTTCGGTGGCGGTGACGTTGGCTCCGAAGGCTTCCGAGCCCGGTTCGAGGCGCACGCCCTCGGCGAGCGGGCCGGCGGTGACCGGGTCGAAGCCGAGCGCGTCGACCAGTTCCGCCACCGCCGCGACGTCTGCCGGGTCGTCGCCGGCGATGGCGATCGCCTTGCGGTCCGCGGTTCCGGTGGGGCGGGCGCCGTCCTCCAGGTCGTGGTAACCCATGTGGTTGAAGGCCTTCACGACGCGAGCACCGGCCACAAAGGACTGCACTGTCTCGCTCGACGAGGTGCGCGGGTCGTCGAGGTCGTCGCGGATGCCGTCGACCTCCCACCAGTAGTTCATGGCATCCACGACCACCTTGCCCGCCAGCGCCGCGGCGGGAATCTCACGGTACTTTCCCAGCGGCAGCGCCAAGATCACGAAATCGGCCTCGGCAGCCGCCTCCGCCGCAGTGGTCGCGATCGCGCCCGGCGTGAGGACGTCGACGGTCAGCGCGATCTTCTCCGGAGCGCCCGAGCCGGCGATGAGCACGCGGTACCCGGCCGCGAGCGCGAGCCGCGCCAGCACCGTGCCCACCTTGCCTGCGCCGAGGATGCCGATGGTGGTCATTCCGCCTCCGACAGGATGTCGCGCACCATCGGAATCACCTTGGTGCCGTACAGCTCCACCGCCCGCAGGCGCGCGCTCGCCGGCTGCGAACCGCTGCTGTAGATCATGTCGAACCGGCCCACGCCCAGGTCCGTCACCGCGCGGGCGATCTTGCGGGCGACCGTCTCCGGCGATCCGATGTAGAGCGAGCCGTGCTCGATCTCGGCGTCGTACTCCTCGCGGCGGATCGGCGGCCAGCCGCGCTGACGCCCGATCCGGTCGCGGATCACCCGGTACCGCGGCCAGAACACCTCGCGGGCCTGCTCGTCGGTGTCGGCGACGAACCCCGGCGAGTGCATGCCGACCGGGTGCGCGGTCGTGCCGAACTCCCCCGCCGCCCTGCGGTACAGGTCCAGGTACGGCGCGAACCGCTTCGGCGGGCCGCCGATGATCGCGAGCATCAGCGGCAGGTCGTAGTGCGCGGTGCGGACCACCGACTGCGGCGAGCCGCCCACCCCGACCCACGTCGTCAGGCGCCCCGACTCCGTCTTCGGGTAGACGTCGGCGTCCTCCAGCGCCGGGCGCAGCGTGCCGCTCCAGGTCACCGGCTTCTCGTCCAGCAGCCGCGCGAACAGCTCGATCTTCTCCTCGAACAGCTTGTCGTAGTCGGCCAGGTCGTAACCGAACAGCGGGAACGACTCGGTGAACGAACCCCGGCCGAGGATCACCTCGGCGCGCCCGTTCGACAGCGCGTCGACCGTGGCGAAGCGCTGGAACACGCGCACCGGGTCGTCGGAACTGAGCACGGTCACACCGGAGGACAGGTGGATCCGCGACGTGCGGGTGGCGATGCCGGCCAGCACCGTCTCCGGCGAAGAAATCGAGTACTCCGGGCGGTGGTGCTCGCCGAGCGCGATCACGTCCACGCCGATCTCGTCGGCCAGCACGGCCTCGTCCACGACCTGCCGGATCGCCTGGGCATGCGACAGCGGACGGCCGTCGTCGTCCTCGGGCACGTCGCCGAACGTGTCGAGCCCGAACACCAGATCAGACATCAGAAGGCTCCTCCGTGAGCGCCAAGTAATTGACACGTCAATCTGTCATCACCCGTCATACGCCGGTATGATTGACATGTCAATCAGGAGGTCGGAATGAGTCCAGCACGACGGCACCGGGTCCTGCCCACCACCGGCGAGTTGCGGGTGTGGCGCGGGTTCATCGAGACCGCGGAGGCGCTGCGCGGCGAACTCGGCTCGCGGCTGCAGAGTGAGGCGGGCCTGTCCTCCGGCGACTACACGGTCCTGCTCGCGCTGAGCGAGGCGGACGGGCAGCGGCTGCGGTCCTCACAGCTGGCCGACGGCGTCGGCTGGGAACGCAGCCGGCTGTCGCACCACCTCGGCCGCATGGAACGGCGCGGCCTGATCCGGCGGGAGCACTGCGCCACCGACAGCCGGGGAGCCGAGGTCGTCCTCACCGCCGAGGGCGCGGCCGCCTTCCGCGCCGCCACGGTCCCCCACCTGACCGCGGTGCGCGAACTCTTCGTCGACGCGCTGAGCCCCGACCAACTCGCCGCGGCGGGCGAGATCGCAGCGGCACTGGGCGAGCGCCTCACCGCCCGTCGCGGGCGTCGCCCGTGACCGCCTGGTAGTCCCGGTCCCAGGCAAGAACGGTCCTGCCACGGCGCGGGCCGCCGACGTTGACTGGGGGCATGCGCACCACTGATCACGCAGCGGCCGTCGTCGTCGGGGGGTCGCTCGCCGGCCTGATGGCCGCCCTGGGCCTGGCCAAGTTCGGCATCACGGTGACGGTCCTCGAACGCTCCGGCCCGCAGCCCCGCAGCGGCGCGGCCCTGGGCGGCGCCGAGAGCAACCTGCACCGGCTCCTCGGCCCGGACGGCCTCGCCGGCCCCGAGGCCACCGCCGCCGCCCTGGACGGCTCGCGCCTCCACCTGCAGAGCTGGGCACAGGCGCACGACCTGCTGCGCCGCGCCGCCGAGGCGGACCCGCACATCGACCTCGTCCACGGCGCCCGCGTCGTCGAGGCCGGCCAGGACGCGACCTCGGCGTGGGCGCGCACCGCGGACGGCGCGATCCACCGCGGCGATCTCGTGGTGGGCGCCGATGGGCACCGCAGCGTGGTCCGCCGCGCCGTCGCCCCCGAGCGCCCCGACGCGACCTTCGCCGGGTACGTCATCTGGCTCGGCATCGCCGAGGAAACGGAACTCGACCTGGAAGCCTGGCCGCCCGGCATGGACATCTTCGACGCAGGCACCGACTGCCTCCTCGGCTACCCGCTGGCCGAGTCCGCGCCGCCCGGCCGCCGTCGCCTGGGCTGGGCCTGGTTCGACCCGCGCCGCAACGACCTGCTGCGTGCCACCGGGTGCGTCGACGGCGACGTGGTCCAGCACTCGCTACGGCCGGCGGACCTGCCGGCGAGCCTGATCGCCGAACTCGACGCCGAGGCCGCGCAGTGGCCGGCGGCGTGGCGGGAAGCGGTGCGCGCCTGCCTGCGCCGCGGCGGGGTCACCGGCACCCCGGTCGCCGAGTACGTCCCGGACCGGCTCGTGCGCGGCCGGATCGCGCTGGTCGGCGACGCCGCGCACGTGTCCACCCCGATGACCGGCCGCGGGTTCGGGGTCGCGCTCACCGACGCCGAAGTGCTCGCCGACGAGGTCGCCAAGGCCGTGGCCGAAGCCCGCGCCGACGCGATCCCGGCCGCCCTGCGCAGCTACCAGGAACGCTCGCTGGGACGGGCGCGTGAACTGGTCGAGTCCGGACAACGGTTCAGCCGCTCGTTCGCCGGCTGAGCAGTGCGCATCGGCTGAAGAGGGCGCCTCAGGCGGGCGGGTCGAGGCGGATGCCGGCCAGCTGGGTGGCCTGGGCGACCAGGCGGCCGCGGCTGTCCCACACCAGGCACACCTCGTCGACGCGGTTGCCCTCGATCAGCTGCGCCTTGTGCAGCACCCGCACCGGCCCGGGGGCGGGCAGCGCACGCACGTAGGCAGTCAGCTCCAGCGTCGGCACCCAACCGGTGAGCGCGATGTCCAGCGTCGCGGGCGGGAAGGCGTCCACGGCGTAGAGCAGGGACAGCGGATCGAAGTCCGCGCCGCCGGGCAGGCCCAGCCAGCCACGCAGCACCCCGGCCCCGCTAGGGGCGCCCCGGCCGAAGCCGAGGTCCTCGGGCTGGATGCGCAGGTCGACCTGGTCCATGATGACCGGACCCGGACCACCCCCGGCCGGGCCGGTGACCGGCACGCAGTCGGCGTACTCGCGCCCCTCCGGCTCCGGCATGCCCTCGCTCCAGTACGGCTTCGACTCCGCGTCCAGCGCACCGAGCGTGAACATCGCCTCCACACACGGCGTGCCACCCTGGGTCAGGCGGGCCCGCACCTGGCTCGCCGAACGGCCGGTCCGCAGCACCTCCACACCCAGCTCCACCGGACCCGGCTCCGGCGCACGCAGGTAGTGCGCACTGGCCGCGAGCACGTCGCGGTGCGCCCCCGAGTAGGTCGCCGCGCGACCGAGCATCGCCAGGAGGTAGCCGCCGTTGGGCTTGCCGCCGATGGTCCACTCGGGGTGGGCGGCGGCGGTGAAGCGCCCCGGGGCGACCTCCTCGACGCGGCTGACGTCGGCGAAAGTGGTGGTGGCTTGGTCGGTCACGCTCGGTTCCTTCGGTGCTGGTGCGTTGGCTACCCGCAGCCTCGCACACACCGCCCGCGTGCCGGCAACGTCACGCCCGTCACGCGGCCGGGCCGTGCCGGGTGGCCAGGCCCGCCTCGACGAGCTGCTCCATCACCCGCCACACCTCGTCGGCGTCCAGACCGGTGAGGCTCGCCAGGTCGTCGACGGGGTACGGCCCGGCCCCGTGGCGGGCGACGACCTCCAGGATCGCCTCGACGACCTCCAGGTCGTGGTCGGCCGGGCTGGGGTGCGGTTCCGGTTCCTGCGTCACCCCACCAGCCTGATCCGCTCCCGGCTCGGCGACCACGGCCGTTGGACCCGGTACCTGACGGGACTTTGGTCAACGCCGCATCGCGGGGCCGCCCCGGCCGAGACCTTTGTAGACGGTCCTAAGTGGTCTCGATGACCCGGCGCTTCCAATAGGTCAGCGATCGCTGTACTGTTGTCCCCATGCTGACCTGTGAGACCCGCGGCGCGGCGCTGGCCCGGCTGGGCCGGGCGCTCGCCGACCCCACGCGGTGCCGCATCCTCGTGGCCCTGCTGGACGGCGTCCACTACCCCGGCCGGCTGGCCGGCCAGCTGAACCTGTCCCGCTCCAACGTGTCCAACCACCTGGCCTGCCTCCGCGGCTGTGGCCTGGTCGTCGCCACCTACGAGGGGCGGCAGGTGCGCTACGAGCTGGCCGATCCGCACCTGAAGAAGGCGCTTGGCGAGCTGGTGCACGTCGTGCTGGCGGTGGATCCCGGCGAGCCCTGCCTGAACTCCGCGGGCGCCACCGGATGAGCGAGCACGCCGACCACTGCTGCGCCCCCGCGCCGACCGGGCGGCGGGCTGTGCTGTCCCGCCGGGTGCGGCTGCTCGTCGCGGCCACGATCACCTACAACGTCGTCGAAGCCGTGGTCGCGATCTCCGCGGGCACGGTCGCCTCGTCGACGGCGCTGATCGGCTTCGGCCTGGACTCGGTGATCGAGGTCGCCTCGGCCGCCGCCGTGGCCTGGCAGTTCTCCGGCGCCGACCCGGAGGCCCGCGAGCGGACGGCGCTGAAGGTGATCGCGGTGTCGTTCTTCGCGCTGGCCGCCTACGTCACCGTCGAGTCGGTGCGCAGCCTGCTCGGCGCGGAACCGGCCGCGCACTCGACCGTCGGGATCGCGCTGGCCGCGGTGTCGCTCGTCGTCATGCCGTTCCTGTCCTACGCCCAGCGCCGCGCGGGCCGCGAGCTCGGCTCCGCCAGCGCCGTCGCCGACTCCAAGCAGACCCTGTTGTGCACGTACCTGTCCGGCGTGCTGCTGGCAGGCCTGCTGCTCAACTCGCTGCTCGGCTGGTGGTGGGCCGATCCGGTGGTGGCGCTGGTGATCGCCGCGGTCGCGGTGAAGGAAGGCCGCGAAGCCTGGCGCGGCGAGCACTGCTGCTGAACTACTCGTGCACGGCCATGGCGATCAGCATCGCCAGGCGCTGCGCCGGATCGTCCAGGTCCAGCCCCGGCACCGCCGCCGTGACGCGGCGCAAACGGTTGCGCACCGTGTTCTGGTGGACGCCCAGCACCGCGGCGGCGCGGCCGAGGTCGCCCTGCGCCTCCAGCCAGGCGCGCAACGTCGGCAGCAGCTCGGGCGCCTCGTGCCCGGCCAGCCGCGCCACCGGACCGCGGGCGGGAATGCGACCGGTCGCCGCGGCCGACCGCAGGCGTTGCAGCAGCACCTGGTGCCAGGATTCGTCGTAGCAGACGGCTTCCCCGCTGCCGAGCCGGTCGTGCAGGGTCAGGCACTCGTCGGACTCCCGGCGCCCGGACGGCAGCTCCGCGACCTCGCACTCCCCGGACACGCCCGCGACGATCCGCAGGTGCGCGGGCAGGCCGGCGACCAGCTGCCGCACCCAGTGGAACGCGGGCGCGGGATCGGCGGCGGGCAGCACGGTGTAGACGGTGTTGCCGAACAACGTGCTGCGCCCGACCCGTGACCACCCGAACCCGGTGGTGGCGCGCTCGAACGCCAGCAGCAGCCCGGCGTTGCGTTCGGCCTCGGTGTGCGCCCGCACCGCGACGACCCGCAGCCCGGACGCGGGCAGGCCCAGTTTCCGGACGACCGCGTCCGCGTCCGGGTCGCCTTCGAGGAGCTGGATGACCAGCTCGGACTCCACCTGCCGTTCGAGGTCCGCGCTGACCCGCCACCGCAGCAGGTGCAGCGCCACCGTGCGCGCCCCGTCGACGAGGATGCTCGCGCGCGCCGCGTCCAGCGGGGCGGTGCACGACACCCACAACGATCCCAGCAGCTCCCGGCCCGCGCGGACCGCGACGACCGAGCGGCCGTGCAGGCCGTGCTCGGGCGCGGCAGGCACGAACAACGGCTCGTCGGACCGCGCGAGGTGGGTGAACACGCCCTGCCGTTCGAACAGGGCCCGCACCCGGTCCGGCACGCGGCGGCCCAGGATCGTGTCCTGCCGCACCGGGTCGGCTTCGCGCTGCTCGCTGGAGTAGGCCATCACCCTGGACAGCTGGTCCTCGATGGTGACCGGCCCGCCGACCGCGGCGGCGATCGTGTCGGCCAGCGCGGACAGGTCGGCCGGGCCGCGGCCGGACTCGGTCTCCCGCCCCTCCAGCACCAGCCCGTAGACCACGCCGGCGACCTGGCTCCAGGACACGCTCGGCTCGACCACGAGCACGGCGATCCCGTCCGCGTCGCGCAGCAGGTCCGGCGCCGGGTCCTCGGTGGTCCGCACGACCAGCACGACCGCCCTGGCCTGCCGCGCGAGCCGGATCGCCTCGGCCACCGTCGGCACGCCGACGGCGAGGAAGATGTCGCCGACCGGGGACTCCTGCCGCACCGGGTCGTGCAGCGCGACGCTGCGCAGCCCGGCTTCGCGGTCGGCGGATCCGCACAGACGGGCGCCGTAGCTGCCGAGGATCGTGATCAGACGGTCGAGCTTGACCATGTGCCCACCCTACAAGTACAACCCGGCAAATTGTGCGATCCGGACATCCGATGGCTTCCGCGGGCGGGCGATGCTCGGGGGGAGGCGAAAGTCAGGGAGGTTGCCGGTGGACGAGAGCGCTCAGGGACCACGCTCCGCCGTCGTGGTCGGCGCGGGGATCGTCGGGCTGTCGACGGCGTGGTTCCTGCAGGAACACGGGGTGCGGGTGACCGTGCTGGACCGCACGGGCGTCGCGGCCGGCGCGTCCCGGGGCAACGCGGGCTGGCTCTCGCCCGGGCTGGCGATCCCGCTCAACGAACCGGGGGTGCGGCGCACCGGGCTCGCCTCGCTCGTCCGGCGGGACGCGCCGCTGCACGTGCCGCCGTCCGCCGACCCGGCGCTGTGGTCGTTCCTGCTGCGGTTCGCCGCGCACTGCACCTGGCCGGCGTGGCGCCGGGTGGTGGCCGCCAACCTGGCGCTGAACGACGACTGCCTGGACGCCTTCGACACCCTCGTTCGCGGCGGCGTGGCGGCGGAGACCGTCGAGGCCCCGATCACCGCGGTGTTCGAATCCGCAGGCGCGGCCGCGGGACTGCTGGCCGAGCTGCGGCGCTTCACCGCGGCCGGGGCCCGCGCCGACCACACCGGCCTGACCGCGGCGCAGGTCCGCGCGCGACTGCCGCAACTGTCCGGCCACGCGGGCGCCGGGATCGACCTGCCCGGCCAGCGCTACGTCGACCCGGGCCGGTTCGTCCGGGCGCTCGCGGACTCGGTGCGCCACCGCGGCGGCACCATCCGCGCCGGGTTCGACGTGCGGTCGATCCGCTCGCACCGGCACGCGGTGACGGTCGTGTCCCGCGACAACGTGAGCTTCTCGGCCAACGTCGCCGTCCTCGCGACGGGAGCGTGGATCAGCCGCCTTGCCGGGAAACTCGGCGTGCGCGTGCCGGTGCGGGCCGGGCGCGGCTACTCCTTCACGGTGCCCACCGAGACGCCGCTGGCGCAACCGGTGTACCTGCCCACGGTGCGCGTCGCGTGCACGCCCTACCGCGGCGCGATGCGCGTGGCCGGGACGATGGAGTTCCGCGGCCCCGACGACCCGCCCGACGAGCGGCGCGTGGAGGCCATCGTGCGGTCCGCGGCGCCGTTCTTCGAGGGCGTGCGGTGGGCCGAGCGCAGCGACACGTGGGTGGGCCCGCGGCCGGTCAGCAGCGACGGGCTCCCGCTCATCGGCGCCACCGCCGAGCCGGGCGTGTACGTCGCGGGCGGGCACGGCATGTGGGGTCTCACGCAGGGGCCGGTCACCGGGAAGCTGCTCGCCGAACAGGTCGTCACCGGCAAGCAGCCGGAGTCCCTGCGGCCGTTCGACCCGCTGCGGTGAGCCATGGGAACCACCGAGGACCTGGAGTTCCTGCGCGCGGAGAACGCGCTGCTGCGTGTGGAACGGGACATCCTGCTGCGCGTCGCGGCCGGTTTCGCCGACGACGCCAACGCCACGCTGCTCCGGCGGCGCACCGCCGCCCGGCCGAACGAAGGAGGTAACGCGATGGACACCGTGTGGCTGACCGAGGAGGCGTACGCGCGCCTGAGCGCAGAACTGTCCGCGTTGCGCGGCCCGGAGGACGACGATCCGGAAGACCGGGAAATGGCTCTGCGGCAGCGAAAGGCGCGCACACGTGAGCTGGAGGACCTGCTGCGCCGCGCCGTGGTCGGCCAGACGCCGCCCGACGACGGCGTCGCCGAACCGGGCATGGTGCTGACGGTCCGGTTCGACGACGACCCCGAGCCGGAGACCTTCCTGCTCGGCGTGCGCGACGGCGCGGGCGACGACCTGGAGGTGTACTCCCCCGGCTCGCCGCTGGGCCGCGCCCTGACCGGCGCCCGCCAGGGCGAGACCCGCACCTACACGGTGCCGAGCGGCGCGACGGTGCGGGTGACGCTGCTCCGCGCGGTGCCCTACGGCAGGCACTCGGCCTGAGCGCGTCAGACCGGGTGCCGGTCACCGCTGCGGGTGCGGCGCGGCGTCAGAGTGGAGCCCCATCGCCGACGGTCGCGGCGAGCCAGCGTTGCCAGGAGCCGGCGCGGTCCTGCGGATCGCCGGTTTCGCCGTAGTGGTGGTCGCTGACCGCGATCGGCAGGCCGACCGCGGAGCGCTCGTGGAAGCGGACCAGCGCGTCGGGCGTGCGCAGGCCGACGAACTTCGCGGTCGCGTAGTCCACCTCGCCCTTCAGCGACGGACCGCCGGGCAGGTCGATCTTGACCGGGGAGCCGAGCCGCGCCGTGCCGAGCGCGCGCAGCAGCCGGTCCCAGCCGCCGGCCGCGGGGGCCTCGGCCTCCGCGTAGGTGGCGGGGCGGCCGCGGAAGTGCCGCAGGTACTCGCCGAGTGTGAACAGGTACATGTCCCAGCCGCTGCTGGTCATGCCCTCGTACTCGTCGTCCCAGTCGTCGCCGAGGACGCCACTGTGGACGAACCGGAGCACGCTGGTGCCGCCGTCCCTGCCCTCGATCAGGTACTGGAAGGCCTGCGTGCTGCCGTCCGGGGCCTCCGGGGTGCGGACGAACAGCCGGTGCGGCGGGCTCCACTCGGCGACCTGGGCGCTGTCCGGGTCGATCTCCATCGGCATGAACCAGGCCGCCATGCCCGGTCCGGTGGCGATCGCCTGCCACACCTCCTCGGGTGACGCCGGCAGTTCGATCTCCTTGGGCAGTTCGAATTCACGCCCCATCGTTCGCCTCCTCGGTACGGGTCATCGCGGGATGGATCGCCAGCACGAGCCGGTGCCTGCGCCCCCGGGCGGCGGTTTCGTCGTGGTACTTGGCCACCAGTCCCGCGACCGCGTCGGACAACTCCTGGGTGAACGCGGCCCGGTCCGCCGCGCTGGCGAAGCGGACCTCGCCGTCGAGTGCGAAGGTCGCGACCCGCTTGCCCGCCTTCGCCCCGGCGCCGATCAACGCCCCGACGTCCTGCACGAGGCGGGCGGCCACGGCGAGCAGCCAGCGGGCGGAGAGCCGGTCCGGCGCGCGGCCCGGGTCCGGCGCCACCGGCCCGGTGGCCGACGGCGAGATCACGTACGCCTCGGCAGTCGCGCGCAGCACACGCTCGGTCATGTTGCCCTTGCGGCGCTCCTCGACCAGACCGACCAAGCCGTGCTTTTCCAGGTCGCGCAGGTAGTAGTTCACCTTTTGCCTGGTGAGCCCGACCTTCGCGGCGAGCGATGACGCGGACCCGGGTTCGGCGAGCTCGTGCAGCAGCCGCGCCCGCACCGGTTCCAGCGCCGCGGCGGCCACGGAGGGCTCGTCTATCACTGCGACGTCCATCATGCCGCCGAGCGTGGCACCGACAAGTTTCTTTGTCAAGACGACCGATGTTGTCGGTTCGGCGACAGGCGTGTCCTAAGCGGACATCAGCGCGGTGATCGCCGGGCCGAAGGCGGCGCCGAGGAGGTAGCAGAGGTTGAGCAGACCGACCGCCGTCGGCCGGTGCTCCTCGGCGACCGCGCCGACGTAGACCGCGAACACCCCCTGCCCGGAGGCCGCCGCCAGCGACCCGGCCGCCATGCCCGCCAGCAGCACCGGCGTCGCCCCGGCGAAGGGGACCACCACCGTCGCCGCGGTGGCCGCGCCGATCAGCAGCGCGGTCACCACGCCGGGGCGCATCCGGCCGGACGCCGCCACCACCAGCCAGGACAACGCGCCGCCGAGCAGGTAGGGCGCCACCATCACGGTGCCGATCTGCGCGGGCGTCCAGCCGGTGTGCCGGGCCAGCAGCGTGGGTGCGGCGTACAGGATGCCGAAGTTGACCACGGCGAGCGCCAGCCCCACCCCGCACAGGCCGAGGAACCGGGGCGAGCGGGCCAGCGCCGCGGGCAGGAAACCGTCCGGCCGGGCCCGCAGGCGCACGATCAGCAGCAGCACGGTGACCACGGCGGCGACCGCGGCGGGCGCAGGCCAGTGCGGGACGGCCACCAGGGCGGTGACCAGCGCGGTCACCAGCGCCGCGCCCGGCACGTCGAACCGGGAGCCCGGCGGCTCCGGCGGCATCGCGCGCCTCGCGGCGGCAGGCACCGCGAGCAGGCTGACCACCGGCAGCGCGAGCGTGGCGCGCCAGGACGCCAGATCGGCGACGACCTGACCGGCGAGCGGGCTGACCGAGCCCACCACGGCGAGCGAGGCGGTGACGATCCCCATGCGCCGCGCCGAATCGGCGAGGTTCATCGCCGTCACCGTCAGCCCGGCGCAGCCCAGCGCCTGCGCCGCGCTCCCCACGACCAGCAACGGCAGCGCCGGCCCGGCCACCACGATCAGCGCGCCCGCGGCCACGAGCAGCCCGCACACCGCGAGGACGGCGCGGACGCCCCGGCGGGCCAGCAGCCCGGCCATCAGCGGCGTGCCCACCGCGACGCCCCAGCCGAAGGCCGTCACCAGCCAGGTCGCCGCGGGAATCCCGACGCCGAGATCACCGGCCACCTCCCCGAGGACGAGGGCCGGTCCCGCGATGCCCAGCGACAGCGGCCCGGCCAGCAGCGCCAGCCACGGCGCGCCCACCCGGCCCGCCCGGGCCGGCGACACCGCCGCGGCCCGGTCCGGCGAGGTCGTCACGACCGGCCCGCCCCGGTCAGCGCCCCGCGCGCGGCGGCGGCGAGGTCGTCGAGCAGCGCGGCCAGCGTGGCGCGCAGGTCCGCATCGCGCAGCGCGCCGTCCGGGTCGAACGCGTTGTCCGCGCGGGGCACGCACAGCCGGCGCTCCACCACCTGCGCCCCGATGGCGGACAGCACCTGCCGCAGCTCCGCCTGGGACCACTCGGCGCCGTAGTCGCTCGGGCTCACGCCCGCCACGGCCACCGGCTTGCCCACCAGCACGCCCTCGCCATACGGGCGGGACGCCCAGTCCAGCGCGTTCTTCAACTGCCCGGGCAGGCTGCTGTTGTACTCCGGGGTGGCGATCAACAGGGCGTCGGCGCCGGCGATCGCCTCGCGCAGGGCCAGCACCCCCGGCCCCGGCTCCGCCTCGTGGTCCTCGTTGAACGGCTGCACGTCCGCCAGCCCCGTCCACAGGTCCAGTTCCGCGCCCGGCGGCGTCCGCAGCCCGCGCAGCAGGGTGGTGCTGTGGGAGGCGGCGCGCAGGCTGCCGGAGATGCCGAGCACGCGGACCGGGTTCGCGTCGTGAGTCATCAGGTGCTCCCTCGTCGGGTGGTCGCTCTCGATCCCGACTCTGCGCGGCCGCGCTTACCGTGACCTTTTCGTCCGCTTACGGTCGCCGCGCCCGTAGGCTGGCGGCGTGCGGTTCGGGGTGCTGGGTCCGCTGGAGGTGCGGACCGCCGAGGGGGAGGCCGTCGTCGTCCCGGGGGCCAAGGTCCGGGCGCTGCTGTCCGACCTGCTCATCCACGCCGGCGAGCCGGTCCCCGCGCACCGGCTGATCGAGGACCTGTGGGAGCTGGACCCGCCCCGCGATCCCGCGGCCGCCCTGCAGGTCAAGGTCTCGCAGCTGCGCAGCGCGCTGGAGCGGGCCGCGCCCGGCGCCAGGGAACTCGTGGTGTCCCGGCCCGCCGGTTACCTGCTCGACGTGGAGCCGGACGCGGTCGACGCGAACCGGTTCACGAACCTGGTCACAGCGGCACGGGCGGCGGAGTCACCCGCGGACCGCGCTGCCCTGCTCGGCGAAGCGTTGTCGTTGTGGCGCGGGGACGCCTTCGCCGACTTCGCCGGCGCGCACTTCGCCGTCCCGGCGATCACCCGGCTGCACGACCTGCGGCTGACCGCGCTCGAAGACCGGATCGAGGCGCGGCTCGCGCTCGGCGAGCACGACCTGGTCGCGGGCGAGCTGGGCGACCTCATCGCCGCGCACCCGCTGCGCGAGCGACTGCACGGGTTGCGGATGCGCGCGCTCTACCAGGCCGGCAGGCAGGCGGAGGCGCTGGAGGCCTACGACCGGCTGCGGGCCCGTCTCGTCGAGGAGCTCGGGCTGGAACCCGGCGCGGAGCTCGCCCGGTTGCACCAGGCCATCCTGCGGCGGGACCCCGCGCTGGAGGCCGCGCGGCCCGTGCGCCGGCCCGTCACCAACCTCCCCGAACCGGTCACCGACCTGATCGGCAGGGCCGAGGCCATCGACGCGGTGTCGGCCCTGCTGGCCGCGGACCGGGTGGTCACGCTGACCGGACCGGGCGGGGTCGGCAAGACGCAGCTCGCCCTGGCCGCGGCGCGCGAGTCGGCGAACCGGTTCCCGGACGGCACGTGGCTGGTCGAACTCGCCGGGTTCGCGCGGTCCGGCGACCGGGACCCGGACGCCGCGATCGCGGACCTCGTCACCTCGGCACTGGGCATCCGGGACGACGCGGCGCTGGTCCTCCCGCCCGCCGCCGGGCACACGCCGCCACTGCGACGGCTCGCGGAAGCGTTGCGGCACAAGCGGTTGCTGCTCGTGCTGGACAACTGCGAGCACCTGATCGCACCGGTGGCGCGGGTGGCCGAGGCGCTGGTGCGCGCCTCCCCCGGCCTCGTCGTCCTGGCGACCAGCCGCGAACCGCTGGGCGTCACCGGGGAACGGCTCTGGCCGGTGCCACCCCTGGACCTGCCCGGCCCGGCGGACGCGGACCCGGCCCGGGTGGCGGAATCCAGCGCAGTGCGGTTGTTCGTCGCCCGCGCGGCCGCGTCCGCCCCTGGGTTCGCGCTCCGCGCCGACAACCAGCGCGCCGTCGCGGCGATCTGCCGCACGCTGGACGGGCTCCCGCTGGCCATCGAACTCGCCGCCACCCGGGTGCGGGCGCTGGGCGTGCACGATCTGGCCCTGCGACTGGAGGACCGCTTCCGCGTCCTCACCGCGGGCAGGCGGACGGCCCCGGCCCGGCAGCGGACGCTGCGCGCGATGATGGACTGGAGCTGGGACCTGCTGTCGGCCGCCGAACGCGCGGTCCTGTCGCGGCTGGCCGTGCACGCCGACGGCTGCACGCTCGCGGCCGCCGAGCACGTGTGCGCGGGCGAGCCGGCGGGCGACGTGCTGGAGGTGCTCGCCGGCCTGGTCGACCGGTCGCTGGTCGTGGCCGACACGACCGGGGACACGCGCTACCGCCTGCTGGAAACCGTCGCCGCCTACGGCCGGGAACGGCTTCAGGAGTCGGGCGAGGCGGCGCTGATCCGCCAGCGGCACGCCGGGTACTACGCCGGGTTCGCCGAACAGGCCGCCGACCGGTTGCGCGGCCACGACCAGCGGACATGGCTGGAACGGATGGACGCCGAGTCGGCGAACCTGCGGGCCGCGCTCGCCACCGCCGTCGGGCAGGACGACGCCGCCACGGCGTTGCGCCTGGTCAACGCCGCGGCCTGGTACTGGTTCCTGCGCGGCAAGCACCAGGAGGCGCACCGGTGGATCACCCGCGCGCTGGCCGTGCCGGGGGACGCGCCGGGCGGCGCCAGGGCGGAGGCGACGGCGTGGCAGGCGGCGATGGGGTTCCTCACCGGCAGGCACACCGACCCGATGCGGGACAGCGCCGAAGTGCTCGCCAAAGCAGGCGACGCGGCGGCACTGGCCAGGGCGCGGTGGTTGTTCGGGTTCGTCGGGCGCAGCGGTGCCCCGGACGCCGCCGCGGCGCTGATCGACCGCGCCGGCGCGGCCTTCCGGGAGCTCGGCGACCGCTGGGGTCTGGCCGCGACGCTGTGGGCCCGCGCGGACCAGGCGATGCTGCGGGGCGACCTGGACGCGGCCGCGCGCGACGGCGCTGAGGCCGCGGCGTTGTTCGCCGACCTGGGTGACCGGTGGGGCCAGGTGCAGACGGCGAGCCTCCTCGGCGTGCTGGCCGAGATCGGCGGCGACCACGAACGGTCCGCGCGGCTGCACCGGGAAGCGCTGCGCAAGGCGGAGGAACTGGGGTTGTGGCCGGTGGCGTCCCACGAGCTGTCCCGCCTCGGGCGGCTGGCCCTGCTCGGCTCCGACCACGCCGCCGCGGAGGACCTGTCCAGCCGGGCCCTGCGGCTGGCCACGGAGCACGCCTACGAACCGGGGATCAACCTGGCGCGGGGCGGGCTCGGGATGTCTGCCCGCCGCCGGGGCCTGCTCGACGTCGCCGAGGAGCACCTGCGGAACGTGCTCGCGTGGGAGCGCCGCATCAACTACCGGGTCGGCATCGCGTTCGCCCTCGCGGAACTGGGGTTCGCCGCCGAGCAGCGCGGCGACGCGGAAGCGGCGTGGTCACTGCACCGCGAAGGGCTGGACGCGGCGCGCGCGACCGGCGACCCCCGCGCGGTGGCGATCGCGTTGGAAGGTCTGGCCGGGGCGCACGTGCTGGCCGGCGAACCGGACCGGGCGGCCTGCCTGCTCGGCGTGGCCGCCGCGGCCAGGGAGTCGGCGGGCGCGCCGCTGCCGGCGGCCGAACGGTTCGACGTGGACCGCATCACCGCCGCGGCGCGCCGGCTCCTCGGCGAAGCCGCCTTCGCCGAGGAGTTCGACCGCGGCAGGCGCATCCCGCCGTCCGACCTGCCGCTGGATCAGCGGACCACGTCGTAGACCAGCTTCTGGATGCCGTTCGAGTAGGACTCGCTCTCCAGCAGCTTCAGGCCCTGCTTGTCCTTGTCGGTGTCGCTGAACAGCCGCTTGCCCGCGCCGAGCAGGACCGGGAACACCAGCAGGTGGTACCGGTCGATCAGGCCGGCGTCGGAGAGGTTGCGGTTGAGCGTGGCGCTGCCGTGGACGGTGATCGGCCCGCCCTCGGTCTCCTTCAGCGCCGCCACGTCGTCCAGCGACCGCAGGATGGTGATCTCGCCCCAGTTCGTGACGAGTTCCTCCTCCTTCAGCGTGGTCGACACGACGTACTTCGGCATCGCGTTGTAGCGGGGGAACTCCTCGGTCATCCCCGGCCACACCGGGGAGAACGCCTGGTAGCTGACGCGGCCCAGCAGCATCGCGGCGGCCTCGTCCTGCTCGCGGGCCTTGATCTCGTAGGCCGCCGCGTCGAACTCGATGCCCTGGAAGGTCCAGCCGGAGTTCCGGTAGCCCGGCTCGCCGCCGGGGGCTTCGACGACGCCGTCGAGCGAGACGAACGCGGTGGTGATCAGGGTGCGCATGGAGGACTCCTTCGGTTCATCCGGCGGTGCTTTCGTCAGTGCATCGATCGAGCATCGCCGGAATCGACACCTTCCGCGAAGTTTTTTCCGGCGGCCGGGCTGTGCGGTGCTCGTGCCGGGCACGAGCACCGCACCGGCTCACCGCTTGGCGACGACCTCCCACAGGCTGGTCCAGTTGTCGCCGCCGTGGCCCGCGGCGATCGCGCGGTCGTAGTGCGACTTGACCGCCTCGGGCAGGGCGAGGTCCACGCCCGCGTCCCGGCACGCCTGCAGGATGTGCTCCGCGGTCGCGCCCATCATCGTGGCCGTGCTCAGGTCGCCGGGATAGGCGCGCGCTCCGATCTGGGCCACCGTCTCGTCCAGGTACGCCGCCGCCAGGCCCGAGACCTCCCGGGCGAAGGGCACCAGCCGCTCCGGCTCGGCGCCTTCGGCCGCCAGCAGCGCGAAGGCCTGCAGGTAGGCCGACAGCGAGGTGAGGAAGACCGTCAGCTCCGCCTGGTAGAACAGCTGCGCCAGGCCGTGGTCCTCTCCCAGGTACTCGGGCCTGCCGAGGTGCCGCAGCACCGGCTCGTGCTTGGTGAAGACGTCCTGGGGTCCGCTGTAGAACACGTACGAGGCCTCGGCTCCGACGAGCGGCGCCGGGACCATGATCCCGCCGGCCACCAGCGTCGCGCCGCGCTCGGCGAGCCAGGCCGCGGCTTCGCGGGTGCGCTGCGGGGTGTCCGAGCTGAGGTTGACCACGACGCGCCCGGTCAGCGCCTCGCCGGCGTCGCCGAGCACGTCGTACATCGCCTGGTAGTCGGTGAGGCTGAGGATCACCAGCTCGGCGGCCCGCACCGCCTCGGCGGGGCTGGCCGCGAGGACGGCGCCGCGTGCGACGACGTCGTCGGCGCGGCTCTTCGTGCGGTTCCAGACGGTGACTGCGGTGCCGTGGTCGAGCAGCACCCGCACCATGGCCTGTCCCATGGGGCCCAGGCCGATCAGGGTCGCGTTGGTCATGCGTTGTCCTTCCTGAGGTCGTCGATGATTCCGGTGAGGTCCTCGTGGCCGTGCCCGTCGGCGGCCCGCTGCCGCATGAGCCTGCCGAGCGGGGCGAGCAGTTCGGAGCTGACGCCCTGCTCGTCGGCGGTGCGGTGGAGGTTGTCGAAGCTTGCGGCCTGCATGCCGAGGTTGGAGACGACGCCGGTGGCGTAGTCGCGGCTGTCGAACTGCTTCGCGGCGGCCTCCGCCCAGCCGCCCATGGCCTGCAGCCAGCGGGTGAGCAGCGGCGCGAAGTCGGTCGCGGGCGCGCCGTCGGAAGTGGCGAGCGCGAGGGACTGCAGGACGCCCGCGATCATCCCGTACATGCCGGTGAGCAGCGCGATGTCGGTCAGCGCGGCGCGGCCGACGTCCTCGCCGAGGTAGACGCTCTCGCCGAAGACGTCCAGGGCCGGGCGGGCGCGGTCGAACGCCGCGCGGGATCCGCTGTAGAGCACGAACGCTGCCGGGGTGCCGATCATCGGCGGCACGGCCATGATGCCGCCGTCGAGGTAGTCGGTGCCCTGGCAGGCGGCCCATTCGGCGAACTCGCGAGCCTGCCCGGGGGTGCCGTTGGTGAGGTTGACGAGGGTGCGGCCCTGCAGGTGCCCGGCGCCGAGCACGTCGCGGACGGAGTCGTAGTCGAGCAGGCAGGCGACGACGACCGGGCTCGCGGCGACGGCCTCGGCGGGGCTGGCGGCCCGTGCGGCGCCGCGGGCCACGAGGGCGTCGGCCTTCGCCGCGGTCCGGTTCCACACGGTCACCGGGTGGCCCGCCGACAGCAGCGCTCCGGCGAGCGCGGTGCCCATGGCGCCGAGGCCGAGCACCGTGATGGATGGCTTGTCAGTGGTCATGTCGTGAAGGTGCCGGAGCGCTCGCACGGTTCGCGCACGGTTTTCTGTCGGTGCCCGTCGCTACTGTCGGTGGCGTGAGGTTTTCAGTGCTGGGTCCGCTCGCCGTGCAGGCGGCCGACGGCGCCGCGGTGGCGGTGCCGGAGGCGAAGGTGCGCGCGCTGCTGGCCGACCTGCTGGTGCACGAGGGCAGGCCGGTCCCGGTGTCGCGCCTGGCCGGCGACCTGTGGGGCGAGCGGCTGCCGGGCAACCCGGCCAACACGTTGCAGACGAAGATCTCGCAGCTGCGCCGCGCGCTCGAGGCGGCCGAGCCGGGCGCTCGCGCGCTCGTGGTGCGGCAGCCGCCGGGTTACGCGTTGCGGGTGCCGGAGGACGCGGTGGACGCCGGGCGGTTCCGGGCGCTGGTGGGGCGCGCGAAGGCAGGGCGGGATCCGGCGCGGACGGCCGCGCTGCTGCGGGAAGCGCTGGCGCTGTGGCGGGGGCAGGCGCTGGCGGACTTCGCGGAGGAGCCGTTCGCCGCCGGGTACGCACAGCGGCTGGAGGAGGAGCGGCTGGCGGCGGTCGAGGAGCTGGCGCAGGCCCGGCTGGCGCTCGGCGAGCACGCGGAGCTGGCGGGCGAGCTGGGCGATCTCGTGGCGGAGCACCCGTTGCGGGAACGGTTGCGCGCGTTGCACATGCGGGCGCTGTACCGATCGGGGCGGCAGAGCGAGGCGCTCGCCTCCTACACGGCGTTGCGGGAGCGGCTGGCCGATGAGCTCGGCCTGGAGCCGGGGCCGGAGCTGGTGCGGTTGCAGCAGGCGATCCTGCGCCAGGACCCGGCGCTGGATCCGGCGCCGGCTCCGGAGCCGGGTCCGCGGTCGAACCTGCCGGTGCCGCTGACGGACCTGGTCGGCCGGGAGGCGGCGGTGCGCGAGGTCCGGCAGGCGCTGGAGCACGCGCGGCTGGTCACGTTGACCGGGCCTGGCGGGGTCGGCAAGACGCGACTCGCGCTGGAGGTGGCCGGCGGGGTCGCGGTGCCGGACGGGGTGTGGCTGGTGGAGCTCGCCGGGCTGGGTGAGCACGGTCCGGCGCGCCCGGCCGAGGCGGTCGCGGCGGTGCTCGGGGTGCGGGACGACGCGGGCGATCTGACGGCGCGGCTGGCGGACGCGGTGCGGGACCGGCGGTTGCTGCTGGTGCTGGACAACTGCGAGCACCTGGTCGAACCGGTCGCCGCGCTGGCGGCCCGGCTGCTCGCCGCGGCGCCGGGGCTGCGGATCCTCGCCACGAGCCGGGAACCGCTCGGGCTCACCGGCGAGACACTGTGGACGGTGCCGCCGCTGGGCATCCCCGCCGCCGGTCACGCCGACCGGGAGCGGCCGGCCGCGGAGGTGCTGCCGTCGGTGCGGGAGTTCAGCGCGGTGCGGCTGTTCGTCGCGCGGGCCGCCGCCGCGGCGCCGGGATTCGCGCTCACCGAAGGGAACGTACACGCGGTCGCCGGGATCTGCCGCACGCTCGACGGGTTGCCGCTGGCGCTGGAACTCGCCGCCACGCGGGTGCGGGCGCTCGGCGTGCACGAGCTGCTCGCGCGGCTGGGCGACCGGTTCCGGTTGCTGGCCACCGGCGCCCGGGACGCGCCGGCGCGCCAGCGCACGCTGCGCGCGATGATCGACTGGAGCTGGGAGCTGCTGTCCACTTCGGAGCGTGAGGTGCTGCGGCGGCTCGCGGTGCACGCCGAAGGGTGCGGGCTGGAGGCGGCCGAGGAGGTGTGCGGGGGCGAGCCGGGCACGGTGCTCGACGTGCTGGGGCGGCTGGTCGACCGGTCGCTGGTGGTGTGCGAGCACGGCGAGCTGGGCCCGCGGTACCGGCTGCTGGAGTCGGTGCGCGCGTACAGCCTGGAGCGGCTGGCCGAAGCGGGCGAGGCCGAGCCGGTCCGGTCACGGCACGCGCGGCACTACACGGCGCTCGCGGAACGCGCGGACCCGTTGCTGCGCCGCACCGGCCAGTGCCACTGGCTGGAGACGCTGGACGCGGAGTCGGCGAACCTGCGGGCGGCGCTCGACACGCTGGTCCGCCAGGGGGCCGCGGACGAGGCGCTGCGGTTGGTGACGAGCCTGGCGTGGTACTGGTTCCTGCGCGGACGGCTGGGCGAGGCGCTGCGCTCGTTGCGGACGGCGTTGGCGGTGCCCGGCGAGGTGGCGCCCGGCCGCCGGGTCGCGGCGCGGGCCTGGCTGGCGGGGCTCGGCGTGCTGGCCGGCGGGCGCTTCGACCCGGCGGTGGCCGAGGAGGCCGCGACGATCCCAGAGGTGGCGGTGCGGTCGCGGGCGCTGTGGTTCCTGGGGTACGTGCTGGGGACGGTCGCGGATCTGGCCGGGGCGTCGAAGCTGACCGGCGCGGCGCTCGACGGGTTCGCGTCGCTGGGCGACCGGTGGGGCACGGCGGCGGGGCTCGCCGAGTCGGCCAGTCAGCTGATCGCGCGCGGCGACCTGGCCGGTGCCCACGCGGCCGCGGAGGAGAGCGCCGCGATCTTCGCCGAGGTGGGCGACCGGTGGGGCCAGGTGCAGGCGTCGTTCGCGCTGGGCACGCTGGCCGAGTTCGAGGGCCGCTACGCCGACGCCGAGCGGTTGCACACCGAGAGCCTGCGGCGGGCCGAGCAGCTGGGGTTGTGGCCGGAGGTGTCCTACCAGCTGTCGTGGCTGGGCCGGACCGCGTTGCTCGCGGGGGATTTCGCCGAGGCGCGGCGCCTGCACGAGCGGGCGGAGCGGGTGGCGGTGGAAAGCGGTTTCACACCGGGCGAGATGTACGCGCGGACGGGACTCGCGCTGGGCGCCCGCCGGGAGGGCGCGCTGGACGAGGCGGAGCGGCAGTTGCGCGTGCTGCTGGACTGGCACGGGCTGGTCGAGAACGAGCCGGGCAACACCCTGGTGTGCGCCGAACTGGGCTTCGTGGCCGAACTCCGCGGCGACGCCGACGGCGCGTTCACCTGGCACCGCCGAGCACTGACCATCGCCCGGCGCGGTTCGGACCCGCGGGCGGTCGCGCTGGCGCTGGAAGGCCTCGCCGGAGCCCACGCCCTGACCGGAGCCCACACGCTGGCCGCGCGCCTGCTGGGCGCCGCGGACCACGCCCGCCGCTCCGTGGGAACCCCGCTCCCCCAAGCCGAACGCGGCGACGTCGACCGCATCGAGGCCAAGGCCCGAACAGCCCTCGGCGAGGAACCCTACGCGGCGGAGCACGCCCTCGGCGCCGGCCTGGCGCTGGACGACCTGATCACGGAAGGCCAGCCCGCGTGAGCACCCGCCACCACCCCACGACGCAACGGTCGCGGGAAGCCGGTCGCGGCCGTGGCGCGGTGGGGCGACGGCCGCGGACACCGGTCGTACGGCCGCCGCGTCGTTGGAGGGCGACGGCCCCGGAAAGCCAGCTGCGTGGCTGGCTGGTGGAGGGCTGGGTGGCGTGCCGGTGCGGCTCCCTCCCGGAGGGCGCGGTGGGGCTCCCTCTCGGAGGGCGCGGTGGGGCGGTGGCAGTACCGGATGGGAGAGGCAAGCGCTTGCGGCCCGCCCCCCAAGCCGCCTTCCCCAGCCAGCCGCACCTATCTCCCACGCCACCTCCCGGGCCGGCCGCGCCAAACAACCCGCCTCCGCGAGCCGGTCGCGCCGCCAAGCAACCCGCCTTCCCTAGCCAACCGCACCCGCCACCCAACCCACCTACCCGAGCCCGCCGCACCCACTACCCGACCACCCTCCCCAGCCAGCCGTGCTCAGCCGCCCCGGCAAGCACCTGCCACCAACCGAACCACGCCGGCCGCCCGGAGCCGGCCCCGCGCCAACGCCCCTCAGAAGCGGAGCCGCGGGATCGATGCCAGGTCGATCCCGTAACGCGCGTACACCTTGATCGTGTTCTCGCCCGTCAACCGGTCCTCCGGGAAGCCGAGCAAGCCCGCGACCCGCACGACCTCGGCCACCGTGGCGGCTTCGATCTCCAGGTAGGGCGGGATGAGCGGCCACTCGTCGATCTCCAGCCGCGCGCCGTCCAGGGTGAAGCTCGTGCGGCGGTTCTCCTGGTAGGACTTCGGCGTGAAGCCGAGGAGGCCGAGCAACTCCTGAGCGCCCGCGAAGTCGCCGACCGTCACCTCGGCCTCGTGTGTGCCGTCGATGGCGTCGCTGCGGATTTCCTTGACGCACAATGTCGTCTCGGCGCCGGTGTCGCGCAACCGGATCCACTTCGACCGGTGCCCCGGCGTCACGTCGTAAACGTAACGCCGCATCAGCCGCGTCCCTCCGATCCGCTCCCCGCCCGCACGCAGGATGCGCGCCGCGACGCGCGCGGGGTCGATGTCGAGGACCTTGGCTTCGTGCTCGATCGGCACTGGTCTCCCTTCGCCGGTGGCGGTCGAGCCTAGCGGCCGTTGATCACCCCACCGATCGGCTCGCCCGGGGACCGTCCAGCCCCCACGAGATGATCCGCGCCGGGCTGATCCGGATGATCTCCCGCGAGAAGTACGGCACCGGCGGCTCCTGATCGGTCAGCGCCACCGCGCTGCCACGGATCTCGATGCCCCGCGGCACCCACGGGTCCACCGTCGCCAGGTCGTCCACCACGAACGACACCGTGCTGCCCCGCTGGACGTTGCGGAACTTCTTCGACGCGCCCAGCGCGTGCCCGCCAATGACGATCACGCCGTCGACGACGAAGAAGTTCACCGGGTTGTTCTGCACCTGCCCGCCCGGCGACACCGTGGCGAGCCTGCCGAGGGGCTGGGACTTCAGGTAACTCAGTTCTGCTTCCGTGAACACGGGCGCGATTCTGCGGGTTGACGCGAACGTCAATGCAAGTCCGGCGGCGCCAGCAATGACCGGACCGTCGCGCTCACCACAGCGGGCGCGTCGGCCGCGCTCAACCGTCCGGCGCGGTTCTCCTCGGCGGCCCCGTTGAGGACGTAGTGCACGACGTTGACCAGCCACGTGACCGGCAGGTCCGTCCGGAACACGCCCTGCCGCCGGCCCCGCCGGACGAGGTCCTCCACCCGGTTGGCCGCGTCGCCGTGCAGTTCGCGGATGCGCGCTGCCGGCAGGAGCCCTTCGGCGGCCTGCAGCAGCTTCGTCGACTCGGCCACGAGCGACCAGCTGGGCGCGATCAGCCGCGCCAGGGCGTCCCGCGCGTCGCCGTCGAGGTCGACCGCGGACAGGACCTCCTCGCCGGCCCGGATGGCGTCGGCGAGCGCCGCCTCGACCAGCGCCGCGCGATTGGGGAAGTGCCCGTACAACGTCATCCGCCCCACCCCGGCGGCCTTCACGATGTCGTCGATGCTCGCGTCCGGATCCCGGCTGAGCACCTCCCTGGCGGCGGTGACGATGCGGGCGATGCTGCGCTCGGCGTCGGCGCGCCGGCGCGGTCGTGCGGAAGTGCTCACCACCGAAGTCTATCTCGTACGGGAATGTACGAGTTAGCATGGCGGTTGTAAGTCGTACTTCGTCGTACGAGTTAACCGGAGATGATCATGTCGGATTCGTTCGCAAGACCCGGTGCGCACCCGCTGCGGTGGCGCATCCTCGGCTTCCTCGGGGTCGCCCAGCTGATGCTGATCCTCGACGTCACGGTGGTGGCGATCGCGCTGCCGCACATCGAGACCGACCTCGGCATGAGCCGCGAGGCGATGACCTGGGTGGTCAGCGCGTACACGCTCACCTTCGGCGGGCTGCTGCTGCTCGGCGGCAGGCTCGCCGATCTCGCCGGCGCCAAGCGGATCGCGCTCGCCGGGCTGGTGGTCTTCACGCTGGCTTCGCTGGTGACCGGGCTGGCCGGGTCGTCCGCCGTGCTGCTGGGCGGCCGGATCGCGCAGGGCGTCGGCGCGGCGCTGTTGTCGCCATCGGCGTTGTCGCTGGTCGTGGGGCTCTTCGAGGGCGACGAGCGGAACAAGGCGCTGGGTGTGTGGTCGGCGCTGGGCGGCGGTGGCGCGGCCCTCGGCGTGCTGCTGGGCGGGCTGCTCACCGCGGGGCCGGGCTGGCCGTGGGTGTTCTGGGTCAACGTGCCGATCGGGCTCGTCATCGTCGCCGCGCTGGCGCGGATGCTGCCGCGCACCGCGCCGGTGGTCCCGGGCGCGCGGCTGGACGTGCTGGGCGCGCTGCTCGTCACCGCCTCGTCCGGGGCGCTGGTGTACGCCCTGATCAACGCCGGGGACCAGGGCTGGCTGACCGCGACGACCGGGTGGCTGGTGCTGGCGGCCGCGGTCGGGTACGTGGCGTTCGTGGCGTGGCAGCGCCGGGCGAAGGCGCCGCTGATGGACGTGCGGCTGCTGGCGCGCCGCCCGGTGGCGACGGGCACGTTCCTCATCCTGATGGCGACGGCGCTGACGGTCGCGGTGTTCTTCCTCGGGACGTTCTACTTCCAGCAGGAGCGCGGGTTCAACGCGCTGGTGACCGGGTTGCTGTTCCTGCCGGTGGCGCTGCTGACGATGGCCGCGGCCAATCTCACCGGGCGGGTCATCGGGCGGTTCGGCGCGCGCCCGCTCGCGGTGGCCGGGCTGCTGGTCGCCGCGATCGGCCTGGTGGTGCCCGCGCTCGTCATTAACGCCGTGGTGGTGGCGATCAGCATCGCGGTCGCGGGCGCCGGCACCGGGGTGCTCTTCGTGGTGGCGTCGGCGACGGCACTGGGGCAGGTCGCACCGCACGAGGCCGGGATCGCGTCGGGGATCGTGAGCACGTTCCACGAGTTCGGGGCTTCGCTGGGGGCCGCGGTGGTGTCGAGCGTCGCGGCGGCGAGCCTGGTCGCGGAGACGCTCGCCGGGTTCCGCGGCGGGTTCCTGGTGTTCGCCGTGACGGCCGCGGTGGCCGCGATCGCCGCGGGCGCGCTGTCGCCGGGCCGCCCGTCGGTGAAGGTCTGACGACCCGGCCGGTTACGCCGGGCGGTGGCGTGGCGACTACCGCACGTGGACGAAGATCTCGCGCGTGACGCGCTGCGGGGCCGGGAGCGCGACCTCCGGACCCGGCGCCGCGCCCGCCGCACGGCGCTGGCTCTGGTCGTGCTGGCGGCCGCCGCCCTCGGCTGGCAGCTGGCTCCGGCGGCGACGTCGTGGTGGCCGTTCCTCACCGAGTGGTGGCCGCTGGTGGCGGCCGTCGTGGCGCTGGTAGCCGCCGGGGTGCTGTGGTCGCGGAGCCGGCAGCGCCCCACGACCACCGGTGCCGGCGCGGCCGAGCGCTGGTCCCGCATCGGCGGGATGGTCACCACGGTGACCGCGGTCGGCGCGCTGGTGTTCACCGCGATCTCGCTGCAGGCCACCCGCGACCAGATCGAGGTGGCCCGGCAGGGGCAGATCACCGACCGCTACACCCGCGCCGTCGACCAGCTGGGCGCCGAGGGCGCCGCGAACCTGCACCGGCGGCTCGGCGGGATCTACGCGCTGGAGCGGATCGCGGTCGACTCGCCGCGGGACCAGGCGACCATGGTCGAGGTCCTGTCCGCGTTCCTGCGCTCCACCAGCCCGCGCGTCCGGGGCGAGCCGTGCCCGCCGACACCGGCGGACGTGGCGGCCGCCTTCGCGGTGCTGACCCGCCGCGACGTCACCCGGGATCCCGGGCCGGCGGTGATCGACCTGCGCGAGCTGTGCCTGCGCGAGGTGCGGGCGGTGGACGGCGACCTGAGCGGGATGTCGCTGATCGGCTCCGACCTCAGCGGGGCCAATCTGAGCGGGGCGCGTCTCGGGCTGACCGCGCTGTCCGATGCCACGCTTGTCGGCGCGTCGCTGTACCGCGCGGATCTCACGGCCGGTTTCGTCTTCGCCACGAACGCCGACTTCACCGGCGCCCGGTTCGACAGCGCCAAGCTGGGCAGCGCGGATTTCTCCGGATCGACCTTCACCGGCGCGGATTTCGAGTACGCGGACCTGGGCCGTTCCGACTTCTCCGGCGCCGACCTCACCGGCGCCGAGCACACCGCCCAGACCAAGGCCGACGGGGCGGTGAAGGACCCGGCCACGCGCAACGCGTGGTGGTGAGGTGTCGATCCGGCCTGCCGCCGTTCGTGTAGCCGGTGAACGGGTTCCCTCGACCGTGAGGAGCGGACACGATGAGCGACGTTCTGCTGACCGGGTTGAAGATCGGCGAGTCGGCGCGCTGGCACGAGCACCGGCTCTGGCTGGCGAACTGGGGGACGCGGCAGGTGCTGGCCGTCGACTTGGACGGCAACGCCGAGGTGATGGCCACCGCGCCGACGACGTTGCCGTTCTCGATCGACTGGCTGCCGGACGGGCGGTTGCTGGTGGTCGCCGGGCCGGAGGGCCGCCTGCTGCGTCAAGAGGCGGACGGGTCGCTGACCGACCACGCCGACCTGACCGGCCTGGGCGCCGGCCTCAACGAGATCGTCGTCACCGGCCGGGGCGACATCTACGTCAACGGCGGCACGGACTTTCACCCGGGCGCGGGAGAAGCGCCCGGGTTCGTCGCCCTGATCAGGGCGGACGGCTCGGTGCGGCGGGTCGCGGACGGGCTGGCGTTCCCCAACGGCATGGCGGTGACGCCGGACGAGGGGACGCTGATCGTCTCGGAGTCGTTCGCAGGCAGGCTCACCGCGTTCGACATCCGCCCCGACGGCACCCTCACCGGGCGGCGGGTGTGGGCCCCGCTGCCCGGGGACGGCATCGTCCTCGACGCCGAGGGGGCCGTGTGGACGCCGGGCTGGACCGAGCGGGGACCGGCCTGCCTGCGGGTCGCCGAGGGCGGCGAGGTGCTCGCCACCGTCCCACTGGACCGGGCCGGGTTCGCGTGCACCCTGGGCGGCGAGGACGGCCGGACGTTGTTCACGCTCGCGGCGGACTGGCGCATGGCGGACGGGTTCGAGGACAATCTGGAGCGTCTGCTGACCGGGCCGGAGACAGGTCAGGTGTGCACGGCGCGCGCTCCAGCCGCCCACGCCGGCCACCCGTGACCGCCTTGGCCGCGCCGCGGCCCCGCCCGTGCGCAGCGCACGACCGGAGGAGGTCCGCCATGACCGATCGTCAAGCCACCACCACCTGGACCGGCGACCTGCCGAGCGGGTCCGGGGAGACCAGTCTCGACACGTCGGAGCTGACCACGTTCGCGGTCTCGTGGCCGGCACGTGCCGAGGAAGCCGGCGGCAAGACCAGTCCCGAGGAGCTGATCGCGGCCGCGCACTCCTCGTGCTACTGCATGCAGCTGTCCGGTCTGCTCGGGCGCGCGGGCACCCCGCCGGCGAAGATCCGGACCACCGCGACGGTGTCGTTCGGCCCGAAGTCCGGTGGCGGGTACGAGATCAAGGGCATCGCGCTCGCGGTCCGCGCGACGGTGCCGGGCGCGAGCCCGGACGACTTCCGCAAGATCGCCGAGGACGCCAAGGAAACGTGCCCGGTCTCGGCCGCGCTGACGGGCACCACCATCACCCTCGACGCGGAACTCGAGTGACGGCGGTTCACGATCTGAAAAAGCCGTGCTGTGACCCGGTTCGCCATCGTTGGAGGCGCGCGCCGGACCGCTGTTAGCTTCGCGGACGTGACAACGATGACCGCAGTGGTGCACGGGAACGCGACGGGACTCACGGGTGTGCGGGTGGCGGAGGTGCCCGCGCCGCGGCCGGGACCGGGCGAGGTCGTGGTCGCTGTCCGCGCGGCCGGTCTCAACCACCGCGACCTGTTCCTCGTCGACGGGCGCGGGGCCGATGACGCTCCGGTCGTGCTGGGTTCGGACGGCGCCGGAGTGGTCGCCGCGGCCGGGCCGGGCGCGGAGGTGGCTCCCGGGACCGAGGTCGTCGTCAACCCCTCGCTGGACTGGGACGAGCCCGGCGACGTGCCGGAGGTCCCCGCCATTCTCGGCGTGCCCACCGACGGCACGTTCGCCGAGTACGTCGTGGTGCCGGCGAAGAACGTGGCCCCCAAACCGGCGCACCTCGGCTGGACCGAAGCGGCGGCCCTTCCGCTCGCGGCACTGACGGCGTACCGGGCGCTGTTCACGCGCGGCGGGCTGCGCCCGGGCGAGCACGTGCTGCTGCCCGGGATCGGCAGCGGGGTGGCGACCTTCGCGCTGGCCATGGCCAAGGCGGCCGGCGCCACCGTCAGCGTGACCTCGCGCAGCCCGGAGAAGTGCCGCCGGGCGCTCGAACTGGGGGCCGACCGGGCGATCGGCAGCGCCGAGGACTGGCGCGGCGCGCTGGGGAAGCCGGTGGACCTCGTCATCGACAGCGTCGGCTCGGCCACGTTCGGCCGGTGCCTGTCGGTGCTGCGCCCGGGCGGGCGGCTGGTGTCGCTCGGCGCGACGACGGGCGCGGCCGTCACCCTGTCGCTGCGCGAGATGTTCTTCCGGCAGATCAGCCTGCTGGGCACGTCGATGGGCAGCGCGCGGGAGTTCGGGCGGATGCTCGACCTGGTGACCGAGCACCGGATCCGGCCGGTCGTCCACCGCACGTTCCCACTGGAGGACGGCCCACGCGCGCTGGCCGAACTCGCGTCGGGCGACCAGTTCGGCAAGCTCGTGCTGACCCCGTGACCATGGCCGGTGGTGAACGCGGCGAGCACCGGATCCGGCCGGTCGTCCACCGAACGTTCCCACTGCAGGACGGCCCACGCGCGCTGGCCGAACTCCCGGCAGGCGACCTTCGGCAAGCCAAGGCTGACCGCGTGACCACGGCCGGTGGTGAACGCGGCCGAGCACCAGATCCGGCCGGTGATCCACCGCACCTTCCCACCGGACGACGGCCCACGCACACTGACCGAACTCCCGGCAGGCGACCTTCGGCAAGCCAAGGCTGACCGCGTGACCGCGGCCGGTGGTGAACGCGGCGAGCACCGGATCCGGCCGGTCGTCCACCGAACGTTCCCACTGCAGGACGGCCCACGCGCGCTGGCCGAACTCGCGTCGGGCGACCAGTTCGGCAAGCTCGTGCTGACCGTGCCCCCTACTCCAGCCACTCGGTGACGAAACGCGGAGCGGCGTGGATGTGCACGGCCTCGTAGCCGCCGGGCCGGGTGGTGAACTTGTGCGTCGTCCCGGCCGGGACGACGAGCACCTGACCGGCCCTGGCGGCGACCTCGTCGGCCCCGATGGTGAACACCGCGCTGCCGCGGCGGATCACGAACGTCTCCGCGTACGGGTGCCGGTGCAGGCGCGGGCCCGCACCGGCTTCCGACGTCGATTCCAGGATGATGGAGATCCCCGCCCCGCCGGGGAGTTCTTCGAAGTTCTCGGTCCAGTTTTCGCCGTCCGGTCGGCCGTCGCGGCGGTCGATGACGCTCGCTGGCATCCCATCCTCCTGTCCTCGAAACCCGGCCCGCACGGTACGCGAAAAGCGGCCCGCTCACCCCGCGAACGGCGCGATCCCGAAGCGGCCCCACGCGATGAACACCGCGACCACGAGGTAGATCAGGTTCAGGCCGGCGAACCGCGCGCCGCCTTCGTAGCGGAGGTGCGTGATCATCGCGCCGATCATCAGCTCGGCCCAGCACACCGCGGTCACCGGCACCAGCACCGGCGCGATCCCGGTCACCGCGGGCAGCACCAGCCCGATCGCGGCCAGGATCTCCAGCACGCCGAGCGTCCGCACGAACGCGGGCGCGGCGTCCCCCGTCCACTCCCCGCCGTGCGCCGCGGCCAGCTTTTCCACCGGCAGGAACGACTTGGTGAAGCCCCCGGTGAGGGCGACCGCGGCGAGCACCCCGGCGGCGATCCACAGGGCGACGTTCATGGGATTTCCCTTCCGTGCACAACAGTTCGCCCTGAAGACACCGCTCATCTGAAAGCCGTGACACCCGGTGATCGGATCACGCGCGGCCGGGCCAGCGGCGCCACACCGCGACGTGCAGGATGACGGCCAGGCTCAGCGCGTTCAGCAGCGCGTGCGTGACCCAGCCGTCCACTTCGGACTCCGGGACGCCGGCCACGCGGGCGAGCGGCGGGAGCAGCCACGACAGCGACACCGCCAGCACGGCCACGATCGTCAGCGCCAGGCTCCGCCCGGGCAGTGGACCGAGCCGCACCGCGGGCCACGCCTCGAACTGCATCGAGACCACCAGGACCGACGCGACCACCGCCGCGGCGATCGCCGTGACGCGGCCCGGTTCCGCGATCAGGCAGCTCGCCGAACCGCACACCACCACGGCCGCGTTCGCGGTCACCAGCCGCACGGCGCGCCGCCGGATGCGGGCGAACGGCCACCCGCGCAGGGCGACGTAGAAGACCATCTGCCACGCGCCGAGCGCGGTGAACCACGCCCCGTACGCCTCCCCCGGCACGGCCCCGGACCGGACGAGCAGCAGGTACGCCACCGCCCCTGCCGCCCAGCACCCGGCCAGCGCGGCGAGGCCGGAGCGGATCCGCCCGGCCCCGGCGAGCGGCCACCGTTCGCAGACCAGCGTCAGCTGCAGCATGACGGTGAAGATCCCGCCGGCCAGCGGCAACGGGTTCGCCGCGCCCGCGACCGCCCGCCCGAGCAGGCTCAGCACCAGCCCGCCCGCCACGACCAGCAGCGTGTCGTAGAGCCCGGACCACCCCGGACGCGCAAGACTGCCGGGCCAGTCGTCCCACCAGAAGGCGATCATCGCCACCAGCGGCAATGCGAAGGCCACGGCGGGTCCGAGCAGCGCGGCCGATTGCGCCGGGCCGCCCGCGCCGGCCGCCAGGAACCCGGCGACCGGCAGCACGAACAGCAGCCCGGCCAGCCCGCGCCGGGGCTGGGCCCGTCTCGCGTCGGCCAGGGCGGCCGGGCTCAGCGCGTCCGGGGCGCTCACCGCCGGCCGGGACACCACGGCCACGTCAGAGGACGTGCTCGAGCCGGATGGGCAGCCGCCGGGGACGGCGGCCCGTCGCGTGGTGCACCGCGTTCGCGATGGCCGCGGCCACCCCGACCATCGCGACCTCGCCCAGCCCCTTCACCCCGGCGGAGTTGAACAGCGGGTCCGGCTCGTCGATGAAGGACACGTCGATGTCGTGCACGTCGGCGTTCACCGGCACCGGGTACTCCTCCAGCGTGGTGTTGAGGAAGCCGCCGAAGCGGTCGTCCACCTCGCTCTCCTCCCGCAGCGCCGCGCCAATGCCCCACACCACGGCGCCCCGCACCTGGCTGGCCGCCGTGACCGGGCTCGCCACCCGGCCGCAGTCCGCGACGCTGACCACCCGCGGCACGCGGATCCGCCGCGTCCCCGCCTCGACCCGCACCTCGACGAAGTGCGCGATCCAGCTGAACGAGCTGAACTCCCCGAACTCCGGGCCCGCGATCGCGACCAGCCCGGCCCGGGACCGCTCCAGCATCTCCGGCGCCTGCGAGGTCACCTCGACCTCCACCGCGTCCCGCCCGGTCGCCGCGACCGCCGCCGCGACGTCCACGTCCCCGGACGCCGGGACGTCCAGGTGCTTGCGCAGCTCCGCCAGTCCACTCTGGACGGCGGGTAGCGCCGTCGCGGTGCCCCACGAACCAGCGGTCAGGTGCTGGGGCGCCACCCGGGTGTCCCCGACCAGCACCACCACGTCGGCGGCGGGCACCCCGAGGTCGCGCGCCACGGTCAGCGCGATCGCCGACCGGATGCCCTGCCCCATCTCGTGCCCGTCGACGCTCACCGTCACCCGCCCGTCCGCGCTCGCCGACAGGTGCGCGACCGCGGGCGCGACGTTGCACGGGTAGGCCCCCGCCGCCACACCCCAGCCGATCGACGACCCGTCCGGGGCGACCATCGACCCGGGCTCCGGGTTCCGGTCCGCCCAGCCGAACCGCTGCGCGCCCCGCCGCAGGCATTCGGCCAGGTAGCGGCTGGAGAACGGGTGCCCGCTCACCGGGTCGACCGCCGTGTCGTTGGCCAGCCGCAGCGCCACCGGGTCCTGCCCGGTGGCGTAGGCGAGCTCGTCCACGGCGGACTCGAACGCGAACGTCGCGGGGCTCTCGAACGGCGCGCGCATGTACCCGGGGGTCTGCACGTCGGTCTGCACCAGCCGCTGCCTGCCGCGAAAGGCCGGCACGCCGTACAGCCGCGAGGTGACCTCCGTGGCCGTGCACGGGAACAGGTCGTGCCGCGAGGTCTGCTGGTCGACCTCGTGCACCGCGGCCAGCAACTTGCCGGAGGTGTCGGCGCCCAGCCGCACGGTGTGCCGGGACGCGGGCCGGAAGCTGGCCGCGTGGAACGTCTGCGGCCGCGGCAGCACCAGCTTGACCGGGCGGCCGAGGCGGCGCGCGACGACGGCCAGCGGGCCCAGGTGCGGCTGCAGCGAGTTCTTCTGCCCGAACCCGCCGCCGACGTAGGGCGAGCGGATCTCGACGTTCGCCGCGTCGATGCCCAGCTGCCGGGCCAGGCCGTGGCGCAGCGCGCCCGCGTTCTGGGTGCCCTCGTGCACGATCACGCGGTCGCCGTGCCATTCCACGACGCTGCTGATCAGCTCCATCGGCACCTGGTGCTGCGGGGCGTGCTCGTAGGTGCCCTCCACCCGCACCGGGCTGGCGGCGAAGGCGGCGTCCGCGTCGCCCACCTTGACGTCGGCCAGGAACGGCAGCGGGATGGCCTCCTCCTGGACGACGGTGTTCGCGCCGTCGGCGTCGAGCCCGACCGCGAACGGCTCCACCTCGTACTCGCCCGTCACCAGTTCGGCGGCCTCGGTGGCCGCGACGAGCGTGTCCGCGACCACCAGCGCGATCGGCTGGCCGCGGTAGGCCACCCGGTCACCGAGCAGCGGCTGGAAGCTCTGGAACCCGTGCCCGCCGCCCATGACGAAGCTGCCTTCGCCCAGCTCACCGGGTTCGAACCGGGTCACCACCAGGCGCACGCCCGGAACGGCTTCGGCAGCGGAGGTATCGATCGAGACGATCCGGCCCTTGCCGATCCGGGCGGTCGCGAACATCGCGTACGCCACACCCTCGGGCACCCGGTCGGCGCCGTAGGCGGTCCGGCCGGTCACCTTGTCGCGGGCGTCGACCCGGCGGTTGTCGATGGCGGTCATCTGCTGGCTCGCTCTCCGGCAATGCGCACCGCGTCAGCGACCGTGCGGATGCCCAGTTCTACTCGGAACCCGTTGTAGGTGCCGGGGCGGGCGCCCTCGAAGGCGATCTCCCCGGCCCGGCGGGCGTTCTCGGGTGTCAGCGCCCGGCCGGACAGGAACGACTCGGCCTCGGCCGCTCGCCACGGCCGCGTGGCGACGCCGCCCAGGGCGATGCGGCACTCCCCCACCACGTCTCCGTCGAGGGTCACCGCGACGGCGGCCGAGGCGAGCGCGAACGCGTAGGACTCCCGGTCCCGGATCTTGTGGTAGGTCGACCCGCGGCCGGCCGCGCTCACCGGCACGCGGATGCGCACGATCAGCTCGTCCGCGGCGAGCGTGTGCTCGCGGGTGGGGTCGTCGCCCGGTTCGAGGTGCAGGTCGGCGAGCGGCACCTGGCGCTCGCCACCCGGGCCGAGCACGTCCACGACGGCGTCGAACGCGAGCAGCGCGATCGCCCAGTCGCCGGGGTAGGTCGCGATGCACGACTCCGAACCGCCGAGCAAGGCGTGCGCGCGGTCGTGGCCGCCGATGGCGGCGCAGCCGCTGCCCGGGTTCCGCTTGTTGCACGGGAAGTCCGGGCCGCCGCGGAAGTAGGCGCAGCGGGTGCGCTGCAACAGGTTGCCACCCACCGTGGCCATGTTGCGCAGCTGCTGCGACGCCGCGCGCCACAGCGACTCCGACAGCGCCGGGTAGTCCGCGCGGATCACGGGGTGGTCGGCGACGTCGGCCATCCGGGCGCCCGCGCCGAAGGACAGCTCGTCCGGTCCGGTACCGACGGCGTCGAAACCGGGCAGGCGGTGCACGTCGACGACCGCGAGCGGCGCCTCGATGCCCAGCTTCATCAGGTCGTAGAGGGTGGTGCCGCCGGCGAGGATCTTCGTGCCCGGCTGCGCCGACCGCAGCGCGTCGACGGCGGCGTCCACGCTATCCGGCACGAGGTAGCTGAAGGCTCGCACGACGTCACGCCCCGTTCCGCGCGGCGGCCTCGCGGACCGCGGCGACGATGCCGGCGTAGGCGCCGCAGCGGCAGATGTTGCCGCTGAGGTACTCGCGGATCTGGTCGTCGTCGCCGGCGTGGCCCTCGGCGATGCAGGCCAGGCCGGACATGATCTGGCCGGGCGTGCAGTAGCCGCACTGCAGGGCGTCGTGGTCGATGAAGGCCTGCTGCAGCGGGTGCAGCCCGCCGTCCGGTCCGGCGACGCCCTCGATGGTCGTCACCTCCTGCCCCGCGACCTGGACGGCCGGGGTCAGGCACGACACCACCCGGCGGCCGTCGACGTGCACCGTGCACGCGCCGCAGTGGCCCTGGTCGCAGCCCTTCTTCGTGCCGGTGCGGACGAGCCGCTCGCGCAGCACGTCGAGGAGCGATTCACGGGGATCCACCTGGAGGCGGACGGACTGTCCGTTGAGGACGCAGGACAGCTCCACCGTCGGGTCGTTAGTGGCCATGCCCGCCACGCTAAGTTCCCCGGCGGGCGCGCGCCTTCCCCTACTTGCTGCGCGGCAGGACGTTTATTGCTGCTGGTCCCGGAACGCGGTGGGCGACACCCCGGTCTCCCGCCGGAACGCGATCGCCAGCCGGGACGGCGAAGTGAACCCGCACAGGTGCGCGATGTCACTGACCGGCAGGTCGGTCCGCCCGAGGTACCGCCGTGCGCGGTCGATCCGGACCGTGTTCAAGAACCGGTACGGGGTGGTACCGGTCGCGGCCTTGAAGACCCGCAGGAAGTGGAACGGGCTCAACTCCACCGCGGCCGCCATCTCGGCGAGCGTCAGCGGCAGGTGGTGGTTGTCCTGGATGAACGAGACGGCCTGCCGCACCCGGATGTCCTCGGCGCGCACCGGAGCCGGTTCCGGGGCCGAGGCGTGCCGGGTGAGCAGGTGCGCGGCGATGAACGCGGCCGCCGTCTCCGCGTACAGCTCGTCCGCCCCGGCGAGCGCGGCGTCGCCGAGCCCGGTGAGCACGGCCGCGAGCACCGGATCGTCGGCGGCGAGTGCGTCCGGCCGGCTCACCCGCGACGCGCCACGTCCGAAGAGCTCGGCGGCGGTCCGTTCGAGCAGTCCGGCCGGCAGGTAGACGTTGATGCTCGTCGTGGGCGCGCCGCGCCAGCGCAGGTGCGCCTCCTGGTGCGGCGCGGTCAGCCCGATCCGGCCGGGCCCGTATTCGGCGCTGTGCCAGCGCGCGCCCGCCCTCGACTCGATGGTCTTGGTGCCCGAGGTGATCAGCACGAGGGTCTGCTCGGCGGTGGCAGGCAGCAGGACCTCCTCGGCGACCGGGTCGTTGGCGTAGGACCGGATCAGCAGAGAGCGCCAGCCGTTGTCCCGCCAGCTGCACAACCGCAGGTTGGCGACCGAATCCAGGTCGAAGGCCAGTGCGCCGAACACGTCAACTCCCGGTGATCACGCCGATCGCGACTCCGAGCGTCGCGGTGTTGTAGAGGAAACTCAGCACCCCGTGCGAGAGTACCCGCGACCGCGCCGCCGTCGTACGGGTTTCGACGTCGGACACCGCGAACGTGGTGCCCACGGTGAACGCGAAGTACGCGAAGTCGGCGAACAGGGGTGTCTCGGTGTCCGGGAAGGCGAACTGCCGTTCCGGCAGCGCCCGGTAGTAGGCGTGCGCGTACCGCTCGGCGTATCCGAAGTGGAGGATCGCCCAGGCGAGCAGCACGGCGGGCACGCCGAACACCCTGGCGATCAGGTCGTCGCCGGTGCCCAGCACGATGGTCAGGCCGCAGGTGATGCCGACCACGCTGGTGAACACCGTGAAGAACAGGCCGCCACGCCCGCCGAGCAGGCTGCGCCGCCAGTCCGGACCCGCGGACTTGCGCGCCACGCGCCGGATCCGGACGCCCAGGTACACGGCCGCCAGCAGGTCCCACCACATCACGAACACCGGGTCGTCGAACACGAACACGAGCACGCCGAGGGCGAGCAACGCGAACTCGATGAGGCGCGACACCGCGAACGAGGCCTTCTTCAGCACGAGAGCGGGAGGGTAATCGACGCGCTGGGTAGGAGTGCCACTCCTACCGCCCGCGGGCCCGGTGCGCTTACCCTCGATCCGTGGAGGACGACAACCGGCTCGGCCAGTTCATCAGGGCTCGCCGCAACGTGGTCACCCCGGCCGATCTCGGTCTCGCCGACTCGGGTCGCCGCCGCGGTGGCCTGCGCCGCGAGGAGGTGGCGACGCTGGCCGGGATCAGCACGGACTACCTGGCCCGGCTCGAACAGGGCCGCGAGCGCAACCCGTCCGACCACGTCCTGCAGTCGCTGGCCGCGGTGCTGGGCCTGGACCAGGAGGCGGTGGAGCACCTGTACCGGCTCGCGCGGCCCCGGCCGCGGCGGCGCCGCTTCCGCCAGGTGGACCCGGATCTGCGCCGGCTGATGGACACCTGGACGCACTCCCCGGCCATGGTCGTGGGCCCGTTGCTGGACGTGCTCGCCGCGAACCCGCTCGGCCAGGCGCTGTACGCGCCGGCCGGGCCGGAGCCGAACCTCGGCCGCTTCTGCTTCCTCGACCCGGCGGCGCGCGAGTTCTACCGCGACTGGGACTCGGTGGCCGCCAAGGGTGTCGCGGCGCTGCGGGTGGCAGCCGGTGAGGACCCGGACGACCAGCGGCTGACCGACCTGGTCGGCGAGCTGACGGTGAAGAGCCCGGAGTTCGTGCGGCTGTGGTCCCGGCACGACGTGCGCGAGAAGAAGCACGAGCCGATGCGGATCCGGCACCCGCAGGTGGGCGAGCTGGACCTGAGCTACCACTCGTTCACCGTGAACAGCGCGCCCGGCCAGCAGCTCAAGGTCTTCCAGGCGCAGCCGGGCAGCGCGACCGAGGAGCGGCTCGCGCTGCTGGGCTCGCTGCGGACCACCGAGACCGCCGACGGCGACCGGGCACGCGGGCGTGGCCATGAGGTCGGTTGACGCGCTGCTGCCGCTGATCCTCGACAGCGTGCCGCAACCGGTCTGGGTGGTGGACGCCGAGGGCCTGATCATGTTCGCCAACCAGGCCGCGCTGGACGCGCTCGGCTACGACGACGTGTCGGAGCTGCGCGGCCGGCCGAGCCACGAAACGGTGCACTACAAGCGCGTGACGGGCGAGCCGTACCCGGCGGCGGAGTGCCCGATGCTGCGGCCCCGGCTGACCGGCGAGACCGCGCACGGCGACAACGACTGGTTCGTGCGGCGGGACGGGTCGATGTTCCCGATCGCGTGGTGGTCGGCGCCGCTGCGACTGGACGACGGGCCCGGCCTGGTCTACGCCTTCACCGACCTCACCGAGCGGCACGCGACCGAGCGGATGATCCGGGAACGCGACGCGGCGCAGGTGCGCGCGGTGGAGTCCAGGGCGGCGCAGCGGCGGATCGTGGAAACCACGACCGAGGTGCGCCGCCAGATGGCGCGCGACCTGCACGACGGTGTGCAGCAACGGCTCGTGGCCCTCCTCATCGGACTCCAGCTGGCGCGGGAGGAGCTGCCGCCCGGTGTCGGCGAACTGGTCGACGAAGCGGTCGGCCAGGCGCAGGCCGCCATCGACGACCTGCGGGACCTCGTCGCCGGCATCCACCCCGCGATCCTGACCTCGCGCGGGCTGCTGCCCGCGGTCGAGGCGCTCGCGGCGCGCACCCCGCTGCCGGTGGTGATCACCGGCAACCTCCCCCGGCGGCTGCCGCCGACGATCGAGGTCAACGCCTACTTCGTGGTGTCCGAGGCGATCACCAACGCGGTCAAGCACGCCGGCGCCACCGGGATCACGGTCGACCTGCGCTGCGACGGAGCGACGCTGATCCTCGACGTCAGCGACGACGGCGCGGGCGGCGCGAACCTCGACGGCACGGGCAGCGGCCTGATCGGGCTCGCCGACCGCGTCACGGCGCTGGACGGCGACTTCGCCCTGTCCTCGCCGCCGGGGAGCGGCACCTCGCTGCGGGCCACCATCCCGCTCACCGGCGGGACATAAGCAGCGGTTATGAGCTGATAGGACTCGCCCGCTACCCGGCCGCCCCGCCACGGCGGAGGCTTGGGACATGCAGCTGACGGAGACGACCGCAGTCCACAGTGGAGCAGCACGACCACGGGTGCCGGATCGCGCGGCACAGCGCCGGATCGCCGACTCTCGCCTGCGGCTGGCCGGTGAGCTGCGCGAGCGCGTGCAGGCCCGGCTGGTCAACGTCCTCATCGCACTGGAGCTGACCAGCGAGTGCGAGCCGCCGGGTCAAGCGGAACTCATCGACGAAGCCGTGGAACAGGCGCGCACGGCGATCGCCGAACTCCGCGACCTGGTCGCGGACCTGCGTCCCGCCGTGCTGGCCGGGCGCGGTCTGCCCGCGGCGGTCGAGGCCCACATCTGATTCTTCGTCGCCGAGGCGCTGGAGATCAGCGTCAGGGCACGTGCTGGACCGGCAGCGTACCGCCCGGTGCCCGGATCCCGGTTCCATGATCGTGGGGTTTTCCCCATTGCGTGTGAAGCCGTGGCGGACGAGGCTTGCGGTATGGGATTCACGGTGCTGGTGGTCGACGACGACGCGGCCTTCCGCCGCGTCGCCGGCCGTCTGCTGGCCGTGCGCGGGTTCGAGGTGGTCGACGCCGCCGCCGACGGCAGCGAGGCCATGGCCGCGATCCGCGCGCACCGCCCCGGCGGCGTGCTGCTGGACGTGAACCTGCCCGACACCGACGGCCTCACCCTCGCGCGGGAGATCCACCGGGAACCCGAGCCGCCCGCGGTGGTCCTGACCTCCACCGACCACCACGGCTACCCGGAGCAGACCCTCACCGGCGCCGGGGTGCGGGCGTTCGTGCCCAAGGACCAGCTGGTCGGAACCGACCTGGCCGCGCTGTTCACTGCCCCAGGTACCTGAGCACGGCGAGCACGCGGCGGTGCCCGGAGGCGGCGTCGGTCAGGCCCAGTTTGCTGAAGATCCCGGTGACGTGCCGCTCGACCGCGGGCACGGTGACGACGAGTTTGGCGGCGATCCCGGAGTTCGAGTGGCCTTCGGCCATCAGCGCGAGCACCTCGCGTTCGCGCTGGGTGAGGCCGTCCAGCGGGCTGTCGACCCGTTTGCGGCCCACCAGGCGGGCGATCACGTCCGGGTCGAGGGCCGAGCCGCCGTCGGCGACCCGGCGGACCGCATCGACGAGCAGCTCGGGGCTGGCCACCTTCTCCTTGAGCAGGTAGCCGACGCCCTCGGCGCGATCACCGACCAGGTCGATGGCGTAGGTGTCGTCGAGGAACTGCGACAACACGATCACGCCGATGCCCGGTTCGCTCGCGCGGATCTCGATCGCGGCGCGCAGGCCGGCCTCGTCGAACTGCGGCGGCATGCGGATGTCGGTGATCACCACGTCCGGCTTGTGCCGCCGGGCTTCGTGCACGAGCTCGGTGGCCGTGCCGACCGCGGCGAGGACCGTGCAGCCCGCGCGTTCGAGCATCCGCACGATGCCTTCGCGCACCAGCGCCTGGTCCTCGCCCACGACGACCGTGATGTCCGTCCTCACTTGCCGAGCATATAACGGATTCCGGTCAGCGCCGCGGTTCCCGCCCCGCCGCGCCGAGCATCCACGCGTGCTTCTCCAGCGTTTCCACGACGCTGTGCAGCAGGTCGGTGGTGACCGGGTCCTCGGCGTCGACCGAACCCCGCACCACACGGATCGTCGACGCGACGCCGTGCAGCCGGTTCGTGATCGCCTCGATCACCTCCGCGGTGGACCGCTCGCCCCCGGGGAAGGCCGCCAGCGTCGTGGTGGCGGCCACCGTGCCGGACCGGCCGTCCGGCACGCCGTGCAGGGCGCGCAGCCGTTCGGCCACCAGATCGCTCGCTTCCCGCGCCGCCGCGGTGATGTCGTCCAGCTCCAGGTGCAGGCTGCGGAAGCCGGGGCCGACCACGTTCCAGTGCGCCTGCTTGGCCTGCAGGTGCAGTTCGACGAGGTCGGCCAGCACCAGCTGGAGGTCGCGGGCCAGCGCCGGCGAGGCGGTGAAGCCGACGGCTCCCGCGGCGGGGATCCGCCGGGTCTTCTCGGTGGTTTGGGTCATGACTACCTCCGGTTCGCGCGGGCGTCGTGCCCGTCTCCTCCTCAGCGTCACCGCGGCGGCCGGGGCGCGCCATGGCGTGCTCCCGAGAACCGGATCGGGCCGGCACCGGTGCGGTGTGGGGAAAACCCCACACCGCGTTGTGGAGGCGGCGTCATGGCTCCGGCGGCCGCGGGCGAGCAGGCTCGAAGTCATCGAGTCCGAAGTGGATCGGCCGGAGGGAAGAGCATGACGACCACGCTGACCCGGGTCTCCCGGCAACCGTTGTCGCGGCGGGAGTGGGGCCGCGCCGGCGGGATGGCCGCCGTGATCGCCGCGCTGCACGTGCTGGGCTGGGGCACCCTGCTCCTGGTCGCGCACGGTCACGCCGGGGCGCCCGCACTCGGGCTCGGGGTCGGCGTCACGGCCTACACGCTGGGCATGCGGCACGCCTTCGACGCCGACCACATCTCGGCGATCGACAACACGACCCGCAAGCTGATGCAGGAGGGCCGCCGCCCGCTGTCGGTCGGGTTCTTCTTCGCGCTGGGCCATTCCACGGTCGTGTTCGGGCTCGCGCTGCTGCTGTCGCTGGGCGTGCGGACCATCGCCGGGCCGCTGCGGGACGACGGCTCCGCGCTGCACCGCTACACGTCGCTGATCGGGACGTCGGTGTCGGGCTCGTTCCTGGTCCTGATCGCCGCGGTGAACGCGGTGATCCTGGCCGGCATCCTGAAGGTGCTGCGCGGACTGCGGTCCGGCGAGTTCGACGAGGCGGCGCTGGAGCACGAGCTGGCGCACCGCGGGCTGCTGAACCGGCTGCTGGGGCGGTTCACCCGGGCCATCGGGAAGCCGTGGCACATGTACCCGCTGGGGGTGCTGTTCGGGCTCGGGTTCGACACCGCGACCGAGGTCGCGCTGCTCGTCCTCGCGGGCAGCGCCACCGTCGCCGGGCTGCCCTGGTACGCCATCCTGTGCCTGCCGGTCCTGTTCGCCGCCGGCATGACCCTGTTCGACACGATCGACGGGTCGTTCATGAACCTCGCCTACGGCTGGGCGTTCGCCAGCCCGGTGCGCCGGATCTACTACAACCTCACGGTCACCGGGCTGTCCGTCGCGGTGGCCGTGTTGATCGGCGCCGCCGAACTGCTGTCCGTGCTGTCCGGGCAGTTCGGCTGGTCGGGCGGGTTCTGGTCGTGGAACGCCGGCCTCGACCTCAACACACTCGGGTTCGCCGTCGCGGGCCTGTTCGCCGTCACCTGGCTGGTGGCGGCCCTGATCTGGCGGTACGGCCGCATCGAGCAGCGCTGGTCGCCGCGCGCCTGACCACCACCGTCAACCCGCAAGTCCACAAAGGAGAGAAACCATGTCGCACCACCTCGATTCGCCGATCGCCCGTCAGGACGTCCGCCTCGACATCACCGACCTGTACGTGTTCCGGGGCGAAACCGGCACCGTGTTCGTCATCAACGTGTGCCACTCGATCGCCGGCGACATCCCCGTGCCCGGTTACCACCCGGAGGGGATGTACGAGTTCAAGGTCGACACGAACGGTGACGTCGTGGAGGACCTGACGTACCGGTTCGTGTTCGGCGAGCGGGACGAGCAGGGCAGCCAGACCTGGGTGCTGCGGCGGATCACCGGCGCCGCGGCCACCGACCCGTTCGCGCCGGGCGAGGTCGTGGCGGAGGGGGTGACCGGCGAGACGGTCACCGGCGCGGGCGGGCTGCGCGTGTGGACCGGCAAGGCGGGCGACCCGTTCTGGATCGAGCCGGACGTGCTGCACGCGGTGGGTCACGCGTTCCAGGACGGCACGACGGTCGACCTCGGCGACTGGACCGAGGCGCGGGCGGCCAACCTGTTCGCCGGGCACACGGTGTACTCGATCGTGCTGGAGGTGCCGGACGCCGAGCTGGGCGCGGGCCGCGTCGGGGTGTGGGCGGTGTCCACTCTGGCCACCGACGCCGGCGGCTGGCGCTCGATCAACCGCGTCGGGCTGCCGATGATCCACCCGCTGTTCACGCAGTACAACGAGGACCTGGGCGACCGGCTCAACGCCGGCGTGCCCGCGGACGACTACGCCACCTACGGCGACCTGGTCGGCAAGGAGATCGCCGGGGTCGTCGCGGCGTACGGCACGGCCGAGGACCCGCAGGCCTACGGGGAGAAGCTGGCGCACCGGTTCTTCCCGAACGTCCTGCCCTACACGGTGGGCACGCCGGCGTCGTTCGGCTTCGCGGAGTGGAACGGCCGCGCGCTGACGGACAACGCGCCTGACGTCATGTTCTCCACGGCCGCCAACACCCCGATCCGCCTCGGCATCGGCCGCGAATCGGTCACCAGCAAGCCCACCGCCGGGTTCCCGTACGTGCCCCCGGTGGCCTGAAAATCCTGACACAGGAAGGAAAACACCATGTCGAAGATCACCGTCGGCCGTGAGAACTCCGAGGACATCGAGATCCACTACGAGGACCACGGCACCGGCACGCCCGTGGTGCTGATCCACGGCTACCCGCTCAACGGGCACTCGTGGGAGAAGCAGGAGCGGGTGCTGCTGGCCGCCGGGTACCGGGTCATCACCTACGACCGCCGTGGTTTCGGCCAGTCCAGCCAGCCCACCGTCGGCTACGACTACGACACCTTCGCCGCGGACCTGAAGACGCTGCTGGACCACCTGGAACTCGACGACGTGGTGCTGGTCGGCTTCTCGATGGGCACCGGCGAGGTCACCCGTTACCTCGGGACCTACGGCTCGGACCGGGTGCGCAAGGCCGTGCTCATGGGCGCGATCCCGCCGTACCTGCTCAAGACCGACGACAACCCCGAGGGTGTCGACAAGTCGGTGTTCGAGGACATCAAGGCGGCGGTCGTCAAGGACCGGCCCGCCTACTTCAAGGACTTCCTCGACAACTTCTACAACGTCGACACCTACGCCGGCACCCGCATCAGCGAGCAGGCGTGGCAGAACAGCTTCAACGTGGCGGTCGCCGCCTCGGCGCACGCCGCCTACGCCTGCGTCGACACCTGGCTGACCGACTTCCGCGACGACCTGCCCAAGATCGACGTCCCGGTGCTGCTCATCCACGGCGACGCCGACCGGATCCTGCCGTACGAGGCCACCGCGGCGCGGCTGCCGGGTCTCGTCAAGGACCTCGAGTTCGTCACCGTGCCCGGCGGGCCGCACAACATCGCCTGGACCCACCCGGACGAGGTCAACACCGCGCTGCTGGAGTTCCTCGGCCGCTGAGGTTCCGGGTGGCGGGTGCGCGGTGCCCCTCGGCTGCCACGGCTCGGGTAGAACTGAGCCGTGGCAGCTGAGGGGTTCGAGACGGTCGTCGGCGCGCTGGACTACCCGATGTTCGTCGTGACGACCACCGACGGGCGGCGGCGCGCGGGGTGCCTGGCCGGGTTCGCCGCGCAGTGCAGCATCGATCCGCCGCGGTTCATGGTGTGGCTGTCGAAGAAGAACCACACCTTCGAGGTCGCCGCGGACGCGTCGACGGTGGTCGTGCACCGGCTCGACACGTCGGTGCCCGGGCTGGCCGAGCTGTTCGGCAGCCACACCGGCTTCGACACCGACAAGTTCACGCGCTGCGCCTGGCGCCCCGGCCCGGGCGGGGTCCCCGTGCTCGACGACTGCGCCGGCTGGTTCGCGGGCGAGATCCTGTCCCGGCACGACACCGGCGACCACGTCGGCCTGCTGCTGCGCCCGGTCGAGGGCACCACCGCGACCGGGCTCGGCCCGCAGCTCGGGTTCCAGTCGGTGCGCGACCTCTCCCCCGGCAACGAGGCGTAGCGGGCTGTCGAAAACCGGCGCCGCCGTCCGACGTGGTGGTGAGACACCCGAGCGGAAGGACGGTCCGATGGCACTGACCCGGCTGTACATGGCGATGTCGCTGGACGGCTACATCGCGGGCCCCGACGATCGCCCCGGACAAGAACTGGGCCGCGGCGGCGGGCGGTTGTTCAACTGGCTGGACCGGCGTGAGTCGCCCGGCCCGGACGGCCAGGTGTTCGCCGAAGCGATGGCCACCAGGGCGGTGATCACCGGGCGGCGGACGTTCGAGCTGGCAGGGCGCTGGCAGGGCGACCACCACGACGGCGTGCCGATCCACGTGCTGACCCACCACCCCGACGACGAGCCGCCCGGGAGCGCCCGCTACTACACCGAGGTGGCGGCCTGCGTGGCCGACGCCCGCGCCGCGGCGGGCGAGGAGGCGATCCTGGTGCACGGCGCGGGCGCGGCCCAGGCGCTGCTGGCCGCCGGTGAGCTCGACGAACTGGAGATCCACCTGGTCCCGGTCCTGCTCGGCGCGGGCCGCCGCCTGTTCGATGGCCACGCCGCCGAACTACGACTGACCCGCCGGCTGGACGGGCACGACGCGACCCACCTGCGGTACCGGGTTGTCGAATCCGAGCACGCTCGTCCGACGCAGGAGTGACAACATCCACGGAAGGGGCAGTTCCATGGCACTCGTCATCTCCGACATGTCGGTTTCGCTCGACGGTTACGTCACCGGGCCGAACGACAGCCGCGACAACCCGTTCGGCGACGGCGCCGGCACGCTGCACGACTGGCTGTTCGACGCGGCCACCGACGACGACAGGGCGTTGCTGCGACAGGCGATCGACGTCACCGGCGCGGTGGTGATGGGCCGAAAGTCGTTCGACAAGTGCGTCGACATCTGGGGCGAGGGCGGCCCGCTGCCCGGCGTCCCGTGTTTCGTCGTCACCCACCGCGAGCCGCCCGAGCGGTACCCGTCGGGGTACACGTTCAGCGACGGGGTGGCTGCCGCGATCGGTTCGGCGCAGGAGGCCGCCGGGGACAAGTTCGTCGGACTGCACGGCGCGACCGTGCTGCAGCAGGCGCTCCCGCTCGGGCTGGTGGACGAGATCCACGTGCACGTGGTCCCGCTCCTGATCGGCGGCGGCACGCGGCTCTTCGACACCCTGCCGTCGGCGGTCGAGCTGGAACGCACCGACGTGCTCGTCACACCGGCCGCGACACACCTGCGGTTCCGGGTGACCCGGTAGCACCCGTCGTCGGCACCCCGGGCCGGGGTGTCGGCGATCGGGCCGGTGTCGTGTTAATCTTGCGCCGTGCAGCGCCTGACGTCCCAGCGACTCGTAGCCCGGCGCGCCGGCTGAACCCAGGTCGCCGGCGCGCAGTGTCGGCGATCGCTTTTTCGGGACCTGGCCCGGATCCGTCCGGTTTCTCGATCTTCCTGGAGATCCGCCATGTCCGTCAGCACGTTCCACACCCCGGCCCCGCGTTCGACGATGCTCGTCCGGCGCCGCATCGCCACCTACTTCACCGGCGGCGCCACGCAGGTCCCCGCCCTGATCGGCGCCCTGTCCCAGCAGGGCCGCCCGGTGCACGAACTGTCGGTCGACATCCGCGAGGGCGTCCGGGAGAGCAGCATGGTCTGCGCGGTCCTGCTGCCGGGGGACGAGATCGACCACCTGCTGGCCCGCCTGCGCGACCTGCCCGCGGTGGTTTCCGCCGAGCTGGCATGACGTCGCCGGGGCACGTAGCTCAACGGCGCTCGCCGCGGTTCCCGCCGAACCGGAGTGACACACCCCCTCGCACCCTGCCGCCGCGGCTGGCCCAGGCCCGGGAGGGCACGTGACTCGACGACGCTCCTACACGGCCGCCGCGGCAGGCGCGGTGGTCCTGGTCGTCTGCGTCGTGGTCGGGTTCCGCATCTACCCGAGCGCCCCGTGGTTCCTGCCCGTCGCCGGCAGCGCGGTGTTCGGCTTCGTGCTGGGCGTGCTTCTGCGCATCCGCCGCGAGCGCGGCCGCCCGGGCCGCTAACTCGGCCCCGCCGCCTGGTGGAGCAGCGGCTTGATCCGGTAGTCGACCAGCTGGCGCATCACCAAGGCCGTGTTGGTGCGCTCCACGCCGGGGATGGCGAGGATCAGCCCGGCGATCCGGTACAGGTCGTCGGCGTCGCGCGCCACCACGTGCACCATCAGGTCGACCGGCCCGGAGATTCCCTGCACCTCCAGCACCTCGGGCACCCCGGCGAGCGCGGCGGCCACCTCGTCCAGCAGCCGTTGCGTCACCTGCGCCGTGATGAACGCGGTCAGCGGGTACCCGAGCGCGGCCGGTGAGATCCGCCGTTCGAACGAGTCCAGCGAGCCGGCCTCCAGGCGCGCTATCCGGGTTTGCGCGGTGTTGCGGGAGATCCCGGCCCGGTCGGCGATCGCGAGCGTGGTCGCGCGCGGGTGCTCGGCCAGTTCCAGCAGGATCCGGGCGTCCACCGCGTCGACGAAGCCGTCCTGGGGCATTGTGCTCGCCTCTCCCTCGCACACCAGCTCCGGCGCTGGGCAGATTGCTCAATTTCCAGCCGGGGTGTTGAGCAACAGTTCAGCAGGTTGGTTCACTGTGAGCAACCTGCACCCGGATCGAGGACGGCCCGATGAGCACCCCCACCACGACCACACCCGCCACCGACGTGCTGCGCGCGGTCGAGGACCGGGTGCTGTGGCTGTCCAGCGCGATCATCCACCACGCCAACCGCGTGCGCCCGAACCCGTCGGGGCTCAAGGTCGGCGGCCACCAGGCGTCGTCGGCGTCGATGGTCTCCATCATGACCGCACTGTGGTTCAACCACCTCCGCCCGGCGGACCGCGTCTCGGTCAAGCCGCACGCCTCGCCGGTGCTGCACGCGATCAACCACCTGCTCGGCGAGCTGGACGCGTCCTACCTGCCGCGGCTGCGCGAGTTCGGCGGGCTGCAGAGCTACCCCAGCCGCACCAAGGACCCCGACCCGGCCGACTACTCGACCGGCTCGGTCGGCATCGGCGCCACCGCCCCGATCTGGGGCGCCGTCTCCCGGCGCTACGTCGACACCAAGTTCGGCGGCGCGGGCACCGGCCGCCAGTACTCGCTCGTCGGCGACGCCGAACTGGACGAAGGCGCGGTGTGGGAGGCCGTTCTCGACCCGGGCGTGGCCGAGCTCGGCGAGATCGTCTGGATCGTCGACCTCAACCGCCAGTCCCTGGACCGCGTCGTGCCCAACATCGCCGCCGACAAGCTGCAGGGCATGTTCGCCGCCGCGGGCTGGCAGGTCATCGTCCTCAAGTACGGCCGCCTGCTGGAAGAACTGTTCACCCGCCCCGGCGGCGCGGAACTGCGGCAGCGCATCGACGCCATGCCCAACCCGGAGTACCAGCGCCTGCTGCGCTGCGACGCCGCCGAACTGCGCCGCCGGCTGCCCGGTGACAGCCCCGCCATCGCGGCCCTGCTCGACGACCTCGACGACACCACCCTCACTAACGCGATCGCCAACCTCGGCGGCCACGACCTCACCGCCCTCGACCAGGCCTTCGCCGCGATCGACGACACCCGCCCGACGGTCGTCTTCGCCTACACGATCAAGGGTCACGGCCTGGCCACCAAGGGCCACCCGCAGAACCACTCCGCCCTGCTCACCGACGCCCAGATGCGGGAACTCGCCGAGCGGCTGGGCACCGACCTCGACGACCCCTGGCGCCCCTTCGCCGACGGCAGCCCCGAACAGGAGCTCTGCCGGGCCACCGCGAAACGCTTGCGCCGCCCGGAAATCCCGGCCGCGGCTCCGCCGCCGGTGCCGTCGGACTTCGGCCGCACCCCCACCGGCACCGCGACCACCCAGGCCGCGCTGGGCCGCGCCCTGCTCGACCTCACCCGCGAAGCCCCGGACACCGCGCGCCGCGTCGTCACGGTCAGCCCCGACGTCAGCTCCACCACCAACCTCGGCGGCTGGGTCAACAAGGTCGGCGTCTGGTCCGTCCAGGAACGACCGGACTGGTTCGCCGACGACAGCGAAACCATCCTGCACTGGCGGGAACGGCCGACCGGCCAGCACATCGAACTGGGCATCGCCGAGACCAACCTCGTCGGCCTGCTCGGCGAGCTCGGCGCCACCTGGAGCCGCTGGGGCCAGCCGCTGCTGCCCATCGGCGTGCTCTACGACCCGTTCGTCGAGCGCGCGCTCGAACCGTGGTCCTACGGCATCTACGCCGGCGGCCAGTCCATCCTCATCGGCACCCCGTCCGGCGTGACCCTCGCCCCCGAGGGCGGCGCGCACCAGTCCATCAAGACCCCGTCGATCGGACTGGAACAGCCCGGCTGCCTCTCCTACGAACCCGCGTTCGCGATCGACGCCGAGTGGACGCTGCTCGCGGCGATGGCCCAGCTCGGCAAGCCCGGCGGCAGCTCGGCCTACCTGCGGCTGTCCACCCGCCCGGTCGACCAGACCCTCGCCGACGTGCCGTCGGACCCGGCCGCCCGCGAACGGCGCCGCCGCCAGGTCGTCGCCGGCGCGTATCCGCTGCGCCGCGCGGAGGGCGCGGCCGTCACCATCGCCGTGATGGGCGCGCTCGTGCCCGAGGCCCTCGACGCCGCGGCCCGGCTCGACCAGATCGGCGTCCCGGCCGACGTCGTGTGCGTGACCAGCCCCGACCTGCTCCACCGCGCGGTCCGGGCCCGGCAGGGCCACGAACGGGCCGACACCTGGATCCTGGACGCCGCCTTCCCCGCCGACCGCGCCGCTCCCCTGGTGACCGTCCTGGATGGACATCCGCACACGCTGGCGTTCCTCGCCACGATCAACCGCGTCCGGACGACGGCGCTCGGCGTGACGGGCTTCGGCCAGTCCGGCTCGCTCGAAGACGTCTACCGGCACCACGGCCTGGACAGCGACAGCATCGTCCGCGCCGCGCTCGACGTCACCGGCTGACTACCGCAGGCCGGTGAGGTGCGCCCGCGCGGCAGGGCGCCCGGCGAACAGCAGCATGATCGCCCACGCCGGGCCGCTCACCTCGGGGCCGTCGCCCGCCGACCAGCCGGTGTCGGTGGCCCGGTAGTGGCGCCCGCCGAAGTGCCGGCGCGCGTGGAACATGCGCGGCTTGTCCCACAGCCGCTGCGCGACGTGCGCGGCGGCGTCCGGCGGCACGGCGAGTGACCGGCCCAGCGGCAACGCGATGTCCAGGCCGTGGACGAGGATGTCGATCAGCACCTCCTCCAGGCCGATGCCGGGCGGGATGCGGCGGAACCCGGCCAGGTCCCGGATCTCCGCCACCAGCTCCGGCGCGGGCTTGCGGTAGGCGCAGGCGGCGTCGTGGATCGCGCGGTCGATGTTGCCGCGCGCCCGGATCGCCCCGGCGAGCGCGTCCCGCAACCGGATCCGGTACTGGCTGGCCAGGTGCGCCGCGACGTCCCGCACCGTCCACCCCTCGCACAGCGACGGGTGGGCCCATTCGTCGTCGGTCAGGTCGTCCAGCAGGTCCGCGATCGCCACGCGCTGGGTGTCGACGGCCCGCCACAGGTCGGCGTCGTCCATGCTCCTAGGTCGCGGCGAGCGGGCCCGCCGTTAGAGCGGGACCTGCCGCCGTCCACGGCGAGCGTCGCGAGGAAGATCACCGAGCGGATGGGGCGTCCCGGGACTGAGGACGCGGGGCGCCCCGAGCCGGCGGGTCCTGCTTCAGGCGTTCGCCAGGTAGGCGGTCAGGCCGTCCAGCAGCATGGTGTGCTGCGCTGCTCGGCCTGGCCGCGGTCCTCAGCCCGGCCGAAGGTCTGGGAGAGGGTGATCTCGGTGCGGTCGCCGTCCGCGGCGAACTCCACGACCATGAGCGACTGCTCGTCGCGGCCGGGCACGTCCATCCCGATGACCAGCCGCTTGCCCGGTTCGACCTCGGCGTAGGACCCGGTCAGCGGGACGCGGGTGCCGCCGGGGATGACCATGACCGATCTCCACGCCCCGCCTGGCCGCACGTCCAGGTCGACCTCCTCGGCGCCGGCCCACTTGCCGTAGTTCTCCGACACCGTCCAGGCGTCCCAGACCTTGCTGACCGGGGCGTCGAGCGTGCGAGTGATGCTGTAGTCGACGGTGCTCAGTCAAGATTCATTACCAACAGAGTGTGCGATGACCGAACGGGAGCCGGACATGGGGATGCTGATCGGACGACTGAGCCGCAGGCTGCGGGAGGAGCTGTTCCACCGCCTCGGCGAGCAGGGCCACCCCAGGTGAACCCGGGACGGCACGGTGCTGGCCGTGCTGACCGGCGACGCCGCGCGAAGCTCGTCATGCTGAGCGAGACCGGGCCGAGCGAGACGGGGCTGGACGAGACCGGGCTGGACGAGATTGCCAAGGCGCACGCCATCCTCGCCGTCATCGAGGACCGGCACCGCCGCGAGCTGGGCGACGACACCTACCGCGTCTTCAAGTCCGCGCTGAGGGCCATCGCCGACGGCCGGCGGGAGCGGTGATGTCACATCCGGACGGCCGCCGGTGTCTGGATGGGCAACGACCAGAGGAGGAACGTTGACCGACCCGTTCGTCACCCACCGCAGCCTGCTGTTCACCGTGGCCTACGAGATGCTCGGCTCCGCCGCCGACGCCGAGGACGTCGTGCAGGAGACCTGGCTGCGCTGGGCCGACGTGGACCAGGCGGAGGTGCGGGACCCGCGGGCCTACCTGGTCCGCGTGGTGACGCGGCAGGCGCTGAACCGGCTCCGCTCGGTGTACCGGCGGCGCGAGGACTACATCGGCGAGTGGCTGCCCGAACCGCTGCTCACCACCCCCGACGTGGCCGAGGACGTGGAGCTCGCGGAGAACGTGTCGATCGCGATGCTCACCGTCCTGGAGACGCTGGGGCCGGCCGAGCGGGCGGTGTTCGTGCTGCACGACGTGTTCGACGTGCCCTACGGCGAGATCGCCGAGGCGCTCGGCAAGAGCACCGCCGCGGTGCGGCAGATCGCGCACCGCGCCCGCGAGCACGTCGCCGCCCGGCGGCCGCGCATGCAGGTCGACCGGGCGCAGCAGGAGGCGGCCGTGGAGCGCTTCCTCGCCGCCGTGTCCAACGGCGACGTGCAGGGCCTGGTCGACGTGCTCGCCCCGGACGTGGTCGTGATCTCCGACGGCGGCGGCGTGGTGCCCGCCGCGCGCAAGCCGGTCGTCGGCGCCGAGCGGGTCGCGACGCTGCTCGCGCGCGCCGCCGAGCTCACCGGCTTCACCGCGAGCGCGACCTGGGTCAACGGCATGCCGGGCGTCCGGCTCGACGTGGCTGGCGCCGCCGCCGCGCTGAGCCTCGTCGTCGAGGACGGCCGGATCACCCGCATCTACGGCATCAACAACCCGCACAAGCTGGGCTGGCTGGACAAGGTGGCCGAGCTGCGGCGGTGACCCTACGGGAGCCGGACGACGATGCCCGTCAGGTGGTTGAGGACGCTCGCCACGCCGGCCCGGACCGCGGCGGCGGCCCGGGCGGGCGTGAACGACGCCGCGTCGAAGGAGGAGGACATGTCCAGGCCTTCGCCGCGGAAGGAGGCGCCGGGCCAGTTCGCCGCCGTCACGTTCTCCGTCGGCTCGGCCAGTTCCGCGCCGAGCACCAGGAACTGCTGGTCCAGGTGGCTGGCGGTGACCAGCGCGAGCGGGTCGACCAGCGCGTTGCCCGCCGCGATGATCAGGTCCGGCTTCAGGTCCATCGCCCGGCTGATGCCCGGGACGTAGTCGTCCGGCCCGGTGGCCGTGACCGTCTTCAGGCTGACCTCTTCCGCCTCCGCCCACGCGGTCACGGCGTCGGTGAGCGTCTTCGTCGGCGCGTCGTCCCCCGCGGTGAGCAGGACGACGCGGTAACCGGGCGCCGGGTGCACGCCGTCCCACGAGCCGGGGCTCGGGGTGATCGTCGCCTCCGGGGTGGGCGGCGCGGTCACGAAGCCGGGCGCGAGTGTCCCGACCGGACCAGGCGCCGCGTGTGGTCCGGACCAGTCGTCGGCCGGGCCGCACCCGGTCAGCAGCACGGCGATCGCGGCGAGCACACCGGCAGCGGGAACGCGCACGGGAATCTTCCTCCACGGGGACAGGGGATGTCCCATTCCTACCCGGTCAGCGGCGGCGCGGCGGCTGTCGTCGGGATCCGTCCGCCGCCTGTTCGCCCGGCAGCCGTCGGCCGTTCACCTCCGGCGAGCAGTGTGCGGACATGTCCCGCCCCCTCAGACGCGCCGCTTTCGCTGTCGCCGCCGCGGCCGTGGCTCTCGTCCTGACCGCCGCGCCGGCCGCCGCGCACGGGTTCACCTCGACCGTCTACGCCGGACTCACCTCGCCCGGACCCGGGCACGTCCGCGTCGAACTGGGACTGGAGTACGACCTGCTGGTCGTCTCCGCCGCCGACTACGAGGACGACGATCCGCTGTTCCACCAGGGCACCGCGGCGTTCGAGGCCCGTGATCCCGTCGCGCAGGCCGCCGCACTGGACGCGCACGCCGGCACTGTCCTGAAGTACGTGGCGGAGCGCTTCGCCGTGACCGCGCAGGGCAGCGCCTGCACCCCGGTGCAGGACGGCGGATTCACCATGGAGGAACGGGAAGGCGTCCCGTACGCCCGTCTCGTCCTGGATGTCCGGTGTCCGATTTCGACGGTGCACGAGGTCCGCAGTGGACTGTTCCCCGACGGCGAAGGCTACGTCCGCGACACCAAGACCATCGTGACCTACGACCTGGACCTGGCCTCGGGCAGCGCCGCGCTGGACGCGGCGCACCCGTCGTTCTCCACCGAACAGTCCGGGGCGCAGCGGTTCTGGGAGTTCTTCCGGCTGGGCGCCGAGCACCTGCTCACCGGGATCGACCACATCCTGTTCCTGCTGGCGCTGATCGCCGGTTCCCGCCGCCCGCGCGAGATCGTGCTGGCGGCCACCACGTTCACGCTCGCCCACTCGATCACCTTCATCCTCGCCGCGCTCGGGGCAGTCCGGGTGCCGGACGCGTTCGTCGAACCGGTGATCGCGTTGTCGATCGCGATCGTCGCCGCCTGGCCGCTGTGGCGGTGGTGGCGGCGCGGCGCGGACGCGATCGATCTGGAGGCGTCCGGCCGCTTCGCGCTGGACCGCACCGGGTGGGCGCGCCTCGGGGTGACGTTCTGCTTCGGACTCGTGCACGGACTCGGTTTCGCCGGCGCGCTGGGCATCGAGCAGGCGTGGTCGTGGTCGCTGCTGTGGTCGCTGCTGGTGTTCAACGTCGGCATCGAGGTGGTGCAGCTGGCGATCATCGCGATCGCCTTCCCGTTGCTGGCGCTGCTGCGCCGCCGCTCGCCGGTCGTCGGCCGCTGGGCCACCGGCGCGATCGCCGCGGGCGTGACGGTGATGGGGCTTTTGTGGTTCGCCGAGCGGATTTCCGGTCTGTGACCTCACGTTCTTCGAGGACCGGACACCGGTGCGACCGGTTCCGTTCACCTGCGCCACACGGACGCGGACGACGCTCCAGTCGATCTTCCCAACCCCGTCGAATCCGAAACGGACGGAACTGATGAAAAACTCCAGATCGGGCGATCGGCGTCGCGTGGCCCGCGGCGCCGCCGCGGCGGTCCTCGGCGTCACGGTGGTGTTCGGCAGCAGTCTGGTCACCACGGCCGGCGCCGCCGAAACCGCCAAGCCGGCCGGGATCGTCCTGGGCGTCGGCGCCACCGAGTCGCAGCGCGTCGTGAGCTGGTACACCTCGGCGAACACCGCCCAGGTCGTGCAGGTCGCCCCGGCGTCCAAGGTGCGCAACGGGCAATTCCCCCGCAACGCCACCACGTTCCCCGCCACCGTCGCCGCGAACACGGTCAACGGCGGCTACAACGGGCACGCCACCATCAACGGCCTGAAGCAGAACACCGAGTACGCCTACCGCGTCGGCACCGAGGGCGGCTGGTCGCCCGTCTACACGTTCCGCACGCAGAAGTTCAAGGGCGACTTCGACTTCCTGTTCTTCGGCGACCCGCAGATCGGCTCGTCCGGCGACACCGCCCGCGACGGCGCGGGCTGGGCGGACACGCTGAACGTGGCGCTGACCGCGAACCCGGACGCCGAGCTGCTGGTCTCCGGCGGCGACCAGGTCGAGTCGGCGAACAACGAGACGCAGTGGGACGCGTTCCTCGCCTCCGACAGGCTGCGCCAGTACCCGTGGGCGGCCACGATCGGCAACCACGACGTCGGCGGCAAGGCCTACGAGCAGCACTTCTGGACCCCGAACACGGACCGCTCCGCGCCGTTCTACAACGGTGACGCCGCGGCGCGCTCCGGCGGCGACTACTGGTACATCTACAAGGACGTGCTGTTCGTCGACCTGAACAGCAACGCCTACGCCGCCGGTTCGGACGAGGCGCACATCGGCTACGTCACCGACGTGATCCACGAGCACGGCCAGGACGCCAAGCACATCGTGCTCGTCTACCACCACTCGATCTACTCGCCCGCCGACCACGCCAACGACACGGACAACCAGCAGCGCCGCAAGGACTTCCCCACCGCGTTCTCCAACCTCGGGGTCGACCTGGTCCTGCAGGGCCACGACCACAGCTACTCGCGCAGCTACGAGATCAAGAACGGGCAGAAGGCGAACCCGGCCGAGCAGCCCGGCGCCACGCAGGTGGTCCAGGGCCCGGGCGGCGTCATCTACGTGACGGCGAACTCGGCGTCCGGCTCGAAGTACTACGACCTGACCGCGCCGGACACCAGCAAGGACCCGGACTACGGTCCGGACCCGCTGAACCCGGACCACCACTGGGCCAACTCGGTGGAGAACCAGGAGCACGTCCGCACCTACGTGAAGGTCCAGGTGCGCGACGACAAGCTCGTGGTCGAGAACGTGCGCAGCGGCACCTGTGCGGCGCCGAACGCCGCGGTGGAGCTGGGCCGGGTGTCGTGGTGCGGGCCGGACAGCGGCGCGACGCCCGCGCGGCCGGTCGGCTCGCTCGTCGACAAGGTGGTCATCCACACCACCGGCGACCGGGGTCACGGCCACGGCGGTAAGCCTGGCCGTCCCGACTGGGTCGGCCAGGAGCCGAGGGACGGCAAGGCCACCGTCACCGCGCTGAGCTGAGTTTTCCACCGGGCGGGCGTCCCCCCGGGGCGCCCGCCCTCTCCGGTTAGGACTGTCCCATGCTGACTCTTCGAGCGGCCGCCGCGGCGGCGGCCGCGTTGTTCGCCGTGCTGACGGGCGCGGTGCCCGCCGCCGCGCAGGACGACGTGCCCTGGTCGGTGGCGACGGCCGACGGCGAGTTCGGCTCGGACCGGGTGAACTACAACTACACCCTGGACCCGGGCGAACAGCTCACGGACGGCCTGGTCGTCACCAACAACGGCAGTGCGCCGCTCGAACTGGCCGTCTACGCCGCCGACGCGTTCACCACCGCGCAGGGCAAGCTGGACCTCCTCACCCGGGACACCGCGTCGACGGGTGTCGGCGCGTGGGTGTCCCCGGCGACCGGCAGCGTGACCGTCCAACCGGGACAGTCGAGCGAGGTGTCGTTCACGCTGGCGGTGCCCGCCGGAGCGACGCCGGGCGACCGGATGGGCGGCATCGTGACGTCGCTGGTCCAGGACGGTGTGGAGCGGCGGGTGGGCATCCGGATCCGGCTGCGCGTCGGGGGCGCGCTGGCGCCCGGTGTCTCGGCCGAGGACGTCCGCGTGGACTACTCGGGTGGCGACGCGGTGCTGACGTACACGGTGCACAACACCGGGAACGCGATCGTCGCGGTGCGGCAGTCGGCCTCGGTGTCGGGGCCGTTCGGCAGCTGGTCCCGCGCGGCGGATCCGGTCGCCGACACGCCGTCCCTGCTGCCCGGGGAGAAGTGGCCGGTCTCGGTTCCGGTGCACGGGGTGGTGCCCGCGGTGTGGTTGGCCGGGAGCGTCACGCTCACCCCGCTGCTGACCGACGCGGCCGGTTCGACGGCGGTGCTGCCCGCCGTGGCGGCCACCGGGAACGGGTGGGCAGTGCCGTGGGTGCCGCTGGTGATCGTCCTGTGTGGACTGGTGGTGGTCGTGTTCCTGGTCCGGCGCCGGACCAGGAACCGCAAGGGGGCTCCCCGGGAGGAGCCCGCCGACCCGGTGCCCACCGCCTGACCGCCGGTCAGGGCACGAGCACCGTCTTGCCGGCGAGCTTCCCGGCGCCGGCCGCCTCGTGGACCGCGGGCAGTTCGGCGAGCGGGCGGCGGTCGGCGACGTGGATGCGCAGCCGCCCGGCGTCGACCTCCTCCGCGAGGTGCCGGAGCTGCGCGGCGTCGCTGCGGACGAACACACGCTCGGCGCGCACGCCGCGGGCCTCGTCGGGTTCCGGCGGCGTCGCGCTGGTCACCACGATCCCGCCCGCGCGCACCAGCGCGGTCAGCTCGGGCGGGGTCTCCGGCGCCAGGTTCAGCACCACGTCGACCGGCTCCCGCACCTCGCCGAACGCCTCGCGGCCGACGACCTGCGCCGCGCCGTTGGACCGTAGCCGATCGGCGTGCTCGTCGCGGGCGGTGGCGATGACCGTCGCCCCGGCCTGGGCCGCCAGCTGCACCGCGTAACCGCCGACGGCGCCGCCCGCGCCGTGCACCAGCACGCGCTGTCCCGGCCGCACCTGGCCGAGCTCGAACAGCCCCTGCCACGCGGTGAGGCCCACCACCGGAAGCGCCGCGGCGTCGGCCAGCGGAACGGACTCCGGCGCGGCCGCCAGCACCTCGGCCGGGGCCAGCACGTACTCGGCCGCCGCGCCGCCGTCGACGATCGGCAGGAACCCGATCACCGCGTCGCCGGGCCGGAAGCCGGTCACGCCGTCGCCGGTCTCCTCGACGGTCCCGGCCACGTCCACGCCCGGGATGTGGGGCAGGCGCACCGGGAAGACCTCCTGCAGCACACCGGCGCGGACCAGGGCGTCCACACCGTTGAAGCTGGTGCCCGCGACCCGCACCAGCACCTGGCCCGGCCCTGGCTGGGGCCGCTCGGCCTCCTCGTGGCGCAGGACGTCCGGGCCGCCGTACTCGCTGTACCGCACTGCTCTCATGATCACTCCTCGATTCGACATTTGCTCCGAATTCGAAGCACATCCCGACCATAGCTCGCTTCGAAGTCGAAGCAAGTAGAATTCCGGGCGTGAGCCACGACGCACTCGACTCGGAGCAGCTGGACGCGTACTTCGCGCTGATGGAGGTCAGCAGCCTCCTGCAGCACGCGGTGGAGCAGCAGCTGCGCGCGAGCGGGCCGCTGAGCTGGGTGCAGTTCCAGATCCTCGCCCGGCTCGCGAACTCCCCCGGCGGCAGCCAGCGGATGACCGACCTGGCCGACGGGGTCGTCTACAGCCGCAGCGGCCTGACCTACCAGGCCGGGCTGCTGGACAAGGCCGGGCTGGTCACGCGCCGCCAGTCCGAGGACGACGAGCGCAGCGTGACGGTGACGATCACCGACGCCGGCCGGGACATGGTGAACCGCGTCCTGCCCGGCCACGTCGACGTGGTGCGCACGATGCTGTTCGAGGGGCTGTCCCGGCGGGACCTCACCACCCTGAGCGGCATCCTGAGCGGGGTGCGCGAGCGGATGCGCGCCGCTCCGCCGCGCTCGGCCACCGCGCGCCGCAAGAAGACCTGACCGGTCAGACCCCGGTCCAGCCAGCCGGGAGGTGAGCCAGCCGCACCCGCTGCGGGTGGTCGCCCACCGGCACGGACGTGATCTTCTGCCCGGTCGCGAAGTCGATCGCGGTCACCTGGTCGGTCCCGCTCTCGGAGATGACGCACGCGGCGCCGTCGCCGCTGACCGTGGCCCAGTACGGCTTGCTCGCCGTCACCAGCGGGCCCTCCCGCAGGGTGGCGCGGTCGACCACCGTCGCGTAGTCGTCCATCGTGCCCGCCACGCACAGCTTCGTGCCCGCGGGGTTCATCGACAGGCCGTGGTGGCGCGAGTCGTTGACGAACGTGGTGCGGTCGTCGCTGGTCGCCGGGTTCTTCGGCAGCGTCTTCACGCGGGTGATCCGGTCGCCGGGCACGTCGTACTCGAAGAAGCCGTTGAAGAACGACACCTGGAAGTAGAGCACCGACTCGTCCGGGCTGAACGCGACCGGGCGCACGGCGTCGGAGTTGTCGGCCCCGAAGGCGTCCAGCCGCGGCCGCATGTCGATGATCCGCACCTGCCGGAACGTGGTGGCGTCGACCACGGTGATGCGGCGATCGCCCTTCAGCGGGTCCAGGAACGGCGCGTCGAGGTCGTTGTTGACCTCCCCGATGGACATGTTCCACAGGTAGCGGCCGTCGGCGGAGAAAACGTTTTCGTGCGGCTTGTCGCCGGTGGCGAACGAGCCCAGTTCCGCGCCGGTGCGGATGTCCAGCACGTGCACCCGGTTGCTGGTGGACGCCGACACCGCGACCCGCAGCCCGTCCGGCGAGACGGCCATGTGGTCGGCGCGGAAACCGGAGACCGGGAAGCGCCAGTTGATCGCGCCGGTGCCGGTGTCGATCGAGACCACGTCGGCGAAACTGGGGCGGGACACCACGATCGCGGAGCCGTCGGGGGTGGAGTACATGTCGTCGACGAACTGGTCGTGCCCCTCGCCCACGGTCTCGCGGATGCCCAGGAAGAACGCGAGCCGGACCGGGTTGAGGTAGATCTCGCGCAGCCGCTCGTCCTTGTCCGGGACGACGTCGATCCGGCCGATGCGGTGGAAGTCCCCGGTCGAGGCGAGGACGTCGGCCGTGCCCTCCCAGTTGTTGCCGACGAGCAGGACCTCCTGCAGGGCCGGCTCGGCGGTGGCGGCCGTGGGCGCGGCGGCGAGCATGAGGGCACCGAGCAGGAACGCGCGAGCACGCATGGTCTTCCTCCGTTGGAAGCGGCTACCTACTGGAGAGTAGCGCAACTCGGGAGCGGTCCGTAAGCACTTGTTCACGCGCGGGACCACCGGCTGTGGATCGATCCCGGTACTTTCCCACGAGATCGCCGAGGGAAAGGTCAGTCATGCGCGCGAGAAGAGCCGCTGTCGTCACCGTGATCGCGACCCTGTTCACCGTCCTGCTGCCCGCCGCCGCGTGGGCCGAGCCGCCGAAAGCGCTTCCCGCGAGCTACGCCGCCGAGGACGGCAAGTGGCAGCCCGCGTTCGACTACGACGGCGACGGCTGCTACCCGACGCCCGCCATCGGCCCGGACGGCACGCTCAACCCGGGGCTCAACAACTCCGGCGCCCTGAACGGCAACTGCCACGACCAGTCCGATTTGGACAACACGAACTCGTACTCGCGGTCGAAGTGCAACAACGGCTGGTGCGCCTACGTCTACGACCTGTACTTCGAGAAGGACCAGGCGGTGCCGGGCATCGACTGCTGCGGGCACCGGCACGACATCGAGCACGTGGTGGTCTGGGTGCAGGGCGGCCAGGCGGAGTACGTGTCGGTGTCGGCGCACGGCGAGTACTCCACCTACCCGCGCGCGCAGGTCGGCTGGGACGGCACGCACGCGAAGGTCGTCTACCACAAGGACGGCGCGAGCACGCACTGCTTCCGCCTCGCGGGGATGACCGAGACGCCGGAAAACCACTACGGCACGTGGCAGTACCCGGACCTGGTGAGCTGGGACAACTACCCGGCGGGCATCCGCGACCGGTTGATGGGTGCGGACTTCGGATCCGCGAGCTTCGCGATCAAGGACAGCGCGTTCGCGAGCAACCTGACGAAGGCCAAGCCGGCGGGGATTCCGTTCGATCCGGCTGCGTAGGACTGGTTGACGGACAGCGAGTTCCGGACGGTTGGTGAGGGCGGCTCGCACCGCCCTCACCAACCGGATCAAGCCGCCCGGCGCTCGGCCGGGTCGTTGGCCAGCAGGAAATCCCGCGGCCGGGCCGTGCGACCCCGCCGCCGCTGGCGGCGGGCCGGAGCCCAGCCGACTCGGGTTCAACCGTCCGTTCCGCCGCAGGCCGGGTGGGTTATTCATCCCAGCGCCGGCGGCCCTGCCCCCGAAACCAAGCCGCCGCCCGCGCCCAGCCACCACCTTCCCGTGGTGAAACGGCTCAAGCCGCCTGACGCTCGGCCGGGCCACCGGGACCGGGCCGATCGGCCGAGCCGCGGTGCGGGGCGAGGTCGCCGAGCCGCCGGGAGGACCGGGGGATTCGGCCGGGCCGCGCGACCCCGCCGCCCCTGACGGCGGGCCGGAGCCCAGCCGACTCGGGTTCAACCGTCCGGCCCACCGGCAGTTCGTTTCCCACCCACCGATGGTGACGGGCCACCCCGCCCCCACCCACCTGAAGATCCGGCGGCCGGCCAGTCCATGCACCGCAGCGCCGGCGGCGGCCCGTCCGCCGAAACCAAGCCGCCGCCCGCGCCCAGCCACCACCGTCCGTGGTGAAACGGCTCAAGCCGCCCTCACCAACCGGATCAAGCCACCCGGCGCTCGGCTGGGTCGTTGGCCAGCAGGAACTCCCGCAGCCCGGCCAGGTCGTCCGTGTTGATGTGGTCCACCCCGGCCGCCAGCAGCTCCCGCCACACCGCCTCCCGCGCGGCGCCCGGCGTGTCGGGCGTCGCCCAGAAGCGGATCCGGTAGCCGGCCTCGTGCGCCTGCGCGACGATCCCCTGCAGCTTCGCCCGCTCGGCCGCCGGCATCGGGCCCACGCCCTGCCACGTGAAGGCGTTGCTCCAGTTGTCACTCACCAGCGGCATGAAACCGGCCGGCGTGCCGGTGCCCAGGTCGGCCAGCCGTCCGTCGTAGCCCGCCAGCCTGCTGCGCTGCGCCAGCATGTCCGCGCGCGGCCGGTTGCCGCTGATGACCACCTCGACCGCGCCGCTGCGCTCGTGCCCGTTGGTCCACCGCGTGAGCATGAACCGGAACTCGCGCAGCGCCGCGTCCACGGCCTGGTACGTCGACGGGCCGTCGCTCTTGATGTCGATCAGCAGCTGGAACGACCCGCGCCACCGCGGGTAGACCCGGCCGCCGCCCGCGTGCACCCGCTGGGCGAGCGGCTTCAGGTACAGGCTGGTCAGGGTGCGCCCGGGCCGCGCGTCGACGAGGTCGTGCGCCACCCGCAGTTCGTCGTCCACCAGCCACACGTCGGCCTCGACCGAGGTGAAGCCGTGGTCGAGAGCATCCGCCAGCGGGCGGTCGTGCTCGTAGTCGTTGTGGGCGTGGGCGTGTTCGAGCGGCTGCACCCGCGGCGCCGCCGTCGCAGGCAGCGCACCGCCCGCCACGACCACGGCGAAGATCAGCAACAGCAGTCGTTTCATCGGTTTCCCTTCTCCGGCACCGACACTGTCTAGCCACCGCCGGTGGATGGGGCCGGTCGCCAGGGTGAACGGGGCGCGAAGCGGATCTTTCGGGCCGCACGGCGGTCAGGGCAGCCGGTTCAGGAAGGCCGCGGACAGCGCGACGGCGGGCTTCGACGAGTTGGTCGCGAGGGTCAGCGCCGAGAACGCGACGTCCCCCCGGTAGCCCACGAACCAGCCGTTCGCCTGGCTGCCGTCGCCGTACTGCGCCGTGCCCGTCTTGCCGTGCACGGTTCCGCTCGCCCGCAGGCCGGTCGCGGTGCCGCCGGTGACGACCTCCCGCATCATCGTCCGCAGCTCGGCGATCACGTTCCGGGACGGCGCGGTGTAACCCTCGTTGACCGTCGTGGGGCGGTCGCGAACCAGTTGCGGCGTCACGGGTTCGCCCGCCGCGACGGTCGCCGCCATCAACGCCAGTCCGAACGGGCTGGCCTGCACCGAGCCCTGGCCGATCGCCGACTCGACCTGATCGGCCGAGCCGGTCGCGGGAACCACCTTGCCCGCCTCGGTGGTGATGCCCGGGATGGTGAAGTCGGCGTTCAGGCCCAGCCGTCCGGCCGCCTCGGCCAGCCCGTCCGCGGGCAGCCGCGAAGCCAGCTGCGCGAAGGTCGTGTTGCACGAGTGCGCGAACGCCGAGTGCAACGGCAGCGAGGGAAAGGCGAACAGGTCCTCGTTGGGAATGGTCCGCTGCCCGATCCGGACAGTCGCCGGGCACGGCAGTTGCTCGTCCGCGCTAGTGAGTCCCCGTTCCAGCGCCGCGGTCACGGTGGCGATCTTGAACGTGGATCCCGGGGCGTACAGGCCGGTCAGCGGGTTGCCGTCGGTGACCTGCGCGTTCTGCGCCACGGCCAGGATGTCCCCGGTGGACGGCTGGATCACGACCAGCATCGCGGGCCCCGGCGCACCGTCCACCGCCGCCTGCGCCGCCCGCTGAACGGTGCGGCTCAGCGTGGTTCTCATCGGCGCTGCGGGCGGCTGCCCGGCGCGGTGGAGCACTTCTTCCCGGCCCTGCCGGTCGACGCGCGACACGGTCCAGGCAGTGCTGTCGATCGCGAGCAGTCGCCCGAGCCCGGGCAGGATCAACGGCGCGAGCGACGGTTCGACGGCCTCCGGGCCGCTCGTGCCCCACCGCAGCAACGGCTCGCCGTCCCGGTCCACGAGGGCGACCCCGGCGGCCGCGGAGCGCGTGACCAGCCGGTCGCCCTCGCCGAGCTCGGGGTGGATCGCCGCCGGGGTGAAGTGCACGCGTGGCGCGTCGTCACCCGGGACGACGGTCAGCGCGGTGTCGTAGGTCCACACCCGGCCCTGACCCAGTGTCCACTCGACACGGACGCGCGCGGTGTCGCCGCTGACGTCCTGGAGCGTCGCCGTCACCGCGGAGGCCCCGAGACCCGACCGGGACGCGGCGAGCACCGTGCCGGCGCCACGGGGATCGTCGGTCAGCGCACCGGCCTGCCGGTCGTCGCCTGCCGACCACGCGCGCAGGTACTGCCCGACCGCCGCCGCGACACCGTCCCCGGCGGGTGCGCCGCCCGGGCGGCCACGCAGCACCACGATCGCTGCCGTGACGATCGCGATCACCGCGAGCACGCCGCAGGTCAGCAGCCACTTCTTCGTTCTCATGGCGCCACCCCAGCACCGAAGTGGTACGCCTGTCCAAGACCACGCCACCCGTTCGGCGATACGTGAACCGATATCGCCGCAGCGTGCGCCCCATGCCCGGGCGCGTCACCTCGTCGCGGGGGCGGAGAAAGTCACGGCTCAGAGCTCGGTGACCTTGCCGTCCACGACCTCCAGCCGCCGGGTCACGTGGACCGCCTCCAGCATGCGCCGGTCGTGGGTCACCAGCAGCAGCGTGCCCCGGTAGCTGTCCAAAGCGGACTCCAGCTGCTCGATGGCGGGCAGGTCGAGGTGGTTGGTCGGCTCGTCCAGTACCAGCAGGTTCACCCCGCGCGCCTGCAGCAGCGCGAGCGCCGCGCGGGTGCGCTCGCCCGGGGACAGCGTCGCCGCGGGGCGGAGCACGTGCGCGGCCGCCAGGCCGAACTTCGCGAGCAGCGTCCGGACGTCGGCGTCGGCGAGGGACGGGACCTCCCGCGCGAACGCCTCGGCCAGCGGCAGGTCGCCGAGGAACAGCCGGCGCGCCTGGTCGACCTCGCCGACCTCCACCCCGGACCCCAGCGACGCCGACCCGGCGTCGAGCGGAACCCGCCCGAGCAGCGCGGCCAGCAGCGTCGACTTGCCTGCCCCGTTCGCACCGGTGATCGCCACCCGGTCGGCCCAGTCGATCTGCAGGTCCACCGGCCCGAGGGTGAACGCGTCCCGCCGCACCACGGCTCCCCGCAGCGTCGCCACGACCGCGCCGGCCCGCGGAGCCGCGGCGATCTCCATCCGCAGCTCCCACTCCTTGCGCGGCTCCTCGACGGCCTCCAGCCGTTCGATCATCCGGTCGGTCTGGCGGGCCTTCGCGGCCTGCTTCTCGGTGGCCTCCGCGCGGAACTTGCGGCCGGCCTTGTCGTTGTCCGCGGCCTTGCGGCGGGCGTTGCGGACGCCCTTCTCCATCCAGGCCCGCTGCGTGCGCGCCCGCTCCTCCAGCGAAGCGCGCGTCGCCGCGTACTCCTCGTAGTTCTCGCGCGCGTGCCGCCGCGCCACGGCGCGCTCCTCCAGGTACGACTCGTACCCGCCGCCGTAGAGCCGCACCTGCTGCTGCGGCAGGTCCAGCTCCAGCACCTGGTCGACGGTGCGGGCGAGGAACTCCCGGTCGTGGCTGACCAGCACGGTCGCCGCGCGCAGCCCGGTGACGAACCGCTCGAGCCGCGCCAGGCCGTCCAGGTCGAGGTCGTTGGTCGGCTCGTCGAGCAGGAACACGTCGTAGCGGCTGAGCAGCAGCGACGCGAGCCCGGCGCGGGCGGCCTGCCCGCCGGACAGCGACGTCATCGGCTGGTCGAGGTCCACCGACAGGCCCAGCTCGACCGCGACCTCCTCGGCGCGGTGGTCGAGGTCCGCGCCGCCCAGCGCCAGCCACCGGTCGAGGGCGACGGCGTAGCGGTCGTCGGCTCCGTCGGCGCCCGCGGTCAGCGCCTCGGTGGCCGCGTCCAGCTCCGCCTGCGCCGCCGCGACCGAGGTGCGCCGAGCCAGGAACTCGCGCACCGACTCGCCCGGCCTGCGTTCCGGTTCCTGCGGCAGGTACCCGACGGTCGCCGCGGGCGGGGTGAGCCGGACCTCGCCCGCCTCGGGCTTGTCGACCCCGGCGAGGATCCGCAGCAGCGTGGACTTGCCCGCGCCGTTGACGCCGACCAGCCCGACGACGTCACCGGGCGCCACCACCAGGTCGAGACCGGAGAAGAGGGTGCGGTGCCCGTGGCCCGCGGTCAGGTCCTTTGCCTGGAGGGTCGCACTCACCGGGCAACCCTAACTTCCGGGCCAGGTCAGGTGGTCCGGCAGGTCGGTGCGGACGCGCCCGGGGAGGTCGGCGTCCGGGCTGGTGAGGATCTCCGCGATGAGCCGGGTGAGCGCGACCGACACCGGGGCGACCGTGGTGGCCAGTTCACGCGCCAGCTCGTGCGCGCGGCCGGCGAGCCGGTCGCGAATTCGCCATGCCCACCGGCCTCGGCAGGAACCAGGTCGAGGCGCCCTCCGGGACGATGCCGCGGCGGGTGAAGACGAACCCGAACCGCGCGTCGCGGTGGCGAGCCGGCAGTCGACGAGTCCTTCGTGGAGCCCCTGAGCCGGTGCGTGATCGCGATCTGCGCAATGAACAAGCCGGTCATCGCCGCCGTCCAGGGCGCGGCCGTCGGCGTGGGCGCCACGATCCTGCTGCCCCCGCCATAGTGACGGTGTAGCCGTTGCGCGCGGCGGGCCGGTTCAGGGTGGTGGTCGCGACCTTGTCGCGGACGGCGTACCCGACGGCGGTGTAGGGCATGGGGATCTGCTCCGGGTAGTGAGGAAACTGGTGATCGCCGCCAGTGCGGCGGCGGACTCGGGGAGGGCGCGGGCGAGCGGGAACGCGTGGCCCTGTCCCGGCCAGACGCGGAGTTCGCAGGGCACGCCGGCGTCACGCAACCGCCGCGCGACGAGGTGGCTGTCGGCGGCGAGCAGGTCCCGCTCCCCGGCGACGACGAGCGTGGGTGGCAGCCCGCGCAGGTCGGCCCGCGCCGCCGACGGTTCCGGCCCGGTGCCGCAGAGCCGGACGACCCGGTCGACGCGGGCGGTCGACAGCAGCGCGTCGGCGGGGCCCGGGCGAGCCGGCCCGAGTTCGGCCCACGGCGAGATCACCGCGAGACCGTCCGGCACGGGAAGACCTTCGTCGCGGGCGCGCAGCGCGACGGAGATCGCGAGCCCACCGCCGGCGGAGTCACCCGCGAAGACGACCGGGGTGCTGGTGTGCTCGATCAGCCAGCGGTAGGCGGACAGGCCGTCGCCGATCGCGTCGCTGATGCGGTGTTCAGGGGCCAGGCGGTAGTCGACGGACAGGACGGGCATCCGCAGGCCGGCCACGAAGGGACGCCAGGCGCGCGCGGAGCCGGCGATGAAGCCACCGCCGTGGAAGTAGAGCACCGTGACGGCGGCCGGTTCGGCGGGGCACACGAACTCGGCGCCGCACGCGGGAAGTTCGATTCGGCGCCAGGTGGTGCCGGCCGGGAGGCGGCCAGTGCCCGCGACCGCGCGGTCGATGGCCCAGCGCGCGCCCCGGAGAGTGAGCGGGGTGATCGGCGCGCGGGCGATCAGGGGCCGGATGGTGCGGGACGTGGCCTGCGCCAGCAGCCGGGACTGCCACGAGCTCATGCGGCCCTCACCGGCCCGCGCGGAGAGGTGGCGCCATCGCCCGCACTGGGAGGCGGCGGTGCCAGCGCGTCGCACGGCCACCGTCCGCACGCGGCGGCATCATCACCCGCGCCGCCACGCGGCGGCGACGGCACGCGGCGGCGAGAGTCGGCAGCACCCCCACGCGCGCACCACCCGCGGCCGGCCCGAAACTCCCGGCGCGATCGCGCAGTGAAGTGGAATGTCGGCCGCGAGCCCGCGGTCCGGTGAACAACCGACCGGGCCGCGCCGCACGGAACGCGCCGCCGCGCGTTGCTGCGCGGCGCTCGCCGCCATCGCGCGGTGCCCCTGCCGCCGCCGATGCCCCGGCCACCGGCCATCACCCCGCCTTCCCCCGCTCCTCCAGCTCGCGGATCAGCGCCTGCGTCGTCCGGTCGGCGGCTAGGTAGGCGTCCGCGGCCACGTTCACCACCCCGCGCAGCAGCGCCCACGGCTGCCACGCCGCCGGCGCGAGCGTGCGCCCCGCGCGGCGGGCGATCGCGTCGGCCAGCACGGTGGCCGCCTCCGTCGCCGTGATGCGGCGGCGCAGCGGCCGCGGCAGGCGTTTCTCCAGCGCCTGCCCGAGCGGGTCGTCGTCGAGGGTGGTGCGCGCCAGTTGCGTGTCGACGACCCCGAAGTAGGCGACCCCGGCCGTCACGCCGTGCCCGGCCAGCTCCAGCCGCAACGCGCGGCCCAGCTGTTCGGCCGCCGCCTTGCTCACCATGTACGCCGCGCCGCCAGGGCCGGGCACGAAAGCCGCCGCCGAGGACACCACCACCACGTGCCCCCGCCGGGCGATCAGGTGGTCCAGCGCGGGCCGCACGGTGTTGAACGCACCGGTGACGTTTACCGCAAGCAGCCGGTCGAACTCGCCCGGCTCGATCTGCCGCAGCGTCGCGGGCGGCGGGGTGACCCCGGCGTTGGCGACGACCACGTCCAGCCCGCCCGCGCGGCCGGCCAGACCCCGCACCGCCTCCGCGATCCCGTCGCGGTCGCGCACGTCGGCGACCGCGGTGAGCACCCGGTCCCCCAGTTCCTCCGCGGCCGCCTCCAGCGCGGCGCCGTCGCGGTCGACGAGCGCCACCACCGCGCCCCGCGCGTGCAGGACCCGCGCGAGCGCCCGCCCGATGCCGGCCCCGCCGCCGGTGATCAGCACCGTCCGTCCCGCGACGCGGTAGGTCCGCCCGCCGGGGAGCGGCAATCCGAGGTCGCGCAGTGTCGCTAGCACCACGGTCACCGCCACCCGTGCCGGACCGCGATCAGCACCCGCACCAGCGTGTCCGCCCACGGCGGCCGGCGGAACGACGTCAACGGCACCGGTGACGGGAACCGCTGCGCGGTGGTCGCGCGCGGGTAGGCGAACTCACGCAGCCCGTCCGCGCCGTGCACCCGCCCGAAGCCGGACGCCCCGGTGCCGCCCAGCGGCAGCGCGGGCACGGTCGCGTGCGCGACGAAGGCGTTGACCGACACGGCGCCGGACCGGATCCGCCGCGCGATCGCCTCGCCGTTGCGGCGGGAGAAGACCGTCGCGCCGAGCCCGTACCGGCTGCGGTTGGTGAGTTCGACCGCTTCGTCCATGTCGGCGACCGCGGTCACGGTCAGAGTGGGCCCGAACGTCTCCTCGGTGACCGCGGCGCTGTCCTCGGGCACGCCGGTGAGGATCGTCGGCTCGACGAACCGGCCCCGCACGGCGTCCGGCCCGCCCAGCACCGCACGGCCGCCGCGGTCCAGCGCGTCGCGGATGTGGCTGTCGATGACCTCCACCTGGCCGGGCATGGTGACCGGCCCGATGTGCTCGCCGGCCCGCACCCCACGCGCCAGAGCGACGACCTTCTCCAGGAACGCGTCATGCACGTCCCGGTGGACGTACACCCGCTCGACCGCCAGGCAGGTCTGACCGGCGTTGGACATGCCGCCCCACACCGCGGCGTCCGCGGCCGCGTCCAAATCGGCGTCGGCGTCCACGAGCAGGGCGTCCTTGCCGCCGCACTCCATCAGCACCGGCGTGACCGACTCGGCGCAGGCGGCCATGACCCGGCGGCCGGTCGCGGTGGAGCCGGTGAAGCCGATCTTGTCCACACCGGACCGGCACAACGCGGCGCCGGTTCGGCCGTCGCCGGTGACGACCCCCAGCACCGACGCGTCGCCGAACGCCTCGCCCAGCCAGCGGCCGACCTCGGGCGTGTACTCGCTGGGCTTGAACACCACCGTGTTGCCCGCGGCGAGCGCGGCCGCGATCGAGCCCAGCGGCGTGAAGACCGGGTAGTTCCACGGCCCGATCACACCGACCACGCCGTAGGGCCGGTACTCGACCACGCACTTGTGGTTGGCGGTGAGCGCGCCGGGCCGCACCGTGCGCGGGCCGAGCACGGCCTCGGCATTGCGTTCGGCCCACGCCAGGTGCTCCAGCGCCATCGCGATCTCCAGCATCGCGTCCGGCAGCGGTTTGCCCATCTCGCGGTGGATCAGCCCGGCCAGCTCGGTCGCGCCCCGGGCGATGGCCCGCCGCCAGGCTCGCAAGCGCCGGGACCGCCCGGTGAAGCCGAGCTCGGCCCAGCCCGGCGCGGCCGCCCGCGCTGCCTGCACGGCGGCCGTGACGCCGGTGGTCACGTCGTGGTCGACGACAGTCATGACACTCCTCAGAGATCGAGAACGAGACGGCCGGTGGCGCGGGAGACGCAGACGAGCATCGCGTCGTCGCGTTCGGAGGGGGTGAGCAGACGGTCGCGGTGATCGACCTCGCCGTCGAGCACGCGGACCTTGCAGGTGCCGCAGAACCCCTGACGGCACGAGTACGGCACGTCCAGCACTCGGCCGATCGCGGCGAGAGCGCTTTCTTCCGCACTCACCTCCACCGTCTTCCCACTGCGGCGCAGGTGGACCTCGAACGGCCTCCCGCCCTCCACCACCGGCGGGCTGAACCGCTCGGTGTGCAGGGACGCCGTGGGGTTGATCGCGCGCAGGATCCGCTGCGCCCCGGCCATCAACGGCGGCGGACCACACAGGTAGACCGCGGCCCCCGGCTCGGCGAGGGAGAGGATCTCCCGCAGGTCGGGCGGACCGCACTCGTCGTCGGGGCGGACCTCGGCGTCGTCCAGTTCGGACAGGAACGGCATGGTCGCCCTTGACCGTCCCAAGTAGACAAGGCGACCGCGGCGGGCACGGACCATCGGCAGGATCGGCGTGATGCCGATGCCCGCGGCGACGAACAGGTAGGACGGCGCGTTCCCGACCAGGGAAAACGCATTGCGCGGCCCGCGCACCCGGAGCCGGTCGCCTTCTCGCAGGTCGTGCATCTCCCGCGAGCCCGCACCGAGACGCCGCACGGCGATGCGGTAAGTCGCTTCGGCCGGATCGCCGCACAACGAATACGCGCGCTGGAGCCCCGACGGCAGGAACACGTCCAGGTGCGCGCCCGGCAGCCACGCCGGCAGGTCGTCGCCCGCCAACGTCAGGCTGACGACGTCCTCGGCCTCCTGCCGCACTCGCTGGACCACGACGTCGAGGTCGTAACCGGTGCGGCGCACCGGATTCGGCCGCGACAGCAGCGGCGCGACCGGCCCGGCGGCGAACACCCGCCGGTACGCGCCGCTGGCCACCGCGGCCAGGCGCATGCCCGCGGTGGTCATGCGGCGTTGGCGGCCGGCGACTGGGCCAGGTAGCGGACGGCCTTGTCCATGCTGCCCATCTGCGACGGGTGGAAGCTGGGCCGCAGGTACTTCGGGATCTCGGTGAGGAAGATCGACAGCTTGGGCGTCACGCCGCGGCGGGTGGCGCTGATCAGTTCGCGCCACCACGGCCCGCCCTTGTCCTGGGTGGGATCGGCGTTGTAGAGGTAGCGGCCGGTGCCGACGAACAGCACGGCGAGGGTGAAGCTGGCGATCAACGCGGTGCGCACGCGGCGGGCGTAGCCGCCGTCGACGTGCATGAAGGCGTCGAAGGCGACGTTGCGGTGCTCGACCTCCTCCGCGCCGTGCCAGCGGATCAGGTCCAGCATGACCGGGTGCATGCCGGCGCGCTCCAGGTGGTCGGCGCCGAGCAGCCACTCCCCCACCACCGCCGTGTAGTGCTCCATCGCGGCGAACAGGCCGAGCCGCTCGCACAGCCACGCGTGCTTCGCCTTGCCGGACAGGCCGTGGTCGCCGAGGACCCGGTCGACGAGCCAGTCCATCTTGCGGGCGACCGGTTCGACGGGCAGGCCGAGCTCGGCGAGGTGGCCCCGGGCGCCTTCGTGGGACGAGGCGTGCACGGCTTCCTGCCCGACGAAACCGGTGACCTCCTCGCGCAGCCGCGGGTCGTCGATCAGCGGCAGCGCCTCGGCCAGTGCCGCCGACATGGCGCGCTCGCCCTCGGGGAGCACCAGGTGCATCACGTTGATCAGGTGCGTGGCCATGGGCTCGCCGGGAATGTAGTGCAGGGGCACGTCGTCCCAGGAAAAGTGCACGTCGCGCGCGGCGATCGCGTAGGCCTCCTCCGTGTAGCGCCGGGCGCCGCGGGGGTCGATGCGGGGTTTGCCGATGCGGAACATCACGCCGTCCTCTCCAGGTGGTAGTCGGCGAGGTCAACCCGCCGGGTGGTGGCGCGGAAGGTGCGGTTGAAGCCGGGGAAGAAGGTGAAGTTGCGGCCCGCGGAGTCGAGGTAGTAGCTGCGGCAGCCGCCGGTGTTCCACACGGAGTTGCGCAGGCCATGGTCGACGCGCCGCACGTAGTCCTGCTGCGCGGTCGCCTTCACCTCCAGTGTGGACAGTCCTCTTCGGTCCATTTCGCGCAGGCAGTCGAGGATGTAGGCGACCTGGGCTTCGATCGTGACGACCTGGGAGGTGTAGACGACCGAGTTCGGCCCGAGCAGCAGGAAGAAGTTGGGAAAGCCGGCGACCGTGGTGCCCAGGTAGGCGCGCGGGCTGCCGTTCCAGACCTCGGCCAGGGTGCGGCCGTCCCGGCCGCGCAGCCTGCCGAAGCCGGGGTGGTCGGTCATGCGGAAACCGGTGCCGAAGACGATGGTGTCGGCCGGGTGCTCGGCGCCGTCGCCGGTGACGATGCCGCGTTCGGTCACCTCCCTGATCGGCTCGGTGACGACGTCGGTGTTGGGCTGGGCCAGCGCCGGGTAGTAGGCGTTGGAGAAGGTGGGGCGCTTGCAGCCGAACGCGTAGGACGGGGTGAGCTTGGCGCGCAGCCGCGGGTCACGGACCTGGCGGCGCAGGTGGGCGCGGGCGACGGCCTCCATGCCCTTGAGCAGCAGCGGCTGGTGCACTAGGCCCGGCACGAGGGCTTCCTGCACCAGGTCGAACCCGGTGCGGGCGAGGCTCAGCGCGCCGGGGACCTGGCCGAGGAGGCGGCGCGGCAGACCGGCGACCGGGCGGTCCGGGTGGGGCATGATCCAGGCCGGGGTGCGCTGGAAGACGGTGAGGCGCGCGACCCGCGGCTGCAGCTGCGGGATGATCTGCACGGCGGAGGCACCGGTGCCGACGACCGCGACGCGCCGGCCGTCGAGGTTCTGGTCGTGGTCCCAAGTGGACGTGTGGAAGGTGGTGCCCCGGAAGCGGTTCAGGCCCGGCAGGTCCGGCACCGCGGGTTCGCTGAAGGGGCCGATCGCGCCGACGAGCACCTGCGCTTCCCAGGCACCCCGGTCGGTGGTGATGTGCCAGGCTCCGTCCCGCCAGCTCGCTTCGCGGACCTCGTGGCGCAGGCGGAGATGGGACGTGATGCCGAAGTCTTCGGCGCAGCGGCGCAGGTAGTCGCGGATCTCCGGCTGGTACGGGTAGAGGCGGCTCCAGCGCGGGTTCGGCGCGAACGAGAACGAGTACAGGATGGACGGGATGTCGCACTGCGCGCCCGGGTAGGTGTTGGCGTGCCAGGTGCCGCCCACGTCGGCGGCACGTTCGAGGACGACGAAGTCGTCGATGCCGGCGCGCTTGAGGCCGATCGCGGTGCCCAGCCCCCCGAACCCGGCGCCGATGATCGCCACCCGGACCCGCTCACGCATGGAAGCCTCCTCGCTGCCTGGTACTCCGCCGACGGTAAAAGAGACATCGGGTGATGTCAACATCAGGTGATGTCAACTTGGGGAGGAGTGTCGGGGGGCTCGCGGGGTGGTGCAGGTCGAGCGGAATGCGGGCGGATGCGCCTGCGGGGGGCAGGCCAGGCGGAGTGGGCCCGCGGGGGCGGGGGCCCGGCCAGGCGGCGCGCGCCGGCGAGGTGGCATGAGCCGGGCGGATGCGCCTGTGTGGGGCAGGCCAGGCGGCGCGCGCCTGCGGGGTGCCATAAGCCGGGCGGATGCGCCGGTGTGCGGGGCAGGTCAGGCGGCGCGCGCCGGCGAGGTGGCATGAGCCGGGCGGATGCGCCTGCGTGGGGCAGGTCAGGCGGCGCGCGCCCGCGGGGCGGCGGCCAGCTCAGGCGGCGCGCGCGGCGAGGTGCCATGAGCCGGGCGCATGCGCCGGTGCGCGGGGCAGGTCAGGCGGCGCGCGCCGGCGAGGTGGCATGAGCCGGGCGGATGCGCCTGTGTAGGGCAGGCCAGGCGGCGCGCGCCCGCGGGCGGCGGCCAGGTCAGGCGGCGCGCGCCCGCGGGGCGCCATAAGCCGGGCGGATGCGCCTGCGTAGGGCAGGCCAGGCGGCGCGCGCCCGCGGGGCGGCGGCCAGCTCAAGCGGCGCGCGCGCGGCGAGGTGCCATAAGCCGGGCGGATGCGCCGGTGTGCGGGGCAGGTCAGGCGGAGTGCGCCCGCGCCAGGTGCTCGATCACCTGCACCGCGTGGGCGACGAACCGCTCCCGGGACACGTCCAGCCGCCCGGCGAGCCAGCCCTGGAACAGGTAGGCCAGCGCACCGAAAACCGCCTGGGCGTTGAGGTCCACGTCGCGGTCGTCGGCGTTCTCGCCGGCCAGCGCGGGGCTGCGCAGGGCCTGCGCGATGGTGGCGGTGAACTCGCCGACCAGCTCGCCGCCGCGGGTGGACAGCTCCGGCGCGGCCAGCGACTCGACGAAGAGGATGCGCCCGCGCCGCGGGTCGCCGGTGACGAAGGCGGTGAACTCGGCGACGGCGTGGCGGACCATGGCGGCGGTGTCGTCCGGGGCCTCCGCGAGCGCGGCGAGCAACACCTCACGCGCCTGCCCGGCAACGTCCTCCAGCACGGCGACCAGCAGGTCCTCGCGCCGGGCGAAGCTCTCGTAGAAGTAGCGCTCGGTCAGCTTCGCGGCGCGGCAGACGCCGCGCATGGTCACCGCGGCGGCGCCGTCGGTGCCCATGATGTCGAAGGCCGCCGAGACGAGCCGCTCCCGCCGGCGGGCCTGCCGCTCATCGGCGTCGACACCCCGCCAGGGACGACCCGCGGATCCGGCAACCATGCAGCCATCCTGTCACGCGCGCTCACGCGGCCGGGGCAGCCCACACCCGGCCCTCCCCAGCAGCGGCGCACCCGGCTCCCACGCGAGCCGGACAGGCAGCCGCCGCAGGTCCAGCACTGCCCCGTCCGCCCCCGTTGACGGCGCCGGACGTGCCGATTCGCCGTGGGAGGCGACCGCACCCACTCAGTCGTCCAGCGAACGGACGTCCTCGGGCGTAATGGTCTTGCCCAGCCGAACCGTGGGCAAGCCGGGCCGCACACGGGCCGCACACGCGGGCGCCGCCGTCACAGAACACGGCGTCGCCAGCACCGCGCCGTCCAGTGGACCCGGCGCGGCCAGCCCGTGCGTCGCCGACGTGACTATCAGCCGGCCACCCGCCAGGCAGACACTCGTCGGCTGGACGGCCGGTACCGGGAGCACCCGGTCGACCGTCCCGTCCGGCGCGAAACGCACCACGCGGGACGCTCCCCAGATCGCCGACCACACGTAGCCCTCCGCGTCGACCGTCATCCCGTCCGGGCTGCCCTCCTCGACGCGCGCGAACAGCTCACCGGGGCCGAGCTCCCCCGCCTCGGACACCTCGTACCGGTGGATCACCCCGGCCGCGCTGTCCGCCAGGTACATCGTGTCGCCGGCGAACGCCGGGCCGTTCGGCACGGTCAGGCCCTCGAGCACCGTGCGCACCGAACCGTCCGGATCGACCCGGAACAGCCGTCCCGCCCCCGGCCGCGCGTCCCACGCCATCGCGCCCGCCCAGAAGCGCCCCGACGCGTCCGCCACGCCGTCGTTCATCCGCATCGACGCATCAACCGGCCGGGCCAGCCACCGCACCCCGCCGTCCAGCACCGCCATCCCCCGCCCGGCCGCGGCGATCCACCCGCCGCCGGCCAGTGGCGCCACCGCGCCCAGCGGCTCGTCCAGGGACACCAGCACCTCGCCGGTGTCCACCGACAGCAACCGTCCACTGAGGATGTCCGTCATCACCAGACCACCGGACACCGAACGCAAACCCTCACCGAGCTCGAACCGCTCGGCCGACAACACCATCCACTTCGGACTCATCACCACTCCGCGAACGATCCGTCGGGGTGCCGCCACACCGGCGGCCGCCACCGGTGACCCACGGCATCGGCCTTGCGCACCGCGTCCTCGTCGATCTCGACCCCGAGCCCCGGCGCGTCCCACCGGCGGATCGCGCCGTCGTGGAACGCGAACGGCCGCACGTCGGCGAGGTAGTCCAGCGGCTCGGCCCCGGCGTTGTAGTGGATGCCGATGCTCTGCTCCTGGATCAGGAAGTTCGGCGTGGCGAACGCGACCTGCAGGCTCGCCGCCAGCGACAGCGGCCCGAGCGGGCAGTGCGGGGCGATCAGCGCGTCGAAGGTCTCCGCCAGCGAGGCGATCCGCCGCACCTCCGAAATCCCGCCCGCGTGCGACAGATCCGGCTGCACCACCGCGACACCCGCCTGCAGCACCGGCAGGAACTCCGACCGCGAGTACAACCGCTCCCCGCACGCGACCGGCACCGCGCTCGCCGACACCACGTCGCCGAGCCGGTGCGCGTACTCCGGCAGCACCGGCTCCTCGACGAACAACGGGTGCAACGGCGCCAGCTCCGGAATCACGCGCCGCGCCGCCGCGACCCCGAACCGGCCGTGGAAGTCGACCGCCACGTCCCGGGAATCGCCCAGCACCTCGCGCACCGCCGCCAGCCGCGACACCACCTCGTCGACCTCGGCCCGGTTCGGCATCCGCCCGATCCGCCCGGACGCGTTCATCTTCACCGCGGTCAGCCCGGCCTCGGCCTGCGCCGCGGCGGCCTCGGCGACCGCGGACGGCTCGTCGCCGCCGATCCAGCCGTATACCCGCACCTCGTCCCGCACCGCGCCGCCCAGCAGCTGGTGCACCGGCACCCCGAGCGACTTGCCGAGGATGTCCCACAGCGCCTGGTCGATCCCGGCCACCGCGCTCGACAACACCGGCCCGCCGCGGTAGAACGCGGCCTTGGTCATCACCTGCCACAGGTCCTCGACGCGGCGCGGGTCCCGGCCCAGCAGCAGGTCGGACAACTCGTCGACGGCCGCCCGCACGGTTTCCGCACGCCCCTCCACGACGGGCTCGCCCCAGCCGACGAGACCGTCGTCGGTGGCCACGCGGCAGAACAGCCAGCGCGGCGGCACCAGGAACGTCTCCACCGAAACGATCTTCACGCGTCCTTCTCCCCGATGATCCCGGCGACGTCGGAGGACGCCTTGTCCAGCAACGCGCTCACTGCGGCCGCGGCCTCCTCCGGCGCGCCCCGGCGCACGGCGTCCACGACCACCGCGTGGCTCGGCTCCGGGTCGTCGTCGTGCGCCTCGTGCACGAGCGCGTCGCGCAACCGCAGCGCGGGCTCGATGAACACGTCCATCCGGGACAGCATTTCGTTGTGCGTGGCCCGCAGCAGCGCGCGGTGCCAGCGCAGGTCCGCGGCGACCTGGGCGGCCGGGCCGACCGCCGTGCGCATGTCCGCCAGCGCCGCGTCCAGCTCGGCGAGGTCGTCCTCGTCGCGCCGCAGCGCCGCCATCGACGCCGCCGCCGGCTCGACCACGGCCCGCACCTCCGCCAGGTCGCGCAGCACGGCCGCGGTGTCGCCGGCTTCGCTGCGCCACCGGATCACGTCGCTGTCCAGCAGGTTCCAGTGCACCCGCGCCCGCACCGACGTCCCCCGCTTCTGGCGCGCCTCGACCAGTCCCTTGGCCGCCAGCACCTTCAGCGCTTCGCGCAGCACGGTCATGCTGACGTCGAGGTCGCGCCCCAGCTCGGCGAGGTCGATCACGGCGCCTTCGGCGATCTCCCCGGCGACGATGCGCGCGCCGAGCGTGGCCACGGTCTGCCCGTGCACGCCCCGGCCGCTGTAGGCGGTCATCCCCCGTACCTCCTCACGAAGACCTCTTGTAGACGCTCCAGCCGCCGTCGACGGTCAGCGCAGCGCCGGTGACGAACGAGGCGTCGTCACCGGCCAGGAACGCTATCGCCGCCGCGACTTCCTCCGGAGTGCCCAACCTTTTCACGGCGGTTTCCTCGGCACTGCGCCGCCGGTCGTCCTCGCCGATGCCGTCCCACGCCGCGGTCAGGACCGGTCCGGGCAGCACACAGTTGACCCGCAGGACGGTGCCGTACTCGACGGCGAGCTGGCGCGCGAGCCCGGTCAGCGCGGCCTTGGTCGCCGCGTACGCGGGCCGCCCTGGCAGGCCGACCAGCGCGTGCACCGACGAGGTCAGCACCACCGCGCCGCGGGCCTCCCGCGACAGGTCGTCCACGCAGGCGCGGAACCCGAGGAACGTGCCGGTGAGGTTGACCGACAACTGCCGCTCCCAGGACGCCAGCGTGGTTTCGTGCGCCGGCCGCACGTCGACGGTGTAGGCGTTGCTGACCAGCACGTCGACCGGCCCCAGCTCGGCCCGGCAGCGTTCCAGCGCGGCGGCCCAGTCCGCCTCGGAGCTGACGTCGCAGGTCTGGGCGAGCGCCCGGCCGCCGGCGTCGGTGATCCGCCGGGCGACGTCCGTGGCGTCGGCGACGTCGAGCAGCGCCACCGCCGCGCCGTCGGCGGCGAGCCGGATCGCGGTCGCCGCTCCGATTCCCTGCGCGGCGCCCGTGACCACCGCGACCTTTCCCCGCATCACTCCCCCTCGATCGTGCAGTCGATCGTCAACGTCGTCACCTCGCCGGGCGCGAGCGTGGTCAGCGGGCCGAGCACCTCGCACTCGACGATCCGCGCCGGCGGGTCCAGGTCGCCGAGCGCGGCCAGCGGCCGCGGCTGCGGGCACTCCAGCCACACCTCGGCGCGGGACCCGCGGTCCGGGTACTCGGCGTCCTCGTCCACCGCGAACGTCTGCGTCCAGGTCAGGCCGTCCGCGGTGTGCGTGATCCGCCCGGTGGCGGCCGGGAAACCGAGCTTGCCGACCACGTCCTGGACGGGCACCCGCACCCCGCCGGGCACCTCGTGCCACTCCGGGAAAGCGGTTCCCGCGAGCAGCTCGGTGACCTCGGCCGGGCCGTCCACGCGCACCTCGCCCGGCCCCAGTTGCGTCACGTTCCACAGCGCCCACCGCACCGTGCGCGCGCTGGTGTTGCGGGCGGTGAGCGTCATCCGGTAGCCGCTGCCGCCGCCCAGCTCGAAGCGCCGGGTCAGCCGCAGGCCGGTGCGCGGGTCGTCGCCGCTGGTCAGGGTGACCACGGCGCTGTCCGCGGTCTGCTCGGCCGTCACCTCGTAGCACCCGGAGTCGAGCACCGGGTCGGGCGGCCCGGCCCACTGGTCCGCCCGCTCCCAGCCCTGCGGCGCCGGCCAGGTCTTGTCGCCGCCGTAGTTCACCCAGTCGCCGAGGCTGCCCCCGTGCGGCTGGTGCTCCTGGCGGAGCTCCAGCCGGTCGGTGAGCAGCTTCTCGTTGCGCCACAGCACTTCGCGCCCGTCCGGAGTGGACAGGGACAGCAGCCGCCCGCCGAGCGCTGGCACCAGGCCGAGGCGCACCAGGCCGTTGTCCAGCCAGAGCACCTCGCCGTCGCGGTCGATCATGGCAGCAGGACCACCTTGCCCGCGCTGGCGCCCGCGGCCAGCGCGTAGGCCTTGTCGGCTTCATCGAGCGGGAACCGGTCGCTGACGACCCGTTCCGGCCGCAGGCCCCAGCGCGCGAGGTTGACGGCCAGCTCGCTCATCGCGGGCACCGACGTGACCCAGGAGGCGTAGAGCGTCAACTGCTTGTGCAGCAACGCGTCGGAGACCTCCGTCTCCAGCGTGCCGCCCTCGCCGACGAGCGACACCCGGCCCCACTCCGCCGCACCGGCGATCGCGGTGGCACGGCCGGCACGCGAGCCCGAGCAGTCGATCGTGGTGGCGAAGACCGGCGCGACCTCCGCGTCCGGGGTCACCACCTCGTCGAACACGTCCAGTCCGGCGGCCCACTCCCGCCGCTGCGGGGACGGCTCCACGCCGACGATCCGGCGCGCGCCCATGCCCTTGCCGATCATGCCTGCCGCGAGCCCGACCGGGCCGAGACCGACGACGAGCAGGTCGCCGTCGCCGTTGACGCGGATGCGCCGCAGACCCTCGTAGGCGGTGCCGAAGCCGCAGGCGATCAGCGCACCGTCCACGTAGGACAGCTCGTCGGGCAGCGGCACGCAGGTCGACTCCTCGGCCAGCACGTAGTGGGCGTGCCCGCCGTCGCGCTGCCACCCGTAGGCCTGGCGCTGCGGGCCGGTGCAGCTGATCAGGTAACCGCGGCGGCAGTTGTCGCACACCCCGCACCCGGCGATGTGGTAGACGATCACCCGGTCGTCCACGCCGAACCGGCGGCAGCCGGGACCCGCGGCGACGATCCGGCCGGACGGCTCGTGACCGGCGACGACGCCGCGGTAGGCGGGGCCGTCGACGCCGCGGTGGCCCTTGTGCTCGTGGTAGATGTAGCCGATGTCGGATCCGCAGATCCCGGACGCGCCGACCTCGACCAGCACCTGGCCGTGGCCCGGCTCCGGCACCGGCAGGTCACGCAGCACCGCCGTGGAGTTCCCGGGCAGGTAGACGCCCGTCATCTGGTCGCTCACTAGCTCTCCCTCGTCGCCCGCGCCCGCTTGGTGATGATCACGTTCACCAGCACGGCCACCACGATGATCACGCCCCGCACCACGTTCTGCAGGAACGAGTCCACCCCGAGCAGCACCAGCCCGTTGCCGATGACGGTGATGAACACGACGCCCAGCAGCGTGCCGAGCATCGATCCGCGTCCGCCCGCGAGCGCGGTGCCGCCGATGACGACCGCGGCGATGACGTCGAACTCCAGCCCGGAGGCCGCGCCGCCGTTGCCGGAGCCGAGCCGCGCGGCCAGCAGGATCCCGGTGATCGCCGAGAGCAGGCCGGTGGTCGCGAACAGCAGGATGCGGATCTTCGCGAGGTTGATGCCCGCCATCCGCGCCGCGGGCGCGTTGCCGCCCACCGCGTAGACCGAGCGGCCGTAGGCGGTGTAGCGGGCGACGTAGGCGAAGACGAAGAACAGCACCACCATGATGATCGCCGGGGTCGGGATGCCCAGGACCGAGCCGCCGAGGACGGTCATCAGCCCGCTGTCGGGCAGCACGACCGGCAGCGCGTCGGTGAGGTAGAGACCGAGGCCGCCCAGGGCGCTCCACACGCCGAGGGTGGCGATGAACGACGGCACGTCGAACCGGGCACGCAGCCAGCCGGCCAGCGCGCCCCAGGCGAGACCGGCGAGCAGGGTCAGCAGGATGCCGCCTGCGACGCCGAGGCCCCATTCCGCCGCGCCCTTGGCCACCAGCACCGAGGAGAACGCGACGGCCGGGCCGATGCTGATGTCGATCTCGCCCGCGATGATCACCAGGGTCACGCCCCAGGCGGCGATGCCGACGGTGGCGGCGTCGCGGAGCATGCCGAGCTGGTTGTCCAGGCTGAGGAACCCGGCGGCGCTGCTGCCGAGCGCGACGTAGAGCACGACGATCGCGGCGATCAGGCCGATCTCGTTGAGCGAGCGCCCGCCGAACCGGCGGCCCGCCCGGCTGCGACGCTGCTCGGCCGGGGAGTCGATAACGGTCATGGTCTTCCCTTGTTTCTCAGGCCGCCATCGCGGCGGAGAGCACGGAATCGGTGGTCAGGCCCGCGCCGGTCAGCTCGCCGGCGACGCGCCCGGCACGCAGCGCGAGCACCCGGTCGCACACCAGGGGCAGCTCCTCGAGCTCGCCGGAGACGAACACGACGGCGGCCCCGGCGTCGGCGACCTCCCGCACCAGGCGGTAGATCTCGGCCTTGGCATGCACGTCCACGCCGCGGGTCGGCTCGTCGAGCAGCAGGATGCGGCTGCCCGCGTGCAGCCAGCGGCCGATCACGGCCTTCTGCTGGTTGCCGCCGCTGAGGTTGACGATCGGGGTCTCCGGCGCCGCGGTGGCGATGGACAGCCGCTCGATGAGCCGCCGCGCCGCCCGCCGGACGCGCGCCGGCCGGATGGCCGGCCCGGACTTCACGGTGCCGAACTCCGACATCACGAGGTTCTCGTCGACGCCGAGCAGCGGGACGACACCCTCGTCCTTGCGGTCCTCCGGGGTCATGCCGACGCCGAGGCGCTTCATCACCGCCGGGGTCGGGCGGGTGACGTCCCGGCCGTCGACGGCGATGGTGCCCGCCGCGGCCGGGGTGAACCCGGCGATGGCGCGCAGCACCTCGGTGCGGCCGGAGCCGAGCAGCCCGCCGAGCCCGAGGATCTCGCCGGGGTGCACGTCGAACGAGACGTCGAGGACCTTGGGCGGCACCGACAGGCCGCGCACCGACAGCGCCGGCACGCCGGTCCGATCGACCTCGCGCGCGGGCGGTCGTTGCGCGGCCGTCGCGGAGTCGCCGAGCATGAGCTGGACGATCCGGTCGGTGCCGGTGCCGGTCGCGTCGACCGTGTCCACGACCCGCCCGTCGCGCATCACGGTCGCGCTGTGGGCGATGCGGCGGATCTCTTCGAGCCGGTGGCTGACGTAGAGCACGGCCACGCCCTCGGCGGCGATGCGGGTGACGGTGTCGAGCACGATGTCGACCTCGCCCGCGGCGAGCGCGCTCGTGGGCTCGTCGAGGATCAGCAGCCGCGGCTGTTCCCGCACCGCGCGGCCGATCTCCACGAGCTGCCGGTGCGCCAGCGACAGCTCGCCGACCGGCGCGGCCGGGTCGATGTCCAGCCCGAGCCTGCCGAACACCGCCCGCGCGCCGGCGCGCATCGTGGCGTAGTCGACCGCGCCGCCGCGTCGCGGCCAGCGGCCCAGGTAGAGGTTCTCCGCGACGCTGAGCTCGGCGACCAGGCTCAGTTCCTGGTGCACGGTGCTGACGCCGAGCTCGGCCGCGCGGCGCACGCCGCCGTCGCCGAGCCGCTCGCCCGCGACGGTGACGGTGCCCGCGTCCGCCCGCTCCACCCCGGACAGCACGCGGATGAGCGTCGACTTGCCCGCGCCGTTGCGGCCGAGCAGGGCGCGGATCTCGCCCTCGCGGATGGTCATGGCGGCGTCGGTGAGCGCCTGCACGCCGGGGTAGTGCTTGGTGACGCCGTCGACCTCGATGACGTTGGCAGCCACGGCTTCTCCTTCGCTCTGCGGTCTGGTGTGGACGGTCACGGGACACCGTCCGGGTGCGCGCTCAGCCAGGCGCGGCCGTCTTCGGGCGAGGCGTAGAGGTCGATCGGCGCCGGCACGACCGTGTACTCGGTCAGCTCGCCGCGCCGCACCTGGTCGGCGGCCTTCGCGGCGAGCTTGCCGACCGCGATGCCGGAGATGTCGACGACTCCCTTGAGGACGGTGTTCGCGGCCAGCGCCTGCGCCGCCTCGGTCGACATGTCGCTGCCGAACACGACGGTCTGGCCGACCTTGCCGCGGGCCTGCACGGCGCGGACCGCGCCCATGGTGGCGCCGCCGGCCTCGCCGTAGAACGCGTCCACGTCGGGGTGCGCGGTGAGGATCCGCTCGGCCACGTCGACCGCGTCGTCGATCGTCGCGCCCTCCTGGTTCGCCACGATCGCGGCGGCCGGGAGCTTGGCCTTGAGCGCCTGCTCGAAGCCCAGCCTGCGCTGGACGCAGACCTCGACGAACTCGCAGTTGACGACGGCGATCTTCGGCGCGGTCTTGCCCGCGGCGAGGAAGTGGTCGGCCGCCTGGTCGCCGAGCAGGGCGCCGAAACGCACCGGATCGCCCAGCACGTACGCCGAGACGTACTTGCGGGCGCTCTCGTCGGCGATGCAGGTGTTGTAGCAGATGACGGGGATGCCGCTGGCGTGCGCGAGGCGGATCGCAGGCACCGAAGCGGTCGCCGACGCCGGGGACAGGATGAGCGCGTCCACCTTCGCGGCGCTCACCTGGTCGACGAACGTGCTCTCCTTCGACGCGTCGCCCTGCGCGTTGAGTTGCAGCAGCTGTGGCACGCGGCCGAGGGCCTCGGCCTCCTGCTGCATGCCGGCCCGCACGCCGGCGTAGTAGCCCTGCGCGTCCATGTAGACGACGCCGAACCGGCCGTTCTCGCCCACCTTGCCCGCGCAGGCGGTGACCAGGCCGAGCGCCGCCACGACGAGCAACGCCAGCCCGGCGCGGCCGAGACGCCTCGTTGCGCCCATGTCTCTCCTTCGTTGACCCGGGTGCCGGCTTGTCGCGGACCCGCTCGCTTGCGGGACGAGTCTCGCTTGCCAGGGGTGGGCGCGTCAAGATTAATTATTAATTAATGCTCTCGCGGTGGGTGCCCACTGCGCGCACCGGACGGGCGGCCGGGTGATGATGTCCCCGTTTCCGGGCGTCAGGAGGAACCGTGGTGGCGATGGTGCTGGCTGGGTTGGTGTCGGAGGCGGCCGCGGAGGCGTACGAACGCCTGCACGCCGCGGGCGAGATCCCGGCCGGGCCCGGGGCCGGCCGGTTCGACCTCGACGACCCCGCCGGCCGGGAGCTGCTCGACGCCGGCCTCGTCACGATGGCCGGCGCGGGCGACCACCGGTATGTGCGCGTGGTGCACCCGGTGATCGCGCTGCGCCGCTTGATCGACCGGCAGCACCGGCACCTGGCGGCGCTGCAGGCGGGCCTGGCGGAGTCGTGGGAGCGGTTCGCCGACCTGGTCGCGCCGACCACCGGCCTGTCGCAGGACGCGCTCGACGGCGAGGACGTCCAGGCGGTCCGCGATCCCGCCGAGATGGCCCGGCTGGCGGCCGGGCTCTACCGCTCCCCGCGCCGCCTTCTCCGCGCCACCTTCAACGCCAGGTCCGGCCACAACCCGACCACCGAGGGCCTGCTCCTGCCGCCGCCCGACGCCATCGCGGCCGGGGTGGAGTTCCGCATGCTCTACGACACCGAGCACGCCTCGGACGAGTGGGGCTCGCACAGCATCGAGGAGTCCGTCCGCGCCGGTGAGCAGGCCCGCATCCGGCGGTCGGTGCCGGTGAAGATGATGCACGTCGACGACCACGTCGCGCTGGTCACCATCGACCGTACGGGCGCCGACGGCGCGCTGCTGATCCGCTCCCCCGCCCTGCTCGGGCTCCTCGCCGAGTGGTTCGACGCGCTCTGGCACGCGCCGGACACCACGGCCATCGGCGAGGCGGCCCCGGCCGAGCTCACCCCCGCCCGCCACAAGGTTCTGCACCTGCTGGCGGCCGGCCTCACCGACGAGGCGATCGCCCGCCAGACCGGCACCGCGGTGCGGACGGTCCGCCGCCACGTCGGCGCGATCCTGGAGGTCCTGCAGGTCGACAGCCGGTTCGCCGCCGGAGTGGCCGCCGTCCGCCGCGGCTGGTTGTGACCGCAACCGGACATTGTCCGGAATGGACCTGTACGGCCGTCCGGTCCGCGCGGCACACTCGCCCGATCGCGGGGAGCGTGGAGGGGAGGCTGCGTTGAGCAACGGCTACGAGGTCGACCTGAGCAGTCTGGAGGCGGCGGGCAAGGCCCTCACCGAGGCGGGCGGATGGGCGCAGGACGTCGCGGGACGGGTGCACAAGTGCCGGGCGAACGTCCAGTTCACCGACGGGTCCACGTTGGACGACCTGTTGCGCGGTGACACCGAGAACCTGCCGCTGCGCAAGCTCGAAGGGGTCATCGCGCGGATGACCGACCTCGTCGAGCGCCGCCAGGTGCACGTCAAGGACGAACTGGAGTACGCGGGACAGGCCATGTTGAAGATCAAGGCGCTGTACGCCCGCGCCGACGGCCAGGAGGGCTGACCGGCTTGAGCGCGTACGAGGAGTACCGGGAGCAGCTGTTCGCCGAGTTCCTGCGACTGGCCGGGGTCATCGAGGACTGCGCGAAGATCCTGCTCCAGCAGTCGCCGCCGCCGGTGATCGAGGGGGTGGGCACCCAGACCGAGGAATACGTCCGGAACCTGTCGATCGACGCGGCGAAGAAGAAGGACGTGGTCTGGGAGGCCTACTCCCTGCTCGGCGAACTGCACGGTTACCAGGGCGGCGCGGCCGCGGCCGCCGACGATGCGCGCCGGGAACTGGCCGCGGCGAACGTGACCGTCGACGACGTGGACGAGAAGTTCACCACCGCGACCGGCAACCTGGCCGAGTGGACCGGGTCGGCCGCCCGCGCGGTGACGAGCAGGCTCAACGACCTCAAGGCGTTCGTCGGGAACCAGTCCGCCTATGCGGCATACCTGGACAAGGTGCTCGAGCAGTACGCGCTGCTGGTGCGCACCGGTGAGGACAACGCCGAGAAGTTCGCCGCGAACATCACCAAGGCCCTCGCCGACGCGCAGAAGGACCGCACGACCGCGAAGGTCGAGTTCGCGCTGAACATGTTCTACAGCACCGCCGGGCTGATCTCCGCCGCCAAGTCCGGGGACGTGGTGGGCGGGGTCGAGAACGTGGCGAAGGTCGTCGGCGAGATCAAGCAGCTGACGAAGACCTGGGAGGAGACCGACCCGCAGCGCATCATGGCCCAGTTCCGGGCCGACGTGCGCGCGGCGCGGAACAACCTGGCCGAGGCCGGCGACCGGCTCGCCGGCCACTTCACCGCGATGCTCGAGGACATGGCCAAGGAGAACGGCAGGGTCTTCTTCAAGGACCCGAAACTCGGCCTGGACGTCACGAGCCCGAACTTCAAGCCGGCGCAGTTCCGGCTCAAGGAGGCCGCGAACTGGGACGAGTTCGCGCGCGCCGTGGAGAAGCTGCCCAAGGACCCGCCGGCACCCGCCCGCGGCCCGATCGCGCAGCGGCTGGAGACCGGGTAGCCGCGGTGAGTGCCGTGGTGGTCCGGCGCCGGAGTGCGGAAGCGCCGCGTCCTGCCGGCGATCGCCCGCGGTGAGCGCTTTCTCCAAGTTCCGCCTCGCCGGTTCGCGGGCCTGATCGCGGACTGATCGGGGCAGTACACTCCCGCGGGTGCGGGCGATCATCGGCGGTCTCGTTCTCGTGGCGGCGCTGTGCGCCGGCTTGGCGGTGTGGGCGGCGACCTCGGAGGTCTCGGCGGCCGGGATCACCTGCGGTACGGCGCTGCACGAACCCGACCAGCACGCGGATGCCGCCCCGGACGGGACGTACGACCAGTACTTCCCCGGTTCACGCCCAGCGCTGAGCACGGTGTGCGACAGCGGCCGGACAGTGCGGCAGTTGACGGCGGTCGCGGGCGCAGCGGGCGCCCTCCTGTTCGGCGGCGCAGCGCTGGCGACGGCCATCCGCAGGCGGGGAACCACGTAGCCGCAGCCGGCAGTCGCACCGATCACCCGACCACCGGCAGGCCCGAGCGAACAGCACAGCGCGCCCGGCCACCACACCACCGCCCAAGCCCCAGCGAGCAGCACAGCGCGCTCGGTCGCCACACCCACCGGCCCAGCCCAAGCGAACAACACACCGCCCCGCCACCGCAGCCGCCGCGTGGCCCGAGCGACCAACACACCGCCCCCGGCCACACAGCCACCGGCGCAGCCCGAGCGAACAGCACAGCGCCCCGGCCACCACACCCACCGCCCCCGCCCAAGCGAACACCCCCGCCACCACAGCGACGGGCGAGTGGGTCAGCGGCTCACCGAACCCGCCGCCACCAGGTGCGGCCAGATCTCCTCGGCGATGCCCTCCGGCGTGCCGGGGCAGCCGCGGCGCAGCCAGTCCATCACGGTCCCCAGCAGGGCGCCCGCGAGCAGCGCCGCCGCCGGATCGTGGGGGATCTCCGCCGGGTCGTCGGCGTGGGTGGGGGCTGCGGTGCCGGCCAGGTGCACGTGGATGGCGATCGCGAGGCGCTGGTGCAGGTGGTTGATCACCCGGGCGCTGCCGGCGAGCAACGCGCCGTACAGCCGCGCGTGCTCCGCCACGTGCGCGAAGATCCTGGCCAGCGCGTCGATCGGCGCCGGGTCCTCGTTGGGCAGCAGCACGTGCGCGGCCGCGACCAGCTCGTCGAACATGTCCGTGCACGCGGCCGCCGCGAGGTCGTGCACGTCGGTGTAGTGCTCGTAGAACGTGGAGCGGTTGACGTCCGCCCGCTTGGTCAGGTCGGACACCGAGATCTGACCCAGGTCGCGCTCGGCGATCAGCTCCAGCAGCGCGGCCTCGAGCGCGGACCGTGACCGGCGGCTACGGCGATCGGGTACTTGCGGGGCGGACACCGGATCAGTCTAATGGTCTCCGACAGGTGTTGGAAAAACACCACATGTCGGAATGATTCGGGCGAAGTTCACCCGTCGAGGAGTTGGTGATGACCACCGCGGAACCCCGGAGCTACCCGTTCAGTGAGCCGGAGCGGCTGGACATGGAGCCGTTGTTCGCGAACCTGCGCGCGAACGAGCCGCTCACCCGGGTCCGGCTGCCCTACGGCGAACCGGGCTGGCTGGCCACCCGCTACGAAGACGTGAAGGTCGTGCTCGGCGATCCGCGGTTCAGCCGCGCGGCGAGCCTCCAGCACGACGAACCCCGCATGCGGCCGCAGCCGTCGCAGCCCGGCGGCATCCTCAGCATGGACCCGCCGGACCACAGCCGCCTGCGCCGGCTGGTCCAGAAGGCCTTCACGGTGCGGCGCATCGAGCAGTTGCGGCCGCGGGTGCAGGAGATCGCCGACGGGCTGGTCGACGCGATGCTCGACGAGGGCCCGCCCGCCGACCTGGTCGAGGCGTTCGCGCTGCCGGTGCCGGTGACCGTCATCTGCGAGCTGCTCGGCGTGCCCTACGAGGACCGCGTGGACTTCCGCCACTGGTCCGACGCGTTCCTGTCCACCACGAAGTTCACGCCCGAGGAGGTGGCGGACTGCACCGGCAGGATGCACGCCTACCTGGAGGGCCTCATCGCGCAGCGGCGCGCAGAACCGCGGGACGACCTGCTCAGCGGGCTGGTCGCCGCGCGGGACAACGAGGATCGACTGTCCGAAGAGGAACTGGTGATGCTCGCGACGGCGTTGCTGGTCGCCGGGCACGAGACCACCGCGTCGCAGATCCCCAACTTCGTCTACACGCTGCTGACGCACCCCGACCAGCTGGCCGTGCTGCGCGCCGACCTGAGCCTGGTGCCGAAGGCGGTCGAGGAGCTGATGCGGTTCGTGCCGCTGGGGCTCGGCGCCGGCATCGCCCGGTACGCGACGGAGGACATCGAGCTGGGCGGGGTGCTGGTGCGCGCGGGCGAGGCCGTGCTGCCCGCGCTGGCGTCGGCGAACCGGGACGAACGCGTCTTCGCCGAGCCCGACGAGCTCGACCTGCGCCGCCAGGACACCTCGCACATCGGCTTCGGCCACGGCGTGCACCACTGCCTGGGCGCGCCCCTGGCCCGCATGGAGCTGCAGGTCGCGCTCGACACGCTGCTTCGCAGGCTGCCCGGCCTGCGCTTCGCCGACGGCGAGGCGGGCATCGACTGGAAGGCGGGCCTGTCCACCCGAGGCCCCGAGCGGATGCTGCTGGCCTGGGACCACTGACCGGGGCGCCCACCCAGGTGTCGGGCCGACAACTCCGCTCCGGGCGCCCGGCAGGCCGAGCGGTCCGCCGCGGCGCTGGCGGGCAGGGGCCGCGGCCTCTCAGTCGGCGAGCTGCCGGGTGAACCAGTCTGCCAGCACCTCGTCGACGGCCTTCGTCGTCGGGAGCTGCGGCGCCGGCTCCAGGCCCGGTTCCTCGGCCAGTGGGTGCGCCAGCTCCGGCACGTCGACCAGCTCCGCGTCCGCCAGCCGGGCGACCAGAGCGGCGGCGTCCGCGCGCAGGTCCGGGTGGTCCCGCTCGCCGCTCACCAGCAGCAGCGGCACCGGCGCCAGCTCGCCGGCCCGCGCGACGAAGTCGAACGCGTCCGCCACCCGGTGCGCCTCCTCCGTCCACTCGTACGGGCGCCCGGCGAGGCCGTCGGTCAGCGGGACCACCGACCGCAACCGCACGGCGGGGTTCACCAGCGCGGCCGAGCGGATGGGGACCTGTTGCGCCGCAAGGACTTCGAGCGCCACCGCGCCGCCCAGCGAAGCGCCGAGCACGCTGACCGGGCCGTCGTCGACCGGCAGCTGCGCGCGAAGGTCCTTCAGCGCGGCCGGGAATTCCCCGGCGGCCTGCCGGACGAACGGCGCCAGGAAAGCCAGCAACGCGTCCCGCCGGGCGAGTTCGATCGCCGCGTCCAGGCGGCCGTCCACCATCCGCGCGCCGCACATCGGCATGGCCAGGTGGACCCGCCACGCCGGCACCCCGCGCATCGGCAACGCGGCCGCGAACGCCGCGTCGGTCCGGGGCGCGTCCAGCATGTGCCAGGTCACGACCAACGGCGCGCGGCCACCGCCGGTTGGTGGCAACGCCGTGTACGGGACACCAGCGGCGGTGCCGGTCAAGGTTTCCATGTCCGGCCACGCTAGACGTGACGACACGGCTGGTGAAATCCCTTTCGCTGCGGGCGAACCAATCGAGCGTCGCCCCCACCGGCCCGGCGCCGCTAGGCAGCTCACGCCACCGGTCGCGGACTCTCCGCCGCTGCGGGCGAAAGCTCCCGCACCAACACGATCGCCCTCGCGAGCGTCGCCAACCGGGCGCCC
>NZ_JAKGSD010000003.1:0-49294 GCF_021654135.1 Amycolatopsis tucumanensis | reverse complement strand
GACCTCACAACACCGACGATCAACTCCCTTTCACTGCAGGCGAAAGCTCCCGCACCAGTTCGATCGCCCTCGCGAGCGTCGCCAGCCGGGCGTCCAGCGTGTCGCCCGCCGGGTAGAGCCGCACGGTGTCCACACCGGCGTCCCGCCACACGCGCAGCCTCTCGCGCACCATCGGCTCGGTGCCGATCAGCGTCGTGCCGAGCACCATCTCGTCGGTCACCAGCGCGGCCGCGCCGTCGCGATCCCCCGCCTGCCAACGGTTCCGCACCTCGGCCGCGACCTCAGCCCACCCCTGCCTGCTGTAGGCCCGGTTGTAGAAGTTCGTCGACGCCGAGCCCATCCCGCCGAGGCTGAACGCCAGCTCCTTCTTCCGCCCGGCCACCATCGCCCGCAGCGCGTCCTCGTCCGGCGCGAACGCCACCTCCGCGCCCTGGCACACGTCCAGATCCGCACGCGTGCGCCCGCTGCGCGCCAGCCCCTCGTCCAGGTGCGCGAAATACGCCTCCGCCGCGCCTTCCGGCACGAAACTCGTGCCGAGCCAGCCGTCCGCGATCTCGCCCGTCAGCCGCAGCATCGCCGGGGACAACGTCGCCAGGTAGATCGGGATCTCGTGCTCGGCGCGCATCGACAGCCGCATCGGCACCGCGTCCCCGCCGGGCAACGGGATCTGGAACTCGGTGCCGGAATAGGAAATCTTGCCGCCCGCCACAACCCGCCGCACGATCTCGACGGTCTCCCGCATCCGCGCCAGCGGCCGCGCGAACGGCACCCCGTGCAGGCCTTCGATCACCTGCGGACCGGACGCGCCCAGCCCGAGCAGGAACCGCCCACCGGACAGATTGGACAGTGTGATCGCGGTCTGCGCCACCGCGACCGGCGTGCGCGTGCCGAGCTGCATGATCCCCGAGCCCAGCAACATCCGCGAAGTGCGCGCCGCGAACCAGCCCAGCGCGGACGGCCCGTCGGAACCCCACGCCTCGGCGACCCAGCAGACGTCGAGCCCGAGCTTCTCGGCCTCCACCACGAAGTCCGTCACCTCGCCGAACCCGCCGGAGGCCTCGACGGTCGTCGCCGTGCGCATCAGGCTTCCGCGCGCTTCTTGAGGCACTCCAGCGTCGCGGTCATGTTGCGCTCGAACTCGCGCATCCGCACGAACACGATCTTCTGTTCCTTCTCCGGCATCCGGTCGATCGCCAGCGACAGCCCGGACCGCCCCGGGCCGAGCCGCATCCACTGCGACAGCTCCGTGCCGCCGTCGCGGGGCTCCACCCGGAACCGCCACGTCGCGCTGGGCTCGGCGGGATCCCCCACGGCCCAGGCGAACACCCGCCCCGGCTCGAACTCGACGATCTCCGACGTGGTGGCCCACTCCCCGAGCGCCTCGTGCTTGCTGCGGCCGACGAACCGGGCCCCCACGGCCGGACCGGTGGTGCCGTCGACCCATTCGACCGACTGCAGCTCGTCGCTCATCGCGGGCATCAGGCCGATGTCGGAGACCAGCGCCCACACCCGCTCCGGCGGGGCGTCGACCCAGGTCCGCACCTCCACCGTCGGGGTGTCCGCGTAGCGCGCGCCCGTCCACTCCATCGCCGGCCGTCCTCCTCGTCGTCGCGGGGTCCGGCCACTACAGTTGCGTAATGAGACTCAGCCTGTCAAGAACCTGTCGCGCACGTCCGGCCTGCTCTTGAGCCGCTCCGGGAAGCCCGGCCCGAGCCGCATCCGGGTGTCGTCCGCGCGCAGCGGCTCGCCGCACCGCGCGCAGACGACCTCGGCGTGGGTGTCGTGGCCGCACGTCTCGTGGTGGAAGGTGATCGGCGCGCCCTCCTCGCCGGCCAGCCAGCGGTCGCCCCACCGGGACAGGGCGGCGAGCACCCCGAAGAAGTCGCGCCCCTTCTCGGTGAGCAGGTATTCGTGGCGGCGGGGCTCGTCCTGGTAGGGCCGCCGCTCCAGCAGCCCCTCCTCGACGAGCCGCCGCAGCCGGTCGGTGAGCGTGTTGCGCGCGATGCCCAGCGACTGCTGGAAGTCGTCGAAACGGCGGACGCCGTAGAAGGCCTCGCGCAGCACCAGGGACGTCCACGCGTCGCCCAGCAGGTCCAGTGACCGGGCGATCGAGCACGGCCAGTTCGCGAACGACGTCCTCTTCATGCGGCCAGGGTAGCCCCGCCGCGCCGGTCAGCTCTCCCGGTAGAGGACGAGGTGCTCGTGGTAGAGCACGCCGTCGCGGACGTCGCCGGTCGCGGTGAAGCCGGTGTCGTCCACGTAGTCGATGTGGTTGCCGGTCACGGTGTAGCGGCCGGTGTAGGCGCTCTTCCGGTTGCCGCGGGCCTCGTCGTAGCGCCCGTCGGGCAGCAGTTCCTGGCGGATGTGGCCGTCGGCGGTGACCCACATGCCGACGAAGTCGTGGTTCTCCATGCCCCCAGGGTGCTCCCCGCGCAGGCGGGCAACCAGGGAGCGCCGCACCCCCTCTACAGGTCGAGCACGAGCGAGGGAGTCTGCGACCGCGAGACGCACGGCATCAGGTATTCCCCGGCCGCCCGCTCCTCGGGGGTGAGCACCGAATCCCGGTGATCGGCCTTGCCACCGAGCACCCGCACCTCGCAGGTGCCACAAGTGCCTTCCCGGCAAGTCGACGGCACCCCGGCGCCGGCTCGGTTCACCGCGTCCAGCACCGACTCGTCCGGACCGACGCGGACCGTGCGCCCGCTCCCGGCGAGCACGACCTCGAACTCCGCGTTCCGGCCGAACTCCTGCGGCTTGGGCGCGAAGCGCTCGACGTGCAGTGCCAGCGCATGTCGATCGCACAGCTCCTCGACCGCGGCCAGCAGCCGCTCCGGTCCGCAGCAGTACACCGCCGTGCCCGGCTTCGCCGAGGCCAGGAGCGCATCGAGGTCGAAACGGCCGCGATCCGAGGTCCAGATCGTCACGTCGCCGAGGCCCCGGAGGACATCGCGGTAGGGCATGCTCCGCACGGTGCGTCCCAAGTAGACCATCCGCCACGGCGCTCCGGCCCGCGACAGCATGGGGAGTAGCGGGGTGATCCCGATGCCGCCCGCGATGAACAGGTACTCCGGCGCCGGGGCGAGCGCGAAGTTGTTGCGTGGCCCGGTCAGCGTCACGACATCACCCACCGCCAGCCGGTCGTGCGCGTGAACTGATCCGCCGCGACCGTCCGCCTCACGCCGGACCGCGACGCGCCACCGGTCCTGTTCGGCCGGATCACCACACAGCGAGTACTGACGCGTCAGGCCGGGCGCGAACCGGATATCGACGTGCGCACCGGGCGCCCACGCCGGGAACCGGCCGTCCACCGGGGTGAACTCCAGCTCGACCACCCCGTCGGCGACGACGAACTTGCCGGCCACCACGGCCTGGATGCCCGGCCGGGTCCGCACCCGTGCCGGGCGCGGGCCGCCGGGGTTCCACCGCACGAGCAGTTCCGGCACCCCGCGCCCTTCGCCGACCGGACCGTACTCCAGCTCGTCGTACGGCGTCGCGAGCCGGAGTCCGGGGAGTCGCTCGTGGATCACGCGCAACTCGGTCTTGAGCAGCAGCCTCGCCAGCGGCGCGCCGAGGCAGGCGTGGACGCCCTGGCCGAACCCCAGGTGTGGTCGCTCGAACCCGCGGTCGAGCAGGACGCCGTCCGGGTTGTCGAACACGGAACCATCCCGGCTCCCCGAGGCGTAGGCGAGGAAGACCTCGTCACCCGCCCGCAACCGGGTCCCGCCCAGCTCCGTGTCGCGGGTGACCACCCGCGACATGCCGGTGATCGCCGATTCGTACCGCAGCAACTCTTCCAGTGCCCGGGCCCGGCTGGCGTCGTCGTGCTGTGCCGCCTCGTACGCGCCGTCGCGCGAGAGGAGGTGGGCCAGCCCCGTGCACAGCAGGTTCGACGACGTCTCGTGTCCGGCCAGCATCAGGCCGGGGAACAGGGACAGCATTTCGAAGTCGGTCGTCTCGGCCTCGCCGCTGTCGCGCACGTTCCAGACGTGGCTGATCAGGTCGTCGCGGCGGTCGCGCCTGCGATCCGCCATCACCTCGCGGATGTGTTCGTGCAACTCCAGCAGCGCATCGGCCTTCTCCTCGGGCGACGCCCGGTAGTGGGTGTCCTTCGGCCCGAGGAAGAATGCCAGCGCGAACCCGATCCAGTCGGCCTTGTCCACGTCCAGGCCGACGATGTGGGCAATGGTCCGCAACGGCAGCGGCAGGGCGAAGTGGCGTTTCAGCTCGATCTCACCGCGGTCGGCGAACTCGTCGATCAGGGCGTGCGCGTTCCGCTCGATCCAGGGTTCGAACCGGGCCAGGCGCCGCGGCATGAAGAACGTGTTGACCGCGGCTCTCAGCCGGTCGTGGTCGGGGTTGTCGTGCCCCAGCAACGTGCCCCGGTCCGGAACCCGGCCGGCGAACCTCTCCCGCCACGGTGACGGCAGTTCGGGCACGGCAGGCCTGGAGGAGAACACCTCCGGCTGGTGCAGCGCCTCGACGATGTCGCCGTAGCGCGACACTACGTAGCGCCCCATCGACTCGCTCCAGGTCAGGCCTGGTCGCGAACGGGCCTCCGCCAGGTCGCCGAACAACGCGCGGGGATCGGTGAAGGGACAGCTCACGCCACCCTCCCGCTGTGCAGCACGACCTCGGCGCCCTCATCCGTCCACACCAGACAGCGCAGCTCGTGGGGGCCTTCGGTGATCTCGCCGGTCTTCAGGCCCGCCGCCGCGGCCTCGACTCGGGCGGCCGCCACGTCGGCGACCCGCAGCAGCAGCGCGGGGTGCGAGGTCACGCTGTCGGTCCCGGCCAGCGCCACCCGCGCCCCGGCCACGTCGAACTGCGCCCACCGGTCGCCGTCGACGAACGTCGGCTCCGCGCCCAGCAGCCGCGTCCACGTGGCGACGGCGGTGGCCAGGTCGGCGACCGGCACCACCGTCGCGATCTTCGACACGTCCATCAGATCTCCTCCGCGATGCGCCGGGCGCCTGCGACGGCCAGCGCGACCGAGGTCAGGGTCGGGTTGCAGGCGGTCGCCGTGGGGATGACGCCGTTGCCCGCCACGTGCAGGCCCTCGACTCCCCACACGCGCGAATCCTGGTCGCACACCGAGGTTCCGTCATCGACGAGTCCCATTCGGACGGTGCCCTGGTAGTGCAGCGAGGCGCCGGCCGCGAGCGTGATCGGCTCGTCGTCCAGCGGCTCGCCCAGCGCCGAAGCGGCCCGGCGCACCGCGGCGCGGGCGGCGTCCAGCGCGGCTTCGTCCCGCGGCGTGAGCCCGTATTCGATGCGCATCGCGGGCATGCCGTAGCCGTCGCGCGCCGCGTCGTCGAACACGATCCGGTCCTCGGCCCGCACGTCCTTGGCGCAGAACCAGCCGAGCCCGACGATCGACCCGGGCGCGGGCACGTCGTCCGGCGCCAGCGGCACCGGGGACGCGTCCAGTTGCATCACCTGGCCGTGGAACGGCTCGGCGTCGGTGAACGGCACCCAGCTCACCCCGCTCTGCCGCACGATCCGCGATCGGCCGCGTGGATCGGTGTCCGCAGCCCCGACATCGCGCAACCGCACCGCGAACACCACCTGCGGCTGGTCGTTGAGGTACCGGCCGAGCGCGGGCGGCCGCACCGCGGACGCCCACAGCAGTTGCGGCGTGCGCAGCGCGTCGGCCGCGACCACGACCCGCGCGGCGCGGACCTCGTGCTCGCCGCCGTCCCGCAGGTCCCGCACCAGCACGCCCGCCGCGCGGCCGTCCTCGACGAGCACACGCGTCACCAGCGCTTCCGGGAACAGCGTGTGCCGCTCGTTGCGCCGGGTCGCCTCGCCGTACACGACGTCCGCGCCGGACCAGACCAGCGAGCCGTCCGGTTCGCACCGCACGGCCAGCGGCATCGGCCGCACCCGCCGGTCCTCGTCACGGCCGGGGTCGAACTCGGCGGAGAGCCGCTTGCGGACCTCGGCGGCGAACGGCGCGTCGTCGAAGGCGTGCGCGGACACCCCGAGCAGCCGTTCCGCCTCGCCGAGCAGGTCGTCCAGGTCCGGCAGGAACCCGATCCGCTCGCTCTCACCCGGCCGCGGGCAGGCGGCCGTCCAGTGCGCGCCCATGCCGCCGACGTTGCTGGACATGGCCGCGGCGGGCAGCGCGTTGCCGCCGAGGAGGAACGTCCCCGGCCGCCCACGCGGCGCGCCGCCCGGCCCCTCCGAGCGCCGCTGCGCCCGCTCCCGCGCGACCGGATCGGCGATGTTCTTGACGTGGACGCCGGGCGGGTCGGCCAGCATCGGCCCGGTCTCGAACGTGGCCAGCCGCAGGTCCGGCCGGGTCTCGGACAGGATCCGCGCGTACGCGGCGCCGCACGGTCCGCTCCCGACGATCGCCACGTCCACCGCGCCGGGGAAGGCCCTCACGCCGCCACCAGCCGCTTGCGGTCGCGCCCGCCACCGGGCACCGGCATGTAGGAGATGCGCAGGCGCACGGACACTTCCACGTCGTGCTCACCCGGCGCGAGCGGCTCGCCGGTGTCGAAACCCAGCACCGCCCGCTCCCCCATCTCCCACCGGTCGCCGGTGATCCCGGGCATCTCGGCGAAGGTGTAGGTGTTGCCGTGCACGGTGAACGTGGTGCGCCCGGGCGGCACCGGGACGCCGTCGAGCACGAGGTCGACGGCCTCCACCATGGACAGGAACAGCCCGCGGTAGTAGGGCATCCGCACCTCCACCTCGCCGCCGGATCGTTCGCGGGCGCGAAGGCCGCACACGATGTACTGGTCGAACATCGGGGTCTCCTCACTCGCCGAGCAGCCGCGCCAGCATCTCCTGCTGGCGGCGCACCTGCTCGACGCTGTCGACGGGGAAGGCGTCCTGGATGTGCCGGTTGCCCTCGTACTCGCTGGACAGGTAGCCGGTGAACCCGCCGCCGGCGAGCACCGGCACGATCTCGTCGTAGGGGATGCTGTACTCGTACCCCTCGTCGGTCATCTCGTAGAACTTCGCCTGCACGTGCCCGATGAACGGCAGGTGCTCCAGCATCTCCTTCGGCTCGGTCCAGATGTAGTGGGTGGCCTGGCGCGCCAGCCCGAACTCGACCGGCCCGCCGCCGCGGTAGTTCACGATGTCCATCAGCGCGTGGGTGTCACCGTGGTCGTCGTAGGTCCGGACGATGTAGTCGACCAGCGCGGGGTCCGCGCCGTCGCGCAGGGCGCGTTCGCTGACCACGCGCGGGAACCGACGGACGTGCACACCCATGTCCGGCATCAGCCCGAGCACGTGCGGCCCGGCGCGGTGCATCACTTCGAGGTGCTCGAGGATCCACGGGTGGGAGAAGTGGAACGGCGCGTGCACTTCGAGCAGCAGCCGGACGCCGCGGTCCTCGGCGTACGGCGCGGCGGCGGCCATCACCTCGGGCGAGAAGTTGATGGTGGCCTTGACGATGCCCGCGCCCAGCCGGACGGCGATGTCGATGTCGCGGCGCACGGAGGCGACCTGCTCGTCGAGGGTGAGCCAGCGGTCGGCGTGGAGCTTGGTGTCGAGGAAGGCGTTGGTGGCGACCGGGGTCGTGCCGTAGGCGGCCATCCAGCCGTGCCACCGCTCGGCGAACTCGTCCGTCACCACCGGGTAGCCGGGGATAGACTGCTCCGGGATGATCTCGATCCCCGTGGCGCCCATGGCCGCGGCGGCGGCGACGCAGTCCTCGACGGACATGGTGCGCAGGAAGTACTCCTCCTGAAACGAGTACAGGCTCACGCCGCGGCGCGGGCGGTCGGGTGGAGCGGTCACCGGGGTTCCTCCTGGTTCAGATTCAGAATGATGATTCTAGTTTTGCGGGCGCGAAAAAGCCAGCGCCATCCGCGGGAAGTGCTAGCGCCGGCGCTTCCTGGGCGCCGGTTCCGGCTGGGTCAGGAACGCCAGCACCATCCGCGCGAGGTCGGCCAGGATGTCCGACCACTCCCCCTCGCCGGAGGCCTGCTGCGTGCTGCCCAGCGCGAGCCAGCGGGCCAGCACGCTGTACACGACGGTGAAGCTCCACTCCAGCGCGCGGTGCGGATCGGGGTGGCCGATCTCGTCCTCGCGCTGGGCGAGCGCGTCGACGAACGCGTCCCGCAGCTCCGCGTGCGCCGCACCGCCCAGCTCGGCGATCTGCGGGTCGGTGTTGGCCAGCAGCATGAACGGGCCGAGCACGGCGGCGTTGCGGCGCAACAGCTCCGCGGCCGTGCCGATGACCCGCTCGACCGCTTCGCCGAACGTCTCCCCCGCGGGGGGCTCGGTGGCGAACGCGGCGCGCTGTTCCTCGGCGATCCGCTCCATCTCACGGGCGTGCGCGGTGCGGATCAGGTCGTCCTTGCTGCTCACCCGGCCGTAGATCGACCCGGTGGACACGCCGGCGCGCTGCGCGACGTCGGCGAGGGTGAAGGAGTCCGAGCGGTGCTCGACCAGCAGGGCGATCACCGCGTCCAGCGCCTTGTCGAACGACAGCCTGCTGCGTTCCTGCTTGGGCTCCCGGACCCGGGCGTTCACGCTCTCCACGGGCCGACCGTACGGCACGCCGGTCACCGCGGGCGACACCGGGATCACGCCGGCACCGCCGCCGCGGCGTAGCGGCCGCGCAGGAACACCATCGGCTCACCCGCCGCCGGGTCGACCTCCAGCACGCGCACCCGGCCCAGCACCAGCTCGTGGTCGCCGGCCGGCTGCACGGCTTCGATGTCGCAGCCGACCCGCAGAACCGTGCCGGACAGGCGTGGCCCGTACGGCGCCGGGCCGGGCAGGCCGTGCACGGCGAACCGGTCCGGCGCCTTGCGCACGAAGTCCCGGCACAGCTCCTCCTGCCCGGCCGCGAGCACGTTCGCGCAGAACCGCCCGGTCTCCCGGATCCGCGGCCACGAGGTGCTGGCCCGGTCGGGCAGGAAACCCACGAGCGGCGGGTCCAGCGACACCGAGGTGAAGGTGCCGACCACCATCGCGATCCCGGCGCCGGCGGTGACCACGCAGACGCCGGTCGGGTAGTGGCCCAGCGCCCGCCGGAATTCGGCGCCGTCGGACGGGTTCACGTCAGTCCTCCTCCTTCGCGGGTGGCGCGGTCGATGTCCGCCGCCATCTGCTCGTGCTTGCCGTCGAGGTCCCAGAACAGCATCGTCAGCGCCTGCAACACGATCAGCAGCAGCGGGGCGCCGTAGAACATCAGGCGGATCGCGGTGAGCGCCGGGCCGGACGCCTCGCCGGGCGTGTATCCCGCGACGCCCAGCCCGTAGGCGACGGCGGCCGAGCCGACCGCCGAGCCGACTTTGGTGGCGAAGCTGATGCCCGACGAGAGCAGCCCCTCGTTGCGGGTGCCGAACCGCCACTGCTGGTACTCGACCGTGTCGGCGACCATGGTGAACATCGAGACCATCGACAGGTTGATTGCCAGCGTGCCGACGATGTAGCAGGTGAGGAACGCCGGGAAGTTGCTCTCGAGCGGGATCATCGCCGCCCAGAAGACGAACCCGACGGCCAGCGCCTGGACGTTGCCGCGCCGCTTGCCGAAGCGCCGGTAGTAGGCCGGGGCGACGAACCCGCCGACGATCATCGCGCCGGACACCAGCGGCAGCAGTACCGAGATCGCCCACGGCGCGTGCAGCACGGCGAGTGCGAAGTAGACGGTCACCGCGAGCACCATGCCCAGGCGCACGAAGTTGAGCACGCCGTAGACGAAGGTGATCTTCCAGACCTTGTTGCCCCACAACGTCCGCAGCGCCGCGCCGGGGCGGAGCGCGTCGGTCTCCGGGGGCAGGGCGTAGCGCTCCTTGCAGGCCACGAAGGTGAACACGAAGAACCCGACGGACAGCACGCTGAAGATCAGCGTCGCGATCGTCCAGCCGCGTTGCTCGTTCCCGCCGCCGAGCAGGGCCACGAACGGCGTGGTGCCCGCGGTGACGATGATCGACCCGACCGAGCTGCCGATCGCGCGCAGCCCGCCCATCTGCATGCGTTCCTGCGAGTCCCGCGTCATCATCGGCAGCAGCGAGCTGTACGGGACGTTGACCAGCGAGAACAGCAGGCCGAGCGTCAGGTAGGTGAGGAAGGCGTAGATCAGCTTCCCGGTGTCGCCGATGTCCGGGACCGTGAAGGTGAGCACGCCGAGCACGCCGAACGGGATCGACGCGAAGATCAGGTAGGGCCGCGCCTTGCCCCAGCGCGAGCGCGTGCGGTCGACCAGCACGCCGATCGCCGGGTCGATGATCGCGTCCAGCAGGCGGGCGACGAGGAACAGGGTGCCGAGCGCGGCGACCGGCACCACGGCCACGTCGGTGTAGTAGTAGAGCAGGAAGCCGCCGACCAGGTTCCAGGAGAGGTTCGAGGCGAGGTCGCCCGCGCCGTAGCCGAGCTTCTCCCGCCATCCGAGCCGGACCGCGTGTCCGGGCGTCACCCGCGGGGTGACGTCGCTGGTGATGTCCACAGTGCCGCTCCTTTGCGCACACGGCGCCGTCGTGGCGCCGGGGAAGACCCTGACCACGATGCGGCACGACCCCATGGTAAAGGAAATTCATAGTTCGGATTCTGCTTATCCACGGAAGCGATGTCGCGCGCTTGACCTGGGGAAATGTCCTGTTGGGCCCGCTGGGACGCGGTGCCGGTGGTGCATAATCCCGGCGACGGCGGGGTGTGCCCGCGAGCCGCCCGTCGGGGAGCCGCCCCCTCCCCGCGCCCGGTCGCCGCCGTCGCTGCCAGGGAGTCGTCCGTGTCTCTCGCCCCGCTTCGGGCGCTGTTCAGCCGCCTCGCCGCGCCGCCGCTACCGGAGGGCGCCGCCCGCCGCGCAGGGGCGCGGCGCCGTGCCGCCGCCCCGCAACGGGCACCAAGCGCCGTTCACCCACCTCGCCGCACCCGCCCGCCGCCCGCGGGCTTTCCCGCGCCCCCACCTCACATCGGTCACCCACCTCGCCGCGCCCCGCCACCCAAGGCCTCCTCCATGCCCACCGGGCACCTCGCGGAGGTCGCGCCCCGCCGCGCGCCCGCGGGACGCGGTGCCCCCACCCCACGGCGGGCACCGCGCGGAGATCACCCGCCGCCCGTCTGCCCGGCACCGCGCCCCCACCCCACACACCACCCACCTCACCGCACCCCGCCACCCAAGGCCTCCTCCGTGCCCACCGGGCACCTCGCGGAGGTCGCGCCCCACCGCGCGCCCGCGGGACGCGGTGCCCCCATCCCACGGCGGGCGCCACGCGGAGGCCGCCCAGCCGCCTGTCGGCGCGGTGCCGCGTCCCCACCCCACACACCACCCACCTCACCGCATCCAGCCATCCCAGGGAGTCCCGTGCCCCTCGCCCCACCCCGCACCAGGCGTCGCGCGTTGTTCGGCTGCCTCGTGCTCGTCACGGCGCTCGGTGCGCTCGACCAGACGATCGTCGCCACCGCGCTGCCCTCGATCGTCGCCGAACTGGGTGCGCCCTCGCGCGTCTCGTGGGTCGTCACCGCGTACGCGCTGGCGCTGACCGACGCGATGCCGGCCGCCGGCGCGCTCGGCGACCGCTTCGGCCACCGCCGGGTGCTGGCCCTCTCGATCGCGGTGTTCGTGGCCGCGTCCGCCGCCTGCGGGTTCGCCGGCGACGTCGGCCTCCTGGCCGCCGCGCGGCTGGCGCAGGGCCTCGGCGGCGCCGGCCTGCTGGTGCTGCCGCAGGCCGTGGTGGCCGGCGCCGTGCCCGCCCGCGAGCGCGCCGCGTTCCTCGGGCCGCTCGGCGCCGTGTACGCGATCGCCACGGTCGCCGGTCCCCTGCTCGGCGGCTGGCTCACCGACGCCACGTCCTGGCGCTGGGTCTTCTGGCTCAACCTGCCGCTCGGGGCCGCGGCGGCCGTGCTCGTCCGGACCGCCGTCCCGGCCGGCCGCGGCCACGCCGGGCGGGCGCGGTTCGACACGCTCGGCGCGGTCCTGCTCGCCACCGCGGCCACCGGGCTCGTCCTGGTCACCACGGCGGCCGCCGAAACCGGCTGGAACGCGGCCACCACAACGGGAGCGGCGCTCACCGCACTCGCCGGCGCAGCAGCTCTCGGCTGGGAGCGGCGGGCCGCGACCCCGGTCCTCCCGGTGGCGCTGTTGCGCGACCGCACCGTGCGGTTGTGCTGCGTGCTGGCACTGGCCGGCGGGATCGGCCTGTTCGGCGTGCTGGCCTACGTGCCGACATGGGTGCAGGAGGTGTACCGCACCTCGGCGACCACCTCGGGGCTCCTGCTGTTGCCGGTCACCGCCGGGATCGTCGCCGGGGTCAACGTCTCAGGGTTCGTGGTGCGCCGCTGGGGTGCGTGGCGCCCGTTCCCCGTCGCGGGGTGCGCGTTGTCCGGCAGCGCGGCCGCGGCACTGGCGTGGACCAGCGCGGCGCCGCTGCCAATCGTCGCGGCCCTGCTCGCGCTGCTGGGCCTGGGCACCGGGCTGTTCATGCAGATCGTCGTCGTGGTGGCGCAGCACGCGGGCGGCCCGCGGGTGGTCGGCGCGGTCACGGCCGGACTGGCCTTCGTGCGGGAAACCGGGGTCACCGTCGGCGCCGCCGTGCTCGGCGCCCTGGTCGCCCGGGCGGCAGGAGGTTCGTACGCGCCGGTCTTCACCACCACGGCGGCATGCTTCGCCGCCGGCCTGCTGTGCGCCCTCGCCCTCCCACGACGATTACTAGAATCAAAATGCTGATTATGTTTCAATGGCAGTCCCGACCTTCTGGAGTTGATCGACGATGACCGCGCTCCGCTGGAGCTACATGGACCACTGGCGGGCCGACAGCCCGCGCGGGCCCGTGACGCAGTACACCGCCCGCCGCCACATGGACGACTTCGTCAAGCAGATCAGCGCGGTCGGGTTCGAGGGCCTGGACATGTTCGACTTCCAGGTCTTCGCGCTGAGCGGCATGTTCGGCTCGGTCGCGAACTACCAGGACTACCTGCGCGACCACGGCATCGACAGGATCGTGAACCTGTTCCGCGGCATCATGTACGACCCGCGCCTGGCCGATCCGCACGTGCGCGAAACCCACGACGAGATCGTCGAGAGCACACGCCGGATGCTGGGGATGTGGCAGGCGCTGGAGATCGAGAACCTCATCGTGATGCCGGCGAGCCTCTACACCGCGGCGGCGCCGGTCACCGACGACAAGATCAAGGCCGCGGCGGAGTGCTGGAGCCGCGTCGGCGAGATGACGCTGACCGAGTTCGGCGTGCGGACGACCGCGCACCACGAGTTCTTCTGCGCGATCCGCACCGAGTCCGACATCCGCAAGTTCTACGACTGGTCGGACCCGCGGTACGTCAGCTTCTTCTGCGACACCGCGCAGCACTGCATCGCCGGGCTCGACCCGGTCGCGTTGTTCCTGGACCTGCACGAGCGCTGCTCCGGATTCCACTTCAAGGACACCCGCCAGGTCGACACCACCGACGCGTACCGGCACAGCCCGGACGCCGAGCTGATGGCGCCGCAGACCGACCGCTGGTTCCACGAGATGGGCACCGAAGGCGGGCTGGTCGACTTCCCGCGCCTGATGCGGGCGATCCGCGACACCGGCTACACCGGCTGGATCACCGTCGAGCACGACAAGGCCAACATCGGTGGCGACTACGCCGAGGCCACCGCCCTGTCCATGTGGTACGCCCGCAACGTCCTCTCGGAGATCTGCGCATGACCATCCGCCTCGGCTACGCCATCAACCAGTGGAAACCGAACTTCGACGACTTCACCCGCCCCGAACAGCACCGGCGCGCGCTGAAGGTGATCGCCGCGTGCGGCTTCACCGGCGTGGAACTGCGGGCGGGCACCGGCCGGTGGGACCCGCTGGGCCGCCCCTCCTCCATCGCGGCGACCTACGGTTCCACCACCGCCTTCCTCGACCTCGTGCGGGAGATCGGCCTGCGGGTGTGCTCGTACTACGTCGATCCCGGTGAGCCGGTGGACGAGGAGCTCAGCCGCGGCCGGTCCATTCTGGACACCGGTCAGCACGCCGCGATCGTGGAGTCGCTGCGGCCGTTCGCGGAGTTCCTCGCCGAGGCCGGGGCCGACCGGCTGGTGGTGCGGGCGCTGCCAGAGCACGGCGCGCTGACCGACGGGCGTCTCGGCGACGCGGCGGACGGGTGGAACGCGGTCGGCGCGATGGCGGCGAAGTCCGGCGTCCGGGTGTCGCTGCACGTGGACTGCCTGTCCGCGGCGGCCGACGAGAAGGTCCTGGCGGAGCTGCTGGACGGCACCGACCCCGGCCTGGTGGGCCTGACCGTGGACACCGCCGAACTCACCGTCGCCGGCCTCGACCCGGTGCACGTGCTGTCCGGCAACCTCGACCGCGTGGACCACCTGCACCTCAAGGACACCCGCTACGTCGACGAAGCCGGTGAGCGGCTGGCCCCGCACGCCGCGGCGAGCATGCTCGCCGAAGGCGGCGCGCGGGAGATCGACCGCTGGTTCTACGAATGCGGCACGCGCGGCGGGCTGGTCGACTTCCCCGCCGTCGCCGCCCTGCTGCGCGAGTGGTCGGGCTGGGCGGTGTTCGAGAGCGAGCAGACGCCCAACCCGGCACGCAGCGCCATGCTCAACGGCTGGTACGCCCGCCGCCTGTTCGACCCCAACCGCTGATCGAGGGAGATCCCGTGTCACTGCCCCTGTCCGTCAACGTCGAACTGCTGTTCCGGGAGACCGGCGACGACATCGGCGACCGCATCCGCGCCGCGGCCGACCACGGCTTCGGCGTGGTGGAGATCTGGTCGCACAGCGACAAGGACCTCGACCGCGTGGAGAAAGCGCTCTCCGACACCGGCACCACGCTGCACACGATGCTCGTCGAGGGACGGCTCACCCTCGCCGACCCCGGGACGCACGAGGCGTTCGTCGGTCACGTCCGCGCCGCCGCGGAGGTGGCGAACCGCCTGGGCTGCACCCGGATCGTGACCGGCTCCGGGGTCGGCCTGCCGTACCGGAAGCGGGCCGTGCAGCACGGCATCGTCGTCGAGGCGCTGAAGGCGGGCGCGGACGTCGCGGCCGAGCACGGCGTGACGATCGTGCTGGAGAACCTGAACACCCGCGTCGACCACCCGGGCACCCTGTTCGACACCACGGCCGAGTGCGTCGCCGCGGTGCGCGCGGTCGGCTCGCCCGGGCTGGCCCTGCTCTACGACGCCTACCACTCGCTGCAGATGGGCGAGACGCCCGCGCGGGAACTGGACGGCGCGATCGACGTCGTGTCGCACGTGCAGATCGCGGACCTGCCGGACCGCGGCGAGCCGGGCAGCGGCACCGTCGACTGGGCCGCGCGGCTGCGGGAGCTGCGGCAGCTGGGCTACGCGGGACCGTTCGGTCTGGAGTACGTGCCGACGACCGGTTCGGCGGACTCGCTGCGGGCTATCACGGAGATCGCCGCCGCGCTCTGACGTGGCGCGGCCGGGTGGCCGTTGCGCCATCCGGCCGCACTACTTGCGCCGCCCGCGCCACCCGCGCTGGTCCACAAAGGACCGGATTCGGGGCGCGGTATCGTTCGGCTCCCCCAACCGGAGTTCGAGCGGAGAAGTCCCATTTCCAGGTATGACAGAACCGGCCGCGGGCCGGGCGTGCGCAGGGTGCTCGGTGTCGCGGCGGGAGTCGCGCTGGTCTTCGGCCTGACGGCGTGCGGTGACGGCGGTCAGGCGCAGATCGTCCCGCCGGCGGCAGCCAAGCCTTCGCTGGAGGCGGAGGTGGCCGCCACGACGCCGGCCGTCGCCACCGCGGCCTGGGTGTCCGCGGTGCTGGAGAACCGGTACGACGCGGCGTGCGAGCTGATGGTCGACGAGGGCACGGAACCGCCGCAGCGGGTGAGCCCGGAGATGTGCACCCAGGCCCGCTCGACGCTCGACGGCCTGCGCGAGGCGTGGCGGAAGGACGTCGTGACGCTGCCCGCGCAGGTCACGGTCGCCGACATCACGCCGCAGGGCCAGACCGCGCTGGTGCCGGACACGGACGTGCACGTGAACGGGCACTCGCTGCGGGACCTGCAGCTGATCGGCGCCACCGGCGGTGGGTCGTTCCAGCTCAACCTCGCGCTGCGGCAGCTGGGAGCGGCCTGGTTCGTCAGCGACGTGAACATGAGCTTCGGCGGCTGACCGGCCGGAGCGAGTCCCATCGCGGATCCACCGGTGCGGCGCCGCGGTGGAAGCGGCGAACTCCGGCTTGCTCTTGGCGATGTGGCTGTGCAACCCGTGCGCAAAGGCCAGCCCCGCAACCCATGCGCATGGCCGAGCGATTGTGCCGTCGATGCTTCGGCGGCTGACCGCGGAGCGAGGCCGACCGCGAGTTCCGCCGCGGATTCCACCAGTGCGCCGCCCGCCGTGGAGGCGGCCTGCTTCTCGGCGATGCACTGGTGCGCCCCGTGGGCGAACGTGCCGGCCCTTCGCAGCCCTGCGCGGGGCCGAGGGATCTGCTGTCGACGGCGGCTGACCGGCCGGAGCGAGTCCCATCGCGGATCCACCGGTGCGGCGCCGCGGTGGAAGCGGCGAGCTCCGGCTTGCTCTTGGCAATGTGGCTGTGCAACCCGTGCGCAAAGGCCAGCCCCGCAACCCATGCCCATGGCCGAGCGATTGTGCCGTCGATGCTTCTGCGGCTGACCGGCGGTGGTGGGGGCGGCTTCCCCACCACCGCTGTCACCACTCCCGCGTCAGCTTCTGCATGATCTCCTCCGCCGAACGGCCCACGAGCACCTCATGCCCACCCAGCGGCACCACCCACCCACCACCGCACCACCGCTGCCACACCCGCTCCCCCAAAGCGACCACCACCCCGGCGTCTCCCCCGGCTCCAACCACACCCCGGCAAAGCCCCCAGCCGCGCATCCGCGCGCACGTAGACCTGCACCACCTCGCGGCGGCTGACCGCCGGCGGTGGGGGACGCCGATCCCCCCACCACCCGCTGTCACCACTCCCGCGTCAGCGTCTGCGTGATCTCCTCCGCCGAGCGGCCCACGAGCACCTCATGCCCACCCGGCGGCACCACCCACCCGCCACCGCACCAGCGCTGCCACACCCGCTCCCCCAAAGCGACCACCACCCCGGCCGTCTCCCCCGGCTCCAGGCGCACCCCCGCGAAGCCCGCCAGCCGCACATCCACCTCGCCCGGCGCGCGCACGTAGACCTGCACCACCTCGCGGCCGCGGCGCTGGCCGGTGTTGGTCACGTCCAGCCGCACCAGGTCGCCGTCCACCCGGGCTGGGCCGAAGCGGAACGTCGTGTAGCCGAGCCCCGAGCCGAACGCGAACCGCGCCCGCCTCCCGGTTCGGGCCAGGTGCCGGTATCCGGTGGGCTCCGCGGCGCGGTAGTCGCGGCGCAGGTCCGCGTCCAGCGTCTCGCCGTGCGTGGACCGGTCCTCGTCGCGCAGCGGGACCGTGACCGGCATCCGGCCGCCGGGTTCGTCGTCGCCCGCGAGGACCCTCGCCAGCGCGTCGCCGAACCCCTGCCCGCCGAACCAGCCCTGCAGCACCGCGCCGACGTCGCCGGCCCACGGCGCGTCGACCGGCCGTCCGGCGTTGAGGACCACCACGGTCCGCGGGTTGACGCGGCCCACCTCGCGGATCAGCTCCTGCTGCGCCTCCGGCAGCGCCGAGGTCGCCAGATCCCGGCTCTCGCGCGAAGTCTCCAGCTCGTCCCCGACCACGAGCACCACCGCATCGGCCGCCGCCGCCGCCTGCCGCGCACGGGCCAGCGCCCCCGGTTCCGGCGGCGGGGTGCACGACACCGTCAGCGCCTGCACCCGGCTGCCCGCCGACGTCATCTCGGCGACCACGGTCACCGGCTCCCCGGCGCGCAGCTCGATCCCGGCGCCGGTGGTCTCCGCCCGCGCGACCTGCCCCATCACGTCGTCCGGCGCGGGAGCCGGCCGCGAAGCGAGGACCACACCGTCGACAGCTAACACAGCGGCACCCGAACCGCCCGCGCCGAACGTCCACCGCCCCCCGACCTCAGGCCTGAACACGGCGGTCAGCCGCAGCACTCCCGGCTCGGTCGTCGGCCCCGCGCCGGGCACCTCGCCGAACCAGATGAAAGCGCTGTCACCACGCATCTCGGACAGCACCAGGTCACCACCGCGGAAGTGCTCCAGCAGCACACCCGGCCGCCCGTCCGGAGTGGACACGTCGAAGGCGCCCAGCGTCGCCGCCGGGACGCTGTCCACCCCGCGTTCGTGCGTCACCGCACCGGGAAAGCGCTTGCGCAGCGCATCGAGTGGCGTGGTGGCGCCGCCCTCGGGCCGGATCCGGCCGAACGTCGCGCCCTGGTAGCAGGGCCGGTCCGCGTTCGGCCCCATCACCGCCAGCCGGACGCCCGGCTCCAGCGGAAGCACGCCGTCGTTGCGGCACAACACGAACGACGCCACGGCCGCGTCGGTCAGCACCTGGCGAGCGTGCTCCGGCGGCATCGCGGGCGCGGTGACCTGGCGGCTGCTACCCTCCAGCGCGCCCACCCGGCCGGCCAGCCGCAGCAGCCGCGTCACCGCGTCGTCGAGCCGTTCCCGCGGCACCTCCCCGCGCTCCACCGCCTCGGCCAAGCGCACGCCGAAGTGGATCGCGGGGCCCGGCATCTCCAGGTCGAGCCCGGCGAGCGCGGGGCCGAGGGTCTCGTGCAGGGCGAAGTAGTCGGACACCACGAGCCCGTCGAAACCCCACTCCTCCTTCACAATCGCCAGCAGTTCCGCGTGCGCGGCGCAGGGCGTGCCGTTCAGGCGGTTGTAGGCGGCCATCAACGCCCACGCGCCGGCGCGCACCGCGTGCTCGAACGGCCGCAGGTACACCTCGCGCAGGGCGGTGTCGTCGACGTCGGCGCTCATCCGCTGCCGTTCGGTCTCGGTGTCGTTGCACACCAGGTGCTTCGGCACCGCGGCGACGCCCTGTCCCTGCAAGCCTTCGACGAAGGCCGCGCCGAGCACCCCGGCCAGCAGCGGGTCCTCCGACAGCATCTCGAACGTCCGACCGGACAGCCCGGTGCGCGCCAGGTTGAGGTTGGGCGCGTACACGGCGTCGAAGCCGCGGCGACGGGCCTCCGAGCCCTCGGTCGCCGCGACCGCGCGCACCACGTCCGGGTCCCAGGTCGCGCCCAGCGCGATGCCGCTGGGCAGCAGCAGCGACGTCTCCCGCTCGTCGAAGGTCGGGCTGACCAGGCCGAGCGGGCCGTCGACCAGGTGGACCGGACGCAGCCCGGCGGCGGGTTCGGCCGGGGTGCGGTACCCGGTCTCCCCCGCCGTCAACGCCGCCTTGCGCGCCGTGTCCAGCGCGCCGGTCACGCCGCGGCCCGGAAGCGGGGCATGACGCGCGTGGCGAACAGCTCCATGGACCGCCGGCCGAACGCGACGCGCTCCGGGGTCAGCGGGCCGCCGAGGAAACCGCCCAGCACGTTGCCGATCCCGATGCCCTGAATCTCGCGCAGGTGCTCGGTGACGGTTTCCGGGCTGCCCCACAGGCACCAGGTCCGCTGGTAGCCGGGCTTGCGGGCGTCCGGCGGCGGGGGCAGCGCCACGCCGGTGATCCGCTCGGCGGCCGCGTTCGCGACGTGCTCGCGCTCGATCGCCTCCTGGTACTGCTCCATCAGCAGCTGCAGCTCCTCCTCGGCCTGCTCGTCGGTCTCGGCGAGGTGCACGTGCTGGTAGGTGTGCGTGGTCCACTCCAGCGCGCGGGCGACGCGGGCCTCGTCGTGCCCGGCCGCTTCGAGGGCTTCGCGGTAGGCCTGGAAGTAGCGGCGCAGGTGCTCCAGCGGGCGGCCGTCGTCGATGGTCGGCGGGGTGAAGGCGAGGATGAACGCGGGCTGGGCCTTGTCCGCGGCGCGCTGCGTGCTCGACGGGCGGGCGGCGACCGACATCAGCTGCGGGCCGTCCGCGGAGTAGGGCGCGGGCACGATCCGCGAGACGACCGAACCGCGGTAGTGCCCGTTGTCGAACTCGACCGGCGGGTCGGAGATCTTCTTGGCCCACAGGCGTTCCACGATCTCCAGATTGGACACCGACAGCCGCGCGGTGTCCTTGTAGTCGATGCCGAGGCCGATCATCTCCTCGGGTGTGGTCCCGCTGCCGGTGCCGACGAGGACCTTGCCGTCGGTGAGCTGGTCGATGAGGTTGAGCCGCTCGGCGAAGCGCACCGGGTGGTGCAGCGGGATGGTCTGCACGGAGAACCCGAAGTGCAGACGGGGCAGCTTCGCGGCGAGGTAGGCGGCGAACACCACCGGGTCGCTGGCCGGTGGCGCGTAGCCGGTGAAGTGGTGGTCGGGCAGGAAGACGGCGTCGAAACCGAGCCGTTCGGCCTCCACCGCGTGGTCGACCATCGCCTCGATGACGGGCCGGTCGTCCGCCGGGCCTGCGGACCGGGTGGTCAGGAACGCGGAGAAGTGCACGGCGACCTCCAGTGGTCGGTCAAAATAAATTCAGAATCTTGATTCGGATTTTTAGCGTAGACTGCTCCGCGTCCCCGGGTCAACGGCGAGCGAAGAGGGAGACGATGAACCTCACGAACCTGGACCTGAACCTGCTCGTCCCCCTCGACATGTTGTTGCGGGAGAAGAGCGTCACGCGCGCCGCCGCCCGGCTCGGGCTCAGCCAGCCCGCGCTGAGCTCGTCGCTGGCGCGGTTGCGGCGGCACTTCGGCGACCAGCTGCTTGTCCGCAAGGGCAACGCCTACGAGCTGACACCGCTGGCCGCGCAGCTGCGACCGCGCGCGGAGGCGGCGCTGACCGGGGTCCGGCAGGCGTTCAGCCGCCACCCGGGGTTCGACCCGGCGACCTCGGACCGGGAGTTCCGGATCCTCGGGTCGGACTACGTGATGGCCGTGCTGGGCGGCGCGGTCGGCGCGATCCTCGACGAGCGCGCGCCGGGGATGCGCCTGCGGTTCGAGCCCGCCTCACCGCCGGTCGTCGAGCAGGCGCCGGAGAGCCTGCGCGGGGCCGACGCGGTGCTGTTGCCGCACGGGTTCCTGCACGGCGTCCCGCACCTGGACCTGTTCTCCGACACCTGGTGCTGTGTCGTGGCGACGGCGAACGAGCAGGTCGGCGACGCCCTGACGATGGACGACCTGCGGAAGCTGCCGTGGGTGTTCACCTACCTGTCCGCGACCGCGTTCACCACCGTCGCGCGGCAGCTGCAGGCGCTCGGGATCGAACCGCGGGTGACCGCCGTCGTGGAGAGCTTCCTCGCGCTCCCCCACCTGGTCGCGGGCACGGACCGGATCGGGCTGATCCAGGGCCACCTCGCGGCGCGGCTGTCCGGTTTGGACGGTGTGCGGGTCCTGCCGTGCCCGTTCGAGCCCGTGCCGCTCGTGGAGGCGCTGTGGTGGCACCCGGCGCACGAGGACGACCCGGAGCACCGCTGGATGCGGGAAGTGTTCGGCGAGGCCGGGCGCGCCCTGCCTAGCGCAGCACCCCCGCCAGCCGGCCGGCGATGAGCTCGCGCGCCTCGGTGACGATGCGCTCGATCAGCTCGGCGACGGTGGGCACGTCGTTGATGATGCCCTGCACCATGCCCGCCGACCAGATGCCCAGTTCCAGGTCGCCGTCTTCGAAGACCTTGCGGCCACGGGCGCCGGCGACCAGGTCGCGCACGTCCTCGAACTTCCCGCCCCGGTCCAGGATGCCGACCACCTCGCGGGAGACGGAGTTGCTCGCCACGCGGGCGGTGTTGCGCAGCGGGCGGAAGATCAGCTCGGTGTCCCGCTCGGTGGCGGCGACCAGCTGCGCCTTGACGTTGTCGTGGACCGGGGCTTCGGCGGTGGCGAGGAAGCGGGTGCCCATGTTGATGCCGTCCGCGCCCAGCGCCAGCGCCGCCACCAGCCCGCGCGCGTCGCCGAACCCGCCCGAGGCGATCATCGGGATGGTGATCTTCTCCGCGGCGGCCGGGATCAGCACCAGGCCGGGGATGTCGTCCTCACCGGGGTGGCCGGCGCACTCGAAGCCGTCGATGGAGATGCCGTCCACGCCCAGCTCCTGGGCCTTCACGGCGTGGCGGACGCTGGTGCACTTGTGCAGCACCTTGACCCCGCCCGCGCGGAAGGCGGGCAGGTGCTCGGCCGGGTTGAAGCCCGCGGTCTCCACGACCGGGACCCCGGACTCGACGATCACGTCGCGGTACTCGGCGTACGGCGGCGGGTTGATCGAGGGCAGGATGGTCAGGTTGACGCCGAACGGCTTGTCGGTCAGCTCCCGGCAGCGCGCGATCTCCTTCGCCAGGTCCTCCGGAGTCGGCTGGGTGAGCGCGGTGAGGAACCCGAGGCCGCCCGCGTTGGCGACGGCCGAGGTCAGCTCCGCGCGGCCCACCCACTGCATCCCGCCCTGCACGATCGGGTACTCCACCCCGAAGACGTCGCAGAACCGCGTGCGCACCATTGCGTCAGCCCCTTCCGGTGTCCTGAGAGAGCCGACGATAACGCGGCTGAACGAGCGCTAGGTATGGGCCGTGAAGTTCATCTCCTTGAGCCGGAAGGCTTGACAGGCTCCCAGCGGCTGAAGGCGAACGGCGGCCAGCCGAGGTCCACGGTGATCCACCGGAACGGCGGGCTGGTGTTGATGCGCAGCTCCTCGTGGAACGGAACCCGGCGGAAGCGGTAGCCCGCGGTCAGGACGGCGATGGCGTGGTCGGCCAGTTCCACCTCCGACAGCCAGGACCGCTGCCTGCGGTCCCCCGCCCACCGCGCCGGCAGCTCGTCCGGCTCGCCGTCGAATTCGTAGAGCACGCTGACACCGCCAACCCGGTCCACCGACAGGAAACCCTGGCCCTCCTCGCACGTCACGACCAGAACGGGGCTCGCCGGGCCGGGTGGCGCGAACCGGATCTCCTGCTGCACATCCGTTCCGGGGCTCGCCCGCCGCCCCTGGACGCCAGTGCGCTCCTCGACGAGCGCCGCGATCGCCTCGGCCCAGCGGCGCGCTCGCGCGGCCAGTTCGGCGCTACCGGAGGTCATCGGCCAGCCGCCGGAGCACCTGGTCCGCCACCTCGCCGAGCGGGACCACCTCCACACAAAACCGCTGCCACGTTCCCGACGCGGTGCGCCACCCGACGGCACCGGCGATCGCCTCGGCCCAGCCAGGTGCGCCCCCACTATCCGACATCACCGGCCAACCGCCGGAGCACGTGGTCCGCCACCTCACCCAGCGGGACGACCTCCTCGAATCGGCCCTGCTCGTCCTCGAACGCCAGCGCCTCCGGCTGGGGCGCCGCGATCGCGTCGAGTTCCGCGTCGCCCGCGCGGAAGGTGATCCACCAGTGCCACGGCGCGCTCGGGGGCGGCTCCACCGCGGGTTCGACCTCGATCACCACCCGGTGGCCGCGCGCCTCGAACGCCGCGGACCACGTTTCTTCCCAACTGCGCAGCGCCTCCCGTTGCCGCTTCATCCGCCAATCTTGCCCGGCGAACCCGCCCGATCTGTAGTGACATTGAAGGATGACGACGTTCCGCTCACTCCTGGACAAGGTGGACGAACGACTCGGCGACGGGCTGGAGCACGCGCTCTGCGCCCACCACGAACGCCGCCTGCGCAGGCTCGGCTGGGGCGAGGTCCTCGAACCCACCGGGACCGAGGACCGCTTCGGCGGGCGGGCCGTCACCCGGCACGGCAACCGCCTGGAGGTGCTCGTCGACGGCGAAGAAGCGCTGCCCGCCATCGCGGCCGCCATCCGCGGCGCGAAGTCCCACGTGCACATCGCCAACTGGCACGCCAGCCCGGACTTCCGGCTGACCCGCGAACCGGACGCGCCGACCCTGCGCGACCTCCTCGCCTCGACCGCCCAGCGCGGCGTGGACGTGCGCCTGCTCGTGTGGGCAGGCCCGCCGGTGCCCGCCTTCCAGCCCACCCGCGGGATGGTCCGGGCGGAGCAGCGGAAGTTCACCGAGAACACCGCCGTCCGGTGCGTCCTGGACGCCCGCGAACGGACGATGCACTGCCACCACGAGAAACTGGTCGTGGTCGACGACGAGGTCGCCTTCGTGGGCGGGGTGGACTTCACGGCGCTGGAAGGCGACCGCCACGACAGCCGCGAGCACCCGCCGGACCGGCCGATCGGCTGGCACGACCTGATGACCCGGTTGCACGGGCCGGTCGTCGCCGACGTCGCGGAGCACTTCCGGCAGCGCTGGACCGAGGTGGCCGGCGAAGAGCTGCCCAAGCCCGCGACGCCGGAACCGGCGGGCACCAGCAACGTGCAACTGCTGCGCACGGTCCCGGACAAGACCTACGCCTTCGCGCCGCAGGGCGAGTTCACGATCCTCGACGCCTACCTGCGCGCGCTGCGCTCGGCGCGACGGCTGGTGTACCTGGAGAACCAGTTCCTGTGGTCGCCGGAGATCGCGGAGGTCCTGATCGACAAGCTGTGCGACCCGCCGGACGAGAAGTTCCGCGTGGTGCTGCTGCTGCCACGCAAACCGAGCAACGGCGCGGACACCACGCGCGGCCAGCTGGGCCGGCTCCTGGACGCCGACGACGGCAACCACCGCCTGCTGGCCACCACGATCAGCAGCCACGACGGCGAGTCGTCGGCGCCGGTGTACGTGCACGCGAAGCTCGGCATCGTGGACGACGAGTGGATGACGATCGGCTCGGCGAACCTCAACGAGCACTCGCTGTTCAACGACACCGAGGTCAACGTCGCGACCGACGACCGCGACCTGATCCGCGCCACCCGGCTGCGCCTGTGGGCCGAGCACCTGAGACGGCCGGCGGCGGACCTGGACGCCGACCCCGCCGACGTCGTCGACAACCTGTGGCGCCCGATCGCCGAAGAGCAGGCCGAGCGCGAACGCCGCGGCGAGCCGCGAACCCACCGGCTGGTGCTGCTGCCCGGGGTGTCCCGCCGCGCGGAACGGCTGCAGGGCCCGCTGCGCGGCCTGCTCGTCGACGGCTGAGCCGAGGGCGGGCGCCGCGGGCGCATCCGCACTAGCGTGGGCGGCGTGCGTGTGGCGACCTGGAACGTGAACTCCGTGAAGCAGCGGGTGCCGAGGCTGCTGCCGTGGCTGGACCAGCGGCAGCCGGACGTCGTGTGCCTGCAGGAGACCAAACTGGCCGACGACGCCTTCCGCGACCTGCTCGGCGACGAGCTCGCGAACCGCGGCTACGAGACCGCACTGGCCGGTGAGCCGCGCTGGAACGGCGTCGCGATCCTGTCCCGGGTGGGCCTCGACGACGTCGTCACCGGCCTGGCCGGCGCGCCGGGCTTCCCGCACCCCGAGGCGCGCGCGGTGGCCGCGACCTGCGGCGGCGTCCGGATCCACTCGCTGTACGTGCCCAACGGCCGCACCCCCGGCTCCGACCACTACCAGTACAAGCTGGCGTGGCTGGCGGCGTTGCAGGAGGTCGTCGCGGACGGACCGGAAGCCGCGATGCTGTGCGGCGACATGAACATCGCGCCCGCCGACGCCGACGTGTTCGACCCGGCGGCCTACGAGGGCCACACCCACGTCACGCCACCCGAGCGCGCCGCGCTGGCCGCGCTGACCGGCCTGGGCCTGCGGGACGTGGTCCGGGACCGCTGGCCGCACGAGCGGGTCTTCACCTACTGGGACTACCGGGCCGGCATGTTCCACCAGGACCTCGGCATGCGCATCGACCTGGTGCTGGCCTCGGCGCCGGTGGCCGGGCGGGTGGCGGCGGCGTGGGTCGACCGGCACGCCCGCAAGGGCACCGGGCCGAGCGACCACGCCCCGGTGATCGTCGACCTGGACGAAGCCCCCGACGGCGACATCGGCCCGGTCGTGCCGCCGCCGTCCGCGCGGGGACGCAAGGGCAAGGTCACGCTGCCGCAGTCGAAGTGACTCGGTCCGCGCTGCGCCACGCCCACGCAGCGCGGACATCAGCTCCGCCGCTCAGGCACGGGCCAGGAAGTCGTCCACCAGGCGCGCGCAGAAGGCCGCGTCGCTGGGGCGCCGCAGGATCAGGGCGTTGAACAGCAGCGGGCCGACGAGCCGGGCGGCCGCGAAGTCGACGTCCTCCTCGCCGGGCAGGCAGTCGGCGAGAACCGCGTCGAACGGACGGCGGTAGGTGTCCACGACGTGCTCGCGCAGCGCGGCGAGCCTGCCGCGCTCGCCCTCGTCCGGCGCGCCCCCGCCGTCCAGGCCGATCGCGGCCATCCACACCAGCGCGGCCATCGCCGGGGCGCCCTCGATCTGTCCGGCCTGCGCCCGCACCAGGCGCAGCAGGCGCTCGCGCGGCGTGCCGCCGGCGGGCGGGTCCAGCGGTGGCAGCAGTTCGCTGAAGGCCGCCGCCAGCAGTTCGGTGTTGTTCGGGAAGTGCCGGTACAGCGTGGACCGGGCGACACCGCTGCGCGAGGTGACCGCCTCGATCGTCACCGCCCGGACGCCGCCCTCGGACAGCAGGGCGACGGCCGCGGACAGGATCGCCGAGCGCGACCGGTCCAGCCGCGGGTCACGGCGGCCCGGCACCTGCTGCGTCGTCACGGCCGGATTCTCCCAGAACTGTTTTCAGAACTGCCAGTACTGCTACGATACCGACGGTTTCGTTTCCTGTCGGAACGAGGTGGCATGCGCGTCGTCGCACGGTCCGGGCTCTCGTCGTCTTCGGCAGCGCGCCGCGCCTGGACCGTGGGCGTGATGTGCTCGGCGGTCGGCCTGGTGATCGCCATGGTCACGATCGTCAACACCGCGCTGCCCGCGCTGGCCGCGGACACCGGTGTCACGCAGGCGCAGCAGACCTGGATCGTGGACGTCTACACGCTGGTGCTGGCCGCGCTGGTGCTGCCGATGGGCGCGCTGGGCGACCGCTGCGGCCGTCGCGGCGTGCTGGTCATCGGGCTGGCGGTGTTCGCGGCAGGCTGCGCCGCTCCCCTGCTCGCCGAGTCGCCGGCCTGGCTGATCACGGCGCGGGCGCTGACCGGGTTGGGCGCGGCGATGATCATGCCCGCCACCCTGTCGATCATCAACGCGAGCTTCCCGCCCGAGCGGCGCGGGCGGGCGATCGGCATCTGGGCGGCGGTGGCCGGCCTCGGCGGTCTCGGCGGGCTGGTCATCGCCGGGTTGCTGCTGCAGCACTTCTCGTGGCATTCGGTGTTCCTCGGCCCGGCCGTGCTGTCCCTGCTGCTGGCGCTGGCCTGCGTGACGGTGCCGACCTCGCGCGAGCGGGTGCACCACCGGTTCGACTCGGCCGGCGCCGCGCTCGGCGCGCTCGCGATCGGGGCGCTGGTGTTCGGCATCCTGCGGGCGGCGGACGTGGGGTGGGCCGACGCCGAGGTGATCGTGGCGCTGGTGGCCGGTGTCGTGCTCGGCGCGGTCTTCGCATGGTTCGAGGCGCGGCACGCGGCGCCGCTGCTGGACGTGCGGCTGTTCCGCAACCGCGCCTTCGCCACCGGGTCGGTATCGGTGACCGTGCAGTTCACCGCGGCGTTCGGCGCGCTGTACGTGCTTGCGCAGTACCTGCAGCTGGTGCAGAGTTACGGGCCGCTGGAGTCGGGCCTGGTGCTGTGGCCGATCGCGGTGTCGCTGCTGCCGCTGTCGATGGCTTCGGCGCACATCGCGCAGCGGATCGGGCTGGGCGCGCTGACCTGCCTCGGGCTGGTCGTCGTGGTCGCCGGGGTGCTGCTGCTGGGCCGGCTCGGGCCGGGCAGCTCGTACGTCGAACTGGCGATCGCGGTGTGCGTGCTGGGCGGCGGGCTCGGCCTCACCGCGCCCGCGGCCACCAGCGCGATCCTGGACAACGTGCCGCCGGACAAGTACGGCGTCGCGTCGGCGGTCAACGACGCGACGCGGGAAATCGGTGCGGCGCTGGGGATCGCGCTCGCCGGGAGCGTGCTGTCGGCGACCTACACCCCGGCGGTGCGCCCGGCGACGGAGGCGCTTCCGGCGGTGGCGCGGGAGGCCGCGGACGGGTCGCTCGCCGGGGCGCTGGCGGTCGCCGAACGGCTGGGCCCGGCGGGCCGGCAGGTGGCCGACGCCGCACGGGCCGCGTTCTCCGACGGGATGTGGTTCAGCCTGCTGGCGCTGGCCGGCATCGTCGCGGCCGGCGTCGTCGCCGCCACGTGCCTGCGCCCGCCGCGCTGATCAGCTCTCGTGCAGGATGACGCCGCGGATGTTGCGCCCGGCGTGCATGTCGGCGTAGGCCTGGTTGACCTCGTCCAGCCGGTAGGTCGTGGTGATCAGCTCGTCGAGCTTGAGCGTGCCGGCCTGGTACATGCGGGCCAGCCGGGTGATCTCATAGCTCGGGGTGCCCATGCCGAAGATGACGCCCTGGATGCGTTTCTGCATCATCGACAGCGCCCACAGGTTGATCGGCAGGCCCTCGTCCTTGACGTCGCCGATGCCGGTGACCACGACGGTGCCGAACTTGCCGATCGCGTTGACCGCCTGTGCGACGTGGTCGCCGGTGGTGATGCCGACGGTCACGACGGCGGAGTGCGCGCCCTGCCCGTTGGTGACCGACCGGCCGAAGTCCGCGGCCTCGTCGATGTCGGCGAACGCGTGGGTGGCGCCGAACTCCAGGGCCTTGTCGCGCTTGAAGGCGACCGGGTCGACCGCGAGGACGTACGCGGCGCCCCGGGCGCGGGCGCCCTGCACCGCGTTCATGCCGACGCCGCCCACGCCCATCACGATCACCGTGTCGCCGGCCTTCACCTCGGCGCCGTACTCGGCCGAGCCCCAGCCGGTCGGCACCCCGCAGGAGAGCAGGGCGGCGACGTGGAACGGGATCTCCGGGTCGATCTTGGTGAGGGAGAACTCGGGCACGATCGCGTGCTGGGCGAAGGTGCCGACCATGGTCATCTGGGCGACGTCCGCGCCGTCCAGGTGGGCGCGGTAGGTGCCGTCGGCCATGCAGCCGCTCAGGGCGTACATGCCGAGGTCGCAGAGGTTGCCGCGGCCGGACGAGCAGGCCTCGCAGCGCCCGCAGGAGGGCACGAACTGCGCGACGACGTGGTCCCCGGCGGCGAGGTTGCGCACGCCCGGCCCGACCGCCTCGACGACGCCCGCGCCCTCGTGCCCGCCGATGAGGGGCAGGTGCGGCGTCGGCATGTCACCGGTGGTCGCGTGGTCGTCGGAGTGGCACAGGCCGGCCGCCGCGAAGCGGACCCGGACCTCGTGCTCCTTCGGCTCGTCCAGGTCGATGTCCACGATCTGCCACTTGCCCGGCTGTTCGAGCAGCGCGGCCGCACGGGTTCGCATCATTGCCCACCTTCACCTCTACAGACGCCGACCTGGCGAAGGTAGAACAGGTTCTAATTCGCGTCAAGCACGCCGGGCTCGACAGGAGCCCCGCGCGGGGTGACAATCCCGGGATGGACCGGCAGTCCCGGGTGGAGCTGAGCACCTCGCAGGTGCCCGCGCAGGACGCGTTCGCCTACTGGCGGGAGATGATCTGCGAGACGTTCGTCCAGCTGGCGGCCGCCCCGGTGACGGCGGGACCGTTCGCCGGGCGCATCGAGCACGTTCCGGTCGGCGCGCTCGAACTGTCCACTGTGGTCGCCGGTGGGCAGGTGGTCCGCCGCACCCGCAGCCTGATCGCCCGCGGCGCCGACGAGTACCTGCTCGCCAGCATCCAGCTCCGCGGCCGCGGACGGGTCGAGCAGGACGGCCGCGTCGCCGAGCTGACCGGCGGCGACATGGCCTTCTACGACAGCACCCGCCCGTACACGCTGCGCTTCGACGACGACTTCCGCCAGCTGGTCGTCCAGGTGCCCAAGCGGGAGCTGGCCCTGCGCGACACCCGCGCCCTCACCGCCCGCACGCTCGGCCCCGGGCCGGGTCAGGTGGTGCCCGCGTTCTTCACCTCACTGGCCGGCGCCGCGAAGGCCGGCACCGCCACCCCGCTGCTGCCGCACGCGCTCGGCCTGCTGTCGGCCGCGGCCTCGTTCGCGGCCCGCACCGAGCCCGCGCCCGATCCGGCGCGTGCCCTCGTCCGGGAGCGGGCGGTCGCGTTCATCCGCCGCAACCTGGCCGATCCCCGGCTGGACGTCGACGTGGTCGCGCGGGCCTGCCGCGTCTCCCGGCGCACCTTGTACCGCGTGTTCGCGCCCGGCAGCGTCGCCAGGGAGATCCGCCGGATCCGGCTCGAGCAGGCCCGCGAAATGCTGCGCGCGCACCCGGACCGGCCGGTCGCCACCATCGCCGCGCGCTGCGGCTTCGACAGCGAATCCGGGTTCCACCGCGCCTTCCGCGCCGAGTTCGGCACGACCCCGGGTGGCACACGCGGTCAGTGACCCCGGCACGCGCGGACAGTCCGGCGGGCGCCCGCCCGCCGCATGATGCCCTCCACCAACGGAAAGCACGGAGGAGGCGTCATGGAGAGCACGGTTCGGGTCGCGGCGGTGCAGGCGGAGCCGGTGTGGCTGGACCTGGCGGGCAGCGTGGAGAAGGCGGTCGCGCTGATCGGCGAGGCCGCGCGGGGCGGGGCGAAGCTGGTGGCGTTCGGCGAGACGTTCGTCCCGGGTTACCCGTGGTGGATCTGGCTCGACTCCCCCGCCGCGGGCATGGCGTTCGTGCCGCGGTACGCCGCGAACTCGATGACCCGCGACGGCGACGAGATGCGGCGGCTCCGCCGCGCCGCCGCCGACCACGGTGTGCACGTGGTGCTCGGGTTCAGCGAGCGCGACGGCGGCAGCCTCTACATGTCGCAGGCGTTCATCTCGGAGACCGGCGAGCTGATCTCGGTGCGCCGCAAGCTCAAGCCCACCCACGTCGAGCGCTCGGTGTACGGTGAGGGCGACGGCAGCGACCTGCAGGTGCACGACACGCCGCTGGGCCGGATCGGCGGGCTGAACTGCTGGGAGCACTTCCAGCCGCTGACCAAGTACGCGATGTACAGCCTCGGCGAGGAGATCCACGTCGCGTCGTGGCCGAGTTTCTCGGTCTACCGAGGCGCGGCGACCGCGCTCGGGCCGGAGGTGAACACCGCCGCGAGCCTGGTGTACGCGGTCGAGGGCCAGGCCTTCGTGCTCGCCGCGTGCTCGGTGATCGGCGAAGCGGCGCAGGACCTGTTCTGTGACACCGAAGCCAAGCGGCAGCTGCTGCGGCGCGGCGGAGGCTTCGCCCGCATCTTCGGCCCCGAGGGCACGCCGCTGGCCGAACCGCTCGCCGAGACCGAGGAGGGCATCCTCTACGCCGACCTCGACCCCGCGCTGATCGCGATCGCCAAGTCCGCCGCCGACCCGGTCGGCCACTACTCCCGGCCGGACGTGTTCCGCCTGCTGGTCAACCGCAACCCGGCACCGCGCACAGTGGAGGCGCCCGCGGACCCGGCGGTGACCACGCCGCCCCACCCGGCCGAGGAGCTGAGCGAGCTGCTGCCGGGCTGACACCGCCGCGGGTGCCCCGCTCTCCGGGGCACCCGCGCGGGTCAGGCCGTCAGACGCTGGCGCAGTTCCCAGGACGCGCGCTCGACCCAGTTGCGCGCGAGCCTGCCGTCCCGCACCTCCCACACGGCGGTGCCGGTGAAGGCGATCGGCCGCCCGTCCGGCTCGGTGCCCAGCACGCCCTTGTTGCGACCGTGCACGCGCCACCGGGACGGGACGCGCGCTGCGTGGGTTCCCACATCCTCAGCCCGATCCGGACCCGCCGTCCGGGTCCCAGCGCAGCGGGCCGTGCCTGACCGCCGGAAGCGGTCAGTCCGCCATGCTCACGTCGCTGTCGCGGCGGGGGCGCTTCGCCGGCGGGCCGTCCGGCGACGCAGGGCTGTCCGGTGTGGACGGGCCGGCCGGGCCGGCGGCGTTCGGCGGTGGCGCGATCTTCTGCCACGAGTGCCAAGGCCCGCCCTGGTCCTTGAAGCCCGGGTCGTCCCGGTCCCAGAACGCGCGGTTCGCGCCGTTGTCCGGGCCGGGGCTCTCGTAGCGCTCCTCCGACGAACCGCTGGCGTTGGAGCGGCCGCGGTCCTCGATGCCGTGGTAGGTGCTCGTCTCCTTGTTGTGCTCCAGGTTGTCCGCGCGAGTGCTCTGCATGCCGCCGTGGTGGTTCCAGTGCGTGCTGGCCGACGGCTCGTGCCCGAGGACGCCCTTGCCGTGCCCCTTGATCTCGTTGCCCGGCAGCCCGGCGTACCCGGCGTCGCCGGGCTCCTTGGTGTCGAAGCGCCGGTTCGGGTCCATCAGCCAGTCCTTGAGCTGCTTGCCCTTGATCTCCTGGCCGGTCACCGGGTCGATCGGGATCGGCGACTTCGCCGCGTCCTTCCACAGCGGCAGCATGTTGCCGTGGTCGTGGCTCGGGTTGTCGTACCCGGCCGCCTCGCGCCGGTTGTACTTGTAGACCTTCTCGCCCTTGCGGTTGAACTTCGGCTTGCCCTGCTTGTCCGTCTTCTGCGCGCCGTACTTCCCACCCGGGGACAGCTGCTGGTACAGGCTTCCGCCGGGCGAGTTCTTGGTCACCGGGACGGCCGGGACGTTCGTGTTGACCGTCAGCGCGGGCTTCTTGCGCTTGCCCGTGCTCTGCTTCGACGTGCCGCCGGCCGAGCAGCTCTGCGGGGTGAGCCCGAGCGGGTCGGCGAACGCGTGCGGGTTGCCGACGTAGGCGTGCGGGTTCGGCCCGCCTTCGAGCCCGAGCGGGTCCGGGCTCAGGTACCGCGCGAGCGCCGGGTCGTAGTAGCGGAAGAAGTTGTAGTGCAGGCCGGTTTCGGCGTCGGCGTACTGGCCCTGGAACCGCAGCGGCGTGTCCACCGGGCCCGCGGACCGCTCCACCACGGCGCCGAACAGGCTCGTCCGCGCGTACCACGCGATGCCGCCCTGGTCGGTGACGAGCTCGGCGGGCGCGCCGGCGGGGTCGGTGACGACGGCGTGGACCAGCTCCTGGCCGGGCAGCCGGTCCCGCTGGAGCAGCGGGCGGAAGCTGTCCGGCTCGTAGTCCCACACCGTCACCCGCGCACCGTCCGGTGTGGTCACCGCCTGCTCGGCGAGCACCTGGCCGTCCCACGCGAAGTCGACCCGCTCCAGCACGTGCACGCCGTCCGCGGCGAGGTGCTCCTTCGCGATCCGCCTGCCCAGGGCGTCGTAGGTGTAGCGCCAGGACGTGCCGTCCGGCGTCAGCACACCCGCCAGCCGTCCGCGCGGGTCCCAGGAGAACCGCGACACCTGCCCGCCGCGGTCGCGCGCCACGACCCGGCCCTGCCCGTCGTGGGCGTACCGGGCGCGGCCGGCGGCGGTGACCACCGTGCCCGCGACGGCCCGCGGTCCGAGCAGGTCCTGGTCGGTCGCGGTGGGCCAGACCGCCTCGGTGACGTTGCCCGCGGCGTCGTAGGCGTACCGCTCGTGCCAGCGCGGCGTGCGCACCCCGGTCACGCGGCCGCGGTTGTCCAGCGCGAAACCGCGCGGGCCGGTCAGCGTGTCCTCGATCCCGGTGAGCAGGCCGTCCGGCCGGTAGCTGAAGGCTCGGTGACCGGCCGGTGCGGCCGGCCCGGTGAGGGTCTGCGCGCCGAGCAGCCCGCCGGGCAGCCAGGACTGGGTGAGGGCGGCCGCGCCGAACTCGCGCCGCACCTCGCGGCCGGCCAGGTCGTGGGTGAACCGCAGCGCCCGCCCCGCGGCGTGCACCGCGACCGGCTGGTCGGTCGCGTCGTACTCCCACACGCTGTCCGCGCCGGACGGCGTGACCCGGCGGACGCGGCGGCCCTGCGCGTCGTAGACCGAGCGGACCGTGCGGCCGTTGACCGTCTCGGCGAGGACCCGGCCCGCCGCGTCCCGCTCGAAGGTGACGCGGCTCGTGCCGTCCTCGGCCGACAGCAGCCAGCCGGTGGTGCTGTAGGTGTACCGGGTGGTCACTCCCCCGGTGGTCTCCTCGGCCAGGTTGCCCGCCGCGTCGTAGCGGTAGGTGGTGGTCTGCCCGGCCGGGCCGGTCCGCTCGACCAGCTGCCCCGCGGCGTCGTAGCGGTAGCCGACCGAGGCGCCGGTGAAGTCGGTCTCCCGCACCAGGTTGCCCGCCGGGTCGTAGGTGTACCGCCACACGAGCCCCTGCTCGTTGGTGACGGCGGTCAGCCGCATTTCGGTGTCGTAGGCGAAGGAGACGCGGGTGCCGTCCGGCCGGATCTCGGCCGAAGGCAGGTCGAAGTGGGTGACTTCGGCGCGGGTCACCGCCGAGGTCGCGTCGGTGTGCGCCCGGTTGTTTCCCTCGCCGTCGAACACCCACTGTTCGAGCGCGCCGTCGGCGTGCCGGTGCCAGGCGAGCTTGCCGTCGACCGTGTACCCGAAGCGCTCCACCTCGCCGAGCGGGCCGGTGATCGCGGCGACACGGCCGAACCGGTCGCGGTCGTACCGGGTCACGGCGCCCTGCGGGTCGGTCACGGCGACCGGCAGGCCGCTCGCGTCGCAGGCCACGGTGAGCGTGTTGCCGAGCGCGTCGGTGACGGCGGTGACGTTGCCGCGCGCATCGTAGGTGTAAGTGGTGACCGCGCCGTCGGGCTCGGTCACGCGGCTCAGGTTGCCGCGCTCGTCGTACTCCCAGCGCGTGACGACGCCGGGCGCCTCGGTCATGGCCACCGGCAGGCCGGCGGCGTCGCGCTCGATCGTGGTCTCCGCGCCGTCCGGCCGGAACACCGCGGCCAGGTCGCCATCGTCGTCGTAGCGGTACCGGGTGGTGCGGCCCAGCGGGTCGGTCGTGCTCAGCAGGCGGTCGGCGTCGTCCCACTCGAAGGCGGTGGCGTGGCCGAGCGGGTCGACCTCCCGGACCACCTGGCCCGCCGCGTTCAGGTGGAACTCCGTGCGGTGGCCCAGCGAGTCGGTCGAGTAGGTGACGCCGTCGCTGTACTCCATGGTGCCGGTGAGGAACCCGCCGGACCCCTCGGTGCGCACCACGCGGCCGGCGTGGTCGTAGACGTAGCGGTACCACTCGCCGTTGCGGTCGGCCCAGGCGACGACCCGGCCGGCCGCGTCGTAGGAGTAGCGGAACGGCGCGCCGGAGGCGTTGGTGACGTCGGTGAGGCGGCCCGCGGTGTAGCCGTAGCGGACCAGCTCGACCTCGCCGCCCGCGGCGACCGAGTGCAGCGCGGTGATCCGCTCGCCGTCGGTCTCGACGCGGACACGGTAGCCGCCGCTGTGCCGGATCTCGGCGGGCAGGCCGCGCTCGTCGCGGACGAACTCGATCCGGTTGCCGTGCCGGTCGCCGGTCCAGGTCAGCGGCAGTTCACCGGAGCCGGGCGCGAAGTAGAGCACCCGCGCCTGCTCGCGGTCCTCGATCAGGTACCCGCCGTCGTCCGTGCGAGTGAGTGAGCGCCGCGGGCCGCGGGCCGCCGTCGTCCAGGCGCCGTCGGCCGGGTGCGGGAAGTGCTGGAGCGTGCCGTCGGCGGCGGCGAAGCTCACGCCGCGGTCGTGCACCTCCAGCCGCTGGTCCAGTGTGGACACCCAGGCTGCGCCGAGCAACCGTCCGGCGCGGAACGACGAGAAGTGCGTGCGCTCGAACACCAGCGGCAGCGTGCCGAGGAACTCCGCGTCGACCTCGGTCATCACCATCTGCCCGGTGGCGACGTCGATCGGGTCCTTCTCGCAGCGCAGCTTCTCGATCGAGCGCGGGTTGTCGCCCTGGTCCTTCAGCTTCGGCGTGCCGTCGGTCTTCGGCGGGCTCTTCGGGGCGCCGGACGGCGTGGTGACGTCGTTGAGCTTCGGCGGCGCCGACACGGGGGCCGGGCCGAGCTCGGGTGCGGACTTGGCCGTGCCGCCCGGCGGCGGGCCGTCCAGCTTCGGCGGGGCCGAGACCGGCGGGGTGTCCGGTGTGGACGATGCCCTGGTCGTGTCGCCCGGGGTGTCGTTGAGCTTGGGCGGCGGGGCGACCTTCGCCGCGTCCGGTGGCGGCGTCTTCGGCGTGCTGCTCGGGATGGTGCCGCCGCCCTTGCCCGCCATGGGGTCGACGCTCTTCGGGCCCGCGGGGAGGCTGTCCGGCTTGGCCGACGTCGGCGGCTTGTCGGTCTTGATCTTCTTCAGCTTGCCCGCGGTGTCGGTGAAGATGCCGCCGGCCTTCTTCAGCAGCTCCGAGAGCGCCTTGAGCGCGTGGGTCAGCTTCCCGGTGAGGTCCGCGATCTTGGCGGCGGTCTTGGCGACCTCGCTGATCACCTGCGGCACGACCCACGCCAGCGCGATGCCGAGGGTGGCGATCACCTGCAGCGCCCACGAGATCATGTGCCCGACGACCTCGGCGATGATGTCGCGCACCAGGGTCCGCACGGCGGCGACGACGGTGCCCGCGGTCTCGATGCCGCTCGCGGTGCCTTCCCCGGCTTCCTTCGCCGCGGCGAGCAGGTCGCCGACGTCCTTGGCCTGCTGCCGGTAGGTGTCGGCGGACGGGCCGGTCCAGCCGGTCAGGTCGCTGTTGACCGCGTTGGCCAGGTCGGTGCCGATCTCGCCCAGCTCGGCCGCGATGTTCTTCCACGTCTCGGAGTGGGCCTTGACTGCGTCCGGGTTGCCCGCCAGCGCGTCGAGGGCGTCCTTGAGCGGGCCGACGTGCTCGATGAGCCAGCCGACGCCGGCGGCGAGGATCGAGCCGAACGGGTCGAGCACGAACCCGAGCGCGTCGAGCCCGGCCGCGGCGGCCCCCAGCGCGCCGGAGGCCCAGTCGCCGCTTTCGATGGCCTTCTTGAGGTCCTGCGCGCCCTCCAGGAGGGAAATCCCCGAGATCGCGGTCGTCGAGCTCTGCTCCTGCGCGACCAGGGGGTTCACCACGGGTTGTTCTCCTCGTCGTCGTCCGTGCGGGCCTGCGGCCGCTCCTCGGCGGGTTCGGCGGCCGCCTGCTCGTCGTCGGTGTCGGCGTCCGGATCGGGGAACCGGCTGCGCAGGTTGTCGACCAGCAGCGAGCGCGTCTGCGGGTCCTCGTCGCCGACCTCCTCCTGCATCACCTCGGCGACCTGCGCGGCGATGCCCGCCTGCGCGCGGCGCATGGTGGCCAGGATCTGCGCGGACAGCTCGTCCAGCGGCATGGTGCGGGCCCGCCCGGACAGGTCCAGATCGGTGACGCTGCCGTCGGCGCGGACCGTGACGCGCACCGAGCCGTCGGTGTTGGCCGAGGTCAGCCGGATCTCCTCGGTACGCGCCTGCGCCGCGCGGTAGCGCTCGGCCTTCTCCGCCAGCCCCTGCGCCCACGCGTTCATCCGCGCGGCCGCCTCGTCCGGGTCGCGCATGAGGTCGCCCAGTCCGTTCGCCGACGTCACCGGATCACCGTGCCGATCCGCGGGCTCACCGGGGTGGCCTCGCGCAGCTGCCGCTCGAACGGCTCGGCGTTGGTCGCGTCCTGGTCCTCGTAGCTGGTGGCCGCGGTGCGGATGTTCTCCGCGGTGATCCGCACGCCCTCGGCCGCGGCCTTGAGCGCCTCGACCGCGTCGCCCTGCGTCGTCGCGTTCACGATCGGCGGCAGGAAGGCGCAGAGCAGGCCGTAGGCGGAGTCGTCCATGACGACCGTGTTGGCGGCGTCCACCGCGGTGTTCAGCCGGTCGGACAGGGCGTCGAGGTGACTGCCGTGCGTGCGCAGCTCGTCTGGGTCGACTTCGTAGGACACGAGGGTTACTTCTTCTCTTCCTGCTTGTTCTTCTTCCAGTCGCCGATGACCGGCGGGGCGACCACGTCACCGCCTTCGAAGAGGTCGGGGTCACCTTCGAGGTAGTCCGCGACGCGGTGTTCCTTGTCCTCCGCGCCCTGGCCCTTGCCGCCGTGCGGGGCCATGCCGCCCGCGGCCGGGGTGCCTGCGCGGCCCGCCGCGCCGGTCGCGCCCGCCGCGCCACGCGCCGCCGCGGCTTCTTCGGCGGCCGCCGCCGCACCGGAGGCACCGGCGACCCCACCCGCGGCGAGCCGGGCACCGCTCGCGCCCGACGCGCCACCGACGCCGCCGAGGCCGCCGAGGCCACTGCCGCCGGCGCCGCCACCGAGGCCCTTGAGCGCCGCCGCGCCGGCACCGCCCGCGCCGCCGAGGCCCTTGGCCCCGGTGCTGGTGCCGCCGCCGAGCGGGGTGCCCGCCGGGCCACTGACAGAGTCGAGCCCGGCCAGCGGGTTGCCGCTCACAGTGGGCCCGCCGAGACGGCTGGCGATGCTGTCGCCGTTGATACCGCCGGAGTAGCCGATGGTCGGCATGCGCGCCGACGAGCTGCCGGACGTGCCGGTGTCGACCGCCGAGGCGGCCACCGTCGAGTCCGGGATGTCGAGGTCGGGCACGGACGCGTGGTTCTCCAGCGTGCCGCCGCTGTAGTTCCCGGGGGTCCCGGTCGGGTAGTCCGGAGTGGACAGATGTGGCACGGCGCCGGTTCCGCTGCCGTAGCCGGACGCACCGCTGTAGGTGTTCAGCGCGGGCGCGCCGACCCCGGTGCCTGCGCCCGAGGTGTCCAGGCCGGGCACGGCGGTCCCGGGGACGGAGGTCCCGGTCGGCAGCGACGGGGGGTTCAGGTTCGCCGCGGCCACCGCCGCGGTCACGTCCCCGGTGCCCGCGCCGGCGGCCGCGGGAGCGCCCGCGGTGGGAGCCGAGCGCAGACTCGCGGCCTGCGCGGCACCGGCTTCGGTGGCCGGGATCCGCGCCGAAGCCGGCCCGGTCGCGCCGGTGCGCAGCGACGCGATCTGCGCGTTCGGCCCGCCCAGCTTGGGCGGCGCGACGAACGCCGGGGTGATGGTGGCGCCGGCGACGGTGTCGTCGTACTGGGTCATGATCCGCGCGGCCTGCTGGCGTGCGGCCTCCGACTGCTGCAGCGCCTGCTGGTCGAGCTGCGCCTGCTGCGCGTACACGACCGGGTCGGTGATCGTCTGCAGGTGCGCGTTGGCGGCCTGCACGTCGAAGTTCACCGGCGGGTTGGCCGCCATCTGCTTCTGCGTCTCGTTCAGCGCCTGCGAGTGGATCTCCTGCTGGCGGCCGGTGAGCGTGGCGCCCTTGGCGGTGTTGCCGAGCCACAGGCCGACGTCGGCGAGGTGCTTGCGGGCCGCGTCGCCGCCCTCCCCCTGCCAGTCGGCGAGGCTGTCGTTGATGGCGTCGGCCAGGTTCTGCTGGTGCTCGGTGAGTTCCTTGCCCAGCCGCACCCACTCCTCGGAGGTGACGGCGACCGCGGCGGAGTCGGCGTTGGTGGTGATGGCGTCGAGCATCTGCTGGTGGGTCGCGTTGTCCCACAGCGAGCTGGGCGCCGGGCCGTGGTCGCGGATCTCGACCCCGTCGTCGACGCTGTCGCGGACGGCGACGATGCGCTGCTCGTAGCGCCGCTGGATGGTCTCGTCGCGCAGCAGCGGGGTGACGACGTCCCCCAGCCAGCCCTTCGCGATCTCCTCGTCGACCTGCTTGGTGACCTCCTCGCGGATCTCGTCACCCGAGGTGTGGTCGTGGCCGATGGGACCGATGTAGTACGGCGAGCTCGGGTCCGCGGTGACGTCCTGCACCCCGCCGCCGACGTCGGACAGCTCCACGATCTTCTCCCCTTCGAGGTTGCTCGGTCAGGCCTGCTCGGCGCGGTATCGCCGCAACGTGGTCCCGGTGTCGCCATCCTGGGACCGGTAGTTCTTCTGGGCGAGCTTGATCGCCTCGATGTAGGTGGGCAGTTCGGCCTTGGCCTGCGTGAGCTGGGTGAGCAGGCCGCGCTCGTCGCTCGCGGTCTTCACCATCACGTCCGACACCCACTTCGCGGTGGTGGTGTCGCTCATCGGCGGCGCCTGCCCGAACGCCTGCAGCGCCGACCAGCGCGACTCGAGCGCGTCGACGATGCCCTGCAGCGCCTGGATCATCTTGTCGCCGGTCCGCTCGTCGACGGCGAACCCGCCCTCGGTGGCCAGCCGCTTCAACGCGACCGCCTGCACCATCCGGACCGCCTTCTCCGCCTTCGGCGCTTCCTCGCTCATCCCCGGTTCCTCCCCGATCTCAGTAGACGGCAGCGATCATGTCGCGGACGGCTTCGGCGACCGCCGGGAACCCCGCGGGCGTGTAGGTCGCGGTGATCGTCCCGGTCGCGTCGGTCCGGGTGCTCACCAGGTACCGCCCGTCCTCGGTGTCCAGCCACGTGACCGGGGTGGCCGAGCGGCGTTCGCCGTGGCGTCCGCGGCCGTGCGCGGTGAAGTAGCCGCCGCCGCGCCGCGGGGCCGCGAAGACCTCTTCGAGCCGGTCCTCTTCGGACACCGCGCGGGCGCGCGCGGGCCGCCGCGACCGCACGACCGTGGTGACCTGGAGGCTGCCGAAGGCCTCGGTCTCCTCCTCGTCGAACTCCTCCTCGGCCTGGCGCAGCGCGGCCAGCGCCGAGCGCGGGCGCTCGTCCTCGCGGCGCGACACCGACAGCGGGGTGCCCGGCGCGGGGTCGGCCGGGGTGAGCGAGCCGGCCACGCGGGGCACCAGGTCCTCGTCCGGGAACAGGGAGAACCACAGCCTGTCCTCGCCGGGGGCCTGCCGGATCACGAGCGCCTGCGCGCCGTCGGTGGCGGCGTGCACGGCGAGGTCACCGGCGCGGGAGTCGGTCCCGCTCGCGGTGACCGTGACGCGGTGGTCGCCGAGCAGCTCGAACGCGGTGCGCACGCCCGGGTCGAGCCGGCCGCGGGTGGACAGGCCGCGGTCCTCGAGGTCGGCGTGCACCCGGAGCGCGAGTCTGGCGAAGCGGAGCGGGTCCACGGTGGTGTGGCTGATGCGCAGGGGGAACACGCGGACGTCGACGCCCAGCGCCCGCCCGACGACGACGGCCTCCACGCTGCCGAGCGTGAAGTCGAACCGAGACACCATCGACGCTTGTGTCACCTTTCGGATTCCGGCCTCGGACGCGGGGCCGTGAGGCGTGGACGGCCAGTGTGGCTTGTTCGTTGATCAGTGTCGGCGCCGGGGCGCCCGCTGTCGAGCGACCCACCGGCACACGGTGGAGATCACAACGCACCGGAGGGGTGACGGAACGCCGTTTTCCTCCGGCGTTGCCCGAAAGAGCCGCGAATCAGGGGCACGCGGGCACGCGGCGGGGCGCTCATTTGAGCACGGGTGTCATGGGGTGAGCGGGATCCCGAGCGCCTCGCTGACGGCATCGTCCAGGGTGCGGACGCTGTTGAGCAGAAACTGCCCCACGGGTTCCACGGGCCCCGGCAGGGGCGCGCGGTTCTCGTCGACGTAGCGGTCCCGGATCACCTCGTGGAAACAATGCACCGGCAACACCTCGCCGGGCAACAGCGGCCGGTGCTCGATGGCATGCCTGCCTCACAGACTAGGCAAACCCGGCACACAGCACGAGACCCGACGATGGTGCCCATGCGAGACGACCAGCCCGCCTACCAGGGCCGCCCCCTCCCCCGCCCGCACGACGAAGTCGTCGACCAGGGGCTCGGCTTCGACATCGGCACCCTGTTCGACCGCCGCCGGGCGCTGCGCTTCCTCGGCATCGGCGCGGCCGGTGTCGCGCTCACCGCGTGCGGCGCGGGGTCCACTGGCTCCACGACGACCACCACCTCGGCCACGACGGGCGAAATCCCGGACGAAACGGCAGGCCCCTACCCCGGCGACGGCTCCAACGGGCCGGACGTGCTGGCGCAGAGCGGCATCGTGCGCAGCGACATCCGCTCCAGCTTCGGGGAGTTTACCGGCACCGCCGAGGGCGTGCCGATGACGCTGGAGCTGACCGTGTCCGACCTGGCCAACGGCGGTGCCGCGTTCGCCGGCGTCGCGGTGTACGTGTGGCACTGCACCCGCGAGGGCGGCTACTCGATGTACTCCGACGGCGTCGAGGACCAGAACTTCCTGCGTGGCGTGCAGATCGCCGACGCCGACGGGCGCGTGCGGTTCACCAGCGTCTTCCCGGCCTGCTACGACGGCCGGTGGCCGCACATCCACTTCGAGGTCTACCCCGATCAGGCGAGCATCGCCGACTCGTCGAACGCGATCGCCACCTCGCAGGTCGCGCTGCCGCAGGACGTGTGCCAGACCGTCTACCAGCAATCGGGCTACGAGGACTCCGTCGCGAACCTGCGGAAGGTGAGCCTGTCCAGCGACAACGTCTTCGGTGACGACGGCGGCGCCTCCCAGCTGGCGACCGTCACCGGGGACGTCACCGGCGGCTACACCGTGAGCCTCGCGGTGCGCGTGGACACCCGGACCACCCCGTCCGCCGGCTCCGGTCCGGGTGGGACACCGCCGTCGCGCTAGCCGGTAACGAAGATCCTCCTGCTCACGACAAGCCGTGCGCACCGATCAGGAGGATCTTCGTGACCAGTCAGCCGCCCGGCCACCCCTACCCGCAGTGGCCACAGCCGCCGCGGCGCAACATCGGCGCCATCGTCGCCCTCGCGATCGCCGGTGCGCTCGTCGTCGCCGGGGTGTCGGTCGGCGTCACGCTCGCCGTCACGGCAGACGACGACAGCATCAAGGCCGCGCCCGCCACCACCTCCCGGCCCCGGCCCACGACCTCGAAGTCGCCCACGCCGGTGATCCCGGTCAACCCCCGGCAGAACGTCGAGGTGAAGATCGGCGAGACCATCGGCTTCGGCAGCCACGCCGACCGGCCGGAGGTCGCCTTCACGCTCACCAAGGTCACCGTCGGCGGCCGCTGCACCGAGCCGTACGCGCAGAAGCCGGAAAACGGGCGGTTCATCTTCCTGGACATGACGGTGACAACGTCGTCGTCGATGAGCGGCGACTTCGCGCCGAGCCTGCTGAACCCGAACAACTTCTCGATCATCGGCCCGGACGGCGTCACCGAAACCGGCGGCAGCCTCAGCAGCGCACCGGCGATCGGCTGCCTGTCGCGCAGCAAGCTGTTCCCGCTCGCGCTCTCGCCGGGCCAGAACTACGTCGGCACGGTGGTCCTGGATTCCCGCAACACCACCGGAAGCCTCGTGCTGGCCCCGTACGGACTGGACGGTTTCAACGGCTGGGAGTGGAACCTCGGCGAACACGCCTGACCCTCCACAGTGGCCCGACCACACCCGGTTGACCAGCGCGTCGAACTCGCGGAGCGGCAGGGTTCGTTGAGCTCCAGCAATTTCTCCGGCATCCAGCCGATGGCGTAGCGGGTCTCCGCATGGCGGTCGCGCCGTTCGGGATCGACGTCGTGGTCGTCCAGCCCGGCATCATCAGGACCTGTTTCGAGGACGGGACGGCCGCGCAGCTGACAAGCTGGACCAGCCGCGCCGGTTTGAGCACGTTGACCGCCAACTGGTCCCGCGCCAAGGCGAGCGGCACGTCCTCCACCGCCGGCGGCGGCGCGTTCGAGGTCCTCGCCCTTGCAGGCGTCCATCGGCAGCGCGTGGTCTCCGGCTTCCCGCAACGCCGCCATCCGCGCCACGATCCCGGTCGACATCCCCGTCACCAGACACCTTTACCGCTCAGTCGCCCAGACCACCGGTAACTCCGCCACCCCGCGCACCAGACTTCCCGTCCGCACCACGACATCCGCGGCCGGCACCGCGAGCCGTAGCGACGGGAACCTCGTCGCCAGCGCCGGCAACGCGACCTGCAGCTCCACCCTGGCGAGCTGCTGGCCGAGGCACTGGTGCACGCCGTGGCCGAACGCGACGTGCCCGGCGGACGGCCGCAGCAGGTCGAGCACGTCCGGATCGGGGAAGCGCGCGGGGTCGCGGTTGGCCTCGGGCAGGCACACGGTGACGCACTCGCCCGCGGCGATCCGCTCGCCGTCCAGCTCGATGTCCGCCAGCGCCGCGCGCACCGTGAACGGGATGACGCTGTGGTAGCGCAGCAGCTCCTCGACCGCCCGCCCCGGCTCGGCGCGCAGGACCTCCGCCGCGCCGGGGTGGGTGCGCAGCGTGAACGCGCCCAGCGCGAGCATGTTCGCCGTGGTGTCCAGGCCCGCGCCGAGCAGCACGAAGCCGATGTTGACCAGTTCCTCGTCGGTGAGGTCGGCCGCGGTGAGGCCGCTCAGCAGGTCGTCGGCAGGCGCGTCCCGCTTGGCCGCCACCAGGTCGCGCACGAACTCGTGCACCGCCGAGTACGCCGCTGCGGCCTGCTCCGGCGTCCGGTCCAGGCGGAACAGGTCCAGCGCGTGCCCTTGGAACCGCGCGCGGTCCGCGTAGGGCACCCCGAGCAGCTCGCAGATGACCTGCGCGGGGATCGGCTGCGCCCAGACACGCACCAGGTCCACCGGCCCGCTCGCCCCGGCGATGGCGTCGAGGTGCTCGTCGACGATCTCGCGCACGCGCCCCGTCAGCTGCCGCATGCGCCGGACCGTGAACTGGCCGGCGAGCAGGCGGCGGTAGCGCGTGTGCTCCGGCGGATCCATCGAGTTGAACATCCCGGCACGCGCCGACACCCCGTTGCCGGGCGCGCCGGGGACCGGCATGTGCCGCAGGTCCGACCGGGCGCTGAACCGCGGGTCGGCCAGCACCGCGCGGACGGTCTGGTAGCTCGTCGCCACCCAGCCGAGGTGCCCGTCCGGGTAGGTCAATCGCTTCAGCATTCCGCGAACGCTAGGAACACCGGCGAACGCGGAGCAACCGGCAAACAAGGAACTCCCAGGTCGGTGATCTAGCATCGGTGCAATGAGCGTGGAACCGAATGCACCGGCCCGTACCCGGCTGACGTTCGGCGAACGCCGGCGCATCGCCGCCGGGCTGGCGATGGGGCTCAGCTACGCGGAGATCGGCCGCAGGCTGGGACGGCCCAAGTCGACGGTCATCCGCGAGGTCGCCCGCAACGGCGGCGCCCACGGCTACCGCGCCGACCGCGCCCAGCAGGCCACCGCCTGGCGTGCCCACCGCCGCAGGCCGGTCCCGGCGCCGGAACCACCCGCGGCGGGCGGGGGCGATCCGCGGCGGTTCGAGCAGGACTTCGCCGCGGTGATGGTCCAGACCGGGGTGCCGCCGATGATGGCGAAGGTCCTCGTCCGCCTGTTCACTTGCGACACCGGAAGCCTCACCGCGGCCGAGCTCACCGCCGGGCTGCGAGTCAGCCCCGCCTCGGTGTCCAAGGCGGTCCGCTGGCTCGAGGAGCGCGGCCTGGCGCGGCGCGAACGCGACGGCCGCCGCCAGCGGTACGTCATCGACGAGCACGTCTGGTACCAGGCGTGGCTGGTCAGCGTCCGGTCGATGACGCTGTGGGCGGACTGCGCGCGGCAGGGCGCGCAGGTGTTCGGCGACTCCCCCGCCGGCGCCCGGCTGCGGGACACCGGCCGGTTCTTCGAGCACCTGCGCCGCGACATGGCGCAGGCGGCCGAGCACTGGCGAAACCTTCCGTATGACGGGTACGCGACCTAAGGTGTGATCATCGCAAAGGAGCGGTGATGACCAAGCCCGTGAAGGGCGACGAGGTCAGCGACATCGTCGCCGAGCACGACGAAGAACGGCCAGCGCGGCGGTTGTCGCGGGGGCCCGACCTGCTGGTGTACCTGGCCGCGCTCGCGGTCGCCCTGCTCGTGCTGAAGCAGGTCTTCTTCCCCTACAGCAAGGGCAACCAGTTCTACCTGGTGATCTTCCTCGGCTGCACCCTGCCGCTGGTGTTCCTCTGCTACCGGCCGCTGGCGCGGTCGCGGCGCTCCCCGGACAACCCGTGGCTGCTGGACTGGGCGCTGTCCGTGGTCGCGCTGGTCGTGGGCCTGTACCCGGTGCTGTCCGGCTACGACGACTTCCTCGACCGGCAGGGCCAGCTGTCCACGCTCGACATCGTCGCGGGCGCGTTGCTGCTCCTGCTCATCCTGGAGGCCACCCGGCGCACCACCGGCTGGGTGCTGCCGGTCGTCTGCCTGCTGTTCCTCGCCTACGCCTACTACGGCGGCTACCTGCCGCCGGACTGGGGCATCGCGCACGCCGGCGTGGACTTCAGCCAGATCATCAACGCCCTCTACAACGACGCGAGCGGCTTCTTCGGCACCCCGCTGGACGTGGCCGCCAGCTACATCGTGCTGTTCACGATCTACGGCGCGGTGCTGGAGGCCTCCGGCGCGGGACGGTTCTTCGTCGACATCTCCTTCGCCGCGTTCCGCCGGTCCCGCACGGCGCCGGGCCGCACGACGGTGCTGTCCGGGTTCCTGCTGGGCACGGTGTCCGGCTCGGGCACCGCGACCGCGGTCAGCCTGGGCTCGATCACCTGGCCGATCCTCAAGCGCGCCGGGTACCCGAAGGAGCACGCGGGCGGCCTGCTCGCCGCGTCGGGCATCGGGGCGATCCTGTCGCCGCCGACGCTGGGCGCGGCCGCGTTCATCATCGCCGAGTACCTGCAGACCTCCTACCTGACCGTGCTGATCTGGGCGTCGGTGCCGACGTTGCTCTACTACCTGGGCATCGTGTTCGCGATGGAGGCCGATGCCCGCCGCTTCCACGCCAAGCCGGTGGACGTCGAGCGCGGCGACCCGTGGCGGCTGCTGCTGCGCGGCGGCTACCACTTCCTGTCGCTGGCGATCATCGTGGTGTTCCTGGCGCTGGACATCCCGCCGTTCGCGGCCGTGGTGTACGCGACCGGGGTGGCGGCGCTGTTCGCGTTGATCGCCCGGCGGCGGGACCTGCGCGGCTGGGCGGTGGACATGGTGGGCGCGCTGTCCCGGGGCGTGCGGGGCGCGCTGCCGGTGATCGCGGTGTGCGCCGCGGCCGGGGTGATCACGTCCACGATCACCAAGACCGGGCTGGGCCTGGAACTCGCCGACGCGCTGGTCGACGTGGCGCGGGCGGTCACCGACAACGCGACGGTCGTGCTGGTGCTGACGGTGCTGCTGTCCGCGGTCGCGGTGGGGGTGCTCGGGCTGGCGGTGCCGGTGACGGCGTCGTTCATCATCGCCTGGGTGGTGATCGCGCCGGCGCTGGAGACGCTGGGCGTGGCGCCGGCCGAGCGCGCGATGTTCATCTTCTACTACGCGGTGCTGTCGGAGGTGACGCCGCCGACGGCGCTGGCGGCGGTCGCGGCGGCGGCGATCACCGGTGGCCGGGTCATGAAGACCATGTGGCAGTGCTGGAAGTACACGCTGCCTGCGTTCCTGGTGCCGATCGCGTTCGTGCTCACCGACAACGGGGCGGCGCTGCTGCTCCAGTCCGGGGCGGTGACGGTGGTGTGGGTGCTGGCGGTGTCCGCGCTCGCCGTCGCCGCGCTCGGCGTGGTGACCGGCGGGTGGCTGTTCGGGCCGGTCCACCCGGTGGTCCGCGTGCTCTTCGTGCCCGCCGCGGTGTGCCTGCTCTACCTGGAGCCGGGGCCGATCGTGGCGGGCCTGGCCTTCGGCGTGGCCGCGACGGCCGCGCACCTCGTGATCAGAAGGAGGCGGCATGAAACGACTGCTGACGGTGCTGGTGGCGGCGGCCCTGATCGCGACGGGCTGCGGCGGGAAGCAACCGAACCAGCCGGCGGCGGGCGGGAGCCAGGGGTGTGAGGCCGGCAGCGGCAGGCTCACCATCGCCACCGGCAACAGCGGCGGCGTGTACTACGTGCTCGGCGGCGGGCTCGCGCAGCTGATCAGCAACAACACCGGGCTGAAGGCGACCGCGGCGGAGACCGGCGCGTCGGTGCAGAACATCCAGCAGCTGGTCGACGGCACCTACGACATCGCGTTCTCGCTGGCCGACACCGCCGCGGACGCGGTGCAGGGCAAGGGGAGTTTCGACGGCAAGCCGCAGAAGGTGCAGGCGCTGACGCGGATCTACCCGAACTCGACGCAGGTGCTGGTGCGCACCGACTCGGGGATCAACAGCATCGCCGACATGCGCGGCAAGCGGATCTCGACGGGTTCGCCGAAGTCCGGCACCGAGGTGATCGCGAACCGGCTGCTGCAGGCGGCGGGGCTCAACCCGGACACCGACGTGCAGGCGCAGCGGCTGGACCTGGCGAAGACCGCGGACGGCATCAAGTCCGGCACGATCGACGGGCTGGTGTGGTCCGGTGGCCTGCCGACGGCGCAGATCACCGACATCACGACGACGATGAAGGGGCAGGTGAAGTTCATCGACATCACCCCGCAGCTGGCGGCGCTCAAGCAGATCAACCCGGTGTACGACACGGGCACGATCCCCGCGGCGACGTACGGGCAGCCCGCGGACGTGCCGACGATCGTGGTGCCGAACCTGCTGCTGGTGCGGGAGGACTTCCCGGCGAGCGACGCGTGCGCGATCACCAAGCTGATCTTCGACAAGAAGGCCGAGCTGGAGAGCGTGCACCCGGCGGCGAAGGAGATCACCCGGGAGAACGCGACGCGCACCCAGCCGGTGCCGATGCACCCCGGATCGCAGCAGGCGCTGGCGACTCCGTGAGCGGCAGTGGTGGGGGCGGCTCGCGCCGGTGATCTTCAGGAAGGGTGGCCTCCCGGAGGAGGCCGGGCCGCGCCGGTGACCTCCGGGAGGGGCAGTGGATTCCGGAGGACGCCGGGCCGCGCCGGTGACCTCCGGGACGCGGTGGCTTCCGGAGGACGCCGGGACGCGCCGGTGACCTCCGGGACGCGGTGGCTTCCGGAGGACGCCCGGGCGGATGCCTACGCGCGAGCAAAGCCGGAACCGCTCCGGTGACCAGCCGCCGGAGCGGGAACGCCGGCGGCTCCCGCACGAGCCCGGTCACCACTCGCCGGAACCGCGCCGCCTCCCCGGAACGAGGCTGCCCGCCGCCCGAAACAGCCAGCCTCCCCCGGACCAGGCCGCCACCTGCTCGCGACCAGCCACCTCGCCGCAACCCCGGCACCCCGGCCGCCCGGTTCCGGCCGCCACCCGCCGAAAACAGCCGGCCCCCACGCCAGGCCACCACCCGCTCATAACCGGCCACCTCGCCGCGACCCCGGCCGCCCAACCGCCCGGTTCCGGCCGCCACCCGCCGGAAACAGCCCGCCTCCCCCAAGCCACGCCGCCACCCGCTCGCGACCGGCCACCTCGCCGCAACCCCGGCCGCCCAACCGCCCGGTTCCGGCCGCCACCCGCCGGAAACAGCCCGCCTCCCCCAAGCCACGCCGCCACCCGCTCGCGACCGGCCACCTCGCCGCAACCCCGGCCGCCCAACCGCCCGGTTCCGGCCGCCACCCGCCGGAAACACCCCGCCTCCCCCAACCAAGCCGCCACCCGCTCGCGACCGGCCACCTCCCGGGCCGTGACCCGGCCCGGGAGGCGCGTTACCCGCGACCTCCTCCCCCGCATTACCTCCCGCGTAATCGACGCCCCGCGCCGCAGGCCACAGGATGGGGTCATCAGCCTCCGGAAAGGACGGACCCCATGACCGCCTACGTCATCGCCCACCTGATGCCCGCCGAGCCGCACGCCGACATCGCCGAGTACCTGGAGCGCATCCAGTCGACCCTGGATCCCTTCGGCGGCCGGTTCCTCGTGCACGGCGCGCCCGTCGAGGTCCGCGAGGGCGACTGGCCCGGCCACCTGGTGATGATCGGCTTCCCCACCGCCGCCGACGCCCGCACCTGGTACGACTCCCCCGCCTACCAGGAGATCGTGCCGTTGCGCGCGGACCACATCCCGGGCAGCATCGTGATCGTCGACGGCGTCGAGGCCGGCCACGACTCCGCGGCGATGGGCGCGGCGATGCGCGCCGCGATGGCCTAGATGAGTAAGTCCTAACCCTGGGTGGTGTGTGGAGATGGGTGAAGGGTGTT
>NZ_JAKGSD010000039.1:24020-80487 GCF_021654135.1 Amycolatopsis tucumanensis | reverse complement strand
AGCTAATCAACTGGCTTTAGCTCATCAATACACTGTTGAGTTCTCAAACAACACGTTTTGTTGTGTCACCCGACGACCCCTCCAGCGCGCGAAGTCTCGCGACTCCAATTTCGCTGTGGTTTCGCCCGGCGGCGGTCACCCACTCTACCACCATCGGTGGGAGCTTGGTTCGTGACCCCCCGCCTGGTACCCCGCGCTCCTGGGCCTCTCGGACCCGGCCCGGTCTCCCTGGCGACGAAGAGAACTTTACATGGTCGGAAACCCCCCTCGAACAGGGGGGTCCCTTAACCGCGTTTGCCCTGGTCAGGCCAGCAATTTGACCCCGGCGGTGTTCCGCTTGCCGCGGCGGACCACGAGCCACGTCCCGTGCAGGGCGTCCCCGAGCTCCGGCCGCCACTCCTCGTCGGCGATCTTCGCGTTGTTCACGTACGCGCCGCCCTCCTTCACGGTGCGGCGGGCAGCGCCCTTGCTGTCCACGAGACCCGTGGCCACGAGGAGGTCGACGATCGTCGGCTCGTCCGCGAGCCGCACCTCGCCCACCGGCACCTCGGCCATGACCGCGTCGAGCGTGCGGGCGTCCAGCTCCGCCAGCTCACCGCGGCCGAACAGCGCCTGGCTCGCGGCGATGACCTGGCGCGTCTGGTCCTCCCCGTGCACCAGCGTCGTCAGCTCCTCGGCGAGCCGGCGCTGGCCGGCCCGCAGGTGCGGCTTCTCCTCCGTGAGCCGCGCGATCTCGTCGATCTCCTCGCGCGGCACGAAGGTCAGCATGCGCAGGTAGGGCAGGACGTCGGAGTCCGCGACGTTCACGAAGTACTGGAACCACGCGTACGGCGAGGTCATCTCCGGGTCGAGCCACAGGTTCCCGCCGCCGGTGGACTTGCCGAACTTGCGGCCCTCCGAGTCGGTGACCAGCGGCGTGGTCAGCGCGTGCACGCTCGCGCCGTCGACCTTGCGGATGTAATCCACCCCGCCGACGATGTTGCCCCACTGGTCCGAGCCGCCGATCTGCAGCTTCGTCCCGTACTTCCGGAACAGCGTCAGGTAGTCGTAGGACTGCAGGAGCAGGTAGCTGAACTCGGTGTAGGAGATGCCGTCGGAGGCCAGGCGCCGCTTCACCGTCTCCCGCGCCAGCATCACGTTCACCGAGAAGTGCTTGCCGACGTCACGCAGGAAGTCCAGCGCCGACACGTCCTTGAACCAGTTCAGGTTGTTCTCCACGATCGCCCCCGTCGGCGAGTCGTCGAAGGTCACGAACTTCTCCAGCTGCACCCGGATCTTCTCCAGCCGGGCGGCGGTCACCTCAGGCGTGACCAGCGAGCGCTCGCCGACGTCCCGCGGGTCGCCGATCTGGCCGGTCGCTCCCCCGCCGAGCACGATCGGCCGGTGGCCCGCCTGCTGGAACCGGGCGAGCGTCAGCAGCTGGACGAGGTGGCCGGCGTGCAGGCTTTCCGCGGTCGGGTCGAAACCGCCATAGAGGGTGAGCGGACCGGCGTCCAGGTCCTTCCGCAGCGCGTCGATGTCGGTGGACTGCGCGATCAGCCCGCGCCAGGACAGTTCGTCGAGGATGTGTTCGCTCACGGCTCGATACTCTCCTACGAGGTCAACCGACTATTTGGCGGGGCGGGCCCGTCCGCCGCGCCGGTAGAGCGACACGGCCGGGGAGTCGTCGATCCAGAACCGCCATGGGGTGTCCATCGCCGCCGCCACCCCGACCCGCGGGCCGGACCGGACGCGCTCGGCGGGGATCTCCTCCCCCGTCAGCAGGCGCACCGGCGACTGCGGGTCCACCAGGTCGGCGCCGTTGTGCTGCGGGCCGATGCCGAGCGCGGACGTCAGCCGCGCCGGCCCGCGAGCCAGCTCGACGTCCTTGCGCGCGGCCTTGCGCCGGGATCGGGCCAGGTGCGCGCCGTCGGTGATCTCGGCGGCGCGCAACAGCACCGCTCCCGCCTCGCCGTCCTCCCGGCCGACCACGTTGGCGCAGAAGTGCATGCCGTAGACGAAGTACACGTACAGGTGACCCGCCGGGCCCCACATGACCGTGTTGCGCGCGGTGCGCCCGCGGTAGCAGTGCGACGCGGGGTCGTCCTCCCCGCGGTAGGCCTCCACCTCGACCAGCCGCGCGCGGACGGTGCCTTCGGAGCCCGTGCACTCCAGCACCGAGCCGAGCAGGACCTGGGCCAGGTCGACCGGGTCGATCGCCAGCTCCTCGCGTTTGAACAGGCGTCCGGTCATCGCAGCACCACCTCGCCACCGGGCGTGGCGAGCACCGCTTCCAGCCGCGGGGCCGGGCCGGTGACGACCGTCAGCGCGGCCTCCACCGCGGCGAGCGGGCCCGCGACGAGGCCCGGATCGGGGTGGACGCCGGTCAGCGACACCAGCGATGCGCCCTCGGGCAGGCTCTCGCTCGGGTGCGGCGAGTCCTGCCAGTCGATCAGGAACGGCACCACTTCCCCGTCCTGCACTGGGAAAGCCAACGACCAGCTCAGCAGCACGCCGTCCGGCCGCCGTCGCGACATCGGCCGCGCGTCGCCGAACGGGTAGCCGGCGGCCCGCGACCGCTCCAGCGCCGCGGCCAGGTCCGGCACCCGGATCGCCCAGGCGACCAGCCGGGGGCCGGACAGGTCGTCGATGCCGAACCAGCGCGGCCCGTCCGGCGCATCCTGCTCCGGGTCGGGGCCGATGACCTCCAGGTAGGCCCCGTCGCCGAGCCCGGTCAGGTGGTTGCGCGTGCCGCGCCCCGGGTGCGGGCCGCCGGGCACGAGGTCGATCCCGCGCCCGCGCAGCTCCGCCACCGTCCCGGCGAGGTCCGGTGTCGCGTAGACGAGGTGGTCGAGGTTCACCCGATCCACTGCCGGTGGTCGGCGACCCGCGCGACGAGCCGCTCCAGCTGTTCGGCCACGCGCGCCGGGGCGGTGCCGCCGCGGGCGTCGCGGGAGGCCACCGAGCCCTCCACGGTCAGCACCTCCCGCACCCGCGGGGTCAGCGCCGGGCTGATCTTCTCCAGCTCCTCGTCGGTGAGCTCGTCCAGGCCGGCGCCGCGCGCCTCGGCCACCCGCACGCACTCCCCCGCCGCTTCGTGCGCGACGCGGAACGGCACGCCCTGCCGCACCAGCCACTCGGCGATGTCGGTGGCGAGGGTGAAGCCGGCCGGGGCGAGCTCGGCCAGCCGCCCTGTGTGGAAGGTCAGGGTGCCGACCATCCCGGCGATGGCCGGGAACAGCAGCTCCAGCTGCTCGACCGAGTCGAAGACCGGTTCCTTGTCCTCCTGCAGGTCCCGGTTGTAGGCCAGTGGCATGCCCTTGAGCGTGGCGAGCAGGCCGGTCAGGTTGCCGATCAGCCGTCCGGACTTGCCGCGCGTCAGCTCGGCGACGTCGGGGTTCTTCTTCTGCGGCATGATCGAACTGCCGGTGGCCCAGGCGTCGTCGAGCGTCACGTAGCCGAACTCGGCGGTGTTCCAGATGATGACCTCTTCGGCGATGCGGGAGAGGTTCACGCCCAGCATGGCCAGCACGAACGCGAACTCGGCGGCGAAGTCGCGGGACGCGGTGCCGTCGATCGAGTTGTCCACGCTGGTGGCGAAGCCCAGCTCGGCGGCGACGGCCTCCGGGTCGAGCCCGAGCGACGACCCGGCCAGCGCGCCCGAACCGTAGGGCGACTCGGCCGTGCGGGCGTCCCAGTCGCGCAGCCGGCTCACATCGCGCAGCAGCGACTGCGCGTGCGCGAGCAGGTGGTGCGCCAGCAGCACCGGCTGGGCGTGCTGGAGGTGGGTGCGGCCCGGCAGGATCGCGTCCGGGTGGCGGCGCGCCTGGGCGACCAGTGCGTCCACGACGTCCAGCGCGCCGGCCGCGACGCGCTTGCCCGCGTCGCGCAGCCACATCCGGAACAGCGTGGCGACCTGGTCGTTGCGGGACCGGCCGGCGCGCAGCTTGCCGCCCAGTTCGGCGCCCGCGCGCTCGATGAGGCCGCGCTCCAGGGCGGTGTGCACGTCCTCGTCGGCGACCGTCGGCGTGAACTCACCCGAGGCGACGTCCGCGGCGAGCGCGTCCAGGGCGGCGAGCATCCGGGTCAGCTCGTCCTCGGTGAGGAGCCCGGCCCGGTGCAGCACCCGGGCGTGGGCCCGGGAACCGGCGATGTCGTAGGGCGCCAGCCGCCAGTCGAAGTGGGTCGACGCGCTCAGCGCCGCCATCGCCTCGGCCGGTCCGCTGCTGAAGCGCCCGCCCCAGAGCGCGATCCCCGGTTGGCCGTTGTCTGCCATGTGTTCGTCTCAGCCTTCGCTCATCCGTCGTCGTGCAAGTCCAAAGTAGAGGAACGCCGCGCCAGCGCCGAGAACCGGTCGGCCAGGTCCCGGCCGGTGAGCGGCTCCCTGGCGATCACCGCGACGGTGTCGTCGCCCGCGATCGACCCGACCACCTCCTCCAGCGCGGCCCGGTCGATCGCGCTGGCCAGGAACTGCGCCGCGCCCGGCGGCGTGCGCAGCACCGTCAGGTTCCCGGACGCGTCCACCGACACCATCAGCTCCGCCAGCAACCGCGACAGCCGCGACGTCCCGCCCTGGACCCCGCGCACCGGGCTGCCGTCCTCGGGGATCACGTACACCGGCGCGCCGGAGTCCGCGCCCCGCAGCTTGACCGCGCCCAGCTCGTCGAGGTCCCTGGACAACGTAGCCTGCGTGACCTCGACGCCCTCCGCCGCCAGCAGCTTCGCCAGCTCGGTCTGGCTGCGGATGGCCATCGACGAGACCAGCTCGACGATGCGGGCCTGCCGGGCGGCGCGGTTCATCGTCGCGAAGCCTCCTGCTCCAGGAGCCAGACCAGCAGCGCCTTCTGCGCGTGCAGGCGGTTCTCGGCCTCGTCCCACACCGCGCTGGCCGGGCCGTCGATCACCTCGTCGGTGATCTCCCAGCCGCGGTGGGCGGGCAGGCAGTGCAGCACGATCGCGTCGTCCCCGGCCTCGGCCAGCAGCTCGGTGTTGACCTGCAGCTTCTTGAACGGGGTGACCCGGTCCATGCCGTCGTTCTCCTGGCCCATCGAGGTCCAGGTGTCGGTGACCAGCACGTCGGCGCCCTCGACCGCGGCGTGCGGCTCGGTGAACAGGCCGACGCTGCCGCCGGTCTCCGCCGCCCGCTTCTTGGCGTCGGTCACCACGTCGGCGTCCGGCTGGAAGCCCTCCGGCGCCACGACCCGCACGTGCAGGCCCGCGGTGACCCCGCCGAGCAGCAGCGAGTGGGCCATGTTGTTGGCGCCGTCGCCGAGGTAGGTGAGCGTGAGGCCGGCGAGCTTGCCCTTGCGCTCGCGGATGGTCTGCAGGTCCGCCAGCACCTGGCACGGGTGGAACTCGTCGGTGAGTGCGTTGACCACCGGGACCGTGGCGGCCGAGGCCATCGCCACGATGCGCTGCTGGGCGAAGGTGCGCCAGACGACGGCGTCGACGTAGCGGGACAGCACCCGCGCGGTGTCCTCGATCGTCTCCTCGCGGCCCAGCTGCATCGAGCGGCCGTCCACGATGATCGGGTGGCCGCCCAGCTGGGCGATGCCGACCTCGAACGACAGCCGGGTCCGGGTCGAGTTCTTCTCGAACAGCACGGCCACCGACTTCGGGCCGGCCAGTGCCCGGTTGGACAGCGGGTCCTTCTTCAGCTCGGCGGCCAGGTCGAGGACGGCCAGCTGTTCGTCCGGGGTCAGGTCGTCGTCGCGCAGGAAGTGGCGGAGCATCGGGCAGTCAGTCCTTCGTGGTGGTGGTGTCGAGCGCGCCGGGCAGCGCGGCGAGGAAGCCCTCGGCCTGCTCCTGGCTCAGGATCAGGGGCGGGGCCAGCCGGATCGTGTCGGGAGCGACCGGGTTGACCAGGTAGCCCGCGGCCTGGGCGGCCTGGGCCACGGCGGTCGAGACGGGCTCGCCGAGCGTGATGCCGATCAGCAGGCCGGCGCCGCGTACGCCCTTGACCAGCGGGTGGGCCATCTCCTCGACGCCGGCGGCGATGTCCTTGCCCACGCGGGAGACGTGGTCGATCAGGCCGTCGCGGGAGATCGCGCGCAGCACCGCGAGCCCGGCCGCGCAGCAGACCGGGTTGCCGCCGAACGTGGTGCCGTGCTGGCCGGGCTTGAACAACTCGCCCGCCTCGCCGACGCCGATCACCGCGCCCAGCGGCAGGCCGCCGCCGAGGCCCTTGGCCAGGGTGATGACGTCGGGGGTGATCCCGGCCCGCTGGAAGGCGAACCAGTCGCCGGTGCGGCCGATGCCGGTCTGCACCTCGTCGAGCACCAGCAGGGCGCCGGCAGCCTTGGTGATCTCGCGCGCGGCCTGCAGGTAGCCGTCGGGCGCGGGGATGACACCGCCCTCGCCGAGGATCGGCTCGAGGAACACCGCGGCGGTCTCGGTGTCGACGGCCGCGCGCAGGGCGTCCACGTCGCCGAACGGGACGTGCACCACGCCCGGGACCAGCGGCTCGAACGGCTGCTTCTTGCCGGGCTGGCCGGTCAGCGACAGCGAGCCCATCGTGCGGCCGTGGAAGGCGCCCTCGCAGGCGACGACCTTGGTGCGGCCGGTGAGCCTGCTGATCTTCAGCGCCGCCTCGTTGGCCTCCGCGCCGGAGTTGACGAACAGGACCTTGCCCTGCCCGGTCAGGCCGGCGACGTCGAGCAGCGCCTCGGCCAGCTCGACGGTCACCGGGTTGACGTAGAGGTTGGAGGTGTGGCCCAGCTTGGTGATCTGCTCGGTCACCGCGGCCACGATGTCCGGGTGGGCGTGCCCCAGCGCGTTGACCGCGATGCCGCCGACCAGGTCGACGTACTCGGCCCCGTCGGCGTCCCAGACGCGGGCGCCCTCGCCGCGCACCAGGGTGAGGCCGGGGGTGCCGTAGTTGTCCATGAGCGCGGACTGCCAGTGCTGCCTGCCGTCCGCGTTGGAGGAGAGTGCGTCCATCAGGACTCCTGTTCGGGGAGGACCATGGTGCCGATCCCGCGCGAGGTGAACACCTCGAGCAGGACCGAGTGGGCGATGCGGCCGTCGATGACGTGGGCACGGCGGGTGCCGCCGCGCACCGCGCGCACGCAGGCCTCCATCTTCGGGATCATGCCGCTGGCCAGGGTCGGGAGCAGTTCTTCGAGCCGGTCCACGCGAATCCGGTCGATCAGCGACGAGCGGTCCGGCCAGTTCGCGTAGAGGCCCTCGACGTCGGTCAGCACGACCAGCTTCTCGGCGTCCAGCGCGGCGGCGAGCGCGCCCGCCGCGGTGTCGGCGTTGACGTTGTGCACCACGCCGTCCGCGTCGGGGGCCACTGTGGACACCACGGGGATGCGGCCCGCGTTGACGATGTCCAGCACCGCGTCCGGGTTGACCGAGGCGACCTCGCCGACCAGGCCGACGTCGACGGACTCGCCGTTCACGGTGGCCTGCTTGCGTTCGGCGGTGAACAGCTGCGCGTCCTCACCGGAGATGCCGACCGCGTACGGGCCGTGGGCGTTGATGAGCCCGACCAGCTCGCGGCTCACCTGCCCGACCAGGACCATGCGGACGATGTCCATCGTCTCCGGGGTGGTGACGCGCAGGCCACCGCGGAACTCGCCTTCGATGCCGAGCCTGCTCAGCATGGCGGTGATCTGGGGGCCGCCGCCGTGCACGACGACCGGGCGCAGGCCGGCCAGCCGCAGGAACACCATGTCCTGGGCGAACGCGCGCTTGAGCTCGTCGTCGATCATCGCGTTGCCGCCGTACTTGACGACGACGGTGGCGCCGTGGAACCGCTGCAGCCACGGCAGGGCCTCGATCAGCACGCCGGCCTTCTCGGCCGCGGTGGCCATCCGGTCGTCGGCCGCGACCAGTTCGGGAGGAGTCATGAGGAGTAGGCGCTGTTCTCTTCGACGTAGGCGTGCGACAGGTCGGTCGTGAAGATCGTGGCCGTGCTGGCGCCGACGCCCAGGTCGATCACGATCTCGATGGCACGGCCGGACAGGTCCGCGGCCGAACGGTCGGCCGCGGTGGTGCCGTTCGCGAACAGGGTGACGCCGTTGATGCTGATCGACAGCGTGCCCGGGTCGATCTCGGCCTGGGCGCGCCCCACGGCCATCGCGACACGGCCCCAGTTCGGGTCCGAGCCGAACAACGCGGTCTTGACCAGGTTGTCCTCGGCGACGGTGCGTCCGACGTTGATCGCGTCCTGCTCGCTGGCCGCGCCGCGCACGACGACGTCGACCTCCTTCGTGACGCCCTCGGAGTCCGCGCGCAGCTGCTGGACGAGGTCCATGCAGGCGGCGGTGAGGACGTCGGTGAACTCGTCCAGGCCCGGGGTGACGCCGCTGGCGCCCGACGCGAGCACGAGGACGGTGTCGTTGGTGGACGTGCCGCCGTCGACGTCGAGGCGGTCGAAGGTGACGCGGGTGGCGGCCCGCAGCGCGGCGTCGAGCGCGTCCGGGTCGACGACCGCGTCGGTGGTGAGGACGGACAGCATCGTGGCCAGGTTCGGGGCGAGCATGCCGGCGCCCTTGGCGAACCCGCCGACGCTCCAGCCGCCGTCGTGGCTCCGCAGCGTCTGCTTCGGCTTGGTGTCCGTGGTCATCACGGCGGTCGCGGCGGCCAGCGCCGAATCGCTCGTGGTGTCCAGCGCCTTGACCGCGGCGTCCACACCGGACAGCACGGCGGGCATCGGCAGCCGCTCCCCGATCAGGCCGGTCGAGCACACCGCGACGTCGATCGCGCCGACCTCCAGCAGCTCGGCGACCTTCTCGGCGGTGGCGTGGGTGTCCTGGAAGCCGCCGGGCCCGGTGGCCGCGTTCGCGCCGCCGGAGTTGAGCACGACCGCGCGCAACCGCTTGTGCCGCAGCACTTCCTGGGACCACAGCACCGGCGCCGCCTTGACGACGTTGCGGGTGAAGACCCCCGCCGCCGCCTGCTCGGGCCCGTCGTTGACGACGAGCGCGAGGTCCAGGGCGCCGGATGCCTTGATCCCGGCGGCCACGCCTGCGGCGCGGAACCCCTTGGGTCCGGTCACGGTCACGGTGCGACTCCTACTGTCGGAAGGCCGGTGGTCTCGGGGAGACCGAGTGCGATGTTCATGGACTGGATGGCGCCGCCCGCGGTGCCCTTGGTCAGGTTGTCGATCGCGGCCACGACGACCAGGCGGCCCGCGTCGGCGTCCACCGCGACCTGCAGCTGCACGTTGTTCGAGCCCAGCGTCGCCGAGGTGACCGGCCAGCTGCCCTCGGGCAGGACCTGCACGAACGGCTCGGCCTGGTAGGCCTTCTCGTACACCGCGCGCGCCGCCGCCGTGTCGGTCTCGCCTGCCAGCGGCGCGCTCGCCGTGGTGAGGATGCCGCGCGGCATCGGCGCGAGGACCGGCGTGAACGACACGGTCACCGGCACGCCGGCCACCGAGGTCAGGTTCTGCGCGAACTCGGGCGTGTGCCGGTGCGCGCCGCCGACGCCGTACGCGCTCGCCGAGCCCATCACCTCGGAACCGAGCAGGTGCGGCTTGAGGCTCTTGCCCGCGCCGGACGTGCCCGTCACGGCCGTGATGGTCACCTCCGGCCGCACCAGGCCCGCTGCCAGTGCGGGAGCCAGCGCGAGCGTGCCCCCGGTCGGGAAGCAGCCCGGGACGGCGATCCGCTTGGCGCCGGCCAGCTTCTCGCGCGCGCCCGGCAGCTCGGGCAGGCCGTAGGGCCAGGTCCCGGCGTGGTCGCCGCCGTACCAGCGCTGCCAGTCGGCCGCGCTGGTCAGGCGGTGGTCGGCGCCCAGGTCGACGACCAGGACGTCGGGCCCGAGCTGGGCCGCGATCTCCGCTGAATGACCATGCGGCAGCGCGAGGAAGACCACGTCGTGGCCCCCCAGCGTCTCCGCGCTGGTCTCCTGCAGGATCCGCCCGGCCAGCGGGACCAGGTGGGGCTGGTGCTGACCCAGCGGTGTGCCCGCGCTGCTCGCCGCCGTCACCGCACCGATTTCGACCTCGGGGTGCGCCAGCAGCAGGCGGAGGGCTTCCCCGCCCGCGTACCCGCTCGCCCCGGCCACCGCGACCTTCACCGTCATACGTATGATTATGCATTGCGGCGGAAGATCAATCAAACGAGTTCCGGCAGGGTCACACCGGCCGGGGCTGCGGTGTCAGCGCTCAGCGGTCATCGTCACCTCCGGAATCCGGCCGTTGGGCCCACGCGACAGCTGATGAGGCGTCCCGCTCAGGCCGCATCTCCGCTCCCCTCCGGCGCGGGACGCATGCTGGGCGGATCCGGCAGGTACTCGCCGCGGCGTTCCGGGTCGCACCCCACCCGCGGCAGGCGCGCACGGATGCCGCCGGGACTGCGGGCGAGCTCCCGGGCGATGTCCGCGACGCTCTCCCCTGCGATCCACCGTCGCTCGAGTTGCGCGTCGAGCTCCGGTGTCCACGGCTTGCCCTGACCTGCCGGCCGGTCGCGGCCTCTTCGGCCACCCGGATCGGCCAGCGCCGCGTGGTGCCGCAGGGTCTCCGACAGCACCGAGCCGAGTGTCGCCGCCGCACCGGCGGCGACCTCGATCTGGCCGTCGGCCACCGGCTCGCCCTCGGCGCCGGCGGCGCCGACCCTGATCACGAGACGGTCGGCGAGCGCGTCACGGCCACCGCCCGGCAGCGCGGTGACCTCAATGGAAAAGGTGGTGTTACCGGCCCGGAGAGTGCTCCGGTGCTCTTCGATGATGTTCATGCCCGGCACGCTAGCGACCCTCACCGACAGTTTTCGGTCACCAAGCGTTGCCGGGTGGTCGCGAACCGAAATTGTCGTACCCCGGTCCTAACGTTGTTCACCTCATCGCGGACCACTGGGGGAGACATGAGGGAACACCAGTTCTGGCGGCTGGTCGCCGGGCGCACCGTCGCCGAGATCGGCGAGCTGCTGCGCGGGCGTCCGGCGCTGGAGGTCATCCGGTTCCACCACCACTTCCGGCGCCTGCACCTGCGGGCCTGCCGGTGGGACGTGTGGACGGCGTTCGGCCTGGTCCTCGGCGGCGCCGGGGCCGGTCAGCTGCGGGACGGCGTGTGCTGGCTGGTGCTGCGGGGGCGGCGCGCGTACCACCGGGCGCTGGTGGACCCGGACGTGCTGGCGAGCTTCCCGGCCGACCCGCTGGAGATCACCCGATCCGGCGAACTCGCCGGCCTCGCGCTCCGGCTGCTGGCCCCGCCGGGGACCGGCGAGGTGGCAGCGGCGTGCCGGGAGGCTCTCGCGTCGGTCCTGGGTGCGGCCGGTCCCCAGGGGTCGCCACCCGGCGAGCGGCCCGCGCTCGACGCCGCCACGCTGGCGCGCTGCTACCCGCGGCTCACGGCGCGGTACGGGCTCGTGGCCGAGCCGATCCGCGGGCTCACCCCGGTGAGGACGAGCCGATGACCAGGCATGAGCCGCGCGGTGTCGGCCGCGTGGACGGGCGGTCAGAAACGCACCGCGGCAAGCAGGGCGTCCCGCAGCTCGGTTGGCTGCCCGGACCCGGCACGGTCCGCACGGGTGCCGGGCGCGCCCTCCGGCTCCAGCAGCGGCTCGCGGACGGCGTCCGGGCCGTTGCCCTGCCGGCGCGGCGCCCCGGTAGCGAGCACGAGCCACACCGCGCCGGCAACGTGGACCGGCACCCGCTAGCGCAGCTCCGCCGGCTGCCCGAACCCGCCCCGGTCCTCGCGGGTGCCGGGCACGCCCTCCGGCACCGGCTCCGGCAATGGCTCATAGACCGCGTCCGGGCCGTTGCCCTGCCGGCGCGGCGCCCCGGTAGCGAGCACGAGTCACACCGCGTCGGCAACGTGGAACGGCGCCCGCTAACGCAGCGCCTCGCGCAGCTCCGCCGGGGGCCCGAACCCGCCCCGGTCCGCATGGGCGCTAGGCGCGCCTTCCGGCACCGGCTCGGGCGGTGGCTCATAGAGCCCGTTCGGGCCGCTGCCCCTCTGCCGCGGCGGCAACGCACCGGTAGAGAGCACCAGCCGCACTGCGCCAGCCCCGCGGGCGGGCGCTCGCTAACGCCGCGCCTCGCGCAGCTCCGCCGGCCGCCCGAACCTGCCCCGCTCGGCACGGACGCCAGGTACGCCCTCCGGCACCGGCTCGGGCAGTGGCTCATAGACCGCGGCCGGGCCGTTGCCCTTCCGGCGCAGCGGAAACGCCCCGGTGGCGAGCAGCAGCCGCACCACACCGGCCGCGCGAGCGGGGGCGAACTAACGCAACGCGTCGCGCAGCTCGACCAGCTGCCCGAATCCGCCGCGACCCCCACGGGCGCCGGGCGCGCCTTCCCGCACCGGCTCAGGCAGTGGCTCGTAGATCGTGTCCGGGCCGTTGCCCTTCCGGCGCGGCGGCAACGCCCCGGTGGCGAGCAGCAGCCGCACCACACCGGCCAAGCGGACCGGCGCTCGCTAACGCAGCGCCTCGCGCAGCTCCGCCGGCTGCCCGGGCCCGCCCCGGTCCGTGCGGGCGCCGGGCGCGCCCTCCGGCACCGGCTCCGGCAGTGGCTCGCAAACGGCGTCCGGGACGTTGCCCCTCTGCCGCGGCGGCAGCGCTCCGGTGGCGAGGTAGTCCGCGATCCGATCGTCCACGCACGCGTTGCCGGACAGCGAACCGGCGTGCGTGGTGCCGCCCGGCTCCGCGATCAGGCTCGACTGCGGGAACCGGCGGCGCACCTCGAGGTTGCCCTCGAACGGGGTGGCCGCGTCCAGCTCCTCCCCGATCAGCAGTGCGCCCGCGACATCACGGCCGTCCACGTCGGCCGGCTTGCCTGCGGGCACCGGCCAGGTGCGGCACGGCGCGTTGTACCAGGCGTTGCCCCAGGTCTCGAACGGCGCCTTCGCGTGGGTGATCCAGTTGTCCACCTTCCAGGTGGTCCAGTTCCGCGGCCAGGGCGCGTCGGTGCACTGCACGGCGTTGTAGACGGCGAACCCGTTGTCGTCGCCGGGCGAGTTCGTCTTGTCGTAGCGGGTCTTGAGCGTCTGCCAGTCCCGCTGGTGCACCCAGCCCGCGAAGGCCTCGGCCAGTCCCGTCCAGGTCGACTGGTAGTAGCCGGCCTGCAGGAAGATGTCCGTCCACTCCGCCGGGCCGATCACGCCGCCCGCCGGCGCCTGGGTCAGCTCGCGTTGCTGGGCGTACCACAGGTCCTCGACGGCCTTGCCCGTCGTGCCCAGGTGGTAGACGTCGTCGTGGCGGGCGATCCAGTCGAAGTAGATCTTGATGTTGCGGTCGAAGGCCACGTCCTGGTCCAGGTTGGCCTGGTAGAACACCTTGCGTGGGTCGACGTTGCTGTCCAGCACCATCCGCCGGACCCGCTGCGGGTACAGCGTGGCGTACACCTGGCCGAGGTAGGTGCCGTAGGAGAAGCCGTAGTAGTTGATCTGCTCGGCGCCCAGCGCCTGGCGCAGGCTGTCGAGATCCTGCGCGACGTCGGTGGTGCGCATGTGCCGCAGCAGCGGGCCGTTCTTCTCGCACGCCGCGGCGTAGTCGCGGGAGCGCTGCAGCCAGGTCCGCTCCAAGTCCGGTGTGGACGGCACATAGGCAGGGCGGTTGTACGCGAAGTGCTCCGGGTCGCAGGACAGCGCCGGCTTGCTGGCCCCGACGCCGCGCGGGTCGAAGCCGATCCAGTCGTAGGACGCACCCGCGTCCTTCGGCACGGCCCGGCCGATCGTCGACAGCGCCAGCCCGGAGCCACCGGGACCGCCGGGGTTGACGAGCATCACGCCCTGGTAGTCGGCGCTCGTGTGGCGGACGCGCGAGACGGCGAGCGAGATCTTCGCGCCGGCCGGATCCCGGTAGTCCATCGGCACCTCGAGGAAACCGCATTCGGCGCCGGCGCGAGCCAGGCCGGCCGCTCCGCACGGGCCCCAGCTGATCGGGGCGGGCGTGAACTCGGCGGGCGGTGGCGGTGCGGCGGCCGCGGGCACCGCCACCAGGCAACTCGCCAGCGCACCGGCCGCGAGGATCGCGGGCACGAGCTTGCTCACAGTGCTCCTTCTCGTCGACTGTGCGGTCAGAACCTCACGACAAGATCGTGGATCACGGCGCTTTCCGCCAGCCGACTCGCGGCGGGATCCTGGATGCCACCCGACGGGGAAGGAACTGCGGATGGACGACGCAGACGAACTGGTCCGGGCGGCGCGCTCGGGGCTGGCGGAGCTGGCCGATCCGGTGAAGGCGGCGCACATGCGCCGGTACCTGAAGTCCGAGATGGACTTCCGGGGCGTGTACAAACCAGAGCGGGCGAAGCTGGCGCGGCGCGTCTTCGCCGAACATCCGCTGCCCGACCGGGAATCGTTCGTCGCGGCGGTCCTGGCGCTGTGGCGCGAGGCCGCCTTCCGGGAGGAGCGCTACCTGGCGATCGACCTCAGCGGGCACCGGGCCTACGCGCGGTTTCAGGACCACACGCTGATGCCGCTCTACGAGGAGATGATCGTCACGGGCGCGTGGTGGGACTACGTGGACGACGTCGCCATCCACCGTGTGGGGCCGATCCTGCGAGCCGACCGGGAGCGGATGACGCCGGTGCTGCGGCGCTGGGCCCACGACGAGGACAAGTGGCGGCGCCGGACGGCGGTGATCTGCCAGGTGACCGCCAAGGCGGACACCGACCGCGACCTGCTGGCATCGGCGATCGAGGCCAACCAGGACGACCGGGACTTCTTCCTGCGCAAGGGAATCGGCTGGGCGTTGCGCGACTACGCGCGCACCGAGCCGGACTGGGTGCGCGCCTTCGTCGAGGCGCATCCCGCACTGTCGCCGTTGTCAGTGCGGGAAGCGCTCAAACACCTCGGCGGTGGACGGCCCTAGGCGCGCAGCTCCGCGCCGTGGCGCGAGGCCGCTTCGGCCACGGCGGCGTCGCGCGCCTGCGTCGCCTCCTCCACGGTGAGCGTGCGGTCCGGGGCGCGGAAACGCAGCTTGTAGGCCAGCGACCGCTTGCCCTCGCCGACCTGGTCGCCGGTGTAGACGTCGAACAGCGAGGCGTCCTCGAGCAGATCGCCGCCGCCGGCCACCAGTGCCTCAGCGAGATCCGCGGCGGGCACCTTCGCGTCCACGACCAGCGCGACGTCGAGCAGCACCGGCGGGTACGGCGAGATCACCGGGGCCGGCCTGCGGTCCTGCAGCGGGATCGCGTCCAGGTCCAGTTCCATCGCCACGGTCCGCTTGGGCAGGCCGAGCGCCTCGATCACCTTGGGGTGCAGCTCACCGGCGTGCCCCACGGGCCAGTCGCCGACGAGCAGCTCGGCGCAGCGGCCGGGGTGCCACGGCGCGAGCTCGGCGTTGCGCACCCGCAGCTCGACACCGGCGGCCTGGCCGACCAGGCGCGCGGCCTGGACGGCGTCGGCCCACCCGGCCTGCTCGCCCTTGCCCCACCAGCCGGCCTGCTCGCGCTGGCCGGCGAGCACCACGGCCACGTGCTGCGGCTGGGCGGGCACCGCCGCCTCCAGCTGCGCCAGGTCCTCGTCCGTCGGGCGTCCGCCGACCCCGAGCTCCGGCATCGGCACGGGGCTCGCGCCGGGCAGGACGACCTGTCCGATGTGGAACAACGCGAGGTCCTTGAAGCCGCGGGAAGCGTTGCGCTGCAACGTCTCCAGCAGACCGGGCAGCAGGGTCGTCGCCAGGCGGTCCTTGTCCGCCTCCAGCGGGTTCCGCACCTGCACCGTCTTGCGGCGCACGTCGTCGGCAGGCAGGCCGAACGCGTCCCACACCGTCTCGCCGACGAACGGGAACGGCTGGACCTCGACGTAACCGGCCTCAGCCAGCGCCCGCGACACGGTGCGGCGGCGCCGCTGCGCAGCGCTCAGACCGGTGCCGGCCGGGGCGGTGGGCAGCACCGACGGGATGCTGTCGTAACCCTCGAGCCGCAGCACCTCCTCGACGAGGTCGGCAGGCTGCTTCAGGTCGCCACGCCAGCTCGGCGGCGTCGCGGTCACCGTCGCGACACCGTCGTCACCCGCGCCGACCGTGACCTTGCAGCCGACCTGGTTCAGCCGCCGGACGGTGACGCCACGCTCGTAACGCACGCCGGCGACCTGGTCGGGCAGGCTGATCGGCATCGTGATGGGCGACGGCGGCTCGACGGAGCCGACGTCGGTGCGGCCGGGCTGGATGCTGCCGTCGCCGTAGGTGCGCAGCAGGCGGGAGGCCCGCTCCACCGCCGCCGCGCAGACCTGCGGGTCGGTGAACCGCTCGAACCGCTTCGCGGCCTCGGAGAACAGCTTGTGGCGCCGCGCGGTGCGGCTGATCGACGGCGGGTCCCAGTGGGCGCCCTCGATCAGCACGTCGGTGCTCTCGGTGCTGATCTCGGTGCTCGCGCCGCCCATCGTGCCCGCCAGCGACACCGGGCCGCGCTCGTCGGCGATCACGACGTCGTCGGCGTCGAGCGTGCGCTCCACGTCGTCGAGGGTGGTGAGCTTCTCCCCCGGCTTCGCGCGGCGGACGACCAGGCCGCCCTGCAGCGACGCGGTGTCCCACGCGTGCAGGGGCTGACCCAGTTCGAGCATGACGTAGTTGGTGACGTCCACGGCCAGCGAGATCGACCGGATCCCGGCGAGCAGCAGGCGGCGGCGCATCCACCACGGGGTCGGGGCTCCGGCGTCCAGGCTGGTCACCCGGCGCACCACGAACCGGTCACAGCCGGTGGGGTCCTCGATCTCGACCGGCCAGGCCTCGCCCTCGGCCGGCGGCAGGTCGAGCGCGGCCGGGTCGCCGAAGGGCACGTCGAGCGCGGCGGCCAGCTCGCGCGCCAGCCCGCGGACCGACAGGGCGTAGCCGCGGTCGGGGGTCGGCGTCAGCTCCAGGACGGTGTCACCGAGGCCGAGCACCTCGTGGCCGGAGTCGCCGGGGCTGGCCGTCGACGGCGGGAGCACCAGGATGCCGGTGTGGTCGTCGCCGAGGCCCAGCTCGCGGGCGGAGCAGATCATGCCGTCGCTGACGCGGCCGTAGGTCTTGCGCGAGGTGATCTCGAACGGCCCGGGCAGCACCGTGCCGGGCAGCGCCACGACGACCAGGTCGCCCTCGACGAAGTTGGTGGCGCCGCAGATGATGCCGCGGGTGCGGATGCCGGAGGGGCCCTCGTCGTCGGCGGGCTCGTCCTCGGAGGCCTCCTCGCCGACGTCGACCCGGCAGAACCGGATCGGCTTCTTGAAGCCGGTCAGCTCCTCGATCTCGGCGACGCGGCCGACCACCAGCGGCCCGGTGACCTGGTCCAGCGGCCGGACCTCGTCGACCTCGATGCCGATGCGGACGAAGGCCTCGGCCAGCTCCTGCGGTCCGACCTCGCCGGCATCCAGATGCTCGAGCAGCCAGCTGACGGGGACTCGCACTTAGGCCTCCGTTCCGAAGGGAAGGGTGAAGCGGACATCGCCCTCGACGATGTCGCGCATGTCGGGGATGCCGTTGCGGAACTGCAGGGTCCGCTCGATGCCCATGCCGAACGCGAAGCCGGAGTAGACGTCCGGGTCGACGCCACAGGCACGCAGCACGTTCGGGTGCACCATGCCGCAACCGCCCCACTCGACCCAGCCGGGGCCGCCCGCCTTCTCCTCGAACCAGACGTCGACCTCGGCGGAGGGCTCGGTGAAGGGGAAGAAGTGCGGGCGCAGCCGGGTCTTGGACTTCTCGCCGAACATCGCGCGGGCGAACGCGTCGAGGGTGCCCTTGAGGTGGGCCATCGTGATGCCCTTGTCCACCGCGAGGCCCTCGACCTGCGAGAACACCGGGGTGTGGGTGGCGTCCAGCTCGTCGGTGCGGTAGGTGCGGCCGGGGCAGACGACGTACACCGGCAGGTCGCGGTGCAGCAGCGTACGGGCCTGCACCGGCGAGGTGTGCGTGCGCAGCACCAGGCCGGAGCCCGGCTCACCGGCGTAGAAGGTGTCCTGCATCTGCCGGGCGGGGTGGTCCTTGGCGAAGTTGAGGGCGTCGAAGTTGAACCACTCGGCTTCCAGCTCGGGGCCCTCGGCGACCTCCCAGCCCATGGCGACGAAGACGTCGGCGATCCGCTCGCTCACCGTGGTGAGCGGGTGCCGCGCGCCGCGCGGGATCCGGTCCCACGGCAGCGTGACGTCGACAGCCTCCTCGCGCAGGACGCGCTCGTCCCGCTCGGCCAGCAGCGTGGCCCGCCGGGCGTCGAACGCGGCCTGGATGGCCTGGCGCGCCTCGTTGACCCGCTTGCCGACCTCGGCCTTCTCCTGCTTGGACAGGGAGCCGATGGCGCGGCGGGCGAGCATCAGCGGCGAGTGGTCACCCAGGTGGGCCGGCTTCACCGCGGCCAGGGCGTCCAGGTCGCCTGCGGCCTGGAACTCGGCCTCGGCGTGCTTCACCGCCGCCCCCAGGGTCTCGGGCGAGGTTGCCTCGGCCGGGTTCAGGTCCTGCTTCTCGGTGGCTCCGGACATAACTCCTCGGTGTCCGCTGGACGGGATCCGCCGTGCGAGGTGCACACGTGACGATTACCGCTGGATTCTAGGCGATCGCGATCCGGGACCGGCGCGTCACCCGGCCGGACGACGGGCCGCCATCGCGCTGGTGTAGAGGCACACGGCGGCCGCCGTGGCCAGGTTGAGGCTCTCCGCCGCGCCGTAGAGCGGAATCCGCACCGGCAGGTCGACGGCGGCGAGGACCTCGGGCGAGAGCCCGTGGGCCTCGTTGCCGAAGACCCAAGCGGTGGGCGCGGCGGCGTCGACCGAACCCAGCTCGGTCTCGGCGTAGCCGTGGGCGGCGAGCAGGCGCAGCCCGGCCTCGCGGCAGGCGGCGAGCGCCGCAGCGGTGTCGCGCACACGCGCAAGAGGGAGGTGGAAGAGACTGCCCGCGGAGGCGCGGACGCACTTGCCGTTGTGCGGGTCGACGCTGTCGCCGGTGAGGATGACCGCGTCGGCGCCCGCCGCGTCGGCGACCCGGATGACGGTGCCGGCGTTGCCGGGGTCGGCCACGCCGTCGAGCACGGCGACCAGCGTGGCGGTGCTGCCGAGCAGCCCGTCGAGGGGACGGTCGAGCAGTGAGCAGACGGCCACGATCCCTTGCGGGGTCACGGTTTCCGACAGCCCGGCCGCGGCGCGGTCGGTGATCGGCGAGACCCGCACGCCCGCTTCGCCCGCGGCGTCGACCAGGTCCGGATGAGCCTGGGCGGCGCGGTCGGTGACGAACAGCTCGTGCACCGCGCCGGGATCGCGGGCCAGTGCCGCGCCGACGGCGTTGGCGCCTTCGGCGAGGAACCGGCCGGTCTTGTCGCGCTCGGCGCGGCGCGTCAGGCGCCGCGCAGCAACGACCCGGGGGGTCCGTTCGGTGAACGGAGCCGCCCCGGGCCGGGTCAGATCGGTGTGCTCGCTCAGGCCGACTTCTTCTCGTCGCTCGGCCCGGTCGTCACGTTCTGCTTCGCCAGCTCGGCCAGCGCGGTGAACGCCGCGGGGTCGTTGACGGCGAGGTCGGCGAGGATCTTGCGGTCGACCTCGACACCAGCGGCCTTGAGGCCCTGGATGAAGCGGTTGTAGGTCACGCCGTTCTGGCGGGCGGCCGCGTTGATGCGGGTGATCCACAGCTGGCGGAAGTCACCCTTGCGGGCACGGCGGTCCCGGTAGGCGTAGTTGAGCGAGTGGAGCATCTGCTCCTTCGCCTTGCGGTACAGCCGCGAGCGCTGGCCGCGGTAACCGCTGGCCAGTTCGAGAGTTGCGCGACGCTTCTTCTGGGCGTTGACCGCCCGCTTGACGCGTGCCACGGGTCCGTCCTGTCGATCTCAGGGGGCGCGGTCGGCGCCCCGGGGGGTTTACGGCGGAAGAGGAGAGGCGTCAGCGGCCGAGGAGCCGCTTGACCCGGCCGACGTCGTTCTTGGCGACCTCGCCGGTGCCCTCCAGGCGGCGGGTGACCCGGCTCGACTTCTTCTCCATCAGGTGGCGGCGGCCGGCCTTCTGGCGGCGAAGCTTGCCGCTGCCGGTGACCCGAATCCGCTTCGAGGTCCCGCTGTGCGTCTTCATCTTCGGCATTGAGTGCTCTCTTTCATGGTGCAGCACACCGGAGATCCCGGTGTGCTGCGAACTGCGTCGGTCGCGGCGCCCGTCAGGAGTCGACGGGTTCCTTGGCGGCCTTCTGCTTGGGCTTGGCGTTCTTGTGCGGCGCCAGCACCATGATCATGTTGCGGCCGTCCTGCTTCGGGGACGCCTCCACATAACCGAGCTCGGCCACGTCCTCGGAGAGCTTCTGCAGCAGCCGGAAACCCAGCTCCGGCCTCGACTGCTCACGACCGCGGAACATGATGGTCACCTTGACCTTGTTCCCCGCGGCGAGGAAGCGGGACACGTGCCCCTTCTTCGTCTCGTAGTCGTGCTGGTCGATCTTGGGGCGCAGCTTCTGCTCTTTGATGACGGTGAGCTGCTGGTTACGGCGTGACTCGCGGGCCTTCTGCGCGCTCTCGTACTTGAACTTGCCGAAGTCCATGAGCTTGCAGACCGGCGGGCGCGCCTGCGGGGCGACCTCGACGAGGTCGAGATCCGCTTCCTGGGCGAGCCTGAGCGCATCCTCGATCCGGACGATGCCGACCTGTTCGCCGTTCGGTCCGACGAGCCGGACCTCGGGAACGCGGATGCGTTCGTTGATGCGTGTCTCGGCGCTGATGTGGCCTCCTTGGTCCGAGGTGTGTTGTCTAGCCTGCTCGACCTGGTGCCCACATACCACGGGCCCCGTCCCAGGCCTGATGGCCAGGATGCGGGGCCCTGCTTTCCGATCACGTCCGACGGCTACGACGAACGTTCCGCCGCCACGGGCAACGCCCGTTGGCGGGACCGGACCCGGCTGCCTCGTGCGGCGGCTCGGGTGGGAGCGGGGCTCCACTTGCCGCCCCCGATTCCTCGGGGACTGGTCGCACGTGGAAGGGTACCAGACGTGCTTGACGATGGTTCCAACGCGCCCGACCCGGGCGATATTTCCCCGCCCGTCCGCGACCTGCAGGACATCCCCAGCGTCGAGGTCATCAGCAGGGCCGCGGTGATGCTGCTGTCCGCGGCGGCCGAGCGGCTCGGGCTCGCCGACGAGGACCCGGACACCAGCCCGCACCGCGACCTCGACGAGGCCCGCAGGCTGATCACCGCGCTCGCCGGCCTGGTCACCGCCTCGGCCGAGTACCTCGGCGTGCACGCCGCTCCCCTGCGGGACGGGCTGCAGTCGCTGCAGAAGGCGTTCCGGGAGGCCTCGGCCGTGCCGGACGCGCCGGGCGAGGGCCCTGGCGAGAAGTACACCGGCCCCGTCTACTGACGAGTCGGCCCGCAGAACGACAAGGTCCGGACAACGCCCGGCAGGGGACTCCCTGCCGGGCGTTGTCGCGTCGACCCGGAAGCATTCCGGCCGGGAATCAGTCCACCACGGCCAGCAGGTCGATCTCCACCAGCAGGCCCTTCGGCAGCCCGACGTACACGGTGGTGCGGGCCGGGTACGGCTCCGGGATGAGCTGGTTGTAGACCTCGTTGAACTCGGCGAAGTGGCCGGTGTCGGTGAGGTACGCGCGCACCATCACGACGTCCTCCCAGCCGGCGCCGGCCTCGGTGAGCACCGCCTCCAGGTTGCGGAACACCTGGCGCGTCTGCTCACCCACGGAGGCGCCGACGACCTCCCCGGTCTTCGGGTCGAACGCGACCTGCCCGGCCAGCTGGAGGATGTTGCCCTTGCGCACGGCCGGCGAGTAGTTCGCCGCGGCCTTGGGGGCGTTCTCCGTGGTGATCGCGACCTTCGCCATGTAGGAGTTCCTTCCTCATCGGGTCCACCCGTTGTGGGTGGACGCGTCCTCGGCGGCGGCCCGCAGGTCCGGCAGCAGCGCCAGCAGGCCGTCGTAGTCCAGCAGCACCTTCGGCACCGACAGGGACACCGCCGCGAGCACCGCCCCACCCGGTCCGCGCACCGGCGCGGCCACGCAGTGGATGAAGTCCTCGTGCTCGGCGTTGTCCACCGCGTACCCGCGCTCCGCGACGCGCGCGAGCTCGGCCAGGTACTCGTCGGCCGTGGTGATCGTGTTCGCGGTCAGCCGCGGGTAGTCCAGGTCGCGCGCGACCTTCTCCCGCTGGGCCTCCGGCAGCGCGGCCACCAGGACCTTGCCGACCGCCGTGCAGTGCAGCGGCGCGCGCTTGCCCACGCGGGAGTACATCCGCACGCTGTGCCTGCCCTCGTACTTGTCGACGTAGACGACCTCGCCGTCTTCGTAGGTGGCCAGGTGCACGGTGTGCCCGGTGCGGTCGTTGAGCGCGGCCAGGGCGGGCGCGGACTCGCGCCGCACGTCCCGGCCCTCCAGCGCGCGGTTGGCCAAGTCGAACAGGGCGCTGCCGAGCCGGTAGTGCCGCGCGCCCTCGCGCTGCACGAAGTGCTGCGCCTCCAGGGTGCGCAGCAGCCGCAGCACCGTCGACTTGTGCACGCCGAGCGCGTCGGCGAGCTCGTCCAGGGTGGTCGCGCCGCCGGCGAGCGCGGTCAGCAGGCTCAGCCCGCGATCAAGACTCTGGCTCACGTTCGCTCCATTGACCTGCCACGAACCGGATGCTACACCTATCGCATTCATTTTGCGCAACGTGCGTTGCACAACACGCAACGGAGTTCGAATGGCTTCCTCCGAGTGCACCCTCGACCCGGCCGCGCTGGCGGCGATCGCGGGCGAACGGCTCGACTGGCGGTTCAAATCCCTCCCCGCCGACCTGTGGGGGCTCACCCTCGCCGAGGCCGCCGCGCGCCGGCCCGGCCTGTTCACCGGCGGTTTCGTCGGTCCGGTGGTGGTGCTGGAGGCGGACGCGCTGGAGCACAACCTGCGGACCATGGCGGAGTGGTGCACCAAGGTCGGCGTCCGGCTCGCGCCGCACGGCAAGACCACGATGGCGCCGCAGCTGTTCGCGCGGCAGGCGGAGCACGGCGCGTGGGGCATCACCGCGGCCAACGCGAGCCAGCTGCGGATCTACCGCGCCTTCGGCGTGTCCCGGGTCCTGCTGGCCAACCAGCTCGTCGACCCCGCCGCACTGCGCTGGCTGGGCGCGGAGCTGGACGCGCACCCGGAGTTCGAGTTCAGCTGCTGGGTGGACTCGGTCGCCTCGGTCGAGCTGATGACCGAGGCGCTGCGCGGGACACGCCGCCAGGTCGACGTGCTGGTCGAACTGGGCGGCGACGGCGGGCGCACCGGCGCGCGTGACCTGGACACCGCGCTGGCGATCGCCGAAGCCGCGCACGCGAGCCCGGCCCTGCGACTGGCCGGCACCGGCGGCTACGAGGGCGCGCTGGCCCACGACCCGGGCCCGGAATCGCGGCGAACGGTCGACACCTGCCTCGGTCGCCTGCGCGAGCTCACCGCCGCGATCGGGCGTCGCGGCCTGTTCGCCGGGCTGGACCAGGTGATCGTCACGGCAGGCGGCAGCGCCTACTTCGACCAGGTCGCCGCCGCGCTCACCGGGGACTGGGACGGCCTGCCGGTGGTGCCGGTCCTGCGCAGCGGCGCCTACCTGACCCACGACGACGGCTTCTACCGCGGCATCTCCCCGCTCGGCGAGCAGCCGCGCATCGCCGGGACCCCGCAGTTCCGCTCCGCGCTGCGCGCCTGGGCCCAGGTGACCTCGCGTCCGACCGGCGACCTCGCCCTGCTGACCCTGGGCAAGCGGGACGCCTCCTTCGACGAGGGCCTGCCCGAGCCGCAGTGGCACCGGCGTCCGGGTGAGCCACCGGCGAAGCTGACCGGCCACACCGTCACCGCGCTCAACGACCAGCACGCCTTCGTCGCGCTGCCACCGGATTCGCCGCTGCGGGTCGGCGACTGGGTCGGGCTCGGCCTGTCCCACCCGTGCACCGTGTTCGACAAGTGGCCGCTGCTGCCCGTGGTCGACGGCGACACCGTCGTGGACTTCGTCCGCACCTACTTCTAGGAGTCCACAATGGACCTCGTTCTGCGTGGCGCGCGGATCGCCGACGGCACCGGCGCTCCCCTGTTCCGGGCCGACGTCGGTGTCGAGCACGGCCGGATCGCGGACATCGGTCCCGGCCTGACGGGCACGCGGGTGATCGACGCGGACGGGCTGGTGCTCGCGCCCGGTTTTATCGACATGCACTCGCACTCCGACCTGCAGCTGCTCGCCGCGCCGGACCACCTGGCGAAGGTGTCCCAGGGCGTGACCACCGAGGTGCTCGGCCAGGACGGGCTGTCCTACGCCCCGGTCGACGACACCGCGCTGGCCGCGCTGCGCGAGCAGCTCGCCGGCTGGAACGACGACCCGCCCGGGTTCGACTGGAACTGGCGCTCGGTCGGCGAGTACCTGGACCGGCTGGACCGCGGCGTCGCCGTCAACGCCGCCTACCTGGTCCCGCAGGGCACCGTCCGGATGCTCGCCGTCGGGTTCGACGACCGGCCTGCCACGGAGTCCGAACTGGACCGGATGCGCGAGCTGGTCGCGACGGGCCTGGACGAGGGCGCGGTCGGCATGTCCTCGGGCCTGACCTACACCCCGGGCATGTACGCCGACGACGACGAACTGGTCGCGCTGTGCGAGGTGGTTGGCGCGCGGGGCGGCTACTACAGCCCGCACCACCGCAGCTACGGCGCGGGCGCGCTGGAGGCGTTCGCGGAGATGGTCGAGGTGTGCCGCCGCGCGAAGTGCCCGCTGCACCTGGCGCACGCCACCATGAACTTCTCCGTCAACAAGGGCCGGGCGCCGGATCTGCTGCGGCTGCTGGACGACGCGCTCGACGACGGCGTCGACATCACCCTCGACACCTACCCGTACCTGCCCGGCGCGACGTACCTGTCCGCGTTGCTGCCGAGCTGGGCTGCCGAGGGCGGGATCGACGCGACACTGGAGCGGCTGACCGATCCGGAGACGCGGGAGCGGATCCGCGCCGAGATCGAGGAGACCGGTTCCGACGGCGCGCACGGCGTGCCGATCGACTGGGAGTGCATCGAGATCAACGGCGTGCGCAAGGCCGAAAACGCCCACCTGGTCGGGCTTTCGGTGGCCGAGTCCGCCCGGCGCGCCGGGGTGCCCGCCGCGCGGCTGTACTTCGACGTGCTGGTCTCCGAACGGCTCGGCACGTCGTGCCTGATGCACGTCGGGCACGAGGAGAACGTGCAGGCGATCATGCGCCACCGCACGCACACCGGCGGCAGCGACGGCCTGCTCGTCGGCGACCGGCCGCACCCGCGGGCCTGGGGCACCTTCCCCCGCTACCTCGCGCGGTACGTGCGGGAGCTGGGCGTGCTGGACCTCGCCGACTGCGTCGCGCACCTGACCGGGCGGGCCGCACGACGGCTGCGGCTGACCGACCGCGGGCTGGTGAAGCCGGGATACGCGGCCGACCTGGTGCTGTTCGACCCGGACACCGTGGCCGACACGGCCACCTTCGACGACCCGCGGCAGCAGGCCGCGGGCATCCCCTACGTCTTCGTCAACGGCGTCGCGGCCATCGACGACGGCAGGCCCACCGGCGCGCTCGCCGGCCGTTCACTCAGGAGGTCCGCTTGATCGACTGGCTGCAGCACTCCACCGGAGGGCTGCTCACGCTCGCGGCGGTGTCGATCGCCGTCCTGCTGGTCATGATCATCCGGTTCAAGACCGAACCGTTCATCGCCCTGATCATCGTCGGGCTGCTCACCGCGCTGGCGGCCGGGCTGCCGGTCGGCACGATCGTCGGCACCGCGCAGAAGACGTCGGACTCGTTGCTGGAAAAGGGTTTCGGCGGGATCCTGGGGCACATCGCCGCGATCATCGGTCTCGGCACGCTGCTCGGCGCGATCCTGGAGAAGTCCGGCGGGGCGCGGGTGCTGACCGGCGCGCTGCTGCGGGCCTTCGGCGAGAAGCGCGCGCCGCTGGCGATGGGCCTGGCCGGCCTGATCTTCGGCGTTCCGGTGTTCTTCGACATCGGCATCTTCGTGCTGGCGCCACTCGTGTACGTCGCCGCGCGGCAGGGCGGCCGGTCGCTGCTGCTGTACTGCCTGCCGCTGCTGGCCGGGCTGTCCATGACGCACGCGTTCATCCCGCCGCACCCTGGCCCGGTGGCCGCGGCCGGGCTGTTGCACGTCGACCTCGGCTGGATCATCCTGATGGGCGCGGTGTGCGGTCTGCCCGCGTGGTTCCTCGCCGGCGTGGTGTTCCCGTCGTGGATCGGCAAGCGGATGAACATCGAGGTTCCGGCGGAGATGATCGTCGACGAGGACGGCGAGGAGGGGCCCGGGCCGTCGCTGGGGCTGGTGTCGGCGATCATCGCGGTGCCGCTGGTGCTGATCCTGGCCGGCACGTTCGGCAGCATCTGGCTGCCGAAGAACTCCGCGGCCGCGGGGGTGGCGGCGTTCGTCGGCACGCCGGCGGTGGCGCTCACGATCGCCGTGCTGCTCGCGTCCTGGCTGCTGGGCACGCGCCGCGGGATGACCGGCAAGGAGCTGTCCGCGCTGTCGGCCGCCGCGCTGCGCCCGGTGGCGATGCTGCTGCTGGTGGTGGGCGCGGGCGCGTTCTTCGGCGCGGTGCTGTCGGCGACCGGGATCGGCAAGGCGGTGGCCGACTCGCTGCAGGCCGGTGGCCTGCCGGTGATCGCGGCCGCCTACGTGATCAGCTGCGGGCTGCGGCTCGCGCAGGGTTCGGCGACGGTCGCGATCGTGACCACCGGCGGCATCATCGCGCCGAGCCTGGCCGATGCCGGGTACTCGCAGGCGCAGCTGGCGCTGATCGTGGTCGCGATCGCCGCCGGGTCGATCATCGCCTCGCACGTCAACGACGGCGGGTTCTGGATCGTGTCGCGGTACTTCGGGCTGACCGTCGGCGAAACGCTCAAGACCTGGACCGTCCTGGAAACCATCCTGTCCGTGTCGGGGTTCGCGATGTCCGCGATCCTGATGGCGATCGTGTAGGAGGAGTGCCGTGCCGGACATCCGCCGCCGCACCTTTCTCGGCGCTACCGGCCTGCTGGCCGTTCCGGTGACCATCCCCTCGTCGCCGCCGCGGGTGGCTTTCGTGGGCAGTTACGCCGCAGGCCTGGACGTCGCCCTCGCCGGCGAGGCGGGCCTGCGGCGCGGGTTCACCGTGCCGGGCGTGCCCGCCGCGTCGTGGTTCGCGTTGTCGGCTGACAAGAAGCTGCTGTACGCGACCAACGAGACCGAGGACGGCACGGTCACCGCGGTCGACGTGCGTGATCCGCTGAAGCCGGCGGTGCTCGGCAGCCGTTCGACGCTCGGGGCCGGTCCGACGCACCTGTCGGTGGCCGGGCGGCACCTGCTGACTGCGAACTACACGTCGGGATCGCTGGTGGTGCACCCGATCCGGCGCGACGGGACGCTCGGCGAGGCCACGGACCTGGTGCGGCACGCGGGCGCGCAGCCGCACGCGCACCAGGTCCTGCCCGATCCGTCCGGCCGGTGGGTGCTGGCCGTGGACCTGGGCACGGACTCGGTGTACGTCTACCGGCTCGACGCGGGGAAGCTGGTCGCCCACCAGCAAGTCTCGCTGCCCGCGGGGACCGGGCCGCGGCACCTCGCGTTCCATCCGGGCGGGCGCGCGTTGTACGTGGCGTGCGAGCTGGACCCGGCGGTCGTGCCGGGCACGTGGGACCCGGTGCGCGGCGAGGTCCGGCTCCGCGACGCGGTGCCGGTGGGCGTGCGGGACCAGGACTACCCCGGGGAGATCGCGGTGGCCCCGGACGGCCGGTTCGTGTACGTCTCGGTGCGTGGCGCGAACACGATCGCGGCGCTGCGCACCGGTCGCGCGCTGACGCCGGTGCAGGCGGCGCCGACGGGCGGGAACTGGCCGCGCCACTTCACCTTCGACGCGTCCGCGCGCCGGATGTACGTGTCGAACCAGCGTTCCGGGACGGTCACCTGGCTGCCCCGCGATCCGGCGACCGGACGGCTCGGCGCGGCGGAGGGCGAACTGGCGGTGCCCGAGGTCGCCACCGTGTTGTTCCGCTGAGGGAGTTACGCAGTGGTAATGGTCTAGACCTTGTGGCGAGGTGAACGTCCGATTTAGGCTCTGTTGCCAATAGCGAAACGCACATTGCGTGACACGCAACGGAGGCTGCGTTGAGAATCCGTCGTACCCTCGCCGCGCTCGCGGTCGTGGCCACCGCCGCGGCCTGCGCGCCGGCCCAGACCGGGCCTGCCGGGCCCGGTGGTGACGAGAAGACCGGAACCCTGCGGGTCTGGCTGTTCGACGAGGCCAACCGCGCGCCCAAGGAAGCGGTCGTGAAGGACGCGGTCGCGGAGTTCGAAGCCGCGCACCCCGGAGTCAAGGTGGACGTCCAGTGGATCCCGGTGGAAGGCCGCGCGGACCGGTTCTCCGGCGCCTTCAACGATCCCGCCAGCGCGCCGGACGTCGCCGAGTTCGGCAACACCGACGTCGCGAGCTACGCCCAGACGGGCGCGCTCGCCGACCTCACCGAGGACATCCGCGCCTGGCCGGAAGGCGCCGGGCTGCAGGCGAGCGTCCTGGACACCGCGAAGGCGGACGGCAAGACCTACGGCATCCCCTGGTACACGGGCATCCGCGCGCTCTACTACCGCACCGACGTGTTCGCCGAACTCGGCCTGCGGCCGCCGGCGACGCTGGCCGAGCTCACCGAGACCGCCCGCGCGATCCGCGCCGCGCGGCCCGACCTGTACGGCATCTCGGTCGGCGGCAAGTACACCTACGCGCTGCTGCCGTTCGTGTGGGCCCACGGCGGCGAGGTCGCCCGGAACACCGGCGGCGCCTGGCGCGGCGACCTCACCTCGCCCGCCACCGCGGCCGGGGTCAGCGCCTACGCGAGCCTGCTCAGCCCAGGCATCTGCCCGCCGGAGCAGTGCGCGAACTCCACCGGCACCCAGAGCGTGCAGGCGTTCGCCGGGGGCAAGGCCGCGATGACGATCGGCGGCGACTTCAACCGCAAGGCCGTGGAAGCCGGCGCGGTGCGGGGCAAGTACGCGGTCGTGCCGCTGCCCGGCACGCAGCCGGGGTCGGTCGCGCCCGCGTTCGCCGGTGGCAACCTGCTCGGCGTGTTCCGCGCGACCACCCACCGCAGCCTGGCCACCGAGTTCGCCGAACTGCTCGCCGGGGCGAAGTACCAGGCGCGGATGTACGAGGCGATGGGCAACCTGCCGACGCTGACCGCGGTGCAGAACCAGGTGGCGGCGAGCGACCCGTTCCTGGAGCCGTTCGTGGCGACGCTCAAGGCGGGCACGAAGTTCGTGCCGTCCAGCCCGGCCTGGTCGCGCATCGACGCGCAGGGCGTGCTGCCGACCGCGGTGCAGCAGATCGCGACCGGGGAGAAGAGCCCGGACGCCGCGCTCGCGGCCGCGAACGAGGCGATGAACCAGGCCTTCGGCGGCTGACGTGGCCACCCCGAACCTGCTGGCGCCCGAGGCGCCGACAGCGCCGCCCGCACCGTCCCCGCGCCGCCGCAGGCGCGGGGACGGCCCCGCCGCCGTCCGCTACCTCGCCCCCGCCGCGATCCTGCTGCTGGTGGTGCTGGCCTACCCGATCTACCAGCTCGTCGTCATCTCGTTCTACGACTACGGGCAGGCCGAGGCGGCGGGCAACGCGCCGCTGCGGTTCCTCGGGCTGGCGAACTACGTGGAACTGCTCGGCAGCGCCACGTTCTGGACCGTGCTCGCCAAGACCGTCGTGTTCGCGGCGGTGTGCGTGGTGGGCAGCCTGGTGGCGGGCACCGGGCTGGCGGTGCTGGCGAGCAAGGTCCGCGCGGTGCCCCGCACGCTGTTGTTCCTCGCCGCGCTCGGCGCGTGGGCCACCCCCGCGGTGGCCGGGTCCTACATCTGGCTGTTCCTCTTCGACGCCGATTTCGGCCTGGTCAACGAGGCGCTGGCGTCACTCGGGTTCGGCGGCATGGCCGGGCACTCCTGGACCTTCGGCGCCACCAGCGCGTTCGGGCTGGTGGCGCTGGAGGTGATCTGGTGCTCGTTCCCGTTCGTCCTGGTGACCATGTACGCCGGGATCCGCGCGGTGCCCGCCGAAGTGGTCGAGGCGGCCACTTTGGACGGTGCGGGCGCGTGGCGGACGACGACCTCGGTGCTGCTGCCGATGGTGCGGCCGATGCTGCTGATCGCGACCGTGCAGTCGATCATCTGGGACTTCAAGGTGTTCACGCAGATCTACGTGATGACCAGCGGCGGTGGCGTCGCGGGACGGAACCTGGTGCTCAACGTCTACGCCTACCAGCAGGCCTTCGCCGGTTCGCGCTACGGCCTCGGCGCGGCGATCGGGGTGGTGATGACCGTGCTGCTGCTGTCCGTCACCGGGCTGTACGTCCGGTCCCAGCGGGCGGGGCTGGCATGACGACGCTGGTGCGGAAACCGGGCCGCACGCTCGCCGAGATCGTCACCGTGCTCGTCGCCGCCGTGGTCGCGTTCCCGCTGTACTGGATGGTGCTGACCGCGCTGAAACCACCGGGCGAGGTGCAGTCGGCCGCGCCGTGGACGTTCGCGCCGTCGCTGGACTCCTTCCAGCGGGTGCTGACCGTGTCCGGGTTCGGCCGGTACTTCCTCAACAGCCTGGCGGTCGCGCTCGTCGTGGTGGCGCTGTCGCTGCTGTTCGCCTTCCTGGCCGCGGTGGCGCTGACCCGGTTCCGCTTCCGCGGCCGCACGGTGCTGCTCGTGATGCTCCTGGTCGCGCAGATGGTGCCGGTGGAGGCGCTGACGATCCCGCTGTTCTTCCTGATGCGCTCGGTGGGGCAGGTGGCGCCCGCGTTCGGGCTCAACGAGCTGGGCTCGCTGGTGCTGGTGCACCTGGCGTTCAGCCTGCCGTTCGCGATCTGGATGCTGCGCGGTTTCGTCGCCGCGGTGCCCGCCGAACTCGAAGAGGCGGCGAAGGTGGACGGGGCGAGCCGGTTCCGGTTCGTGTGGCAGATCCTGTTCCCGCTCGTGGCGCCCGGCCTCGTGGCGACGAGCGTGCTGTCGTTCATCCACGCGTGGAACGACTTCCTGTTCGCCAAGACGTTCATCATCTCCCGCTCGGAGAACCAGACGCTGCCGCAGGCGATCCTGGTGTTCTTCAAACCGGAGGAGAACGACTGGGGCGCGATCATGGCGTCCTCGACGCTGATGACCGTGCCGGTGCTGGTGTTCTTCGTGCTCGTGCAGCGCAGGCTGGTCGGCGGCATGGCCGGGGCGGTGAAGGGGTGATCCCGCTGACCGCGCTGCTCCCCCGGCCGGTGTCGGTCACCGCCGCGCCCGGGACGTGCCGGTGGCCGGCGCCGGTCGAGGTGCGGGCGGCGGACCTGCCCGCGGAGGGCTACCGGCTCACGATCCGGCCGGACGGGGTGCTGATCGAGGCGCCGGACGCCGCGGGCGAGTTCTACGCGCGGCAGACGCTGCGGCAGCTGATCGGGCCGGACGCGTTCCGCGCCGTGCCGCTGCGCGGAACGGCGGAGCTGGCGTGCGGGACGGTGGTGGACCACCCGCGGTTCGCCTGGCGCGGCTGCCTGCTCGACGTGGCGCGGCACTTCCGCACCAAGGCCGAGGTGCTGCGGTTCACCGACCTGCTCGCCGCGCACAAGCTGAACGTGCTGCACCTGCACCTCACCGACGACCAGGGCTGGCGCGTGGAGATCCCGGCGTTCCCGCGGCTGACCGAGGTGGGGTCGTGGCGGCGGGAGTCGATGGTCGGCCGCCACGACGGCCCGGAGCGCGACGGGCGGCCGCACGGCGGGTTCTACACCGGCGACGACCTGCGGGAGATCGTCGCCTACGCGGCGGCGCGGGCGATCACGGTGGTGCCCGAGATCGACGTGCCCGGCCACTCGCGCGCGGCGATCGCCGCGTACCCGGAGCTGGGCGGCGGGCGCGAGCTCGACGTGTGGACGTCGTGGGGCGTCAGCACCGACCTGCTGGACCCGTCGGAGTCCACAGTGGAGTTCTTCCGCGCGGTCTTCGACGAGGTGCTGGACATCTTCCCGTCCGAGGTGATCGGCGTCGGCGGGGACGAGGCGCCTGGCGCCACACCGGAGCACGGCAAGTTCACCGCGCGGATGATCGAGCACCTGCACGCGCGCGGCCGGCGGGCGCACGCCTGGGACGAGGTCCTGGACGCCGGGACCGCCTTGCCCGCCGGCACCGTGATCGGCGCGTGGCGGGACGAAACCCAGGTGGCACGGGCGATCGACGCCGGTTGCCAGGTCGTCGCGTGTCCCGAGCAGGCGGTGTACCTCGACCACCGGCAGGCCGACGGCGACGACGAACCCATCCCGGTCGGGTTCGTGCGGACTCTGGCCGACGTCCACCGCTGGGAGCCGCCGTCCGGGGTGCTCGGGGCGCAGGCGCAGGTGTGGACCGAGCACCTGGACTCGGTACGGCGGGTCGACTACGCGACGTTCCCGCGGTTGTGCGCCTTCGCCGAGGTCGTGTGGAGCCCGCCCGAACGCGATGGCGCGGAGTTCCACACGCGGCTGGCCGAGCACCACCTGCCGCGGCTGGACGCACTCGGCGTGGAGTACCGGCCCCTCGACGGGCCGCGCCCGTGGCAGCGGCGGCCGGGCGTGCCGGGCCGGCCGCGATGACGGCCGGGCCGGCGCCCGCGGTCACTGCTGCGGCGCGAAGCCCTGCTGGAACTGGCCCTGTCCCTGCTGCCCCTGTGCCTGCGGCTGCTGCTGGTACTGCTGCTGCGCGGCCTGCTGCGCGCCTGCGTCCGTGCCGTCGGGCACCACGTACACCGCCGTGCCGTAGGCGGCGATCTCGCTCGCGGTCTGGGCGATCTCGTTGCAGTCGAAGCGCATGCTCAGCACCGCGTTCGCCCCGAAGGCCATCGCCTCCTGGCAGAGCCGCCCCAGCGCCTCGTACCGCGAATCGGACAGCAGCTTCGACAGGCCCTTCAGCTCGCCGCCCGCCATCGCCTTGAAGCCGGCGCCGAGGTTGGAGAACATGTTCCGGCTGCGCACCGTCAGCCCGAACACCTCGCCGTACACGCGCACGACCCGGTAGCCGGGCAAATCGTTCATAGTGGACAGCAGGATCGGGAACCGGGGCTGCTGCTGGTAAGGCTGGCTCATGCCGCGGATCGTAGCGTCCTTCACGTCACGGCCCGGTACCAAACCTCCGGCCGCCCGACCTGTCCGTATCGCGGCTCTCGTCGCGCGAGTCCGTTGTCCGCGAGGTATTCCAGGTACCGCCGCGCGGTAACCCGGGACACCCCGGTCGCGGTGGCGGCCGCGCCCGCGGACAGCCCGTCCGGTTCGTCCCGCAGCGCCGAGACCACCGCGTCCAGGGTCTGCCCGCTCATCCCCTTGGGCAGGGCCGTCGCCACCGGCGAGCGCAGCGCCGCGAACGCCCGGTCCACCTCGGACTGCCCGACCTCGCCGGTTTCCCCGAAACTTTCCCGGAACTTCGCGTACCGGTCGAGCTTGTCCCGCAGCGAGGCGAAGGTGAACGGTTTGATGAGGTACTGCACGATCCCGACCGACACCGCGGCCTTCACCACCGCCAGGTCCCGAGCCGAGGTCACCGCGATGACGTCCACCAGGTTGCCCGCGGCCCGCAACGCCCGGCACACCGCGAGGCCGTGTGTGTCGGGCAGGTAGAAGTCGAGCAGCACCAGGTCGGCGGTGTCGCGCTCGAAGAACCGCAGCGCCTCCGCGCCCGAGTGGACGACCGCGGCGACGGTGAACCCGGCGACCCGCTCCACGTAGGTCCGGTGCGCCTCGGCGGCGACCGGGTCGTCCTCGACCACGAGCACCCGGATCACCGCGGCACCTCCTGCCGCACCGGCAGGCGCACGGTGAACACCGCGCCCTCCCCGGAGGCCACGTCCACCCGTCCGCCGTTGCGCCGCACCACCTGCCCGACCAGCGCCAGGCCCAGTCCGTGACCGTCCGGTTTGGTCGTCCAGCCGCGCTCGAACACGCGCCGCCGCGCCTCGTCCGGCACGCCCCGGCCGTTGTCGGCGACCCGCAACAGCAGCTCCTCCCCCTCGATCTTCGCGGTCACCGTGACCCGCGGCCGCTCCGGCCGCTCACCCGCGGCCTCGATGGCGGCGTCGATCGCGTTGTCGATCAGGTTGCCCAGCACGGTGATCAGGTCACGTGGCTCGATGCCGGTGTCGGTGTCCTCGATGGCGGTGTCCTCGGTCAGCACCAGTTCGGCGCCGCGCTCGCTGGCCTCGGCGGTCTTGCCGAGCAGCAGCGCGGCCAGCACCGGTTCGGACACCGCGCCGACCACCTGGTCGGTGAGCCGCTGCGCGATCTCCAGCTCCGCCGTGGCGAACTCGACCGCTTCCTGGGTGCGGCCCATCTCCACCAGGGACACCACCGTGTGCAGGCGGTTGGCCGCCTCGTGCGCCTGCGACCGCAGCGACTCGGCGAGCCCGCGCGCGGTCGTCAGCTCGCCGGTGAGCAGCTGCAGGTCGGTGTGGTCGCGCAGGGTGACGACGGTGCCGTGGTCCTTCGCGCGGGCGCGGGACCGCACCGGCGCGGTGCTCACCACCAGCACCCGCACGTCGGTCAGGTGGATCTCGTCGCGCCGCGGCTCCTGGCCGCGCAGCGCCCCGACCAGGCTCGGCGGCAGCCCCAGCTCGGTGACCGGCTTGCCGGTCGGGTCCGCGCCGAGGCCGAGCAGCTCGCGGGCGGCGTCGTTGCACAGCACCACCCGCTCGTCCGCGCCGACCAGCACGAGCCCCTCGCGCACCGCGTGCAGGGTCGCCTCGTAGTAGGCGAAGATGCTGCTCAGCTCGGCCGGGGCGAGACCACGGGTCTGCCGCCGCAGCCTGCTGCTGACCAGGTAGCTGCCCACGATGCCCACCACCAGGGCCGCGCCGGCCACCGCGGCGAGCGTCCAGATCCGCTGCGCCAGCGCCGCCGAGATGGCGTCGACCTTGATGCCTGCCGACACCAGCGCGACCACACGCCGCTCCGCGTCGAACACCGGCACCACCGCGCGCATCGACGGGCCGAGCGTGCCGGTGTAGGTCTCGGTGTAGACCCGGCCCTGCCGCGCGACGTCGATCGTGCCGAGGAACCGCTGCCCGATCAGCTCCGGGTTCGGGTGGGTGTAGCGGATGCCGTCCGGGTCCATGATCGTGATGAAGTCGACCCCGGTGTCGCGTCGCACCTGCTCGGCGAAGGGTTGCAGTTCGGTGCTCGGAGCGGGCAGTCTCAACGCGGAGAGCACCGTCGGCGAGTCGGCGAGGGTGCTCGCGATGGCGACCACCTTGTCCTGCGCGCGGGCCTCCACCGCGCGGGCGGCGTCGAAGTAGGCCAGCAGCGCCCCGACCGCGACCAGCACGGCCACTCCCGCCACCTGCAGCAGGAGCAGCTGCCGCGCGAGGCTCCAGCGCCTGCTCGTGATCCGCACCCCGCCATCCCAGCACACCGGCCGGGCCGGCCGCCCGGGGACGCCGGTCGCGCCGCGAACTCTATGAACACAACGGTGACCGCGGTCATACCCGTGGCCGATAGTTCCACGCGAACTGCGCCGGACTGGGCGCGTCACGTCCCCACAGGAGGCAACGTTGCCTACGGCACCACCGGCCGGCGCGAAGCCGCGCCGCGACCGGATGCACTACCTCTACCTCGCGGTCATCGCCGCGGTCGTCCTCGGTGTCGCGGTCGGGATCCTGTTCCCCGGCTTCGGCAAGAGCCTCGCCTGGCTCGGCACCGGGTTCGTGAACCTGATCAAGATGATGATCTCCCCCATCATCTTCTGCACGATCGTGCTCGGCATCGGGTCGGTCGCCAAGGCCGCGAAGGTCGGCAAGGTCGGCCTGATGGCCATCGGCTACTTCCTGGTGATGTCCACGTTCGCGCTGGCCATCGGCCTGATCGTGGGCAACCTGCTGCACCCGGGCAGCGGCCTGCACCTGGACCCGTCGTCGATCGCGAAGGCGCAGGAACAGGCCAGCAAGGGCAGCGAGGGCACCACCGACTTCGTGCTCGGCATCATCCCGACCTCGCTGGTGTCGTCGTTCACCGAGGGTTCGGTGCTGCAGACGCTGCTGGTCGCGCTGCTCGCCGGCTTCGCGCTGCAGAAGATGGGTGACGCGGGCAAGCCGATCCTGCGCGGCATCGAGCACATCCAGAAGCTCGTGTTCCGCATCCTGTCGATGATCATGTGGGCGGCGCCGGTGGGCGCGTTCGGCGCGATCGCCGCGGTGGTGGGCGCGACCGGGTGGAACGCGCTGAAGAGCCTCGCGGTGGTGATGGTCGGGTTCTACGTCACGTGCGCGTTGTTCGTGGTGATCGTGCTCGGCGCGATCCTGTGGCTGGGCGCGCGGATCAACATCTTCAGCCTGCTGCGGTACCTCACCCGCGAGTTCATCCTGATCGTGTCGACGTCGTCGTCGGAGTCGGCGCTGCCGCGGCTGATCGCGAAGATGGAGCACCTGGGCGTGTCCAAGCCGGTCGTCGGCATCACGGTGCCGACCGGGTACTCGTTCAACCTGGACGGCACCGCGATCTACCTGACGATGGCGACGCTGTTCATCGCCACCGCGCAGGGCAGCCCGCTGTCCGTCGGCGAGCAGATCTCCCTGCTGGTGTTCATGATCATCGCGTCGAAGGGCGCGGCCGGCGTGAGCGGCGCGGGCCTGGCGACCCTGGCGGGCGGGCTGCAGTCGCACCGGCCGGACCTGGTCGGCGGTGTCGGGTTCATCCTCGGCATCGACCGGTTCATGTCCGAGGCGCGCGCGGTGACCAACTTCGCGGGCAACGCCGTCGCGACGGTCGTCATCGGGTCTTGGACCAAGGAGTTCGACCGGTCGCGGGCCCAGCGGGTGCTGTCCGGGCAGGACCCGTTCAACGAGACCACGCTGGTGGACGACCACCCCGCGGCCGAGCCGGCGCGGGAGCCCGTGAAGGCCGGCGTCTGATGCGCGCCCGGCGGCTGGTGATCGCGGTGGTCGCCGCGATCACCGGCACCCTCCTGGCCGCGCCGGCCGCCACCGCGTCGGGGATCGTCGGATTTCCCGTGCCTTCCGCCGGCTGCGGCCACCCCGCACCCGTGCCGGCGGGACAGAGCGTGACCCGCACCGTCACCTCGGGCGGGCTCACGCGCAGCTATCTGCTGCACGTTCCGGCGGACTACCGGCCCGACCGGCCGGATCCGCTGGTCCTGTCCTTCCACGGGCACGGCCGCACCGCCGAGTACCAGGAGGAGCTGTCCGGCTTCTCCGGCCGGTCGGTGATCGCGGTCTACCCGCAGGGTCTGACCGGGACCGACGGGAAGAGCGCGTGGACGGGCGCGCCGTACTCGGCCGCCGCGGACGACGTGCTGTTCACCAGCGACCTGCTGAACCAGCTGCAGCGAGAGCTGTGCGTCGACCCGCGGCGCGTGTTCGCGGCGGGCAAGTCCAACGGCGGCGGGTTCACCGGGGTGCTGGCCTGCCGGCTGAGCGGGCGGATCGCGGCGTTCGCGCCGGTGTCCGGGGCGTTCTACCCGCAGGGCGGCGAGTGCCACCCGTCGCGGCCGGCGCCGGTGCTGGACTTCCACGGCACCGCGGACACGACAATTCCTTACGCCGGCGATCCGGCGCGCGGGCTGCCGTCCATTCCGGACTGGCTGGCGGGCTGGGCGTCGCGCGACGGGTGCGCCCCGGAACCCGTGGTGCGTGACCTCGGCGACGGGGTGCGGGTCGAGCGGTGGCGGTACTGTGATGCGGACGTCGTGCACTACCGGGTCGAGGGCCTGGGCCACGACTGGCCGAGCACCGCGCCCAACCCGGATTCGGACGTCCCGTCGGTGATCGACGCGACGCCGGTGATCCTGCGGTTCTTCAGCGCGCACCCGCTGCGCTGAGGTGGTGCTGGAGTCCGCGCCGGCCACGCCGCATCATCAGGGCGTGGTTGGCGCGGAACACCGGCCGGGCCAGCGGGGAGAGGGTGCGCAGCAGCGGTTTCGTGGCGAGGACCCGCTGGGTGATCTCCAGCCGGGTGCCGCCCGGCCTGCCGAGGACGACCGCCGCGAGCGAGCCTTCGAGGTCGCCGGTCAGGTGGACGCGCAGGCGGCCGCGATCGGGATCCTGCTCGGCGCGGCGCATGCGGACGACGAGCGCGTACGGCAGCGCGGCGCGGCAGACGAGCTGAGCGGTGTCCTCGTCGACCCGCGTGACCTCCCGCACGTCCGGCCACCAGAGCGGATACCCGGCGACATCGGTGACCACCTCGAAGACGGCGCGCACGGGCGCGGAGAGCAGCCAGGTGTCCCGGAAGTGGTAGGCGTTGACCCGCATGCCATCGAGTATCCGCCAAGATCAATAGCCGGACCCGCCGTCGGCGGGGGTGGCGGTCACCTTCGCCCCGGACGGGGCGACCACGAACCAGGTGCCGTCGACGCCCTGGCCGTTGACCTGGCCGGGTGCGGTGTCGTTGGCGTAGCGGTACAGCGGCCGGCCCCCGAGCGTGAGCTGCCGCACGCCGTCCGGGCGGACGAGAACCCCGGCGAGCGCGCGGTCGATCCCGTCGGTGGTCGGCGCGGCGGCACCGGCGGCTGCCGGCGGCCACAGGGTCGCGCAGGCGCCGGCGCAGTTGCTCGCCGGTGGTGACCCGCTGTCCAGCTCGAAGCGGTAGAGCGTGCGGCCCTGGTCGTCGGCGACGACCTCCCCGAGCCCGCTGATGACGGCGACGCGCAGATCGGCGGGCGGGCGCTCCGGCGCAGCCGGGCCGCACGCGGACGCGAACACCGCCACGATCACGGCGACGAGCAGGCGGGTCATCGGGCACCTCCCGCGGTGCGAGCCCGGTGCACGGCGACCGGGTCATCCCATTGACACGAGAGGGCGTGCTCCGCGGTTCACCGGCCCGGCACGCTTGGCCGCGTGCCGGGAGCGCCGGCAGGCGGATGCGCGAGGCGCGACACCGTGCCGGACCGCGCCGCCGGGCTTTTCGGCAGCTCCGAACCGGCCCGCACCGCCTGGCGTACGGCGGTGTCCGGCGAGCCAGGAGCGGATCGCCGCCCACGACGGTCACCAGCCGGGCGCGGCGCCGGTGCGCCCGGCACCGCACTGTCCGGACGCGGCCGGGAACGCGCCGCGCGGCTGGCCGGCCGCGCGGCGCGCCCGAATCAGTTCAGCAGTTCCTGCAGGAACTTGCCCGTGTAGCTGCCTTCGACCGTGGCGACGTGCTCCGGTGTGCCCTCGGCGACGACGGTGCCTCCGCCGGAGCCGCCTTCCGGGCCCAGGTCGATGACCCAGTCGGAAGTCTTGATCACGTCGAGGTTGTGCTCGATCACGATCACGCTGTTGCCCTTGTCCACCAGGCCGTTGATGACGCCGAGCAGCTTGCGGATGTCCTCGAAGTGCAGGCCGGTGGTCGGCTCGTCGAGGATGTACACCGTCTTGCCGGTCGAGCGCTTCTGCAGCTCGGACGCGAGCTTCACGCGCTGCGCCTCGCCGCCGGACAGCGTCGGCGCGGGCTGGCCCAGCCGCACGTAGCCGAGGCCGACGTCGACCAGCGTCTGCAGGTGCCGGTGGATCGCCTTGATCGGCTCGAAGAACTCGGCGGCCTCCTCGATCGGCATGTCGAGGACGTCGGAGACCGTCTTGCCCTTGTAGTGCACCTCGAGCGTCTCGCGGTTGTACCGGGCGCCCTTGCAGACCTCGCACGGCACGTACACGTCGGGCAGGAAGTTCATCTCGATCTTGATCGTGCCGTCGCCCGCGCACGCCTCGCAGCGGCCGCCCTTGACGTTGAACGAGAACCGGCCCGGCTGGTAGCCGCGCACCTTCGCCTCGGTGGTGGCCGCGAACAGCTTGCGCACGTGGTCCCACACACCCGTGTAGGTCGCCGGGTTGGACCGCGGCGTGCGGCCGATCGGCGACTGGTCGACGCGCACCAGCTTGTCCACGTGGTCCAGGCCGCGCACGCGGGTGTGCCGTCCCGGCACCTGGCGGGCGCCGTTGAGCTTGTTCGCCAGCACCGTGGCGAGGATGTCGTTGACCAGCGTCGACTTGCCCGACCCGGACACGCCGGTGACCGACACCAGGCAGCCCAGCGGGAACGACACGTCCACGCCGCGCAGGTTGTGCTCCCGCGCGCCGACCACGGTCAGCTGCCGCTTCTTGTTCGCCGGCCGCCGGATCGCCGGCACCGGGATGACCTCCTGACCGGACAGGTACTGGCCGGTCAGCGACTTCTTGTTCTTGAGCAGCTTCGCGAACGGTCCGCTGTGGACGATGTGCCCGCCGTGCTCGCCCGCGCCGGGGCCGATGTCGACCACCCAGTCGCTGGCGCGGATGGTGTCCTCGTCGTGCTCGACGACGATCAGCGTGTTGCCCAGGTCGCGCAGCCTGGTCAGCGTGTCGATCAGGCGGCGGTTGTCGCGCTGGTGCAGGCCGATCGACGGCTCGTCCAGCACGTACAGCACGCCCACCAGCCCGGACCCGATCTGGGTGGCCAGCCGGATGCGCTGGGCCTCGCCACCGGACAGCGTGGCCGACGCGCGGTCCAGCGACAGGTAGTTCAGGCCGACGTCGAGCAGGAAGCGCAGCCGCGCCTGGATCTCCTTCAGCACCGCGCCGGCGATCATCGCCTCGCGCTGCCCCAGCTTGAGGCCGTCGAGGAACTCCGAGGCCTCCTCGATGGACAGGGCGCACACCTCGGCGATCGACCGCTCGCCGCGCTCGGCGTGCTCCAGGGTGACCGCGAGGATCTCCGGCTTGAGCCTGCTGCCCTGGCACGCCGGGCACGGCACCTCGCGCATGTAGCCCTCGTACCGCTCGCGCATGTACTCGGACTCGGTCTGGTCCAGCCGCCGCTCCAGGAACGGGATGACGCCCTCGAAGCTCGCGTAGTAGCTGCGCTGGCGGCCGTAGCGGTTGCGGTAGCGGACGTGGACCTGCTCGTCGACGCCGTGCAGGACCGCCTTCTGCGCCTTCGCGGGCAGCTTGCGCCACGGCGTGTCCATGCGGAAGCCGATGGTCTCCGACAGCGACTCCAGCAGCCGCTGGAAGTACTCGGCGCTCTGCCCGCCCGACCAGGGCGCGATCGCGCCGTCGGCCAGCGACAGCTCGTCGTCGGGCACCACCAGCTCCGGGTCGACCTCCTTGCGGATGCCGATGCCGGTGCACTCCGGGCACGCGCCGTAGGGCGAGTTGAACGAGAACGAGCGCGGCTCGAGGTCCTCGATGGCCAGCGGGTGGCCGTTCGGGCAGGCGAGGTTCTCGGAGAACCCGCGGATGCGGTGCGGGTCGCCCTCCGGCAGGTCGACGAACTCCAGCTCGACCAGCCCGTCCGCCAGGCGCAGCGCGGTCTCGACCGAGTCGGTCAGCCGCTGCTTCGCCGAGGACTTGACCGTCAGCCGGTCGACCACGACGCCGATGTGGTGCTTCTCCTGCTTCTTCAGCTTCGGCGGGTCGGTGAGCTGGTACACCTGCCCGTCGATGCGCGCCCGCGAGTAGCCCTGCTGCTGGAGGTTGCTGAACAGGTCGAGGTACTCGCCCTTGCGGCCGCGCACGACCGGCGCGAGCACCTGGAACCGGGTGCCCTGCTCCATGGCCAGCACCTGGTCGACGATCTGCTGCGGGGTCTGCTTGCTGATCGGCTCACCGCACTGCGGGCAGTGCGGCTTGCCCGCGCGCGCGTAGAGGAGCCGGAGGTAGTCGTAGACCTCGGTGATGGTGCCCACGGTGGAGCGCGGGTTGCGCGAGGTGGACTTCTGGTCGATCGACACCGCGGGCGACAGGCCCTCGATGAAGTCGACGTCCGGCTTGTCCATCTGCCCCAGGAACTGCCGGGCGTACGCCGACAGCGACTCCACGTACCGCCGCTGCCCCTCGGCGAAGATCGTGTCGAAGGCCAGGCTCGACTTGCCCGACCCGGACAGGCCGGTGAACACGATCAGGCTGTCCCGGGGCAGGTCGAGGTCGACGCCGCGGAGGTTGTGCTCGCGCGCACCGCGAACAACGAGGCGATCAGCCACGGATGAGGTCCCTTCCCTGGAATGTGACGGCCGGATCAGCCAGCCGCATCCATGCTAGGACGACCCACCGACAGAAACCGGAGCCGGACCGGTCGGCTCCTCGCGGACGAGGTCGTCCGGAGCCCTCCGGGGCGGCGGCGCGGTGGCGCCGCGCGGCGTGGTCAGCCAGCGGTGGGCCGGCCGTTCGACGAACTTCGTGAGCAGCCATCCGGCGCCGATCGCCGCCCCCAGCACGAGCGGCAGCCGCGCCCAGCCCGGCAGTCCCGCGAGTTGCAGCGCCTTGGCCAGGATGTAGCCCAGCTCCTGGTGCAACAGGTACACGCCGTAGGAAATTCCGGCGAACCAGCCGATGACCGGCGCCAGCGGGCGCAGGAACGTCCAGTCCGGGCCCTTCGCCGCGGCGCACACCAGGACGAGCACCAGCGCGAATCCGATGATGGAGGGCAGCCGCGACGGGTCCGTGGGCAACGCCACGTGGAACGGGTAGAGGTGCAGGTCCTGCGCGGCCACGACGGCGGCGAGCAGCAGCGCCAGGTGCGGCGTGGACAACCGGTCGCGCGACCAGAGCCACACCGCGACGCCGGCGGCGAACGCGTGCAGCCGGTGCAGCCCGAACCCGAAGACGACGGCGAACGCCCACGGTGAGGTGTTCGTGACGCCGAACACCCAGAACCGCAGGACGAGCGGGACGACGACCATCGCCCAGGCGAGCAGCTTCGCGTGCCGCGCCGCGTGCGGCGACCGGAACCAGGGGGTGCGCGACCACAGCAGCGCGGCGCCGGCGAAGACCATCAGCTGGACGGGCAGCGTCCAGTAGGAGCCGTCGAGCCAGATGAACCCCTGGTGCCAGCCCTGGATCATGGTCAGGTTGACGAGGAGGTCCCAGCCGACGGGCACGTACCAGGAGCTCGCCCAGGCCACGCCGTCGGTGGTGGGGCCGAACAGCTTGTCCCACCAGTGGCTGCCGAACTCCTGGCCGTTGAACGAGGCGTCCGCCCAGCGCATCACGAAGTAGGTCAGCAGCACCGCGACCAGGTACGGCGGGACGAGCCGGGCGGCCTTCTTCCACATCCACCGCCCGCTGTCGCCGCGCCGGACGGTCTGGCACACGAAGAACGCGGAGACGACCATCAGGATCGCGGCGCCGAACTGGGCGGTGACCTTGACCGGGTAGTCGTTCAGCTCGGTGTGGGCCAGCGGGCCCTGGTGGGTGATGTGACCCAGCATCACGGCCAGGACCGCCAGGACGCGGACGGCGTCCCAGCTGATGCGGCGGGTGCTGGCGCGGGGGTTCTCGGGGAGGAAGCTCGGCACGTCTCGGGGCGTCTCGCAAGATCGGGTTCGGGGACGCTCGGAGCCTACGTTACCGATCCGAGACCAACCTGAACGGGTGGAACGCGATGTGGCGCGGCGACTACGGTTGGCGGCGTGAACGTCGTAGAGGACTACACCGGCCACGTGGAGCCGGGCGGGGACGCGGCCCGGCGCGTGCTGGACCGGCTGGCCATCACCAAGCTGTCGGTCGGCCCCATGGACAACAACGCCTACCTGCTGGTTTGCCGCAGGCAGAACGAGGCGCTGCTGATCGACGCCGCGGCGGACCCGGAGCGGATCTCGGACCTCATCGGTCACGGGCCCGACCGTCCCGCGCTGCGCACGATCGTGACCACCCACCAGCACGCCGACCACTGGCAGGCGCTGGGCGCGGTGGCGGGCGCGTACGGAGCGAACACGGCGGCTCACCCGTTGGACGCTTCGGTGCTGCCGGTCCCCCCGGACTTCCTGGTCGAGGACGGCGACACCCTCACGGTGGGTGACTGCACGCTCGAGGTGATTCACCTGAGGGGGCACACTCCGGGCTCGATCGCGTTGTTGTACCGCGACACGGACGGCAGCACGCACCTCTTCACGGGCGATTCGCTGTTCCCCGGCGGCGTCGGGAAGACGAACTCGCCGGAGGACTTCCAGTCCCTGCTGGGCGACGTGGAGACGCGGGTGTTCGGCCGGCTGCCGGACGAGACGTGGTTCTACCCGGGCCACGGGGACGACTCGACGCTCGGCGCGGAGCGGCCGAAGCTGGCGGAGTGGCGCGAGCGCGGTTGGTGATCGCCCGACCGCTCTTCATCGGGTAGATGAGGGGCGCGTCCCCGTCGGCGCGCCCCTCGTCCCCGCGGTGGGCCGCGCCCAGCCGGCAAGCGGCCGATTTCGCCGGCCCGGAACGTCCGCGCTCAACCCGGACATTCTCCTGCGCCATCCGAGTGAAGCCTCGAGATCCGAGCGCTGACCAGCGCGCAGCGTAATAGCGTGCATGCGGTAAGTGGCGACTTCGGGAGATCGCGTGAACCTGAGCAAGCACGCCGAACGCCGCGTGTATCAGGAATCGGTCCGGTTGCTGGAGTCGAGCTTCCCCCGGCTCGATTCCCTGCCACGCAGGGTCCTCGGCGCGCTACTGGCCCGCACGGTGGGAAACGCGCACCTCTTCGTCCGCGAAGACCTGCACGAACGTGCCGGGAACAGGCCCGACGCGTTCCTCGTCAACGCCAACGGCATCTTTGCCCTGATCATCACTGAAGAGCGCGTGCGCGAGCAGACCGCGCGGACGGTGTTCCGCTACGCCGAAGAACGCTGCGCGGGCATTACAGACCAACGTGGACGAGTCGTGCCGGTCAGCGCGATTCATCGCGTCATCGTCGGCCCTGGGACGGGCGCGGGGCGAACGGCCCGGGCGGCCGGGCCGCACTGGTCGCTGCCGGAGACCGACCTCGCGCGGTTGTTCCGCCGCGAAGACGCCCACCTCACCCGGCGTCAGGTGGACGTCGTCGCACGGCAGGCGGGGGATCTCCTCTCCGGTTACGCACGCCTGGCGGTGGAGCCGCCCGAGGCGCGGCCCGAGACCGCCGGTCTGCTCGATGCGGCGAGCCTCGCGGAGAACGAGGTCGAAGCGGCGCAAGCACGCCCCTTCGACAGCTGGCTGACGTTCCTGCACCCGCACCAGCACGCGATCGTGGCTCGCGACTACAACGGGCCGGCCAGAATCAGCGGTCCGGCCGGAACCGGGAAGACGGTGGTGGTGCTGCACAGGTTGCGCCGCCTCGCGCGGAACAGCACCGGGCCGCTCCTGTTCACCACGTTCGTCCGGAACCTTCCCACCGTGCACGCGGCGTCCTTCCGGCGGCTCGCGCCCGAAGTCGCCGAACGCGTCGAGTTCCTGCATCTGCACGCCTGGCTTCGACGCTTCCTCCAGTCCCGTGGACGTGCGGTCCGGGTCAGCACCCGCGGCATCAACACGGCCTTCGCCCGTGCCTGGACCGTGCACCGCGCGAGCCTGCGGGAGCTCGAACCGTCGATCGACTACTGGCGGGCGGAGGTCGATCGCGTCATCAAAGGCCGAGGGCTGACCACGTTCGAGGAATACCTCCACGCTCCCCGGCGAGGCCGGAAACTGCGGCTGGACGCGCGCCACAAGGAGCTCGTCTGGGAGCTCTACGAGACCTACCAGGCCAAGCTCGCCGAGCGCGACCTGCACGACTACAACGACATGATCCAGCTCGGGGACGTCGAACTCCGCCGGGAGCCCCTGGCCCAGGGCTACGCCGCGATCGCCGTCGACGAGGTGCAGGACATCACCCTGACCGGGCTCCGGCTGTTGCGACGTCTGGCCGGTGATGGACCGAACCGCTTGTTGCTCGTCGGCGACGGGCAACAGCAGGTCTACCCGGGCGGCTGGCGGCTCTCCGACGCCGGCATCCCGGTTCAAGGACGAGGTGAGGTCCTCCGGGTCAACTACCGCAACCGCAGGGGCGTGCTCGACTTCGCGCGGGGTCTGGACGCGACCAACGAGGTCGACGATCTCGACGGCGGGCCGGGAGTCGTTCTCGGCCAGGTCGAGGCGATCAACGGCGGAGGTGAGTGCCGGTCCTGGTCCGGCCCCGCCGCCGAGCTTCCCGCCGCGCTACTGGATCAGATCGCGACCATGCCGGCGCCGCTCGGGCAGACCGCCCTGATCGTGTTCCACCACCGGGACCTTGTTCGGTGCCGGAAACTCCTGCACGAGGCCGGAATCGCGACCCTGCCCCTCGAGGACTACACCGGCGCGCCCGACGACCGGCTGAAGATCGGCACCGTGCACCGCGCGAAAGGACTCGAGTTCCGCGCAGTCCTGGTGGTGCAGTTCGACGGCGGGGACAGGCCGAGCAGCGCTGCGCGAGAGGAATCCACCGAGTTGCGGAACAGGCAGCGTCTTGTGGCCGCCACGCGGGCACGGGATTTCGTGTGGTGGGGTAGCGTCTGCGAACCCACCGCCGGAACCGCCGGCTGAAACGTCAAGCCCAGCCGGCGGTCTCGCTCAGTAGAAGAACACGTCCTCCGTCAGGCCGGCGTGCAGTGTCCGGTACGAGCCGGTGTAGAAGAGCAGCGGTGCGCCGTCCCGGTAGGCCAGGTGCTCGACCTCCCCGAGGAACAGCGTGTGGTCCCCGGCGGGGTGGCGGTCCACGATCCGGCAGCCGATGAACGCCAGGCCGCCGGGGACGAAGTCGTACCCGCCCTCCGACGTGAACTCCACCGACAGGGACGGGCGCCCGCCGAAGTGGCGGGACACCTCCTCCTGCTCCGCGGACAGCACGGTCACCGCGTACCGGTCGCCCGCCTCGAGGTGCCGCGCCATGGTGCAGGCGCCGAGCGACACCAGGATCAGCGGCGGGTCCAGCGACACCGACAGGAACCCGTTCGCGGTCATGCCGTGCACGTGCCCCTCGGCGGTCCGCGTCGTGATCACCGTGACCCCGGTGGCGAACCGGCCCATCGCCGTGCGGAACCGGCGCGGGTCGGTCGCCACGCCCACGGTCACGAGCCTTCGACGGGCGCGTAGTGCAGGATCTGCGCCCCGCCCGTCGCGTAGTTCGGCACGTCCCCGGCCACAGCCTGGCCCTGCTCCGACGACATCGCCGCGGCCATCGCCTCCGCCGAGTCGAATTCGCCCTCCCAGATCGCGAAGTACGGGCTCTCCCCGCCCATCGCGGCCACGTCGAAGCTGTACCGCATGGCCCGCAGGCCGGGCAGCTGCGCCGCGAGCGGCAGGTGCGTGCTGACGTAGTACTGCTTGAAGTGCTCCGGGTCCGCCGGCGGCGGGTACAACACGGTCAGCCGGTACATGCGGAAAAACTCCCTTCCTCAGGCCTTCGCGTGGCGGGCCAGGAACTCGTTCGTGCGCTCGGCGGTGGCGAGGATGCGCCACTGCCGGTCCGGGTAGTCGAAGTTGTTGGTGAACTCGTCGGCGATCGCCTTGTCCGCGTGCATCGCGCCGAACAGGCGCAGCAGGTGCTCCGGCGGCGGGCCGATCATCAGGTTGGTCCAGTTCGCCGCGCCCAGCACGACGTCGGCGCGGCGCGCGGCCACGTCCTGGCAGAACAGCTCGTCGAACCCGTAGTCCTCCAGGATCGCGTGCCCGGTCACCCACGCGGAGTGCGACGCCGAGTTCGCGCCCTGCCCGACGACCGGGTCGACCACGGTGTGCACGTCGCCGATCGCCAGCGCGAACTTGCCGTTCGGCAGCTTCGCGTAGTCCTGCCGCACGGTCGGCGTCAGCGCGCCCTGCAGGATGTCCAGCGGGCCGGTCAGCGCGAAGCTCGCCGGGTCGACGCGTTCGAACGTCTGCGGGTGGTGCTTGGCGAGCTTGTCCAGCACGAGCCGCTCGTACGCCTTCGGGTCGGCGTCGTAGGACTGGCGGCCGAGGATCTCCAGGTCGCCGCCCGGCACGTTCTCGAACAGCAGCGCGGTGGTGAACCCGTCCTTGCCGTACATCGGGATCTCCAGCAGCTCGCCGTGCCCGGGCGAGGCGCTGATGGTGACGCCCTTCGGCTCCGAGTAGGTGATGCCCTGGTAAAGGCCGACGGACAGGATCCGCTGCGGCCCGTCATACGGGCTCAGCTCCGGGCGGCGCGGGAACAACGCGGCGAACGCGCCCCGACCGGCGGCGACGACGAGCAGGTCGTGCCGGTCGGCGATCGGCTCGATGTCCTCGGCCTGCAGCGTCCGGACCTCCAGCCGCCCGCCGCGCTCCTCGAACGCCTCGGTGAGCTTGGGCAGGTAGAGGCGGTAGTCGACGGCGCTGGACCACTCGGCGAAGTCGCCGCGCCAGGACATCGGCTCGGGACCGCCGACGTAGTGGTGGTGGCAGGAGTAGCCGTACTCCTCCACCGGCCAGAAGTCGATGCCCAGCTCGCGCTCGCGCTTCAGCGTCGGCGCGTGGTGGGCGACGCTGTTGAGCAGCCGCCCGCCGGCCAGCTGGGCCGCGGTCTTGTCGGTGTAGATCGTCACCGGGACGTCGTGCTTGCGCAGCAGCAGTCCCAGCTGCAGGCCGGCGATCCCGGCGCCGATGATGCCGATGTTCGGCATGGTCGCTCCTCTCCTCACAGGTGGGTCCAGACGCTCTTGATCTCGGTGTACAGCTCGATGGCGTGCCTGCCCATCTCGCGGCCCCACCCGCTGGACTTGAACCCGCCCCACGGCGCCGCCGCGTCGACGGGGTTGGGCATGTTGATGAAGACGGTGCCGGCGCGGATGGCGTCGGCGAGCCGGTGCGCGGCGCTGACGTCGCGGGTCCACACGGACGCGGCGAGGCCGTATTCGGTGTCGTTGGCGCGGTGCACCACTTCGTCGGTGTCGTCGAACGGCAGCACCGCGAGCACCGGGCCGAAGATCTCGTCGCGGGCGACGGCCATGTCGTCGGTGACTCCGGTGAGGACGGTCGGGCGGTAGAAGTAGCCGTCGCTGCCGGTGGTTTCGCCGCCGGTGGCGATGCGGGCGCCCTCGGCGGCGGCCTTGCGCACGGCCGTGTCCACAGCGGACAGGTGGTCGGCCGAGACGAGCGGGCCCAGCTGGGTCGTGGGGTCCAGGCCGGGGCCGATGACCATCTTCTCGGCGGCCCGCGCGAGCCGGTCGCCGAACTCGTCCACCAGGGAGCTGTGCACGTAGAACCGGGTGTAGGCGGCGCACACCTGGCCGGAGTTGAGCAGCGCGCCCTGCAGGCAGCCCTGGACCGCGGCGGGCAGGTCGGCGTCGGGCAGGACGACGGCGGGCGCCTTGCCGCCCAGTTCCAGCGACACCCGCTTGAGGTTGCCCGCGCTGCCGCGGACGATCTCGCGGCCGACGTCGGTGGAGCCGGTGAACGACACCTTGTCCACGTCCGGGTGGTCCACCAGTGCGCGGCCGGCCTCCGGGCCGCCGGTGAGGACGTTGAGCACGCCGGCCGGGACACCGGCGTCGACCATCAGCCGCGCCAGGCGCAACGTGGTGAGCGGGGTCTGCTCGGCGGGCTTGACGACGACGGTGTTGCCGCAGGCGAGCGCCGGGGCGAGCTTCCAGGACGCGATCATCAGCGGGAAGTTCCACGGCGTGATGAGCGCGCACACGCCGACCGGCTCGCGGCGGGTGTACTGGAGGACGTCCGGGACGGACACCGGCGAGGTTTCGCCCTCGATCTTGGTGACCCAGCCCGCGTAGTAGCGGAAGTGCTCGGCGGCCGCGGCGACCGGGACGTTCCGCGCGATGCCGATCGGCTGCCCCTGGTCGCGGGTCTCCAGCGCGGCCAGTTCGTCGGCGTGCTCGTCGATCAGGTCGCCGACGCGCCACAGGATGCGCGCGCGGGCGGCGGGGCTGAGGCGGCGCCACGGTTCGAACGCGGCGCGGGCGGCGGCGACGGCACTGTCTACATCGGCCTGTCGCGCGTCGGCGACCGTGCCGATGGGCCGCGCGGTGGCCGGGTCGACGGTCTCGAATACGCCTCCGCCCGCTGCGGCCGTCCACTCGCCGCCGATGAGCAGTTGCCCGGTCAGGTTCATGGGACCATCCTGCGCGGCGCGGCCCTGCCGGTCTTTCCCTCAGGCGAACGCTTCTTGACGATTCGCGAACGGCCGGGCGTCAGGACAGCGCCTGGGCGCGGAACTCCCGAGGGCTGAGCCCGTAAGCGGCCTTGAAGGCGCGGCTGAAGTGTGCCGCGTCCGGCAGGCCCCACGCGGCACCCACCGCGCTCACCGGGCGGGTCAGCTCCGGCCGGGACAGGTCGCGGCGGCACTGCTCCAGCCGCCGGGTGCGGATCCAGCTCGCGACACCGGTGCCCTGCTCGGCGAACAGCTTCTGCAGGTACCGGGTGGAGATGTGCAGCGCGGCGGCGACCGAATCCGGGCACAGGTCCGGATCGGACAGGTGCGTGTCGATGTAGGACTGGGCCTGCAGGACGAGCGAATCCGGCGCCGCGCCCGCTTGTTCGGTCAGCAGCGCGGCCAGCAGGTCCAGCACGGCGTCGGCCAGCGGGATCGGCGACGCGGCGCCGCCCAGCTGGCGCACCAGCCGGCGGAACAGCGGCGACAGCAGCGAACCCGGCTCGTCGTCGCCGCGGATCGGCTGCCCCAGTACCTGCCGCGCTCCCCCGGCGCCGAGGCGCAGCCGCTCGCGCGGGAACATGAACACCGCCATCGAGGTCGGCTCGCCGAAGGCCAGCGTGTAGGGCCGGTCGGTGTCGTACAACGCGAAGTCGCCTGGCCCGAGCAGCGCTTCCCGGCCGTCCTGCACGAGCAGGCAGCTGCCCCGCACCTGCAGGCCCAGCTTGTAGTAGCCGCGTTCGCTCGCGCCGATCATCGCCTTCGTGCGGCGGACGCGGTGCGGCCCGGCGTCCACTCTGGACACCAAGGTCGAGCCGAGGCGGTCGATGCGCACCTCGCCGCGGAACGACGGCTCCGGCGCGGCCGCCTCCAGCGGCACGAACGCGTCGGAGATGACGTGCCGCCAGTAGTCGACGCTCTCGCCGCCGGGCGCCGCCCGCGTGCTCAGGATCTTCGTCGCTGTGTGGACCACGTTGTCCTCCGCTCTCCCGGTCAGCTTCCGTCGAGGAACGCCCGCACCCGGCGCCGGGTGGCCAGCGCGCGCCACTGCCGGTCCGGGTGGTCGAAGTTGTCGGTGAACTCGTCCGCGCGGCGCGGGTCGTCCGCCAGGCCCCGCCACAGCTCGCCGAGCCACGGCGGCGGGTCCAGCACCAGGTTCGTCCACGCCGACGCGCCCAGCAGAACCTCCTCGCGCGCCCGCGCGACCCGGCGGCAGAACACCTCGTCGTAGACGGTTTCGGCGGCGATCTCCGCGGCGACCGCGGCCGCGCTGTAGGCGGCGATGTTCGCGCCCTGCCCCATCACCGGGTCGACGACGACGTGGGCGTCGCCGAGCGCGAGGGCGAACCTGTCGTCGCCCAGCGGCAGGAAGTCCTCCCGCACCGCGGGCGTGACCGCGCCCTGCAGCAGGTCGCGCGGGTCGGTGAGGGCGAAGTCGCCGAGCAGGCGCTCGGCCGTCGCCGGGTGGTGCTCGTGCAGCTTCTCCACCACGGTCTTGCGGAACAGCGCCGGGTCCTCCGCCGGGGACAGCTCGTTCAGCACCGCGAGGTCGCCGCCCGGCACGTTCTCGAACAGCAGCGCGGTGACCCGGCCGTGCCGGGACACCAGCGGGATCTCCAGCAGCTCGCCCTGGCCTGGCGCGACGCCGATGGTGACCGCGGCCGGTTCGGCAGGCGCGATGCCGGTGTACAGACCGGCGCACACCAGCCGGCGTGGCGCGTCGTGCGGGCTGTGCTCGGGGCGGCGCGGGAACAGGCCGCTCAGCGCGCCCCGCCCGGACGCGACGACGAGCAGCTCGTGCCGCCGGGCCAGCGCGCCCAGGTCGCGCGGGCCGGCCTCGCGCACTTCGACGTGCCCGCCGCGCGCGGCCAGGTCCTCGGCCAGCCGCGGCAGGTAGAGGCGGTGGTCGACGGCGCACGACGGGTGGGTGAACCGGCCGGTGAAGCGGAGGCCGCCGATCCAGTGGTGGTGCGCCCGGTATCCGAACTCCGCCGCGGGCCAGTGGTGCACGCCGAGCGCCCGCTCGCGTTCCAGCAGCGGGTGGTGGTGGGCGACCGTGTTGAGCAGCGGGCCGGCGGCCAGCTCGTCGAAGGGCCGGTCGGCGTACAGCGTGACCGGGACGTCGGCGGCACGCAGGGCCAGGCCGAGGTGCAGCCCGGCGATGCCCGCCCCGACGATGCCGACCGTGGTCACGACGCTGTCCTTACTCTATTATCGAGCAGAGAGTTCTATTTCTGAGAGAACAGTACGAGGGCGGCATGGCAGAAGGCAAGGTCGTCGGCGGCGCGGGGCTGCAAACACTCGAACGGGGGCTGGCCGTGCTCGAGGCCGTCGCCGAGCACGCCCCGTGCACGACGGCGACGATCGCCGAGGTCACCGGCCTGCACCGGTCGATCGCCTACCGCGTCCTGTGCACGCTGGAGGCGCACGGCTACCTGCAGCGCGACGCGGCGGGCCGCTACGAGGTGGGCCTGGCCGTGCTCACCGTCGCCTCGGCCGTGCGCTCGGACCTGCAGTCGCTGGCGCACTCCGCGCTCACGCCGGTCGCCGAGGCCACCGGGACCGTCGCGTTCCTCGCCGTCCCCCACGGCGAGGAGGCGCTCACGCTGGTCACCGTCGAACCGCCGGCCGCGGCAGGCCCGGTGTCCTACCGGCCGGGTGTGCGCCACCCGATCACGCGCGGCGCGCCCGGTCTCGCGCTGCTCGCCGCGCTCCCGCCGCGCCCGAACGAACGGCCCGAGGTCACCCTGGCCCGCGAGCTGGGCCACGTGCGCACCACCGGCGAGGTGCTGCCCGGCATCGGCGCGCTCGCGGTGCCCGTCTCGCTGCGGGCCGGCCGCGTGGCGAGCGCGTGCGTGCTGTTCGTGCCCGGCCGTCTCGACGAGGAGGCCGCGCTGACCGGCCTGCACGCCGCGGCAGCCCAGCTCGCCGGCCGCTGACCTGGGCGCCTCGCAGAAGTGGTGCCGCGGGGGTAGCATCGGGCCTGCGGTTGAGCAGGTAGCCGTCTTGACGTATCCGACAGGCGCTCGCCGCGCAGTGTGGAGGCCGTGCTCATGGCTTCTCCGGAAACCCGCTCCGCCCCCGTCACGCAGGGGGCCATTCCGGTTCCCCGATCGACCCAGGCCCCGGACGCCGGCGCGTTCACGGTCGACGTGTCCCAGCCCGCGCCGCACACCCTGCTCGTCGAGGTCGGCGGCGACGTCGACCTGGCCACCGCGCCCGAACTGTCGGCGGTCATCGGGCACCGCTTGCGCGGGCCGGTGACGCTGCTCGTGCTGGACCTGTCCGAGGTCACCTTCCTCGGCACGGCCGGGCTGACGGTGCTCGTCGAGACCCAGCAGGCCGCCGCGCGCCGCGGCGCCGCCCTGCGGATCACCGGCACCGGCGCCCGCCCGGTCGAACGCGCGCTGCGCGCGGCGGGGATGCTGCACAGCCTGCCCGCCGCCGACGAGCCCGCCGAGGACATCGTGCTGCGGCACGTCGCGGAGCAGAACGTCGGGCGGGCGCCCTGGTGACGCCGCGGGCGTGACGCCCTAGAGGACCAGGTCCGCGGGCCCGCCGACCTCCTTCGCGGTCGTCGCCGATTCCTGCTGCCCCAGCGGATCCGCGTCGCGGAGCGGGCCGAACGACAGCCCGGTCAGGTCCTCGATGCGCCGGACCGGCACCTGGAACGTGCGGTAGGCGCCGTAGGAGAACTCGGCCGAGGCCTCCAGGCCCTGCAACAGCTGTTCCTGGCTGAGCAGGTAGCCGGTGGCCGACAGGCTGCCGTCCTGCCGGACCATCGCCACCACCTTGAAGAACTGCCGCGGCAGCTGCACGCCCCGGTACTGGTCGTCGTCGGCGGCGAACACCGGGCCGGTGACGACGCTGACCCGCAGGTCCCGGTTGTCGGCGTTCTCCAGGACGTAGTCCTCCAGCCCCGCCCACGTCGTGCGGTTCTGGTTGAAGTCCTCGTGCTGCGGCGTGCAGTTGGTGAAGTGGAAGGTGTCGTCGTTGGCCGACTTCGCCGCTTCCCGCGACGGCCCCCACGCCGGGTCGAGCCGGCGCACCAGGTGCCCGCGGTCGAGCGGGTTGTCCGCGTAGACCGGCTCACCGGTCTGCTCCTCCTCCGGCACCCGCGGATCCAGCGACCACTTGTCCTTCTCGCGGCGCAACCGGACGCTCGTGGCGCCGTCGATGTTGACCGCGGTGAAGAACGCGAGCCGGCGCTGCTTGTTCAGCACCACGCTGAAGTGGTGGTAGGGCAGCACGTGCTTCGGCTCGCTCGTGGCCTGCCGGTTCACCGCGGCCAGCGGCGCCAGGTCCGGGGACAGCTCGGGCAGCGGAACCCGGTGCCCGGCAAGGAAATCCGGGTCGTAACCGGACCGGTTGCCGTAGTCCGGGTCGATGCGGATGGCCTCGGTGACGGGCGCGGCCACCACCGGCGACGGCTCGCCGAACACGCCGGCCAGCAGGGCCTGCTGCTCGGGCGGGAACGTGCGGGCGCGCAGGGCGGCCAGCAGGCGGCTGACGCGCACCCCCTCGTTGACGACGCCGCCCAGTTCGCCCTGCCGCGGCGCGGCGACGCTGGCGTGGTGCAGCGCCACGATCTCCCACTGGTCGTTGAAGACCGGCGAGCCCGACGAGCCCGGTTCGGTGTCCGTCTCGTAGTGCAGGAAACGCTCCAGCACGTCGACGATCCGGTTCTCCCGCAACGCGATCTGCTTCCGCTCGCCGTTCGGGTGCTGCACGATCGTCACGTAGTCGCCGACGATCGCCTTGCCCTCGGCCTCGACGAGCCGGTTGAACCCGAACGCGGCGAGTTCCGCGGCGGTGGCCCGGACCGCGACGAGCGCGAAGTCCAGGCCCTGATCGGCCGCGAAGAACCGCTTCGGGTCCAGCGCGAACAGCCGCACCGGCAACGGCAGGCCGTCGGCGCCGTCCTGGTAGTCGAACTCGACGACGCTGCACGCGGCGGTCGCGGCGTCGGCGAGCACGTGGTGGTTGGTGAGCAGCAGCTCCGGCGACACCAGCGATCCGGTGCCGTAGCCGCGCAGGCGGCCGCGGTCGTCGCGGATGGAGATGCGGCCCACCGCCTTCGCCGCGCGCACCCCGCCTTCGAGGTAGCCGACACCGAGCAGGTCGTCGGTGCGGATGATCCGCTCCAGCACGGTGCCCGCGTCGCGCAGCGCGCCCTCCTCCCCCTCCGCGATCGCGACCGGGTCGACCGGGCGGACGTCCGGGCGGGACCGGCTCAGCCGGTCGATGCGGGTGGCGACCCGGCCGGGGTCGTCGGCCCTGGCGAGCCCGAACGGCTCGGCCAGGATGGCGATCTTGCGCAGGCGTTCGTCCTCGCGCTCGTGCACGCGCTTCTCGACCGCGTCGCGGTCCGGGTAGGCGGTCATGTCAGCGGTCCGTCGGGATCGCGACTTCGCCGTCTTCGCCGATGAGCCGGTCGAGGACTTCGTCGGGCATCCACACCCGGTGCGGGTAGTTGCCGCCCCAGGAGTTGAGGATCGGCACCGCGTTCAGCTCGTCGGCGCGCGAGTTGGCCAGCACCTGGTGCACCTCCGCGGCGGAGGTCGCCCAGCGGAACGCGAGGATTCCGTCGGCCACGTCCGGCTCGTAGCCGGCGCGCTCGCCCGAGTCGTCCCTGGCGAAGTCCTCCTGCCAGTCCACGTGACCGGCGGCGACGAGCACCTCGGCGGCGGCGCGGACGGAGGTGCCCTCGTCGTCGCCGGGGTTGGTCTGCGGCCACTCGTCGCGTTCCTTGGCGCGGTCCCACAGCCAGCGCGCGGCATACAGGCCCTTGTTCAGCAGGGTCATGCAGCGCGACCAGCCGAAACCGACGCACGCGCCCTCGCTGCCCTGGTCGTAGAAGCGGTACCAGTCGTCGGTGTCGGGGCTGCCGCCCGGTTCCAGGCAGACGCAGTGCCCGCCCCGGATGGCGCCGAGGTCGCGGCGGTGGCCGATGAAGATCTCGCCGGACCGCTCGTCGCGTTCCGGCTCGTCGAACGCCTCGTACCAGTTGACGCCGATCACCACGGGCACGGCGCTGGGGCGGTCCACCTCCGGCAGCGCGGTGATCGGGTAGTTCTCCAGGTGGCGCCAGTCGTCCGGGATGTAGCGGCCGAGCCGCCCGTCCAGGGGATCGCTGCCGATGGGCCGGTAACGCATGATCCACTCCCGCGGGTGAGTCCGGAGGGCCTCCTCCTGGAGTCGCGCCCGGGGCGCGGAAGTTACTTGATCGGGTGTGGCCGTGGGGTGAACGATTCGTTGCCGCTGCTACGCTTCCGCGCGTGCAGGAGGACGGGCCGGTCGTGGACATCTACACCGACGGCGCGTGCAGCGGGAACCCCGGGCCGGGCGGCTGGGGCGCGGTGCTGCGCTACGGGCGGCACGAGAAGGAGCTCTACGGCGGCGAACCCGGCACGACGACGAACAACCGCATGGAGCTGATGGCGCCGATCCGCGCGCTCGAGGCGCTGACGCGGCCCTCGGTGGTGCGGGTGTACACGGACTCGAGCTACGTCCGCAACGGCGTCACGCAGTGGATGCCGCGCTGGAAGACGAACGGCTGGCAGACGGCGAGCCGCGAGCCGGTGAAGAACGCGGACCTGTGGCAACGCCTGGACGCGGCGATCGGCGCGCACGAGGTGCAGTGGCACTGGGTCAAGGGGCACGCCGGGCACCCCGAGAACGAACGCGCGGACAAGCTCGCCGTGCGCGGCGCGAAGGAAGCCGCCGGGCGCGGGTGATTTCCCCCGCGAAGTGATCCCCCGGCGGAGGGGTGACTCTCCCGGCGCGGGTGATCTCCCGGCGCGGGTGATCTCCCGGCGCGGGTGATCTCCCGGCGCGGGTGATCTCCC
>NZ_JAKGSD010000039.1:0-23922 GCF_021654135.1 Amycolatopsis tucumanensis | reverse complement strand
CCGGCGGGGGTGATTCCCGGCAGGGGTGACTTCTCCGGGAGTGATCTTGCTCGGGAGCTGCCGCTCGGCGTGAACGGTCTCCCGGACGGAGGCTGCTCGCCACTGCCCCCGCCGCGCCAGGCGCGACCGCGCCGCCCTCGGCAACTGATCGCCCCGGCCTGAACCACCCGCCGCTCACCCCCGCCCGGGGCCGCGCGGGGCGTCAGGCCGAGGCGGCCCGGAAGCGGTCGGCCAGCCGGAGGGCCGACATGCCGAGCCCGGCGGGGAACGCCGGCGCCGCGGGCGTGGTCAGGCGCTTCAGCTCCGGCTCGGTGTAGCGCACGCACTGGCGGTGCCACTCGAGGATGCCCGACATCCAGTCCTTCAGCTCGTCGGCGTGGCGGAGGAGCGCGTCGCGGGCGGGCTGGTCCAGTTCGGCGTCCTCGAAGAGCTGGGGCAGGTCCGTGGCGAGGATGTGCTCGAACTGCCGCATTCGCGCCGTCATCAGGTCGTTCACCACGTCCCGCGCGGCGAGCCGGTCCAGGCCGAGGAAGTGCTCCACCACCAGCACCATGTTGTGCAGCTCGCCCTCGAACTCGATCTCCTTCTGGTAGGAGAACAGGTCGTTGGCGAAGCACGCGTAGTCCTGCGCCGCGGTCTCCAGCTCACGCAGCGTCCTCGTGCCGAACAGCTCCGGCGGCACCTCGGTCAGGTGCGTGATCCGCGCCAGGCTCATCGTCATGTCCGAGCCGAACGTGCGCCGCCGCATTTCGACGTAGTCGATCGGGTCCGGAATGCGGTTCTGCGCCTGGTTGGCCAGCTCCCACACCCAGCTCGCGGTCATGTCCTCGACCGCCTTCCGGAACACCCGCCGCGCGTCGCCGCTCAGCGGGGTCGCCGTGCGCCGCCACAGGTCCTGCAGGCCGCGCTCCAGCGGGGTCAGCGGCTCCGGCGTCTCCCCGGCGTCCAGCGGCATGAACAGCGACAGCCGGTCGTTGGTCACCTTCGCGGCGGGCACGTTGCGGCCCGCGCCGAACACCGCCGGGAAGTAGTCGTCGCCATAGGTGCCCCACGCCAGCCACGCCGTGGACAGGTGCAGCTCGTCCGGGTCGGCGTCGGCGTGGATCATCGACGCGCAGTGCGCCAGGTCGATCCCGCGCAGCCGCTCCTCGTCCCACACCCCGCCGGCCTCCACACCCGGCACCGAATCGTAGAAACCCATCTCCCGGCACCACTGCGCGTTCTGCTCGCGCGCCTCCTCCAGGTGCGGGCTCATACGGAACGCGTACGGCATGTAGATCTCCGGCAGCGGCAGGTGCCCGACCTTGGTGAACGGCACGTGGTCACGCTGCTGCCTCCGGGTGCGCAGGACCGGCCCGGCGGTGAGCCGGCTGGAGCCGCCCTCGGCCGCGCCCTCGTTCATGTACCGGCTGGACCGCGCGTGCCACTCGTGACCGCCGGACTGCCAGTCCTGCAGCCCCTTCACGTACGCCCCGACGGCGATCTGCTCGTGCGGCAGGGCCGCGTGCTCGGCCAGCAGCGCGGGCACCTCGACCAGCGCGGTGTCCTCGAACTGCTGCAGGCGCGAGGTCAGCAGGTCGTTGACCAGCTCGGCCGCCTCCTGCGTGGAACAGCCGAGGAACCGTTCGAGCACCAGCACGGCATTGGAGTTCTCGCCCTCCTCCTGCACCTCGCGCTGGTAGGAGAACAGGTCGTTGCGCAGGTGCACGGCGTCGGCGAACGTGTCGGACAGGACCTCGATGGTCCGCGTCGCCGACAGCCGGTCCGGCACCTCGGCCCGCACGGCGTACTCGACCAGGTTCGCCGACCACGGCGCACCGCCGACCCGCCGCCGCATCTGGATGTACTCGATGGGGTTGGCGATGCGGCCCAGGTCGATGTTCGCCAGCTCCCACATCGACTCGACCATCAGGTTGTGGGTGCTCAGCGTGAACCGCCGCCGCCACCCCTCCGACATCGCCGGGATCGTGCGTGCCCACAGGTCCTTCAGCCCGGCCTCGGCGGGGTTCGCCGGCTCCGGCGGCTCCTGGCCGGGCGCGGTCATGAACAACTCGAGGCGGTCCAGGTACTCCTTCGCGCCCGCCATGTCGCGGGAGTACTTGAACTGCTCGAGGAAGTGGTCGTCGAAGAAGAACACCCAGACGTACCAGTCGGTGATCAGGTCGAGGGCCGGACCCTCGCAGTCCGGGTGCGTGTAGGCGCACATGAGGGCGTAGTCCATCTTGGCCAGCGCCGCCTCGGTCCACACCACACCTCCGCCGGGCTTGGCCGCGTCGAGCATGCCCATGCGGCGCGCCCAGTCCATGCTGTGCGCGCGGGTGCCCTCCAGGTTCGGGTTGATCCTGGCCGGATGGGGGACGTAGAACTCGGGCAGAGTGAAGGCCTGCATGTCTTCGACGGTGCCACCGGTGATCGGGTGGCGGCAACGGCCAGGTGAGCGATCCGGGGTCCTGTTCGGATGAACCGGCGAGAACACCCTCGGTTGCTTGCTTGTCCTGTTTGGACAGTGCCGGTTTTGTCAGTCGCGACCAGCGGTTCTTTCGGGGATACCGGGAGCATGTGAAATCTCGCCGGAATTCGGGACTGGGCCATTCGAGCGATTTCGCGCGAAACGAAGCCACCGATGGAGTGGTGTGGCAAATATTCCCCGGCATGGCACCGGACGGATATATCACGGATCCGCAGGGGCGGATCAGACCGAGGCACAACCGGAAGGGCGGGAAGGCGGTGGTCGCTGCCCTTGCGGTCGGGGCGCTCGCGGCGGGCGGGACCGGCCTGACGACCGGGGGTGGCACCGCAGGTGGTTCCGCCACCTCCGCCCACGGCAAGTCCGCCGGCAAGGACGCCGCCCGCAAGGGGCAGCGCGGCGAGGCCTGGAAGCGCATCGGCCTGCGTCAGCTGCGGCAGACCGCTCACGCCGCGACGGCCTGCGGCTCCCACTCCTACGGCCAGGTCCAGCAGTTCTTCCGGAAGCACCCGTGCCGCAAGCTGGACCGGCTCCTCCTCGCCATCGGCGACACGCGCGGCAACACCGTCGTCGTGTCGATCGCGTGGGTGCGCATGCCCACCGCGAGCACCGCGGCCGAGCTCAAGGAGCTCGCCGACACCGACGGCACGGGCAACGTCGAGCCCCTCGCGGCCGGCGCGCTCGGCCTCGCCGGCGTCGAGTTCACCGGGCAGTACTACGGGTCGCGGCGGGACGGCTCGCTCGTCGTCATCGCCGAGGCCGCTCCCGGTGGCGGGCGGCCGGACCCGGCGGCGATGGACGACGCCGCCGAGGTCGCGGCCGAGTTCCCGCCGCCCTAGCAGTACACCTGGCGCCGCTCCAGGACGCCGCGGATGAACGCCGCCTGCCCGGCGTGCTGGAGGTCGTCGGACAGGATGCTGACCAGCCGGACCCCGAGGGTGACCGGCGGGTCCCACGCCTCGTCGACCACGTCGTCCAGCCGGTCCTCGCGCAGCGAGCCCAGCCACGCGACCGTCGAGTCGTGCACTGCGTCGTGGTAGCCGGTGAGCAGCTTGGCCTCCGCGCGCACCGCGGCGACGTCCTTGGAGCGGTGCCCATAGCCGGTCGCCGACGGCCGGAACGGCAGCCCGAACCGCTCGTGCCACCCCTGCTCGGTCCACACCTGCGGCGTGCCGGCCAGGTCCGCGATGTGGTCGTCCTGCACGCGCGTGAGGTGCCAGACCAGCCACGCGATCGAGTTGGCGTCCTCGTCGAGGCGCTCGGCCAGCTGGTCCTCGGTCAGCCCGTCGACGGCCTCGTGCACGACCTCCTGGATGCGGCCGAACCCGTCGATCACCAAGTCCGCAACAGTCATGCCCCCACGCTAACCGCGATCGACGAGTCCCGCCGCCACGAGCTGGACCGCCACGAGCACGGCGATCGCCTCGGCGGCCAGCAGCCCGATCAGGACCAGCACCTGCGTCACCCCGGCCTGCACCGGGCTGGCCCCGCCGAGCAGCACGCCGACGTACGCGCCGGGCAGGGTCACCAGGCCGACCGTGCGGGTCTGGTCGAGCGCGGGGATCAGCGCCTGCCCGGCGCTGGGACGGCAGATCTCCAGCGCGGCCGCCCGCGGCAGGAAACCGAGCGCGAGGGCGGCTTCGTACTCGCCGTGCCGTGTGGCCAGCTCGTCGAGGGCGCGGCGGGCGGCCTGGGACGTCGCGCTCATGGCGCCGCCGATGACGATCCCGGCGATCGGCACCACCGCGATCGGCTCCAGCGGCACCACGCCCGACCCGAGCACCAGCGCGAGCACCGGGAGGACACCGCCGGCCAGCGGGACGGCGATCCACGGCGCGCGGCGCAGCGGGAGCCCGACGCGGCGGGCCGAGGTGACCGCGGCGACGGTGAACATGAGCAGCACGAACAGCCCGGTCAGCCAGCCGGACCGGAGCACGGCGGTGATCAGCAGCGAAACCGCGCCCAGCTGGACGATCGCGCGACCGGCCGCCGTCGCGACCGCCCACCCGGGGCCGAGCCGGCCGAGCCACACCGCGAGGGCGCCCACCGCGACGAGCGCGGCGAGGACGACGGCCAGCACCGGACCGGTCTGCAGGGTCGCACCGTTCACGTGGTGATCGTGCCCCACGGCGATCGCGGGAGGCGGCCCGGACGGGTCAGGGCAGCGACTTGGAGCAGCGCACCATGCCCTGCGGCGCCGACACGGACCGCTCGCTCACCACGACCCCGTCGACGATGATGCGGCACGTCAGGGTGCCGCCGCCGGCGTTCTGCGCCGTCAGGCTGAAGTACTGGTCCGAGCCCTGCGGCCCGGTGCGCTCGATCGACACCGACCACGGGGTGTCCGTTTCGAGGACCTGCGCGATGTCGGCGCCCTTCGCCACGTACGTCACGTTCAGCGCCCCGGCGCCGCCCGTCAGCTCGTACGTCACGGCGTAGGACACCTGCGGCACGGGCGCGACCGGCGCCACGACCGGCGCGCTGGCCCCGCTGAGCGACCCCACCGACGGGTCGGCGGACCGCTGCCCGGCGACGAGCAGCGAGGTGAGGCCGACCGTCAGGACCACCCCGAGGGCGGCGAACACCGCCATCGAACTGGCCAGCGGCCGCCGCGGTCCCGGCCCGGGACCCGCGGTGGGAACAACACCCATGGCGTCGTCTTCTCTCGGCTCACCGCGCTTCCACCGAGCGCGTCAACCATTCCTCGCAAGCCGAGCGTCAATCGTTACCTGGCGGGTACATCACCGTCCGCTTTTCACCCGCTCGGGGTAGTGCAACCCCGCTGACCTGCGACTTCTACTCGCTCGTGTCGTCGATCGCGCCGGTCTCGACGGCGAGGATCCCGGGCTGCTCGGCCAGCCTGGCGAGCAGGTCGTCGACGCCGCGCGGCCCGAGCAGCCGCATGCTCAGGTCGATCACGCCGCCGGAGTCGCGGCGGTTGGTCAGGGCCCGCTGGACCGAGTAGCCGGAGCGGGTCGCCAGTTCCAGGATCCGGCGCAGCGCCCCCTCGCCGTCCCGGTAGGCCAGCCGGACCGTCGTCGTCGCGGGGCGCCGGCGCGTCAGCAGCCGCACCAGCGGCGGGTAGCCGTAGACCACCACGAAGTGCGCCGCGGTGACGACCACCGCCAGGAGCGGCAGCCCGGCCGCGCACGCGCAGCCCACCGCCACGCTCATCCACACCACCGCCGCGGTGGTCAGGCCGCGCACCACGTCGCGCCGCACGAAGATCAGCCCGCCGCCGATGAACCCGATCCCGGACACGATCTGTGCCGCCACCCGCGACGGGTCCAGCACGATCCGCCCCGGTTCGAGCACGTCGGTGAAGCCGTACTTGCTCACCAGGAGGAACAGCGCCGCGCCCACCCCGACCAGCGTGTGCGTGCGCAGACCGGCGCTCTTCTGCTTCAGTTCGCGTTCCAGGCCGATCAGCGAGCACAGCACCAGCGCGAGCACGAGTTCGCCGACCTGCTGCCAGCCCTGGCCCGAGGGTTCGGAAAACACCCGGCCAGGCTAGTGCCCGCTCTCGCGCTGACGCTCGGCCAGAAAGTGCGTTATGTCCTTTGTGGAGGGGTAGAGTTCGCGGTACCGCGTATAAAACCGGTCATAGGTGTCCACCGCGGCCGGATCCGGGCGAACCGTGCTCGCCACCGGGTTCCAGCGCGTGACGTCCGGTTCCGCGCCGATCGCGACGGCCGCCAGCAGCGCGTCGCCGAACGCCGCGCCGATCGTCTCCGCGGGCACCTGCTGGTCGGCGCCCGTCACGTCGCTGACGATCTGCGTCCACAGCCCGCCCTGGGTGCCGCCGCCGACCGCGACCAGCCTGCCCGCCGCGCCGCCGGAGTCGCGCATGGCCTCCAGGTTGTGCCGCACGCCGTAGGCGATGCCCTCCAGCGCGGCGCGGTAGATCTCGCCGATGCCGTGCGAGGTGGTCAGCCCCGCCAGCACGCCGCGGGCGTCCGGGTCGAACAGCGGCGTGCGCTCGCCCGCGAAGTAGGGCAGCATCAGCAGGCCCCGGCTGCCGGGCGGCACCTTCGCGGCCTCGTCGACCAGGGTCGCGAAGTCGCCGCCGACGAGCCGGCGCAGCCAGTCGGTGATCGCGCCGGAGGTCGCCATCCCGGCCGCCAGCGAGTACGTGCCGGGGAAGGCGCCGCACGTCGTCCACAGGCCGGTGTGCGGGCGCGGGTCGGCCAGCACCTGGATGAGGAACATCGTGGTGCCGTACATGACCATCGTGTCGCCCGGCTCGGCCACGCCGACGCTGGCGGCCTCGGCCCACGCGTCGACCGTCCCGGCCGTGACCGGGAGGCCCTGCGGCAGACCGGTTTCCGCTGCCGCGGCCGCGCTCACCACACCGGCCACCTCGGTCGGCCACACCAGCCGCGGCATCTCGACCCCGGGCGCGCACAGCGCCGCCCAGTCCGCGGCCCAGTCCCCCGCGCGCAGGTCGTACATCGGGTCGCACTGGCTGGCCGAGTGGTGGTCCAGGACGTACTCGCCGGTCAGCCGGTGCACCAGGTAGGAACTGCACATCAGGAACAGCCGGGTGCGCCGGAACACCTCCGGCTCGTGCCGGGCGAGCCAGCGCCACTTCGGGCCGACCGCCTGCGACGACAGCGCCGTGCCCGCGCGCTCCACAATGGATTCCGCGCCGAGCTCCGCGGTCAGCTCTTCGATCTCCCGGGAGGCGCGGGTGTCCACGCCGTACAGGATGGCCGGCCGCAGCGGGGTGCCGTCGGAGTCGGCGGGCAGCAGCACCGGCCCGATGCCGCTCACGGCCAGCGCCGCCGGCTTCCGGTCGCCGGCCGCCGCCACCAGTTCCCGGGTCAGCGCCAGGAAGTCCTGCCACCACACGGTTTCCGCGTCGTGCTCGACCCAGCCCGGGTGCGGGCACGAGGTGTCGTGCGCCCGCGACGCGCGGGCCACGATCTCGCCGTCGCGGGTGACCAGGACGCCCTTCGAGCTGGACGTCCCGATGTCGATGCCGAGCAGCAGGTCAGTCACGGGACCACTCGTGCACGTCGACGCCCAGCAGGCCGGCCGCGGCACGCAGCTCGGCGCGGCGGTCGCCCGGGATGGCGTGGATGTGGTTGGCCCCGAACCGCGACAGGAACGTCTCGGCGGGCGCGTCCAGGCGCGCCCACGCGTGCGGCCACTCCGGCGTGGACTGGCGCATCAGGGACTCGTTGGTCTCGTCGTCGTAGTTCTCGAATTCGCCCAGCATCAGCTGCAGACGGTACTCCCCCGCCTGCCGGGTGAGCCGTCCCAGCGTCATCTGCCCGGGCGCGGCGATGTGCTGGACCGACGCGCCGCCCGCGGGGAAGAAGAACACCTCCGGGTAGAAGTGGACCTTCGCCAGGTTCTCCGCCGGGTCGTCGCTGCGCGCGGCGTACCAGGTGGCGTGCTGGCCGGAGTTGCACAGATCCCAGATGTCGCGGTCGGCGTGGTAGTGGCGGACGTCGGCGAACAGCACCGGGTCGCCGGAGATCTTGTGCATGAGCTGCATGGTCAGCGCGCCGTCCATGTCCGCCTCGGTGGCGGTGACGTGCACCGGCTTGGGGCCGTTCCAGTCGTAGGGGTCGTTGAGGAACGCCTCCGTGACGTCCATCGTGGCGAAGTGCTCGGTCAGCTCCGGCTGGCCCTTGATGCCGGAGAAGTCGAGCTTGCGCTCGTCGATGATGTCGCGGATCGCCAGGTACGACCGGATCTGCCGCTCCAGCAGCTCGGGCGTGAGCTTCTGGCCGTCGTAGTGGACCCCGGCCGCGTGCTCCTCGATCCAGCGGCGCGCCTTGGCCGCTTCGCCGACGTCGGCCTTCTCCGCGCGCAGCACCAGCTCGTACTGGTCGATCTCCTCGACGTCGACGCCGAACTGGCGCATCCACTGGTCGGTGTTGGCGACCGCGGTGTTCATGCCCATCGGGCGGCCGCCGAAGCGGCCGAAGGTGGACCCGCGCAGCGACGCGACCGCGGCGGCGGCCCGCGCATGCGCGCCGACCCGGCCGGCCAGGTCCGCGTCGTCCGGCGCGCCCCACAACCGGGTGTGGGCGCGGCCGATCTGGTCCAGTGCGCCGCCCGCGGCGAGCATGCCGACCAGACCCGGCTCGGTCGGGTCGGTGCTGGCGACCAGGATCAGCGGGCTGCGCGTGGCGTCCGCGGCGAGCATCGTGAAGTGCGGGAAGCTCCACACCGCGTAGTAGAAGATCGTGACGTCCACCCCGGCGGCGGCGACCTCGCGCGCCACCGACGTGGCCAGCGTGTTGGTCGCGACCAGGTCCCGGCCCGCGACCACCTCGTGCCCCGCCGCGGTCAGCGACCGCACGAGCTCGTCCTGTTTGGACTGGATGAACCGGGCGTTGCGCGCGTGCACATGGTCACGCCCGTCGGAAATGCTGATCACGCCGATGCGGGCCACGCTGCCTCCTAGGGCGGGTAATCGATTACTCAAGACGCTATTCTGGACCCCGGACGGTGTCAATAGCCGCCCGTCCACCGCGTGAGCGGCGAGGAAGACGGGAGGTCGCGGTGGCGACCATCAGCGATGTGGCGCGGCGCGCCGGGGTGTCCACGGCCACCGTGTCGCGGGCGCTGAACGGCGTGTCCACAGTGGATCCGGCGCTGGTCGCCAGGGTGCGCGCGGCCGCGGAAGAGCTGGGCTACCAGCCCAACGGGCTCGCGCGGAACCTGCGCAGGCAGGAGACCGCGGTCCTGGCGCTGATCATCTCCGATGTGGAGAACCCGTTCTTCACCGCGATCGCCCGCGGCGTCGAGGACGTGGCGCAGACGGCCGGTTACTCCGTGGTGCTGTGCAATTCCGACGAGAGCGCCGAGAAAGAGCGCCGCTACATCGACGTGGCGCTGCAGGAGCGGGTGGCCGGGGTGGTGATCTCGCCGACCGACGAGTGGGCCGGGGTCGAGATGCTGCTGGGGCGCGGAACGCCGGTCGTCGCGGTGGACCGGCCGCTGCGCGCGGGCACCGGTGATCAGGTGCTGGTCGACAGCCGGGCCGCGGCCAGGGCGGCGGCCGAGCACCTGCTGGCGGCCGGTTACCAGCGGGTCGGGTGCGTGACCGGGCCGGCGGGGGTGCGCACGGCCGACGACCGGCTGGCGGGGTACCGGGACGCGCTCGGGCGGCGGAAGCGGCGCGAGCGGCGGGCCGAGTACCGGGCGTCCGGCGGCGAGGCGGCGACGCGTGCGCTGCTGGCCGAGGCGGAGCCGCCCGACGCGCTGCTGGTGGCCAACAGCGCGATGGCGATCGGCGTGCTGGAGGCACTGCGGGCGGCCGGGCTGCGGCTGGGGCGGGACGTCGGGGTGGTCGCCTTCGACGACGTCCCCTGGGCGACGCTCATCGACCCACCGCTGACCGTCGTGGCCCAGCCGGCGTACGAGATCGGCGCGGAGGCGGCGCGGCTGCTGCTGGCCCGGATAGCCGATGGCTCGCTGCCCCCGACCGCGACGACACTGGAGGCGCAGCTCATCGAGCGGGGCAGCAGCCACCGCGCCTGACGGGGTTCGTTTCCGGCGGCGATCCGGGGCCGTCCCGCCGCCGGGGCGACGGGACGGCGCGCGAAACGGTCAGGACCCGCTGTTCAGCTCCGCGTACGTGGCCGCCGCGTTGTCCTTCGTCACCAGCTTCGTCGGCAGCGTCTGCGTTTTCGGCACCTGGCGGCAGTCCACCAGGATGCTCTTCGCCGCGGCGATCGCCTCCTGCCCGCCCGTCGGGTAGATGAATGTCGCCGACAGGCGGCCCGCCTCGACGGCCTTCAGCCCGCCCGACTCGATGGGCAACCCGTCGATCCCGGTGATCGGCAGGTCGGGACGCCCGGCGTTCGTCGCGGCGATGCGGGCTCCCTCGCCCATCGGGTCGTTGTGCGAGTAGATCGCCTGGATGTCCGGGTTCGCCTTGAGGATCGCGTCGGCCTGCTGCTGGCCCTTGTCCCGCAGCCAGTCGCCGTCCTGCGCGGCCACGATCTCGATCTTGGACCCCTGGATGCCCTGCATGAAGCCGTCGTGCCGCTCCCGCGCCGGGGTCGAGCCGGCCAGCCCGCGCAGCTCGCCGATCTTGCCGCCGTTCGGCAGCAACGTCGTCTTGAAGTACTCGCCGGCCTGCCGCCCGATGTCGACGTTGTCCGCGCCGATGAACGACGTGTAGGCGTCGCCGTCGACCTTGCGGTCCAGCACCAGCACCGGGATCCCCTTGTCGTAGGCGCGTTTCACCGGCGCGGTCAGCGGCGTCGCCTCGTTGGGGCTGATGATGAGCAGGTCGACCTGCTGGGTGATGAAGTTGTCGACCTGCTCGACCTGCTTCGAGTTGTCCTGCGCGGCGTCGGCGAAGTTGACGGTGAACTGCGGCACCGACGCGGCCGCGGCGCGGATGTCGTCGTCCATCCGCTGCCGGTACGGCTCGGCGACGTTGGCCTGGCTCATCCCGATCGTGTACTGCCCGTCGGCGCCGCAGCGCTCCGGCGCACCCTGCGCGCCGCCGCCGCTGCCCGAGTTCTCGTTCGTGGTGCCGCAGGCCGCGAGCAGCAGGCACGCGCCCACCGCCGCCAGGCCACGGGACTTCCGCATGATTCTTCCCCTCTCGTCAGGAAACCGATGCCGGGCGCAGCCGCTGCAGCCCCGCGGCGAGCACGATGACCAGGCCGATCACGAGCAACTGGACGTTGGAGTCCACGTTGTTCAGGCCCAGGATGTTGCGCAGCACGCCGACCAGCAGCGCGCCGGCCACCGTGCCGACCACCGAGCCGCGCCCGCCCATCAGGCTGGTGCCGCCGATGACCACGGCGGCGATCGCGTCCAGCTCGTACATCGCGCCGTCGTTGGGTCCGCCAAAGTTGAGCTGCCCGGCGTGCACGATCCCGGCCAGCGCCGCCAGCAGCCCGCACAGGCCGAACACGATGATCTTCACCCGCTTGACCGGCACGCCGGACAGGCGCGCGGCCTTCTCGTTGCCGCCGATGGCGTAGATGTGCCGGGAGAACGCGCTGACCCGCAGCAGCACCACCGCCAGTGCGGCGACCACCAGGAAGATCAGCGCGGGGATCGGCACCAGCCCGTTGAAGGTGCGCTCCCCCAGCAGCGAAAACGTCTCCGGCGCCTGCCCCGGCCCCTCGCCGTAGGTGATCGACACGCCCTGCCCGCCGGACCAGATCCGCGCCAGGCCGCGCGCGATCTGCATGCCGGCCAGGGTCACGATGAACGCCTGGATGCCGAACGAGGTGATCGCGAACCCCTGCAGCAGCCCGAACCCGAGCCCGATCGCGAGCACCAGCGCCACCGCCGGCACCAGCCCGAGGTCGTTCTCGGTGAGCAGGACCGCCACCCCGACGCTGGCCAGGCCGAGCACCGACCCGACGGACAGGTCGATGCCGCCGATGAGGATCACCAGCGTCATCCCGACGGCGAGGATCCCGATCTCCGACATCGAGCGCACGACGTTGAACAGGTTGCCCGAGTCCAGGAACACGAGCTCGCCGTTCTTGCTCGGCGAGTACACCACCGCGGCGATGAACACCAGCACCAGGCCGAACAGGCTCTGGAACCGGAACAGCGTCGCCAGCAGCCCGCCGCCGGGGCGGGCGAGGTCGGGCAACGCGGCCACCTTGGTCATGACGTCCCTTCCGCCACCAGGTCCTCGACGGCCCCCTCGCCCATCGAGAACGCCAGCAGCTCCGCTTCGGTGGTGTTCGCTGTGTCCAGTTCCCGCACGCTGCGGCCGTCCCGCAGCACGACCACGCGGTGGCAGACGCCGATCAGCTCGGCGGGCTCCGACGACGCGAGCAGGACCCCCACGCCCCTGCTCGCCGCCTCGCCGAGGAGCCGGTAGATCTCGGCCTTCGCGCCGACGTCCACCCCGCGGGTCGGCTCGTCCAGCAGCAGCAGCGCGGGTTCGGTGAGCAGGCCGCGCCCCAGCACGACCTTCTGCTGGTTGCCGCCGGACAGCGAGCCTGCCGGGTCCCGCAGCGACGCGAGCTTCACGCCGAGGCGGTCGACCATCTCCTGCGCCGCGCCGCGTTCCCGCCGCCGCGGCACCACCCCGGCCCGCGCGATGCGGTCCACTATGGACAGCACCGTGTTGGCGAGCACCGAGTGCTCCAGCGCCAGGCCCGCGACGCGCCGGTCCTCGGGCACGAACGCGATGCCCAGGCGCAGCGCCCCGCGGGGGCCGCGCGGGCGGATCTCCTCGCCGCGCAGCAGGATCCGCCCGGACCAGCGTCCCCCGACGCCGTAGATCGTCTCGAGCAGCTCCGTGCGACCGGCGCCGAGGAGCCCGGCGACACCGACGATCTCGCCGCGCCCGACCCGCAGGCTGATGCCGGCCGGATCACGGCGGCCGGGGCGCCGCGACTGCACGACCAGGTCCTCGACGCGCAGCAGCTCCTCCCCCGCGCCCGCGCCGTCGCCGGTGCGGAACATCGACTCGACCGGCCTGCCGACCATCGCCTCGGACGCCTGCTGCGCGGTCATCGCCCGCGCGTCGAACTCCGCCACCACCTCGCCGTTGCGGAGCACGGTCGCGCGGTCGGCGACGCGGCCGATCTCGTCCATGCGGTGCGAGATGTAGACGACGCCGGCGCCGGCGCGGCGCAGTTCGGCGATCACGGCGAACAGCCGGTCGATCTCCGGCGCGGACAGCGCGGAGGTCGGCTCGTCCATGACGATGATCCGGGCGTCCAGCGACAGCGCCTTCGCGATGGTGACCAGCTGCTGCTCGCCGGTGCGCAGCTCCTCCACCGGACGGCGCGGGTCGAGCGCGACGCCGATGCGGTCCAGAAGGCGCGCGGTCTCACGCACCATCCGGCGGCGATCGATCGTGCCGAAGCGGGTGCGGGGCTCGCGGCCGAGGAACACGTTCTCGGCGATCGGCAGCGCCGGGACGAGGTCGAGTTCCTGGTGGATCATCGCGACCCCGGCGCGCTGCGCGTCGGCGGGCCGGGCGAACCGGACGGGCTCGCCGTCGATGCGGATTTCCCCGCGGTGGCCGCCCACCTCACCGGAGAGGATCTTCATCAGAGTGGACTTGCCCGCGCCGTTTTCCCCGAGCAGCGCGTGGACTTCTCCGGCACACACAGTGAAATCGACGTCACGCACCGCATGAACTCCGCCGTAGGACTTGCTCACCCCGGCCAGCTCGACCAGGGGCGACCGTGGCTCCGCGTCCATGCTGGCCCCCTCGCCACGCTGCGAGAAATCGATTACTCGGCCGAACCTAGAGTGACCCGCCACACATGTCAAGAGTGGACAAGATCGTGTCCTCTGCGGACAGTTTCCCCTAGGGCGCACGAACCCGCACGCCGAGCGCTATGCTGAGGCTCATGACGGTCGCGCTGGAGAACGTCCTCGCCAAGGCAGGCCTCCGGATCGACGCCGCGGATTTCCTCTCGCTGGTCGAGGACGCCGCGCGCCGCCTCGCCCCGCCGAACCCGGACCCGGTGTCCTTCTTCTCCGAGGGGCAGCGGGCCGCGCTCGCCGAGGCGGGGCTCGATCTGTCGCCCCGGCGCGACGACGAGCCGGACAGCCGCGCGCCGTCGGTGGCGGCGCACGCGGTGCTGGCCGAGTCCGCCCTCACGGTCGCCGAGGCCGCACGGCGGCTGGGCGTGGACCCGAGCCGGATCCGGCACAAGCTGGCCGACCGGCGCCTGACCGGCTGGAAGGACCAGGGCGGCTGGCGGCTGCCGTCGTGGCAGTTCGGCGAGCGGGGCGCGCTGCCCGGGCTGGAAGCCGTGCTGGCCGCCGTGCCGGACGACCAGCCCGCGCTGGTCGTGGCCGCGTTCATGAACACCGAGCAGGCCGACCTGCAGATCGGCGGGCGGCCCGCCACCCCGCGGCAGTGGCTGCTGGCCGGGGGCGACCCCGAGCCGGTCGCCGCGCTCGCCGCCACGCTCGGCACCCCGTTCTGAGGCCGCCCCGCATCTCATGGCCCGTTTGCCACTCCCGCCGTCGCGGGCTGAGCTCCTCGCTGCCCTGCGCGCCGACGTCGACATCGTGACCGTGCCGTCCACGCGGCGGCTGGTGCGGATCTTCACCGCGGGCGGCAACCACCCGCAGCAGTGGAACACGTTCCGCTACACCGGCCCGCTGCCGCACGGCCGCTTCGACCCGCAGCCGCCCAGCCGGGACGGGCGCGCCGTCACCGATCCGGGGCACGGGGTGCTGTACTTCGGGCTGACCGTGCGGACGAGCGTGGCGGAGGTGTTCCAGACGACGTCGCTGGTCGACCGCAGGACGCGGCTCCCGAGGCTGGTCGTGGTGCGCCCGTCGCGGCCGCTGAGGCTGCTCGACCTGACCGGCCTGTGGCCGACGCGGGTCGGGGCGTCGCAGGAGATTTCGAGCGGGCCGAAGAAGATCACGCAGGCGTGGGCGCGGGCGATCCGCGCGGCCTTCCCGGAGCTGGACGGACTGTGGTACCGCTCGTCGATGGACGGCGGGCACCCCGCGCTGTGCCTGTGGGACCCACCGGCCGGCAAGGCGCTGCCGCTGGCGCCGGACGTGCTGCTGCCGCTCGACCACCCCGGCCTGGACGTGCCGCTGGGCCGGGTGTGCGAGGAGCTGAACTACGTGCTGCTGAACTGAAGCGCGCGGGGACAGCGGATTTCCGGGGGGGACGGGCGCCGGTGCTCCCGGCACACCTGGATCAACGCGTGGCGAGACCCCGCCGCCAGCCCGCCTACTGCTCTGCGGAGCGCCGGCACCGGAGCCGGGAAACCCCCGCGCCCGCCGTGCCACGACGCCGCCTCGCCGGGGGCGCGCCGGGGCAACCGGTCCGGGACGCACCGCGGTGCGGCCGGCTCCGTTACCCAGCCGGCTCCGAGGCCGGGGAGGCCGGGAGCGGAAGCGCTCGGCCCGCAAGCTGTCCCGGGTGCGCGGGCGGAGCGCCAGCCCTCGACGTTGATCCGGGCCGGCGTCTCCGCCTCGGCAACCCGGCGAGTCACGCCAGGTGGCGCGACCACCAGTCCAGGATCGCGTCGAAGCGTTGCACCCGGTGGCGCGGCTTGCCGGACCGGCTCAGTTCGTGGCCCTCGCCGGGGAAGAGGAGCATCTCGACCTCCGTGCCGTTGCGCTTGAGCTCCACGAACAGCCGCTGGGCCTGCTCCACCGGGCAGCGCCAGTCGTGCTCGGAGTGGACCACCGCGAACGGGATCCGGATCTGCGCGGCGTAGGTCAGCGGGCTGCGCTCGCGCTGCACCACCGGGTCCGCGCCGACGTAGGCCTCGGTGAAGAACCAGCCGATGTCCGAGCTGCCGGTGAACGAGTCCCACGCGTTGACGGCCCGCTCGCTCCACGCGGCGCGGAATCGCGAACCGTGGTGGGCGGCCAGCCACGTCGTCATGAAACCGCCGTACGAGCCGCCCATCACGCCGACCCGCGAGGAGTCCAGGTCGTCGCGCTCCAGGGCCGCGTCCAGCAGCGCCAGCACGTCGTCGACGTCGACCGTGCCCAGTCCGTGCACGATCGCCTGCCCGTGGCTCTCGCCGTAGCCCGCCGAACCGCGCGGGTTGCCCATCACCACGGCGTACCCGGCCGCGGCGTACACCTGCGCCTCGTCGAACAGGCCCCAGTCGTAGGCCGCGAACGGGCCGCCGTGCACCACGAGCAGCACCGGGTGCGGCCCCTCGCCCTCGGGCAGCACCAGCCAGCCGTGCACCGGGTAGCCGTCCGGCGCCGTGGCGGTCAGCTCCTCGACCGGGCGGATCCCCTTCTCCCGCACCGGCTTCGAGAAGTCGGTGAGCACGAACTGGTCCGGGCCGTCGAGCAGCACCACGTCACCCGAGCTGTCCGGCCGCGCCACGACCGCGGCGATCCGCTCCCCGTCCACCGCGAACGACCGCACCGCGCCGCGGTCACCGAGCAGCCTGCTCAGGCCGTCCAGCGGCGCCCGGTCGGCGTCGCGCGGCACGGCCCGCAGCTCGATCGCGCCGCGGTTGAGCACGGTCACCAGGACCTCGTCGCGGAACTGCGCGGGCGGCACGTCGGACATGCAGTACACGGACTCCGCGTCGGTCAGGCGGCGCGGCTTCGCCGGCTCGCCGTCGGCGGGCAGCTCGGCCGCCCACAGACCCGGGTTGCGGGCCACGACGTGCGGCCACGTGTACTCCTGGCCGTAGAAGAGGATCGTGCCGTCGACCGTCACCGACGGCTTGGCGGCGCTGCCCGCACTGCGCACCGCGAGCACCGGCTCGCCGCCCTCGGCAGGCACCAGGTAGAGGTCGCTCTCCTCGGTGTCGGTGGCGCCCCACTCGCGGGGCGCGACGACCAGCACGGCCGAACCGTCCGGCAGCCACGCCGGGTCGGAGACGTCGGCCTGGTCGTCGGTCAGCGGCTCCGGTTCACCCGGGTCGGTGACGTCGAGGACGAACAGCCGCCGCGGGCGGTCCCGCAGGAAGCCGACGTTGTCGAGCCGGTAGTCGTAGCGGGTGATCCGGCGGGGCGCCTCCGCGGCCGGTTCGAGGACTTCGCCGTCGGGGTCCGGCGCACCGTAGCGGCCGGCTTCGGGCACCCGCGCGGTGAAGGCGACGCGGCGCGAGTCCGGCGCCCACACCGGGGCGCCGGCGCCGAGCGGCAGTTCGGTGAGGCGCCGGGCGTCGCCGCCGTCGGCGGGCATCACGTGCAGCTGCGGCTTGTCGCCGTCCGCGCGGAGGAAGGCCACCCAGCGGCCGTCCGGGGAGATCGCGGGATCGGTGTCCCGCTCGCCGTGGGTCCACTGCCGGGCCGCCCCGCCGTCGGGGGCGGCCCGCCACAGCGAACTGCGATAGGTGTTGCCGCCGAGGTCGGGGGTGGTGACCGCGGTCAGCAGCAGGGTGCCGTGCAGCGCGGGAGTGCCGGGCACGGCGAGGAGTTCGAGATCCGAGGGACGCATGCCCCCGAACCTACCGGATTTCGTTAGCCTCGCTAAGAGCCTGAGACTCCGACTTCTTCTTCTCGTCCCGCTTGGCCTTGGCCAGGCTGAGGACGGTGGTGACGGTCAGGACGACCACGATCACGCCCAGCGAGAGCCAGTTGTTGATGTCCAGCCAGTCCGGCACCGCGTGGTACTCGTGCAGCGCGTGCAGGATCAGCTTCGCGCCGATGAAGGCGAGGATGACCGCCAGGCCGTAGGACAGGTAGACCAGCTTGTTCACCAGACCGCCGAGCAGGAAGTACAGCTGCCGCAGCCCCATCAGCGCGAACGCGTTGGCGGTGAACACCAGGAAGGCTTCCTGGGTGATGCCGAAGATCGCCGGGATCGAGTCGACCGCGAAGAGCAGGTCGGCGCTGCCGATGGCCACGATCACCACGAACATCGGCGTAAGCCAGCGCTTGCCGTCCCGCTTGATCGTCATCTTGTGGCCGTGGAAGTCGTCGGTGACCGGGTAGACCTTGCGGATCCACCGCACGACCGCGTTCTCGTGGTACTCCTCGTCGTGGTCGTTGCCGCGCACCATGCTGATGGCCGTCCACACCAGGACCGCGCCGAACAGGAAGAACACCCACACGAACTGGGCGATCAGGGCCGCACCGACCGCGATGAACACGCTGCGCATGGCCAGCGCGAGCAGGATGCCGATCAGCAGCACGCGGTGCTGGTGGATCGCGGGCACCCGGAACGAGGCCATGATGATCATGAAGATGAACAGGTTGTCCACCGACAGCGAGTACTCGGTGATGTACCCGGTGAAGAACTGGACGCCGTAGTCGTGCCCGGCGAGGACCCAGACGCCGATGCCGAACAACACGGCGCAGGTGATGTAGAAGACGACCCACTTGGCCGCTTCCTTGGTGGTGACTTCATGTGGCTTCCGGTCGACGATCACGAGGTCGATCGCGATCAGCACGAGCAGGCCTGCAACCGTGGCAGCCCACAGCCACACGGGGACATTCATCTACGCAATACCTCCGGTTAGCGCGCAGCAGCAGCTAGCCGGAGGTCTCTTCCGCCGGTGGATCCGGCCGACGGTGCCGGGTGCCCCGAAGGACCGCCGTGCTGACGACACCGCCGCGAAGGAATACTCCCCTCCACGTCGTATCCATCTTTCCTGATCAACCGGACGAACACCACCTTAGGTAACCCTCATCACCCGGATTCCAAGATCAGGACCCGCGCTGACGCGTTCTCAGGAAAGCTCCCATACGGTTTCGGTGTGCCCCGAATCGCGCTCCCGCACACACGCCGTTCCCGGATGGTGATCCTCGCGGTCGTCGTCCTGCTGGTGGCGGCCGTCGTGCTCGTCTGGACCCGCTCGTCGAGCGAGCCCGCCGCGGTACCGACGCAGGACGCCATCCTCGACGTGCCCGCGGCGCCCGGCTCCGCGGCGAAGGTCAGCCTGGACACCACGCTCTACCTGCCGGAGCGCACGCCCGCCCCGGCGGTGCTGCTGCCGCACGGGTTCGGCGGGGACAAGAACAGCGTCGCCGGCGACGCGCAGGAGCTGGCCCGGCGCGGGTTCGTGGTGCTCACCTACTCGGCGCGCGGCTTCGGCCGCAGCACCGGCGAGATCGGGCTCAACGACCCGGACTTCGAGGTCGCGGACGCCGCCCGCCTGGTCGACTGGCTCGCCACCCGCCCGGAGGTCCGCCTGGACGGCCCCGGCGACCCGCGGGTCGGCGTGCTGGGCGCCTCCTACGGCGGCGCGCTGGCGCTGCAGCTGGCCGGACGGGACAAGCGGGTCGACGCGATCACGCCGGTGATCACCTACAACGACCTGGCCCAGGGCCTCACGCCGAACGCGGCCGCGGCGGCGGCGCCCGCGGCGGGCACCCCGGCGGCGGGCGCGTTCTCCCCGGACGGGGTGTTCAAGAGGTCGTGGGCCGGGCTGCTCTTCTCCGCCGGGACCTCGCCCTCGGGCGCGGGCGGGCTGGGCGCGGAGGCGCCGGAGCCGGGCCAGGAGACCAACGACGACACCCAGACCGCCGGGACCACGGGCGGGGGCGGCTCGGCCGCCGCCGCGCCGCTCCCCCAGCAGGCGCCGCAGCAGCTCGGCGGGGCGACGTGCGGCCGGTTCACCGCCGAGATCTGCCGCGCCTACGCCGACCTGGCCACGACCGGCAAGGTGAGCCCGCAGGTCGCGGCCCTGCTGCAGCGCCTGTCCCCCGCCGCGGTCACCGGGAACATCACCGCGCCGACCCTGCTGGTGCAGGGCGAGGCCGACACGCTGTTCGGGCTCGACCAGTCCGACGCCACCGCGCGGCAGATCACCGCGGCGGGCGGGACGGTGCAGCAGGTCTGGTACACCGGCGGGCACGACGGCGGCCGCCCGGGCCCGCAGCTGCGCGCGAAGCTCGGCGACTGGCTGTGGTTCCAGCTCACCGGCGAGGGCGGCAACCCGTTCAGCGGGTTCTCCTACGACGTGCAGGGCTCGCTGCGCGCGTCGGGCTCGCCGTCGGTGCGCACCGTCGACGCCGGCGAGTACCCCGCGCAGACCCAGCGGCGGACGCTGCAGCTCGACGGCGACGAGCAGACGATCGTCAACCCGCCCGGCGGCACGCCCGCCGCGGTCAGCGGGATCCCCGGCCTGAACGCGCTGGTCAGCGGATCGTCGCGGCTGTCGGGACTGTTCAGCCTCGACCCGCCCGGCCAGTCCGCGCGGTTCACCACCGCGCCCGTCGACTCGCAGCTGCTGATCACCGGCTCGTCGACCGTCCGGCTGCGGGTGTCCGGCACCGGCGAGGCGGTGCTGTTCGTCAAGCTCTACGACCTCAACCCGGACGGCAGCCGCACGCTGCCGGCGAACCAGATCGCCCCGGTCCGGGTGGCGATCCCGTCGTCCGGCACCGCCGAGGTGACCGTGACGCTGCCCGGGGTGGTGCGGCCGGTCGAGGCCGGGCACGCCCTGCAGCTCGTGGTCACGACGACCGACCAGGCGTACGCGACCCCGGTGACCCCGGCCGCGTACCGGGTCTCGCTCGCCGACCCGGCCATCGCGGTGCCGGTCGTGCCGGGCAACGCCGTCGGCGGCGGGTGGCCGGTCGGGACGCTCGTCGGCATCGCCGTCACGCTCGCGCTCGCCGCGGCGGTCGCCGCGCTGGCCGCGGTGCGCAGGCGGCGGTCGCACCAGGCCGACCCGGACCTGGCCGGGGTGCCGCTGGTGATCGACGGGCTGACCAAGGCCTACCCGGGCGGGCTCACCGCCGTGAAGGACCTGTCCTTCCGCGTCGAACCGGGCCAGGTGCTCGGCCTGCTCGGGCCGAACGGCGCCGGCAAGACGACGACGCTGCGCATGCTGATGGGCCTGATCACCCCCACCGCCGGCGAGATCAGGGTGTTCGGCCACCGGATCACGCCCGGCGCGCCGGTGCTGTCGCGGATCGGCTCGTTCGTCGAGGGCTCCGGGTTCCTGCCGCACCTGTCCGGCACCGCGAACCTGCGCCTCTACTGGGACGCGACCGGCCGCCCGATCGAGCAGGCGCACCTGGAGCAGGCGCTGGAGATCGCCGGGCTGGGCAACGCCGTGCACCGCAAGGTCCGCACCTACAGCCAGGGCATGCGGCAGCGGCTCGCGATCGCGCAGGCCATGCTCGGGCTGCCGGAGCTGCTCGTGCTCGACGAACCGACCAACGGGCTCGACCCGCCGCAGATCCACCAGATGCGCGAGGTGCTGCAGCGGTACGCCGCGACCGGCCGGACCGTGGTGGTCTCCAGCCACCTGCTGGCCGAGGTCGAGCAGACCTGCACGCACGTCGTGGTGATGCACCGCGGCCGGCTGGTGGCCGCGGGCGAGGTCGGCGACATCGTGGCCGCCGGCGGCGAGGCCACCTTCCGGGTCGACCGGCCGGAGGCGGCGGCCGACGCCCTGCGCGGGGTGCCCGGCGTGTCCGGTGTGGACGTCGAAGGGACCCTCGTGCACGCCGACCTGGACGGGATGCCGCGCGCCGAGGCGGTCGCGGCGCTGGTCCGGGCCGGGGTCGCGGTCGAGCAGGCCGGGCCGCGGCGACGGCTGGAGGACGCGTTCCTCCAGCTCGTGGGAGAGGAAACGTCATGAGCGAGAACGGGGTCCACACCGATCCCGCGGCACTGGACGAGCTGACCGACGCCGCTGCGCACACCCACTCCGGGGTGGGCGCGGACGGCGCGGTCGAGGGCTACCGGGCGCGGCGGACGTTGCGGCTGGGCGTCGAGCTGCGGCGCCAGCTGCGGCGGCGGCGCACCCAGCTGGTGCTCGGGTTCGTCGTGCTGCTGCCGTTCATCCTGGTGGTGGCGTTCGAGATCGGCGAGTCCAGCCCGAACCGGCGCTCCGGCGGGTTCGTCGACCTGGCGACGGCGAGCGCGCCGAACTTCGTCGTGCTGGCGCTGTTCGTGTCCGGGACGTTCCTGCTGCCCACGATCGTCGCGTTGTTCTTCGGGGACACGATCGCGAGCGAGGCGTCCTGGTCGAGCCTGAAGTACCTGCTGGCCATGCCGGTGCCGCGGCACCGGCTGCTGCGGCAGAAGGCGATCGCGTCCGGGTTGCTGTCGGTGGTGGCGCTGGTGCTGCTGCCGCTGGTGGCCCTGGTGGCGGGACTGATCTTCTACGGGGCCGGTGACGCGGTCAGCCCCACCGGGGACGCGATCCCGTTCGGGCAGAGCCTGATCGCGATCGGGCTGTCCACCGTGTACGTGGTGATCCAGCTGGCGTGGGTGGCGGGGCTGGCGCTGTTGTTGTCGGTGCTCACCGACGCGCCGCTGGGCGCGGTCGGCGGGGCGGTGCTGGCGGCGATCCTGTCGCAGATCCTCGACCAGATCACCGCGCTGGGCACGCTGCGCAACTACCTGCCGACGCACTACTCGTACGGCTGGATGGACCTGATCGCGACCGACATCGACTGGACGAACATGGCCGCCGGGACGCTGTCCGCGGTGATCTACGCGACCGTGTTCACGCTGCTGGCCGCGCGGCGCTTCGCGACGAAGGACATCACCAGCTGATTTCCCACTACGGTGGGGCGATGACGACGATCGAGGTGGACAAGGCCGGCGACGTGGCCGTGCTGAAACTGGCCCACGGCAAGGCGAACGCGATGGACACCGAGCTGTGCCGGGAGCTGGTGGCGCGGCTGGAGGAGGCCGAGCTCGGCGGCGCGAAGGGCGTGGTGCTGACCGGGCGGGACGGGATGTTCTCCGCCGGGGTGGACCTCAAGCGGGTCGCCGCGGGCGGGCCGGCCTACCTCCGGGAGTTCCTGCCCGCGCTGTCGGACGCGTTCCTGGCCGTGTTCGGGTTCCCCGGACCGGTCGTCGCGGCGGTGACGGGGCACGCGATCGCCGGCGGGGCGGTGCTGGCGGCGGCGTGCGACCGGCGGATCCTGAACGAGCGGCAGGGCCGGATCGGCGTCACCGAACTGCTCGTCGGGGTGCCGTTCCCGTTGGTGGCCCTGGAGATCCTGCGCTGCGCGTACGGGACGGAGCGGCTGCCCGGGCTGACGTTCCTCGGCGAGACCTACGCGGGCGGCGAAGCGCTTTCCCGCGGGCTGGTGGACGAGCTGGCCGCGCCGGACGAGGTGCTGCCGAGGGCGATCGAGACGGCGAGGCGGCTGGCCGCGGTGCCGTCGGACGCGTTCCGGCACACGAAGGCGCAGATCCACCGGCCGTTCGACGAGCGGATCGGCGAGCAGCGCGCCGGGGACGACGCGCACGTCGAGCGGGTGTGGTCGGCCCCGTCCTCGCTGGCGGCGATCGAGGAGTACGTGCGGACCACGCTCGGCGGGTAGCATTCTCGGTTCCCCGCCCACCGCCTCTCGGAGGCCGCCATGCCGCGTCCGGTGCACTTCGAGATCCACGCGAGCGACCCGGAACGAGCCGTCACCTTCTACGCGACGGTCTTCGGGTGGACGTTCGAGCGGTGGGGCAGCAACCCGTACTGGCTGATCAGCACCGGCGACGGACCGGGCATCGACGGCGGGCTGGTGCCGCGGCAGGGCCCCGCGCCCGCCGAGGACGCGCCGGTGAACGCCTTCCCGCTGACCGTCGAGGTGGACGACCTCGACGCGGCCGTGCGGCGGGTCGAGCAGGCGGGCGGCCAGGTGGCGGTGCCGCGCAGCCCGATCCCGGGGATCGGGTGGCTCGCGTACTGCGTGGACACCGAGGGGAACATCTTCGGGATCCTGGAGCCGGCCCCGGAAGCCGAGTGATCGTGGGCGCTTGTCGGTGGGGCGTTCGGCGCGCGGTGCGGTGGGCGCGGATGGTGGCCGCACTCTCCGCCGACGGCCGCGCGAGCGGCCGGCGCCCGCGCCGGCGACGAGCGGCGCCCCAGCGCGGATGACGAGCGGCGGCGGGGTGGCGAGCGACAGCACGAGCAGCGAGCAGCGGCGGTCTGGCGCGAGCGGCTGCGGCAGCACGAGCAGCGAGCAGCGGCGGTCTGGCGCGAGCGGCTGCGGCAGCACGAGCAGCGAGCAGCAGCGGTCCGGCCCGAGCGGCTGCGGCAGCACGAGCAGCGAGCAGCAACGGTCAGACGCAAGCGGCTGCGGCAGCACGAGCAGCGAGCAGCAGCGGTCCGGCCCGAGCGGCTGCG
>NZ_JAKGSD010000038.1 GCF_021654135.1 Amycolatopsis tucumanensis | reverse complement strand
GGCCCGTGGGGGCGGGCACGCGCGGACCACCGAGGCAGTGCAGCCGCACAGGCCCGCGGCAGGGGCGGGCGCGCCGCCAAACCACGGCCAGACCGTCGCAGTGGCCCGTGGGGGCGGGCACGCGCGGACCACCGAGGCAGTGCAGCCGCACAGGCCCACGGCAGGGACGCGCGAGCCGCCAAACCACGGCCAGATCGACGAAGTGACCCGCGCGGGCAGGCACCACGAGCCGCCGAGGCAGCGCAGCCGCACGGCCCACGGCAGGGGCGCGCGGGCCGTCCACGGCAGGGCCGCCCGCGCCAGGGCTGCCGCTGCGGCGGTGGTCGGGCCACCGCAGCGCCCCAGGGCGCGAGCGGGCCCCCGAGCGCCCCGCCGCGGCGGCGGCCGCCGGGGCCGCGTTGGCGGCCTGCGGCAGCCAGATCGCCGCGGCCGGGGCGGCCACCGACCGGTGACCGCCCCTGCCCTCAGTGCCCTGCCACCCCGCTGAGCTCGTTCGGCTCGTGGGGCAGCGTCACGCTCCGGCGCTTCTCCCCCGTCGCGAGGTCGATCAGGTGCACTTGCCGCGTCGCCGGGTCGGTCACGTACACGTCGGCGCCGCGGGTGAAGATCGCCGGGCGGGGCTGTTGCCACTCCAGCGGCTCCTCCCACGCCCCGGTCACCGGGATCGTCCGCACGATCTGCGCGCTCACCGGGTCGATCACCCGGATCCCGCCGTCCGTGCCGAGCACCAGCGCCTCACCCTGCGGGCCACGCGCCAGCGAGCGGAACGTGTAGCTCGTGCCGATGTCGACCAGCCTCAGCGTCCCGGCCACGGTGTCGATCAGCGAGACCTGCCGCGGCCGCTCCAGCTCCGCGTCCTCGTCCTGCTTGTAGTCGCCCAGCACGATCGGCGACGCGTCCGAACCGGCCTGGTTGCCGATCCGGCCGTACTCCGTCGGGCTGGTCACCTTCCGGATCACGCCGTCGCGGTAGACGAGCACCCCGTTCTCGCAGCCGATGACCACCGCCTCGCCGGCCGCGGTCGCCTCGCCGTGCACGCCGGGGCACTCCTCACTGCGCGTGAGCTCCTTCCGCGCGTCGTCGAGGACCGCGATGCCGCGCCGCTCCTCCTCGTTACCCAGCGTCACCACGAGCCGCCCGTCGGACAGTTCGATGGCGACCCCGTGGTGCGGCTCGGCGGCCCGGTACACCTCGGTCGCCGGCTGCCCGCCGGACAACCCGGCCGGGTCGAACGCCGTGACCTCCCCGGTGCCGTCGGAGAACAACACGGTCCGCCCGGCGTGCCGGACGACGTGACCGGGCTTCGCGCCGGGGAACTTCACGTCCGTCAGCTCCGCCGACACCGCGTCGAGCGCCTGGAAGCCCTCCGCGGTGGACACCATCACGTGCCGGTCGTCGCCGGCCGGGTTGAGCCGGTTGAAACCGGCCAGCGGCAGGTCCGCCTTCTGCTCCAGCGTGTCGCCGTCGAGCACCAGGATCCCCCCGTCGTAGGTGACCACGACCGGGTCGGTGACCTCCGGCGCGGCGGACGGGCTCGTGCCGCACCCGGCCAGCACCAGACCAGCCACAATGGACAATGCAACTCTCTTCACAGAACAACCTTTCTCAGTGGGAACCGGCAAGGGCGGAGACGATCGCGTCGGTGTTGGACCGCATCAGCTCCAGGTAGGTCGCCGCTCCCCCGCCGGGCGCGGTGAGCGACTCGGAGTGCAGCGGGACGACCCGCACGCGCACCCCGGCCTGGTCGGCCAGCACCCGCGCGAGACGGTCGGGCTGCGAGGAGTCCGCGAAGATCGCGGGCACCCCGGCGGCGCGGATCGCGGCGGCCAGCTCGGCCAGGTCGGACGGGCTCGGCGAGGCGAGCGTGGTGCCGCTGGGCACGACCGCGCCCACGACCTCGAAGCCGTAACGCTGGGCGAGGTAACCGAAGACGTGGTGGTTGGTGACCAGCTTGCGCCGCTCGGCCGGGATCGTGGCGAAGCGCTCGGCCATCCACGCGTCGAGCGCGTCGAGCTCACGCACGTACGCGTCCGCGTTGGCGCGCACGACCGCCGCGTCGGCCCCGGGCACCCGGGCCACCTCGTCCGCGATCGCCAGCACCACCGCGCGCATCCGCCGCGGATCGGTCCAGAAGTGCGGGTCCGGCTCGCCCCCGGCGTACGGAATGGGGTCGGCGGCCTCGCCCGCGGCCAGCGTCGGCACACCCGCCCGGACGGCCGCGTCCACGTTGCGCGCCACGCCCTCCTCCAGGCCCAGTCCGTTGTGGACGACCAGGCCGGCGTCCTCCAGCAACGCGGCCTCCTGCGCGGACAACGCGAACGAGTGCGGGTCCGCGCCGGGCCGCATCAGCACGGTCACCTCGGCCTGGTCCCCGGCGATCGCGCGGGTGACGTCGCCGAGGATGTTCGTCGTCACGACCACCCCGGCCCGGTCACCGGCGCCGGCACAGCCCGCCACGAGCAGCAACGCCGCCAGCGCGGCCACCAGCCGCCTCATCGCCCGGTCTCCACGAACAGCGCCGGCGCGATGCCGGTGGGCAGGGTGCGGGCGATCCGCAGGTTGTCGGCGTAGTCGATCTCGTGCACGACCCGCGCGGCGACGTCGTTCACGTACGCCCGGCTGGTGTCCAGGTGGATCGCGGCGCCCGGATCGACCGGACCGCTGATCAACGGACGGCGCGCGGTCTCCGCGCCGGTTTCCGAGTCCAGCGCGTGCAGCACGCCGTCGGCGGTCAGCGTGAGCACGGCTCCGCCGGAGCCGACCGCGTTGACGGCCACCACCGGCCCGGTTTCCAGCAACCGCCAGGTCTTCTCGGTCACGTCGAGCACCCAGACACCCCGGTCGCCCGCGCGGGCGGTGAGCGTGGCGCTGCCGGGACGGTGGGTGAACTCCACCGCCCGCGGACCGCCGGCGGGATAGGGGATGTGGACCGCCGCGAAGTCCTTTTCGGACACGAGCACGGCACCGTCCGCGCAGCCGATCACCACGCCACGCCTGGTCACCGCGGACCCGCGCGGATCGGCGCAGACCGGCTCCAGCACGCGTTCGGTGACCCCGTCGCGGCCGCGGACCTCGACGGCGCCGTCGGCGACCACCAGCCGCTCCCCCAGCGGGACCGCCACCCCCGCGGTTTCCCGGCCGGACAGCGCGGTGCGCCCCTCGGCCACCAGCGCGGTCACTGTGCTGTCGGCGTGCGCGGCGACGACCGGGCCGCCGGGACGCGTGCCCGCCGCGGTGGGCGCGGTGCGGTAGTAGTGCACGTGGTCGCCGTGGTCGACCATCCAGGACCCGCTGTCCACGACGTGCACGGTGCTTCCCGCGGAGAGGTACGCGAAGCGCCCGTCGGTGGCGATGCGCTCGACGCCCGGCGCCGGCGGCAGCTCGGTCATCGACTCGGTGATCAGGTCCAGCACGCGTACGGCGCCCGCCCGGTCGGTGAGCACCAACCGGGGTTGCGCCTCGGCGGTTTCCTCGGCGCCCTCGATGTAGCCGTGCGGCGGTTCGGCGGGCGGCGGTTCCGGGGCGCAGGCCGCGAGCGGAAGTGTGGCGAGCAGGGCGAGCGCCTTGCGCGGCACGCGGTCCCGCAGGCGCGCGGCGAGGGCCGACAACCCGAACAGCGCCACGGCCACCGCGGCGATCGTCGCGCCGGCGGCGGTGCCCCAGTGCCACGAGATCAGCAGCCCGGCCGTCGTCGCGAAGGCGCCGAGCAACGCGGCGATCAACATCACGGCTGGGACGCGCCGCGCCCAGTACAGGGCGGCCGCGGGAGGCGCGACCAGCAGGCCGAACACCAGCAGCGTGCCGACGACGTGGAAGGACGCCACGATCGCGAGCGTGACCAGGCCGAGCAGCGCGGCGTGCGCCCGGCGCGGCCGGAGACCGAGGGTGTGCGCGGTGCGCTCGTCGAAGGTCAGCGCGACGAACGAGCGGTGCCCCAGCAGCGCCACGACCCCGGCGACGGCGAGCGCGACCGCCAGGAACAGCAGATCCCGGTCGCGGACCGCGAGAACGTCGCCGAACAGGAACCCGGTGAGGTCCACTGCGTACGACTGCGACCTGGACACGATGATCACGCCCAGGGCCAGCATGCCCACGAAGAGCAACCCGATGCTCGTGTCCTGCGATATCCGGCGCGACCGGCCGAGCGCGGTGACCCCGGCCGCCATCGCGCCGGCGCTGAGAGCCGCGCCGAGCACCGGGCTGCCGCCGAACAGGGCCGCGAGCGCGACCCCCGGCAGCATGCCGTGCGACATCGCGTCACCGAGGAAAGCCAGGCCCCGCAACACCATCCACGTCCCGGCGAGCGCGCACACGCCCGACACCAGGACCCCTCCCCACCAAGCCCGTTGCACGAAGGACACCTCGAACGGGGCGATCAACCACTCCACGGTGGGTCACCCTATAGTGAAAACGATTATCGTTACAAAGGGGAGGAGCTATGACGCGGAGCACGATCCGGACGAGCGTTGCGCTCGACGAGTGTTGGTCCGGGGCGCGCCACTCACCGGAGTGCCGTCGCAGGGAGGGTCGATGACACGGAACACCAGCCGGACGGGACTGTTGTCCAGGTGCGCAGCACTCGCCGGAATGCCGTCCGGGGAGAACCAATGACCCGCAGCGCCATCCGAACAGGCGCGGCACTCAACAACGTGTCGGCCGGATACGCACGACAAGTCGTGCTGCACGAGGTCTCCGCGGTCTTCCCCGCCGGTGCCGTCACCGCGCTGGTGGGCGCCAACGGCTCCGGCAAGTCGACCGCACTGAGCGTGCTGGCCGGGATCGTCCGGCCCGCCGCGGGCAGCGTCGAGCGGCCCGCCGGGCGCGCGGCGCTCGTGGTGCAGCACGACGCGGTGCCCGCGCTGCTGCCGATCACCGTCCGGGAGACCGTCGAGATGGGGCGCTGGGCCGGCCGCCCCTGGCGGCGGCGGCTGTCGCGGCATGACCGGGCGGTCGCGGAGCGGTGCCTGACGAGACTCGGCCTGGACCAGATCATCGGGAGCCGGCTGTCCGCCCTGTCCGGCGGCCAGCGGCAGCGCGCCCTGGTCGCGCAGGCGCTCGCGCAGGAGACGGACCTTCTCCTGCTCGACGAACCCACCGCGGCGCTCGACGTGCCTGCCCGGGAGACGATTTCCCGGACACTGCGCGAGGTCGCCGACAGCGGTGTCACGGTCGTGCACGCCACGCACGACCTCACCGAGGCCCGAGCCGCCGACCACTGCGTGCTCCTCCGACAGGGGCGGGTTCTCGCCGAAGGGCCCCCGGAAACCGTCCTCAGCCAGGACAATCTGCTCGACGCGTGGCACTGACAGGAAGGAGCAGCCATGAATCCCGAGGCAGCAGCCGGGGTCTTCACCGCGGCCAGATCGGAGTTCGCCGCCTGGTCGGGCCGCCTGTGGCGGCCGTTGGGCGAGCTCCTCGCCGCGCTGGCACGGCCACGGCCGGGCGACCGCGTGCTCGACGCCTGCTGCGGCGCCGGCGCCTCCGCCATCCCAGCCGCCCGCGCGGTCGGACCCGACGGCGCGGTCGACGCGATCGACGTCGCCGAGGGGCTGCTCGACGAGGGGCGCCGGGAGGCGGCCGCCCTCGGGCTGAGCAACCTGCGCTTCACGGCCGCCGACGTCCTCGCCTGGCCGCACGACGGCTACGACGTCGTGCAGAGCTCGTTCGGCGTGTTCTTCTTCCCGGACATGGACGGGGGCAGCCGCCGCCTCGCCGGGCTGCTCAAGCCCGGCGGCCGGTTCGCGGTGAGCACCTGGCGGGCCGACGGCATGTCCCGCATCATCCCGATCGGACGCGCCGCCGCGCTGCCGGACCACCCGGAACTGGCGGACACGCCGACGCGGATCAACCACGGCGCCCGCGTCGACACGGCCGACAAGCTCGCCGGCTGGCTGTCGTCGATCGGCCTGCGGGACGTCGAGGTGCGGGAAGTCGCCTACGTGCAGCCGCTGCACCCGGAGGACGCCTGGACGTTCTACCTCGGCTCGGCGATGCGCGGCTTCGTCACCGGCCTGTCCACCGACGCGCTCGACCGGGTCCGCGTCCGCTTCTTCGACGGGCTGCGCGAGGCCGGGCTCGACACGCTCGACGCGGGCACGTTGATCGGTGTCGGACGACGGCCCTAAACCCACACCGCCGTCATCCCATCCGGTGAATCCGCACTGATAGGCCTCCCCGGAGGTTGAACCGTGTTCACACTGTCCGCGGAGGTGGTGGCGTGGCGGACCGGGCCGAGGTGGAGATCCGGACGGCGGTGGTCGACGACGAGGTCGTGCGCGTGCACGTCGCCGGCGAGGTGGACCTGCTGACGGTTCCGTCGCTGGCCGAGGCGCTCGCCGCGGCCGGGCGGCTCTCGCCCCGGCTCATCGAGGTCGACCTGTCCGCTGTGGACTTCCTGTCGGTGTCCGGCGCCGCCGAGCTGGCCCAGACCGCGGCGCGGATCCCGGTCCAAGTCGGACCGGCCAGCCACGCCTCCAGGGTGGTGCTCGCCGCCGCGGGACTGGACCACCTGCTCGCCTGACAGGACAGTGCCGGCCCCCCGAAGAAGGGCCGGCACTCGAAGTGTGGTCCGGATCAGTACCAGTGTGCCCTGCCGCCGACCTTCCGGCCGGTGCCACCGAGGATCGCCAGTGCCGCACCCACGACCAGGAGCACGATCCCGATCGTCCAGATGATGTTGATGCCGGTCAGCAGACCGACGATGAGCAGGATGACGCCAAGAACGATCATGGCAACTCTTTCTGCCTGCAGGACGGGCCGCGCCGCCGGTCCTGCTCCGATGGGGACCGGCCAGCGATACCCGGACGGGTGATCGCGCAAACCCGGTACGCCCCGGTACGAGGCGAAGTTGCTGCGTCGCGACCACACCGTTGCGCCACGTAGACCAAGAGCGTTTGCGAACCGGTCAGTACCCTTCCGCTCCGCCGTTGCGGCGGGGGTCCGCACAGGACCGCAGCGACCCGCCGTCCAGCGTGACGCCCTCGAAGTTGCCGGTCAGCGAATGCCACGGCCCGAGATCACGCAGCCACAGCCCGCGTTCGGCGCAGCGGCGCCGGAACTCGCGGTCCACGCCGGGCGCGAACCCGTGCTCCAGCGTCACGCCCGGCAACCACCCGGCGGCCGGCTCGTGCGGCCGCACCCCGAAGCGCGGCGCCGCCACCGACTCCTCGATGGACATCCCGAAGTCCAGGAGGTTCACCAGGTTCTGCAGCACGCACGCCACAAGCGACACCGACGGCGACCCGGACGCGATGACCGGCACGCCGTCCCGCAGCACCAGGTTGGGCGCCAGGTAGACGGTGGCCCGCTCCCCCGGCCACGGCATGCCGCGCTGGAAGAACGACCCGCCGCCGGAGAGCTGGAACCCCTCCGCGAACAGCCCGTTCACCCACGGCGAGGCCATGTGGGAGTGCGTGGCCGAGGCGATGTTGCGCTGCTCGTCCACCACGGTGACGTGGATCGTCCCGGGCACCGGCGTCGGCACGGACGGCGGCAGCGCGCCGAGCCGGTCCATCCGCCGGGCCGCGAAGTCCTTGGACAGCAGCGTTTCCACGTCGGCGGCGGCCGTGCGCGGTGGCGCGTAATACACCTCGTTGTGCACGGCCACCAGCAGGTCCAGCGTGTCCACGCAAGAGTGCGCGGGGCCGCGCAGGTCCACCAGCTCCAGCATGTTGAGCGCCTCGATGAGCTGGCACCCGCCGTCGTCCGGCGGCGCGGACGCCACGACCTCCACGTCCCGGTAGGTGCCACGCAGCGGCTCGGACCACTGCGCCTCGTACGCGGCGAAGTCCTCGGTCGTGATGACCCCGCCGCCGCGGGCGCACTCGGCGGCGAAGGCCCGTGCGAAATCGCCCAGGTAGTAGTCCAGGTCCTCGTCCCGCAGCCGTTCCAGCGTGCGCGCGACCCGGTCCTGACGCAGGGTGCCGCCGGGCGCGATCAGGGTGCCGCCCGGCAGGAACGCCTCCCGCGCCTGCTCGTGGCACCCGAGTTCGGCGCGGTGCGCGTACATCTCGCCGAACAGGTAGGGGTTGACCGCGAACCCGTCCCGCGCGAGCTGGACGGCGTCCCGCAGCAGCCGATCCCGGGACAGCCTGCCGAACCGGTCGTGCGCGGCGCGGAAGGCAGGCCACCAGCCGGGGACGGGGACGCCCCGGCCGGTGGTCAGGTCGGCCCCGGTGAACCCGGGCAGCGGCGCGAGCGGGGCGGCGACGTTGCCGTTGAGGTAGCTCGCCTCGCCATTCGCGCCGTCCCAGTGCAGCATCTCCAGGCCGCCGGTCAGCGCCGTCATGTGTGGTTCGACCACCAGCTGGGTGGCCGCTGCCGCGAGCGCCGCGTCGGCAGCCGTGCCGCCGTCGCGGAGCACGTCGAGCCCGGCCCGCACCGCGAGCGGGTGCGAGGTGACCACCATGCCGCGCTCGGCCACCACCGGCTCTTTCGGGCCGTAGGCGGCCGAACGGGCCAGTTCGTCCGCGGTGCGGGCGTCCATCAGGCCTCCGCCATCGACTTGCGGCGCTGCTCGTCGACCGCAGCGGGCATCGCGAACAGGGCGACCAGGATCGAGACGGCGCAGATCGCCGTCATGTACCAGCCGAACGCGGCGTTGGTGCCGGTGAGGTCGAACAGCCACACCGCGATCAGGCCCGCGGTCGAGCCCAGCGCGGTGGTGCCGATGTTGTAGTTCAGCGCCGACGCGCTGGCCCGCACCTCGGCCGGGAAACTCATCACGTAGGCCGTCGTCAGCGGCGCGCCGACGAAGTTGTTGATGAAGGTGAACGCGACCACCGCGACCACCGCCAGCCACAGCGAGCCGGACCCGATGGCGAGGAACGTCGGCACGGTCAGCACGACGAACAGGCCGTAGCCGACCACGAGCGGGATCCGCGCGCCGTGCTTGTCGGCGAGCTTGCCGCCCCAGATCGCCGGGATCGGGCCGATCGCGTACGTCAGCAGGGAGGCGAGCAACGCGTTGTTCTCGGCGAACCCGGCCTTCACCATTGCGGTGACGAAGTAGGCCTGGATGACGAATGAGCCGACCCGCTGCCCGGCGCCGAGGCCGATCGCCCGCAGCATCGCGCCCCAGTGCTCGCGCACGGCGGTGCGGAACGGCGTCTGCTTGACCTTGTTCTGCTCGGCCAGCTCCGCCATTTCCTTGAACTGCGGGGTTTCCTCGACGTGACGGCGGATGTAGATGCCGACCAGCGCCATCGGGATCGACAGCAGGAACGGGATGCGCCAGCCCCAGTCGTTGAACGCCTGCGCCGGCATCACCGAGATCACCAGGTAGGACACCAGGGTGGCGAGCAGCGGACCGACCGAAGTGGACGCCACGGACAGCCCGGCGAGGTAGTTGCGCCGGTTGCCGCGCTCGTGCTCGAAGATGAAGTTGGCGGCCGTGGTGTACTCCACGCTCGCCCCGATGCCCTGCAGGACCCGGCAGAACAACAGGATCATCGGCGCCGCGATCCCGATCGCCGCGTAGGTCGGCAGCAGCCCGATGCCCGCGGTGCCGACGCTCATCACCGCGATCGTCAGCAGCAGCACGAACCGGCGGCCCTTGATGTCGGCCAGCGGTCCCAGCACGATCGCCGCCAGCGGCCGCAGCGCGTAGGACAGCACCACGCCCGCGTAGGTCGACAGCAGCGCGGCGGTCGCGTTGCCCTCCGGGAAGAACTGGCGGGAGATGATCACGGCCAGCGTGCCGTAGAGGCCGAAGTCGTAGTACTCGACGACGTTGCCGAGCATCGCGGACATGATCACCTTGCGCCGCGAGCGCAGGTCCGTCGAGGCGGGCGCGGACGCCCGCGTGTCGTGGTCGGTCAACGGATCTCCTTGCGGGGGTTCAGGGCCGGAAGCGGTCCGGCCGGAAGGGCTCCAGCATCGGGTGGGGCTCGCCGGTGCGGATCTCGCCTGCCAGCAGCTCTCCGGCGATCAGGCCGAGCGTGGCGCCGGAGTGGGTGAAGGCGACGTGGCACCGCGGCACGGCGGACAGCTCGCCGAACACCGGCTCGCCGTCGCCGGGGATGGGCTTGCGTCCGAGCTTCCAGGACGCGGCGGTCAGCGTGACCCCGCCGTCCAGGAGCGCGGAGGCCTCGGCGGCGAGTTCCTTGACCACCGACTCGTCGATCGAGCACGTGCCGTCGGCCGCCTCGGTGATCCGGTCCTCGTACCAGTGGTGGTCCAGGGCGAACGTGCCGCCCGGGTTGGGCCGCAGCGCGACGCGCGGGGTGTTCAGCACGGACTTGACGCCGGTCTCGGCGGGTTCGGTGAGCACGAGCATCGACAGCGGGGACGCGTCCGGGATGGTCACGCCCAGCTCCGCGACGACGGCCGGGGTGGCGGCGCCGCAGGCCACCACGACGGCGTCGCCCTCGAACCGCTGTCCGCCCGCGGTGGTCACCCCGGTGGCCACTCCCCCGGCGGTCGTGACGCTCGCCCGGCCTGCGCCGGTGACGATCTCGCCACCGAGCGCGGTGAACTCCGCGGCCAGGTGCTCGATCAGGTGCGGCAGGGACACCCAGCCCTCGCCCGGGTTGTGCACGGCCACCTCGGGGAACGCGGCCGGGTCGAGGCCCGGGTGGCTCGACACCAGCTTGGAGTCGTAGCCGTGCGCGACCTCGGCGCGGTGCCGGTCCCGCATCGCGTCCTCGTCGAGGCTCCAGTGCAGGCCGCCGTCGAAGCGGAGCCACTCGCGGGCGGGGTCCTGCGCGAAGAGCGTGCGGTAGCGGTCGATCCCGGCCATCCGCAGCGCGTGGTAGGCCGCCGAGCGGGTCCCGGCGGAGTTGAGCCAGGACAGCGACCGGCCGGAGGCGCCGTCGGCCAGCTCGCCCTCGGTCACCAGCGTCACCGCCACGCCGTCGCGCTGCAGGTGCGTGGCCGTGGAGACGCCGAGAACGCCCCCGCCCACCACGACGACGTGCTTGCCTGCGGTCATCGGGAAAGATCCCCCTTCTGGGCGTGTGCCCGTTCGATGATGCGAAGGACGTCCACCGCGTCGCGCGGATCGACCGGTGGTTCGCCGCCGGTGGCGATCGCGGTGGCGAGCAGCCGGTAGAACTCGCCGTAGTCCCCGGGTTCCGGCTCGACCCGGCGGGTGTCGCCGCGGACGCCGAGCGTGCCCCAGTTGTCCCGCGGCTCGTGCCCGAACCCGTCGTCGCCGGGCCGGGCGCCGTTCTTCAGCGCGTCCTCCTGCGGGTCCAGGCCGTGTTTCGTGTAGCCGGCCCGGTCGCCGAGGACGTGGAACCGCGGGCCGGGCAGCGCGGCGAGACCGGTCATGAACAGCCGGGACCGGGTGCCGTTTTCGTGGGCCAGCACCAGGAACGTGTCGTCGTCGCCGTCGCCCGCGCCGCGGCGGAGGACGTCGGCGTGCACGTGCGCGACCGGGCCGAACAACTGGATCGCCTGGTCGATCAGGTGGGTGCCGAGGTCGTACAGGATGCCGCCGCCCTCGGCCGGGCCCGCGTGCGCCTTCCAGTCGCGTGGCCCCTGCGGCTTCCACCACTCGAACCGGGACTCGAAGGTGTGCACCCGGCCCAGCTCACCGTCGTCGATCAGGCGCCGCAGGGTCCGGAAGTCGCCGTCCCAGCGGCGGTTCTGGAACACCGTGAGCACGCGGCCGGCGAGGTCGGCCTGCTCGATCAGCGCCTCGCCCTGCTCGCTGGTCACCGCGAACGGCTTGTCCACCACCACGTGCAGGCCGTGGCCGAGCGCCTCCGCGGCGAGGCCGGCGTGCGTCGCGGGCGGGGTGCCGATCACGACCAGGTCGAGCTCGTGCGCGAACAGCTCGCCGGGGGCCGCCAGGACCGTCGCGTGTGGATACTCGGCACGGGCTTGTGCTGCGCGCTCCGGGTTTCCGGTGACGATGTAGTCGAGCGAGTAGTTCTCGTCGGCGGCGAGGAACGGGGCGTGGAAGATCCGCCCGGACACCCCGAAGCCGATCACGGCGGTGCGGATCACGACTCCACCCCGTACACGGTGCGGGCGCGCTCGGCGGAGATCCGTCCTTCGGCGACGTCCCGGCGCACCTGGTCCGGGTCACGCTCGGACGGCGGCCCGTAGCCGCCCGCCCCGGCGGTCCGGATCGACACGCGGTCGCCGGGCTGCAGGCGGGTGTAGCCGTGCTCGACCGGTTGCGCCCCTTCGGAGAGCTCGACCCCGGCGCTCGCGCCCGGCCCGCCGCCGAACAGGCCCCACGGCTGCGAGCGCTGCCGCGAGGTGTCCAGCCAGAAGTGCACGTCGGACTCCTCGACGCGGACCGTGCGCCGGATGCCCATGCCGCCGCGGGTGCGGCCGTCGCCGCCGGAGTCGTCGATCAGCGCGTACTCCTCGACCACCAGCGGGTACTCGGTCTCCAGGGCCTCCACCGGCAGGTTGCTGGTGTTGGTCATGTGCACCTGCACGCCGTCCATGCCGTCCTTGCCCAGCCGCGCGCCGCACCCGCCGCCGATCGTCTCCAGGTAGACGAAGTAGCGGCCGGTGCGGCTGTCCACCCCGGAGAAGTGCACGCCGGTGTTGGCGCCATTGCTCGCCGCGGTCACGGTCTCCGGCACCGCATCGGCGAGCGCACCGTGGATCAGGTCGACCACGCGCTGGCAGGTCTCGCTGCGGCCGTTGACGGCGGCGGGTTCGGCGCAGTTGAGCACCGATCCACGCGGGGCGTTGATCGTGACCGGCCGGTGCAGGCCGGCGTTCGGGATGATGTCCGGGTCCACCAGCGTCTTGAGCGAGTAGTAGACCGCCGCGTACAGCGCGGTCCACACGACGTTGACGCTGGCCCGGACCTGCGGCGGCGCCGTGAAGTCGAACGTGACCTCGTCCCCGTGCACGGTGACGGTGACGCCCAGGTCGAGTTCGTCGTCCAGCTCGGGGCAGTCGAAGCGGTCCGCGAAGGTGTAGGTGCCGTCGGGAACCCTCGCGATGGCCGCGCGGGTGCGGCGCTCGGTGTAGTCGAGCAGCGCCGCGGCCGCCGCCACGAGCGTGTCCCGGCCGTACCGCGCGGCCAGCTCGGTGTAGCGGGTGACGGCGAGCCGGTTCGCGGCGATCTGGGCGCGCAGGTCCGCGCGGCGCTCGTGCGGCACCTGGCAGTTGAGCAGGATCAGCTCGAACAGGTCGTGCTGCAGCTCGCCCCGGCGCATCAGCCGCACCGGCGGGATGCGCAGGCCCTCCTGGAAGATGTGCGCGTGGCCGCGGTCGCCGAAGTCGGCGTGGTGGGCCAGGTTCGCCACCCACGCGGTGATCTCGCCGTCCAGGAACACCGGCGACACCAGCACGATGTCGGGCAGGTGCGAACCGCCGCCGGTGAACGGGTCGTTGCCGATGAAGGTGTCGCCCTCCTCGATCGTCCCGGCCGGGTAGCGGCGGGTGATCTCGTCGACGATGCCCATCAGCGAGCCCAGGTGCAGCGGCGAGCCGCCCTCGTCCTGGGCGAGCATCCGGCCCGCGGCGTCGAACAGCGACGCGGTGCAGTCGCGGCGTTCCTTGATGTTGGTCGAGTAGGCCGCACGCACCAGCGTCTCGCCCATTTCCTCCACAATGGACGACAGCGCGGAGCCGATCACCTCGACCAGCACGGGGTCCTGCATGGTCTTCCCTTCCGTGTGGGTCATCGGCCCACCGTCACGACGAGGTTGCGCAGCTCGTCGACGACGGCGACGTCGCCGGGGAGCAGCAGCGTGGTGGTGTCCATCTGCTCGACGACCGCGGGGCCGTCGACGCGGTGGCCGGGTTCGAGGAGCCTGCGGTCGTACACCGGGCATTCGGTGAACCCGCCGCTCTCGGGCAGGTAGACCTCGCGGGTGGCGCGGATCGCGACGCTCGCGTCGGCGTCGCCGAGCGGGGCGCGGTGCAGCTCGGCGCGGGACACCTCGCCGATCGCCCGCAGGCGGAAGGTGACCACCTGGACCGCGTCCTCGGCCGAGGAGTAGCCGTACATCCGCTCGTGCTCGGCGGCGAACCGCTTGGTCAGCTGCGCGACGGTGTCCGCGGTGATCTCGCCCTCCGGGACGGGCACCGGCAGCTCGTGGTTCTGGCCCGCGTACCGCATTTCGGCGAACCGCTCGACGCGGCGGCGCTCGGCGGGGACGTTCTCCTCCGCCAGCCAGGCCGTCGCTTCGGCCTCCAGTTCGGCGAACACGCCGGCGACGGTGGTTTCGTCGGGCGGCGAGATGCGGGTGCGCAGGAAGTCGGCGCGGATGTCGGTCATCAGCAGGCCCGCGGCGCACTGCGCGCCCGGTGTCTCCGGCACCAGCACGGTGCGCATGCCCAGCTCGCGGGCCAGGCGCACCGCGTGCAGCGGGCCGGCGCCGCCGAAGGGCACCAGGACGTAGTCGCGCGGGTCGTAACCGCGCTGCACGGAGATGACGCGGATGGCGCGGGCCATGTTGGCGGTGATGACGCGCACGATGCCCTGCGCCGCGTCGAGCACGTCCATTCCCAGTGGACCGGCCACTGTGGACACCGCTGCGCGGGCCGCCCCGGCGTCGATCTTCATCTGCCCGTCCAGCAGGTACTCCGGGTTGAGGACCCGCAGCACCACGTTGGCGTCGGTCACGGTCGGCTCGGTGCCGCGGCCGTAACACGCCGGGCCCGGATCGGCGCCCGCGCTGCCCGGGCCGACCTTCAGCGCGCCGCCCGCGTCGATCCACGCGATCGAGCCGCCACCGGCGCCGACGGTGTGGATGTCCAGCATCGGCGCGCGCACCGGCCTGCCGTCGATCTCGGTGCCGCTGGAGGACTTGGGCACGCCGTCCTGGACGAGCGAGACGTCGGAGGAGGTGCCGCCCACGTCGAAGGTGATGATGTCCGGGTAGCCGGCCGCGCGGGCGATCTCGGCCGCGCCGACCACGCCGGTGCTGGGTCCGGAGAGGACCATGCGGGAGGGCATCCGCTCGGCGGTCTCGAACGGGATGATGCCGCCGTTGGACTGCGTGACGTGCGGGGTGGCGCGCAGGCCGAGCTCGCCCAGCCGGGTGCGCAGTTTCGCGAGGTAGCGGGCGACCACCGGGCCGAGGTAGGCGTTGACGACCACTGTGGACAGACGCTCGTACTCGCGGAACTCCGGCAGCACCGCCGAGGACACCGAGACGTGCACGCCGGGCAGTTCCTCGGCGAGGATGCGCTCGGCGGTCCGCTCGTGGCCGGGGTCGACGAAGCTGTAGAGGAAGCAGACGGCGACCGCTTCCACGTTCTGCTCACGCAGCTCGCGGGCGAGCGCGCGGACCTGCTCCTCGTCGAGGGGGCGCTCCACCCGGCCGTCGTGGCGGACCCGCTCGTCCACCTCGAGCCGCAGGTCGCGCGGCACCAGGGCGGCCGGCTTGTCGGCCTGCAGGTCGTAGAGCGACGGACGACGGCCGCGCCCCAGTTCCAGCAGGTCGCGGAAGCCGGCGGTGGTGAGCAGGCCGGTGCGCGCGCCGCGCTCGGTGAGCAGCGCGTTGGTGCCGACCGTGGTGCCGTGGGCGAAGTAGCCGACGTCGCCGAGGTCGCGTCCGCCGATCTCGTCGAGCAGCTGGGACACGCCCGTCACGATCGCCCGGCCGGGGTCGTCCGGGGTGCTGGACACCTTGCGCACGTAGAGGCGCCCGGTCTGCTCGTCGAGGGCGCAGACGTCGGTGAACGTGCCACCGGTGTCGACGCCGATCCGAAGTGTCATGTGCTGGGCCTCGCTTGAGTGAGAACCTTCTCAGTACCTGTTGGGTGAGAACCTTCTCAGTCGGTAGTAGTCTCAGTCAAGACTTGATTCGCTGACGGCTCGTTACCGGGGGAGGCGCGCAGGTGACCACGCACGGAGCCTCGCTGATCGACGTGGCCCGCGCGGCCGGGGTGTCCACGGCGACCGCGGGGCGCGCGCTCGGCGGGTACGGGCAGGTCAGCGAGCGGACCCGGGAGCGGGTGCTGGCCGCGGCGGCCGAGCTGGGGTACCGGCCGAACGGGCTGGCGCGCAGCATGGTCACCGGCAGCACGCAGACGATCGGCGTCGTGGTGACGGACGTGGCGAACCCGTTCTTCGCCACCGCGTTGCGCGGGATCACCGACGTGACGTCGCCTGCCGGGTTCGAGGTGCTGCTGGCCAACACCGGCGGTGTGCTGGAAGCCGAGCAGCGGGCGGTCAGCGTGATGTCGGAGAAACGGGTGGACGGCGTGATCGTCGCGGCGGCGCGGCCGGGCGAGGGGGCGCACCTGCGGCGGGCGATGGACGCCGGGGTGCCGGTCGTGCTGATCGACCGGCAGGTCAGCGGGGTGCCGGAGGCCGACAGCATCACCGTGGACAACGACCACGCGGCGGCGGAGGCCGTCGGGCACCTGACGGAGCTGGGGCACCGGCGGATCGGGGTGATCACGGAGGCCGGGGACCAGCTGGCGCGGGTGCGCACGGGCAACCGGCGGCGCGGGCTGTTCCCGAGCGCGGTGCGGCTGCGGGGGTATGTCAGCGCGCTGGAGGCGGCGGGGTTGCCGGTGGACGCCGGGCTGGTGGCTTCGGCGCGGTACGACCGCGAGTCGGCGTATGACGCGATGAACCGGCTGCTGGACCTGCCGGAGCCGCCGACGGCCGTGTTGTGCACCGACAACGTGCTCGCGTCGGGCGCCTACCGGGCGGCGCAGGACCGCGGCCTGCGGATGCCGACGCAGCTGTCGCTGATCGGCTTCGACGACGAGCCGTGGACGACGCTGGTGCGGCCCGAACTGACGATCGTGGAGCAGCCGACGTACGACCTGGGCGCCCGCGCCGGACGGCAACTGCTGGACCGCATCACGGACGGCACCGCGTCCCGGCGGCCGCAGCACATCCAGCTCCGGGCGAAGCTGGTCGCGCGCGGGTCGACGGTGCCGCAGTAGCCTTTCGCCGCCGCGGGTGGGATCCGCCGCGGTTGCGGGGCTGTGCACGCCTCCCGCCCGGTCACGTCCGGCAGCCCCCAGCCCATCCAGCTCCCGGCCAAGCTGGTCGCGCGCGGGTCGACCGTGCCGCAGTGGCCTTTCGCCACCCCGCTCCGCCGCCTCGCCGCGGATCGCGCACACCTCCCGGCAAAACTGGACGCGCGCGGCTCGACCGTGCCGCAGTAGTCGCGCGGGTTTCTCGGGGCTTGGCAGCGCGGGCAACGCTCCGATCGCGGAGCCCGGGGGTCCGCGACCGGAGCGTTGCCCGACCAGTGGCGCGCCGGGAACGGTGGGTGGGTGAGTCAGGCCTCCTCGCCGGGGCCGCTCGGGGTGCGGTCCTCCGGCAGGGAGTTGTCCTCCTCACCGAGGCCCTCGTCCTGTTCGGTGGCGGGGCGGGCTTCCTCGTCCAGGTCTTCGCGGCGGGGGTCGGTCATCGTGGTCTCCTAACGTCCGAAGCGGCCCATGATGGTGCCGGTGCTGAGCACGTGCCCCTCGATGGCGGCGCGCACGTCCTGGCCGGTGGCGTCCTCGCCGAGGCCGAGCTTCCGGTCCACCGCGTACAGCCGGAAGAAGTACCGGTGCGGCTCGTCCCCCACCGGCGGGCGCGGGCCGCCCCAGCCGCGCTCCCCGAAGTCGTTGCGGCCCTCCACACCGGAGTCCAGGCCGGTCGACGTCGGCGCGATTCCGGTGACCACCCAGTGGGTGAACGTCCCGGCGGGCGCGTCCGGGTCCTCGCACAGCAGCACGAGTTCCGCGGCGCCGTCGGGAATGCGCAGCCACTCCAGCGACGGCCGCTCGTTGCCGCCCTCGTAGGAGTACTGCTCGGGGATCAACGTGTTGTCGCTGAAGGAACTGGTGCGCAGCTCGAGCCCGCCGGCGAGCGGTCGCGGCGGCTCGCCGAGGCCAGGGTCGCCCCGGCTCGTGCCGCGGTCGCCGGCCGGTCCGGCCGCGCGCTCTGGGTCCGGCATGGTGCCTCCTCGGGAGATCGGTCGCACCAGCCGACATACCCACTGGCCCGGCGGGTACCCACCGCGGCATGAACCCCGAACGACACCAGGCCCAGGACGACACCGAGGAGAACGCGGACAGCCGCACCTCGATCGCCGAGAGCACCGGCGAACCGTTCGAGCCGCCGCAGCCGGGCAAGACCGCCGTGTCGCGCAGCACCGAAGAGGCCGACACGACCGGCACCGTCGGGCAGGCCGAATACCCCCGGGACACCGAAGGCGGTTAGCGCCGGTCGGGGCACCAACAACGCACGTGCTCCCCCGCAGCCCAGGAGGCAGAACCTCGGGGCGCCACCCACTGGGCGCGCGTGCCACCCGCAAGGGCGTGCTCCGCGCGGCTGAGCCGGCTCACCCCGCGGCCCGCCGCTCATGAAACTGCCGCTCCGGAAGCGGGAACCGGCGCCGGTCAGTCGCGGTCCCGGCCGTGCCCGCGGCCGGGACGGTGGTCGCCGCGGTCGTCGTCGTGGCGGTCTCCCCGGTCGTCACCGGCGCGTGGGGGCTCGGCGGCGGACGTCGGGGTGGGTGACGGTGGCGGCGGGGGCGGCGGCGTGCTCGTCTCGCTGGACAGCACGGCGTCGCTGTCGATCAGGGGGGCCGGGGCGGCCGGGATGAGCCCGAGCCGGTGCGTCTCGGTGACCACGCGGCCGTCCTCGAAGGTGTACGCGATCGTCACCGACACGGTGTTGTCGGCGACTACCGCGGGTGGCGTGGTGACGGTCAGGGCCGTGATGCCCGCCCAGCGAGCGCGGTAGGCGTCCTGGCCCTGCGCCTGCATCTTCGGGCCGAGGCGGGTCCACGCGTTGTCCGGCCGGGCGGGCAGCAGCGCGTAGTACTCGCGCACCGCCCCGGTGATCGCGGCGGCGTCGAGCGCCGCGGGCGGCGGGGCCGGCGCCGGGGCCGGCGGGTCGGGCGTGAGCTGCGTGAACAGGATGACGACCGCCAGCACCGCGAGCAGCACGCCCACGACGGGCAGCAAGAACCGGCGCTTCGACGCGACGAGCCCGGCGACCCGCTTGTTCAGCCGTGTCCCGGCTCCGGCCGCCCCAGCCACCGGAGTGTTCAGCCGCCTCCCAGCGGCAACCGGCGCGTTCACTCGCGTGCCAGCGGCAACCGGCGCGTTCACCCGCGTCCCGGCACCGCCTGGCCCGGCAACCGGCGCCACCGGCACGGTCAGCGAAGACGGCGTCACCACCGGTTGCGTCCGCGCCCGCGCCGGGTTCAGCGTGCGCGGCGGCACCGGCTGCCCGTCCGCGACCGCCTGCAGCGCGGTCACCACCTGCACGGTGCTGGGCCGCTGGGCGGGGTCGGGCCGCAGCATCGCCATCAGCACCGGGGCGAGCGGGCCGGCGTACTGCGGTTCCGGCACCTCCCCGGCGGCGACGCGGTGCAGCAACGCGATCGGGTTCTCGTCGTCGCCGAACGGCGGCACTCCCTCGACCGCGTCGTAGAGCGTGGCGCCCAGCGAGAACACGTCGGAGTCGGGCGTCGGCTCCTCGCCGCGGGCGATCTCCGGCGCGAGGAACATCGGCGTCCCGGAGACCAGGCCGCCCTGCGTCAGCGCCGAGTCGCCGGTCGCGCGCGAGATGCCGAAGTCCGCGATCTTGACCGTGCCGTCGTCGGCGACGAGCAGGTTGCCCGGTTTGACGTCGCGGTGCACGATCCCGGCCGCGTGGGCGGCGGCCAGCGCGCCGGCGGCCTGCAGCCCGATCCGCGCGACGGCCTCAGGCGTGAGCAGCCCCTGCTCGGCGACGACCTCGGCGAGGCTGCGGGACGGCACGTACTCCATCACCAGCACGGGCTGGCCGTTGTGCTCGGCGACGTCGTGCACGGTGACCACGTTGGGGTGGCGCAGCCGGGCGGCGTTGCGGCCTTCGCGCAGGATCCGCTGCCGCGCCTGCTCGCTCTGCGCCGGGCCCGGCCACAGCTGCTTGACCGCGACCTGGCGCTCCAGACGCTCGTCACGAGCCAGCCAGACGACGCCTGTGCCGCCGGCCCCGACACGGCTCTCCAGCCGATACCGCCCGGCGAGGAGGTTGCCGGCGCCGTCCACGGTCAGTCCGTCCGTAGTCGTCACCCGGTCAGGTTACGGACCGGCCTGCTCCGGGACGAGAGCGGGCAGCCACCACACCATCAACGCCGACCACACCACGTGCGTCACCAGCGGCGCCAGCACCCCGCCGCCCGACCGCCGCTGCCACGCGAACACCGTGCCCATCACGGCGGACGCCGCGACCAGCGCGGGGTTGCGGGTGGCGGTGGTGGTCAGGACGTACACGGCCGTCGACCCGGTCGCGCCCAGCGCGTTGTAGACCGGGCCGCGGAAGAAGAGCTCCTCGGCCGCGCCGTTGGCCAGCGTCGTGAGCAGCACGGCACCGCCGTTGCCCGCACTCGCGTAGCGCAGCACGCGCCGCAGCGCCCGCCGCAGCACCGGGATCCGCCGGCCCATCTCGGCACCGGCGCGGAACACCGCGAACGCGCCGACGCCGCAAGCAACCGGCCCGGCGCCGACCCGGCCGGCGGGCGTCCGGTCGAGCAGGCTCCCGGCGGCCCAGACCCCAGCCACCGCCGCGGTCGAACCGACGAACTCCCGCGAACCCGGTTTCCGCGTCAAGGAGTATCCCAGCAGCCCGGCCCCAGCCGCCGTGACCAGCCCCAGCGCGGTCTTCACGCCCCGGCCCGCTCCCGCAACGCGGCCACCACCGCGGCGTCGAAGCCCATCGGCTCGAAGGGCACCACCTCACGCAGGCTGTGGTCCCGCACCACGACCTCGTTGATCATCGAGTCGACCAGCGACCGGCCGGTGCGGGCGTCCACGTCGGTGACCAGCGACAGCCACAGCGACGACAGCCTCGGCGACAGCAGCGGCACCGGCACGATGACCCGGAACCGGCCCTCGATCCCGGCGACGCGCTTCAGCATCTCGCCGTAGGCCAGGACGTCCGGGCCGCCTGCCTCGAAGACCCGCCCCGGCGGCACGTCCAGCAGCGCGACCAGGTAGCGGACGACGTCGGCCAGCGCGATCGGCTGGGTGCGTGTGCCGACCCACCGCGGGGTGACCATCGCGGGCAGGTGCTCGACCAGCTGGCGCGTGATCTCCCAGGAGATCCCGCCGTGGCCGATGACGATCCCGGCGCGCAGCACGGTCACCGGCACGCCCGCCTCCCCCAGCAGGCCCTCCACCTCGCGGCGGCTGCGCAAGTGCGGGGACAGGTCGTCGGCGTCGTCGCCGAGCCCGCCGAGGTAGAGGATCCGGGACAGGCCGGCGTCCGCGGCGGCGCGGGCGAAGTTGCGCGCGGCGCGGGCGTCGCGGCGTTCGAAGTCCGGCTCGCCCAGCGAGTGCACCAGGTAGTAGGCCGCGGCGGCGCCGGCCAGCGCTTCGCGAAGGGAACCGGCGTCGTGCACGTCGCCGTGGACCGGTTCGCCCGCCCCCGCGTAGTCGTCCGGGCGCCGGGTCATCGCGACGACGTCGTGGCCGGCTTCGACGAGCGCCGGGCACAACCGCCGTCCCACGAACCCGGACGCCCCCGCCACCGCCACCCGCATCGGCCGTCCTCCACGCTATCTTAGCGATGATATTCTTACAGTAGAAATGTTTTGAGGGGATCCTATGCCGAAGCGCGACAAGCCGCAGCCGGACGCGGTCGATCTGATGCTCGCCGAGTGGCGCCGCGAGGCGCCGGAGATCGACGCGTCGCCGCTGGCGGTGTTCGGGCGGCTGCACCGCGCCTTCGACGGGTACACCGTGCAGCTCAACCGGGTGTTCGGGCGGTACGGGGTCAACATCTCCGCGTTCGGCATCCTGGCCGCGCTGCGGCGCGTCGGCGCACCGTACCGCCGGACGGCGGGCGAGCTGGCGGACGCGAACCTGCTCACCACGGGCGGCATCACGCAGCGGGTCGACAAGCTGGAGGCCGCCGGCCTGGTGTACCGCGAACGCGACGCCGCCGACCGCCGCATCGTCTACATCGGACTCACCGACGAGGGCCTCGCACTGACCGACAAGGTCGCGGAGGTCCACTTCGCCAACGAGAACCGGATGCTGGCGGGCCTGACGAAGACCGAGCGGACGCAGCTGGCGCAGCTGCTCAGCCGTCTGGAGCATTCGATCCGGCTGGCCGAGATGGCCGACCGCGCCGAATCCGAGGGGAACCGTCCGGGCCGCCGGTGAGTCGGACCGGTAAACGATCATCCCCCCGGAAGGCTGCCTGATGACCGACCCCGTGCCGAACCTCGGCAACGACGCCACGGCGACCCTGTTCGACGCGATCGACTTCGCGGTCGAAAACGCGGAAACGACCGAGTCCGGGTTCGTGCCCTTCGTGCTCGCCGTGATGCCCGACGGCGAGAAGGTCGCGACGCGCTACGTCGACTCCGAGGAGAACTTCACCGTCGAGGGCAGCGTCGCGCTGGCCCGCCAGGACCTCGCCGCGGCCGACCCGGTCCCCCGCCACGTCGCGCTGGCCTGGGACGGTTTCCTGACCCTGGACGAGGACCGGACCGAGGCCGTGTTCGTCGACGCCTACGAGCAGGGCAGGCCGGAGGGCGTGCGGTTCGCGCAGCGCTACTACCGCACCAGCGGCGGCCTGGAGATGATCGGGAACCCGTTGCTGCTCGGCCACCGCCCCGAGCCGATGCTGCCCCACCCGGCCGGACCCGGGCAGGCAGGCGACGGACGGGTCGCCGCGATCGCCCGGATCCAGGCCATGGTGGACGAGCGGAAGCGGCGCTAGCTGTTGTGACTCGTGAGGTTGTGGACGGCGTGCCGGGTTGATTGTGGGGAGGGCCTCCGGGCGGAGTGGGTGTTGCGACGCATCCACTACCAGCCCTGGAGGTCCTCGATGGGTCACGCTAACGGCATCACCGTGCTGCGAATCCTGACCGACAACGCCCTGGCCTACCGCCGAGGCACCTGCTGGGCCGCGGTCCGCACCGCCCTCGGGCTGCGCCGCCGCTACATCAAACCCGGCTGCCCCTGGACCAACGGCAAAGCCGAACGCTTCCACCGCACCCTGCTCACCGAATTCGCCTACGCCCAGCCCCGGACCCCCAACACCCACCGCCTGGCAACCTTGCCCACCTGGGTCCAGCACTACAACACTGAACGCCCACACTCCGCCCTAACAGGCCACCCACCCATCACCCGACTGCCCTGACCCTCCACACCCTGCCAGGTCACAACACCTATCCCGCCCAGGGCAGGGGCGCCTCGTCGAGGCCCCAGTACACGCTCTTCTGCCGCAGGTACCCGAGGATCCCCTCGCGGCCCTTGTCGACGCCCAGCCCGCTCTCCTTCCTGCCGGAGAACGGCGTCGAGATGCTGAACTGCTTGTACGTGTTGATCCACACCGTCCCGGCCTCGATCCGCCGCGCGAGGCGCCACGCGCGGCGGTAGTCGGCGGTCCAGATGCCGCACGCCAGGCCGTACACGGTGTCGTTCGCCTGCGCCACCAGGTCCTCTTCGTCGCGGTAGGGCAGCAGCACGCCGACCGGGCCGAAGATCTCCTCCTGGCACGTCTTCGACGAGTTCGACAGCCCCTCCAGCAGGGTCGGCGGGTAGTACGCGCCCGCCGACGGCGGCACCTCTCCCCCGCACAGCACCCGCGCCCCCTCCTCGCGCGCGCGGTCCACCAGCGCGGCCACCCGGTCGCGGTGCGCGAACGTCGCCAGCGGCGCCACCTGCGTGTCCGCCGCCGTGCCCGGGCCCATGCGCAGCCGGGACGCGCCCGCCACCAGCAGGTCCCGGAACTCGGCGTACCGCGACTCCGGCAGGAAGATGCGCGACCCGGCGATGCAGCTCTGCCCGGTGGAGGAGAAGATCCCGTACAGGATCCCGGCCACCGCCTGCTCGGCCGCCGCGTCCGGGCACACGATCGTCGGCGACTTGCCGCCCAGTTCCATCGTCACCGGCATGACCTTGTCCGCCGCGATCCGCCCGATCGCCCGCCCGGTCGACGTGCCCCCGGTGAAGGCGACCTTCCCGACCGCGGGGTGCCGCACGATCGCGTCCCCCACCACCGAACCCGGGCCCGGCAGCACGGACAGCAACCGCGCCGGCACACCGGCCTCCAGCACCAGCCGGGCCAGCGCCAGCGACACCAGCGGCGTCGCCTCGGCCGGTTTGAGCAGCACACCGTTGCCCGCCGCGAGCGCGGGTGCGATCTTCTGCGCGTCGCTGGCGATCGGCGAGTTCCACGGGGTGATCGCGCCGACCACCCCGACCGGCTCGTACACCGACATCGTCAGCCACGGCCCGCGTTGCGGGGTCAGCGCGGTCTCCATCGTCTCCAGCGCCGCCGCGTAGAACCGGAACGTCGCCGCCGCGCTCGCCACCAGCGCGCGCGTCTCGCGCAGCGCCTTGCCGGTGTTGCGGGTCTGCAGCAGGGCCAGCGACTCCCCGTCCCGCTCGATCAGGTCGCCGACCCGGGCCAGGACCCGGGCCCGTTCGTGTGGGAGCAACGCCGCCCACTCGGCCACCCAGGCCGCGCTGGCCGCCTCGTCGACGTCCCTGGCGGACGCGCCGTGCACGACCGCGATCGGCTCACCGGTCGCCGGGTCCACGCACTCCAGCGGCGCCCCACCGCCGCGCCGCCACCGCCCGGCCACCAGGATCTCGTCCGCGGGCACTGTCATCGAGCCACCTCCACAGGCCGTCCAGAATCGGCAGAATAACTTAGCTCTAAGTTAATTGGAAGCCGTTGACACTATCGAAACCAACCTTCAGAAAACTTAGAGCTAAGGGTTGTCGTCGCCCGGGTCGCGGTGCTACAAACTCTTCCCAAGTTCCCTTAGAGCTAAGACATCCAAGGAGATCCCGTGACGACGACGCAAGCCGGCCTCGAGGAACTGATCGACTCCTGCATCGCCACCCGCGAATCCCGCTACGAGGACTGGGACACGCTCGGCTTCCAGACCAAGGCGGGCGAGCAGTTCCGCCGCGCGCAGGTCCGCTACATCGGCTCCGGCGCCACCGGCAACCACGACACCGACAACCGCATCCTGCCCTCGGAGCACTTCACGTTCTCCAACATGCGGCTGCCCGCCGGCGCGATCGGCCCCGAGCACACCCACCACGACGTGGAAGAGGTCTTCTTCGTCCTGGAAGGCACCCTCGAAGTCACCGTGCACGACGTGGAAGACGGCACCAAGACCGCCAGCCGCGTGCTGGGCTACCGCGACCTGATCCGCGTCCCGGCCGGAGTGCCGCGCAGCCTGCGCAACATCGGCGACACCGACGCCCTGTTCGCGGTGATCATCGGCGCGCAGAAGCCGCAGCTGCCGACCTACCCGCCGACCTCGCCGATGCACGGCGTGACCCGCGACTGAAGCCATGACCCGGACGGTACGAGTTCACCAGAGCACCTGGCTGACCGACGGGGTCGTGCGCGTCGAGCTGCGCGACCCCGCCGGGGCGGCCCTGCCGGCGTGGGAGCCGGGCGCGCACCTGTCGCTGCACCTGCCCAACGGGCTGGTCCGGGAGTACTCGCTGTGCGGCGACCCGGCGGACGGGCACAACTGGACCGTGGCCGTCCTGCGCGAGCCGTCCTCCCGCGGCGGCAGCGCCTGGGTGCACGAGCGCCTCACCCCGGGCACGCTGATCGAGGTCGACGGGCCACGCAACAACTTCACCCTCGAAGACGCGCCCCGGCACCTGCTGATCGCGGGCGGCATCGGCATCACTCCCCTGCTGGCGATGGCGAACCACCTGGAGCAGCGGGGTTCCGACTGGTCCATGCTCTACTGTGGACGCTCCCGGTCGAGCATGGCCTTCCTGGCCGACCTGCCCGCGGACCGGGTGCGCGTGCACGCCGACGACGAGCGCGGCGGACCGCCTGACCTGGCGGCCGAGCTGGCTGAACTCCGGCCGGGCACGCTCGTCTACTGCTGCGGCCCGGAACCGCTCATCGCCGCCGTCGAGGCCGCGCTGCCGGACGCCTCGATGCTGCGGGTGGAGCGGTTCCGCGCACCGGAACCCGAAACCACCGGGCCGGACCACGGCTTCGACGTGGTGTGCGGCGGGTCGGGGCGCCGGGTTCCGGTTCCCGCCGGGGTGTCCATCTTGGACGCTCTCGCCGGGGCCGGGGTGTCCGTGCCCAACTCCTGCCGGGAAGGGGTGTGCGGCACCTGCGAGACCAAGGTGCTCGCCGGCGAACCCGAGCACCGCGACTTCCTGCTGAGCGACGACGAGAAGGCGGCCGGCGGCACGATGCTGATCTGCGTGTCGCGCAGCCGGTCGGCCGAGCTCGTCCTGGACGTGGAGGACTGAGGACATGCCTTCCAGCTACGAGAACGCGTTCGGCGACGAACTCGAGGCGATCTACGGCCGCGGCGTGCACGACCTGCCCGGCGTGGTGGCCGCGCTCAACTCCTCCGGGGTGCGCCCCGCGGGCGGCGAGGACTGGACCGAGTCGTCGTTCACTGCCGAACTGGCCCGCCTGAGCGGAACGGAGAGCTAGACGTGAACCCCTTGCACACCCCCGAGGGCCTGCTGGCGTTCGGGCTGCGGGACCGCTGGTACCCGCTGTGCCCGTCCGGGCACGTACGTCCCGGTGAGCTGGTCCGGATCGAGCGCGCGGGCGAGCAGCTGCTGCTGTGGCGCGACGCCGCCGGAGTCGTGCACGTTCAGGAGGACCGCTGCCCGCACCGCGCCGCCCGGCTGTCGCAGGGCGTGCACATGGGCGACCGGGTGGCCTGCAACTACCACGGCGTGCAGGTCGACACCGAGGGCACGGTGGTGTCCGTGCCGGGCAGCCCGGGCTGCGCCCTGGAGGGCCGCCGCGTGCTGCGGACGTTCCCGGCGGAGGAGCACGCCGGAGCGGTCTTCGCCTGGTTCGGGCTCGACGAGTCGGCGCCACCGGCCCCGCTGGAGGTGCCGGAGCCGATCGCGGGCGGAGAGTGGTCGGAGTTCCTCTGCTACGTCGAGTGGGACGCGCCCTACCTGTACTCGCTGGACAACCTGCTCGACCCGATGCACGGCGCGTTCCTGCACCGCAACAGCCACACGATGTTCGCGGGCAAGCGCGAGGCGGTCTTCCAGATCCGCGCGACCGACAACGGTTTCGTGTTCGAGAAGACTGACCAGCGCGGCGTGAACTTCGACTGGGTCGAGCTGACCCACGGCGGCGCGGACTGGGTCACCCTCGACATCCCGTACCCGGACACTGCGGGCCCGGGCGGGCCGTTCACGATCGTCGCCGGGCTGTGCGCGATCTCGGCGAACCGGCACGCCGGGTTCTTCTGGCGCTGCCGCAAGGTGTCCGGCTGGGAACGGGACAGCTGGCGCTTCCTCTACCGCAACCGGCTGGAGGCCCGGCACTACGCGGTGCTGGAGCAGGACCGCGAGATGGCCGAGGCGATGCCCGCCGACGCCTGGGACCGGGAGAACCTCTACCAGCACGACATCGCGCTCGTCCGGATGCGCCGCCTGCTGAAGGCGGAGGCCGCGAAACAGGCGGCCCGCCTGACCGAGCCCGCGACCGCAGCGCCGGTCCCGGTCGCCTGAACCCTTGGAGGACACCATGTCCGAACCCGTCGTCCGGTTGCGGGCGCTGCGGTCGGTGACCCTGCGCTCCACCGCGTGCGCCGACGCGGGCGAGTTCTACCGCGAGGTGTGGGGCCTGCGGCAGGTCGAGCAGGACACCGGCGCGGTGTGGCTGCGCGGCACCAGCAGCGAGCACCACGTGCTGCAGTTGCAGCAGGCGGAGCGCAACGCACTCGGCAAGGTGGCCTTCGCGGTCGCCACGCCACGCGAGATCGACGAGGCCGCGAGCCGCCTGGTTGCGCAGGGCATCCCGCTGGTCACCGAGCCCGGCAAGCTGGACCAGGTCGGCGGCGGCTACGGGCTGCGCTTCGCCGATCCGGAGGGACGGCTGATCGAGTTGTCCGCGGACGTGTTCGCCGTGACCCCGGACGATCCGGACGGCCACCCGGCGGTGCCGCGGAAGCTGGCGCACGTCGTGCTCAACACCGCCGACATCGACGCGGCCTGCGAGTTCTACACCCGTGTGCTCGGCATGCGGATCTCCGACTGGTCGGAGCACCAGATGGCGTTCCTGCGCTGCAACGCCGACCACCACGTGATCGCGTTCAACCAGGCGCCGTTCGCGTCGGTCAACCACGTCGCCTACGAGATGGCCTCGATCGACCACTTCATGCGTGGCATCGGGCGGCTGCGGCACAACGGGATCACCCCGCTGTGGGGTCCGGGGCGGCACGGGCCGGGCAGCAACACGTTCGGCTACTTCGCCGACCCGGCCGGGCTGGTGTGCGAGTACACCTCCGAGGTCGAGCAGGTCGTGGAGGACGCGTGGCTGTGCCGGGTGTGGCGGCGCACGCCCGAGCTGTCCGACCTGTGGGGCACCGCGGGCCCGCCGTCGAAGGACGTCCGCACCCACATGGCGGGCGTGCCCGACCCCGGTTACACGGCTTGGTGGCGGGGATGAGGGCCGGGGTGATCGGCGCGGGCTCGATCGGCGGCGTGGTCGCCCGCGCCCTGCGCGACGGAACCGTGCCGGGTGCGACGCTGTCCGGCGTCGTGGACCCCGCGGGTGCGACGGACCTGCCACTGGTGTCGCTGGACGAGCTGCTGTCCACTTCGGACCTGATCGTCGAGGCGGCCGGGCAGCGGGCACTGGCGGAGGTCGGGCCGCAGGTGCTGGCCGCCGGGCGGGACCTGCTGGTCGTGTCGGTCGGCGCGCTGGCCGACGACGCCCTGCTGGACAAGCTGCTGTCCGCGGGCCCCGGTGAGCTGCACCTGTCGACCGGCGCGATCGGCGGCCTGGATCTGCTGCGGGCGGCGGCCCGGATGGCGCCGCTGTCCCGGGTCACCATCGAGACCACGAAACTCGCCGCGAACCTGGTGCAGCCGTGGATGTCCGACGAGGAGGCCGCGCGGCTGCGGACCACGGCCGAGCCGGTCGAGCTGATGCGCGGCCCGGCACGCGAGGTGACGGCGGCGTTCCCGAAGTCGGCGAACGTGGCGGCCTCGGTGGCGCTGGCCGTGGGCGACTGGGACGTGGTCGAGGCGGCGGTGATCGCCGACCCGGCCGCCGAGCTGACCTCGCACGTCATCACCGCCGACGGGCCGGCCGGGTCGTACCGGTTCGAGATCCGCAACCGGCCCTCGCCGCGGACGCCGACGAGCAGCGAGGTCGTGCCGCACGCGGTGCTCGCCGCGATCGCCGCGCTGGCGGAGCCGCGGGTGGTGTTCCGGTGACCCCCGTGTTGCTGCTGCACGGCATCGGCGGGTCCGGCGGGTCCTTCGAGTCGCAGGTAAACGTTCTGGCGGAGCGGCACCGGGTGGTGGCCTGGGACGCGCCCGGGTACGGGGACTCGCCGGACCCGGAACGCGCCGACATCGCCTGGTACGCCGAGCAGGCCGCGCGGATCTTCGACGAACCCGCCCACGTGGTGGGGGTGTCGTGGGGCGGGGTGATCGCGACCCGGCTCGCGCTGGAGCACCCCGTGCTGTCGCTGACCCTGGCCGACTCCACCCGCGGCTCCGGCACCAGCGCGGAGGCCGCGGCCCGGATGCGGGCGCGGGTGGACGAGCTGGCCGAGGTGGGTGCCGCGGAGTTCGCGCGACGGCGGGCACCGCGCCTGAGCTCCGATCCGGTGACCCGCGCCAAGGTCGAGGCGACGATGGCCCGGGTGCGCCTGGCCGGATACCGCGCGGCCGCGGAGTCGATGGCCACCACCGACCACGGTCCCCTGCTGGGCCGGATCAGTGTGCCGACGCTGGTGGTCGTGGGCGCCGACGACCAGGTCACCGGCGTCGAGGAGAGCCGGCTGCTGGCGCGGGAGATCCCCGGGGCGCGGCTGCGGGTGATCGGCGGCGGGCACGCGGCCAACCAGGAGTGCCCCGGCGAGTTCAACGAGGTCCTGCTGAAGTTCCTGTCCGAAGTGGAGGCCGCGCGATGCGCCTGATCGTGGTGACCGGCGCCGGGCGCGGGCTCGGCTGGGCGATCGCCGACGCCCTCGGCGCGTCCGGGGCGCAGGTCGTGGTCGCCGAACGCGACCCGGAGCGCGCCGCCCGCGGGGTGGCGCAGCTCGAAGAGCGCGGGCGGACCGTGCACCGGATCGACACCGACGTCGCCGATCCCGATTCGGTGGCGGGGCTGGCGGAACAGGTCGCGAAGATCGGGCCCCTGCACGGTCTGGTCAACAACGCGGCGATGGCCGACGGCGTGGGCGGCAAGCACTTCGCCGACCTGGAGGTGGAGGCGTGGGACCGGCTGATGACGGTCAACGCGCGCGGCCCGTGGCTGGTCGCCCGCGCCCTGTACCCGCAGCTCGCGGCCACCGGCGGGCGGATCGTGAACATCGCCTCCGACGTCGCGCTGTTCGGGCCGCCGCGCCTGGTGCACTACGTGTCCTCGAAGGGCGCGGTGATCGCGATGACCCGCGCGATGGCCCGCGACGCCGGGCCGGACGGGGTGACGGTGAACGCGGTCGCGCCCGGCCTGACCGAGGTCGAGGCGACCGAGCGGGTGCCGCGCGAACGGCACCAGCTCTACGCGAACGGGCGGGCGCTGACCCGGGCGCAGCAACCGGGTGACGTGGTGGGCGCGGTGGAGTTCCTGCTCTCCGACGCCGCCTCGTTCATCACCGGGCAAACGTTGGTCGTCGACGGCGGATTCGTCTGCCACTAGGAGTTTTCATGGACCTGGGACTTTCCGGGCGGGCGGTCGTGGTGACCGGCGCCAGTTCCGGTGTCGGGCTGGCGACCGCCGCGATGCTGCTCGCCGAGGGCGCGCACGTCGCCGCGTGCGCGCGGGACGGCGTGCGGCTGGAGAAGGCACTCGCCGACCTGCCCCGCGCGGCCGGCGCCCGGCTGCACACCGCGGCGTGCGACGTCCTCGACGCCGGCGACGTGCGCCGGTTCGTCACCGGCGCCGGCGAGGAGTTCGGCGGGCTGGACGGCGTGGTCAACAACGCCGGGCGCTCGCTGATGGCGCGGCTGGCCGAGACCAGCGACGAGCAGTGGCGCGACGAGCTGCACCTGAAGATCTTCTCGGTGCTGCACGTCGTCCGCGCCGCGCAGCCGTGGCTGCGGCCGGGCGCGGCGGTGGTCAACGTCAACGCGATCCTGTCCCGCCAGCCCGAGCCGAAGCTCGCCGCGACGTCGGCGGCGCGGGCGGCGCTGCTGAACCTGTCCAAGACGCTGGCCGCCGAGCTGGCGCCGGAGGTGCGGGTCAACTCGGTGTGCCTCGGCCTGGTGGACACCGGTCAGTGGCGGCGCCGGTACGAGCAGTCCGGCACCGAGCTGTCCTGGGCGGAGTGGACTTCGGAGCTCGCCGCGGACCGGGGCATCCCGCTCGGCCGGCTCGGCACCGCCGAGGAGGTCGCCTTCCCGATCGTGGCACTGCTGTCACCGCACGCGTCCTACATCACCGGTTCCGCCCTCGACGTCGGTGGCGGCGTCGCCCGATACGTCTGAGGAGACACTCGTGACACACGGCAACGGCGGGGACCTGCTCGCCCAGATCCTGATCGACAACGGCGTCGACACGGCGTTCGGCATCGTGAGCGTGCACAACCTGCCGCTGGTGGAGGCGATCGCGGCGCGGCTGCGGTTCGTGCCGGTCCGGCACGAGGCGGCGGCGGTCAACGCGGCCGACGGGTACGCCCGAGCCCGCGGCGGGCTCGGGGTCGCGATCACCAGCACCGGCACCGGCGCGGGCAACGCGGCCGGGTCGCTCGTGGAGGCGCTGACCGCGGGCAGCCGGGTGCTGCACGTGACCGGGCAGATCGACTCGCCCTACCTCGGGCAGGGGCGCGGGGTCATCCACGAGACACGCGACCAGCTGGGCATGCTCACCGCGGTGTCCAAACACGCCGCGACCATTTTTTCGGTGGCCGCGGCGGAGGACGTGCTGCGACGGGCGGTGCGCGAGGCGCTGTCCCTCCCGAGTGGACCGTCCAGTGTGGAGTGGCCGATCGACCTGCAGTACGCGCGGCACGACGTGGTGGCTCGCGCTCCGGAGGTTCCGGCGCCGGTGCCGCCGCCGGACGAGGACGCGCTGGCCCGGGCCGCCGAGTTGATCGCCTCGGCGCGGCGCCCGGTGATCTGGGCCGGCGGCGGCGCGGTGGACGCGCGGGACGAGGTGCGGGAGCTGGCCGAGCGGCTGCAGGCGCCGGTGTTCACGAGCAACTCCGGGCGGGGCACGCTGCCCGAGGACCACCCGCTGGTGGTCGGCAACTTCGCCACTGCCGCGGAGGACCTGCTGGCCGGGGCGGATCTACTGATCTCGGTCGGGACGCACTTCCGGTCCAACGAGACCAAGCACTACCACCTGGCGCTGCCCGCGCGGCACATCCAGATCGACGTCGACCCCGCCGCCCTGGGCCGGGTGCACCCGGCGACGGTCGGGATCGCCGGGGAGGCCGCGGTGGTGCTCCGGCGGCTGCGGGGCGGGTCCGGCGATCCGGAGTGGCGGGCGCGGGCGGTGGCGACGCGGTCCGCCGTGCGGTCGCGGCTGCGCGAGGCGATCGGCCCGTATGGAGAGATCTGCGACGCGATGCGCGCGGGGTTGCCGCGGGAGTCGGTGATCGCCCGGGACGTGACGATCCCGTCCAGCCAGTGGGGCAACCGGCTGCTGGACATCTTCGACCCGCGGACCAACCTGTTCCCGGTCGGCGGCGGGATCGGGCAGGGCCTGGCGACGGGCATCGGGGCGGCGCTGTCCGGCCGCGACGCACCGACGCTGGTGATGGCCGGGGACGGCGGGCTGGCCGTGCACCTGGGCGAGCTGGGCACGCTGGCGCAGGAGAAGCCGTGGCTGGTGCTGGTGATCTTCAACGACGGCGGGTACGGGGTGCTGCGCAACATGCAGGACCACCACGGCGGTGCGCGGGCCGGGGTGGACCTGTACACGCCGGACTTCTCGCGGCTGGCGCAGTCGCTGGACCTGCCGTACCAGCTGGTGAGCAAGCCGTCGCTGTTCGCGGAGGCGCTGGAGAAGGCGGTCGCGCAGCACGGCCCGTCCGTGATCGAGGTCGACGTGACCGCGCTGGACCCGGCGCCGCGCCCGTTCGTCCCGCCGGTGCCCGTCCCCCGGGAGGACTGATGACCGTCCCGATGGGGCCGCCGAGGCGACCAATCGAGCGGAATGCCCCCGCGGCCACGCACTCCACTCCCGCCGACGGCGGCCCGCGGCACGGCCCCGCGCCGGCCGGCCGCGCCCCCGACCGCACTCGCATCCCCGGGACGGCGGCCCCACCGCCCCCGCGCCGGGTCATCGCCAAGGGCGCTGCCCCCACCCGCGCACGGCACACGGCACCACCCACAACCCCCGACCCAGCCCCACGCCGAGCCACCACCAAGCGCCCTGTCCCCACCCCCACCCGCGCACGGCACACCCCACCACCCACGACCCGCGACCGAGCCCCACGCGAGGCCACCACCGAACCCCACCCCGACGGGGCGCGGCCCGCAGCCCCCGGCCCGGTCCCCTGTCACCCGGCCGCAACCCCACTCCCGGTCCCAGCCCTGGAGCGCCCATGACCGTCCCGGCGACCAGCCACCACCACGGACACGCCCCTGCCAACCGGCGCCGCCGCGTTCTCAAGACCGCGGCTCCCCTGCTCGTGCGCTACCCCGCCGCCGACGTGCGCGCCGCCGTCGTCGTCCTGCACGACGAGCGGGGGCTCACCGCCGAAGCCGAGGACGCCTGCCGAGTGCTCGCCGAGTGCGGCTACCTCGCCGTCGCGCCGCTGCTCTACTACGACACCGGCGGGCGGGTCTTCCCGCGCGGCAACTTCGCCGCCCTCGAGCCCGACGACCTCGCCGCCGACGTGGCCGGCGCGCTGGACCACCTGAGCCGCCGGGCGGGGGTTCCGGCGAGCGCCTTCATCGGGCTCGGCCAGGGCGCCCACCTCGCCGCCTGGGCCGCCGCCGCGCACGGGCTGCGCGCCGCCGGCGTCGGCCCGCGCGAGGGGCCCTGGCCGGACCTCCCCGAGCTGCCGGTGCTCGCCGCGAACCTGGGCGGGTCCTGGCTGTCCCTGTGTGACGAAGCCGACGCCTGGGACGAAGCAGTGCGATTCCTCGATTCAGCCCGCACACTATTGCCCGACGAGGAGACCGAATGAGCATCGACGCCACACCCGCAATGACGCAGGGTGACATCGCCGCGCGGCTGGAACGGCTGCCGATGTCGCGCTGGCAGATCAGCGTCCGCCTGCTGATCGGCATCGTGACCTTCTTCGAGGCGTTCGACCAGCTGCTGATCGCCTACACACTGCCGGTGCTCTCCCGCGAGTGGGGCCTGTCGGCGGCCACCAGCACCGCGGCGCTGACCATCGGCTCGATCGGGATGCTGGTCGGCGCGCTGGTCTCCGGCTGGGCCGCCGACCGGATCGGCCGGGTCCGGGTCATCGCGATCTGCGTCGCGGTCAGCGCACTGTGCAGCGCAGGCATGGCGGCCTGCGACTCGCTCACCCCGTTCCTCGTCCTGCGGTTCGTGCAGGGCCTCGCGATCGGCGGTGAGGTGCCGACCGCGGCCGCCTACATCAGCGAGATCACCCGCGCCCACAAGCGCGGCCGGTTCGTGCTGCTCTACGAGGTGGTGTTCCCCGCTGGCCTGGCGGTGAGCGCGCTGGTCGCGGCATGGCTGATCCCGCTGTGGGGCTGGCGCTCGCTGTACCTGCTGGCCGCCGTCCCCGGCCTGATGGCGTTCGTGATCCTGCGCAAGGTGCCGGAGTCGCCGCGCTGGCTCGCCTCCCGCGGCAAGTACGAGAAGGCCGCCGCGGCGATGGCGACGATGGAGACGAAGGTCCAGCGCGCCACCGGCGAGCCGCTGCCCGCGCCCGCCGCCGCGGTTCCGGTCACCGCCCCGCAGCAGCGCGGCAACGCCCTGCGCGACCTGTTCGCCGGCCGCTACCGCCGCCGCACGCTGACCGTGTGGACGATCTGGTTCGTCGGCTACCTCGCCAACTACGGCATCACGTCGTGGCTGCCGACCATCTACCGCGGCGTGTTCCACCTGCCGCTGGGCCAGGCGCTCTGGTACAGCACCGCGACCTCGGCGGCCGGCCTGGTCGGCTGCGTGCTGGCGGCGCTGGTGATCGACCGGATCGGGCGCCGGGTGGTGCTGGCCGCCGGGCTCGGCGCGACCACCGCGATGCTGGTGGTGCTGGGCGCGCTCGGCGCCGGGTCGCCGGTGCAGCTGCTGGTGTGGTCGTCGCTGGCGGCCGTGTTCAACTTCGCCGTGAACATCAGCCTGTACCTGTACACGCCCGAGCTGTACCCGACGCGCAGCCGCGCGCTGGGCTGCAGCCTCGGCGGCGTGATGAACCGGCTGGGCCTGATCCTCGGGCCGATCCTGGTCGGCGCGGTCTACGCCGGCGGCACCGCGCTGGGCTCGGTGTTCCTGCTGATCAGCGGGATCACACTGGTCGGCGCGATCGTGGCCGCGGTGTTCGCCGAGGAGACCCGCGGTCGCACGCTGGAGGAGATCGCGCCCTGACTGGCGATGGGGTGCCGGGTTCGCCCGGCACCCCGCCGCGGCGCGGTTTTCACGCTAGGTTCGGCCCATGGCCAAGGGCGAGGCGGTGGAGCTGGAGGCCGGGAACCACACGGTGCGGATCTCGAACCCGCAGCGGGTCTACTTCCCGGCGCGGGGCGAGACGAAGCTTGACCTGGCGCGGTACTACCTGTCCGTCGGCGACGGGATCGTGCGCGCGCTGCGGGAGCGGCCGTGCATGCTGCACCGGTTCCCGTCCGGGGTGAGCGGCGACAAGGTGCACCAGAAACGCGTGCCGGCCGGGGCGCCGCCGTGGCTGGAGACGGTGCGCGTGCACTTCCCGCGCTACAACCGGCACGCCGACGAGTTGTGCGTGACCGAGGTGGCGCACGTGATCTGGGCGGTGCAGATGAGCACCGTGGAGTTCCACCCGTGGAACTCGCGGCGCGCGGACACCGAGAAGCCCGACGAGTGGCGCATCGACCTCGACCCCGGCCCGGAGGCCGACTTCGCGCGGGTGCGGCGGGTGGCGCACGTCGCGCACGAGGTGCTCGACGAGCTGGGCGCGACCGGGTGGCCCAAGACGTCCGGCGGCAGCGGCCTGCACATCTACGTGAGGATCGAGCCGCGGTGGGGGTTCAGCGAGGTGCGACGGGCGGCGCTGGCGTTCGCGCGTGAGGTGGAGCGCCGCGCACCCGACGACGTGACGACGACGTGGTGGCGCAAGGACCGCGACCCGGCGCTGGTGTTCGTCGACTACAACCAGAACGCGCGCGACCACACGATCGCGAGCGCGTACTCGGTGCGGGGCGTGCCCGAGGCGACGGTGTCGACGCCGATCGCGTGGGACGAGGTGGACGACGTCGAACCGGGCGACTGCACGATCGCGACGGTCCCCGCCCGGTTCGCGAAGCTCGGCGACCTGCACGCCGGCATCGACGACACCGCCTACTCGCTGGAGACGCTGCTGGAGTGGGCGGACCGCGACGGGCTGGAGTGAACACGGTCGGCACGCGGGTTTTCGCGGCGGTTCGGCGCGGAAGCCCGCGACAGCCTCGGACTGACCGCAACCGGACAGGCGGTACGCCTCACCTCGAGCACCCGGTACAAATCTGGGGAGCGAGAGGGGCGCAGGATGAACAACCGGGCACTGGCCGCGCGTGCCGAGGCCGCCGGGCTGGGGCGGCTGGTCCGCGTGCACCGGCCGTTCCGGGAACCGGTCGCGGGCGCGATGCTCGCCGGCATCGGCGTCGTCCCGGCCGGGATCGCCGCCTTCTACCTCGTCCTCAACGACTCGCCGGCCTGGCGGTGGGTCGTCCTCGGCTACGGGGCGCTGCTGTGGGCGACGGCGGCCTGGTCGTGGTGGGGCCCGGTGCCCGGCGGCCGGTGCTGGTTCGCCTCCGCCGAGCGCGGCCTCCTGATCTGGCCGCAGGGCGAGGAGCCGGTGGCCGTGCGGTGGGAGCGGCTCGCCGCCGACGGGACGGAACTCGTCTGGGACACCGGCTCACAGCGGGTCGGGACCGTGTGGGCCCGCACCGAACTGCTGCGCACCGCCCGGACCGGGCGCCCGTACCCGCCCGCGCGGACGCCCCGGCTCGCCATCGCCGCTCTGTCCGTGGCGCTGTCGGCCGTGGTCGTGTGGTTCACCGCGGTGCCGCTGGCGCTGGAACTCGCCTTCGGTGAGCAGCCGAGGGAGATCACCGACCTGGCCCGCCTGTGCACGGGCGGCGCGCCGTTCGGCCAGGCGCCCGCCTACACCGGCCCCGGCCCGCACGCCGTGGCCGTGTACGAGGGCTCCGGCTTCCCCGAGTACCTGCAGGGTTTCGCGGAGACGGACCAGAACTGGCCGCCCGCCGACGAGGTGCAGCTGGTCGGGTGCAGCCGCCTGATCGGCCAGGCCCAGCCGGCCGCGATCCGCACGTGCGAGTACGAGGACGGCTCCTCCCTGGTCACCTACCAGGGCCGCTGGGCGGTCACGGTGTTCGAGGCGCGCACCGGCCGCCGGGTCGCGGAGTTCACCGTCGACGGCGCCCCCTCCCGGAGTGACTGCCAGCCCACCATCCTCGTGCCCTCCGGCAGCCGGGGCAACGACGACACCGACTACTCGGCCCCCGAGGACGCCGCCTTCGCCGCGCACCTGACTCCGCTGGTGCACGCCGAATAAGGATCGCCCGGCCGGGTAATCCAAGCGCTCACCGACCGGAAGGACCGGAGATGAGCACCGACGACAAGGCCCAGAACAAGGCCGAAGAGCTCAAGGGCAAGGCGAAGGAAGGCCTGGGCAAGGCCACCGGCAACGAGCAGTGGGAAGCCGAGGGCAAGGGCGACCAGGGCAAGGCCGACGTCAAGCAGGCGGGCGAGAAGGTCAAGGACGCGGCGAAGGACGTGTTCGACCGCTGACCTCGGTGGCACCCGCCACAACCGGCTGTACGCATGGCGGCCGATGAGTTCAGCATGCGTACATGAGACTCGACGAGGAGATCCGCGCGCCACGGTTCGAGCGTCCGCCGAAACCGGTCGCCGGGCCGCGGCGCGTGCGCCGGGACCTCACCGGCACCACCCTGACCAACGGCGTGATCGGCCTGGTGTTCTCCGCGACCGGGCCGATCGCGGTCATCCTCGCCGTCGGGGTGCAGGGCGGCCTGACCCCGGCGCAGCTCGCGTCGTGGATCTTCGGCGTGTTCTTCCTCAACGGCATCCTCACGGTGCTCGCGTCGTGGCTGTACCGGCGGCCGCTGGCGTTCTTCTGGACCATCCCCGGCACGGTCGTCGTCGGCGGGTCGCTGACCCACCTGACCTGGCCCGAGGTGCTGGGCGCGTTCGTGGTCACCGCGCTGCTGATCCTGGTGATCGGCCTGACCGGCTGGGTCCGCGCGGTGATGGCCGCGCTGCCGATGCCGATCGTCATGGCGATGGTCGCCGGGGTGTTCCTGAAGTTCGGGCTCGACCTGGTGACCGCGCTCGGCGTGGACCCGGTCGTCGCGGTCCCGATGGTCGTGGTGTTCGTGCTGCTCAGTGCCCTGCCCGCGGCCGGGCGGCGGCTGCCGCCGATCCTCGGGGCGTTGCTGGCGGGCGCGGTCGCCGTGGCGGTGTCGGGCCGCTTCACCCTCGCCGGTTCCGGCTGGCTCGCCGAGCCGTTGCTGCAGGCGCCCCGGTTCACCTGGCCCGCGCTGCTGGAACTGGTCGTGCCGCTGGCCGTGACGGTCCTGGTGGTGCAGAACGGCCAGGGCGTCGCCGTCCTGAAACAGGCCGGGCACGAGCCGCCCACCAACGTCGTGACCGTCCTGTGTGGACTTTGGTCGCTGCCGGCCGCGGCGGTGGGCGCGGTGTCGACGTGCCTGACCGGGCCGACGAACGCGCTGCTGGTCGCCTCGGGCGAGCGGGACCGCCAGTACACGGCGGCCGTCGTGTGCGGGGCGGGAGCGGTGGTGACCGGCCTGTTCGCGCCGGCCTTCGTGCGCCTGATGCTGGCGACGCCGCCCGCGTTCATCGCGGTCCTGGGCGGGCTGGCGATGCTGCGGGCGTTGCAGAGCGCGTTCGTCACGGCCTTCCGCACCCGCTTCACGCTCGGCGCGCTGGTGGCGTTCCTGGTGACCGTGTCCGGCGTGCAGCCGTTGAACATCAGCTCCGCGTTCTGGGGCCTGGTCGCCGGGCTGGCGGTGTCGTTCCTGCTGGAGCGCGGCGACTTCCGCTCATGACCGCCGCCGGGCGGCCAGCTCCGCGCGCGAGCGGATGCCGAGCTTGGCGTAGATCCGGGTCAGGTGGTACTGCACCGTCTTGGTGGACAGGAACAACTCCGCCGCGACCTCCCGGTTGGACAGTCCGCTCGCGACCAGCTGGGACACCGCCTCCTCCTGCGGGGTCAGCTCGTCGAACCCGCGGCCGCGCGGCACGTGCACGCCACCGGCCTTCAGCTCGCGGTCGCAGCGGGCCACGTACGTCGAGGCGCCCAGCGCGGTGAACGCCTCCCGCGCGGTGCTGATCACCGCGTCGGCCTCGCGGCGCTTGCCGGCCCGGCGCAGGATCTGCCCGTAGGCGAAGTTCACCCGCGCCAGGTCGTAGCGCAACGGCAGGTCCTCCAGCAGTTCCAGCGCCTCGTCGAACGCCGCCCGCGCCCCGTCGACGTCGCCCTGCGTGCCGAGCAGCCGTCCCCGCGCCGCAGCGAGCCGGGCGCGGGCCGAGACGCGCCCGCGTTCCGCGGCGAGGCGTTCGTGCGGCGCCAGGAACGCGTCCGCGTCCGCGGTCTTGCCCTCCAGCACCAGCGCGTGCGCGTACATGTCCGCCCACGGCCACAACCCCGGCTCGTCGATGCTGCCGCCCGCCCACGGCATCGTCAGCGGCCGCAACGCCCGCAGCACCCCGGCCGCGTCCGCACGCGCCTCCGCGACGTGCGCCCGCGCCAGGCAGGACGGCACCCGCATGATCTCGTAGTCCTGCGGCCCGGCGTCGGCGCGGCGCAACGCCTCCTCGGCGCGTTCCCAGTCGCCCCGCAGCGCGTGCACCGCCACCGCCGTCCACGCCAGCAACGGCCCGGCCAGCACGATCCCGGAGCGGTCCAGCAACGGCTCCGCCTCCGCAACCGTGCGCAGCGCGTCGTCCCACTCCCCCGTCAGGAACTGCGCCCGCGCCAGCCAGCCGCGCGCCCACAGGGAAATCCGGGTCGAACCGCCGAGGAACGTCGTGGGCACCGAGATCTCCAGGTCCACCCGCGCCTCGTCGATGGCGTCGACCATGAGGTTCAGCCAGCCGCGGCCCATCTGGATGCGCTGCGCCTGCGCGCCGTGCTGCACGCGTTCGGCCAGCTCCGCGTACCCGGCGAGCGCCTCGTCCGGCCGCCCGCTGCCGGCCAGGCCCAGCCCGCGGATCGCCGCCGCCTCCACCGCCGCCGGGGCGTCGGCGGGCACCAGCGAGATCGCCCGGTCCGCCCACCGCACCAGGTCCTCGGCGCGGCACCGCGACAGCGAATGCAGCACGTAGCGCTGGCAGATCAGCGCCGCGACGTCCGGCTCCCGGCCGGTGTTGACCAGCCCCCAGGCCCGGCCCAGCCGGGTCTCCGCCTCGGCGGCGCGGCCACGCACGATCGCCAGGTAGCCCAGGACGGCGTTGCGCAGCGGCGTTTCCCGCAGGCTCTCCACCTCCGGCACCAGCGCCGCGGCGGCGAAGGCGTCCCCGGCGCCGATCAGCGCGTCCACCGCGCGGGTGAGGCGGCTTTCCCGCTTCAGCCGGTCGTCGGTGAGGCGGCTGGCGTCGGACAGCAGCGAGGCCGCCACGCCCCACGCGCCCTCGGCGGCCCGTTCCGCGGCCAGCTCGTCGAGCCGGTCGGCGACGGCCGCGTCCGGCACCGGGGACGCGGCGACCAGCAGGTGCATGCGGCGGACCGGGTCCTCGATGAGGTCCGCGGCCCGGCGGTGGGCGTCCGCGGCGGCGGCCGGGCCCATCGCGGCGAGCACCGCGGCCCGCACCATCGGGTCCGGCGGCCCGGCCTCGGTGAGGCCGTGCGGGGCGAACTCGGCCAGCCCCGCGGCGCAGGCCTCGTCGAGCAGGGGCAGCACGTCGCCGTCGACCCCGGCCAGCGACGCCGCGTCCCGCACCGCGGTGCCCGGTCCGAGGACCGCGACGGCCTCGACGAGCCGGCGCGCCTCGGGCGAGCAGGACGCCAGACCCTCGCGCACGCGCGCGGCGACGGCGGCGGGCGCGGGCAAGTCCGGGTCGAACCGCGCCCACGTCGACCGCGGCACCTCGGCGAGCAACTGCACGACGTGGCGCGGGATGCCGCCGGTGTGCCGCCAGAGCCGCTCGGCCATCGACGGGTGCAGCAGAATTCCGTGCGCGGCGGCCAGTTCGCCGGTCTCCGGCGCGGTGAGCGGTTCCAGGCGCACCGTCGTGGTGGCGGCCCGGTGCAGCAGTTCGAGCGCCGCCGCGGGCACCCGGTGGTCGCCGCTCACGCAGGTGGCGACGACGAGCGGCCGGGCGTCGCGGTCGTGCCGGACCGTGGAAACCAGCGTGCGCAACGACTCCAGGTCCGCCCACTGCGCATCGTCCACAATCACCACACCGTCGGCACCGCCGAGCTGGGCGAGCACGCCACCGGCGCGGCCGGTCTCCCACGGCGCCCCGGCCGCGCGCCGCACGCCGTCGCAGCGGGCGGCGAACTCGTCGGCCAGCGCCGTCCTCCCCACCCCGGCCGGGCCGGTGACCAGCACGAACGCCGGCGCCGCCACGCTCTCCAGTGCGGCGAGCGCGGCGGCGCGGGCGATCAGCTGCGGGCGACGGTGGACCACATGGTCACTCTAGGCGGGCTCCGGCGCGACGGCGGCCACCGGAACCTCGGCGTGCTGCGCCCGCGGCACGAGCGCGGTGACCAGCGCCGCGGCGAGCGCCACCCCGGCGAAGATGTAGAACGCCGTGGTCCCGCCGAGCCCGGCGCCGACCAGCAGGCCGCCGATCACCGGGCCCACGATCCCGCCGAGCCGTCCGAAGCCGGCGCACCACGCCACGCCCGCGGCCCGCGCCCGCGTCGGGTAGTAGTTGGACACCAGCCCGTAGATCAGCACCTGGGTGCCGATGGTGCCGACCCCGGCCACGGCGACCGCGAGCAGCAGCGCGCCCAGCGGCAGGTCCAGCGGCAGCAGCGCGAGCGTGAGTGCGGCGAGCACGAACGTGGTGACCACGACCCGCTTCGCGCCGGCCCGGTCCGCCCACAGCGACGCCAGCAGGCCGCCGATGATCGCGCCGAGGTTGAGGACCAGCAGGAAGGTCAGCGAGTAGCTCTTGCCGTACCCGTTGTCCGCCATGATCTTCGGCAGCCACGTGTTCAGCCCGTAGGTCAGCAGCAGCCCGGCGAAGCTCATCAGCCCGAGCAGCGCGGTCGGCCAGGCCAGCGCGCGGGTCGCCAGCGCCGGGAATCCCACGCGGTCGGTCACCGGCGGCTCGGCGACCAACGGCACACCGGTCCGCTCCGACACCGCCCGCGCCTCGTCCACCCGGCCGCGGGCGGCGAGCCACTTCGCCGACTCCGGCAGCTTGACGACCGCCAGCGGCAGGACCAGCACGATCGGCAGCGCGCCGACCCAGAACAGCCCGCGCCAGCCGACGGCGTCGGCCAGCACGATCGCCAGCAGCGACGCGAGCACGCCACCGGCGGGGACTCCGCTGTAGACGATCGCGTTGAGACGGTTGCGCCGCCCCGCGGGCGCGAATTCGGCCACCAGCGCGCCGACGGTCGCCACCAGTGCGCCGACGCCGATGCCGGTGAAGAACCGGCCGAAGCCGAAGGCGGTGGCGTTCTGAGTCAGGGCGGTCAGCCCCATGCCGATCGAGAACCAGGCCAGGTTGACCAGCATGATCTTGCGGCGGCCGATCCAGTCGCCGAGGCTGCCCGCGGCCAGCGCCCCGACGAGCACGCCGATCAGGGCGTAGCTGCCCAGCGCCCCGGCCTGGCCCGCGCTGATGTGGCCGAGTTGGGAGGGATCGGCGAGCAGGGTGGGCAGAACGGTGCCGTAGACGACCAGGTCGTACCCGTCGAAGACGAGGGCGATCGTCGACAGGGCGACCACCCAGGACACGGTGCGCCGGCGCTTCGTTGCGACGGTGTCGGACATGATGGCTCCCGGTGTGGGGTGGGGAGGGCAACGGCGGCCCCGGGCGGGGCGGCCGGGTTCAGCCGAGGTCGCCCCCGGCCACCGGCAGGACGGTGCCGGTGATGTAGGAGGCCTCGTCGGAGGCCAGGAACGTGATCGCGGCGGCCTGCTCGTCGAGCGTGCCGTAGCGCTTCATCAGCGAGGAGTTCACGGTCTGGTCGATGTGCGCCTGGAACCAGGCGCGCTCCTGCTCGGTTTCCAGCGCCGATCCGCCGCGGCTGATGCGGCGGGGCGGCGCCTCGGTGCCGCCGGGCGCGGTCGCGACCACCCGGATCCCGGCGTCGGCGTACTCCAGCGCGAGCGAGGCCGTGATGGCGTTGATGCCGCCCTTGGCCGCCGAGTACGGGATGCGGTGGATGCCGCGGGTGGCGGCCGAGGAGACGTTGACGATCACGCCCTGACCCCGCGCGGCCATCGACGGCAACGCGGCCCGGCACGAGTACAGGGTGGTCATCAGCGACCGGCGGATCTCGGCGTCGATCTGGTCCGGGGTGAACTCGGTGAACGGCTTGAACCAGATCGCACCGCCGACGTTGTTGACCAGCACGTCGATGCGCCCGTACCGGGCCAGCGCCGCCTCGGCCACCGCCTGCGCGCCCGCCCAGGTCTCCAGGTCGGACAGCACCGGCAGCGCCTCGCCCGTCAGCTCGTCCGCCACGTCCTTCACCAGGTCGGCGCGGTCGGCGAGGACGACCGTGCCGCCCTCCGCGCTGATCCGCCGCGCCACCCGCTCCCCGATGCCCTGCGCGGCGCCGGTGACCACGACGACCTTGCCGTCGAACCGGCCGGGGCTGACGAACCGCGGCCGCCGCGCGGCCTTCTTGTCGTCCATCGCCCGGCGCATGGTGGTCTTCGAGCGTTCGGCGTGCTCGGCGACCAGGCGGCGCGCGGCAGTCCGGTCCCCCGCCTCGAACGCGGCCACGATGTCCAGGTGGTCCTGCGTGCAACGGGGGTGGCACCAGGTGGCGTCGCGCAGGGTTTCGGTCATGTGCCCCTTGACGCCGAGCGCGTGGTAGGCCTGCAGGAGGTGCTCGTTGCCGGTCAGGGTGAACAGGTAGTCGTGGAAGGCCGCGTTGGTTTCGGTGTAGGCGGCGGCGTCGAGGAACCGGTCACCGTCCACATAGGGCACAGTGGCCTCGGCGAGCAGGCGGTACCCGGCCAGCTGCTGCGAGGACAGGCGACCGATCGTGAGCTCCACCGCGCCCAGCTCCAGGGCCTGGCGCGCCTCGAACACGGCGTCCGACTCGTGCACCGACGGGTGCTCCTCGCCGATCTCGTACCGCGCGGGTTCGGTGAGCGGGGCGATTTCGGCCTGCGGCAGCATCTCCTGCCCGGCGATGGCGCGGGAGGCCGTTGGCCGCACTGGCTCACCGGGGTCGAGCGTGCCGCCGGTGCCGCCGGGCCAGATGACCTGCCCGGCGATGGCCCGCCGGGCCTGGCCTTCGTCGGGGATCGCGCCGCCGCGCAGCGGCGCGAGCTCGGCGCGCGGGAAGATCGCCTGCCCGGCGATTGCCCGCCGGGCCTGGCCTTCGTCGGGGATCGCGCCGCCGCGCAGCGGCGCGAGCTCCGCGGGCGGGAAGATCGCCTGCCCGGCGACGGTCCGGCTCGCCCCCGCGCGCTCCGGCGAAGGGGACGCGGATACCGGAACGGCGGGGGCTTCCGGCGCCGGGGGCGCCGGGGTCTGGACGGCGGCGGGGCGAGGCGGGGCGGTGGCCGCAGTCACGGCAGCGGCCGGTGCGGCGCCCGCCACGTCGGCACCACCCACCGGGGCGGCCGTCGTCTCCCCCGCGGGGGCGGAGAGCGCGAACTTCTCGTAGTAGAAGCCCGTCGGCTGCACACCGGCGTCGGTGAAGTGCTTGCGCACCGCCTCGACCATCGGCGGCGGGCCGCACAGGTACACGGCGACGTCGCCGCCGTGCAGGTGCTCGTCGCGGATCAAGCTGGTCACATAACCCTTGTTCGGGGCGCTGGAGTCCGGATCGGCGACGCAGTAGTCCCACGTGAGCCCCTCCACCTCGGCGGCCACCGAGGCGAGCGTGTCCAGCTCGACCAGGTCGTCGTCGGTGCTGACGCCGTACACCAGGTGCGCCGGGCGCGACGATCCGCAGGCCCGCATCGCCCGCAGGATCGACAGGATCGGCGCCAGCCCGGTGCCGCCGGCCAGCAGCAGCACCGGACGGCCGGTCTCGCGCAGGAAGAAGCTGCCGTTCGGGCCGGTGAAGCGCAGCTCGTCGCCGGGTGCGGCCCGCTCGGTCAGGTAGTCCGACATGAGGCCGCCCGGCGTGAGCTTCACCAGGAACGTCAGCTCCTTGTCGTCCGGCGCGTTGCTGAACGAGTACGAGCGCGTCTGGCCCGTGCCGGGGACCTCGATGTTGACGTACTGGCCGGGCAGGAACGCGAGCTTGTCGCGGTCCGGCGTCTCCAGCGTGAGCGCGACCGTGGTGGGCGACAACCGGTCCAGCGCGGTCAGCGTCGCCGGGTAGGTCGCCGCCTGGGTTTTCGCGACCGCTGACGTGCTGGCGATCTGCAGCACCAGGTCGGAGCGCGGCCTCATACTGCACGGCAGCACGTAACCCCGGGACGCTTCGTCCGGGGACAACGCGTCGTCGATGTAGGTGCCGCCGTCGTAGTCGCCGGATTCGCAGAACGCCTTGCACGTCCCGCACGCCCCGTCGCGGCAGTCCAGCGGGATGTTGATGCGCTGCCGGTAGGACGCGTCGGCGACGGTTTGGTCCGGCTCGCACTTGATGAAGCGGGTGACACCGTCCTCGAAGGACAGTGCGACCTGGAAAGCCATGACGCCTCCCTCAGATGTGGTAGACGTCGACGACGTGGTGGATGTAGTCGTTCTTGAGGATCACCGTCTTGCGGCGGATCAGCGGTGACTCGCCGGAGAAGTCGATCGTGTAGAACGACGTGCCGTAGTACGGGTCGACGGTCTTGTAGCGGAAGTACATGGTGTGCCAGTTGAACCGCACGTCCACGATGTCGCCGCGGCGCTCGATCAGCTCCACGTTCGTGATGTTGTGGCTGGTGCGTGGCTCCGGGATCGACGTGGCGCTGGAGCGCTCGGTGCGAATCCGGAACACCCGGTCCTCCAGCCCGCCCTTGTTCGGGTAGTAGATGAGCGAGATCTGGCTCTGCGGGTCCTCGGTCAGCAGGTCGTCGTCGCCCCAGGAGGGCATCCAGAACACCACGTCGTCGGCGTAGCAGTCGAGCCACTTCTCGAACTCGCGGTCGTCGAGGTAGCGCGCCTCGCGGTAGAGGAACTGCTCGATGTCGGTCTGCGTGATGGTCTTGGTCGCGCTGGTCATTCCGCCGCTCCGATCGCCTTGCGGAGGGTGTCCCGCCAGTAGCCGTGCTGCACCGGGTACAGGCCCTCGTCCTCGTTCTTCTGTCCCGCCGAGATGACGCCCTTCATGTCCAGCGCCAGCGCGACCTCGTCCGGGCCGGTGAGCCAGTGCTCGGCGCCGCGGCTCATGTCGTTCCACGGCGCCGCGGTGGCGCGGAAGGTGAGCTGGCAGGAGCGGAACTCCTCCAGGTCGTCCGGGGTGGCCATGCCGGAGGCGTTGAAGAAGTCCTCGTACTGCCGGATCCGCCAGGCGCGGGCCTGCGCGCTCTCCCCCTTCGGCGCGATGCAGTAGATCGTCACCTCGGTCTTGTCCGGCGCGATCGGCCGGAAGTGCCGGATCTGGGTGGAGAACTGGTCCATCAGGTACACGTTGGGGTACAGGCACAGGTTGCGCGACCCCTTGACCATGAACTCGCCCTTGGCGTCGCCGAACTGTTCCTTCAGCTCGTCCATCCGGTTCCACAGTGGACGGTCCTGCGGGTTGGCCGCCCACGTCCACAGGCACAGGTGCCCGTGCGGGAACGACCAGTAGCCGCCGCCGGACTTGCCCCAGCTGCCCGCGTCGAGGGTCTTGGTGTCGTTCTTGGACTCGCCGGTGTTGCGCCGGGCGGTGGTGGCCGCGTAGTTCCAGTGCGTCGCGGTGACGTGGTAGCCGTCCGCGCCGTTTTCGGCCTGCACCTTCCAGTTGCCGTCGTAGGTGTAGGTGGACGAGCCGCGCAGCACCTCCAGGCCCTCCGGGGACTGGTCCACCAGCATGTCGATGATCTTCGTGGTGTCGCCGAGGTGCTCCTCCAGCGGCAGCACGTCGGCGTTGAGGCTGCCGAACAGGAACCCGCGGTAGCTGTCGAACCGGGCGACGCGGGTCATGTCGTGCGAGCCGCCGGTGTTGAACGAGGGCGGGTAGCCGGCGCCGTCGGGGTCCTTGACCTTGAGCAGCTTGCCGTCGTTGCGGAAGGTCCAGCCGTGGAACGGGCAGGTCAGCGTCATCCGGTTGTCGGTCTTGCGGCGGCAGACCATCGCGCCCCGGTGCGCGCACGCGTTGATCAGGCAGTGCAGCTCGCCGCCGGAGTCACGCGTGATCACCACCGGCTGGCGTCCGATGTAGGTGGTGAAGTAGTCGCCCGGGTTCGGGATCTGGCTCTCGTGCGCCAGGTAGATCCAGTTGCCCTCGAAGATGTGCTTCATCTCGAGTTCGAAGATCTCCTCGTCGGTGAAGATCCGGCGGTTCGCCCGGTAGATCCCGGCGTCGCGGTCCTCCACGACGGCGTCGGCGAGTACCTCCGACACGTGGTCCAGGGTCTCGGTCATGGAAACCTCCAACGGCCTCAGCGGCACTGCTCGGCTTCGGTGTTCCCCCGACCATGACAAGCGGTGGCCCCAGTCACACCGGGCGATTACCTAGTCCTGACCCAGGGTGCTATTAATCGATGACATCGATCAATCAAGACTGAATCGCTCCTTGTCTTGACTCAATATCCGTACCTACGGTGAATGAATCCACGACGACGAGGAGCGGGAAGGAGGCCGGCGATGGAGCTGCGTCACCTGCGGTACTTCACCGCCGTGGCCGAAACCTGCCACTTCGGGAAGGCCGCCGAGCGCCTGCACATGGCGCAGCCGGCCCTGTCGCACGCGATCCGGCAGCTGGAGGCCGAACTGGGCGCGCCCCTGTTCACGCGCACGACCCGGCAGGTCCGGCTCACCCCGGCGGGTGAGTTCCTGCTGAGTGAGGCGCAGCGGGTGCTGGACACGGTCGAGGACAGCGTCCGCGGGGTGCGCCGCATCGCCGACGGCCGCCTCGGCCTGGTGCGGGTCGGGTTCACCGGCACCTCGGCCTTCTCGCACCTGCCGCGCATCGCCCGCGCGGTCAAGCGGGACCTGCCCGGCGTCGCCGTCGAGGTGCACGCCGACCTGCTCACGCCGGCCCAGTGCGACGGGCTGCGCAACGGCGACCTGGACCTGGCCGTGCTGCGCCCGCCCGCGCAGGGCGAGGACATCGACCTGCACACGCTGGAGGTCGAGCCGCTGATCCTCGCCGTGCCCGCCGACCACCGGCTCGCGGTCGAGCCCGTCGTGTCGGTGGCCGACCTGCGCACCGAGGGGTTCATCAGCTACGCCGCCAAGGATTCCGTGGTCAACGACGCCGTCATGCGCAGCTGCCAGGCCGCCGGCTTCAGCCCGCACCGCGAGCACGAAGCGGCCGGCACGGCGGTGCTGCTCGCGCTGGTGGCCGGCGGGCTCGGCATCGCGGTGCTGCCCGCGTCGGCCCGCGCGCTGCCGCTGGCCGGGGTCGTGTTCCGCGACCTCGCCGACGCCGGCACCGTCGAGCTCGCGCTCGCCTGGCGCCGCGACAACGACTCCCCGCTCGTCCGGTCAGTCCTCGAGGTGCTCGAGGCCGCACTCGCCCCCCAACGACACGAGGTCAGCCGATGAAGATCACGCGGGTGGAGGCGATCCCGTTCGCCATCCCGTACCGCAAACCGCTCAAGTTCGCCTCCGGCGAGGTGCACGTGGCCGAGCACGTGCTGGTGCGGGTGCACACCGACGACGGGGTCGTCGGCGTGGCGGAGGCGCCGCCGCGGCCGTTCACCTACGGCGAGACGCAGGCCGGGATCATCGCGGTGATCGAGAAGATCTTCGCGCCGCAGGTGGTCGGCCTGACCCTGCTCGAACGCGAGACGATGGCGTCCCGGCTGAGCCGCACCGTGGGCAACCCGGCCGCAAAGGCCGCCATTGACATGGCCGTGTGGGACGCGCTGGGCCGCACGCTGGACGTGCAGGTCACCGAGCTGCTCGGCGGCTACACCGACCGGATGCGGGTGTCGCACATGCTCGGGTTCGACGAGCCGGCCGCGATGGTCGCCGAGGCGCAGCGCATGCGCGACGAGCACGGCATCACCACGTTCAAGGTCAAGGTCGGGCGGCGCCCGGTCGCGCTGGACACCGCCGTGGTGCGGGCCCTGCGCGAGGGCATGGGCGACGACGTGGAGCTGTACGTCGACGGCAACCGGGGCTGGACCGCCTCGGAGTCGGCGATGGCGATGAAGGAGATGACCGACCTCGGCCTGCTGTTCGCCGAGGAGCTGTGTCCGGCCGACGACGTGCTGGGCAGGCGCTGGCTGGTGTCGCAGCTGGACGTGCCGTTCATCGCCGACGAGTCGGCCGTCACCCCGGCCGACGTGACCCGCGAGATCCTGGCCGGCTCGGCCACCGCGATCAGCATCAAGACCGCGCGGACCGGTTTCACCCACTCGCAGCGCGTGCACCACCTCGCCGAGGGGCTCGGGCTGGAAGTCGTGATGGGCAACCAGATCGACGGCCAGATCGGTTCCGCGTGCACTGTCGCGTTCGGAGCGTCCTACGCGCTCACCTCGCGGCGGGCCGGGGAGCTGTCCAACTTCCTCGACATGAGCGACGACCTGCTCACCGAACCGCTGGAGATCCACGACGGCGAGCTGCACATCCGTCCCGGCGCCGGACTCGGCATCGAGATCGACCCGGCCAAGCTCGACCGCTACCGCCAGGACCGCTGAACTCCCCCGGATATCAAGGAATCAAGGAGGATCCCATGACCGCCACCCACCACGCTCCCGCGGCCGCCGAGTCCGGCGCCAGTGCCACCGCGCGGTTCAAGAGCGACAAGTTCGCCGCCGTCGCCGACACCCCGAAGGAGCGGGTGTCGCTGCTGGCCCGCGAGGTGCTCTCGGCCGTGCACGAGACCATCCGCAAGCACAAGGTCACCTACGACGAGTACAACGCGCTGAAGGCGTGGCTGATCCAGGTCGGCGAGGACGGCGAGTGGCCGCTGTTCCTGGACGTGTGGGTCGAGCACGTGGTCGAGGAGGTCGCCACCTCGCACCGCAAGGGCAACAAGGGCACCATCGAGGGCCCGTATTACGTGCCCGGCGCGCCGGAGCAGGGCTCGCGCGGGTCGGTGCCGATGCGTGAGGGCGAGGGCGGCACGCCGCTGGTGTGGACGGGCCGCGTGACCTCCGTTGACGGCAGCCCGCTGAAGGACGCGAAGGTCGAACTGTGGCACGCCGACGCCGACGGCCTGTACTCGCAGTTCGCGCCCGGCATCCCGGAGTGGAACCTGCGCGGCACCTTCTCGGTCGAGGAGGACGGCTCGTTCGAGATCCACACCGTGCGGCCCGCGCCGTACCAGATCCCGACCGACGGCGCGTGCGGCAAGCTGATCGCGGCGGCGGGCTGGCACGCGTGGCGCCCGGCGCACCTGCACGTCAAGGTGTCCGCCCCGGGCCACGAGCTGCTGACCGCGCAGCTGTACTTCCCCGGCGACGAGCACAACGACGACGACATCGCCTCGGCGGTCAAGCCGGAACTGGTCCTGGACCCGAAGCCGTCCGACGGCGGCGAGACGGTGACCTACGACTTCGTGCTCGACCCGGCTTGATTCTTACTGGAGGACTCACCCATGTTGTTCCACGTCCGGATGGATGTGCGGCTGCCGTCCGATATGGACCCGTCGGTGCGGGCCGACATCGTGGCCCGGGAGAAGGCGTACAGCCAGAAGCTGCAACGGGAAGGGAAGTGGCCGCACCTGTGGCGCATCGTGGGTGAGTACTCGAACATCTCGATCTTCGACGTGGAGTCGAACGATGAACTGCACGAGTTGCTGTCGGGGTTGCCGTTGTTCCCGTACATGGACATTCGTGTGATGGCGCTGGCGACGCATCCGTCGAAGGTCCAGGACTGACCGTCACGCCCGGTGGGGCGCTCGTCAGCGCCCCACCACGTGTTCCGCCGCCGCGAGCAACGCTCCGTACTGCGTCGCCACCAGCTGCCGGATCGGGATCGTCCGGTACTCGCCGAGCAGCGCGTCTCCGGCGACCCACTCCGCGTGCCTCGCCGCGACCCGCTCCCTGGCCGCCCGCACCGCCGGCCGCGTGTTGCCCACCGCCAGCTCGCCGTCCAGAGCCCGCAACAAAATTCCGCCGTAGCGCAACCGGAAACTGTGCGTCGCCTCGGCGAGGGACGACACCTCGGCCACCGTGGCCGGCCGGTCGGCCTCCGGGGAGGTGCTGCGCGAACGCGCGCTGCGCGCTGCCGACGCCATCATCGTCGCGAAGGACCGGCTCGCCCGCCAGAACGGCGAGTCCGGCACCATCAGCGCCCCGGACACCGCCTCGATCGTGTCCGCCATCAGCGATGACAGGTCCGCCAGCGCCCGGGCGTGCGCGGCCAGCGCCGACGCGTACCCGGTGCCCGCCGGGCCGTCGTCGTCCGCCGTGTCGGACGTCCAGTACGGCAGCTCCGTGACCAGCGTGAGCGCGCCGTACCGGCCGGCGTAGGACGCCGTGTTGTCGCCCGCCGAACTCGTCCACGGCTCGCCGAGCCCGGTCACGTAGTCGTAGGCCCGGCTGATCGACGTGCCCTGGAAGATCGCGTCGTCGAGCCGCGTGATGTAGGGCGCCTCCGGCTCACCGCGGTCCAACGGCAGCCCGACGTGCGCGGGCAGCGCCTGCAGCGCCCGGTGCAGCGGCGGTTCGGCGCGGTTGAGGTAGTAGTAGACGCCGCCCAGCTCGCTGTTGTGCAGCGAGCACACCAGATCCGGCCGGTCCGAATCGATGAGCCGCATCAGCGCCTGCGTCTCCGGCAACGCCGCGTCGAAGTAGGCGTCCTTGTAGTCCAGCGGGAACGTCCACTCCACCTGGTCCGGCCCGGCAGGCCGGTAGAAGTGCCGCGCGTAGTGCTCCCGCGTGAACGGGCCGGCCAGCCAGCCCTCGTTGAGTCGCAGCCCGTCCGGGTCGATGCACGCGATGATCCGCCACCGGTGCCGCAGCCGCGCCCGCAGCCCTGGGTCGGCGCACAACCGCGCGGCCAGGTGCAGCGCGGTGAGCCCGCCGATCGGCTCGTTGGGGTGCGGCAGCCCGAACACCAGCGCCGTCGGATCACCGGGCTCGCCGTCGATCGTCAGGCACAGCAGCGGCTCGCCGTGCCGGGAGGTGCCGACCCGCTGCAACGTCGTGATCTCCGGGTATCCCGCCGCCAGCGTGCGCAACCCGCGTTCCAGTTCGTCGACGCCCGCGAACGCCGGGTAGTCCCCTACTTCGTCGATCTCCTTGACCAGCCATTCCGGCAGCGCCACGGGCCCCCTCCTCGTCCGTCGTTCCGTGCTCGGTCCAGTTCACCCGAATGTGTCGCGGCGGGCGAGGGCCGACCAGGCGAAACGAGTGGAGCGTCACGTGGTTCCGAGGTCGCCGGCCACCTGGTCCAGCTTCGCGCGGATGCGGGCGACCGCGTCCGCGCCGAGCGGGAGCCGCAACGGCGCGTCCGCGGCCCCGGCCACCGCGACGATCGCCGCCGCCGCGTCGGCCGGGTCGCCCGGCGGGTCACCGTCGTCGTCGGTGTAGTCGGGTGCGGCGTACGCGTCGATCTTCTGCGCGACCTGGGCCGACGCGCCGCTGAAACCCGTGCCGAACACCCCCGGCTCGACAATCGTCACCCGCACCCCGAACGGCGCCAGCTCTTCGCGCAGAGCTTCGTGCAGCGCCTCGACGGCGAACTTGCTCGCCGCGTACACCCCGAACCCGGCGCCGGCCGAGAAGCCGCCCATCGAGCTGATCGCCAGCAGGTGCCCGCTCCGCTGGGCGCGCATCACCGGCAGCACGGCGCGGGTCACCGCCAGCACCCCGAACACGTTGGTGTCGAACAGGTTTCGCGCTTCCGCCGGTGACGTCTCCTCCACGGCGCCGAACAACCCGCGGCCCGCGTTGTTCACCAGGACGTCGATGCGGCCGAACCGCTCGACGGCGCGTTCGGTCGCCGCGCGGGCCGCCTTCTCGTCGGTGACGTCCAGCGGCAGCACGAGCAACCGCTCCCCGGTGAGCCGGACGCGGTCCGGACGCCGTGCCGTGGCGACCACGGCGTCCCCCGCGGCGAGCGCCTGCCGGGCGATCGCGGTGCCGAAGCCACCGGACGCGCCCGTGATCAGCCAGGTCTTCATGGTGCCCCCAGAAAGTAGACTGAGTTGATTTCTCGCCTCAGTATACCTTTGGCCCACCCCTGCTCGACGATGAGCTTGCTGGCCAGCCCGAGCCGGACCGACTGGGACGGTGCCGGTGACCAGGTTGGTGGCGGCGTCCACGACGGTCACGGTGTCGGCCCCGTTGGCGGGTCACGAGCCGGGGTGAGCGCGTGATCACCGTGACCGTGTTGTCGCTGTAGTTGGTGACGTAGACGCGCGACGGGCCGGCCGCGACGGCGAGCAGGTGGGTGGTGCGCGTGTCGTAGACCGTCAGGTTGCGCGAACCGGTGTTCGTGACGAACACCTTGATCCGCGGCGGGTACGCCACCGCGGGCACGGCGCGGCTGCGAGCAGGATCGCCGAGCAGGCGACGGCACGGTTCCTGACCACCTGGGCACGGGGTCTCTCCCTCGAGATGTGCAGCACCGGATCGGACGCCGCCCGCGCCGCACCTCGCCGGGAGTGGACGCGCGGGTGGCGGCGCCGCGCACCGAGCACGGCATCGGTGCGGCTGCGTCCCGGCCCGCCACCGAACCCACACCAAATCGGCTGCCACGACCCCGCCGGGCGCGCAACCAACCCCACCTAACCCCGCTCCGCCTCCGCGATGCGTCGCGCGGCGGCCGCCTGCTCGAACGGCGTGTCGCCGTGCGCACGGCGGTCCCCGAGGGTGGCGAACAGCTCCGCGACCGTCGCCGAGTCGTGGTGCGACGCGTGTTCGGCCAGGTCCGGCGCCACCGACCCGAGGATCTGCCGGAACCGGATCTCCGCGAGCGGGCCGAGCCGGTCGTAGATCTGCACGAACACCCGCTGCGCCCGCGCCCGGTCCCAGCCCGCCGGCAGCAGTTCGGCGGGCAGGTCCGGGTCGGTCTCCGGGAAGTGCCGCCAGTCCACGCGCAGCTCGGTCCGCATCCGCAGCGCCTGCTTCGGCCCGATGAGCCCGTCGTCGAGGCTCTGCAGCATCGGCTCGTACCGGTCGGCGAACTCGCGGTACTCCTTCGCCAGCGGCTCCAGGTCGAACGCGGCGACCGGGCTGACCGGCCCGCCCGGCACCTCGGTCGACCGCAGCACCGTCGCCGTCGTGATGCCCAGCTCGCGCAGCACCTCCAGGGCCTGTCCGCCCAGGTCGTGCGGCGACACCCACACCCCGTCGTACAGCGCGGCGAAGCGCAGGACCCGCAGCCGCGAGCGCAGGTTGTTGCGCAACGTCCGGTCCTGTTCGGGGACGGAGAACGCGACGACCGTCCAGCGGCCGTCCCACTTCGGGGCGGTCGAGCCGAACGTCAGCATGCGGTGTGTGCGCTCGACGATCACCTCCGACGTGCGCGGCGGGATCCCGTACGCGGTCGTCCGGCCCTGCCGGGACGCCGTGAGCAGCCCGCGCGCCGCGAGCCGCCGCATCGCCGCGCGCGCGCCGTCGGCCGTGACGTCGAAGTCCGCCAGCAGCCGGACCAGCGCGGTCGCCGGCACGTGCTCGTCCCGCCAGTACCAGAAGTCACCCAGCAGCGACGTGAGCAGCAGCTGGGGTTCGGCGCCGTTCTGCGGGCGGGGCAACGCGTCCCCCGGTTTCTTCGCGGTCACCGACCCAGTCTTGCACAGGTCTTGAAATAGGCGACAGCTCGTGCGACGCTCGTCCTCAACTTCGACAGCAACCCTCTCCGATCGCCTGGCAAGGCCCAACGCAGGGAGAAACACGCCATGCGCCTCACCCTCCGCCGTCCCCTCGTCCTCGCGGTGGCCGCCGTCCTGGCCGTCACCGGCTGCGGCCAGGCCTCGTCCGGCTCGGGTCCCGGCCCGGGCGCCGCCACCGTGCCAGCCCTGCACGACGCCCTGCCGCAGCAGGTCAAGGACTCCGGCGTGATCAGATTCGCCGGGGACTCGCACCCGCCGTACCGGACCGTCGGCGCCGACGGCACCAGTGTCACCGGCATCGACAAGGATTTCCAGGACGCGCTCGGCCGGGTCCTCGGCGTCCGCACGCAGACCGTGGTGGTCAGCAACCTCCCGGCCGCCCTGCAGGGCATGCTCAGCGGCCGCTACGAGGCCTTCAACGGCCCGGTCAAGGCCACCGCCGAACGCGAGCAGCAGTTCGACTCGATCACCTGGATGACCACCCGCACCTCCTACGTCGTGCCCGCGGGCTCCACCGCCGGCATCAAGACGGTGGACGACCTGTGCGGCAAGCGGGTCGCGGTGGTCAGCGCGAGCATCGTCGAGGAGCAGCTGAACAAGCTCTCCCAGTACTGCACCGGCGCCGGCCGCGCGCCCACCACCACGATCGGCCTGGCCGACACCAACGCGACGATGCTGGCCGCCCAGTCCGGCCGCGCGGACGCCGCCGGGATGACCCAGGCCGCGGCCATCGACGTCACCACCGCGCAGACGGGCGCCTTCACCTACGTCACGCAGACCGAGGCGCAGGGCGCGACCGCCGACAACCTCGCGCTGCTCGTGCCCAAGACCAGCGGCCTCGGCCCGGTGCTGCGCGACGCGTTCCAGGCCCTGTTCGACAGCGGCGAGTACCGCCAGATCATGCAGAAGTGGGGACTGACCGACGTGACGGTCGAGAAACCGCTGCTCAACGTCGCCACGTCCCGCTGACCACGGAGAATCCATGACAACCCTCACCGCGGCGCCGCCCGACGACGTCGCCACCGCGCGCCACCGGTTCCAACCGTGGCGCTGGGTGGCCGGGATCGTCCTGGCGGTCGTCACCGCCCAGCTCGCCTGGTTCCTCATCGGCAACTCCCGCTTCCAGTGGGACGTCGTGGCCGAGTACCTGTTCGACCCGACCGTGCTCGCCGGGCTCGGCACCACCGTCCTGCTCGCGGTGGTGGCGATGGTGATCGGCTCGCTGGTCGGCGGGCTGCTCGCCGCGGCGCAGCTGAGCGACTTCCCGCCGCTGCGCTGGGCCGCGACCGTCTACATCGGAGTGTTCCGCGGCATCCCGCCGCTGGTGCAGCTGATCTTCTGGTTCAACCTGGCCTACCTGCTGCCGCGGCTGTCGATCGGCATCCCGTTCGGCCCGGTGTTCGCCTCCTGGGACGCCAACCTGGTGATCACCCCGCTCACCGCGGCGATCATCGGCCTGTCGCTGGTGGAATCCGCCTATCTGGCCGAAATCATCCGCGCCGGGCTGCTCGGGGTGGACAGCGGGCAGCGCGACGCGGCCAGGGCGATGGGTTTCACGCCCGGCCAGACGTTCGTGCGCGTGGTGCTGCCGCAGGCGATGCGCACGATCATCCCGCCCGCGGGCAGCCAGTTCATCAGCGTGCTCAAGGGCACCGCGCTGGTGTCGGTGATCGCGATGGCCGACCTGCTGCACTCGGTCCAGGTCATCTACAACCGCACCTACCAGATCGTGCCGATGCTCATCGTCGCGTGCCTGTGGTACCTGGCGGTGGTCACGTTGCTGACGATCGGCCAGCGCCGCCTGGAACGGCACTTCAGCCGGGGACACGGGGTGAAGAAATGAGCGATCCGGTGCTGCGCGTGCGTAACGTGCGCAAGTCCTTCGGCGACCACACCGCGCTCGACGACGTCAGCCTCGACGTGCACGAGGGCGAGGTCGTGGTGGTGATCGGACCGTCCGGGTCGGGCAAGTCGACCCTGGTGCGGTGCGTGCACCAGCTGGAGAGCATCGACGGCGGCGCGATCTACCTCGACGACGAGCTGCTCGGCTACGAGCGCCGCGGTTCCCGGCTGCACCCGCTGCCCGAGCGGCGCGTCGCGGCCCAGCGGCGGCGGATGAGCATGGTGTTCCAGCAGTTCAACCTCCTCCCCCACATGACCGTGCTGCGCAACGTCACCGAAGCGCCGGTGCGCGTGCACGGCCGGGACCGCGCCGAGGCCAGGGCGGAGGCGCTGGAGCTGCTGGCGCAGGTCGGTCTGAGCGACCGCACCGGGCACTACCCGCGGCAGCTCTCCGGCGGCCAGCAGCAGCGCGTGGCGATCGCCCGCGCGGTCGCCACCCACCCGCGGATCACGCTGTTCGACGAGCCCACCAGCGCGCTCGACCCCGAGCTGGTCGGCGAGGTGCTCGGCGTGATGCGGGACCTCGCCGCGAACGGCATGACCATGGTCGTGGTGACCCACGAGATGGCCTTCGCCCGCGAGGTCGCCGACCGCTGCGTGTTCATGGAGGCGGGCCGGATCGTCGAGTCCGGGCCGCCCGCGGAGCTGTTCGGCGACCCGAAAACCCCGCGGCTGCGGGCTTTCCTGGCCCGCCACAACGCGACGATGGAAGGTGTTTCGTGATCACCATCGCCTCGGTCGGGGACCTGATCCTCGACGAGCCGGACCCGGCGTCGTTCCTCGCCCCGTCCGCGGACCTGCTGCGCGCGGCCGACGTGACGATCGGCCACGTCGAGGTCCCGCACTCCACGACGACGGTCTCGCAGAGCACCGACGTGCCCGCACCGCCCGCCGACCCCGCGGCGCTGAAGGCGCTTGCTCAGGCGGGTTTCGACATCGTCACCCTGGCGGGCAACCACATCTGCGACGCCGGCGACGTCGGCGTGGCCGACACCATCAGGCACTCCCGGGAAGCCGGGCTCCTGCCGACGGGCGCGGGGGCGAACCTCGACGAGGCCCGCGAGCCCGCAATTGTCGAGCGCGACGGGCTGCGGGTCGGCGTGCTGTCCTACAACTGCGTCGGCCCGCGGGAATCCTGGGCCACGTCGAAGAAGCCCGGCTGCGCCTACGTGCACGTGCTCACCCACTACGAGCTGGACCACGCGAGCCCCGGCGGCCCGCCGAAGATCTACACCTTCGCCGACCCGGACAGCCTGGACGCGATGGCCGACGACATCCGGGCGCTGCGCGCGGACGCCGACATCGTGCTGGTGTCGCTGCACAAGGGCGTCGGCCACACCCCGGCCGCGGTCGCGATGTACGAGAAGCCGGTGGCCCGCGCGGCGATCGACGCGGGCGCCGACGCGGTGTTCGGGCACCACGCGCACATCATGCGCGGCATCGAAACCCACCGCGGGAAGCCGATCTTCCACGGGCTCGGCAACTTCGTCACCGTCACCCACGCGCTCACCCCGGGCACGGGCTCGGACTCCAGCGCGGAACTGGAGGCGTGGTCGCGGCGGCGCAAGGAGCTGTACGGGTTCGCGCCCGACCCGCGGATGCCCGCCTACCCGTTCCACCCGGAAAGCCGCAACACCGCGATCGCCTGGCTCGGCTTCGACCGCGACGGGCTCGCCGAAGCCGGGTTCGTGCCGTGCTGGATCGACGAGCGCGGCGCGCCGGTGCCGTGCGGCGGCACGCCGGACGGCGACCGGGTGACCGGCTACATCGACGACATCACCCGCAGGGCCGGGCTGAACGGGCGGTTCACGCCGCGCGGCGACCGGGTCCTGCTGGACGACATCGAAAGGACGTCATGACCGACCAGCCGCTCGCCGGGCGCACCGTCATCGACCTGACCACCGCGCTGGCCGGCCCGTACGCGACGCTCCTGCTCGCCGGGCTCGGCGCCACGGTCATCAAGGTGGAGAACCCGTTCACCGGCGGGGACTCCTCCCGCAACAACGCGCCCTACCTCGGCCGCGACGGGCTCTCCCTGACGCGGCGCGGCGACGACGACATGTCGGTGTCGATGCTCGTCCGCGGCCGCAACAAGCTCAGCGTCACCCTGAACCTGAAGAACCCGCGCGCCAAGGCGGTCTTCGCCGACCTGGTGCGCGACGCCGACGTGCTGGTGGAGAACTACAGCCCGGGCGTGACGCACCGGCTCGGCATCGACTACCCCGCGGTGCGGGAGCTGAACCCGCGCCTGGTCTACACCTCGATCAGCGGGTTCGGAGCGCAGGGCGGTCCCGGCTCTGGCAAGGCGATGGACTCGATCATCCAGGCGCTGAGCGGCGTGATGATGACCGCGGGCGAGCCGGACGAAGGCCCGGTGCGGTTCGGGCTGCCGGTCGGCGACATGCTGGCGCCGCTGTTCGCGGTGATCGGGACCGTGTCGGCGCTGATGCAGGCCGAGCACACCGGCGAGGGGCAGCACGTCGACGTGTCGATGCTCGGCGCGCTGACCTCGCTGGTGGCGTGCGAGCCGTTCGACGCCTTCGAGGCGGTCGGGCTGCCGCAGCGCACCGGGTCGATGGTGCCGCGGCTGGCGCCCTTCGGGATCCTGCCTGCCGCCGACGGTCATGTCGCCCTGTGCGCGCCGACCGACGCGTTCGCGCACGGCGTGCTGCGTGCGATGGGACGCGCGGACCTGGTCGAGGACGACCGGTTCCACAGCCGGGACCAGCGCGTCCGGCACGCCGACGAGCTGCACGACCTGATCCGCGAGTGGTGCGCGTCGCGCCCGGTGGCCGAGGTGGTCGACGCGTTCGCCGCGCACGGGGTGCCCGCGGCGCCGGTGCGGGAACCGCGGGAGGCCGTGCGCGATCCGCTCGTGCGGCAGCGCGAGGAAGTGGTGCCGCTCGCGCACCCACGGCACGGCGCGGTCGCCGACCTGTCCGCGACCGGCATCCCCATCCGGTTCTCCGGCGCCCGCGCGGGTTTCGACCGCCCGGCGCCCGCGCTCGGCGAGCACAACGACCAGGTGTACCGGGAGCGGCTGGGGTACAGCGCCGAACAGCTCGCGGAACTGGCCGCCGACGCGGTGATCTGATGGCCGCGGTGATCGGATACGTGGGCGCGGACGTCCCGGTGGAGCTGATCACCGCGGCCGGGGCGCGTCCCGTGCGGCTGGCCGGGCGGCCGGACGCGGACCGGACGCTGGGCGAGAAGTACCTCGGCCGCGGCCTCGACCCGGCGGCGCGGTCGTTGCTGTCCCGGTTGCTGGCCGGGGAGTTCGGCAGGCTGGACGGGCTCGTGGTGTCCCGCGACTGCGAAGCGTCGCTGCGGTTGTTCTACGCGCTGCGCGAGCTGCGGCGGGTGGAGCCGGCGGTGGCGCTGCCGCCGGTGCACCTGGTCGACGTGCTGCACCTGCCGCACCGCACGACGACGCGGTACGTGCTGGCGAAGGTCCGGCAGCTGCGGGCGACGCTGGAATCGTGGACGGGCTCCGTGATCACCGACGCGGCACTGGCCGACGCGATCACCGCGCACGACCGGTTGCGGGCGCTGCTCGGTGAGATGGCGGCCCTGCGCAGGCGCGGACGGCTGAGCGGGACGCGAGCACTGTCCATTGTGGCCCGGACGACCGCGTTGCCGGTGCCCGCGGCGATCGAGCTGGTGGAGTCGGTGCTCGAGGAGGATCACGCCCCGGTACCGGGGCTGCGGGTGTTCCTCACCGGCAGCGGGCACGACGGCCCGGAGGTGTACGAGGCGCTGGAGGAGGCGGGATTGCTGATCGTCGGCGAGGACCACGACTGGGGTGATCTGCTGTGGCAGCGGCGGGTGGGCGCGCCGACCGAGCTGGCGCTGGCCGAGCGCTACCAGCACAACGGGCCGTCCGCCCCGCGCGCGTCGATCCGCGCCCGGGCCGCGCACACCGCCGCCGCGGCGCGAGAGTGCGGAGCCGAGGCGTTGATCTCCTACGTCCGCGAGCACGACGACGCGCCGCCGTGGGACTACCCGGCCCAGCGCGAAGCCACCGGGTTGCCGGCGGTCCTGCTGGAACGGCAGCCGTACGGCGGCCTCACCCCCGAAGCCCGCACCGCGATCAAGGAACTGCCGTGACCCGCCTCGCCTCCGCGTCCGCCGCCACCGCCTACCAGAAGGAGTGGTTCGCCGGCCTGCGTGCGCAGGACGGGCCGCTGGCGCTGGTCAACGCCGACGCGCCGCAGGAGATCTTCCGCGCCATGGGCATCCCGTACGTGGTGAACCAGTGGTGGGCCTCGATCGTCGCGGCGAAGCGGCGCACCCAGGACTACCTCGCGCTGCTGCGGGAGCGCGGCTACCCGGACTACGTGGAGCAGTACAGCTCGACGTCGCTGGCCTCGCTGTTCGATCCCGACCCGGCGAACGCGCCGTGGGGTGGCCTGCCGCGGCCGTCGATCGTGCTCGCCGAGACCACCGGGGACGCATCGCGCAAGATCTTCGACGTCTGGGACGCTCAGCCGGGCATCACGTTCTACCCGCTGGAGAGCGCGGCCGCGGACGACGTGCCGGTGCGCTGGTGGGAGCTGATGCCGCGGCGCTGGGAGGAGGCGATCGGCAGCGACCGGCTCGACCTGATGGTGGGCGAGCTGGAGGGGCTGATCCGGTTCCTGGAGCAGACCACCGGGCGGGTGTTCTCCGAGACCCGCTTCCGGGAGGTGATGGCGCTGGTCAACGAGCAGCAGGAGTGGAACCGGCGCACCAGGGACCTGATCGCGGCGGCGCGGCCGTGCCCGCTCGCGGTCACCGACAGCATTCCGAGCGTCATGGTGCCGCAGTGGCATCGCGGGACGGAATGGGCGCGGGACGCGGCGCGGGCCTTCCACGACGAGGTCGCGGCGCGCATCGACGCGGGCGCGGCGGTGTGCGAGGACGAGCGCGTCCGTCTCATGTGGATCGGCCGGGGGTTGTGGTTCGACCTGGATTTCTACCGCCGGTTCCAGGAGAGCCACGGCGCGGTGTTCGTGTGGTCGATGTACCTCGCGATCGCGGCCGACGGGTACCTGCGCTACGGCGACGACCCGTTGCGGGCGCTGGCGGCGCGCTTCGCCGCGTTCTCCGACCAGCTGTACACGCCGCCGTGGTCGGCCGAGTGGTACGTGAAGGAGGCCCGCAACCACGGCGTGGACGGCGTGGTGCACCTGGTCTCCGACGACGCCCGCGGCGGCTACTTCACGACACGCGCCCTGCGGGCGGCGGGCATCCCGGTGCTGGAGCTGCACGCGGACAACGTCGACGCACGGCAGGCCTCGCCCGAGACGATCAGCGCCGTGGTGCGCGACTGGCTGGACCGTGAGGTGTGCTGAACGACCCCGATATCCGCGGTGCTCGGCAGCGGTCGCCGGAGGCGATCAGCACAACCTTCAATGCCCACGGCACTCGGCGACGCGCAGCGGGCGACGCCTCAGCCGTGCGGCGTGCGCGAGAGGGGCGGGACCGTGACGTGCGCCGAACCACCCTCGACACCCACGGCGCTCGGCGACGCGCAGCGGGCGGCGCCCCAGTCGCGCGGCGTGCGCGACGGGCTGAACCACCCCGATGCCCACGGGGACCCGCGGCAGCCGTCGCCGGAAGCGATCAGCTCACTGGTGCGTGAATGGTGAACCCTGAACCCCCGTCGATGCCCGCCGTGCTCGGTGGCGCGCTGGTCGCCTTGTTCGCCGCGTCGCTGACCAACACCATCGCCGGCATCGCGCTGCCGACGATCGCCGGGGAGCTGGGCGGGCAGGACAAAGTGGCGTGGGTGGCGAGCGCCGCGCTGCTGACCATGACTGCCGCGACCCCGTTGTGGGGCAAGGGCGCCGACCGGCGGGGCCCGCGGCCGCTGCTGCTGGCGGCGATCGCGGTGTTCGTGGCCGGCTCGCTCATCGCGGGCACCGCGACGGCGATGGGCTGGCTGATCACCGGCCGCGCGGTGCAGGGCGCCGGCGCGGGCGGGATCCTGGCGCTGTCGAACGCCCTGGTGGCCGGGCTGGTCCCGGCACGCGAGCGCGGCCGGTACACCGGCTGGTTCGGCATGTCGTTCGGCGTCGCGTCGGTCGCCGGGCCGCTGGCCGGTGGATTGGTGGTCGGCGCGTGGGGCTGGCGGTGGTGCTTCCTCGGCGTGGTGCCGATCGCCGCGGTGGCGGCGGTTCTCGTGCGGCTGGCGCCCCACCGGCAGCTACCGACATCCCGCGCCCCCGTGGATTACGCGGGCGCCGCACTGCTCACGGGCGCACTGGGCGGCCTGGTGCTGCTGCTGTCCGCAGCGGGCACGGCGTGGCCGTGGCTGTCCTGGCAGAACCTCGTGCTGGGCCTCGTGGTCGTGGGCCTGGGTATCGCGGCCCTCGCCAGGGAGCTGCGGGCAGCGGATCCGATCCTGCCGCCCCGGCTGTTCCGCGTGCCGTCGTTCGCCGCGGCGGTCGGCGCGAGTTTCCTGTTGGGCGCGGTGATGTTCGGCGGCATCATCTACCTGCCGCAGTACCTGCAGGTGGTGCGCGGGCACGACGCGGTGCGCGCCGGCCTGTTGATGCTGCCCCAGATCGGCACCATGATCGCGGCCTCCGTGCTGACCGGGCGGCGGATCGTCGCGTCCGGCCGCTGGAAGGTGTTCCCGGCGGCGGGGTGTGCGTTGCTGGTGGTCGGCCTGGTGATGCTCGCCCCGCTGACGCCCGCCACCTCCCCGTGGTGGCTCGCCGCCGCGATGGCGGTCCTCGGCGCGGGAACCGGGATGGCACAACAGGTCCTGGTGCTGGCGGCGCAGAACGCGGTCGGTCCCGGTGACCTGGGGGTGGCCGGTTCGGCCGCCACGTTCGCCCGCTCCCTCGGCGGCGCGGTCGGCGTGGCGGCCTTCGGCTCGGTCATCGCGTCCCACCTCCGCGACGGGCTGCCGGGCGATCTGCTCGGCACTCCCGAACAGATCGCCCGGCTCCCGGCCGCCTTGGCAGAGACGGTGCACCTGACCTACACCAGCGGGCTGCGGCTCGCGTTCCTCGCCGCGATCCCGTTGGCGCTGCTGGCCTTCGCCGCGGTCGTCACCGTCCGGGAGACACCGTTGCGGTGAACGGCCGGTTGAACACCGGCGGCGTGAACGGCACGTACCGGCCGCCCATCACCCGCGGCGAGGTGGACGGCCAGTGCCCGGTCCGCAACCGGTCCAGCATCACCTCGATGGCCCTCACCTGCTCGTCCGCGGTGAACGTGCAGTGCCCCGCGGTCTGCACGTACGTCTGCCGCAGCAGTGGGCCGTTGCCCGCCGACCGCACCACCGCGCCGTAGGACTGCTGCTGCGCCACCGTCGAGATCTGGTCGCCGGTCGCGTTGACGGTCAGCACCGGGATGTCCAGCTCGCCGTCGAACACGATGCCGCGGCTGAGGTAGGCCACCGCGGACGGGTCGGCGGCGATGCGCGGCGCCGCCGCCAGCCGCGCGAGGTCCGCGCCGAGGTCCAGCCCGGCCCGCCGGTACAGCTCCCGCACCGCGGGGTCGTCGCCGAGCTGCCGGGCGTAGTCCACCCCGGTGTTCCACGACGGGTTGCCACCGGCCAGCTGCTCGATCTGCCTGCGGCTGCTCATCGCCTGTCCGATGTAGGGCAACGGGCCGCCGGCCAGCGCGAGGTACGTGCCCTCCTGGCGCTCGGTCACGGTGCGGGGCAGCGGCGTCTCGGAGCCGTCGGCCGCGAGACCCCACTCCGGGAGCTGCCCGATCGCCCCGGCGAGGGCGATCCGCGCCCGGCCCTCCGGCGTCGCCTGCGCCCCGGCGAGCGCCGAGATCCACGCCTGCTGCGTGCCCGGCACGTCCGCGGGGATGCCGGTCACCGGCAGGTCGCGGTCCGGGAACAGCAGTGTCTTCAGCGTGAACACGGTGTCCAGCTTCTGGTTCCACTGCCCGACCGCGCCGCCGAGGCCACCGCAGAACGGCACCGCGGCGTCGAAGACCTCCGGGTGCACCTGCGCCGCCCCGGCCGAGACGAACCCGCCCATGGACTCGCCGGCCGCGATGGCCCACTTCGCGGGGCCGGAGGCCGCCTCGAAGCGGGACAGCGCCTCGGCCTGGTTGTCGATCGCCCGCGCGATGTTCCACCCGGTGACCGTGCGGGTGGTCCCGCCGACGGCGATCCCCCGGTCCACGAGCCGGGCGGTCAGCGGATCGGCGAGCCCGCCGGAGGCGAAGTCGAGCCCGACGATCACCGTGCCCTGCCAGTGGTCCGGCTTGACGAACAGGTACGGCGTGCCGTCGGCGAGGCGGCCGTCGAGACAGGACGCGCCGGCGAGGCACTGGTCCGCCGCCGACGCGGGCACCGCGGTCCCGGCGGTGAGCAGGAGTGCGGCCACCAGGGCACGCGCGAGCCGCCTCATCGGACCGGGAAGTTCTTCGCGGCGACCTCCCACCCCGGCGTCGCGCACAGCGTGCACGAGCCGAGGAAGTAGTCGCGGGCCACCGGGTTGCCGTTGAGGGTGAAGTCCAGCCAGTTCACCAGCACCGAAACGGCCTCCTCACGCATGGCGGCGTCGACCTGCCCGTCGCGCAGGCCGTACCAGAACCCGCTGTGCCCGGCGCCCGGGTTGGTCGCCCGCACGGCGGGCACGGTCGCCAGGTCGTAGTTGGCGAGGCTGTTCTCGTGGGCCACGTCGGACGGTCCGCCGTCGAGGAACAACGCCGGGGTGTGCAGTTTCGCCAGCTCCTCCCGGCCGTACCCGTACCGCCCGTCGGCGAAGAAGCCGCTGTCGAGCGAGGCCACCGACTTCACCCGCGGATCCGCGCCCGCGACCAGTGCTTCGAGCCCGCCGCAGGAGTGCCCGGCCACCGCCACGCGGTTCAGGTCGAGCCGGTTGCGCAGGTCGCTGCCCTTGCGGTCGTTCTCCCGCTCGGCCCAGGTGATGCCGTCGGTGATGACCTCCGGGCGCGGGGTGCCGTTCTCGTCGTTCGCAGGCTGGTCGACCGCGCCGACCGCGACCACGACGAAACCGTGTGCGGCCACCAGCATCTCCGTGGCGAGCAGCTCGTTGTTGCCGAGGTGGCGGCACGCGCCGTTGCCGATGACGACAACGGGCAGCCTGCCGTGGATCTCGTCCAGGTCCGCCGGCCGGTACACCGTGTACTCGACGGCCAGGCCCCGCGTGTTCGCGGCCGCCTCGCGGACGACGGGGTGGAACTGCTCCATCGCCGGCCGGTTCGCCGTCTCCGGAGTCGTTCCCGATGCCAGGCCCACCGTCACACCGGTGAGGGCCACGGCCGCCGCGGCGGCCGTCAGGACCTTCCACACGAACTGCTTCACAGGACGCCTTCCCTTCGTTGGGGGACCTCACTGTGGTCATTTAGCACAACGACCGTCAACGGCACTGTCACTCAGTGGAAGGCCTCTAGACTCCGGCCATGACCGGACCCGCCCCGCAGCACTCACAGCGCCTGCTGGGCACCCTGCTCGGCGACTACTGGTTCTGGCGGCGCGAGCACCTGCCCTCGGCCGCGCTCGTGGACCTGCTGCGCGAGTTCGGCCTGACCGAGCCGGCGGCCCGCGCGGCGATCCAGCGCGCGGCGGCCCGTCGCCTGGTCACCACGTCGAAGGCCGGCCGCCGGACCGCGTACGGTGTCCCGGACCGCACCCACCGCTTGATCATCAACCACCTGCGCCGCCTGCTGGAGTTCGGCGCGGAGGACCGCGAGTGGGACGGCCGCTGGACGTTCGCGATGTTCTCGGTGCCGGAGCCGCAGCGGGAGGACCGCCGCACCCTGCGCGGCCGGCTGCGGTGGCTGGGTTTCGGGCCGCTCTACGACGGCGTGTGGGTCTCGCCGTGGGACCGCGCCGCGGACGCCCTGCAGGTCCTCGCCGCACTCGGCGTCGGCACCGCGACGGTGGCCCGCGCGGAGGTCAGCGCGGACGTCCCGGCGGCCGGGAACCCGTTGCGCGCCTGGGACCTCGACGAGCTGCGCCAGTCCTACGCGGACTTCCTCGACCGCTGGTCCGGGCTGCGGAAGCGGGTCGCCGCCGGTGAGGTCGGTCCGGCGGAGGCGCTCGTCGTCCGCACCAGGGTGATGACCGAGTGGCGCACCTTCCCGGACGCCGACCCGGACCTGCCCGGCGAACTGCTGCCCGCGGACTGGCCGCGCGCCACGGCACGCCGGTGCTTCCTGGACATTTACGACACCCTGGGCCCGGTCGCCGAGCAGCGGTTCCGCCAGATCGTCGCCCCGCACGCGCCCGAGCTGGCCGAACTGGCCGCCCACCGCACCGGCGGCGACATCACCCGGGGCGCGGCGCCCGAAGCCTTTCCCGCGGACGACGACCTGACGTGGGCAGGACCCCTCGGCGAACCATAGACAACACGTTATTGCCCTATCGGACGTCGCTGTGTAGCGTTTCGACACGGAGCTTCTTCCCCGTCCTCAGCGTGGAGGCATCGTGTCCCCTGACGTCCCCCGCCCGGCGGGCAAGCGGGCGCTGCTCGCCGGCCCGATGGGCGCCTGCCTGGCCAACTACGACTTCGGCATCTACGGCACCATGTCCGCGCTGGTGCTCAACAAAGTGTTCTTCCCGTCGCTGAGCCCGGCCGCCGGCACGCTGGCCGCCTACGGCACGTTCGCCGCCGGGTTCATCGCGAAACCGCTGGGCGGCTTGATCTTCGGCCGCATCGGCGACCGCTTCGGCCGCCGCACGGTGGTCGTGTCCGCGCTGCTGCTGATGGGCGTCGCGACCGTCTGCATCGGACTGCTGCCGACCTACGCGGCGATCGGCGTCACCGCCCCCGTGCTGCTCACCGTGCTCCGCCTGGCGCAGGGACTGGCCGTCGGCGGCGAATGGGGCGGTGCGGCGACCCTGGCGGTGGAGCACGCGCCCGAGCACAAGCGCGGCTTCTGGGGTGGCGCGGTCGGTGTCGGCGGCCCGATCGGGTCGATCCTGGCCGCGCTGACCGTGCTGCCGCTGTCCGCCGCCCTGTCCGACGCGGCCTTCGCGTCGTGGGGCTGGCGGGTCCCGTTCCTGGTCAGCGCGCTGATCGTGGGGGCGGGGCTGTGGATCCGGCTCGGCGTGGACGAGTCGCCGGTGTTCCGCCGGGAGGTCGCCCCCGCGGCCCGGCCCAGCCTGTCCGGCGTGGTGCGGCGCAACGGGCGGCAGATGGCGCTGGTGTTCTTCATCGCCGGGGCCGCGGTGTCCGGCATCTACCTGCTCAACACCTACACGCTGTCCTACGCGGTGGCGCACGCCGGGATCAGCCGCTCGACGATGCTGACGTTCTCCACGAGCGCGCAGATCCTCGCCGTGGTCGCGGCGATCCTGCTGCTCCCCCGCGTCGACCGGATCGGGCTGGGCCGCCTCTACCGGGTCAGCGCGGCGGCGCTGGGCGTGCTGGCCTGGGTGCTGTTCGCCGCGCTGGACAGCGGCAACCCGGCGCTCATCGTGCTCGCCCTGTCGCTGGGTCAGATCGCCGTCAACGGCATGGTGATCTCCTCGGTGCCGATCTACGTGCTGCTGTTCCGCCCCGCCGACCGGGTCACCGGCGCCGGGTTCAGCTTCAAGACCAGCGACGCCATCCTCGGCGGCACCACTCCCCTGGTCGCCGGCCTGCTGGTGCAGGCGGCCGGAAGCGGGTGGATGGTCGCCGCGTACGTCACGCTGCTCGCCGCGGCGGCGATCACCGCCTGCACGATCGGCCGCCGCCTGCTGCCGACCACCACCGCCGTGCCCGCCGTAGCCGCGCGGAAGGTGGACGCGTGAGGCTCGATCCGCTCGCCGAGCACGACCTGTTCGCCATCCACGACCACTACCACCGGCTGCGCGCGGCCTCGCCGGTCGTGCACAGCCCCGAGTTCGGCGGGTTCTGGGCCGTGCTCGCGCACCGCGAGGTCCGCCAGGTGCTCAGCGATCCCGCGCTGTTCATCAACTCCGTGCAGAACGTGGTGCCGAAGGTGCGCGCCGCGGGCCGCCGCCCGCCGCTGCACCTCGACCCGCCCGAGCACACCGTCTACCGGCGCGCGCTGGCGCCGCTGTTCCGCAGCGAGCGCACGGCGGCGCTGGAGCCCCCGGTGCGGGCGCTGGTCGGCGACCTCGTCGCGGACCTCGTCGCGCGCGGCCGGTTCGACGCCTGCGAGCTGACCTACCGGGTGCCCAGCTTCACGGTGGCCCGCTGGATGAACATCCCGGACGCCGAGATCGGCGCGGTCCGGGACACCGCCGACGCCTACAACCGTGCCTTCCAGGAGGGCGACGACGACGGTCTGCGCCGCACCAGCGGCGAGCTGTACGAGATCGCGCGGACGCTCGTCGCGCGGCGGCGGGCGGATCCGCTGGACCCGGCCGAAGACCCGCCGTCGGCCCTGCTCGCGGCCCGCGACGGAGGCGAACCGCTGCCGGACGAGCTGGTCGTCGGCACCATCCGGCAGCTGTTGCCCGCGTCGATGATCGGCGCCAGCGTCACGATCGCGAGCTGCATCGCGCACCTGGCCCGCGACACCGCGCTGCAGGAGCACCTGCGCCGCAACCCGGACGAGATCCCGGCCGCGATCCCCGAGCTGCTGCGGCTCTACTCGCCGTACCGCGGTTTCGCCCGCACCGCGGTGCGGGACGTCGAGCTGGGCGGGCAGCGGATCCGGGCCGGGGAACCGATCGCGCTCGTGTTCACCGCGGCGAACCGGGACCCGGCCGTGTTCCCGGAGCCCGACCGGTTCCACGCCGGACGGCCCTCCGGCGACCACATCGTCTTCGGCTCCGGCCCGCACCGGTGCGCCGGCGCGGGCCTCGGCAGGATGGAGATCACCGTGACTCTGCGGGAACTGCTCGCCAGGACCCGACTGTTCGCAGTGGACGGTCCGATCGGGATGACACGCTGGCCCGAGTTCGGCCCGCGGTCGCTGCCGCTGCGGGCGGTCGCCCGATGAGCGAACCGGTTCCCGCGCGCCCGGACGAGCACCACTTCGACCCGCTCGCGCCCGAGACCTTCACCAGCGCACACGAGCAGTACCGGGAGATGCGCTCGCGCTGCCCGGTCGCCCGCAGCTCCACCTACGGCGGGTTCTGGGCGCTGTTCCGGCACGAGGACGTGCGGGCCGTGCTGGCCGACAGCGACACGTTCACCACCAGCGTGCAGAACGTGGTGCCGAAGTTCGCCTTCACCGGGCGGCGCCCGCCACTGCACCTCGACCCGCCCGAGCACACCGACTACCGCCGCGTCATCAACCGGTTCTTCACCCGCGGCAAGATGGCCGAGCTGGAACCCGCCGTGCGCGCGCACGCCCGGAAGCTGCTGACCGGGCTGGTCGCGCGGGGCGAAGCCGATGTGGCGGCCGAGTACGCGCGCGTGTTCCCCGCGCATGTGTTCGCCGAGTTCTTCCACCTGCCTGTCGAGCTGGCCGAGCGGATCGAGCAGATCAGCGCCGAGTACGTGCGGGCGATCCAGGTGGTGGACGACGAGGAGGTCAAGCGCGGCAGCCGGGTGCTCTACGGCATCGCGGCGGACGTGATCGAGCAGCGCCGGTCGGCTCCGCTCGACGATGACCTGACGACCGCCCTGCTCGCGGCCCGGCCGGGCGGGGAGCCGTTCCCGGACGAGATGGTGCTCGGCTGCGTGCGGCAGCTGCTGGTCACCGGCATGGTGGCGCCGAGCGTCTTCATCGGCACGATGCTGGCGCACCTGGCGTCGGACAAGGACCTGCAGGCGATGCTGCGGGCGGCGCCATCGCGGATCCCGGCCGCCGTCGAGGAGTACCTGCGGCTCTACACCCCCTACCGCGGCATGTCGCGCACGCCGAAGCGGGACGTGGTCATCGGCGGGCGGCTCATCCGCAAGGACGAGCCGATCGCGCTCGTCTACACCTCCGCGAACCGGGACGAGACGGTGTTCCCCGACGGCGAGAACTTCGTGCTGGACCGCCCGAACCTGCGTGAGGCGATCCCGTTCGGCGCCGGGATCCACGCCTGCCCCGGCGCGCCACTGGCCCGCATGATGCTGGTGCTCACGCTCGAGGAACTCCTCGCCGCCACCACGGACTTCTCGGTCACCGGCGAGATCCTGATGGCCCGCTGGGCGGAGTGGGGCACCCGGTCGGTGCCGCTGGCGTTCACCGCGCGGGAGTGATCCGGGTCACGCGTTGTCACGCCCCGGGGAGCCGCTTTGTCAGATGGTCGACCCTCTGCGAAGGAGACACCATGAGCGGCAACACCGAAGTGATCGTGATCGGCGGCGGTTACGCCGGAGTCATGGCGGCGAACCGGCTGACGCAGCGCGGCGACGTGACCGTCACCCTGGTCAACCCGCGCCCGGAGTTCGTCGACCGGATCCGCCTGCACCAGCTGGCCGGCGGCACCGGCCCGGCGGTCGTGGACTACCGGAAAGTGCTGGCCGCGGGCGTGCGGCTGGTGGTGGACACCGCCACCCGCATCGACGCCGCCGCGCGGCGCGTGACGCTGGCCGGCGGCGACACCCTCGGCTACGACTACCTGGTCTACGCGGTGGGCAGCGGCAGCGCGGACCCGGGCGTGCCCGGCGCGGCCGAATTCGCCCACCCCATCGCCTCCCTGGAGGAAGCCGAGCGCGTGCGGCCACTCCTCGACGCGGCGTCGACCGTGACGATCGTGGGAGGCGGGCCGACCGGCATCGAAACCGCCGCCGAGCTGGCCGGGCGGGGTCGCGCCGTGACGCTGGTCTGCGGCGGTGAACTCGGCCCGTACCTGCACCCGAAGGGGCGGCGCTCGGTCGCCCGGCGCCTGGAAAAGCTGGGCGTGACCGTGCTCGACGGGCCCACGGTGACCGCCGTGACGCGGGACGCCGTCGAACTCAGCGACGGCCGCGCGCTGCTGTCCGGGGTGACCATCTGGACCGCCGGGTTCGGCGTGCCCGACCTCGCCGCCCGCAGCGGCCTGACCACCGACGCGCTGGGCCGCCTGCTCACCGACGAGACCCTGACCAGCGTGGACGACGAGCGCATCGTCGCGGCCGGGGATTCGGCGGCGCCGTCGGGACTGCCGGTGCGGATGAGCTGCCAGGCCGCCGTCCAGGTCGGCCCGCAGGCCGCGCGGACGGTCCTGGCCCGGATCGCGGGCGAGGAGCCCGCGCCGATCGACGTCGGGTTCGCCGGGATGTGCATCAGCCTCGGCCGCCGGCACGGCATCTTCCAGTTCTCGACGAAGGACGACACCGCGAAGGCGAACTTCATCGGCGGCAGGCTCGGCGCGCTGGTGAAGGAGGTCATCTGCCGGAGCATCGTGTGGCAGCTGGGCTACGAGGCGCGCCACCCGGGCAAGCGGCAGTGGTGGGCCAAGGACGAGAAGCGCCGCGAACTGGTGCGGGACCAGACGCCGACCGCCGCCTGACGCCGAGCGGTGCCCGGCTCAGGCGACGCGGACGACGTCCCGTCCCGCGGCCGGGTACCGCTCCAGCACCTCCGGGTCGTGGCCGGGCAGCACGATGCCGCCCAGCTCGCGGATCCGGTCGAACGCGCCGTAGACGCCGGGCATCGAGTGCAGCAGCGGCGCCGGGCGGTCGTCGTCGAGGTTTTCGTAGAAGTGGCTGGCGTCCGAGGCCACCACGACCGGCCCGGCCGCGGTCGCGACGCGGACGATCTGCATCCCGGCCGTGTGCCCGCCCACGAAGTGGACGCTCAGCCCGGGCAGGACCTCCACGTCGCCGTCCACTTCGGACAGCCGGTCGCCGCGGACGTGGCCGAGCGCGTCCTCGTCGAGCAACCAGTGCTCGCGCCGGATGCGCTTCGCCCACGGTCCCGTCCAGTAGGCCAGTTCCGCGCGCTGCACCACGTAGCGGGCGCCGGGGAAGTCCGCGACCGTCCCGGCGTGGTCGTAGTGCAGGTGCGTGAGCACCACGAGGTCCACGTCCCCGGCCGCGACGCCGATCGAGTCCAGCAGCTCGGCCGGACGCCGGTAGTCGAGGCCGGGCGGCACTCGCGTCGGGTGGATGCCGGCGTCGATCAGGACGGTGTGCTGGGCCGACCGCGCCAGCCACACGTAGTACGCGGTCGGGTGCGGCTGGTCGGCCTCCCCCGCGGCGCACCCGAGGAAGTGCTGTCCCCGGGTGCCCTCGCGGCGGCCGTAGCAGAGGGCGTGGACCTCGTACCGGCTCACCGCGCGGCGCCCACCGGCTCCGGCGCGGCGGTTTCCTTGAGGCCGAGCCGCGCGGTCGGCACGCGGTAGGTCTCGCGCGCGGTGGCCACCGCGATCACGTTGACCAGGCACAGCCCCGCGGTGAAGATCGACACGCCGAGCCACGCGCCCGCCCCGTCACCGGCGACCGCGGCGGCGACCGTCGGCAGGAACCCGCTGATGGCGAAGCCGATCTGGGTGCCGATCGCGGTGCCGGACAACCGCACCCGCGCCGGGAACATCTCGCCGTAGAAGGCGGGCCAGACGGCGCTGGTGGCGGTGTAGACGACGCCGAACAGGACGATGCCGACGGCGAAGATCAGCACCCAGCTGCCCGCCGCGATGGCGTCGAGGTAGGCGAAGATCAGCACCGCGCAGCCCAGCGACCCGGCGATGAACAGCGGTTTGCGCCCGACGCGGTCGGCGAGCTTCGCCCACAGCGGGATCGAGACCACGGCGGCGATGTTGGCGAGGACCCCGACCCACAGCATCGGTGTCTTGCTCAGGCCGACGGTGTTGACCGCGTAGGACAGGGCGTAGACGGTGAAGATGGTGCTGACGGAGGCGATCAGCGCGGCGACGATCACCCGGAGCACGTCGGCCCAGTGCTCGCGGAGCAGCACGACCAGCGGCAGCTTGGTGACCTCGCCGGCGCGGACCTCCTGCTCGAACACCGGGGTCTCCTCGACGGTGCGGCGCACCAGGTAGCCGACGAGGACCATCAGGGCGCTGCCCCAGAACGGCACGCGCCAGCCCCAGGACAGGAGTGCGTCCTGCGGCAGCGCGGCGACCGGGAGGAACACGGCGGTGGCGACGATCTGCCCGGCCTGGGTACCGCTGAGGGTGAAGCTGGTGTAGTAGGCGCGCTGGTTCTCCGGCGCGTGTTCCAGCGACATCGAGTTGGCGCTCGCCTGCTCGCCGCCCGCGGACAGCCCCTGCAGCAGCCGGAGCGCGACGAGCATGATCGGGGCGGCGACCCCGGCGGTCTGGTAGCTGGGCAGACAGCCGACGAGCACCGTCGAGACGCCCATCAGGAGCAGGGTGAGGACGAGCACGCGCTTGCGCCCGAACCGGTCGCCGAGGTGGCCGAGCAGGATGGCGCCGAGCGGCCGCGACACGTAGCCGACGCCGAACGTGGACAGGGCCAGCAACGTGCCGGTCGCCGGGTCCGAGGCCGGGAAGAAGATCTTGCCGAACACGAGCGCGGCGGCCGTGCCGTAGATGAAGAAGTCGTAGTACTCGAGAGCGCTGCCGACCCAGGCGGCGAGTGCCGCCTTCCGCGAGCGCGCCCTGTCGGCACCCGGCTGAGCCACCACGTCGTGCTCCTTCTCAATGGACCAGATGGTTAATTGCAGATACTCAGGTAGCCGCGGCGGGGTTGTCAAAGTGGCTCCGGTCACAGATGTGCGCCGGCAACTCGGGATCATGTGGCGCGGCTGCGTGGCCCGGTTTGGCGAGCGGCGGCCGTCGCGGTGGTGTGCGCCGGGTTGCCGGTCTTCACGGTCGCCGGTTCGGACCGGCGATCCCGCGACGCCGCGGTGATCAAACTCAGCACCGCCCAGCGCTTCAAGGTCTACGAACAGGAACTGGTTGTTCACGACCCCGCTCGCGTCCGCACCCTGGACGACGAGAACGCGGACGACGTCCGGTCGTTCTGGATCTACGTCCCGCTGCTGGCCGGGCTCGCCGGAGCCCCGGCGGCCGGCCGGGCGGGTGTTCGCGACCTACGCCGAAGGCGGCGAAATCGAACTGGGCGGCGCGCACCTCACCGCAACCCCGCCGATTCACCCGAAGGGACTAGTCAACTGCTGTATCAGGTCGCGCCCCGGGTGCGTCCTGTAAGCAAGAACTCCCTCCGGGACGGTGAACCATGCGGAGGTATCAGGCAGCAGCGTTGCTGATCGGCGCGGCTCTCGCGGGGTGCGCGGGCGGGTCGCCGATCCCCGGCGAGCAGACCGCGGACAGCCCGCCCGAGAGCACCACGGCGAGCGAGACGACCACCGGCACGACGGACACCACTGAGCGCACGCGGACCTCGAAGAAGAGCGATCCGCCCGGGGTGCCGGGCAGCCCGATCAACTACGACAGCACGGTGCGCGCGGCCGGGCCGACCAGCGCGCAGGGCGCGATCCTCCGCGAGCTCGCGGAGTTCTGCGGGCCGGACCGGTGTGGTGTGCGGGTGCGGATCGTCGGTTCCGGCGACTGCGCGACGGACATCTCGCCGGACCCGGTGTACCCGGGCGGAACGATCACCATCACGGCGAAACCCTGTGAGACCACGGAGGAAACCACCACCGAGGAGTCCACCGAGGAGTCCTCTTCGGAGCAGTCCACTTCGGACACCACCGGTGGCTAGGACCCGGCTGTCACCACCCCGCCCCCGGACACCGCCGCAGACCGGACCGGCCAGAGCGCTGCGGGTCGTCGGCACCCTGGCCGCGAACGCGACGCTGCTGACCGGCCTGCTGTACTACTTCGGTTTCCTGACCACACAGGTGTTCTTCAGCTACTTCCGCGTGCACTACACACTCCTCGGCCAGACCACGCCGGAAATCCTGGCGCGCGGCGTGGACGGCCTGCTGCTGCCGATCGCCGAGATCGCCGCGGCCGTGTTCCTGGTGCTCGGGGTGATTCGTTTCCTACGGTTCCGGCTGTCGCGGCGGGCGTGGCAGACCCTCCTGCGCCGGGCGACGCCGGTGGCCGCGGTGCTGGGGGCGGCGCTGCTCGCGGTGACGTTCGCGATCGCGCTGGACCCGGTGCCCTACCGGCGGTTCACCGCGCTGCCCGGCCTGGGTTTCGCGCTCGCCGTGGTGCTGCTGATCTTCGCGTGGCGCCGGTGGACCGCCCCCGCAGGCAGCGCGCTCGGTGTGGCGGAGTGGCTGGTGGCGTACGCGCTGGTGACGTTCGGCCTGTTCTGGGCGGTCGCCGACTACGCGGGCCAGGTCGGCGTCCGCCGCGCGTTCGAAACGGAGCAGGCGCTGCCCGCCCGCCCCGCGGTCGTCCTCTTCAGCACCCAGCGGCTCAACCTCCCGGGCGAAGTGCACTGCCCCGCCCCGGACGGCGCGTTCCAGTACCGCTACCCCGGGCTGAAGCTACTGCTCCAGTCGGGCGGCCAGTACGTCCTGGTCCCGGACGGCTGGCGCCGCCCCGAGGACGCCACGTACCTGCTCCCCCGAACGAACACGGTGTGGCTGGAGTTCAGCCCGCCGGGCACCCCCGCCGCCGCGTGCTGACGCCTCACCCAATGCGCCTGCCCTGCCCGGCCCAGTACGGCGCGCGCAGCGACTTCTTGTCCACCTTGCCCGACGCGTTCAGGGGCAACGCGGACACGAAGTCCACCGACTTGGGCGCCCACACGCTGCCCTTGTGCTCCTTGACCAGAGCGATCAGCTCCTCAGCACCGACATCGGACCCGGGTTTCGGCACCACGACCGCCTTGACCGCCTCACCCCACTTCGGGTCGGGCACGCCGAACACCGCGCACTGCGCGACCGCGGGGTGCTGCGCCAGGACGTCCTCCACCTGCCTCGGGAAGACGTTGAACCCACCCGTCACGATCATGTCCTTCTTCCGGTCGACGAGGTAGAGGTACCCGTCGTCGTCGAGGTAACCGATGTCCCCGGAGTGCACCCAGCCATCGCGGATCGCCTCGCTGTCGAGCGCCGGGTCGAGGTAACCGACCATCTGCCCCTCCTGCCGGGTGCAGACCTCGCCCACGTCGCCGACCGGCAGGATCCGGTCGGACTCGTCCTGGATGCTCATCTCGACGTGGAACATCGGGCGCCCGGCCGACGCCAGCCGCGCGGCCTCCTCCGGCGTGCCGAGCCGGTGGTCCTCCTTGCGCAGCGTGGTCATGAACCCGGGCTCGTGACCGGCGTAGGTCTGCACGAAGATCGGCCCGAGCGCGGCCAGCGCCTGGCGCAGGCGTTCCGGCGCGATCGGGGACCCGGCGTAGACGACCGTGCGCAGCGACGAGAGGTCCGTGTCGGCCAGGCGCGGGTGGTCGAGCATCAGGTACAGCGCGGTCGGCACCACCGCGGTCGCGGTGACACGCTCCTTCGCCACGGTCTCCAGCAGCAGGTCCACGTCGAGGGAGGGCAGCATGACGTTCGTCCCGCCGCGCATGAACGTCGGCAGCACGAACGCCCCGGTGAAGTGCGTGAGCGGCGCGCCGTGGGCGAACACCTCGCCGGGCCGGGTGTCGGCGATCTCCAGACCGGCGGTCACGATGTAGTGCGACCAGGCCTCGTGCGTGTAGACGACCCCCTTCGGGGTGCCCGTCGTGCCCGAGGTGAACGCGACGTAGGCGAGGTCGTCCGGCGCCGGCTCGGGGACCGGTGTCTCCGTCGGCGCCGCGCTGAACACCATCCCGTAGTCCCACGTGTCCGCCAGGTCCTCCCCGCCGCCCAGCCGGACGTAGCGCCGGATCCCCGGCAGCCGGGTGCGGAACTTCCCGACCACGGGCTCGAACTGGGCGTGGTAGACCAGTGCCGACGCCTCCGACTGTTCCAGGAAGTAGGCGAGGTCCTCGGCCGAGGCCCTGGCCGGCATCTGCACCGTCGCCGCGCCGGCCTTCCAGATCCCGTGCTGCGTCGGGATGAACTCCAGGCAGTTCGGCATCAGCAGCCCGACGCGGTCCCCCTTGCGCACCCCGAGCTCGTGCAGGCCGTTGCCGACGCGGTCGGACCACTCCCGCAGCTCCCGGTACCGGATCCGGCGGCCACCGTCCACGATGGCCACCCGGTCCGGGTAGTACGCGCAGGCGCGGTCCAGGACGCTCGGCAGCGTTCCCCACAACGACATCAGGACTCCTTTCCGGCCGCACAGGCCTCGGCCATGGGATCGACGGGAACGGCCCGGAGGGCCGAGGTGTATTCCGCCCGGACCGACTCGACCAGGTCGGCGACGCTCTGCACGCGGCGCACACCGTGCGCGCTCTGGCCGGCCGGCCAGGCGCGCGGCTGCTCGAGCAGGGTCCGGAAGTCGAACCCGGTGCGATCCTTGCCGTCGCCGGCGGCGGCCAGCGAAGCGGCGAGGAAGTTGGCGGGCAGCCCGCTCGGGCCCCGCGACTGGACGATGTCGTCGAGCGAGGCGTCCACGAGCGCCTGCCGGTAGTCGTCACCGGCCAGGCTCTCCTCCGTGGCGATGAAACTGGTGCCCATGTAGGCCAGATCCGCGCCGAGCAGGCGGGCGGCGAGCAGTGCGACCCCGTCACCGACACCACCGGCGAGGACGACGGGCCCGGCGTAGCGCTCCCGCACCGCGCGGACGAAGGAGAACGGGTTGTTCCACCCCGTCTGCCCGCCGGCCCCCGACGTCAGCAGCACGAGACCGTCCGCTCCGGCGGCGAGCGCGCGGTCCACGTGGCGCAGGGTGGCGACATCGGCGAACACGAGCGCTCCGGCGTCGTGCAGCGGCCCCACCACCGGCTCCGGGGAACCGACGCTGGTGATCACCACCTCGACGCCGTGCCGCACGAGGCAGTCCACATCCTCCCGCAGCCGGGTGTTCGACCGGTGCACGACCAGGTTGGGCGCCACCGGCGCGGCCGCGGCGGGCAGCGCCGCCCGGATCAGGGACAGCCACCGGTCGAGCTCGGCGGGGTTGCGCGCGTTGTGCGTCGGGAACGAGCCGATGACGCCGTGCCGGCAGGCGGCGACGACGAGAGCGGGACCCGAGACGGCCGTCATGGGCGCCGCGATCAGCGGCAGGCGCAGCCGCGGGGCCCAGGAAGAGGGAAGCATGCGGTTTTCTCCGAGCAACGGTGACCGGCAGGAAAAACGAAATCGACGAATTCGACAAAAGAAGATCAGCGCGACGGTGAATGCGTCACACCGCTCCCTGTCGCGTCCGTGAACACCACTGGCTATCTAACGCCCGATAAGTAGGGCACGCACCGCTCCGTTTGTCAAGTTCGCCCTGCGGACAACCCGTCCGGCCGCGGCAACACGGTTGAACCTTTGACCATTCAGGACTGAAACTTCCCAGCACAGCAACGGATCAGACCCGTGAGACGTCGGCTCACGGTGCCACTCGACGGCGGCCCGCGAGACCGAAGCGTTACTCGATCACGCCGCCGGCCGCCCCGGCGCGCCTCACCCCAATGGGTGGTAACCCGCTCCCGTGGACCACGGGGACTTGTCTGAAAAACGAACCCGTGTATCTTTTCCGTCAATCCTATCTAGTGCTCGCTAAGCACCTCGCGCATCGGACAATGGAGTAGCGATGAGCGCAGTTCTACCGAGGTCGCGACCGTCATTCCGGAACCGGATTTCCCAGGAACGGGTGGTCCTCTTCGTGGTCGTGGCCCTGTTCGTGGCCTTCAGCCTGACCCTCGACGGGTTCCTCAACGTCGACAACCTGGTCAACCTGGTGCGCAGCGTCTCCTCGCTGGGGATCTTCGGGGTGGCCATGGCGGTCGTGGTGATCGCCAGGGGGATGGACCTCTCCCTCATCGCGTCGATGGGCGTGGCCACCGCGGTCGCGATCCAGCTGATGCGCACCCCGGTCAGCACACCGGTCGCCCTGCTCGTCGGGCTCGGCATCGTCGTCATCATGGGGCTGCTCAACGGGTTCCTGATCGCCTTCGTCGAGATCCCGGCCCTGTTCGCGACGCTGGCCTCCGGCCTGCTGGTGTACGGTCTCGCCCGCACCACCGTCCTCGACGGACTGATCGCGGAGCTGCCGGGTGACCGCGAGTTCGTCCTGGCGCTGGGTCAGGGTACGGTCTTCGGGATCCCGGTCCCCATCATCGTGTTCGCGGTCGTCGCCGTGCTCGCCCAGCTGATGCTCTCCCGGACCCGAGGGGGACGCTTCATCTACGCGCACGGGGACAACGCCGGCGCGGCCGCGATCACCGGCATCGCGGTGCGGCCGCTGACCGTGTTCGAATACACGGCCAGCGCCGCGATCGGGTTCGTCGGCGGCCTGGTCACGGCGGGCGCGGTCGGCGGGCTCAACACCCAGGTCATCGACGGCTCGCTGATCTACGACGTCCTGCTCGTCGTGGTGGTCGGCGGGATCAGCCTCGTCGGCGGCCGCGGCAGCGTCGCGAGCGTGGTGGCAGGCACCGCGTTGATCGGGATCATGCTCAACGGCATGACGATCATGAACATGAACACCCACGAGCAGGACATCGTCAAGGGTCTCATCCTGCTGGCGGCGCTGGTGCTGGACAACCGGCTGCACCCGCGCGACGAAGAGACCGTTCGCCAGGGCGACTGACCGCCCCCGGACATCCACCGAAGGACAAGGAGGTCCTCCCATGCGTCCACTTCGCACTCGCGCGGTCCGCGCACTCGCACTCACCGCCGCCGCGATGCTGATCGCGACCGGCTGTTCCACCGGCACCAGGGCGAACTCGACGTCGGCCGCGGCAGGCCAGATCCCGCCGACGGCGTCCGCCGGCGAGCTCCGCAACCACGCCCTGCAGAGCATCGAGGGCAAGACCGTCGCGTTCGTCCCGGTGGGACTGGGCACTCCGCTGATGGAGGAGTGGAACCGGCAGATGGAGAGCGGCTTCAAGGCCGCCGGGCTGAACTACGTCCTGCGCGATCCCAACTGGGACACCGCGAAGCAGGCCGAAGCCGTGCAGTCGTTGATCAACGAGAAGCCCGCGGTGCTGGTGGTGCACAACTTCG
>NZ_JAKGSD010000037.1 GCF_021654135.1 Amycolatopsis tucumanensis | reverse complement strand
CAGGGAAACGCCCGGTCCCATTCCGAACCCGGAAGCTAAGCCTGCCAGCGCCGATAGTACTGCACCCCCGCGGGTGTGGGAGAGTAGGACACCGCCGAACACCCTTTCCCAAGGGCCCGTTAGGATAGCCGATTGGCTCGCCTGACGGGCCTTTGGTGCGTTTACTGATCTTCACAACCTAGAAAGAGGAGGCCCAGGTGGCGGACTTCGGGCGGCGCGACTTCGACGGCGCTGCATCCGATCGCCCCCGGCGCCGCGATACGGCTCCCGGCGCAGGACGATCGGGAGCGCAGCGAGGCACCCCGCGTGGCAAGGCGGGACAGGGTGACCGGTCGGGCGGATTTGGCCGGCAGGACGACAAGCGATCCGGCGGACGCGACTTCGGCGACCGCCGAGGCGGCGAGAGCAACCGCTCGAGCTGGAACCGCGACGACGACCGCCGCGGGAACAACCGCGGCGCCGACGACCGGCGCGGCGACCGCCCGGGCTGGAACCGAGACGAGCCCCGCCGCGGCGGCTGGAACCGTGATGACAACCGCGGCGGTCGCCCGTCCGAGGGACGCGGCGGTTGGAACCGTGATAACAACCGCGGCGGCCGCTCCTCCGAGGGACGCGGTAGCTCGAACCGTGACGACAACCGCGGCGACCGCTCCTTCGAGGGCCGTAGTGGCTGGAACCGTGATGACAAGCGCGGTGACCGCTCCGCCGAGGGACGCGGCGGCTGGAACCGGGACGACAAGCGCGGTGAGCGTTCGTTCGACAACCGCGGAGGTCGCCCGTCCGAGGGGCGTGGCGGCTGGAACCGCGACCACAACCGCGGCGGGCGTTCGTCCGAGAGCCGCGGTGGCTGGAATCGTGACGACAGTCGCGGCGGGCGGGATGACCGGCGTGGTGGCCGGCCCTCCGAGGGCCGTGGTGGCTGGAACCGCGACGACAAGCGTGGTGAGCGTTCGTTCGACAACCGTGGCGGGCGTGACGATCAGCGCGGTGGCCGCTCCTTCGACCGTGGTGGCCGGCCCGCCGAGGCCCGCGGCGAGCGTCGTGACTTCGACCGCGGCGGTCGCTCTTCCGAGGGCCGTGGTGGCGAGCGTCGCGACTTCAACCGTGGTGAGCGGTCCTTCGACAACCGTGGCGGGCGGTCCTTCGACGAGCGTCGTGGGGAGCGGCCGGGCTGGAAGCGCGACGACGACCGGCGTGGCGGCGGCTACGGCAAGCGGGACGACGACCGTTCCGGCCCGCGCCGTGACGGCACCAGGTCGGGCGGGCGCCGCTTCGACGACCGCGACTCCAGCCGGACGCGCGGCAAGTTCGACCGGGGCGACCGGCCGGCCCGCAAGCCCGGCGACGACCGCGCCAGTGGCCGCTTCGAGCGCGACGACCGCTCCGGTGGCCGTTTCGAGCGCGACGACCGTTCTGGCGGCCGGTTCGTGCGCGACGACCGTTCCGGTGGTCGCTTCGAGCGTGGCGACCGTGCCGGTCGGCAGTTCGATCGTGGCGACCGGTCGGGTTGGAAGCGCGACGAACGGTCCGAGGCTGCCGCGGAGACAGCGGAGGAGCGGCTGGACGAGGCTCCGGCTCGGAACTCCGCAGACGACGTGGTGACCAGCAGTTCTACGGCCGCCACGATCAGCGAAGGCGAGGTCGCCGACCAGGCGGACGCGACCCGCGCCGACCAGGCGGACGCGACCGGCGCCGACCTCGTGGACGCTACCGGCGCCGCCGGTGACGACAGCACCTACGAGGACCGCGCTGCCGAGGACCGCGCTGCGGACACCCGGGACGGAAGCGCCGACACGGACGGGCCCGATGAGGGTGCTGGCATCGCCGATGAGGACGCGGCAGGCAGGCCCGGAGAGGGCGCCGGCACCGGCGGCGACGACACCGCGGGCAAGCCCGGCAAGCGCGTCGGCTCCGCCGGCGACAGTGCCGCGGGTAGGCCCGCTGCGAACCTTCCGGACGACGCCACCGCCGACGAGGACCTCGCTGACGGCTTCGACGAGGACGACACCATCGAGCAGGTCGCCTCGCCGGTCGCGCGTGAGGACGACGTCGAGATCGCCGACGCCGAGTTCCGTGACGCGCGCCGTGCGGAGCGCCGGTCCGACGACCGCCGCGGGAAGCGGGGTGGCCGGGATCTCGACGACGCGGCCCTCGCGCGGGAACTGCTCGAAGCTCCGGAACTGCCGGAGGACATCGAGTACAGCGACCTCGACCCGGACGTCCGGCGCGAGCTGCGCTCCCTGCCGAAGTCGCTCGCCGAGACCGTCGGCAAGCACCTCGTCGCGGCGGGCAACCTCATCGACACCGACCCGGAGGCCGCCCTGGCGCACGCCAAGTACGCCAAGACCCGCGCCTCCCGGATCCCCATCGTCCGCGAGGCGCTCGGCCTGGTGTCCTACCACGCCGGCCGCTGGCAGGAAGCCCTGGCCGAGCTGCGGGCCGTCCGCCGGATGACCCACACCGACCAGCACATCGCCGTCATTGCCGACGCCGAGCGCGCCCTCGGCCGCCCCGAGCGGGCCCTCGACCTCGCCAAGGAGATGCAGGGCCGCAAGCTGCCGCGCGACGTCGAGATCGAGCTGAAGATCGTCGCCGCCGGGGCGCGGCGCGACCTCGGCCAGGTGGACGCCGCCGTGGTCTCCCTGCAGGGCGACGACCTCGACCCGCGCAAGCGCGACCCGTGGAGTGCCCGGCTGTTCTACGCCTACGCGGACAACCTCGTCGCGGCCGACCGCACCGAGGAAGCCCTCCGCTGGTTCCTGCACGCCGCCGAGGCCGATGCGGAGGACGAGACCGACGCCGCCGAGCGCGCCGCGGAGCTCGCGAATGGCTGACGCCCTCCAGGCCGCCTACGACGCGTTCCTGTTCGACCTCGACGGAACCGTCTACCACGGTCCCCGGCCCATCCCGGGGGCCGCGGCGGCCATCCGGCAGCTGCGCGACCAGGGCGCCGCGGTGCGCTTCGTCACCAACAACGCCTCCAAGGCGCCCGGGGACGTCGCGGACCACCTCCGCGCGCTCGACGTCGACGCCACCCCGGACGAGGTCAGCACCAGCGCCCAGGCCGCGGCCCGGCTGCTCGGCGAACGGCTGCCCGCCGGGGCGGTCGTCCTCGTCGTCGGCACCGACGCGCTCGCCGGCGAGATCGCCGCCGTGGGCCTGAAACCCGTGCGCGAGGCCGGGGACGACGTCGCCGCCGTCGTGCAGGGCCACAACCCCGCCACCGGCTGGGCCGACCTCGCCGAGGCGTGCGTCGCCATCCGCGGCGGCGCCCTGTGGGTCGCCTGCAACGTCGACACCACCCTGCCCACCGAACGCGGCCTGCTGCCCGGCAACGGCTCGATGGTCGCCGCCCTGCGCACGGCCACCGGCGCCACCCCCGAGGTCGCCGGCAAACCAGAGGCCCCGCTGTTCCACACCGCCGCGAAGTCGGCGAACGCGAGCCGCCCCCTTGCGATCGGGGACCGGCTGGACACCGACATCGCGGGTGCCGTCACCGCGGGCATGGACTCGCTGTGCGTGCTCACCGGCGTCGCGACCCCCGCCACTCTCGTCACCGCGGTCCCCGCCGAACGGCCGACCTACCTGGGCGCCGACCTCGGCGCCCTCACCGAACCCGCGGACGACCTGCGCGTCGCCCCGCAGGACGGCTGGGACGTCCGCCGCGACGGGGACACGCTCGTCGCGACCGGCGACGGCGACCCGCTGGCCCTGCTGCGCACCCTCTGCGCCGTCGCCTGGGACACCGGCGTCACCGCCCTCCGGGCCGGGGACGACCGGGCCGGAAAAATCCTCGCGGAGCTGGGGCTGCCGTCCGGCGGCCAGCCGATCCGTTAGCGTGGTGACCGTGCAGCACCAACCGACTCCGCAACCGCCGCGACCGGTCCCCGGGCCGCCGCCGGCCGCCGCGCCGCAGCAGGACCCGCGCGCCGGCATCGAGGAGGCCATGGCCGCGCTCGACGACCTGGACCGGATCCCGCTCGCCGAGCACGTCGAGCGCTTCGACGCCGTGCACGCCGAGCTCACCACCGCCCTGTCCAGCATCGACAAGGTGTGAGGCGATGCCCCGCAGGGCCCGCCTCGACGCCGAACTGGTGCGCCGCGGCCTCGCCCGCTCCCGCGAGCACGCCAGCACGCTGATCAGCGAGGGCAAGGTGACCGTCAACGGCATGGTCGCCAGCAAACCCGCCACCGGCGTCGAGACCGGCGCGCCGATCGTCGTGAAAGCCACCGACGACCCGGGCTGGGCGTCCCGCGGCGCCCACAAGCTGCTCGGCGCGCTCGAGGCCTTCGAACCGGCCGGGCTGTCCGTCGGCGGCAAACGCTGCCTGGACGCGGGCGCCTCGACCGGCGGGTTCACCGACGTCCTGCTCCGCCGCGGCGCCGCCCAGGTGGTGGCCGCCGACGTCGGCCGCGGCCTGCTCGACTGGCGGCTGCAGACCGACGAGCGCGTCGTCGTGCTGGACAAGACCAACGTCCGCAACCTGACCCCGGAGCAGTGCGGCGGACCGGTCGACCTGGTCGTCGGCGACCTGTCGTTCATCTCGCTGCGCCTGGTCCTGCCCGCGCTCGCCGCCTGCGCGACCGCCGATGCCGACCTTGTCCCGATGGTCAAACCGCAGTTCGAGGTCGGCAAGGAACGCCTCGGCAGCGGCGGCGTGGTGCGGGACCCGGAACTGCGCGCCCGTGCCGTCCTGGACGTCCTGGACGCCGCCGCCGGGCTGGGCCTGCACCCGCACGGCGTGGTCGCGAGCCCGCTGCCGGGACCGTCCGGCAACGTCGAGTACTTCGCCTGGCTGCGCCGCGACCCGGTGCCGGACCAGGACGTCGAGCAACTGGTCCGCGACGCGGTCGGGAAGGGGCCCCAGTGAGCGAGCGCCGCGAGGTCCTGCTGGTCATGCACCCCGACCGCGAGACGACCAAGGACGCCGCGCGCGAGGTCGCCACCCGGTTCGACGAGGCCGGCATCGGGCTGCGCGTCATCGACGACGAGGTCAAGGAACTGATCGAGCACGACTCCCTCGACGAGCTGTGCACCCTCGTCGCGCCCGGTGACGACCCGGCCCGCGGCGCCGAGCTGGTGCTCGTGCTCGGCGGCGACGGCACCCTGCTGCGCGCCGCCGAACTGGCCCGCCCCGCCGGGGTGCCGGTGCTGGGCGTCAACCTCGGCCGCGTCGGCTTCCTCACCGAGGCCGATTCGGACGCGCTCACCGAGACCGTCGGGCGGGTCGTCTCGCGCGAGTACACCGTCGAGGAGCGCATGACGATCGACGTCACGGTGTCGGTCGAGGGCCGGGTCGTGGCCCGCACCTGGGCGCTCAACGAGGCCAGCGTCGAGAAGAGCACCCGCGAGCGGATCCTGGACGCGCTCATCGAGGTCGACGGCAGGCCGGTGTCCGCCTTCGGCTGCGACGGTGTGCTGTGCGCCACTCCGACCGGCTCCACCGCCTACGCGTTCTCCGCCGGCGGCCCGGTCATCTGGCCCGACGTCGAGGCGCTGCTCGTCGTCCCCAGCAACGCGCACGCGATGTTCTCCCGCCCGCTGGTCGTCTCCCGCGACTCGGTGATCACCGTCGGCGTCGACCCGTACGGCTCGCCCGCGGTCCTGACCTGCGACGGGCTGCGGCACATCGCCCTGCCGCGCGGCGCCAGGGTCGAGGTCGTGGCCGGTGAGGTCCCGGTCCGGCTGGCCCGCCTGCACCCCGGCCCGTTCACCGACCGGCTGGTCCACAAGTTCTCGCTGCCCGTCAAGAGCTGGCGGGAACGGCACGCGCGCTGAGGCGAGGCGGCCGCGGATTGTCGGAGCGGACCGCTACGGTGGTCTGCGTGCTGGCCGAGATGCGCATCCAGGGCCTCGGAGTGATCGAGGACGCCCTGCTCGAACTGCACCCGGGATTCACTGTGGTCACCGGCGAGACCGGCGCGGGCAAGACCATGGTCGTCACCGGGCTGCACCTGCTGTCCGGGGGACGCGCCGAGGCGTCGAAGGTCCGCAACGGCTCCGGCCGGGCGAGCGTCGAGGGACGCTTCGAAGGCGTGTTCGCCGGTCACGTCGCCCGGATCGTCGCCGACGCGGGCGGCGAGACCGACGAGGACGGCAGCCTCATCGCGCTGCGCTCGGTGGGCGCCGACGGGCGGTCCCGCGCCCACCTCGGCGGCCGCTCGGTGCCGGTGAGCGTGCTGTCCGACCTGGCCGACCGGCTGCTGGCGGTGCACGGCCAGAACGACCAGCTGCGGCTGCTGCGCCCGTCCGAACAACGCGAGGTGCTCGACCGGTTCGCCGGGGACGACGTCGCCGAGCCGCTGCGCTGGTACCGGGAGGTGCGCGACGAGTGGCTCGCGGTGGTCGCGGAGCTGACGGAGCGCACCAGCCGCTCCCGCGAGATGGCGCAGCAGGCGGACCTGCTCAAGCACGGTCTGGACGAGATCGCCGCGGTCGACCCGAAGCCGGGGGAGGACGCGGAGCTGGCCGAGCAGGTCAAGCGGCTCACCGCGACCGAGGAGCTGCGGGCGGCGGCGAGCGGCGCGCAGGCCGCGGTGTCCGGCGCGGCCGACGGCGACCCGGACCAGCCGGGCGCGCTCGGCCTGATCGGCGAGGCCCGGCGGCGGCTGGCCGGCGCGGACGACTCGGCCCTGCGGGACCTGGAGCCGCGGCTGGCCGAGGCCGAGATGCTGCTCAACGACGTCGGCGCCGAGCTGGGCGGCTACCTCGACGGGCTGGACGCCGATCCGGGCCTGCTCGAGCAGATCCTCGCCAGGCAGGCCGAGCTGAAGACCCTGACCCGCAAGTACGCGCCCGACATCGACGGCGTCTTGGCCTGGGCCGAGGACGCGAACTCGCGCCTGGCGTCGATGGACACCTCGGAGGAGGCGCTGGCGGCGCTGGCCGCGCGGCGGGACGAGCTGGCCACGCAGCTGGCCGTGCACGCCGCCGCGGTGTCGGCGGCCCGCACCGTCGCCGCCGCCGAGCTGGCCGGCGCGGTCACCGAGGAGCTGTCCGGCCTGGCGATGGGCCAGGCCCAGATCGAGGTGACGGTGAAGCGCCGCGCCACGGACGCGTCCGACCCGCAGGCGCTGCGGGTGGACGGCGAGCTGGTGCACGCCGGCGGCTCCGGTGTGGACGACGTCGAGCTGATGCTCAAGGCGCACCCGGCCGCGCCCGCGATGCCGGTGCACAAGGCCGCCTCCGGCGGTGAGCTGTCCCGCGTGATGCTCGCGATCGAGGTCGTGCTGGCCGACGCCGACACCGTGCAGACGCTGGTGTTCGACGAGGTCGACGCCGGGGTCGGCGGCCGCGCGGCCATCGAGATCGGGCGGCGCCTCGCCCGGCTCGCGCGCACCCACCAGGTGCTCGTGGTGACGCACCTGCCGCAGGTGGCCGCGTTCGCCGACCGGCATCTGGTGGTCGACAAGGGCACGGCGGAGGGCGTCACGCGCAGCGACGTGAAGACGCTGCGCAAGTCCGAGCGGGTGGTCGAGCTGGCGCGGATGCTCGCCGGGATGGAGAGCACCGAGACCGGGCGGGCGCACGCGGAAGAACTGCTCGCGGTGGCCGACGCGGACAAGGAAGCGGCGGCGAAACCGCGCCGGAAGACCGGCAAGCGCACCAAGCGCTGACCGTCCACACGCGCCGGACCGCCGGGGGATCACGGCGAGAAACCGGATTGTGCACGGCGTGTTGCGAGCGGACATCCGGCTTTCGTTTGCCACCATCGGACGCATGAAGCTTCCCGGTCTGCTCAACCGCAACACCGAGGCCCTCCCCGGCATCGTCGGCGTCGCCCGGGTGGACCGGCGCACGCGCGATCTGCTCCGCCGCGTCGGCCCCGGCGACATCGTGGTGCTGGACCAGATCGACCTGGACCGCGCCACCGCCGACGCGCTCGTCGAGGCCGAGGTCGCCGGCGTGGTCAACGCCTCGCCCTCGATCTCCGGCAGGTTCCCCAACCTGGGCCCGGAGATCCTGGTGAACGCCGGCATCCCGCTGCTGGACAACGTCGGCGGCGAGGTGCTGCGCCGCATCAAGGACGGCAGCCGCATCCGGCTGCACGAGGGCGGCGTCTACGTCGGCGACCGGCACGTCGCCAGCGGCAGCGAGCAGACGCCGGACAGCGTCGCCGACCAGATGATCGAGGCCAAGGCCGGGATGTCCACCCAGCTGGAGGCCTTCTCCGCGAACACCATCGAGTTCCTGCGCCGCGAGCGCACGCTCATCCTCGACGGGGTGGGCGTGCCCGAGGTGCGGGTGCCGCTGCGCGACCGGCACGTGCTGGTCGTCGCGCCGGGCAAGGGGCACGCCGAGGACCTCAAGGCGCTCAAGAAGTACATCGCCGAGCACCGGCCGGTGTTGATCGGCGTGGACGGCGGCGCGGACACGCTGCGCGCGCAGAAATACCAGCCGGACATCATCGTCGGCGACCCGTTCGGCATCGACGCCGAGACGCTCAAGTGCGGCGCGGAGGTGGTCGTTCCCGCCCAGCCGGACGGGCACGCGCCGGGCGTGGCGCGCATCCAGGACCTGGGCATCGGCGCGGTCACCTTCCCCGCGTCCGGCAACCCGGAGGACCTGGCGCTGCTGCTGGCCGACGCGCACGAGGCCGGGCTGGTCGTCACCGTCGGGTTCCAGGCGACGCTGCGGGAGTTCCTCGACCACGGCCGGTCCGGGTCGAACCCGTCGACGTTCCTGACCCGGCTCAAGCTCGGCACCCGCCTGGTCGACGGCAAGGCGGTCGCCGCTCTGCACCGCAGCCGCGTCTCGCTGGGCGCGGTGGTGCTGCTCGTCGTCGCCGCGCTCGTCGCGGTCGCGGTCGCGCTGCTCATGTCCGACGTCGGCGGGGCGTACCTGGACTGGGCGCGCTCCACCTGGGATTCCTTCGCAAGCTGGGTCAAGGGGCTCTTCACGTGATTTCTCTGCGGTACCACATCGTCTCGATCGCGGCGGTGTTCCTGGCGCTCGCCGTCGGCGTCGTGCTCGGGTCGACGGCGCTGAACGGGGCGCTGCTGTCCGGGCTGTCCGACGAGAAGGGCAAGCTCGCGTCGCAGGTGTCCGACCTGGAGGCCCAGCGCAACGCGCTCAACGCGCGACTGTCCGACGCGGACGCCTTCGCGGGCTCGCTCGGCCCGAAGGTCGTCGCGGGCGCGCTGGACCGCCGCTCGGTCGTGCTCGTCACGACGCAGGAGGCGAACCCGGCCGACCGCGACGCGCTGCGCCAGCTCATCGAGGCCTCCGGCGCGCGGGTGTCGGGGGAGCTGCAGCTGACCGACTCGTTCACCGACCCCGCGAAGGCGGACCAGCTGCGCCAGGTCGTCACCCGGCTGCAGCCGGCCGGTTCGACGTTCCCGACGGCCGGCGACCCGGGCACGCTCGCCGGGGCGCTGGTGGGTTCGGTGTTGCTGCTCAACAAGGACACCGCACAGCCGCAGTCCACAACGGACGAATTGGCCGCGGCGATCGCTGGCTTGCAGGACGGCGGGTTCGCCAACGCCAGCCCGGGCATCGGGCCTGGCCAGCTGGCGCTGGTGCTGACCGGCGGCCAGGCGACGGGCGACGGGGCCGGCGACAAGGCCGCGACGCTGGCCCGGTTCGCCGCGCAGCTGGACCGCTCCGGCGCGGGCACGGTGCTCGCCGGCGACCCGGCGTCGGCCGAGGGCACCGGCGCGATCGGCTTCGTGCGGGCCGACACCTCGGCGACGTCCATCCTGTCCACTGTGGACAACGCGAACACGGCGGCCGGGCGGATCAGCGCCGTGCTGGCGCTCAAGGAACAGCTGGACGGCGGGACCGGGCGGTACGGCATCGCGGGCAACGCGCAGTCGCCCGCGCCCGGGGTCGCGCAGCCGGGCAGCTGACCACCGCCGCCGCCCGCCGAGGACGACCCGGCGGGCAGCTGAGTTCCGCTGCCTCGCCGGGGCTGCGGGTGGCGGCTCGCCGCCGCGGGCAACGCTCGATCGCCGCTGCCCGCTGGGCTCCACCCCGGCGGGCAGCGTATAACGACCTATACCACGCCGCTCTGAGTCATCAGATCTTGGGCGATCAGATCTTGGGCGATCAGGTCCGGGGCGATCAGGTCCGGGGCGATCAGGTCCCGGCGAGGCGCTCGACCACCGGGATCGCCGCTTCCAGCGCGTGGGCGTTGATCGTGACGTAGGACAGCCCGAGCTCGTCCCGGCGGCGGCGCAGCGTGTCCACCACCGTGGCCGTGTCGCCGGTCAGCACCGCCGGGTTCGTGTTGTCCCTCGCCGTCGCCGGGTCGATGCCGAACTGCCGCATCCACTCCGGGAGCGGGCCGTCGCCGATGGCGAACACGTTCACGCTCAGCTCCAGCTCGTCGAAGCGGGCGCCGGCCGCCTCCCGGAGCACCGGCAGGCGCTCGCGCAGCTCCTCCTCACTGCTGGTGTGCACCGCGACGATGTCGGCCTCCTGGGCGGCCAGCCGCAGCAACCGGGTCCCGCTGCCCGCCACCATGATCGGCGGCGCGGGCTGCTGCACCGGCGTGAACGTGCCGTCGGCGAACAGCTTCCGCACCGCCTGGATCGCCTCGCCCACCTGCCGCACCCGCTCGCCGGCGCTGCCGAACGGCACGCCCAGCAGCTCCGCTGTGCCGCCGGCGTCCCCGCGGCCCGCGCCCAGGCCCAGCTCGAACCGGCCTTCGGACAGCTGGTCGAGTGTCGCGGTCTCCCAGGCGATGCGGCCGGGGGAGTGCATCGGCGCGGCGAGCACGAACGTCCCGATCCGCAGCCGGGAGCTCGACGCGGCGACCGCGGCCAGCGCCGGGACCGACGCCTGCACCCCGGCCGCGTCGGGCACCAGCAGCGTGTCGAAGCCGAGGTCCTCGGCGCGGCGGGCCAGTCCCGCCCAGTGGCTCGCGGGACCCGGCTGCCCGGTGACCAGCCCGAACCGGAAACGGCGATCGGTCATGAAAACCAGTCCTTCCCCAGATGATCTTGCGCTAAGATCGAAAGTACTCCACGGGACCGTGCCTGCCACCGAAGTACAGCCGCAGAGGCAGCACCGCGAAAAGAGTCCGGAGCGGGCGGCACTGTCAGTTCGCCATGCCCGTTTTCTGGAGGAATTCATGCATTTCGGTCTCGGCCTGCCCATCGGCAGCCCCGAACAGCTCACCGACTGGGCGCGTCTGGCCGACGACGGCCCGTTCCGCACGCTCGGCCTGCTCGACCGGATCGTCTACGACAACCCCGAGCCGCTGGTCACCCTCGCCCTGCTCGCCGGCGCCACCACGCGCGTCCGCCTGCAGACCGAGGTCCTGCTGGCCCCGCTGCGCGAACCCGCCCTGCTCGCCAAGCAGGCCGCCACGCTGGACCGGCTCTCCGGCGGCCGCTTCACCCTCGGTCTCGGTGTCGGCGGACGCGCCGACGACCACCAGGCCACCGGCACCGACCCGCGCCAGCGCGGCCGGGTCCTCGACGAGCAGATGACCCGCATGCGGCGGATCTGGTCCGGCGCCGAAGGGATCGGGCCCGCCCCGGCCACGCCCGGCGGTCCCGAGGTCCTGTTCGGCGCCTTCGCCGACCCCGCCCTGGAGCGGATCGCCCGGCACGGCGACGGGTTCCTGTGCGCCGCGCCGCCGAAGTGGGCGGGCGACCTGTTCGCCAAGGTCGAGCGGTTCTGGGCCGACGCGGGCCGTGACGGCCGCCCGCGCATGGTCGCCCAGGTCAACGTCGCGCTGGAGTCCGATGTGGACGAGGCACGCGCGGCCATCGCCGCCTACTACGCCTTCAGCGACTACGGCAGGAACATGGTCGAGGGGATGCTCACCACGCCGGAGCAGGTCCGCGAAGCGGCCAAGCACTTCGCGGACCTCGGCGCCGACGAGCTGATGCTCTACTGCTGGGGCACCGACCCGGGCCAGGTCGGCAGGCTGGCCGACGTGGTCAGCTGAGCATCTCCGCCCAGGCGGTGGTGAACCCGGGGAAGGTCTTGCCGACCGTCGCCGGGTCCTCGACCTCCACACCGGGGACCCGAAGGCCGAGCACCGCGCCGGCCATCACCAGCCGGTGGTCCTCGTAGGTGTGGAACACGCCGCCGTGCATCGGGGCCGGGGTGATCGCCAGACCGTCCGCGGTCTCGGTCACCCCGGCGCCCAGCGCGGACAGCTCGGTCGCCAGCGCCGCCAGCCGGTCGGTCTCGTGCCCGCGCAGGTGCGCGACACCGGAGATGACCGACGGCCCATCGGCGAAGCACAGCAGCGCGGCGATCACCGGGGTCAGCTCGCCCACCTCGTGCAGGTCGAGCCGCGCGCCCGGGATTTCGCCCGTTCCGGTGACGGTCAGCCCCTCCGGAGTCAGCTCCACACGCTGGCCCAGCTCGGTCATCAGGCTGCGGAGCCAATCACCCGGCTGGGTGGAGTACTCCGGCCAGCCGGGGATGCGCACGGTGCCGCCCGCGGCCGCCGCGGCCACCACGAACGGCGCCGCCGTGGACAGGTCCGGCTCGACCGTGAAGTCCGGGCAGGACAGCCGCGCCGGGCCGACGTGGAACTCCTGCCCGTCCCGCTCCGGGGACGCGCCGAACCGGCGCAGCATGTCCAGTGTCATCGCGATGTGCGGCTCGCTCGGCGGGGTGCCGCCGGTCAGCCGCACCGTCACCCCGGCCTCGAACGCGGGACCGGCGAGCAGCAGCGCCGACAGGAACTGGCTGGACGCGCTGGAGTCCAGGTCGACCTTCCCACCGGGCAGGCCGCCGTGCCCGCGGACGGTGAACGGCGGCGCGCCCCGGCCCTCGTCGTCGATGTCCGCGCCCGCCTCGCGCAGCGCGGCCAGCAGCGGCGCGATCGGGCGGCGGCGGATGGCCTCGTCCCCGTCGAACGTCACCGGCGCCGACCCCAGCCCGGCCAGGGCGGGCGTGAACCGCGCGACCGTGCCCGCGTTGCCCAGCACGACGTTCGCCGGTTCGGTCGAGCCGTGCGCCAGCGGGCGGACCAGCACGTCGTCGCCGTGCCGCTCCCAGCCGCCGCCCAGCGACTCCAGCGCGCCCAGCATGAGCCGGGCGTCCCGGGAGTCCAGCGGGGCGCGGACCAGGGTCGGCTCGGCGGCCAGCGCGGCCAGCACGAACGCCCGGTTGGTGATCGACTTGGAGCCGGGGACGCGCACCGTCGCGTCGAGCGGGCCGGGCGCGACCGGCGCGGTCCAGGTGGGCTGGGAAGCGGGGGGCTGGGTCACGGTGCCTCTTTCACGCGCGAACGTCTGACGTGACCCATCGAACTACGTGGGCGCGGCGAGCGAGCGCCCGGGGGCCGGTGCGATAAGGTGGAAGCCCGTGGGACTTCAGCCGCGGACAGCCAAGTACGTTTTCGTCACGGGGGGCGTCGCCTCCTCCCTGGGCAAGGGCCTGACGGCCTCCAGCCTGGGCCAGCTCCTCACCTCTCGCGGCCTGCGGGTCACGATGCAGAAGCTGGATCCCTACCTCAACGTGGATCCAGGCACCATGAACCCGTTCCAGCACGGCGAGGTGTTCGTCACCGAGGACGGCGCCGAGACCGACCTGGACATCGGCCACTACGAGCGCTTCCTCGACCGGGACCTCTCCGGCTCGGCGAACGTCACGACCGGCCAGGTCTACTCCGAGGTCATCGCCAAGGAGCGCCGGGGTGAGTACCTCGGCGACACCGTGCAGGTCATCCCGCACATCACCGACGAGATCAAGCGACGCATCATGGCGGTCGCGGAGTCGGACGGCACGGGGCAGCAGCCCGACGTGGTGATCACCGAGGTCGGCGGCACGGTCGGCGACATCGAGTCGCTGCCGTTCCTGGAGGCCTGCCGCCAGGTGCGGCACGAGATCGGCCGGGACAACTGCTTCTTCCTGCACGTGTCGCTGGTGCCCTACCTGGCGCCGTCGGGCGAGCTCAAGACCAAGCCGACGCAGCACTCGGTCGCGGCGCTGCGCAACATCGGCATCCAGCCCGACGCGCTGGTGTGCCGGGCCGACCGCGACCTGCCCGAGGACCTCAAGCGCAAGATCGGGCTGATGTGCGACGTGGACACCGAGGCGGTCATCGCCTGCCCGGACGCGCGCTCGATCTACGACATCCCGAAGGTGCTGCACCGCGAGGCGCTCGACGCCTACGTGGTGCGCCGCCTCGGCCTGCCCTTCCGCGACGTCGACTGGACGGTGTGGGGCGACCTGCTCGACCGGGTGCACAACCCGTCCGAGACGGTCCGCGTGGCGCTGGTCGGCAAGTACATCGACCTGCCCGACGCCTACCTGTCGGTCACCGAGGCGCTGCGCGCGGGCGGGTTCGCCCACCGCGCCAAGGTCGAGATCGTGTGGGTCGCCTCCGACCGCGCGACCACCCCGGCCGGCGCGGCCGCCGCGCTGGGCGACGTCGACGGCGTCCTGGTGCCCGGCGGGTTCGGCGTGCGCGGCATCGAGGGCAAGATCGGCGCGATCCACTACGCCCGCACCCGCGGCATCCCGGTGCTCGGGCTGTGCCTCGGCCTGCAGTGCATGGTGATCGAGGCGGCCCGCAACTTGGCCGGCATCGAGGGCGCGAACTCGGCCGAGTTCGACGAGGGCACCGAGCACCCGGTGATCTCCACGATGGCCGACCAGAAGGACGTCGTCGCGGGCGAGCGCGACATGGGCGGCACGATGCGGCTGGGCGCCTACCCGGCCAAGCTCAAGCCCGGCTCGCAGGTCGCGAAGGCCTACGGCAGCACCGACGTGTCCGAACGGCACCGGCACCGCTACGAGGTCAACAACGCCTACCGCAAGCGGCTCTCCGACGCCGGGCTGGTCTTCTCCGGCACCTCGCCCGACGACCGCCTGGTCGAGTTCGTCGAGCTGCCCGCCGACGTGCACCCGTTCTTCGTCGGCACGCAGGCGCACCCGGAGCTCAAGAGCCGCCCGACCAGGCCGCACCCGCTGTTCGACGCGTTCATCGACGCCGTCGTCCGGTACCGCACCGCGGACCGGCTGCCGGTCGAGCTGCCCGAGCCCACCGTGAGCGCGCATTGACCGCCCCCGGCGAGCACGACTTCCGGGTGGTGTCCAGCAAGGACGTCCACATCGGACGCGTGGTCGGGCTGCGGATCGACGAGGTCGCGATGCCCGGCGGCGGCACCGCCAGGCGCGAGGTGGTGGAGCACCTCGGCGCGGTCGCGATCGCCGCGGTCGACGCCGAGGGCGCGGTCACCCTGGTCCACCAGTACCGGCACCCGCTCGGGCGGCGGATCTGGGAGCTGCCCGCCGGGCTGCTCGACCACGCCGGGGAGGACCCGGTCGAGGCCGCGCGGCGCGAGCTGGCCGAGGAGGCCGGGCTCGCCGCCGCGCGGTGGGAGACGCTGGTCGACGTGGCCGCCTCGCCCGGGTTCACCGACGAGGTCGTGCGAGTGTTCCTGGCGCGCGACCTGACCCCGGTCGACCGGGAGGTCCTCGGCGACGAGGAGGCCGACCTGGTGGTGCACCGGGTGCCGCTGGCCGAGGCGGTGCGGATGGCGCTGTCCGGGGAGATCGTCAACGGCGCGACCGTCGGCGGCGTGCTCGCCGCGCACGCGGTCGTCCACGACGGCGCGCCGTCGCGGCCGTCGGACGCGCCGTGGCGGGACCGGCCGACGCGGTTCGCCGATCGCATTTCCTGACGTCACGCTCTAGGGTGTCGGCGTGCATGTTCTGCCGGCCGCCGAGGTGGTCACGGCCTATCTCGATCATCTCGCCGTGGAGCGCGGGACGGCACGCAACACCCTGGACAGCTACGCCCGCGATCTGCGCCGGTACCTGCGGTACCTGGAGCAGGCCGGGGTGCGGGACTTCCGGCGCGTCACCGAATCCGACGTGACCGGGTTCGGCGCGGCGCTGCGCGAGGGCGACGAGGTGCACCCGCCGCTGGCGGCGTCCTCGGCGGCGCGGGCGCTGGTCGCGGTGCGCGGGCTGCACCGCTTCGCGCACCTCGACGGGCTGACCGAGGACGACCCGGCCCGCGAGGTGCGGCCCCCGGCGCCGGCCAAGCGGCTGCCCAAGGCGCTGCCGGTGGACGACGTGCTGCGGCTGCTGGCGATGCCGCCCGCCGAGGGGGAGCGGCCGCTGCGCGACCGGGCGCTGCTGGAGCTGCTGTACTCCACCGGGGCCCGGATCTCCGAGGCCGTCGGGCTCGACCTCGACGACGTCGACCGCGAGGAGCGCACCGTGCTGCTCGACGGCAAGGGCGGCAAGCAGCGGCTGGTGCCGATCGGCCGTCCCGCGGTCGAGGCGCTGGAGGCCTACCTGGTGCGCGCCCGCCCGGTGCTGGCGCTGCGCGGCCGCGGCACCGCGGCGCTGTTCCTCAACGCCAGGGGGACCCGGCTGTCCCGGCAGAGCGCGTGGCAGGTCCTCAAGACCAACGCCGAACGCGCCGGGATCTCCACCGGCGTGTCGCCGCACACGCTGCGTCACAGTTTCGCGACCCACCTGCTGGAGGGCGGAGCGGACGTCCGGGTGGTCCAAGAGCTGCTAGGCCACGCTTCGGTGACCACGACACAGGTGTACACCCTGGTCACGATGAACACTCTGCGTGAGGTATATGCTACGGCCCATCCTCGGGCGCTGGGTTGACCTGATCGCCTCCGGCGAGTTGCTTTGGCGACAAACGGCTCGCCGAATAGGCTGCGGCCAACCCGTCGAACGAGGAGTTTCGCGCCATGTCGACACCGCAGCCCTCGACCAGATCGGTCTCGGCCGCATCGGCCGCCGCGAACCTCGACAACCTGACCATCGCGACAGAGGGGGAGCCCGACACCGTGGACTCTGTCGTGGCCGTGGGCGCCGAAGCGAACGGCAAGCCCAAGCTCGGCCCGACCGGCAGACCGTTGCGTGAGATTCCCGAACCGCCCCTGCTGGACAAGCACGGCCCGGCCACGGTGCTGGCCATGTGCAACCAGAAGGGCGGCGTCGGCAAGACCACGTCCACGATCAACCTGGGCGCCGCGCTCGCCGAGTACGGCCGCCGGGTGCTGCTGGTGGACTTCGACCCGCAGGGCGCGCTGTCGGTGGGCCTCGGCGTGCAGCCGCACGAGCTGGACCAGACGGTCTACAACGCGATCATGGAGCGGTCGGTGACCGCCCAGGACATCCTGCGGCACACCAGTGTCGAGGGCATGGACCTGCTGCCGAGCAACATCGACCTGTCCGCCGCCGAGGTGCAGCTGGTCGCCGAGGTGGGGCGCGAGCACACGTTGCTCCGGGTCGTGCAACCCCTCATCTCGGAGTACGACTATGTTCTGGTCGACTGCCAGCCATCGCTCGGGTTGCTCACGGTGAACGCGCTCACGGCCGCCGACGGCGTGATCATCCCGCTGGAGTGCGAGTTCTTCAGCTTGCGTGGCGTGGCTTTGTTGATCGACACGATCGAGAAGGTACGCGAACGCTTGAACCCCAAACTGGATATCACCGGCATCCTGGCCACCATGTTCGACCCGCGGACCCTCCACTCACGGGAGGTCATGGCGCGGGTCGTGGAGGCCTTCGGCGACACCGTGTTCGACACGGTGATCAACCGCACCGTGCGGTTCCCGGAGACCACCGTGGCCGGTGAGCCCATCACCCGCTGGGCCCCCAAGTCCGCCGGCGCGCAGGCGTATCGCGCGCTGGCGCGCGAGGTGATCGCTCGGTGAGCAGGCGAGCCTCCCTCCCCGGGGCTTCGGAACTCTTCCGCCTGACCAGCAGCCCGGCCCTCGACGTGCCCGCGCCGCCCACGCCCGCCCCGCAGCGCCCGGAAGCGCAGCGGCCGGGCAACGGGCAGAACTCCGGGCACCGCGAGCAGCTGGAGCGCAGCGCCGCCGGACGGCGCGGCAGCGGACGTCAGAAGCACGATTCGAAGATCACCGTCTACGTCTCCGGCGACGAACTGGTCGCGATGGAGCAGGCGCGGCTGAGCCTGCGGGCCGAGCACGGCCTGGCCATCGACCGCGGCCGTCTCGTGCGGGAGGCCGTGGCGGTGCTGCTGGCGGACTTCGACGAACACGGCGCCGACTCGGTGCTGGTGCGCCGCCTCCGTGAGGGCGGCCTCGACTCCGAGGAAGCCGCCGGGACGTGAGCGAGAACGGGGCTCCGGTCGACGGGGCCCAGCCCGTCGAGGATTCCGCGGCGCCGAAGTTCAAGGTCCGCCTGGACAACTTCGAGGGGCCGTTCGACCTGCTGCTGCAGCTGATCTCGCAGCACCAGCTCGACGTCACCGAGGTCGCGCTGCACCAGGTCACCGACGACTTCATCGCCTACACCAGGGCGCTGGGGCCGGAGTGGGACCTGGACGAGGTGACGGAGTTCCTGGTCATCGCGGCGACCCTGCTCGACCTGAAGGCCGCGCGGCTGCTGCCCGCGGCCGAGGTCGAGGACGAGGACGACCTGGCGCTGCTGGAGGCGCGGGACCTGCTGTTCGCCCGTGTCCTGCAGTACCGGGCGTACAAGCAGGTCGCGGCGCTGTTCGCGGAGCTGGAGGCCGGGGCGCTGCGGCGGTACCCGCGGTCGGTGTCGCTGGAGGAGCGCTACCTCGGGCTGCTGCCCGAGGTGACGCTCGGGGTGGACGCGGACAAGCTGGCGGAGATCGCGCTGGCCGTGTTCCGGCCCAAGCCGCCGCCCACGGTGTCGCTGGACCACATCCACGCGCACCGGGTGTCGGTGCGGGAGCACGCGGCGCTGCTGCGGCTGAAGCTGGCCGAGCGGGGCCAGGCGACGTTCACCGAGCTGGTCGAGGACTGCGAGCACACGGTCGAGGTGGTGGCCCGGTTCCTGGCGCTGCTGGAGCTCTACCGGGAGTCCAGCGTGCAGTTCGAGCAGGACGAGCCGCTGACGATGCTGCGGGTGCGGTGGACCGGCGGGTCGGTCTCGGAGGCCGAGGCCGCCGCCGAGGCGGACCGGGCCCGCGTCGAGGAAGAGGAGTACGGGTGAGTCCCGAACAGGAACCGGCCCGGCCCGAGGGCGCGGAGGCCGAGCCCGAGGTGGAGCGGGCGGGGGTGCCCTCGGCGCCCGGCGCCGAGCCGGGTGACGTGGCTGCGTCGGATGCGGAGCCGGCGCGCGAGGCCGAGACGCTCGCTGCTGAGCAGGAGTCCGCCGACGGCGGATCGCCTCCGGAGGAGGCGCCGCCCGCGCCCGATGCGGATGCCGCGTCCGCGGCGGGGGCCGAGGAGCCCACGGCGCCCGCCGAGAGTGAAGTGCCTCAGGAGGCGCCGCCCGCGCCCGATGCGGACGCCGCGCCTCCTCCGGAGGCCGCCGCCGCGCCTTCCGCGGAGACCGCGGAGCCTCCCTCGGCGGAAGCCGAGCCGTCTCCCGCCGAGGCCGAGGCCGAGCCCGAGGAGCCTGAGGCAGAGGTGGAGCAGGCGCTGCCTGCGCCCGATGCCGAGGCAGCGGAGCCGCCTGCGGAGGCCGCCGCGAACGGCGAGCTGCAGGCGGAGGCCGACGCCGCGGCGGCGCAGCCCGAGCAGGCGTCCGGCGAAGCCACCGTGCCCCCGGAGGACGCGCCCCTGCCGGACTACCCCGAGGAGCCCGACGAGGACCTCGTCGCGGTGGGGGATGGCCTGCCGGACCTCACGGAGCACTCGGCGCTGGCCGCGGCGCTCGAAGCGCTCCTGCTGGTCGTCGACTCGCCGGTCAGCGAGGAGGCGCTCGCGAGCGCGCTCGGCCAGCCCGAGCCGCGCGTGACGCAGACCCTGCAGGTCATGTCGGCCGAGCTCACCGAGCGCGGCAGCGGCATCGACCTGCGGCGCGTCGGCGAGGGGTGGCGCCTGTTCACCCGCGACACCTACGCGCCGTACGTCGAGAAGCTCCTGCTGGACGGGCAGCGCTCCAAGCTGACCAGGGCCGCGCTGGAGACCCTCGCCGTCATCGCCTACCGGCAGCCGGTCACGCGTTCCCGCGTCGCGGCCGTCCGCGGCGTCAACGTCGACGGTGTGATCCGCACCCTGCTCGCCCGTGGTCTCATCGAGGAGAACGGCGCCGACCCCGAGACGGGTGGCACTCTGTACGTGACGACCGAATTGTTCCTCGAGCGGCTGGGCCTGTCGTCGCTGACCGACCTGCCGCCGATCGCCCCCCTGTTGCCGGAAGTGGACTCCATCGATGACATCTGAGCCCGAAGCCGAGGGCGTGCGCCTGCAGAAGGTGCTCGCCAAGGCGGGCGTGGCCTCGCGCCGCGCCGCCGAAGACCTGATCGTGCAGGGCCGCGTGAGCGTCGACGGCAAGGTGGTCCGCGAGCTCGGCAGGCGTGTCGACCCGGACAGCGCCGTGATCCACGTCGACGGCACCCGGGTCATCCTCCGCGAGGACCTGATCCACCTGGCGCTGAACAAGCCCCGCGGCGTGCACACCACGATGTACGACGACCAGGGCCGCCCGTGCGTCGGCGACTACGTGCGCGACCGCAGCGAGCGGCTGTTCCACGTCGGCCGCCTCGACGCCGAGACCGAGGGCCTGCTGCTGCTCACCAACGACGGCGACCTCGCGCACCGGCTGATGCACCCCTCCTACCACGTGCCCAAAACGTACCTGGCCGAGGTCGACGGCAAGGTGCCGCGCGGCCTCGGCAAGGAGCTCAAGGACGGCATCGTGCTGGAGGACGGCCCGGTGCGCGTCGACGCGTTCCGGGTCAAGGACAGCATGGGCGGGCGCACCCTGCTGGAGATCGTGCTGCACGAGGGCCGCAAGCACATCGTGCGGCGCCTGCTGGCCGAGGTCGGGTTCCCGGTGCGCAAGCTGGTGCGCACCGCGATCGGCGACGTGCAGCTGGGCAACGGCAAGCCGGGCACGATCCGCAAGCTCAACCGCGAAGAGGTCGGCGGCCTCTACCGGCGCGTCGGCCTGTAACGGCGCCCGCCGATCGACGGCGGGCGCCGCCCCGACCCACTACCGGGCCGGGGTCACGGCCGGAGTGCGGGGCGCCCCGGCCCGCCCCGGAATGCCGAGCGCGACGAGCACGCCGGTGAACGCGAGGACGGCCACCGCGCCCATGCCCGCCGAGAACCCCGTGCTGAACTCCCCGGGCGAGGTGTAGCCGCCGCCCGCGGCCGCGAACACCGCGACCGTGACCGACGTGCCGAACACGCCGCCGAAGATCCGCAGCATCATGAACGCGCCGGACGCCTGGCCGATCTCCGGCGGGCTCACCGCGGCGACCACCGCCCGCTGCGCCGCCGGCATGGCCATGGTCACGCCGACGCTGCCGACGACCAGGGCAGGCAGGATCTCCAGGTAGCCGGTGGCGGCGTCGGTGATCAGGGCGATCCAGCCCATGCACACCGACTGGAGCAGCAGCCCGCCCGCCACGAACGCGCGCTCGCCGAACCGGTCGGCCAGCCGCCCCGCGATCGGCGCGCACACCATCAGCGTCGCGGTCCACGGCACCAGCCGCAGCCCGGCGACGAACGGCCCGTCACCGTGGACGATCTGGAAGTACTGCGCCAGGAAGAACATCGTCCCGTACAGCGAGGCGAACACCAGGAAGTTCGCCGGGTTGGCGGTGGCGAACGCCCGGGACCGGAAGAAGCGCATCGGCAGCATCGGGGCCTCGGCGCGCCGTTCCCAGAACACGAACGCCACCACCAGCGCGACCCCGAGCACGAGTGCGCCCAGGACCTCGGCGCTGCCCCAGCCCGCCGCGTTCCCGCGGACCAGGGCCCAGACGATGCCGAACCCCGCCGCGGTCACGAGCCCCACGCCAGCAAGGTCGAACCGCTTGGCCGGGCCGAAGCTCTCGCCGACGTGCCGCCCGGTGAGCAGGATCGTGATCAGCCCGACCGGCAGGTTCAGCCAGAAGATCCACTGCCAGGCCAGGCCCTGCGCGACGGCACCGCCGATGAACGGGCCGCTGAAGGTGGCCAGACCGGTGATCCCCAGGTACAGCCCCATCGCCCTGCCCCGCTCGTTCGGCGGGAACGCGGCGCTGACCAGGGTGAGCGACAGCGGCAGCACCATCGCGGCCCCGGCCCCCTGGAACGCCCTGGCCGTGACGAGCGCACCGATGCCCGGTGCCAGCGCGCACGCCACCGACGCGACGGTGAACAACGCCAGGCCGGCGACGAACACGCGGCGGCGGCCGAACCGGTCACCCAGCGCCGCGCCGGTCAGCAGCAGCACCGCGAACGCCAGGTTGTAGGCGTTGACCGTCCACTCCAGCGATTCGAGCGACGCCGACAGGTCCTGCCGGATCGACGTGAGCGCCGTCGTCACCACCAGGCTGTCCAGGGCCATCATGAACGACGCCGTCGACGCCAGGCCCAGTACCCAGGCCTGCCGCGGGGTCACCGGGCGCCGCGCGGTTCGGCGCGGGTGAGCGGCGGGCGCTGATCGTCCGGGTCGTCCGGGTCGGGCTCGCCGAACCACCGCGACGGGGCGTGCCGGCCGTGCTCGTCGTGCCAGTCCCACCACTCGTAGGGCGCCGTCTGCGGGTAGCCCTCCGGCGAGTCCTCCCAGGTTTCCTGGCGGCCGAGCGCGGTCAGGTCCAGGTAACTCCAGTTGGTACCCAGCGCCTCGTCGCCCCGGTTGTTGACGAAGTAGGTGCGGTACACCCGGTCGCCGTGGTGGATGAAGGCGTTGGTGCCGTGCCAGGAGTCGACGCCGAAATCGGCGTCGAAGTCGTCTGTGATGGTGTACCAGGGCATCTGCCAGCCCATCCGCGCCCGCACGCGCTCGATGTCGGCCTGCGGGGCGCGCGAGGCGAACACCAGCGTGGTGTCCCGCGCGTTGATGTGGGCGAGGTGGCCGAGGTTGTCCGCCATCATCGAGCAACCGCGGCAGGCGTGGTCCGGCCAGCCGTGCACGCCCGGTTCGAAGAAGGCGCGGTAGACGATCAGCTGGCGGCGGCCGTCGAACAGGTCGAGCAGGCTTGTCTCGCCCTCCGGCCCATGGAACGTGTAGGGCTTCGTCACTTCCAGCCAGGGCATCCGCCGTCGCTCGGCGGCCAGCGCGTCGCGCGCGCGGGTGAGTTCCTTCTCCTTGACCAGCATCCGCCGGTGCGCGGCCGCCCACTCGGCCGGTGACACGATCGGTGGTGTGTGCATGTGTCCGCCTTCCCGTTTCGTCGGATACCGGTACCGACACCGGCGGGAGCGGGAACTGGTCGGGGAGGCCGGATCACGGGCGCAGCGTGCGCGGGAAACCGAACCGGGCCAGCAGCGCGGTGTCGGAGAACCGGGTCAGAGCGCCGATCCGGTCGCCGCTCAGCGTCAGCACGAGCACCCCGTGCGCGTGCAGCACCGGGGTCCGCGGGTCGCGGACGTAGTAGCCGAACGCGGGCTGGCCGTTCGCCCTGGACGGGTACAGCACGTACCGGCGGCCGTCGCGCATCACGACGGAGTCCAGGAAGGTCCGGATGGCGTCGAGCCCCTGGTACTCCAGCGGCAGCGGCGGCATGGTCAGCCACGCGTCGTCGGTCAGCAGGGCCACGATCGCCTCGACGTCCCCGGCCTCGAACGCGCGCGCGAAGGTGTCCACGATGCGGCGTTCCCGGGGCGAGCCCGGCAGCGGCGCGTCCGCCCGGCCGGGCAACTCGCCGGCCAGCGTGGCGCGTGCCCGGGTGAGCGCGCTGGTCACCGCGTTCTCGGTGGTGTCCAGCATCTCCGCCACCTCGGCGGGCCCGGAAGCCCAGCACGTCCCGCAGCACCAGCACCACCCGTTGCCTCGGTGGCAGGTGCTGCAGCGCGGCGAGGAACGCCAGCGACACCGACTCCCTGGCCTCGTACCGGGCCTCCGGCCCGGCCAGGTGACCGGCGGCGGCCTCCAGCAGCTCGTCGGGACACGGTTCGAGCCAGCTCGGCTCCGGACGGCGGCGGGATGGTTCGGGCAACGGAACGCCTCCTCGGGGGCTCGGATGATCCCGTGGGCGGCGCGCCTCGGCGCGCAGCGCGTTCAGGCAACGGTTGGTGGCGATCCGGTACAGCCAGGTCCGCACGGAAGCGCGGCCCGCGTAGCCGCCGAGGCCGCGCCACGCCGCCAGCAACGTCTCCTGCAGCATGTCCTCGGCGTCCTGGACCGAGCCGAGGATGCGGTAGCAGTGCACCTGCAGCTCGGCCCGGAACGGTTCGACGAGCGCGCGGAAGGCCTCGCCGTCGCCGCCGCGCGCCAGGTCCAGGAGTTCCTCGTGGTGGGTCGGGTGCATGGCGGCTCCTTCGTTCGCGCGTGGTCCTCACTGTGGTGGACACCGCCGGTCCGGGAAAATGGTCGCTCCGCGCGGCACGACCGGGCATCTCGTGTGGCGGCGCCCGGCGGCCGCGCCGAGCCCCTAGGATCGCGGCGTGGCCTCCGCTGAAACCATCCCCGTGAGCGACGCGCTGCAGACGCTGCGCCGCGTCTTCGGTTACGACTCCTTCCGCGGTGACCAGGAAGCGATCGTCGAGCACGTGATCGGCGGCGGCGACGCGGTCGTGCTGATGCCGACCGGCGGCGGGAAGTCGCTGTGCTACCAGATCCCGTCGCTGGTGCGCCCCGGCACCGGCGTGGTCGTCTCGCCGCTGATCGCGCTCATGCAGGACCAGGTCGACGCGCTGCTGGCGGTCGGCGTGCGCGCCGGGTTCCTCAACTCCTCGCAGGACTTCGAGCAGCGCCGCGAGGTCGAGGCCGCGTTCCTCGCCGGCGAGCTGGACCTGCTGTACCTGGCGCCGGAACGGCTGTCCATGGAGTCCACGCGGAACCTGCTCGACCGGGGCAAGGTCGCGTTGTTCGCCATCGACGAAGCGCACTGCGTGTCCCAGTGGGGCCACGACTTCCGGCCCGACTACCTGGGCCTGTCCGAGCTGCACGAGCGCTGGCCGGACGTGCCGCGCATCGCACTGACCGCGACCGCCACGAAGGCCACGCACGCCGAGATCGTGTCGCGGCTCAACCTCGGCGAGGCGCGCCAGTTCGTGGCGAGCTTCGACCGGCCCAACATCCAGTACCGCATCGTGCCGAAGGCAGAGCCGAAGAAGCAGCTGCTCGACCTGATCCGCACCGAGCACCCCGGCGACGCGGGCATCGTCTACTGCCTGTCACGCAACTCGGTGGAGAAGACCGCGGAGTTCCTGGTGGCCAACGGGATCAGCGCGGTGCCCTACCACGCCGGCCTCGATTCCCGGACCCGCGCGCGCAACCAGGCGCGGTTCCTGCGTGAGGACGGGCTGGTCGTGGTGGCGACGATCGCGTTCGGCATGGGCATCGACAAGCCGGACGTGCGGTTCGTGGCGCACCTGGACCTGCCGAAGTCGGTCGAGGGCTACTACCAGGAGACCGGGCGAGCCGGCCGGGACGGGCTGCCGTCGACCGCGTGGCTGGCCTACGGGCTGCAGGACGTCGTGCAGCAGCGGCGGATGATCCAGACCTCCGAGGGCGACGACGCGCACCGCAGGCGGCTGTCGCAGCACCTGGACGCGATGCTCGCGCTGTGCGAGACCGTCGAGTGCCGTCGCGCGCAGCTGCTGAACTACTTCGGCCAGCCCGGGCAGCCGTGCGGCAACTGCGACACCTGCCTGACGCCGCCGGAGTCGTGGGACGGCACGATCGCCGCGCAGAAGCTGCTGTCCGCGGTGTACCGGCTGCAGCATGAGCGGGGCCAGAAGTTCGGCGCCGGGCAGATCATCGACATCCTGCTGGGCAAGCAGACGCCGAAGGTGACGCAGCACCGGCACGACCAGCTCACCGTGTTCGGCGTGGGGCAGGAGCTGTCGGAGAGCGAGTGGCGCGGCGTGGTGCGGCAGCTGCTGGCGCAGGGGCTGCTGGCCGTCGAAGGCGACTACGGGACGCTGCTGCTGACCGAGGCCAGCGGCGAGGTGCTGGGCCGCAAGCGCGAGGTGCGGATGCGCCGCGAGCCCAAGCGCGCCGGGCGTGCGGTCGCGGCGACCGCGAAGCGCAAGGCGGCGGAGATGCCGGAAGAGGCCCGTCCGGTGTTCGAGAAGCTGCGGGCCTGGCGATTCGAGGAGGCGAAGAACCAGGGCGTGCCGGCCTACATCGTCTTCAGCGACGCGACCCTGCGTCAGATCGCCACCGAGCAGCCGTCTACTTTGGACGAGCTGGCCGGGGTGAGCGGCGTCGGGGAGAACAAGCTCGCCCGGTACGGCGAGCAGGTGCTGGCGACCCTGGCGGGAGGCGAGTAGTGGAGATCTGGGTCAACCCGCGGTGCTCGAAGTGCCGCTCGGCGCTGTCGATCCTGGACGAGGCGGGGGTGTCCTACGAGGTGCGCAGGTACCTGGAGGAGCCGCCGACGGTGGCGGAGCTGGACGCGGTGCTCAAGCGGCTGGGCCTGGACCCGTGGGACATCGCGCGCCTGCAGGAGCCGGAGGCCGCCGAGCTGGGCGTCAAGAGCTGGCCGCGCGACGAGGCGACCAGGGACCGCTGGCTGACGGCGCTGGCGGAGCACCCGAAGCTGATCCAGCGCCCGATCATCACCGCCGACGACGGGACGACGGTGGTGGGGCGGACGGAGGAGGCCGTGCGCTCGGTTCTGCCTTGAGGGGAGCCGCCGGCGACGGAGTGGTGGGGCGGATGGCTGAGGTGCTGCGCCCGGTTCTGCCTTGAGGGGCGCCGCCGGCGGGGCGGACGGACCAGGCGGTGCGCTCGGCTCTGTCTTGAGGGGAGCTGCCGGCGACGGAGTGGTGGGGCGGATGGCTGAGGTGCTGCGCCCGGTTCTGCCTTGAGGGGCGCCGCCGGCGGGGCGGACCCAGCCGTGCGCTCGGTTCTGCCTTGAGGGGAGCCGGCGACCACACTGTCGCCGACCCGGGGACTATCAGCCCGCGCGGGAGGTCGCCGGCTCGTGGCCGTGCCCGCGGCGCCGCTGCAGGCCCTTCGCCAGCGGCTCGACCACGCGGGCCGCGATGGGGCCGAGGATCGCCATCAGCAGCACGTACGCGGTCGCGAGCGCGGCCAGCTCGTCGACCACCGCGCCGGCCGACACGGCCAGCCCGGCGATGACGATCGAGAACTCACCGCGCGCCACCAGCGCGGCACCGGCACGGGCGCGGCCCAGCTTGCCGACACCCTGACGCCGCGCGGCCCACCAGCCGGTCGCCACCTTCGTCAGGGTGGTCACCACCGCGAGCAGCACGGCCCAGCCGAGCACCGGCGGGATGGACGCCGGGTTCGTGTTCAGCCCGAACACCACGAAGAACACCGCGGCGAACAGGTCCCGCAGCGGCTCCAGCAGCCGCGTCGCGTTGTGGGCCGTCGAGCCGGAGATCGCGATGCCCAGCAGGAACGCGCCGACCGCGGCCGACACCTGCATCGCCGACGCGAGGCCGGCCACCAGCAGCGCCGCGCCGAGCACCTTGAGCAGGAACACCTCGCGGTCGTCGGAGTCCACGATCGCCGACACGTACCGGCCGTACTTCAGCGCGATCACCAGCACGACGGTGATCACCAGCAGCGAGATGCCGACGGCCTCCAGGCCGCCGAGGAAGCTGACCCCGCCCAGCAGCGCGGTCAGGATCGGCAGGTACAGCGCCATCGCCAGGTCCTCGAACACCAGGATCGACAGCACCACCGGGGTCTCCCGGTTGCCGAGACGGCCGAGGTCGCCGAGGACCTTCGCGATGATCCCGGACGAGGAGATGTAGGTGACGCCCGCCATCACGATGGCGCCGATGGGGCCCCAGCCGAGCAGCAGCGCGACCGCCGCGCCGGGCGCGGCGTTGAGCACGATGTCCAGCAGGCCGGCCATCCACGAGCGTTTCAGCCCGGTGAACAGCTCGGCCGCGGAGTACTCCAGGCCCAGCAGCAAGAGCAGCAGCACGACGCCGATCTCGCTGGCCAGGTGCGTGAAGTCGCCGATGTCGCCGAGCGGGATCAGTCCGCCCTGCCCGAAGGCCAGGCCGCCGAGGAGGTAGAGCGGGATGGGGGAGAGGCCGATCTTCCCGGCGAGGCGTCCCAGGACGCCGAGCACGAAGAAGACGGCCCCGAGTTCGATCAGGGCCAGTGCGGTGTGCTCCAAGGGCTCAGCCGTTCTTCAGGATCTTGAGGGCGCCCTCCAGGCCTTCCGACGTGCCGACCGCGACCAGCACGTCACCGGCGGTGAACGTGAAGTCCGGGGTGGGGGAAGGGTGCACCTGGCCGGCGCGCATGACGGCGACCACGGACACGCCGGTCCGGGTGCGCATCGCCGTGTCGCCGAGGGTGCGGCCGTCGAACGGGGAGTTCGCCTTGATGGGCAGCTGCTTGGTGTTGATCCCGGGGACCTCGCGGTGCTCCTCGGTGAGCTGCGCGACCAGTTGCGGGGCGCCGAGCAGGTTGGCCAGCGCGCCGGCCTCGTCGGCGGTCAGGGGCAGGGACGCCAGGCACGCGTCGGGGTCGTCGGACTTGGACACGATCAGCTCGATCTGCCCGTCCCGGTGCGTGACCACGCCGATGCGGCGTCCGTTCCGGGTCGCGAAGTCCTTCCGCACACCGATGCCCGGTAGGGGCGTTACTTCCACGTTCACACCGCCACGGTACCGGTGCGGCCGTCACCGGGTGGGCCAGGCACAATGGAGAACCGCAGGTACGGACCGATCGAGACGGCGAGGAGAGCATCGGTGGCGGGAGCCCTACGCGGCGTGGTCGCTCTGGACGGACCCTCGGGAACCGGGAAGACCACGGTGGCGCGCAAGCTCGCCGGGCGCCTGTCGGCCGGCTACCTCGACACCGGCGCGATGTACCGGGTGGTGACGCTGGCCGTGCTGCGCGCGGGCGTCGACCCGGCCGACGGCCTCGCGGTCGCCGAACTGGCCCGGACCACCGACTTCGCGCTCGGCACCGACCCCTCGGCGCCGAGCGTCCACCTGGCGGGCGAGGACGTGGCGGCCGAGATCCGCGGCGCCGAGGTCAACCACGCGGTGTCGCCGGTCTCGGCGGTGCCCGAGGTGCGTGAGCTGCTGGTCGCGCGGCAGCGGCGGATCATCGGCGAGGTGCTGGACGAGATCGGCGGCATCGTCGTCGAGGGCCGCGACATCGGCACCGTCGTCACGCCGGACGCCCCGCTCAAGGTCTACCTGACCGCGGACCCGGCGGTGCGGGCCGCGCGCCGCAGCGCCCAGGACACCGCCGCCGGGCGGCAGAGCAGCCAGGCCGAGGCGCTGGCGTCGGTCGACCGGCGGGACCGGCTCGACTCGACGCGCGCGGTCGCGCCGCTGAAGGCCGCCGACGACGCGGTGCACCTGGACACCACCGAGCTGTCCATCGACCAGGTGCTCGTCGCCCTGTCCGAGCTGGCCGGCCAGCGCGGGCTGCTGGGCACGTGCGCGCAGGTCACGCGGTGAGCCCTGCCGGTCTGCCGGACGGCGCGTCGGCCCGGCTGCACGACGCCGCCCGGTTCGTCGGGACGCACCTGTTCAAGCCGGCCTACCGGCTGCGGATCCGCGGGCTGGAGCGGGTGCCCAAGACCGGGCCGGTGCTGGTGGTGGCCAACCACAGCTCGATGGTCGAGCCGCAGATCATCTTCGGAATGTTGCCGCGCCGTTCGGTGTTCCTCGTCAAGGAGGAGATGTTCACCGGGGCGGTCGGGTGGTTCCTCCGGCGCATCGGCCAGGTGCCGGTGCGCCGGGGTGAGCCCGACCGGGCGCCCCTGCTGACCACGGCGAACGTGCTCAAGGGCGGCGGAGTCGTCGCGGTGTTCCCGGAGGGGACCCGCGGCGAGGGCGATGTCACCAGCGCCGAGCGCGGCGCGGCCTGGCTGGTCCGGGCCTCCGGCGCGGTGGTCCTGCCGATCGCGGTGCGCGGGACGCGGCGTCCCGCGGGCAGCGGGCGGCGGTTCCGGCCCCGGGTCGACATCCTGGTGGGTGAGCCGTTCACGCTCGAGGTCGGCCGCGGCCGGGCCGGGCTGGACGAGGCGACCGGGCGGCTGCGGGACGAACTCGCGGGCCTGGTCCGCACCCTCGACGAATGGCGTGCAGCGCAGGGCGAGCCCGTGCGCGGGAAGAAAGCGGAGTTATGACGGAGCTTGACGGGACCTGGTCGGACGAGGCGGAGTTCACCGCGCTCGACAGCCAGGCCGACGACGCGGCGTCCGAGGAGGAAGCCGAGCTGAGCCAGCCCGTGCTGGCCGTCGTCGGGCGCCCGAACGTGGGCAAGTCCACCCTGGTGAACCGGATCCTCGGCCGCCGCGAGGCGGTCGTGCAGGACACGCCCGGCGTGACCCGGGACAGGGTGGCCTACGACGCGCAGTGGTCCGGCCGCCGGTTCACGGTGGTCGACACGGGCGGCTGGGAGCCGAGCGCGACCGGGCTGCAGGCCGCGGTCGCGGCGCAGGCCGAGCTGGCGATGAACACCGCGGACGCGGTGCTGGTCGTGGTGGACGCCTCGGTCGGCGCGACCGCGACCGACGAGGCCGTGGCGAAGGTGCTGCGCCGGTCGAAGCGGCCGGTGTTGCTGGCGGCCAACAAGGTCGACGACGAGCGGTTGCTGGCCGACGTGGCCTCGCTGTGGTCGCTCGGCCTCGGCGAGCCGCACGCGGTGAGCGCCCTGCACGGCCGCAGCTCGGGCGACCTGCTCGACGCGATCATCAAGGTGCTGCCCGAGGCCCCGCGCGAGCGCGAGGCCGTCGCCGGGCCGCGCCGCGTCGCGCTGGTGGGCAAGCCGAACGTGGGCAAGTCCAGCCTGCTCAACAAGCTCACCGGCGAGCAGCGGTCCGTCGTGGACTCGGTCGCGGGCACCACGGTCGACCCGGTCGACTCGCTGGTGGAGCTGGACGGCCAGGTGTGGCGGTTCGTCGACACCGCGGGCCTGCGCAAGCGGGTGCACACCGCGAGCGGCACCGAGTACTACGCGTCGCTGCGCACCAAGGCCGCCATCGACTCCTCCGAGGTCGTCATCGTCCTGCTGGACGCCAGCGAGCCGCTGTCCGAACAGGACCTGCGCGTGCTGACGTCGGTCGTGGAGTCCGGCCGCGCGTGCGTGCTGGCGCTGAACAAGTGGGACCTCGTCGACGAGGACCGCCGCCACCAGCTGGAGAAGGAGCTCGACCGCGGCCTGGTGCGCGTCACCTGGGCCGAGCGGGTCAACATCTCCGCGCTCACCGGGCGTTCGGTGCGCAAGCTCGCGCCGGCGCTGCGGACCGCGCTCGCCTCGTGGGACCAGCGGGTCCCGACCGGGCAGCTGAACTCGTGGCTGTCCGAGCTGATCGCGGCCACCCCGCCGCCGGTGCGCGGCGGCAAGCAGCCCAAGGTGCTGTTCGCGACCCAGGCCGGCATCCGCCCGCCGACGCTGGTGCTGTTCACCACCGGGTTCCTCGAGGCCGGGTACCGCCGCTTCATCGAGCGGAAGTTCCGCGAGCGCTTCGGTTTCGCGGGCAGCCCGGTGCGCATCAACGTGCGGGTGCGGGAAAAGAAGCCGCGGCCCGGCAAGAAGGGCAAGTGACGCAACGAGGTGTGACGGCGGCGACACCCCGGTGAGACCGCCCGGCCACCTGCCGTTCACCTCGGGTAGAGTGATCGTCCCGCGCGGGCGCCTCACACTTTTCGCGAGTTCCGGCCCGAACGCTGGCGGAAGGTGAACTCCATGGGCGCGCCCGTTCTCGATCCGACGCTGCCCGGGGTGCTGACCCCGGAGCGGGCCCTGTTCCCCGGCGGTCCGGCCGCGGCGCGGCGCACGCTGCTGGACGTGCTGGCGGACACCGCCGTGCGTCACCCGAACGCGGCGGCGCTCGACGACGGCGAGCGGGTGCTGAGCTACCGCAGGCTGTCCGAGGAGGCGCAGGCGCTGGGCAGGCGGCTCGCCGCCGAGGGCGTCGGCCGCGGCGACCGCGTCGGCGTCCGGATCTCCTCCGGCACCGCCGACCTCTACGTCGCGATCCTGGGCGTGCTCGCCGCGGGCGCGGCCTACGTGCCGGTGGACGCCGACGACCCGGACGAGCGGGCCGAGCTGGTGTTCGGCGAGGCCGGCGTGTGCGCGGTGCTGATGGACGACGGGCTGACGATGCTCGCCGAGCCCGGCCGCCGAACCGGCGTGCCCGCGCCGGACGACGACGCGTGGATCATCTTCACCTCCGGTTCGACGGGCAAGCCCAAGGGCGTGGCGGTCAGCCACGGTTCCGCGGCCGCCTTCGTCGACGCCGAGGCCCGGCTGTTCCTCACCGAGGAGCCCATCGGCCCCGGTGACCGCGTGCTGGCCGGGCTGTCGGTCGCCTTCGACGCCTCGTGCGAGGAGATGTGGCTGGCCTGGCGGCACGGCGCGTGCCTGGTGCCCGCGCCGCGTGCGCTCGTGCGCACCGGCGTCGACCTCGGGCCGTGGCTGGTCGCGCAGCGCATCACGATCGTGTCCACCGTGCCGACCCTGGCCGCGTTGTGGCCGGCCGAGGCACTGGAGGACGTGCGGCTGCTCATCTTCGGCGGCGAGGCGTGCCCGCCGGAGCTGGCCGAACGGGTCGCCGTCGAGGGCCGCGAGGTGTGGAACACCTACGGGCCGACCGAGGCGACCGTGGTCGCCTGCGCCGCCCCGCTGACCGGTGAGGGCCCGGTGCGGATCGGGCTGCCGCTGGCCGGCTGGGACCTCGTGGTCGTGGACGCCGCCGGTGAGCCGGTGGCGATGGGGGAGTCCGGTGAGCTGGTGATCGGCGGCGCCGGCCTGGCCCGCTACCTCGATCCGGTGAAGGACGCGGAGAAGTTCGCGCCGCTGCCCGCGCTGGGCTGGGAACGCGCCTACCGCAGCGGCGACCTGGTGCGCGCCGAGCCCGCGGGCCTGGTGTTCCTCGGCCGCGCCGACGAGCAGATCAAGCTCGGCGGCCGCCGCATCGAGCTGGGCGAGGTGGACGCCGCGCTGCAGGCGCTGCCCGGGGTCGCCGGAGCCGCCGCGGCGATCCGCACCACCAAGGCGGGCAACCAGGTTCTCGTCGGGTACGTGGTGCCGCAGGGCGAGTTCGACACCGACGGCGCTTCGGCTCAGCTGCGCGAAAAACTGCCCGCCGCGCTGGTGCCGCTGCTCGCGGTGGTCGACGACCTGCCGACCCGCACCTCGGGCAAGGTCGACCGCGCCGCGCTGCCCTGGCCGCTGGCCACTGTGGACAGTGCCGCCGCGCTGACGGCGACCGAGTCGTGGCTCGCCGAGGGCTGGGCGGAGATCCTGGGCGTGCCGGTGACCGATCCGGGCGCCGACTTCTTCACCTCCGGCGGCGGCAGCCTCACCGCCGCGCAACTGGTGGCGCGCATCCGCACCCGCCACCCGCGGGTGTCGGTCGCCGACCTCTACCGCCACCCGAAGCTCGGCCAGCTCGCCGCGCTGCTCGACGGCCTCGACGGGGAAACCGAGCGGCGGCGCGACGTCCGCCCGGTTCCGCGGCGGGCCGGGGCCGCGCAGGCCGTGCTGGGCCTGCCGGTGCTCGCCCTGACCGGCCTGCGCTGGCTGACCGCGCTCGCCGCACTGTCCACTGTGCTCTCGACGGCCGGCGTCGCGTGGGCGCCGTCCGTGCCGTGGTGGTCGCTCGCGCTGGCCTGGCTGGTTCTGTTCAGCCCGCCCGGCCGCATCGCCATCGCGGCCGGCGGCGCGCGGCTGCTCCTGCGTGGCGTGCGCCCCGGCGCGCACCCCCGCGGCGGCCGGGTCCACTTGCGACTATGGGCGGCCGAGCGGCTCGCCGAGGCCACCGGCGCCGCCGGCATCTCGGGCGCGAGCTGGATGACGCTGTACGCCCGCGCGCTGGGCGCGAAGGTCGGCAAGGACGTCGACCTGCACACCCCTCCGCCGGTGACCGGCCTGCTCAAGCTGGGCCGCGCGGCGGCGGTGGAGCCCGAGGTCGACCTGTCCGGGCACTGGGTGGACGGCGACGTCGTGCACATCGGCAAGATCCGGATCGGCGCCGGCGCCCGCGTCGGCGCGCGCAGCGTGCTGCTGCCCGGCGCGCGGATCGGCAAGGGCGCGGAGATCGCCGCCGGGTCGACCGTGCTGGGCGCGGTGCCCGCGGGCCAGCGCTGGGCGGGTTCGCCCGCGCGCCGCGACGGCAAGGGCGCGCTGCGCTGGCCGTCCAGCCGCCCGCCGCGGTCGCGGTTCTGGGCCTTCGCCTACGGGGCCGCCTCGTTCGTGCTCGGCTTGTTCCCGGTGCTCGCCGCCGTGCCCGGCCTGCTGGTCCTGGGCGCCGCGGTCGCGGGCACCACGACGATCGGCGCCGCGCTGCGTGCCGCGCTGCTCGCCGTGCCGGTGGCGACGGTGGCCGCGTTCGGCACCTACGCGTTGCTGGTGCTGGTGTCCGTGCGGCTGCTCGGGCTGGGCCTGCACGAGGGCTACCACCCGGTGCACGGCCGGATCGCCTGGCAGGTGTGGGCCACCGAGCGGCTGATGGACCTGGCCCGCCAGGTGCTGTTCCCGCTCTACGCCAGCCTCTTCACGCCGGTGTGGCTGCGGCTGCTGGGCGCGAAGGTCGGCCGCGGCGCGGAGGTCTCGACGGTGCTGGCGGTCCCGCGGATGACGCAGGTCGACGACGGCGCGTTCCTCGCCGACGACACCATGGTCGCCACCTACGAGCTGGGCCACGGCTGGCTGCACGTCGCGCCGACGCGCATCGGCAAGCAGGCGTTCCTCGGCAACTCCGGCATGGCCGCGGCCGGGCGCGCGGTGCCCAAGCGCGGTCTGGTCGGGGTGCTGTCCTCGGCGCCGCGCAAGGCGAAGAAGGGCTCGTCGTACCTGGGCATGCCGCCGATGCCGCTGCGCCGCGCGGTGGAGGCGGCCGACTCCAGCCGCACGTTCGCGCCGCCGCCGCGGCTGAAGGCCGCGCGTGCCGCGGTCGAGCTGTGCCGGATCGTGCCGGTGATGTGCGCGGTCGCGCTCGCGGTGCTCGTGCTGGCCGCGCTCGCGGCGGTGTGGTCGGCGGCGGGCCTGCTCGTGGCCGCGGTGGCCGCGCCGGTGGTGCTGGTCGTCGCCGGTCTGGTGGCCGGGGCGGTCACCACCGCGGTGAAGTGGGCGCTGACCGGGCGGTTCCGGGCGGTGGACCACCCGCTGTGGAGTTCGTTCGTGTGGCGCACCGAGCTGGCCGACACGTTCGTCGAGACGCTCGCGGTGCCGTGGCTGGTGAGCTGGAGCGCGGGCACGCCGCTGCTGCCGTGCTGGCTGCGCACGATGGGCGCGAAGATCGGCCGCGGGGTGTGGCTGGAGACGTACTGGCTGCCGGAGACCGACCTGGTGCGGCTGGGCGACGGCGCGACCGTGAACCGGGGGTGTGTCGTGCAGACCCACCTGTTCCATGATCGGATCATGCGCATGAGCGAGGTGACCGTGGCCGAGGGCGCGACCGTCGGCCCGCACGGGATCGTGCTGCCCGGCGCGAGCGTCGGCGCGCGCACCACCGTGGGCCCGGGTTCGCTGGTGACCCGCGGTGACGCCGTCCCGGCCGACAGCCGCTGGCTGGGCAACCCGATCGCGGCGTGGCGGGCGTGAGCCGCGCCGACTACACGCTCGGCCACGGCAGCGACGACTACCGGGTCACGCACTACGACCTGGAGCTGGACTACAAGATCGGGCCGAACCGGCTGAGCGCGCGGGCGGCCCTGTCCGCGGTCGCCGCGGGCGAGCTGAGCCGGATCCCGCTCGACCTGGCCGGTTTCACGGTCAAGGGTGTGCGCGTGGACGGGCGGACCGCGAAGTTCACCCACCGCGGCGGCAAGCTGGTGGTGCGCCCGGTGCGGCCGGTGCGCGGCGAGTTCACCGTCGAGGTGCGCTACTCCGGCAACCCGCGGCCGGTGGCGAGCCGGTGGGGCGAGATCGGCTGGGACGAGCTGACCGACGGCGCGCTCGTGGCGAGCCAGCCGACCGGGGCGCCGTCCTGGTTCCCGTGCAACGACCGGCCCGGCGACAAGGCGACCTACCGGGTGTCGCTGACCACCGCGTCTGCCTACACCGTGCTGGTGACCGGCGACCTCGTCACCCGGCGGGCCGGGGGCAGCGCGACGACGTGGGTGTTCGAGCGGCGCGAGCCGACCGCGCCGTACCTGATGAGTGTCCAGATCGGACGGTACGACGAGCTGGTTCTCGATGGGGTGCAACGGATCGCGGTGCCGCGGCGGCTGCGTGCCGCGGCCGCGCACGACTTCGGCCGCCAGCCGGAGATGATGCGCGGGCTCACGGAGTGGTTCGGGCCGTACCCGTTCGGCGAGTACGTCGTGGTGGTCACCGACGACGACCTGGACGACCCGATCGAGGCGCAGGGCATGGCGATCTTCGGCGCCAACCACGTCGACGGCCGGCGCACGTTCGAGCGGCTGGTGGTGCACGAGCTGGCGCACCAGTGGTTCGGCAACAGCCTCACCGTCGCAGGCTGGCGCCACATCTGGCTCAACGAGGGCTTCGCGACCTACGCGGAATGGCTGTGGTCGGAGGCCTCCGGCGGCCCGTCCGCGGAGGCGCTGGCGCGCGACTGGCGGTCCCGCGTCGGCACCGACGTCGCGATCGGCGACCCGGGCGTGGCGCGCCTGTTCGACGAGCAGGTCTACAAGCGCGGCGGCCTGGTCCTGCACGAGCTGCGCGGCCGGGTCGGCGACGAGGTGTTCTTCGGCCTGCTGCGGACCTGGGTGGCCGGGCACGCACACGGCACCGTCACCACCGAGGACTTCATCGCGCACGCGGAGCGCGCCGCCGGTGTGCCGCTCCGTGACGAGTTCGCCTCCTGGCTCGGCTGAGCCACCCCGTTCTCACCCGGGCGGAGTTGCGCCCGCTCCTGGCCGTCTGAGCAGCGAGGACGTCCCTTTCGGGCAACGTGCCGCCGCCGTTCGTCCCGCTTCCGTCGCGACTTGAGGATCGCGGCCCTTTTGTTACCGGAACGTGTCGGATCGGGCTTCCCCTCACACGCGGTCACGACGTATGTTGTCGGCCACAACATTCAAATGTTGTGAGTCACAACATTCCTGCCAAGGGGACGCAATGAAGCGGAGAAAGACCCTCGCGCTGGCCGCCGCGGGCACCGGGCTCGTCCTGGCGCTGACCGCGTGTGGAGCGAACAGCGCCAACAACGACAGCGGTGGGAGCGGCGGGTCGGACAACGGCGGCCCGAAGGTCGGCGTGATCCTGCCCGAGACCGCGACCTCGGCCCGCTGGGCCGGGTTCGACCAGCCGATGCTCCAGTCGGCCCTCACGAAGGCCGGGCTCAGCCCGATCATCGAGAACGCCCAGGGCGACAACCAGCGGTTCGCGCAGCAGGCCGACAGCATGCTCAGCCAGGGCGTGAAGGTCCTGATCATCGCCGCGCCCAGCGGTGACGTCGGCGCCACGGTCGAGCAGAAGGCCAAGCAGCAGGGCGTGCCGGTCATCAACTACGACCGCCTCAACCTCGGTGGCAGCGCCGACTACTACGTCAGCTTCGACAACGTCCAGGTCGGCCGCCTGCAGGGCCAGGCGCTCGCGGACGCGCTGAAGAACAAGCCGGGCGCCCAGGTCATCGAGATCGAGGGCTCGCCGACGGACAACAACGCGACCCTGTTCTACAACGGGCAGCAGGAGATCCTCGGCCCGCTCTACAGCTCGGGCGCGCTGAAGAAGGTCGCCAGCCAGCGCATCGACAAGTGGGACAACGCGGTCGGCGGCGCGACCTTCGAGCAGTTCCTGTCCGCCAACGGCGGCAAGGTCGACGGTGTGCTGGCCGCCAACGACGGCATGGCCGGCGCCGTGATCACCGTGCTGCAGAAGAACGGCCTCGCCGGCTCGGTCCCGGTCACCGGCCAGGACGCCAGCGCCGCCGGCCTGAAGTCGATCCTGCAGGGCCAGCAGTACTCGACGGTGTTCAAGCCGATCCAGCAGGAGGCCGACGCCACCGCGCAGCTGGCCGCCGCGCTGGTCAAGGGCGACACCGCGGGCGCCGACGCCATCGCCAAGCAGACCTCCACCGACCCGACCGGCAACCGCACGGTCAAGTCGGTGCTGCTGCAGCCGTTCTCCATCACCAAGGAGAACGTGAAGATGGTGGTCGACCAGGGTTACGTCAAGGCGAGCGAGATCTGCGGCGGCGACACCGCCCCGGTCTGCCAGCAGCTGGGCATCTCCTGACGGCACGCGTCGCCTGGGGGGCGCGTGGCCCGGAAACCCCGGACCGCGCGTCCCCCCCACGCGTGTCTCCCACGGATAGCGGAGGTTCTTCCATGAACGAGCCCGTCCTCGCGCTGCGAGGCGTCAACAAGAGCTTCGGGCCGGTGCACGTCCTGCACGACGTGGACTTCCAGGTGCGCGCGGGGGAGGTCACCGCGCTGGTCGGCGACAACGGCGCCGGGAAGTCCACGCTCGTCAAGTGCATCGCGGGCATCCACCCGATCGACAGCGGCGAGGTCCTCTTCGAGGGCAAGCCGGTCCACATCCACAACCCGCGCGAGGCGGCCGCCCTCGGCATCGAGGTCGTCTACCAGGACCTCGCGCTGTGCGACAACCTCGACATCGTCCAGAACATGTTCCTCGGCCGCGAGCGCAACCAGCGCGGTCTGCTCGACGAGGCGGCGATGGAGCTGGCCGCGCGCAAGACGCTGGCGTCGCTGTCGGTGCGCACCGTCAAGTCGGTCCGCACGCCGGTGTCGTCGCTGTCCGGCGGGCAGCGGCAGACCGTCGCGATCGCCAAGGCGGTGCTGTGGAACAGCAAGGTCGTGCTCCTCGACGAGCCGACCGCCGCGCTCGGTGTCGCGCAGACCCGGCAGGTGCTCGACCTGGTGCGGCGCCTGGCCGAGCAGGGCCTCGGCGTGGTGCTGATCAGCCACAACATGAACGACGTGTTCGAGGTGGCCGACCGGATCGCCACCCTCTACCTCGGCCGGCTGGCCGCCGACGTCGCCACCAAGGACGTCACGAACAGCCAGGTCGTCGAACTGATCACCGCGGGCCGGTCCGGCGACCTCGGCCTGGCCCGCCCCGAGACCGCGGCCGTGTGAGGAAAGAAGTGGCCATGACTGAAACCCCCACGAAGCCCGGCTCGGGCCAGCCCCCGGCGGCGATCTCGGACTTCGGCATCGACACCACCTCGCGGTCCACCCGCGAAGCCATCGGCGACTACTTCGGGCGCCTGCGCGGCGGCGAGTTGGGCGCCCTGCCCGCGCTGCTCGGCCTGCTGGTGTTGGTGCTGGTGTTCACCGGGCTGTCGGACACCTTCCTGTCGCTGAACAACATCGCGAACCTGTTCGCGCAGGGCGCCGGGCAGACCATCATCGCGATGGGCATCGTCCCGGTGCTGCTGCTCGGCGAGATCGACCTGTCCGCGGGCACCGCGTCCGGCCTGGCCGCGTCGGTGATGGCGTTGCACTTCACCCAGGACGGCAACCTGCTCGGCAACTTCGGCAGCACCGTGTTCTACGGCTTCATCGTCGGTTCGATCGTGGCGGCCGCGCTGTGCGTGTGGATGCGCGTCTGGATCGGCGCGGTGCTCTCGCTCGTCGTGCCGGTGTTCATGCTCGCCGGGTTCGCCGCGAACCCGTGGATCGAGATCGTGCTGGCGATCTGCGTCGGCGTCGTCATCGGCGCGCTGACCGGCACCATCGTGGCCAAGATCGGCATCCCGTCGTTCGTGGTGACCCTGGCGCTGTTCATCGGCTGGTACGGGCTGCTGCTGCAGCTGGTCGGCGAGGGCGGCACGATCTCCATCCGGCAGAGCGACGTGCTCTACCAGGTCGCCAACGGCAACCTGTCCATCCTGGGCGGCTGGATCATGTTCGTGGTCGCCGCCGGCGGCTACGCCGCGGTGGTCCTGACCCGCCACTTCGGACGGTTGCGGCGCGGACTGGTGGCGCAGCCGACGACGATCGTGGTCGTCAAGGCCGGCGCGGTGCTGGTGCTCGGCGCGGTCGCGACCTACCTGCTCAACACCAACCGCTCGCCCAACCCGAACCTGACCACGATCGCCGGCGTGCCCTACGTCGTCCCGATCGTGCTGGTGCTGCTGGTGGCGGGCACGTTCGTGCTGGACCGCACCCGCTACGGGCGGCACATCTACGCGGTCGGCGGCAACAAGGAGGCCGCGCGGCGCGCCGGCATCAAGGTCGACAAGATCCGGATGAGCGTGTTCCTGATCTGCTCGGCGGTCGCGGCGATCGGCGGCATCGTCTACAGCTCGAAGGTCGGCGCGGTGGACGGCAACTCCGGTGGCGGCAACACGCTGCTGTTCGCCGTCGGCGCGGCGGTCATCGGTGGCACGTCGCTGTTCGGCGGCCGCGGGCGGCTGCGCGACGCGGTGATCGGTGGTCTGGTGCTGGCGACCGTCCAGAACGGCCTCGGCCTGCTCGGGTTCCAGGCGGCTACGGTTAACATCATCACCTGCCTGGTCCTTCTGGTGGCGGCAGCCGTCGACGCGCTGTCCCGCAAGCGTGCCGCGGTCGCGCGCTGAGGCACGGGTGAGGACCGCCGACCACCGGCCAGCAGGGAAGCGCAGGTGACGACCACACCGACCGCGGGCACCCGCCCCGACGACGTGCGCCGGCACAACAGGGCCGCCCTGTTGCGCCGGCTGCACGTCCACGGCCCGTCCACACGGGCCAGTCTCGCCACCGACCTCGGGCTGAACCGCAGCACGATCAAGGCGCTGGTGGACGGGCTGGCCGAGGACGGGCTCGTCGAGGAGCGGGTGCCCGCTCAGCGCAGCGGGGCGGGCCGCCCGTCCCTGCTGGTGCTGCCGCAGCCGCAGGCCGCGGTGGTGCTGGCGATCGACATCCGGGTGGAGCGGGCCGGGATGGCGCTGGTCGGCATCGGCGGCGAGATCCTCGGGCGGGGCGGGTGGAACATCCGCTCCACCACCAACGACCCGCGCGAGGTGTTCACCAAGATCGTCGACACGGCCGGCCCGCTGATCGACGAGCTGGGCGTCCACCCGGTCGCGGCGGGCGTGTCGGTGCCGGGCGTGGTGCGGCACCAGGACGGGTTCGTGCACGAGGCGCCGAACCTGCACTGGACCGACATCCCGCTCGGCGCGTGGCTGTCGCGGGCCCTGCAGCTGCCGGTGCACATGGGCAACGACGCCGAGCTGGGCGCGCTCGCCGAGCACCTGCGCGGGGTGGCGCGCGGCTACGACGACCTCGTCTACATCGGCGCCGAGGTCGGCGTCGGCGGCGGTGTGATCTCCAACGGGGTGTCCATGCGCGGCGCCGGTGGCCACCACGTGGGCGAGGTCGGGCACATGGTGGTGCGGCCGCAGGGGCGGCAGTGCTACTGCGGGTCGCACGGCTGCTGGGAAACCGAGGTGGGGGAGCGGGCGCTGGCGCGGGCGCTGGGGCTGGACGAGGACAGCCCGGTCGGCGCGATCGTGCACGAGCTGCGGCTGCTCTCCGCCGACGGCGAGGCGCCGGACGTGCTCGCCGAGTTCACCGAGTGGCTCGTGCTCGGGCTCGGCAACGTGGTCAACCTGCTGTGCCCGCAGCTGGTCGTGCTGGGCGACCTGTTCACCGCATTGCCCCCGGCGCTGGTCGAGCACGTGGAGCGAACCGTGCGGGAGCGGAGCCTGGTGAGCAGGGCCCTCGCCGGAACGCGGGTGGCGACGTCCGCGCTGGGCACGGACGCGAAGCTCCTGGGCGCCGCGGAGCTGGCCTTCGAGACGGTGCTCGCGGACGGCTGAGGCCTCAGGCGAGCACACCCGCGCCGGGGATCGAGTCCAGCAGTTGCCGCGTGTAGGGCTCCTCGGGGGCTTCGAGCACCTTCGCGACCGGGCCCTGTTCCACGACCCGTCCGGCGCGCATCACGACCACGTCGTGCGCGATGGCCTTCACCACGGCCAGGTCGTGCGAGATGAACAGGTAGCTCAGCCCCAGTTCCTCCTGCAGGGTGCGCAGCAGGGTGAGGATCTGGTCCTGCACCAGGACGTCCAGCGCGGACACCGCCTCGTCGCACACCACCAGCCGCGGGCCCAGTGCCAGTGCGCGGGCGATCGCCACCCGCTGACGCTGGCCGCCGGACAGTTCATTGGGGTAGCGGTGCGCCGTCGACGCGGGCAGGGCCACCTGGTCGAGCAACTCCCGCGCCTTCGCCGCCCGGCTCGCCTTGTCACCGACGCGGAAGATCCGCAGCGGCTCGGTGATCAGCCGCTCGACGGTGAACAGCGGGTCGAGCGAGGCGTAGGGGTCCTGGAACACCGGCTGCATCGCCCGGCGCGCCGCCTTCAGCCGGGCGCCGCGCAGGCCGAGCACGTCCTCGCCGTCGAGGCGGATCGTGCCGCCGGACACCGGGACCAGCCCGAGCACCATCCGGGCCGTCGTCGTCTTGCCGGAGCCGGACTCGCCGACGATCGCGGTGGTGCGGCCGCGTTCGACGGTGAACGACACGTCCGCCACCGCCGTGAACACGCCCCCGCCGCCGCGGATCCGGAACTCCTTCGACACCCCCGAAACCTCCAGCACCGGTGGCGCCGGGTCCACGGCGGGCATCGGGTCCTTGAGCGAGGGCGCGGCCGCGATCAGCCGCCGCGTGTACTCGTGCTCCGGCGCCGTCAGGACCCGCCGGGCCGGCCCGGACTCCACGACCCGGCCCTGCGACATGACCACCACGCGGTCCGCGCGTTCGGCGGCCAGGCCGAGGTCGTGGGTCACCAGCAGCAAGGCCGTGCCCAGCTCGCGGGTCAGCCCGTCGAGGTGGTCGAGGATCTGCCGCTGCACGGTCACGTCCAGCGCCGAGGTCGGCTCGTCGGCGATCAGCAGGTCCGGGCGGTAGGCCAGCCCGATGGCGATCAGCACCCGCTGCCGCATGCCGCCGGAGAACTCGTGCGGGTACTGCCGCGCTCGCCGCGCCGGCTCGGGCAACCCGGCCTCACCGAGGATCTCCACCGCCCGCGCCATCGCCTCCCGCCGGGTCGCCAGTCCGTGCGTCACCAGCGTTTCCGCGACCTGCCTGCCGACGCGCGCCACCGGGTTGAGGTTGGTCATCGGGTCCTGCGGCACCAGCCCGATCTCCCGGCCGCGCAGCCGCCGCATCCGCTTCTCGCCGGCGTGGGTGACGTCCTCGCCGCGCACCACGATCCGCCCGCCTGTGACCCGCCCGGCGCCGGGCAGCAGGCCCAGCACCGCGTGCGCCGTCGTGGACTTGCCGGACCCGGACTCGCCGACCACGGCGACCCGCTCGCCGGGCATGATCGTCAGGTCGGCGCCGTGCACCACCTCGGTGCCGCCGAAGGACACCCGCAGATCCTCGACCCGCAGCAACGGTTCCGTCATCGGGAGCTCCTCGGGTCGAGTGCGTCGCGCAGCGCGTCGCCGGACAGGTTGAAGCCCAGGCAGATCAGGGCCAGCGCGATGCCCGGGAACACCCCGGGCCACACGGTGCGGAACAGGTACTGCTGCGCGTCGGAGAGCATGATCCCCAGGCTCGGCTCTGGCGGCTGGATGCCGAGCCCGAGGAAGGACAGGATCGCCTCGCCGAGCACGGCCTGCGGCATGATCACCGTGGCCTGCACGATGATCGCCGACGCCGCGTTGGGCAGCACGTGCTGACCGAGGATCCGCCACGGCCCGGCGTGCATCGTGTGCGCCGCGAGCACGAAGTCGCTGTCCTTCATCCGCAGCGTCTCGGCCCGCACCACGCGGATCATCGCCGGGATGTTGCCGATGCCGAGCGCGACCGCGGCGTTGACCAGGCCGCCGCCGTTGATCGCGGCGAGCCCGACCGCCAGCAGCAGGAACGGGAACGCGAGCATCAGGTCGGTCAGCCGGGACACGATCGCGTCCAGCCACCGCCAGTACCCGGACAGCAGTCCCAGCGGGACCCCGACCACGATCGCGAGCGCCACCGACAACAGCCCGACCTCGAGCGAGGTGCGGGTGCCGTACAGCACGCGGGACAGCACGTCGCGGCCCAGGTCGTCGGTGCCCAGCGCGAACCCGACGGTTCCCGGTTGCTGGAACGGGGTCGTGAAGTGCACTTCGGACGGTGCGTAGGGGGCGAGCCAAGGGGCGAACACCCCGGCGACGAGCACGATCAGCAGCAGCACGCCGCCGGTGACGCCCATCGGGTTGCGCAGCAGGTTTCCCAGCACCCGGCCGCGCACCCGGCCCACGGGGGCAGGCGGTTCGGCGATCGCGGTCATGTGGCCCTCCCGGAGACCCGGACCCGCGGGTCGATGACCGTGTAGAGGACGTCGACCAGCAGGTTGATGACGATGTAGGCGAAGGTGATCACCAGCACGACGGCCTGGATCACCGGGTAGTCGCGGCTGAACACCGAGTCGAGCGTGAGCTTGCCGATGCCGGGCAGGCTGAAGATCCGCTCGGTGACCACGGCACCGGCGATCAGCCCGCCGAGCTGGAGTCCGACGATCGTGGTCACCACGATCAGGCTGTTGCGCAGCCCGTAGCGGAAGACCACCGCGCCGCGCCCCAGCCCCTTCGCGCGGGCGGTGCGCACGTAGTCGGCGGTGAGCGTGCCGACCATCGACGACCGGGTCTGCCGTTGCACGACCGCGGCGTGCGACAGGCCGAGGATCACCGCGGGCAGCGTGAGGTAGTACAGGCCGCGCACCGGATCCTTCAGTGGCGACACGTAACCCGACGCCGGGAACCATCCCAGTTGGACGGACAGGTACACCACCGCGAGGATGCCGAGCCAGAACGTCGGCACCGACAGCGCGAACAGCGAGAACCCGTTGGCCGCCCACTCCGGCCAGCGCCCGCGGAACACCGCGGCGAGCACGCCGAGCAACAGCCCGGCCAGCACCGCGATCAGCATCGCGTACACCGCGAGCTCCACGGTGACCGGCAGGGTCGTGCCGATCATCTCCGACACCGGGGTGCCGGTGCGGGTCGACCGGCCGAAGTCGCCGGTGAGCGCGTGGCCGAGGAACTTGAGGTACTGCACCGGCAGCGGGTCGTCGAGGCCGAGCTGGGCACGCACCGCGGCGAGCGTCTCCGGATCGGCCTCCTCACCGGCCATCGCCAGCGCCGGGTCGCCGGGCAGCGCCCGCACGCCGGCGAACACCACGATCGAGGCGAGCACCAGGGTCAGCGCGGACTGCCAGAGCCGGTGCAGAAGGTGACGCAGCATCGGTGTCAGCCCTCCTGGTCCGCGCGGAAGGCGGCCCTGCCGAGCCGGACCACGCCGTCGGAGTAGACCTCCACGCCGGCGATCCGTGCCGAGTGGACGGTCAGGTTGCGCAGCCGGTAGGTGTAGACGATCGGGTTCTCCCGCTGGATCACGCTCGTCGCCTGGCCGTAGAGATCAGCGCGTTCGGCGGTGGTGGCGGCGCGGGCGGCGCGGGTGAGCAGGTCGTCCAGCTCGGCCGAGGAGAACCCGCCGTAGTTGCCGCCGGAGCCGGTGGACAGGAACCGCGCGGTGTTGCCGTCCGGGTCGATGCGGCCCGACCAGCCCAGCTGCAGCAGCTCGAAGTCCCCGCGCTTCTGCACGTCCAGCAGGGTCGAGTACTCGACCGGCACGATCTTGAGGTCGAACCCGCCCTCGGCGACGCTGGCCTGCAGCGCTTGGGCGTAACGCAGCTGGTCCTGGGTGTTGGACACCTGCAGTGTCACGGTGAAAGGCGTGGGCACACCGGCTTCGGCGAGCAGCTGCCGCGAGCGGGCCGGGTCGTAGGCCGGGCAGGCGTCGCTGGCCGGGGTGGCGTAGGGCGACTGCGGCGCGATGGGGGAGCAGGCGACGTCGAACCAGTTGTTGAAGACCGTGTCGACGAGCGTCTGCCGGTCCACAGCCGACGCGAACGCCTGGCGCACCCGCGGATCGCGGGCCAGCGGGGTGTCGATCGGCTTGACCGGGGTGCCCGCGCCGTCGACGTTGCCGGTGTTGATCGTGACGCCCTGGTAGCCCAGCGACGACGACTGCAGCACCTTCAGGTCCGGATCCTTGGCCAGTGCGTCCACGTCCTGCGGCGAGATCGTGTCGGCCACCTGGATGTCGCCGGAGCGCAGGTTCGCCGCGCGGATGTTGGCGTCGGGCATGATCCGGTAGACGATGCGGTCGAGGTGGACCTGCGCCGCGTCGTAGTACAGCGGGTCGCGCTCGACCTCGATCGAGGTCTGCGGAACCCGCTTGACGAACTTGAACGGCCCCACGCACACCGGGTGATCGCCGAAGTTCGTGCCCTGCGCGGCCAGCGCCGCGGGAGACAGGATCATCCCGGCGCGGTCGGCCAGCGCGGCGGTGATGGGCGCGAACGGCCTGCTGAACGTCAGCACGACGTGGCCGGGGTCCGGCGCCTCGACGGCGCGCACCGGGCCCATCTCGCTGGTGCGCTGGGAACCCTTGAGCGTGAGGTGGCGCTGCAGGCTGGTGCGCACGGCCGTGGCGTCGAACGGGGTGCCGTCGGCGAAGGTGATCCCGGTGCGGACCGGGATCGTCACGGTCAGCCCGTCCGGCGACGTCGTGGGCAGGCCGGTGGCCAGTTGCGGCACGATCTGCCCGCTCGCGTCGAGGTCGTAGAGCTTCTCGCAGATCGTGCTCATCACGTACCGGGTGTAGAGCGAGCTGGACGTGGTCGGGTCGAGCCGGTCCGGTTCGGACGACAGGCCCATCACGAGCTCGCCCCCGGAGCGGACCGGCTGGGCGCCGACGGGCGTCCCGTAGTCGTCGGTGTGCTCGGCGGTGCTCGCCACGTGCTGCACCGGCACGCACGCCGCCAGTGCCGCGGTGAGCGCCACGCAGGGCGCGAGAATGCGCCACCGCGAATTCTTGAGGGCCATGGAAAACTCCCGCGCGATCGAACGTGTGCGCAGCTTACGGTAGTTTCCCGTTGTTTGTCATCGATTTCCGGCGGGTTAATTCGGGTAACGATTTTCCGCTGCGGTGCGGGCAGGAAGAAACAGCGGTCCGGGGGGATGGTCCGAACCGCTGTCTTCCGTTTTCCGGATTGCCGCCGACTACCGTCCGGCGGCGTAGCCCTGCATGCCGCGCGGGTTCGAACCCGCTGACAGGACACCGGTTTCCGGGTCGCGGGCGACCGCGCAGAGGCGGCCTTCCGACCACGGGCCGGCGATTTCGACGTCGTGCCCGCGCCGCCGCAGTTCGGCGATCGTGGAATCGCCGATCCGCGATTCCACGGTGACACTTCCGGGACGCATCGCGCGCGGGTAGAACGAACTCGGGAAACTGTCGGTGTGCCAGTTCGGGGCGTCGATCGCGCCCTGCAGATCGAGACTTCCGCGCACCTTTTGCCGCAACGCGACGGCGAGGAAGAAATGCACGCTCCACTGGTCCTGCTGGTCCCCGCCGGGCGTGCCGAACGCGAGCACCGGCACACCGTCGCGCAGCGCCATCGACGGGGACAGCGTCGTGCGTGGGCGGCGGCCCGGCACCAGCGAGTTGGGCAGCCCCTCGTCCAGCCAGGACATCTGCAGCCGGGTGCCCAGCGGGAAACCGAGCGCCGGGATGACCGGATTGGACTGCAGCCAGCCGCCGCTCGGGGTGGCGGCGATCATGTTGCCCCACCGGTCGGCCACGTCGAGGTGGCAGGTGTCGCCGCGCGTCGCGCCGTCCTTGGCGACGGTCGGCTCACCCGCGCCCGCGGCCGGTGGCGGCGGGACCGCGCCACCGACGGACAGTTCGGCCTGCTTGCTCAGCCGCGGCCGGCGTCCGTCCGGCGAACCCGGCCGCAGCTCCGCCGACGCCCGCTCGCCGATCAGGGCGCGGCGGGATTCGTTGTAGGACACGGAAAGCAGGGTGTCCAGGGAGACGTCCGCGCTGTCGCCGTACCACGCCTCGCGGTCGGCCATGGCGAGCTTGGTGCCCTCGATCAGCGTGTGCAGGTAGTCCGGGGTGCCGTACTCGAGGCCGTCCGGCAGCAGGGCGAGCTGCTGCAGGAACGACGGCCCCTGGCTCCACAGTCCGCACTTCGCGACCGTCCAGCCCTGCCAGTCGTAGGTGACCGGGTCCTCGTAGCCCGCCTCGAACGCGGCGAGGTCGTCGGCGGTCAGGGTGCCGGCGTGCCGCTCGCCGGAGGTGTCCATGGTCGGCCGGGCGGCGGCCTCGGCGATCGCCTCGGCGATGAAGCCCTCGCGCCAGATCCGGCGGGCGGCGTCGATCTGCGTCTCCCGGCCCGGGCCGGCGGCCTCGGCCTCGGCGATCACGCGCCGCCAGGTCGCGGCCAGCGCCGGGTTGCGCAGCATCTCGCCGGGCGCCGGCGGGCGCCCGTCGCGCAGGTACACCTCCGCCGAGCTGGTCCACTCGGTCTCGAACAGCTCCCGCACGCTGGCGACGGTCGAGCCGATCCGCTCCACCGCCGGGTGCCCGTTCTCGGCGTAGGCGATCGCGTACTTCAGCACCTCGGCCAGCGTCTTCGTGCCGTGGTCGCGCAGCAGCAGCATCCACGCGTCGAACGCGCCGGGCACGGCTGCGGCCAGCGGGCCGGTGCCGGGCACCAGGTCCAGGCCGAGCGAGGTGTAGTGCGCGACCGTCGCCCCGGCCGGGGCCGGGCCCTGCCCGCACAGCACGCGCGGCGCCTGCCCGGCGGGCGCGAGGATGATCGGCACCTCACCGGCCGGGCCGTTCAGGTGCGGTTCGACGACGTGCAGCACGAACCCGGCGGCCACGGCCGCGTCGAAGGCGTTGCCGTCGTCCTCCAGCACCGCCATCGCGGTGGCGGAGGCGAGCCAGTGGGTCGACGACACCATGCCATGGGTGCCTTGCAGCGTCGGGCGGGTGGTGAACACGGTTCGAGTAGACACCCTCGACCGGGTGAACGTCCAAGACATCTGTGACACCATCGCCATAGCCGTTCGCTATCGATGGGAGTGTGGTGGAACGCCGCCAGCTGGAGTACTTCATCGCGATCGTCGAGCACGGCGGGTTCACCGCGGCGGCCAAGGCGCTGCACGTCGCGCAGCCCTCGCTGTCCCGCTCGATCGGCAAGCTCGAGCACGAGCTGGGCGTCACGCTGTTCCACCGGGTCGGGCGGCACGCCGTGCTGAGCACCGCCGGGGAGGCGCTGGCCGACCGGGCCCGGCTGGTGCTGCGCGACCTGGACGCGTTGCGGGCCGCGGCGGGGGCGATCGGGGACGGCGCGGCCGGGCGGGTGGACGTCGCCGCGACCTCGTCGTCCGGGCTGGAACCGGTGACCAGCGTGATCGCCGAGCTTGCCCGGCGGCACCCGGGGGTCACCGTCAGCACCTCGTCGGCGATGTCGGCGGCCGAGGTGGTCGCGATGGTCCTGCAGGGCCGGTGCGAGGTCGGGGTGTGCGGCAGCGCGGAGCGCCCGTCCGGGCAGGGGCTCGTGACGCACCACCTGCGGGACGAGGAGTTCCTGCTGGTCGTGCCGCCCGGCGCGCTGGACGTGCCGGGGCCGTCGGTGAGCCCGGAGGTGCTGCGCGGCATGCGGTTCGTGGTCACCAAGCCGGCCACCGCGGTGCGGGCCCTGTTCGACCGGCTGGCCGCGACCGTCGGCGACATGACGATCGCGGCCGAGGCCGGGGACCGGGGCGTGGTGCTGCCGATGGTGCTCAAGGGCATCGGCGCCGGGCTGATGCCGGACGGCTGGTCCGACCTCGCGGTACGGGCGGGCGCGGACGTCTACCGGTTCGACCCGCCGGAGCGGCTGCCGCAGTGGCTGGTGCACCGCGGCGGCCCGGTGACCGCGGCGACCCGCGCGTTCATCGACACCACGCTCGGGACTGCCCAGGCGGGTCAGGACTCCATGGCGGCCCGGTCGGAGTCGCTGCGGAGCACGCAGAACTCGTTGCCCTCGGGGTCGGCGAGGACGGCCCAGCCGGACCCGTCCGGGTTCCGGTGATCGGCGACGAACGTGGCGCCGAGGCCCAGCAACCGCGCCACCTCCTCGTCGCGCGAGGTCTCCGGGCGCAGGCACAGGTGGATCCGGTTCTTGATCGTCTTGGGCTCCGGCACCTGGTTGAAGTGCAGCACCGGACCCTCGGCGAGCAGCACCTGCGTCTCCGGCTCGCCCGGCCGGTCGTCCGGGTGCAGCGGACGGCCGGTCACCGCGCTCCAGAACCGGGCCAGCTCGTAGGCGTCCGCGCAGTCGATCGCGACGTTCTGCAATACCGAGACCATGCGCCGAGCTTCCCCGATCAGCCGGGGTCGCGGCGCAGCAGGTCCTCCTGCCAGCGCTGCACGGCGGTGCGCACGGCCTCGTCGTCCTCGCGGGCGTGACCGCCGGAGGCGCCCGCGGCGCCGAGGACCACATCCCCGTCGGTGACCAGGACCCCGCCCGCGAACGGGACGTAGTCGCCGTCGTAGAGGTGCTGGATGCTGCCGACGATCGCGCCGGGCAGCTCGAGCGCCCCGGACGGCCGCAGCGTGAGCAACGCGGTGCGCGCCTTGGCCACCGCGATGCGGCTGGTCATGGGCATGCCGCCGTCCGCCCGCCGCAGCGCGATCACCTCCCCGGCGACGTCGAGGACGGCCACCGCGAGTGGCGGGAAGCCCCGCTCCGCGGCGACGCCCAGCGCGCTGTTCACCAGCGCATCGGCGTCGGCGAGCCGGAGTCCGGGGAGGCGAGGGGTGTCGTTCATGATCTTCAACGTAGCCCGCCCGGTCAGCCGAGGTCGCGGCGCAGCAGGTCCTCCTCGGTTTCGCGGCGCACCAGCACGCGCGGTGCGCCGTCGGCCACGGCGACCAGCGGCGGACGGCCCACCAGGTTGTAGTTCGAGGCCAGCGCGTGGTGGTAGGCGCCGCTCACCGGCACCGCCAGCAGGTCGCCGGGGCGGATGTCGGCGGGCAGCGGCACGTCCTCGGCCAGGACGTCGCCGGCCTCGCAGTGCCTGCCCGCGATAATCCACGGGCGGCGCGGCGCCTTGGTGTGCCGCCCGACGAGCCGGGCGGTGTAGCGCGCGCCGTACAGCGCCGGGCGCGGGTTGTCGCTCATGCCGCCGTCGACGGCGACGAACCCGTTCTTGACCGCGGCCACCCGGTACAGCGTGATCCCGGCCGTCGCGACGAGCCAGCGGCCGGGTTCCAGCACCAGCCGCGGCACCGGGAGCCGGTGACGCTCGCACTCCAGGCGCAGCGTGCCCAGGATCCGGCGGGCGGCGCCGGTCAGGTCGAACGCCTGCTCGCCGGCGCGGTAGGGGACCGCGAAGCCGCCGCCGAGGTCGATCTGGTCCAGCGTCACCCCGTGCCGCTCGCGGACCTCGGCCAGCAGCCCCACCATGCGGCGCACGGCTTCGGCGTAGGCGCCCGTGTCGCGCACCTGCGAGCCGAGGTGGCAGTGCAACCCGGCGGCGCGCAGGCCCGGCTGGGCCAGGACCTGCCCGACGGCTTCCAACGCGGCGCCGGAGGCGAGGGAGAACCCGAACTTCTGGCCTTCGACGGCGGTGGCCAGCGCGCGGTGCGTGTGCGCGTCGACGCCGGGGGTGACCCGCACGAGGACCCGCTGCCCGGCGGGGGCGAGCGCGGCGAGCTGGTCGATCTCGTCGGCGGAGTCGGCGACGATCCGGCCGGCGTGCGCGGTGAACGCGGCCTTGAGGTCCTCCGGGGTCTTCACGTTGCCGTGCACCAGGATCCGCTCGCCCGGCACGCCCGCCGAGCGCGCCATCGCGATCTCGCCCGCCGAGCACACGTCCGCGCCGAAACCCAGCACCCGGAGCACACCGCGCACCGGCAGGGCCTTGGTGGCGAAGGCGATCTCGGCACCGGGGAACGCGGCGCGCAGCGATTCGGCGCGGCCGCGGATCTCGGTTTCGTCGAAGACCTGCACCGGCGTGCCGAACCGCGCGGCGAGCCGGGTCAGGCGCACGCCGCCGCAGGTCAGGTCGCCGCCCTCGGTGAGGCGGGTGGTGCGCGGCCACAGGCCGGGTTCCAGCGGCGGTTCTCCGGCGAGCCCCACACTGGGCAGCACCTCGGCGAGTGTCATGACGTCCTCCTTCGGTTTCCCTGCACCGAAGGAAATCTCCGCGGCGGGCCGCGCGGACCCCGGGCTGACGCGGCGATGACACGCGCGGGCCCGGTCTTGATCCGGCCTTGACACCGGCGTGAGCCCGTTCACGCGGTCATACTGGCGGGCATGGACGCAGGCGAACTCAGGGAACTGCAGGCGCCGCTCAAGGAGCGCTACCGGGAGGACCCGGCTCAGGCGCTGATCACCTTGCGCGCCAACGCGGAGCTCGACGGGCTGGGCATCTCGTGCAAGGTGGAGACCGGGCGGGCGGTGGTCGAGGCCGGCCTGCACCCGGCCACCGGTGGCGACGGCAGCCTCGCGTGCTCCGGCGACATGCTGCTGGAGGCGCTGGTCGCGTGCTCCGGGGTGACGCTGCGGGCGGTGGCGACGTCGCTGGGGCTGGAGATCCGCGGCGGGACCGTGCGGGCCGAGGGCGACCTGGACTTCCGCGGCACGCTCGGCGTCGACAAGTCCGCGCCGGTGGGCTTCCAGGCGATCCGGTTGTCGTTCGACCTCGACACCGACGCGTCCGAGGAGCAGCTCGCGACGCTGCGGAAGCTGACCGAGCGGTACTGCGTGGTGTATCAGACGTTGCGGACGCCGCCGGAGATCGAGGTGCGCCTCGCCTGACCCGGCTCGACGGTCCCGATGCCGTGCAGCACGTGGGCGAGGATCTCCGCGCCGCGCACGACGCGCGGGCCGGGGCGGTTGAAGTAGGACGGGCCGTCGAGGATCCACACCTGCCCGGCGCGCACGGCGGGCAGGTCCGCCCAGCCCGGCCGGCTCGTGAGCAGGCCGAGTTCGGCCTCGGTGCGCTCCGGCGGCAGGCCGCAGGGGAGCAGGAGGAGGACGTCGGGTTCGGCGGCGGCCACCGCGGCCCAGTCGATGGCCTTCGTGTGCTCGCCCGGCCGGGCCAGCAGGGGCTCCCCACCGGCGGCGGCGATCTGTTCGGGCACCCAGTGCCCGGCAGGCCAGACCGGGTCGAGCCATTCGATCGCGGCGACCCGGGGCCGGGGCAGGTCCCGGGTCCGCTCCCGCAGGTCCGCGAGGCGGGTGAGTAGTTCCGCGTGTTTCGCGTGGGCGACGTCCGGCACGCCGAGGACGTCGCCGAGCAGCAGCAGGCAGTCCAGCACCTCGGCGAGCGTGCGGGGTTCGAGGCTCAGCACCCGCGGCCCGGCGTCCATCATGCGGACTGCGTCGGTGACCCGGCGGTAGGACACCGCGCAGACCTCGCAGAGGTCCTGGGTGAGCACGACGTCGGGCCGGAGTGCGGCGAGTTTCGCCGCGTCGAGGGCGTAGAGCGCGGAGCCGGCGTGGGCGCCCCCGACGGCCTGCGAGATCTCGCGGCTGCTCATGGCGGTGTGCAGGCCGCTGCCGGTGACGACGGGCACGTCCTCGACACCGGGCGGCCAGTCACACTCGTGCGTCCGCCCGACCAGCTGCCCGGCCAGCCCCAGCTCGGCCACCAGATCGGTGGCGGCGGGCAACAAGGAGACGATCCGCACGCTGCGAGCCTAGGCCCTCGCCTGGTGCTCCGCGAGCAGGTCCTCCACCGCCTTGGGCAGCGTCGTCTCGAAGTCGAGCAGCTTGGCCCAGTCCGGCGAGATCGTGATGACCACCATCTGCTCGTACAGCGCCCGCACGCCCTGCTCCCAGGACTCGAACACCTCGGCGGGCGTCACCTTCCGGGACGCCTCGATGTAGGCGTCGGGGACGCCGTCGACCAGTTCCAGGCGTGCGGTGCCGCGGATCAGCAGCACGCGCGGGGGCCACGGGTCCATGCGGTCGATGGTGATCGCCACGCGCGGGTTGCGGCGCAGGGCCGCGACCTTCGCCGACTTCGGCACGGTGGCCATGACCAGGTGCTCGCCGTCCCACCAGAACCCGATCGGGATCACCCGGGGCTCGCCGTCCAGTCCGTCGTACGCCAGCCGCGCGGGGATGTTCGACTGCAGCAGCTCCCGCGCGATCGGCTTGGCCAGTTCAGCGGTGACATCCATGTCCGTCTCCTCCGGTTTCCGGGGTGTGTCACGCCGGGGACGGAGCCGCTTCCGCGTTCTCGACATCGCTCACGCGAGAAGTGGCGCCAATTGCCCGGCGTGGTCGCGCACCAGCGCCACGAGCTCGGCGTTCGGCTCGGCGACCCGTTCCGCCGGCCCGCTCACCGCGAGCCCGGCGACCAGCTCGCCGGTGACCACGTCCCGGATCGCCACCGCCAGGCAGCCCTTGCGTTCCAGCAGCTCACCGCACTGCCGGGCCAGCCCGTCGCGCGCGACCGCGGCGAGTTCGGCGTCCAGGCGGTCGGCGTCGACGATCGTCCGCTCGGTGAACGACCGCAGCTCCCGCACCACCGCGCGCCAGTCGGCCTGCTCGGCGAGCAGCAGCTTGCCCAGCGCGGACACGTGCGGGTAGCGGGCGAGCAGCGCCCCGTCCGACGGCGGGTGGTCCGGATCCGGGTCGACGAGCGTGAGCCGCCCGGTCCGGTAGGACGCCAGGTGCACACCCCACCGCACCCGCTGCCGCAGGTGCTCCACGATCGCCCTCGCCGCGGCGGGCGGGCGCACCGCCACCGGGGTCGCCAGCCGCCCGGCGCGCCGGCCCAGCGCGAACCCCCGCAGGTCCGGCAACCGCACCAGGTACTCCTCGCCGACGAGCAGGTTCAGCAGCCGGTAGGTCGTCGCCGGGGGCAGTTTCAACGCGGCCGAGATCTCCTTCGCCGTGACCCCCGGCCCGGCCGCCACGACCTCCTCCAGCACCGCCAGCGCGCTGCGGACCGCCTTCGGCTGGCGGCCGGACAGCGGCGTCTCCGGGCTCACCGCTCGCCGCCAAGCAGGTCGGCCTCGGACGTCTCGTCGTAGATCCCGACCCGCGCCAGGTCCCGCGGCCGCCGCCGGCGCAGCCAGGCGAACCAGGCCAGGCCGGCGAGCGCGCACAGCCCGAACACCGCCGGGTACGGGCCGCCCAGGTTGTCGGCCGTGAACACGACCAGCGCCGCCAGCAGCGCGGGCGCGGTGATCGCGCCGACCACCAGCGCCCCCCGGGTCAGCTCGCCGATCCGGTGCAGGAACACCGGCGCCGCCACACACACCAGCAGGTAGGCCACCAGGTAGCCGAACACCGCGACGTTGAGCAGCGTGACGAACACCGACGTGGTGCTCATCCCGGCGGCCATCAGCACGACCGGCACGACCGCGACCGGCGGCAGCACGGCCAGGATCGCGACGTGCGGCGTCCGGTACCGCGGGTGCGTCCGGCCCAGCGCGGCCGGCGCCACCCCTTCGCGCCCCATGGACAGCAGCACCCGCACCAGCGCGTTGCCGGTCGCCAGCGTGCACGCCAGGAACGACGCCGCGATGCCGAGGTCGAGCAGGTAGGACAGCCACGGCAGCTGCTGCAGCGCGGCCAGCGTGCTGACCGGCTCGGCCTGCCCGGCGAGCCCGCCCGGCAGCGCGCCCAGGCCGATGACCTGCGTGTACGCCGCCACCAGGTACAGCACGCCGCACAACGCGGCCGTGCCCTGCACCGCCCGCGGCACGGTCCGGAACGGCCGCCGGGCCTCGACCCCGTACGACGCCGCCGCCTCGAACCCGATGAACGCGCCGAGCGCGGGCAGCACCCCGGCCGCGATCCCGCCGACGCCCCGGTCCGGCGCGGCAGGCGCCAGCCCGGGGCCGACCCTGGCCAGCAGCAACCCGAACACCACCAGCATCAGCGAGATCGACGGCCTCGGCGACGAGCACCACCGTCGCCGACAACCGCACGCCCCGCAGCACGCACGCCGTCGCCAGCCCGCCCAGCACCAGCACGAGCACCGCGACCAGGCCCCAGCCCAGGTCCAGCCCGGCGCGCCGCAGCAGGTCCTGCAGGTAGACGCCGGACCCGGTGAGCGCGGCCATCGTCAGCAGGCCGTAGCCGATCAGCAACGCGCAGCCGCACGCGAACGCCGCGGCCGGGCCGAGACCCTTCGCCGTCAGGCTGTACAGCGACCCGGCCGCCGCCATACGGCGGGTGAACTGGGCGATTCCCAGCCCGATGAGCAGCGCGAGCACGGTCGCGACGACGAACGACCACAGCACCCCGGTCCCGGCCCCTGCCGCGGCGACCGCGGGCGCGGCCGCCATGGCCGCCGACGGCGCCGCGGCCGAGATCGACTGCGCGAACACCTGCAGCGGACCGAGGTTGCGGCGGTCGAGCCCGGACATCGGGGACTCGCGCCGCAACGGCGGCAGCACCCGGGGTGGCACGGACATCCGGCATTTCCTCCTCTGTGGACGGTAACCCGGCACTGTAACTCCGGGGTTACGTCCGAGGACATGGCCGCGAGCGTCAAATGAGAAAAACACCGGAGCCGTTCCCGCGTTGGGAGAACGCCACCGCAGGACTTCCCGGCGGCGGAGACCGGGGTTTGACCGGCGGCTGACGGCGGCGCAACGTTGCTGCTCAACGCTGTGCAGCCGTCACCGGAAATCCCCGCTGAGTCCCCGGAGGTCTCATGGATACGCCACGGTCGCTGACCGGTTCACTGGGCGCCGGCTCCATCGTCTTCATGGTCGTCGCGGCCGCCGCGCCGCTCACGGTGGTCGCCGGCAGCGTGCCGCTGGGCGTCGCGCTCGGCAACGGCGCCGCCTTCCCCGCCACCTTCGTGCTGTGCTGCGTGGTCCTCCTGCTGTTCGCGGTCGGGTTCTGCGCGATGAGCCGCCACGTGCCCAACGCGGGCGCCTTCTACGCCTACGTCCGCGAGGGTCTCGGCCGCGCGCCCGGCCTCGGCGCGGCGTTCCTCGCCCTGGTCACCTACACCGCGGTGCAGCTGGCCGTCTACGGCTACCTCGGCGCCGCCCTCGACGGGCTGGTGCAGCACTACGGCGGCCCCGCGCTGCCGTGGTGGGTGTGGTCGCTGGCCGCGCTCGCCGTGGTCGGCCTGCTCGGCTACCGGCACATCGAGCTGAGCAGCAAGGTGCTCGGCGTGCTGCTGCTGTGCGAGGCCGGGATCGTGCTGGTCTTCGACGCGGTCGTCACCGCGCGCGGCGGCGATGGCGGCCTGTCGACGGCGTTCCTGCAGCCGGCGCAGATCGGTTCCGGCTCGGTGGGCATCGCGATCATGTTCGCCATCGCCAGCTTCATCGGGTTCGAGGCCACCGCGGTGTTCCGCGACGAGGCCCGCGACCCGGCCCGCACCATCCCGCGCGCCACCTACCTGTCGCTGCTGCTCATCGCCGGGTTCTACACGCTGTCCAGCTGGGCGGTCGTCTCCGCGTGGGGCGACGCGGGCGCGGTCGAGCAGGCCGGCGCGGACCCGGGCAACATGCTGATCACCACGGTCGGCCGCTACCTGGGCACCGCGGGCGCCGACGTCGTGCAGGTCCTGCTGATCACCAGCCTGTTCGCCGCGCTGCTGTCGTTCCACAACGTCATCGCCCGGTACGCGTTCTCGCTCGGCAACTCCGGCGCGCTGCCCGCCGCCTGCGGCCGCAGCCACCACCGGCACGGTTCGCCGCACGTCTCCTCGCTCGCGCAGTCGGTCAGCGCGGTCGTGCTGATCGCGGTGTTCGCCCTGGCCGGGATGGACCCGGTCACCCAGGTGTTCTCGTGGATGGCCGGCACCGCGACCCTCGGCGTGCTCGTGCTCATGACGCTCACGTGCTCGGCTGTGGTGGTGTTCTTCCGCCGCACGCGGGTGGACCGGCGCGCCTGGCACACGTTCGCCGCGCCGGTGCTCGGCCTGGCCGGGCTGGGCACGTGCCTGGTGCTGACCGTGCTCAACTTCCCGACGCTCATCGGCGGCTCGTTCGGCCTGGCCGCCGTCATCTTCGCCGTGCTCGCCGGAGCGTTCGCCCTCGGGGCCGTGCTCTCGGCCGTCCTGCGCTCGCCCGCCACCGAACCCGCCCTCGCCTGAAAGGATCGCCGATGACACTCGCCGAAGAACGCACCACCACGACGCACCCGCTCGACCCGATGACCGAGGACGAGGTCCGCGCGGTCCGGGAGGTGCTCAGCGCCGCCGGGCTGCTGGGAGAGTCCGTCCGGTTCGCCTTCCTGGCGCTGGAGGAGCCGGGCAAGGCCGTGGTGCGCGCGCACCGGCCGGGCGACGAGGTGGACCGCCGGTTCCGGGCGATCCTGCTCGACCTGGCCGACGGCTCGTCGAAGGACGTCGTCGTGTCGGCCACCCGGTCCACTGTGGACGAACTGCGGGAGGTCGACCCGGTCGCCGACGGTCAGCCGCCGATCATCGACACCGAGTTCGAGCTGATCGAGGACATCCTCAACGCCGAGCCGCGGTGGACCGATGCCCTGCGCAAGCGCGGCCTGGACCCGGCCACCGTGCGCGCGGTGCCGCTGTCCGCCGGTTCCTACGACCACCCCGGGGAGACCGGCCGCCGCGTGGTGCGGGCGCTGGGCTTCCAGCAGCTCCACGAGAAGGACCACCCATGGGCGCACCCGGTGGACGGGCTGGTCGCCTACGTCGACCTCACCGCCCGCGCGGTGACGACCGTGATCGACCACCGGGAGCTGCCGGTGCCGCAGGAGCCGGGCAACTTCGACGACCCGGCGCAGACCGGGCCGCACCGCACCACGCTCAAGCCGATCGAGATCACCCAGCCGGACGGCCCGAGCTACGCGGTCGAGGGCAGCCGGGTGCGGTGGGAGAACTGGGACCTGCGGATCGGCTTCAACGAGCGGGAAGGCCTCACCCTGCACGAGATCTCGTTCCACGAGCGGCCGGTGCTGTACCGGGCGTCGGTGGCCGAGATGGTGGTGCCCTACGCCGACCCGTCGCCGGTGCGGTTCTGGCAGAACTACTTCGACTGCGGCGAGTACATGTTCGCCCGCTACACCAACTCGCTGGAGCTGGGCTGCGACTGCCTCGGCGAGATCCGCTACTTCGACGCGGTGGTGGCCGACGACCTGGGCGAGCCGCGCACCATCCGCAACGCGATCTGCATGCACGAAGAGGACTTCGGCGTGCTGTGGAAGCACAGCGACATGTTCGCCGGCTCGCACGAGACGCGGCGGCAGCGGCGGCTGGTGGTGTCGTTCTTCACCACGATCGGCAACTACGACTACGGCTTCTACTGGTACTTCTACCTCGACGGCACGATCGAGCTGGAGGCCAAGGCCACCGGCATCACGTTCACCTCGGCCTACCCCGCGGAGGGGCACGAGTACGCCACCGAAATGGCGCCCGGCCTCGGCGCGCCCTACCACCAGCACCTGTTCTGCGCGCGGCTGGACGTCAGCGTCGACGGCGACCGCAACGCCGTGGACGAGGTCGACGCGGTGCGGGTGCCGGTGAGCGAGGCCAACCCGTACGGCAACGCCTTCCGCGAGGCCCGCACGCGGTTGACCCGTGAGTCCGAAGCGGCGCGGGCGGCCGACAACACCCGCGGCCGGGTGTGGCACATCGTCAACCCGGACCGGCAGAACCGCTTCGGCCGCAACCCGGCCTACGTGCTCTACCCGGAGGGCCAGCCGACGTTGCTGGCGGACGAGTCCTCGTCGGTGCACGCGCGGGCCACCTTCGCCACGAAGCACCTGTGGGTGACCCGCTACTCCGACGCCGAGCGCTACCCGGCCGGCGACCTGGTGAACCAGAACCCCGGCGGCGCCGGGCTGCCCGCGTGGACCGCGGCCGACCGGGACATCGACGGCGAGGACATCGTGCTGTGGCACACCTTCGGGCTGACGCACTTCCCGCGCCCGGAGGACTGGCCGGTGATGCCGGTGGACTACACCGGGTTCAAGCTCAAGCCGGTGGGGTTCTTCGACCGGAACCCGACGCTGGACGTGCCGCCGTCGACGGGCGGTCACTGCCACGGCGGGTGAGCCAGCGCGTGTGAGCCGGCAGGCCGTCGCCGCGGTCCCGGGCCTGGAGGAGGGCCTCGGTGAACGCGGCGACGGCCCGCGGGCGCGGCCGGGACGGGTCTCGGACCAGCGCGACCGTTCGTTCGGCGCGCGGCCCGTCCAGCGGCAGGCTGCGCAGCCCGGCGAAGGCGACCAGTGGCAGCACCAGGCCGGGGATCGCGGAGACGCCCAGTCCGGCGGCGGCGAGCCCGGCGACCGCGGCGATGTTGCGTGCTTCGATCGTGTGGCCGGGCGCGACCCCGGCCTCGGCGAGCGCGTGGTCGACCAGCGGGCGGATGCTGCTGCCGGGGGAGAAGGCGATGAACGGCTCGCCCTGGATCCGTTGCCAGGACAGGGTTTCCGCGTCCGCGAAGGGGTGGCCGGGCGGAAAGACGCAGCAGCACTCGTCGGCGGCCAGCGGCTGCACCTCCAGGTCGTCCGGGGCCTCGCCGACGACGGTGACCGCGAGGTCCACCGCGCCCGACCGCACCCGGGCGAGCACCTCGTCCGACAGGCAGTCCTCGATGGACAGTTCCACGCCGGGCCATTCGTGGCGGTAGCGGGCGATGACCGGGGGCAGCAGGATCGCCGCCAGCGACGGCAGGGTCGCCACCCGGACGTGCCCGCGGGTGCCGGCGAGGAATCCGGTGAAGTGCCGCAGCCCGGCGTCGAACGAGGCCAGCACCTCGCGCGCGATCCGGGTGAACTCCACGCCCTCCGCGGTCGGCACGAGCCGCCGGGTGGTCCGCTCGAACAACGCCACGCCCACCTTGCGCTCCACCTCGGCGACCGTGCGGCTCAGCGACGACTGGGCCAGGTGCAACCGCTGGGCGGCCGTGGTGAACCCGCCCGCGTCGGCCACCTCGACCACGGCCCGGAGCTGCTGCACCGTCAGATCCATGCGCATGGTGCATGAGTCTATGCCGAATTCTTGTTTGACCTCGATAGCTGTGATGCCGCAGAGTCGGCAGACGTCACCGTCGACAGCGCACTGGAGGTCCCCGAGATGCTTGCCCTGGCGGGCTTTCTGACGATCGGCGTGTTCCTCGCCGGGGTGCTCTCGCGCCGCGTCTCGGTCCTGCTGGCGCTGACCGTCGTCCCGGTCGTCGCCGCGCTCGCCGTGGGCGCGGCCCCGCGGCTGGGCGAGCTGATCGGCAAGGGGCTCACCACCGTCGCCCCGGTCGCGATCATGATCACCTTCGCGGTCCTCTACTTCTGCCTGATGATCGACGCCGGCCTGTTCGACCCGGCCGTGCGGCGGATCCTGCGGTGGGCGGGCGGCGACCCGCTGAAGATCACGGTCGGGACCGCGGCGCTCACCGTGCTGGTCGCCCTCGACGGCGACGGCGCCTCGACGTTCCTGATCACGGTGTCCGCGCTGCTGCCGATCTACCAGCGGATGGGGATGCGCCGGCTGGTGCTCGCCGGGGTCGTCGCACTCGGCGCCGGGGTGATGAACCTGGTGCCGTGGGGCGGCCCGACCGCGCGGGCGATGGCCGCGCTGGACGCCGACAGCGGCCGCATCTTCCTGCCGCTGCTGCCCGCGATGCTGGCCGGGATCGCGTGGGTGCTCGTCGCCGCGTGGCTGATCGGCCGCGCCGAGCGCAAGCGGATCGGGGTGCTCGACCTGGACGGCCCGGCCGCCGCCGTGGAACGCACCCGGGCCGAGCGCGTCCGGTACTGGGCCAACGTCGTGCTCACCCTCGCGCTGGTGGCCGCCCTGCTGGCCCAGGTGGCGAAGCTGGAGGTGCTGTTCGTCGGCGCGTTCGTGCTCGCACTGCTGATCAACCGTCCGAAGTGGAGCCAGCAGCAGGAGCTGTTCGAAAAGCACGGGCACAACGTGGTGCTGGTGACCACGATGATCTTCGCCGCCGGGGTGTTCACCGGGATCCTGTCCGGCACCGGGATGATCGAGGCGATGGCGCGGGCGCTGGTGAGCGTCGTGCCGGACTGGGCCGGCGGCGCGCTGCCGGCGCTGACCGCGTTGACCGGGATGCCGCTGAGCCTCGTGTTCACCCCCGACGCCTACTACTTCGGGGTGATGCCGGTGCTCGCCGAGACCAGCGCCGCGCTCGGCGGCGACCCGGCCGAGATCGCCCGCGCCGCGCTGCTCGGGCAGATGACCACCGGGTTCCCGCTCAGCCCGCTGACCGCGTCCACGTTCATCCTCGTCGGCATGGCGGGCGTGGACCTGGGCGAGCACCAGCGGTTCGCCTTCAAGTGGGCGTTCGGGACCACCGTCGTGATGACCGCCGTCGCCCTGGCCGTGGGCGCGATCTGAGGGAGAGCATGAACTGCGTACGGATCGGCGGGGGAGCCGGCTTCGCGGGGGACCGGTTCGAGCCCGCGGAAGCGCTCGCCCGCGACGGGGAGCTCGACGACCTCGTGCTGGAATGCCTGGCGGAGCGCACGATCGCGCTCGGCCAGCAGCGCAGGCTGGCCGACTCCGCGACGGGGTACGATCCGCGGCTGCTCGCCCGGTTCGAACGGCTGCTGCCCCTCTGCGCCGCGCGGGGCGTGCGGGTGATCACGAACATGGGCGCGGCGAACCCCCTTGCCGCCGGCCGGGTGACGGCGGAGCTGGTCGAGCGGCTCGGCCTCGGCCTGTCCGTCGCGGTGGTGACCGGGGACGACGTGCTCGACCGGATCGACCCGTCCGCCCCGGCGCTGGAAACCGGCCGCCCGCTGGCCGAGCACGGGGAACTGGTGTCCGCCAACGCCTACCTCGGCGCCGAGCAGATCATGCCGGCGCTGGAGACCGGTGCGGACGTGGTGCTCACCGGCCGCGTCGCCGATCCCTCGTTGTTCGCCGCGCCACTGGCCCAGCGGCTCGGGTGGGACCTGCGCGATCCCGCGGCGATGGCCGCCGGGACCGTGGCCGGGCACCTGCTGGAGTGCGCCGGGCAGCTCACCGGCGGGTACTTCGCCGACCCCGGTCGCAAGGACGTGCCCGGGCTGGCCGAGCTGGGGTTCCCGTACGCCGACGTGACCGCCGACGGCGACGTGGAGGTGTCGAAACTGCCCGGCACCGGCGGTCTGGTGTCCCGCGCGACGGTGCGGGAGCAATTGCTGTACGAGGTCACCGACCCGACGGCCTACCTCACCCCGGACGTCACGCTCGACCTGCGCGAGGTGACCGTTGCCGAGACCGGGCCGGACCGGGTGGCGGTGTGCGGCGCGGTCGGGCGGGCGCGGCCGGAGAAGTTCAAGGTCAGCGTCGGCTACCGCGCCGGGTGGCGGGCCGAAGCCGGGATTTCCTACGCCGGACCGGGCGCCCGGGCGCGCGCCGAGCTGGCCGGTGAGGTGGTCCTGCGGCGGCTCGCGGGCACCCGCGTGCGGGCCGACGTGCTGGGGGCGGAGGGGTCGCCGGAGTGCCGGTTGCGGATCGCCGCGTCGGCCGCGGACCGGGCGTCGGCCGAGGTCGTGTGCCACGAGGTGGAGGCGCTCTACACGAACGGGCCGGCCGGGGGCGGTGGCGTCCGGACGGCCGTGACGGAGGTGATCGGGATCGTGTCCACGCTGATCGACCGGGACCGGGTCGAGCCCGCGGTGACCGTGATCGGAGTTCCATCGTGCGGGTGATGTTGCACGAGGTCGCGCACTGCCGGGCCGGCGACAAGGGCGACACGTCGATCCTGTCGCTGTTCCCCTTCGACGACCGGCATTTCGCGGACCTGGAGCGCGAGGTGACGGCGGAGCGGGTGCGCGAACACCTCGCTGGTCAGGTGCGCGGCGAGGTGGTGCGTTACGTGCTGCCGAAGCTGTGTGCGCTGCAATTCCGGTGCCGTCAGGCGCTCGACGGCGGGGTGACGACGTCGCTCGCGCTGGACACCCACGGCAAGGGGCTGAGTTCGCGTCTGCTGGCGATGGAGATCGAGCTGTCCGGCTAGCCTGGGTGGCGTGTCTGCGGACGACTGGGTCCTGCACGTGGACCTGGACCAGTTCATCGCGGCGGTCGAGGTCGCCCGGCACCCCGAGCTGCGCGGGAAACCGGTGGTGGTCGGCGGGAACGGGGACCCCTCCGAGCGGGCGGTCGTGGCGACCGCGTCGTACGAGGCGCGCGAGTTCGGGATCCAGTCCGGCATGCCGTTGCGGACGGCGGCGAAGCGGTGCCCGGACGCGGTCTTCCTGCCGGTCGACAAGGAGGCCTACGAAGAGGTCTCGGAGCGGGTGATGGCGACGCTGCGGGGCTTCCCGGTGGTCGTCGAGGTGATCGGGTGGGACGAGGCGTTCGTCGGCGCCCGGGTGGCGGACCCGGAGGCGCTGGCGGCGGACATCCGGGCGCGGGTGGCCGCGGAGACCGGGATGTCGTGCGCGGTCGGGATCGGGGACAACAAGGTGCGGGCCAAGATCGCGACCGGGTTCGCCAAGCCGGGCGGGATCTACCGGCTGACGCGGGCGAACTGGGTCGCGGTGATGGCTGACCGGCCGACCGACGCGCTGTGGGGGATCGGGCGCAAGACGGCGAAGAAGCTGGCGGAGGCCGGGCTGACCACGGTGCGGGACCTCGGCACGGCCGACCCGGACGAGCTGGCGGCGCGGTTCGGGCCGACGATGGGGCCGTGGTACCGGCTGCTCGCCCAGGGGGCCGGGGACACCGAGGTGACCGCGACGCCGTACCTGGCGAGGTCGCGGAGCCGGGAGACGACGTTCCAGACGGATCTGGACGACCGCGCCGCGGTGGACGCGCAGGTGTCGGCACTGGCGGCGCGGGTCGCGGAGGACGTCGTGGGGGAGGGGCGCCCCGCGGTGCGGATCGGGGTGAAGGTGCGGTTCAAGCCGTTCCTCACCTACACGCGCAGCCTGACCCTGCCCGCGCCGACGAGCGATCCGGTGGAGATCGAGCGCGCGGCACTGTCGTTGTTGGACCGTTTCGAGTGGACCCGGCCGGTGCGCCTGCTGGGCGTACGAGCCGAGTTCAACCGCGACGAGTGATGCCCGCCCCGGTTGTGTGGTTTCGGGGGACGGCCGGGCGCGGTGGTAGTGGCGGCGAGCCCGCGACGAGCGAGGCCACTGCCCCGGGGCGACGGTCTGACCCTGCCGGCGCTGTGCGCCGCACATCTCGCACATGCCGTGCCGGTAGGCGGGGTGTGTCAGTGCCGGGCGCGGTGGTAGTGGCGCCGGGCCCGCTCCCGGTTGCCGCAGTCGGCGGAGCTGCACCAGCGGCGGGAGCCGTTGCGGCTGCGGTCCAGGAAGAGCCATCCGCAGCCCTCGTCGGCGCAGCGGCGCAGCCGGGTCAGGTCCTCGAACTGCAGCAGCCGCCACGTCTCCAGCGCGAGCGCGTCGCGCAGGTCCCGCGTGCCGTGGAGCGGGATCCGCCACTCGAGCGGCACCACCGACACGACCTCCGCCCGCGCCAGCGCACCCACGATCAGCCGCCGCAACGGTTCGACGTCCCCGGGCTCCGCGCCGGTCGCCAGCGGCTCCAGCACCCGGTGGGCTGCCTCCCGGAGCTCGCGCACCTCAGCCACGCCACCGCCCGGCTCCAGCACCCGGTGGGCCGCTTCCCGGAGTTCGCGCACCTCGGCGACGCAACCGTCCCGGACCGTGCTGGGCGGCTCCGGCGCCTGGTGGGCCGCTTCCCGGAGCTCGCGCACCTCGGCCACGTCACCGTCCGGGACCGTGCTGGGCGGCTCCGGCACCTGGTGGGCCGCCTCCCGCACCTCCGCCACGCCACCGTCCGGAGCCACCGTGAACCCCGCCGCCTCGGCCCAGCGCCGCAGCGCGTCGTCGTCCGGTAGCCGCTCCTCGCGGCGTGCCGGGTCCAGGCGCCACGCGACCGTGTTGACCAGGTCGAGCGCCACGTGACCGCCGACGAACATCTAACGAGCATAACCGGTGTTTGGCTGTTAGGTCCACGGGTAGCCGACGGGTATGCGACCTGCCTGGGGTGTCGCGACGGGGGCGCTCGCCGTCTCCGCGTCGGCCGTGCTGATCGAGCTGTCCGGGACGGCGCCGGGCACCGCCTCGTTCTACCGGTGCCTGTTCGCGCTGGCCCCGCTGGCGGTGCTCGCCCGCGCCGAACACGGCGGCGCGCTCGACCGATCCGAACGGGTGCGCGCGGTCCTGGCGGGCGCGTTGTTCGCCGGGGACAGTCTGCTGTGGACGCAGGCGATCGGCGAGATCGGGGCCGGGCTGTCCACCGTGCTGGTCAACCTGCAGGTCGTGCTCGTGCCGGTGATCGCCTGGGCAGCCGACCGGGAGCCGGTGTCCCGCCGCTACTTCGCGGTGGTCGCGCTGGTGCTGCCGGGAGTGGTGCTCGCCGCGGGCGTGACCGGCGGCCCGGCGTCGGTGGCCGGGACGATCCACGCGTCACTGGCCGCCCTGTGCTACTCGGGCTTCCTGTACCTGCTGCGCCGCGGCGGGCAGGACGGGCGGACCCGGCGGGCCTACCTCGTCGTCACCGCCTCCGCCGCGGTCGTGTCGCTGGCCGCCGGGTTCCTCGGCTACGGGCTCGACCTGACGCCGGGGTGGGCCGCGATCGGCTGGCTGGTGGTCGTCGCGGTGTGCGGGCAGGTCGTCGGCTGGCTCCTGGTCGCGACCAACACGCCGCGGCTGCCCAGCGCGGTCGGGGCGGTGCTGCTCCTGCTCACCCCGGTGGGCGCGGTCGTGCTGGGCGCACTGGTGCTGGGGGAACGGCTGTCGCCACCGCAGCTGCTCGGCTGCGCCCTGGTGCTGGCCGGCGCGGTACTGGCCACTAGATCACCAGCAGCGTCTTCCCCTTGCCGCAGCGGGACTCCAGCGCGCGGTGCGCGTCCGCGGCGCGACTCAGCGGGAAGGTCTGCCCGATGACCGTGCGCACCGCGCCACGGGCGGCCAGGCGCAGCATCCGTTCGGTGCGGGCGCGGCGGCCGGGCTCGTACTCCCGCAACTGCTCCAGGCCGTAGGCCGTCACGTCCGGCCGCACCTCGTCCACCGCGACCGGCGCGCCGCCGGCCCACCCGTAGTTCGAGTACCGCCCGCCCGTCACGACCAGCTTGGCCGCCGCCCGGCCCAGGTCGCCGCCCACCCCGTCGAACGCCACGTCCACCGGCCCCACCTCGTCGGTCCAGCCGGGCTCGCTGTAGTCGGCCACCGCGTCCGCGCCCAGCGCGCGCACCATCTCCAGCTTCTCCGCGCCCCGCGCCACGCCGATCACGTACGCCCCCGCCGCGTGCGCGAGCTGCACCAGCAGGGTGCCCAGCCCGCCCGCGGCCGGCTGCACCAGCACCCGCTCACCGCGCCGCACCGCGGCCCGCTCGAACACCGCCAGCGCGGTGGATCCGTCGTGCAGCAACGCCACCGCCTCCCGCAACCCCACGCCGGGCGGGACGCGGATCAGCTGCCCGGGCGTGGCCGGCACCTGTTCGGCGTACGCGCCGTGGACGTCGGCCAGCACCCACTCGCCGCACCACGACGGGTCCGTCCCCGCGCCGATCTCCGTGACCTGTCCGGCGGCGCCCGCGCCGGGCACGTACGGCGGCGTCACCGGGAACAGGTGCCCGGCCTCGCCGCGGCGGATCACCGTGTCGATCCACAGCACGCCGGCCACCTTCACCTCGACCACGACCTGCCCGGGCCCCGGGTGCGGGTCGGGCACCCGCTTCACCCGCAGCACTTCGGGGCCGCCGAACCGCACCGCCTCGATCACGCGCATGGGGCCAGGCTGCAACCTCCACCACGCTGGAGGTCAAGCGTGAGTAGCGTGGGCGGCATGGCGGACGAGATCGTGGTCGGGGTGGACGGTTCGGCGGCGGCGCTGGACGCCGTCCGGTGGGCGGCGGGCGAGGCCGCGTTGCGGAAGCTGGCGCTGCGCCTGGTCTACGCGGCCGACGTCACGGGCGGCCGGTTCGACGGCGGGCTGCCGGTGCCGCAGAGCTTCTTCGACGAGCTGCAGCGCGCCGGGCAGCAGCTGCTGGCGGACGCGGCGGCCGTGGCGGGCGAGGTGCCAGTGTCGACGGAGATGCCGCTGGAGCCGGCGGTGCCCCTGCTGCTGGAGTGCTCCCGCACGGCCCGGATGGTCGTGCTCGGCTCGTCCGGGCGGGGCGGGTTTACCGGGATGCTGGCCGGGTCGACGGCCGTGTCGGTCAGCGCGCACGCGTCGTGCCCGGTCGCGGTGGTCCGGGGCCGCCCGGACGCCGCCGGCCCGGTGGTCGTGGGCGTCGACGGCAGCCCGACCAGCGAGGAAGCGCTGAAGGTGGCGTTCGACGAGGCCGCGTGGCGGGAGGTGCCGCTGGTGGCGATCCACGCCTGGAGCGACGCCGACTACGGTGTCCCGCTGCCCGCCCCGGACCTCGACTGGGCCGAGGTGGAGCGCGAACAGCAGCGGCTGCTGGCCGAACGCCTGGCGGGAAGGCAGGAGCGCTACCCGGACGTGCGCGTGGAGCGGGTCGTGGTGCGGGACCGCCCGCGGGACGAGCTGCTGGCCCGCAGCCGGGACGCTCAGCTGGTCGTCGTGGGCAGCCGCGGCCGCGGCGGGTTCCGGGGACTGGTGCTCGGGTCGACGAGCCAGGCGCTCATCCACCACGCCGACTGTCCCGTGCTGGTCGTGCGGCCGCAGGCCGGCTGAGCGCGCAGGTCGCGCGAGGAGCGGATAGCCGGGTCGCTCGGTCGCGCAACTGGGCGGGCTGCACACTCAGGCCCCGCTGCGGGGGCCGAGTTCGGGAGGCGGTGCGGCCGGGCGGCCGGTGCGCCCCCGCAGACCGCGCAGGGAGCCGGGGGTAGGGCCAGCCCCACCGGGGATTCGGTGGCCGGCACCGCTGACCGGCGCCCCGATCCGCGATGGGATCTAACCCATGACAACGCCTCTGGAAACCGCCGTCGCCGGCAGGCATCGGCCGCACGGGGAGCCGGCCGTCGAGCTTCGGGCCGTTTCCCGCACCTACGCCGCCGGCCAGCACGAGGTCCGCGCGCTCGACGGGGTCAGCGTCGCCTTCCCCGCCGGGTCCTGGACCGCCGTCATGGGGCCCTCCGGCTCCGGCAAGTCGACCCTCCTGCACTGCGCCGCCGGCCTGGAACGCGTCACCACCGGGCAGGTCCTCCTCGGCGGCGAGGACATCACCACCGCCGACGACGCCCACCTCACCGCGCTCCGCCGCAGCGAGATCGGCTTCGTCTTCCAGAGCTTCAACCTCATCGGCTCGCTCACCGCCGAGCAGAACGTCGCGCTCCCGCTCAAGCTCGCCGGCACCCGGCCGTCCACGAAGGACGTTCGCGCCGTGCTCGCCGCCGTCGGGCTCGACGACCGCCGCCGTCACCGGCCCCGCGAACTGTCCGGCGGCCAGCAGCAGCGCGTCGCGATCGCCAGGGCCATGGTCACCCGCCCGCGCGTCCTCTTCGCCGACGAACCCACCGGCGCCCTCGACTCCGCCGCGGCCCGCAAGGTCCTCGGCCTGCTGCGCGACCTCGTCACCGCGGGCCAGAGCATCGTCATGGTGACCCACGACCCGGCCGCCGCGGCCAGCGCCGACTCCGTGGTGTTCCTCCGCGACGGCCGCGTCGTCGACCACGCCGTCACCCCGACCGCCCGTGAGGTCGCCGACCGCCTCGCCAGGCTGGAGGCCTGACCGTGTTGCGACTGTCCTGGAACACCTTCACCGACCGCTGGACGCTGTTCCTCGGCGCCATCCTCACCGTCTGCCTCGGCGTCGCGCTCGTCCAGTCGTCCCTGCTGATCCTCGTCTCCGCGGCGACCGCGGGCGGCGAGGTCGTCGAGGCGGTCACCCTGCTCGGCCTGACCCTGGGCATCTCGGCGTTCCTCGCGGTGTTCATCGTCAGCTCCACCTTCGCCTTCACCGTCGCCCAGCGCCGCCGCGACCTGGCGCTGCTGCGGCTCGTCGGCGGCGGGCGCGGCCAGGTCCGCCGCCTGCTGCTGTCCGAGGCCGTGCTGCTGGGCGTGCTCGGCACCGCCTTCGGCGTCCCGCTCGGCCTGCTGGTGATGCGGATCCAGACCTGGCTGCTGCGCGAACTCGGCTTCGTCCCGTCCGCGTTCACCCCGCGCTGGCAGGACTGGATCCTCGGCGTGTCCGCCGGCATCGGGCTCGGTGTCGCGGTCGCCGGGGTGCTCGCCGCGTCCCGCCGCGCCGCGAAGGTGCGCCCGTTGGAAGCCCTGCGCGAGACCGGCGCGGCGGCCCGAGTCATGACTGGTGCCCGCTGGTTCTTCGGCGTGCTGTTCCTGGCCGGGGCGGTCGCCATGGCGATCGTGTCCGCGTTCGCCCCGCCCGAGGGCGCCATCGCGTTGTCGATCAACACCGCACTCGCCGCCGCGGTCGCCCTGACCGCGCTGAGCCCGCTGGTCGTGCCCGCGGCGGGGCGCATCGCCGGGCTGGTCCTGCGCGGGCCGCTGGGACGGCTCGCCGAGGCCAACCTGCGCGACGGCGTCCGCCGCAGCGCCTCCACCGCCGCGCCGCTGATCGTGCTCGTCGCGCTGCTGGTCGCCCAGGCGGGCACGCTCGCCACCATCGGCAAGGGCGCCGAAATCGAGCAGCGCGCCGACATCCGCGGCGACCTCGTGGTGACCACCACCGGACCGTCCGATCTGGACGGTCCCGGCGTCGCCGCGGTGTCCCCGCAGACCCGGGTGCCGGTTTCGGTCGTCACCTACAGCGACGACGACACCGACACCGAACAGGGCTACGCCGCCGCGATCGACCCCGCCGCCTACGCCGCGACCCACGTGCGCGGCCCGGAACAGGGATCGCTCGCCGACCTGACGGGGCCGACCATCGCCGTCGCCTCCGGGTTCCAGCCGGTCGGCAGCACCGTCACCGCCCGGATCGGCGACAGCGAGCTGGACCTGCGGGTCGTGGCCGTGTTGCCGGCGACCCTCGGCGGCGGCGCGGACTTCCTGCTGCCGCGCGAGATCGTGCCCGCCGCGGTGCTGGCCGCCGCGCCCACCGAATCCATCGTGCGGCTGGCGCCCGGCGCGGACGCGAGCGCGCTCGCCGGCCGCGGCGAAGTGACCACAGTGGACGACTGGATCGCCGCCAACAGCGCGGAGCAGCAGGACACCAGCACGGGCATCATGACCGTGATCATGGGCCTGTCCGGGCTGTACGCGCTGATCGCGGTGGTCAACGCCGTGGTCATCGCCGCCGCCGACCGGCGCCGCGAGTTCGCCGTGGCCAGGGTGACCGGCCTGACCCGCGCGCAGGTGGTGCGGTCCGCGGTGCTGGAGTCCGGCGCGGTCACCGGCATCGGACTGGTGCTGGGCGGCCTCGCCGCGACCACGACCCTGATCGGGATCTCCGCCGCGGCGGGACGGATCGCCGGGCAGAGCGTCCTGGTGGTGCCGTGGGCGCTGATCGCGGTCGTGGTGCTGGGGGCGTTCGCGGTGGTCGGCGCGACCAGCGCGTGGACGGCGCTGTCCGCGACCCGGCCCAACCCGGTGTCGCTCACCGGTGCGGCGGAGTGAGGTGCAGCCGCATCGGCAGCGACCGCCAGGCACGCAACGTGTTGTTCAGGTGGCGGGTGCCCGGGCCGAGCAGTTCGAACCGGCGTACCCGCTTCGCCAGCGCGGTCAGCAGCGCCTCGGCCTCCAGCCGGGCGACGTGCTGGCCGACGCACTGGTGCAGGCCCATCCCGAACCCGACGTGGCCGGACGGGTCGCGGCCGAGGTCGAAGACGTCCGGCTCGGCCCAGCGGCGTGGATCCCGGTTCGCCGCGCCGAGGAACATCAGGATCTTGTGCCCGGCCGGGATCGTCACGTCCGCGACCGGGGTGTCCCTGGTGGCCGTGCGGAAGAACGTCTGCACCGGCGACTGCCAGCGCACCGCCTCGTCGAAGGCGGCGCGGGCCAGCCGGGGTTCCGCGCGCAGCCGGTCCCACTGGCCCGGGTGCGTGGCGAACGCGTAGAGCACGGCGGCCAGCCCGTGCACCGTCGTGTCCACCCCGGCCGTGAGCAGCGACCGGACCACCAGCGGCGCCTGCTCGTGGGTGATCTCGCCGCGGTCGGCGGCCGCCCAGATCGCCGCGCCGAACCCGTCGCCGGTGAGCCGGTCGCGGGCGCACTGCTCGTTCACCCACCCCGACCACCGCGGCATCTCCGCGGCCTGCGAAGTGACCAGCTCGTTGCGCGGGCCGAACGCGTTGAAGGCGAAATTGCCGTAGGGCAACAAGTTCTCGCGCCCCGCGCGGCCGATTCCGACCGCGTCCGGGAACACCCGCAGCGGGAACGCCTCGGCGAGCGCGGGGACGACGTCCAGTTCGGTGTCCAGCGCGTGCTCGACCAGGTCCTCGGCCGCGGCGAACCAGTCCTCCCGCAGCTTGCGCAGCGCACGCGGGCCGAGGATGCCGGACAGCACCCGGCGCGGGGCGTCGTGGCGCGGCGGGTCCGCCTCGAGCAGCAGGCTCGGCGGCCGCCACGGCTCCTCGACGTGGAAGTTGGCCAGCCCGACCCCCGCGGCGGAGGAGAAGTCCTGCCAGTTCGTCAGCGCGGCGTGCACGTGCTCGTAGCGGGCGAGGGCGTAGACGTCGTAGCGGCTCAGGCGCACGACCGGGCCGGCGTCACGCAGCTTGGCGTGCAGGGGTTCCGGTTCGGCCAGGACCTCGGGCGCGAACGGGTCGGTGTCGTCGATGATCACGAATTCTCCTCAAGTCACAGGTCGAGGACGAGGCGGTCGGTGCACGAGCGGGACACGCACACGAACATGACCTCGCCCGCGGCGCGCTCGTGGTCGGCGAGGATCGAGTCGCGGTGGTCCGGAACTCCGGCCAGGACACCGGTTTCGCACGTGCCGCAGGTGCCCTGCCGGCACGAGGACAGCACGTCCACGCCCGCGCCGCGCACCGCTTCCAGCACCGAGGTCCCCGGCGTGACGGTGACGGTCGCCCCGGTCCGCCGCAGCTCGACCTCGAACGGCTCGTCCCGCGCCGGCGCCTGCTCGCGTGCCGTGAAGCGCTCGACGTGCAGCGAGAACGGCGGCCAGTCGCGGCACGTGGATTCGACGGCGGCCAGCAGGGGAGCGGGCCCGCAGCAGTAGACCTTTGTGCCCGGGCGCGGGGTGCCGAGCCAGGACGCCAGGTCGAGCAGGCCGTGTTCGTCCTCGGGCACCAGGTGGACGCGGTCGTCGTAGGAGGCGAGCTCGTCGGTGAAGGCCATCGACGCTCTACGCCGGCCGCCGTAGAGCAGGGTCCACTCGGCGCCGAGCAGGTCCGTCTGGTGGATCATCGGCAGCAGCGGGGTGATCCCGATGCCGCCCGCGACGAACAGGTAGCCGTCGCTGGGCACGAGCGGGAAGTTGTTGCGTGGCCCGCCCACCCCGACGCGGTCGCCGACGCGCAGCCGGTCGTGCACGTAGGCCGAGCCGCCGCGTCCCCGCGGTTCGCGCAGCACGCCGATGCGGTAGCGGTGCGCGTCCCACCGGTCGCCGCACAGCGAGTACTGCCGGGTCAGCCCGTTCGGCAGCACGAGGTCGATGTGCGCGCCGGGGGTCCAGTCCGGCAGCCGTCCGCCGTCCGGGCGGGACAGGGTCAGCGCCAGCACCCCCTCGGCGCGTTCTTCGCGGGCGGTGACCTCCAGGGTCACGACTTGGCTCACCGGACGCCTCCTTGCGCTGGGTTGCTGGCACGCAGGATGCGATTTCGCGACGACGGGCGGCGACCGGGTTCTCAATGAATGAGAGGCGAGGGCGGCAGCGAGCGGGTGATGCCGCGCGCGGCGGCCATCAGGATGCCGGTGACCGCCCTGCTCTCGGCCGTGTTGGGCACGATGACCGACAGCGCCGCGACGACGGCGCCGCGCGCGTCCTTGACCGGCACCGCGACGCCGAGCGCTTCCTCGTGGATGTGGCCCGGGCACCAGGCGAAACCCTGCTTGCGGATGTCGGCGAGCGTGCTCCGCAGGCGGTCCGCGGTGGTGATCGTGTTCGCGGTGTAGGCCCGCATCGGCCCGGCGAGCACGCGGTCGCGCAGGTCGGCGGGCCCGTGGGCGAGCAGGACGAGCCCGGAGGAGGACGCGTGCATCGGCAGCCGCCCGGCGATGCGGGTGTAGTTGATGACCGCCTTCGGGGCGGAGAGGCGCTCCAGGAAGATCACTTCGTCGCCGTCGCGGACCCCGAGCTGCACGTGGTGCCCGACGACCGCGTGGACGTCCTCCATGAACGGCATGGCCGCGTCGCGCAGCGTGGCCGTGGGGGAGGCGCGCAGGGCCAGCTCCCACATCCGCACGCCGATCCGCACCCGCCGGTCGTCGTCGCGCGTGAGCAGGCCGTGGCCGGTGAGCTCGGCGACCAGGCGGGACGCGGTCGCCAGGTGCAGCCCGGTCCGCCGGGCGATTTCGGAGACCTGCAGGACCGGCTCCTCCGGCGTGAACGCCTCGAAGATCCGCACCGCGCGGGAGAGGACGGATTCACCGGTCGGCTGCCTGGGCACGGCCCGAGTGTGTCACGGATCCGCGCGTCCCGGCCCACCTGCCGGGACGCGATTGACCGGCCAGGGCCGTCGTGGCTTGCTGGGATCATGACGCAGTCCCTCACCCGGGTCGACCGGCCGGACGGCGCGGTCGAGCTGCACATCGTGGTCCACGGCGATCCGGACCGCATCGGCGCGGTGATCGGCGAAGCGCTCGGCGCGCTGGAACCCGCGCCGGAACCGGCACTGCGCATCGACACCACGTCGCGCCGGGTCCGCTCGGACGGCGCCGAGATCGAGTTCACCCGGCTCGAATACGAGCTGCTGCTGTTCCTGGCGCGCCACCCCGGCCGGGTCTTCGACCGCGCGGCCCTCACCGAGCACGTGTGGCGCCTGCCCGGACCGAGCCGCGGCCGCACGATCGACGTGCACGTGCGCAAGCTGCGCAGCAAGATCGACCGGTTTTCGATCACCACCGTGCGCGGCGTCGGCTACCGGTTCGACGGCCGCGCCGACATCACCTGAGGACGCGCCCCACCTCCGGCGACGGCGCCTTGAACTCCAGCCACCGGCTGTCCGTCACCGCGGCGACCGTGTGCCGCACCCCGCGGGGGTGCACCAGCGTGTCCCCGGCGCCGAGCCGCGCCTCCCGCCCGTCCACCGAGCCGGTCAGCTCACCGGACAGCACGTAGATGAAGCTGTCGTGGTCGTGGAAGTGCTCGGGCGAAGCCACCCCGGCGGGGTATTCCAGTTCGAGCAGCAGCCCGCGCTCGGTGTTCTGCAGGACGCGGAAGCGGCCGGAACCGCCGAGGAGCGGGAGTCCCTCGACGGAGGTCAGTGGCTGGAAGTCGGTCACCGGGGCAGCCTGACCGCCGATCGGCTGTCCTGTCAACGTTTCCCCAAGTGGTGAAAGAAACTCCGGCCTGCTCAGCGGAACCGGTTCCGCGATCCGGGAGCACGTTGACCCACCCGATCGTGGGAGGAAGCATTTTCGGTGAAACCCCCGAAAAAATGGGAGAAGATCCGTGTCGCTTTCCGCAACGGACGTTCTCGCGCGCCCGGAGGAGGCAACCGGGACGCGGCCGCGTCCGGCCCGGAGACGCCGCCTGCCCGACCTGCGCCGCTGGATCAGTCCACTCGCGCTGCTCGCCCTGTGGCAGCTCGCGTCCTCGACGGGCGTGCTGTCCCCGGACAAACTGAGTTCACCGTGGACGGTCCTGCAGGCCGGTGTCGAGACCGCGCGGTCCGGCGAGCTGGGCGAGGCGTTCGCCGTGTCGATCGTGCGCGTCGGCCTCGGCTTCGCGATCGGCGCCGGCGTCGCGCTGGTGCTGGGCGTGGTCGCCGGCCTGTCCCGCTGGGGCGGGGTGCTCATCGACCCGCCCGTGCAGATGCTGCGCACCCTGCCGTTCCTGGGCCTGATCCCGCTGTTCATCCTGTGGTTCGGCATCGGCGAGGAACCGAAGATCGTCCTGGTCGCGCTGGGTGTCGCGTTCCCGCTCTACCTCAACATCTACTCCGGCATCCGCAACGTCGACGACCACCTCGTCGAGGCCACCACCGCGCTCGGCTACACCCGCTGGGAGCGGCTGGTCCACGTGGTGCTGCCGTCCGCGGTGCCGCAGACACTGGTGGGGTTGCGGCAGGCGCTGGGCGTCGCGTGGCTCGCGCTGATCGTCGGCGAGACCGTGAACGCCGACGCGGGCCTGGGCTACCTCATCAACAACGCGCGCGAGTTCCTGCGCACCGACGTGATCGTGGTCGGCCTGATCGTCTACGCGGCGCTAGGCCTGATCACCGACGCGCTGGTCCGCCTGATCGAACGGAGGGCGCTGCGGTGGCGCGGGAACTGATCGCCAGGGTGCACGGCCTGACCAAGCGCTTCGGCGAGCGCGCCGTGCTGTCCGATGTGGACCTCGAGATCGGGCGCGGCGAGTTCGTCGCCCTGCTCGGCCGCAGCGGCTCGGGCAAGTCGACGCTGCTGCGGATCCTCGCCGGGCTGGACACCGCCATCGAGGGCGAGGCCAGGGTCGAGGGCGCGGTGTCCGTGGCGTTCCAGCAACCGCGGCTGCTGCCGTGGCGGCGGGTGTGGCGCAACGTCGTCCTCGGCCTGCGCGACCGCGGCCGCGACCGGGCGCTCGCCGAGCGCGCGCTGGCCGAGGTGCGCCTCGCCGACCACGCCGACGCCTGGCCGCGCACCCTGTCCGGCGGTGAGGCGCAACGGGTCTCGCTCGCCAGGGCGCTGGTGCGGGAACCGGACCTGCTGCTGCTCGACGAGCCGTTCGGCGCGCTGGACGCGCTGACCCGGCTGGCGATGCACCGGCTCGTCGAGGACCTGTGGCGCGAGCACCGGCCGGGCGTGCTGCTCGTGACCCACGACGTGGACGAGGCGTTGCTGCTCGCCGACCGCGTCCTCGTGCTGGGGGAGGGGCGGATCATCGCCGAGCACGTCCTGGACCACCCGCGGCCCCGCGCCGTGTCCGACCACATCGACGTTCGCGCCAGGGTGCTGGCCGATCTGGGAGTGACCGACCATGCGATTGCCTAGAGTCCTCGCCGCCGTCACCGCACTCGCGTTGACGCTGACCGCCTGCGGCGGGGCGAGCGAGCCGTCGTCGAGCCCGTCCGTGCCGCCGCCGGTGAGCGCGGCCGACCTGGCGAAGGTGACGTTGAAGGTGGGCGACCAGAAGGGTGGTTCGCAGGCCCAGCTCAAGGCTGCCGGCCTGCTGAACGACCTGCCGTACAAGATCGAGTGGTCCACCTTCACCTCCGGCCCGCCGCTGCTGGAGGCCGCCTCCGCCGGCGCCATCGACATCGGCGGCGTCGGCAACACGCCGCCGATCTTCGCCGCGGCCGCGAAGGCCAAGATCTCGATCGTCAGCTCCGCGCAGGGCAACGTCGCCAGCGACGCCCTGCTGGTGACCGCCGATTCGCCCCTGCGAACCGTCGCCGACCTCAAGGGCAAGACCATCGGCGTGGCCAAGGGCAGCTCGGCGCACGGCCAGATCCTGCTGACCCTGGCCAGGAACGGACTGTCCACGAAGGACGTCAAGCTGTCCTTCCTGCAGCCCGCCGACGCCTACGGCGCGTTCACCCAGCGCCAGATCGACGCGTGGGCGGTGTGGGACCCCTACACCTCGCAGGCCAAGCTGGAGGCGAACGCCCGGGTGCTGGCCGACGGCACCGGGGTCGCCAACGGCTACACCTTCCAGGTCGCCGGGCACAACGCGCTGTCCGACGCGGGCAAGAACGCCGCGATCCGCGACTACGTCGTGCGGATCGCCAAGGCGCAGCAGTGGGCCGACACCCACCGCGAGCAGTGGGCCCAGGCCTGGTCCGCGGAGACCGGGCTGAAGCCGGAGGTCACGCTCGCCGCCGTGGAGAACGGCCCGGACCTGCCCGTGCCGCTGGACGACAAGGTGATCGCCTCCGAGCAGGAGCTCGCCGACGCGTTCGCCGACGACAAGGTGCTGCCCGGCAAGATCGACTTCGCGGGGTTCACCGATACCCGGTTCGCCGCCGACCTGGCCGCAGCGAGGGGATGACGATGACGATCACACCGCACTGGTTCCTGCCCACCACCGGCGACGGCCGGACCATCGTGGAACGGTTCCACGCCAACCGGTCCCTCGGGCCGGTCGCGCAGCGCGAACCCACCATCGACTACCTGGCGCAGGTCGCCCGCGCCGCCGAGCAGCTCGGCTTCGAGGGCGTCCTCACCCCGACCGGCACCTGGTGCGAGGACGCCTGGCTGACCACGGCGGCGCTGATCCGCGAGACCAAGCGGCTCAAGTACCTCGTCGCGTTCCGCCCCGGCGTCATCTCGCCGACCCTTGCCGCCCAGATGGCCGCCACCTACCAGCGGATCTCCGGGGGGCGGCTGCTGCTCAACATCGTCACCGGCGGCGATTCGATCGAGCAGAAGCGGTTCGGCGACTTCCACGACCACGACCAGCGCTACGCCCGCACCGACGAGTTCCTCACGATCGCCCGCGGGGTGTGGAGCGGCGAGCCGTTCGACTTCACCGGCGAGCACCTCTCGGTCGAGGGCGCGACGGTGCTCGCCCCGCCGGACCCGGTGCCGCCGCTGTACTTCGGCGGCTCGTCCCCGGCCGCGCTGCCGGTCGCGGCCCGGCACGCCGACGTCTACCTGACCTGGGGCGAGCCGCCCGCCCAGGTCGCGGACAAGATCCGGCGCGTGCGGGAGCTGGCCGAGGCGCAGGGGCGGACGATCCGGTTCGGCATCCGGCTGCACACCCTGTCCCGGGACAGCTCGGCCGAGGCGTGGGCGGAGGCACAGAAGCTGCTGGACGCGCTGAGCCCGGAGCAGGTGGCGAAGGCGCAGGCGCAGCTGGCCGCCAGCGAGTCCGAGGGGCAGCGGCGGATGGTCGCCCTGCACGGCGGCGGCCTGGACCGCGGCGTGCGCGGGCTGGAGATCCACCCGAACCTGTGGGCCGGCATCGGCCTGGTCCGCGGCGGCGCGGGCACGGCGCTGGTGGGCAGCCACGGCGAGGTCGCCGACCTCATCGAGGAGTACCACTCGCTCGGCATCGAGGAGTTCGTGTTGTCCGGGTACCCGCACCTGGAGGAGGCGTACTGGTTCGCCGAGGGCGTGCTGCCCGAGCTGGCGCACCGCGGCCTGCTGCGCGGCACCCGCGACCAGCGGAGCACCCTGCGGGAGGAGCGGCACGTCGCAGCTCAGTGAATTCAGGGCCGCTCGGTAAAACCAGGTGAGCCGATCCCCTCCACCCGGCAGGATGGCCCGGGTGGAGGGGATCGACGCGCTCGCTGACGAGACCGGATTCTCCGGCGTCGTCCGGGTGGACTCCGGTGGCCGCACGTTCGCCAAGGCCTACGGCTTCGCCCACCGCGGGCTACGCGTGCCCAACACGGTCGGCACCCGGTTCGCCCTGGCCAGCGGCACCAAGGGCCTCACCGCGCTCACCGTCGCCGCGCTGGCCGAGCGCGGTGTGCTCGGCCTGGACACCACGGCCCGGTCGCTGCTCGGCGACGACCTGCCGTTGATCGGCGACGAGGTCACCGTCGAACACCTCCTCGCCCACCGCTCGGGCATCGGCGACTACTGCGACGAGGACGTCGACCGGCCGATCACCGACCACATCCTGCCCGTGCCGGTGCACGAGCTGGCCGCCACCGAGGACTACCTGCGCGTCCTGGACGGGCATCCGCCGAAGTTCCCGCCGGGGCAGCGGTTCTCCTACTGCAACAGCGGTTACGTGGTGCTCGCCCTCCTCGCGGAGCGGGCCGCGGGCCGCCCGTTCGCCGGCCTGGTGCACGACCTGGTGTGCGTGCCCGCCGGCATGACGGACACGGCGTTCCTCCGCTCCGACGAGCCCGCGGCCGGGGTCGCCCTCGGCTACGTCGGCGAGCGGCGGACCAACGTGTTCCACCTGCCCGTGCTCGGCAGCGGCGACGGCGGGATCTACTCCACCGCCGCCGACGTCCACGCGTTCTGGACGGCGTTGTCCGCCGGGCGGATCGTGACGCTGTCGCGGGTGCGCCGGCTGACCGATCCCCGCAGCGACGTCCCGGAGGAGGGCCTGCGGTACGGGCTCGGGTTCTGGCTCGACGGCGACGCGGTCCGGCTGGAGGGCTACGACGCCGGCGTGTCGTTCCGGACCGTCCACAGTGGTGCGACGACCTGGACGGTGCTGTCCAACACCTCCGACGGCGCGTGGCCGGTCGCGCGCCGGATCGCCGAGCTCACCGCGTGACCAGCGCCCGCAGGAAGAACGCCAGGTTCGCCGGACGCTCCGCCAGGCGGCGCATGAAGTAGCCGTACCACTCGTCGCCGTAGGGCAGGTAGACGCGCACCGCGTGATCGCGCGCGAGCCGCCGCTGCTCGGCGTCCCGGACGCCGTACAGCATCTGGAACTCCCAGTCCGGGCGGTCCTTCCCCAGTTCCGCGGCGATCGCGATCATCCGCGGGTCGTGGGTGGCGACCATCGGGTGCCCGGCCCCGTCCATCAGCACCCGCAGGCAGCGCACGTAGGACCGGTCCACTTCGGACTTGTCTGGATATGCGACGGAGGCGGGCTCGGCGTACGCGCCCTTGCACAGCCGGACCCGCGAGCCCGCGTACGCCAGGTCCCGGCAGTCCTGCTCGGTGCGCCGCAGGTAGGCCTGCAGGACCGCGCCGACCCACGGGAAGTCCGCACGCAGCTCCCGCAGCACGCCGAGGGCGGCGTCGGTCGTGGTGTGGTCCTCCATGTCCAGCGTGACCGTGGTGCCCGCGGCGGCCGCGGCCGCACAGATGCGGCGCGCGTTGTCCAGGGCGACGCGGTCGCCGTCGGGCAGGCGCAGCCCGACGGCGGACAGCTTCACCGACACCTCGGCGTCCGGTGCGAGACCGTGGTCGGCCAGCAGCGTCAGCAGTTCGGCGTACGCCTTCACCGTGGCGGCGGCCATCGACGGGTCGGTGGTGTCCTCGCCGAGGTGGTCGAGCGTGACCGCCCGGCCGCTGCCGATCAGGTTGGCGGTCACGGCGAGTGCGTCGTCCACAGTGGACCCCGCGACGAACCGGTGGACCACCGGGCGGGTCAGCGGGGTCCGCTCGACGAGGGACCGGCAGGCCGGCGACCCGGCCGCGGCGAGCAGTGCGGTGCGCAGCACGGCGGTCCTCCTCAGCCCTGGTGCGGGTAGCCGACGGTGGTCGGCGGCACGAAGGTCTCCTTGATCGAGCGCGGGCTCACCCAGCGGAGCAGGTTGTGGATCGACCCGGCCTTGTCGTTGGTGCCCGACGCCCGCCCGCCGCCGAAGGGCTGCTGCCCGACGACCGCGCCGGTCGGCTTGTCGTTGACGTAGAAGTTGCCCGCGGCGAACCGCAGTTCCTCGGTGGCGTGGGCGATCGCGGCCCGGTCGGTCGCGATGATCGACCCGGTCAGCCCGTACGGCGCGACGCCTTCCAGCTGGCGCAGCACGGTGTCGTAGGCGGCGTCGTCGTAGACGTGCACCGCGAGCACCGGCCCGAAGTACTCGGTGGTGAACACCTCGTGCTCCGGGTGGTCCGAGGCGAGCACGGTCGGGCGCACGAAGAAGCCCTCGCTGTCGTCGGCGGTGCCACCGGCGAGGACCTCCAGCCGGTCGTCGGCGCGGGCGCGGTCCAGCACCCCGGCCAGCCGGTCGAACGCGCGCCGGTCGATCACCGCGCCGAGGAAGTTGCGCAGGTCCGTGACGTCGCCCATGGGCAGCGACTCGACCTCGGACAGGAAGTCGTCCCGCATCCGCGTCCACAGCGACCGCGGGACGTACGCCCGCGAGGCGGCGGAGCACTTCTGGCCCTGGTACTCGAACGCGCCGCGGACCAGCGCGGTGCGCAGCACGTCGGTATCGGCCGACGGGTGGGCGAGCACGAAGTCCTTGCCGCCGGTCTCGCCGACGATCCGCGGGTAGGTGCGGTAGTTCGCGATGTTCGCGCCGACCTGCGACCACAGGTGCTGGAAGGTCCGGGTGGAGCCGGTGAAGTGGATGCCGGCGAGATCGGGCGAAGCCAGCGCGACCTCGGAGACCGCCAGGCCGTCACCGGGCAGCAGGTTGATCACGCCCGGCGGCAGGCCGGCTTCCTCCAGCAGCCGCATCGTCAGGTGCGCGGCGAAGGTCTGGGTGGGGGAGGGCTTCCACAGCACGACGTTGCCCATCAGCGCGGGCGCGGTGGGCAGGTTGCCCGCGATCGCAGTGAAGTTGAACGGGGTGATCGCGTAGACGAACCCCTCCAGCGGCCGGTGGTCGGTGCGGTTCCAGACGCCGGGGGAGCTGGCGGGCTGCTCGGCCAGCAGGCGGCGGGCGAAGGCCACGTTGAAGCGCCAGAAGTCGGCCAGCTCGCAGGCGGCGTCGATCTCGGCCTGGTGCACGGTCTTGGACTGGCCGAGCATGGTGGCGGCGTTCAGCTTCGCGCGCCACGGGCCGGTGAGCAGGTCGGCCGCGCGGAGCAGGATCGCGGCGCGGTCGTCGAAGGACAGCTTCCGCCAGGCGGGGGCGGCCTCGCGGGCGGCGGCCAGCGCGTCGCGGGTGTCCTGCTGGGTCGCGGAACCGAGGACGCCCAGCACGGCGCGGTGGTTGTGCGGCTGGACGACGTCGATCCGCGGCCCGCCGCCCATCCGCTGCTCGCCGCCGATCGTCGCGGTCAGCTCCAGCGGCTCCTTCGTCAGCTCGGCCAGCGCCGCCTGCACCTCGGCGCGCTCCGGGCTGCCCGGCGCGTACTGCAGGACCGGCTCGTTGGCCGGGGTGGGCACGGTCGTCACGGCATCCACGGCAGCTCCTCCTCGGTGTCGGATGTCTCAACGGTAGGAACGCCGAGGTCTCCGAAGGTTGTGAGTTCGGCCAGTTCCGGCGCTACTGTTTGTCCGGTGGCACAACTGCGGCAGGTCCTGATCGCGCTGGGCGATCCGCTGGTCGAGGTGGAGGTCGCGCCGGAGGGCCTGGACGGCGAGGTCGGCGACGTCGTGGTGCTGGAGCCCGACGACGACCCGGAGTTGCGGCGCGGCGACCTGGCGCTCGTGATCGGGGCGCGCGGGCGGGCGGCGGTGCCGTTGATCCGGGCCGCCGGGCGCCGGGGCGCGGCCGCGGTGGCGGTCAAGGTGGAGTCCGATTCGGCGTTGCCGTTGCTGCGGTCCGCGGCCACCGACGCCGGGGTCGCGTTGCTGGCCGTCGCGGCCGACGTGCGGTGGGAGCAGCTCGCGACGCTGGTGCGCGGGGTGCTGGAGGCCGCCCGCGGCGCGGCGGACGAGGACGCGGGGGAGACGCTCGGCGACCTGTTCTCGCTGGCCCAGACGATCGCCGCGCTGACAGGCGGGATCGTCAGCATCGAGGACACCGCGAGCCGGGTGCTGGCGTACTCGCGGTCCGACGACGAGGTGGACGAGCTGCGGCGGCTGTCGATCCTGGGCAGGCAGGGGCCGGCGCCGTACCTGAAGATGCTGCACGAGTGGGGCGTCTACCAGCGGTTGCGGGCGACGGAGGAGGTCGTGCGCATCGAGGAGCGGCCGGATCTGGGCATCCGCACGCGGCTGGCGATCGGGGTGCACGCGGGCGGACGGCCGCTCGGGTCGATCTGGGTGCAGGAGGGCGCCGCGCCGCTGGCCGCCAGGGCGGAGCAGGCCCTGATCGGCGCGGCTCGGGTGGCCGCGCTGCACCTGGTCCGGCGGCGCAGCGCGGCGGGCACGCGGTTCCGGGAGAACCTGCTGGCCGGGATGCTCGAGGGGCGCAGCGATCCGGTGTCGGTGGCGCGGCAGATCGGGGCCGACCCGGCGAAGCCGGCCGCCGTGGTCGCCTTCGCGCCGCGGGAGGCCGAGCCGGTGGACCGGTCGGAGCTGGAGCTGCGGCGGTCCGCGCTGGCGGCGGTGATCTCGGTGCACGCCGCGGCGTACCGGCGCAGCGCGATGGTGACCCAGCTGGGCGACCGGACGTACGCGTTCCTGCCCGATCTGCCCGCGGGGGTGTCGCTGCTGGACCTGACACGGGAAATGGTGGCGTCGGCGGAGGTGCCGGTGCGGGCGGCGGTCGGCCGGGTGGTGGCGGTGGCGGACGTGGGGGTGTCGCGGCAGGAGGCGGACCGGGTGCTGGACGCGATGGCGCGCGGCTTGGACCTGGAGGTGGCGACGCTGGCGGACGTCCGGTCGCAGGTCCTGGTCAGCGAAACGCTCGCGGTGCTGGCGGACAACCCGCGCCTGCGCGACCCGAGGCTGACGGCGTTGCGCGCGGAGCACCCGGACCTGGCCTCGTCGTTGCTCGCGTACCTGGACGCCCTGGGCGACGTCCGTTCCGCGGCGCGCGCACTGCACGTTCACCCGAACACGGTGCGCTACCGGGTCCGCCGAGCGGCGGAGGTCGCGGGGATCGACCTGGCGGACCCGCTGGAGCGGTTGTTCGCGTCGTTGCAGTTGCGGTTGCCGCCGGGTGTCTAAGCTGGCGTGATGACCGAGCTGCCGCCCGCCGTCCAGCAGGTGTTCGACGCCACCAACCGTGGTGACAGCGAAGCGTTCCTGGACGCCTTCACCGAGGACGGCCAGGTCGACGACTGGGGCCGCACCTTCACCGGCCGCGCCGAGATCGCGGGCTGGAACGACCGCGAGAACATCGGCGTGCAGGCGCACTTCGAGGTGCGGGAGGCCCGGACGACCGGCGACACGACGACGGTGACGCTCCAGGTGAGCGGCAACGGCTTCAACGGACCCGGCACGTTCGAGTTCGTCCTCCGGGACGACCACGTGGCGCGCATGCGCATCCGCTGACTCCGGGGGGCCGCCCGGGCGAGGGGGACGGCCCGGCCGCTGCCGCCGGGCGTATAACGACCAACACGGTGCCGCTCTGAGCGGACGGCAGCCCGGTTGAGTGCCGACAGCGCCGCGCAGCGGCGATGTACTCCAGTACTGCCGCCGCGCACGGCCTATACGGGCGCCGTTCAAGCAGACCGGCCGCCCGGCGGAGCCGACAGCGCCGCCCGGCGCCCGCACCGGAACAGCGCTCATGGCTCGGCGATGGGGAACAGCCCGCTGCGGCCGGGAAGCGCCTAGGCCGTGTCTGACAATGTCTTTGTCCAGGTGATGACGTCGTGGATGAGGATGGCGGCGCGGTAGACGGTGGCCAACTTGTCGTAGCGGGTGGCGATGCCGCGCCATCGTTTGAGCTGGTTGAAGCTGCGTTCGATGACGTTGCGGCCGCGGTAGTCCTGGGCGTCGAAGGCTGGCGGGCGTCCACCGCGGGAACCGCGGCGTTTCCGGTGCCCAGCCTGGTCGGCGGGCTCGGGGATGACCGCCCGGATTCCCCGCCTGCGCAGGTGCGTGCGGATGGCGCGGGAGGAGTAGGCCTTGTCCCCGCGCACCCGGTCGGGGCGGG
>NZ_JAKGSD010000036.1 GCF_021654135.1 Amycolatopsis tucumanensis | reverse complement strand
CACCAGCGAGATCCAGAAGACGATCATCAGCCGCGGCCTGCTGCGCGAGTACCAGGTCAAGAGCCGGCTTCCTGCGCGGCGCTGACCACGGCGGCGCTGGCTCAAGGTGCGGCTCACGCTCAGCTTCGGCAGGCGGTGATGTACTGACCGCACACCACACGGCTCGGGGCTGTTTGTCGCGCCCCTGCGAGGGGTGCGATCCGGCGCAGCACCGGGACCGTAGGACTTCCCGGCCGACGCCAGCATGGTGACGTTGAGGTGCATGTCGGGCCCGCCGGCGTCCGCGGTCATCGGACGCGCCCGCTGTTCAGTGCGCGGCCTGAGCGGGCGCTGCACTGGAGGGTGTCCCGTCGGCGGGGTCCGGCTGGGTGGTCGCCGGTTCGGGGGCGAGGGCGCGGTCTGCCGAGGTGGGGTCGCCGAGGACCTCGCGGGCGCGTGCCAGGTCGAGGTTGTGGTCCCATTTGGCGATGACCAGGGTGGCCACCGCGTTGCCGTAGAAGTTCACCAGGGCCCGGCATTCGGACATGAACTTGTCGATGCCGAAGATCAGCATGATGCCGGCTGCGGGGACGGTGCCGATGGTCGACAGCGTCGCCGTGAGGGCGATGAACCCGCCGCCTGCGACGCCGGCCGCGCCCTTCGACGTCAGCAGCATGACCGCGAGGAGCCCGAGCTGCTGGGGGACGGTCAGCGGCGTGTTGGTGGCCTGCGCGATGTAGAGCGCGGCCAGCGACAGGTAGATCGCCGCGCCGTCGAGGTTGAAGCTGTACCCGGTCGGCACCACCAGGCCGACGGTGGACCGGTCCGCGCCGAGGAACGTCAGTTTGCGCATCAGGCCGGGCAGGGCCGGCTCCGCGGTCGACGTGCCGAGGACGAGGAAGAACTCCTCCCGCAGGTACCGGAACAGCCGGAAGATGCTCAACCCGACGTAGGCGCGCAGCAGGCCGCCGAGCACGACGACCACGAACAGGATCGAGGTGACGTAGAACAGCAGGATCAGCGAGCCGAGACTGGACAGTGTGGACAGTCCGAACGCGCCGACGGCGTAGGCCATCGCACCGAAGGCGCCGAGCGGGGCGGCCTTCATCACGAAGCTCAGCACCTTGAACACGACTTCGGTGAGCCGCTTCACGCCAGTGACGATCGGGTCGCCGAGCGGGCCGATCGCCTTGATCGCGATGCCGAACAGCACGGCCAGGAAGATGATCTGCAGGATGTCACCGTCGGTGAAGGCACCGACGAAGCTGTCCGGCACCAGGTGGGTGAAGAACTCCCACCAGTGCTGGGTTTCGCCGGTTTCGATGTAGCGTTCGGCGTTGCCCGTGGGGTGCAGGGTGGACGGGTCGGCGTCGACGCCGTCGCCGAGCCGCACGATGTTGATCGCGACCAGGCCGAACACCAGCGCGACGATCGTGCCGGCCTGGAAGTAGGTCAGCGCTTTCAGCCCGGTGAGGCCGACCTTCTTCAGGTCCGCCACGCCGGCGATGCCGCCGATGATGGTGAGGAACACGATGGGGCCGATGAGCATCTTCATCGCGGCGATGAAGGTGGTGCCGATGGGCTGCATCGCCTCGCCCAGGCCGGGCGCACGCCACCCGAGGACGATGCCGATGACGATGGCGATCAGGACCTGCACGTAGAGCTGCCGGTACCAGGGCTTGCGGCGGCGCGGCGGGGCCGCGGGGGCGTGCGTCATTGCATCCTCCTGCGCGTCGGGGTGGGTGGGGGAGTCAGCCGAACACGTGCCGGGCGAGTTGTTCGCCCAGGCGTTCCAGCAGCGGGACGGCCTCGGCCATGCACCGGCCGGGGTCCGGTTCGAGATCGGTGAGGGTGAACGCGCCCGCGAACCCGGCGGCGGTGACTTCGGCGGGAGTGAGCCGGCTGCGCCCGGCCACCACGTAGGCAGGCACCCCCGCCAGCCGAGCGGCGGCGGCCACGCCCAGCGGCGCTTTTCCGCGCAGGCTCTGCCGGTCCAGCGATCCCTCACCGGTGATCACGAGATCGGCCCGCGGCAGTCGCTCCGGCAACCCGGTCAGGCGCAGGACGAGATCGATTCCGGGCACGCGGCGCGCTCCCAGCGTGAACAGGGCGAACCCCGCGCCGCCGGCGGCGCCCGCGCCCGGCGCGTCCGCCGCGGCGGCGCCGGTGGCCGCCTCCAGAAGCGGCGCCCACGCGCTCAGCGCGCGCTCCAGCGTGGCGACCGTCGCCTCGTCGGCGCCCTTCTGCGGCCCGAACACCGCTGCCGCACCTTCGGGCCCGAGCAGGGGGTTGTCGACGTCGCAGGCCACGACCAGCTCGGCGTCGCGAAGCCCGCGGTGCAGACTGGTCAGGTCGACCGCCGCGACCGCGGGCAGGGCGGAGGTGCGGCCGGTCAGTTCGCGTCCGGCCGCGTCGAGCAACCGGGCGCCGAGCGCGGCGAGGAGCCCGGTTCCGCCGTCGGTCGTCGCGCTGCCGCCGAGCCCGACGACCACCTGCCGGTGGCCCGCGTCGAGAGCTGCCGCGATCAGCTCGCCGGTGCCGAACGTGGAGGCGGCGAGCGCCGTCGTGGGACTTGGCGCGTCCGGCAATCCCGACGCCTGCGCCAGCTCGACCACCGCGACCTCGCCACGGTGCGCGTAGCGAGCGGCGACCGGCTGACCGAGGGGACCCGTGACGGTGAGCCCGGCCGGGGTGAAACCGGCGGCAATCGCGGCGTCGACAGTGCCCTCGCCGCCGTCGGCCACGGGGTGCTCGTGCACCGCCGGCCGCGCGGCGTGCCGGCGCAGCCCGCGGGCGAGCGCGGCCGTGGCCTGCGCCGCCCCCAGCGACCCCTTGAACGAATCGAGAGCCACGACGACCTCGCCCATCCCGTCCTCCTCGACTCGCTGATCGACCGCGCACCACCATGACCCCCGGCCGGCCGCCGCGTCCAAGAGAACCTTGCTACCCGACTGATAGGCTCAACCAATGGCAAGGCCCTGAGCTGGGAGTTGAGGATGGACGCGCGGCAGCTGGAGTACTTTCTGGCGATCGTCGACCACGACGGGTTCGGCCGCGCCGCGCAGGCCCTGCACATCGCGCAGCCGTCGCTGTCCCAGGCGATCGCCGGTCTCGAGCGGGAGGTGGGCGTCAAGCTGTTCCACCGCGTCGGGCGGCGGGTGGTGCTCAGCGACGCCGGCGGCGAGCTGATCGGACCGGCCCGGCAGGTGCTGCGGGACCTGCGCACGGCGAAGGCGACGATGGAGTCGTTGAAGGGCGTCCAGCGTGGCCGCGTCGAACTGGTCACGATGCCCTCGCCCGGGATCGAGCCGTTGAGCACCCTGACCCGTGTGTTCACCGAGCGGCACCCGGGGATCACCGTGGAAGCGGGCGCGGCCTTCACCGTCGACGAGGTCGTGCAGCAGGTTCGCCAGGGCGCCTGCGAACTCGGGCTCGTCGGGGCGCCCGGGGTGCTGCGCCCGCCGGGGCTGGAGGTCCTTCCGTTGCAGGAACAGGACTTCGTGCTCGTCGGCGCCGGCGTCCCGCCCGGTGATCCCGTGCCGGTCGACGCTCTGGCCGGGGTGGACCTGATCGCCTCGCCGCCCGGCAGCCTCATGCGCCAGGTGGTCGACGACATCCGCGCGGCGCACCTGGACGTGCGGATCGTCGCGGAGGTCGCCCACCGCGCGTCGATCCTGCCGCTCGTGCTCGCCGGCGACGGAGTGGCGGTGCTGCCCTCGGCCTGGGCCACGCTCGCCCGCCGCGCCGGAGCCCAGGTCGCGCGCCTGGACCACCCGGCCCGCCTGCACGTCGCCCTGCTGAGCCGGGCCGCCCCGCTGACCCCGGCCGCGCAGGCCTTCCGGGCGCTGGCTCGCCGATTCGTTGAGCAGGCTGGATAGGTCCGGCCTATGAATCGGATCGGCAGCGCGTCTTGGACGCACGGCCGGTCCCGGCGCTTCACTCGGGGTGTCAGCGCAGCCGACCCGTCCAGGGAGCCCTTCGATGTCAGCAACCCGCACCTTCACGATCGCCGCGGTCCCCGCGGACGGCGTCGGCACCGAAGTCGTCGCCGCCGGGCGCACCGTCCTCGACGCGCTGGCCGAGAACTCCGGCGGCGCGTTCGCCTTCGACTGGACCGAGTTCCCCTGGGGGTGCGGCTACTACGAGCGGACCGGCCGCATGATGGACGACGACGGCCTTGAGGTGCTGCGCGACTTCGACGCCATCTACTTCGGCGCGGTCGGCTGGCCGTCGGTGCCCGACCACATCAGCCTGTGGGGCCTGAGGCTGCGGATCTGCCAGAACTTCGACCAGTGGGCCAACGTGCGCCCCGTGCACTTCCACCCCGGCATCACCTCGCCCCTGCGCAAGGCCGACCACACCCCGCTGGACTGGGTGGTGGTGCGGGAGAACAGCGAAGGCGAGTACGCCGGGCTCGGCGGCCGCAACCTCGCCGGCCGCGGCCCCGGCAACGAGGTCGCGCTGCAGACCGCGCTGTTCACCGAAAAGGGGTGCGAGCGGATCATGCGGTTCGCCTTCGACCTCGCCCGCGGCCGCGACCGCAAGAAGGTGTCGTCGGTGACCAAGAGCAACGCCCAGCAGTACGGGATGGTGCTCTGGGACGAGACCTTCGCGCGTGTCGCCCGTGACTACCCGGACGTGGAAACCGAGAGCGTGCTGGTGGACGCCATGTCGGCGAAGTTCGTGCTCAAGCCCGAGGACCTCTCGGTGGTCGTGGCGTCCAACCTCAACGCCGACATCCTCTCCGACCTCGGCTCGGCGCTTGCCGGCAGCCTCGGCCTCGCGGCCAGCGCGAACCTCAACCCCGAGCGCCGGTTCCCGTCGATGTTCGAGCCGGTGCACGGGTCCGCCCCGGACATCGCCGGGAAGGGACTGGCCAACCCCATCGGCGCCATCGGCAGCGCCGCGCTCATGCTGGACCACTTCGGACTGTCCACAGAGGCCGACCGCGTGCGCGCGGCGATCGAGGCGACCACCGCCGCTGGGATCCGCACACCGGACGTCGGCGGCACCGCCAAGACCGGCGACGTGGTTGCCGCGGTGATCGACAACCTCGGCAGCTGAACCCGGATTCTCACGGCCGGTGGGGAACAGAGCGGGCTGCCCGCGTCGCGACGGTGAGTTCCGGCGCTGCCGCTCGGCCGCGAGTGCATGACTCGCGGCCGGCCGGTCATGATCGTCCTTCCAGGGCGTGTGCGAGATCGGCGGCGATGGTGTCGGCGTCGGCCGTGTCGGTCCAGTGGGTGCGGTAGTCGCCGTCGGGGCCGAGCAGGTAGGTGATGGCCGTGTGCGGGACGGCGTAGCCGTCGGGGTCCTCGGGATCGGGCCGGCGACGGGCGAAGACGCCGAAGGCCCGGCGGGCGGCGTCGGTCTGTTCGGCGGTGCCGGTGAGCCCGGTGAACCGCGGATAGCCGCTTTCCAGGAACTGCCGCAGGACTTCGGGCGTGTCGCGGTCGGGGTCGACGGTGATGTAGAGCGCCTCGACCTCGGCGGAGGCGAGCGCCTCCGACAGGCGGCCGAGCGCTCGTGGGCAGACCACGCGGCAGCGGGTGAAGCCGAACAACACGACGGTCCAGCGGCCGCGGTAGCTGGCTTCCGTCACCGGGGTTCCATGGTGGTCGACCAGGGTGAAGGTGGGGTGGGCGGGCGCAGTCATGGCAGACGCTCCAGAGTGATGTCGAGAGCCGGTCCATACGGAACGGCGAAGACGGGGTCGTTGGTGGGCACCGCGGTACCGTTGACGGTCAGGCGCCAGCGCGCGGGAAGACGGCCGAAGGTCAGGGTGCCGCCGCCGGGTACGGCCGGGTTGATCCGCACCCGCGCGTGCAGGACGCCGTCGATCACTTCGGCGCGGCTGACGTCGACGTTGCGGTCCACGGCGACGATCGCGGGCTCGGTGAAGTGCCCGTCCGGCCAGGGGTCCTGGTAGAGGCCGCGCAGGCCGTCGGGAACGTTGAGCCGGGCGTAGCCGAGCAGGACGTTGCCGCTCATCGGTTCGATCTCCGTACGGTTCCCGTCCTCGTCGGTCAGCGTGTCGTTGCGCGGGTAGTAGAGCCCGCCGTCGCGCCACACCGGGGAGAAGAACCGGTCGGCGTGGCCGAGCAGACCGTCCACAGTGGCCTTGTCGCCCATCTCGGCGGCCCAGGCGGCGACCCAGCCGAAGTCGCAGGTGTCGGCAATGACGCGCTGGCCCATGACCTCTCGCGCCGGCGCCGAGGGCACCGACAGGGTGCCGTCCGGGCCGGGGATCAGGAAGTCGCTGACCTGCCGCGGGTAGTGCTGGTGCACGAAGTCGCCGTTCCACATGTTCATCAGCGCCCCGCACCAGGCGTCCACCCACGGTGAGGGCACCTCGTTCGGCCGGACCCGCCGTGAATCCGCGAGCATCATCGTGTTGTAGTGGCCGCCTGCGTCGAGCCGGCCGAAGTCGGCCCAGGCCTGTTCGTACCCGGCGACGACCTCCTCGGCGCGGTGGCCGCCGGTGATCAGGTCGTGCAGCCGGAAGCCGAGGATGGCGGGCTGGTTGCAGATCTGGAAGATGCAGTTGGGTTCACACGCGACGCCGAGGTAGCCGTTGGCCACCATCTGCCAGTACAGGTGCTCGGTGAGCGAGTCGCGGTCGTAGGCGAACCGCTTCTCGCCCCCGCCCCAGAAGAACGACCAGTGCCGGAAGGTCAGCGATTCCGGCCGGGCGTAGCGGTCGTCGGCGAAGAGGTAGTCGTGCAGCAGCGCGGTGGACTGCACGTAGGCGCTGTACATGATGTTGTCACGGACGACCGGATCCCATTCCTCCCCGAACTCGCCGAGGTGGGCGTTGAACACCGACCCGCCGCGGCTGACGTCCCGCCAGTACAGCCACACTTCGGGCTCCAGCAGTTTGGTGATCAGTCGCTGGATCGTCGGCTGGAACAGCCCCGGCGCGGCGGGCAGCCGGTGCCGGTGGGTCAGCGCCAGCCCGTAGATCATGTAGGCGAGCTGGAACCGGTAGCCACCGAAGTCGTCCTGGCTCACCCCCTTGCCCTGCATCAGCGACCAGTCGTTGGTCTGCTGCCGCGACAGGTTGTCCCAGTGCCGCAGGTGCCCCAGCTGCTCGGTCGTCAGCATCACGCCCCCTGCACGTTCTGACGGGCCAGCCAGCCCAGGGCGGAGTCGGCGACGGCGCGCCAGCCGCTGTCGAGCACCAGGGAGTGGCCGCGGCCGGGGAACTGCTTGAGTTCGGTGATGGCGGTGGAGTCGCCGTAGAGCTTGAACGCGGCGCGGGTGACCACGTCGGGGACGGTGTGGTCGGCCTGCCCCGAGACCAGCAGCAGCGGGCCCCGCTCGCCGTTGCCGGTGTTCACCTTCGCGGGGGAGTTCCTGGTGAAGTTGGCGAACGCGGCCTCGAACAGCGGCCGCCCGGGCGAGGGGATGGTGTGGGCCTCGTAGAGCCGCTTCGACTCCGCCTCGGAGATCGCGTTGCCGAAGCCGTAGCGGAACTGCTTCGCCGTCAGGGACACGGCGCGCTTCTTGTTGGCCGGGTTGCCCAGCACCGGGAAGGCGGACCGCAGCTGCGCGAACGGCAACGGTTTGACGCCCTTGATCTGGGCCGGGTCGATCGCGACCGCGGCCCGGCCGTGGCCCTCGCCGAGCAGCTTCTGCGCGATCAAGCCGCCGAAGGAGTGCCCGATGAGCACCGGCGCCGTCGGCAGCCCGGTGATGATGCCGCGGTAGTGCTCGGTGACGTCGTCGATGCCGTGCCCGGCGACCGCCTCGGGGTTCGCGCGAGCGGCCTCGACGGTGGGTTCCTCGCCCGGCCAGCCCGGCATGAGCGGGGAGTAGCCGTTGGCGGCGAACAGGTCGGCCCAGGGCTGCCACGACGACGCGTGCAGCCAGAGGCCGTGGATGAAAACGACGGGGGTGGTGGTCATCGTCCGCTCCTCGATCCGGGGTTGCTTGCCTGGATCAATGGTGCGGCGGCCGTCAGCCCCGTCGAATCAGTCGGATGACTGTACTTCGAGTCGCTCGAGTGCGTCGCGCAGCGCGGCGCGGCTGGTGATGCCCAGCTTGGGGAAGATCCGGTACAGGTGCGAGCCGACCGTGCGCGGCGACAGGTAGAGCCGGGTGCCGATCTCCTTGTTCGTCAGTCCGCCGGCCGCCAGCTCGGCGATCTGCCGCTCCTGCACCGTCAGCACGACGGGGGCCCCGGTCTTGAAACTCGCCCCGGCGGCCCGCAGCTCGGTGCGTGCGCGCTCGGCCCAGCCCCGCGCGCCGATCCGCTCGAACCCCTCGGCGGCGCGGCTGAGCTGGTCGCGCGCGTGCGCGGGGCGGCGGACCCGCCGCAGCCACGCGCCGTAGGCGAGGCGGATGCGGTTGGAGTCGAACGGGAACAGCGCCGCTCCGGACAGGGCGAGCGCGGCGTCGAAATCCGGCTCCTCCGAGGTCATCGCCAGTGCGCCCGCGGTGAGCAGCGCCAGGCGGGGCGAGATGTCCGGCAATCCGGCGTCGCGGGCGGCGAGAGCGTGCCGCCGGGCCTCGTCCGGCCGTCCGCTGTGCAGCGCGGCTTCGACCAGGTCCAGCAGGGTGCGGTGAGCCTGCTGCACGTACGGGGTGAAGGTGCCCGGCGTGGTGACCGTGGTCGCGAAGCGGTAGGCGGTCTCGTAGTCGCCCGCACCCAGCGCGGACAGGGCACCGATCGCGTTGGCGTAGTTGGTGAGGAAGCCGATGCCGCGTGGGCCGGCCCAGGACTCCAGCGCGGTCCGGTGCCCGGCAGCCGCTTCGTGGTCGCCCCGTGCCGCGGCCACCAGCCCGAGGAAGGCGCGGAACTGGTACCCGAACAGGGTGTAGCCGTGCCGGGTGGTCAGCTCGAGTCCGCGATGACCGGTCGCCTCGGCGTCGGCCCACTGTCCGGTGTTGATCTGGTCGAGCATCACCACGTGCAGCATCGTCATCACGTTGGTGACCGCTCCGGCGTCGGCCTCCCGCTCCACCATCCGGCGCAGGTAGGGCCGGAACTCGTCCAGTGCGTCGACGTAGAACGCGGCCACCGTCAGCCGCATGACGTCCCACGGTTCGCCCTCGCTCAGCTCGGCGAAGGCCCCGCGCAGGCGGTCGGTGACCCCGGCGCCGCGGCGCACGACGTCGCCCCAGGCGTCGCGGTGGATCAGAGTGTGGGGGTTGACCCGGCCGGCGAAGCGGTCGACGAGCTGCTCGGTCACCGTCCAGTTCGCCGGGTCCCCGGCGAACTGGCTGATGGCCAGCAGGAGGTTGAGCAGCCGGTCGAGGATCGCGTCGTCCAGCTCGTCCCCGGACGCGGCCACGGTGCTGGCGATGCGCTGGTGGGTGGCGTGCACGTCGCCCTCGCGGTACAGGGCGGCGTAGGCGGCGGTCACCACTGCGTCGACCGAACCGGGGTGTCCTGAGGCGTCGAGCAGTCGTTGCGCGTCCTGCAGCCGCGCGGACTGCCCGGCCACGAACGCGGCCTCGCCGAAGCGGCGCTCCCGCTCGCGGGGATCCTCGCTCAGCTCGGCGGCCCGCTCCAGCCACTCGATCGCCAATGCCGCGGCGCCACGCCGCGTGGCCGACAGCGCGGCGCGCTCGATCACGGCGGCGACCCGCTCGTCCGGGTCGATCGTGGCGGCCGACAGGTGTGTGGCCCGGCGCTCGATGTCACCGCGGTGCGCTCCAGCGAGCTCGGCGTGCGCCGCGCGCCGCTCGTTCGGTGTCGCCAGCTGCACCACCGCCGACCGCACCAGCGGATGCCGGAACCCCAGCTGCCCGGATACCGGATCCACCAGTAGCAGCCCGCGTCCGATCGCTTCGTCCACGTCTCGCAGCCGCCGTTCCACGTCCCGACGGCGGGGCGCGGACAACGACGACAGGCCGTCCAGCGCGGCCAGCAGCAGCGCCCGCCGGGACGAGGGCCCCAGTTCGCTGATCTGCCCGGCGTAGAGGCCCTCCAGCCGCCGGGACAGCGGAAGATCGGTCTGGAGCTCGGTGTTCCGCGCCGTGCGCGGGAGCTCGACCAGCGCGAGCGGGATTCCTTCGGCCTGGGTGAGCACCTGCTGCCGCAGCCGGGCGTCCAGGCCCGGGAACGACCGGTCCAGCAGCGCCTCGGCGTCCTCGCGCGCCAGCGGCCCGACTTCCACCTCCGGCAGCCCGGCGCGGTCGAACGGCGAGGCAACGTCGGTCCGGAGCGTGATCGCGCCGCGGACGCCATGCACGCCCACCCGGCGGAAGACGAAGGCGCACACCTGCGCGCTGAGCTGGTCGAACCAGTGCCCGTCGTCGACCGCCACGAACACCGGCCCGGCCGCGGCCAGCAGGCCGATCACCGCGTTGCCGAGCGTGAGCACGTCCGGCGGGGAAGCGGACCCCAGCATCAGGTCGAGCACGTCGCGCGCGTGCGGGCCGTCCGCGAGGAGCGGCAGCAGCAGCTGGTGCAACCCCGCGAACGGCAGCTGGGACTCGGCCTCCACGCCCGCGGCGCGCAGCACCCGCACACCCGCGGCGGCCGCCGCGGCGTCCAGCAGGGTGCTCTTGCCCGCGCCCGGCTCACCTCGCACCACCGCGAACGAGTGCGCCCCGGACAGCGCCCGCTCCAGGGCCGCCCGCTCACGCTCGCGCCCGACGAGCCCGTCCGTGTCCACGGCACGAATCTAGCCGCTGCGGGACAGTCACTGACGGACCTGATCGCCCTCGGCACGCTCTTGCGTACGCCCTGCGGTGCGGTTAATCTGCGGCCTGCGTTACATTGCTGAAAACGTAACAGTGGCGTCAGATACGCGACCGACTACGGCCGTGGAAGAACGACAAGGAGGACGGTCCATGTCGAACCTGGCGACCCTGCTGGACGTCTCCGCCGAGCGCTACGGCGAGCGCGATTTCCTCGTCGCCGGGACGCGGCGGCTGACGTTCGCCGAGGTGTCGCGGCGATCGGCGGCGATGGCGCGGCGTCTGGTGGAATCCGGCGTCTCGCCGGGTGCAAAGGTGGCCCTGTCGTGCCCGAACGTCCCGGAGTTCACCATCGCGTACTGGGCTGTGCTGCGGGCGGGCGCCGTGGTGGTGCCGCTCAACGTCCTGCTACGCGCCCGGGAGATCGCCTACCACCTGGACGACTCGGACGCGGTCGCCTACCTCGTGTACGAGGACTCCGCCGACCCGCGCCTCGCCGAAGCGGCACGCGAGGGCTTCGACAACGCCGGGCGGTGCGACCGGTTGTGGAGCATCGGGGCCGACGAGGCGGGGGAGACAACCTGGTGCGGCGAGGCGCTGACCGGTCCCGCGTCGTTCGACACCGTGACGCGTGAGGACGGGGACACGGCCGTGATCCTCTACACCTCCGGCACGACAGGGCGGCCCAAGGGCGCCGAGCTCACCCACCGCAACCTGCTGCTCAACGCGCGGGCGGCCGTGTCGGTGTACGAGCTCGACCCCGGCCGGCCGGACACCCACCTTCTGGTCGCGCCCCTGTTCCACTCGCTCGGGCAGACCTGCGTTCAGAACGCGTCCACCCTCTGCGGGGGCACCATCGTCATGGTGCCCAGGTTCGACGCCGCTCAGGCACTCCGGCTCATGCTCGACGAGCACGTCACGATCTTCGCCGGGGTGCCGACGATGTTCTGGGCCTTGCTGCGGGCACTCGGCTTCGTGCCGGACGGCGACCGCCTGCACGGGCAGCTTCGCGTCGCCGCGTCGGGCGGATCAGCCCTGCCGATCGAGCTCCACAAGGAGTTCGAAGCCCGCCTCGGAACGTCCATTCTGGAGGGTTACGGCCTGTCCGAGACCTCACCGATGGCCAGTCACACACGGCTGGGGGAGCCGGTCCGTGCCGGGTCCATCGGCCGTCCCATCGACGGCGTCGAGATGAAGCTGATCGCGGACGACTGGACGACGCTCCCGGACGACCCGCAGGTAGTGGGGGAGATCGCGATTCGCGGGCACAACGTCATGAAGGGCTACTACAAGCGGCCCGAGGCGACCGCCGAGGCCGTCCGCGACGGCTGGTTCCGCACCGGTGACCTGGCCCGCAAGGACGCCGACGGCTTCTATCACATCGTCGGGCGGTCGAAGGACCTCATCATCCGGGGCGGCTACAACGTCTATCCCCGTGAGATCGAGGAGGTTTTCCTGGAACACCCGGCCGTGTCGCTCGTCGCGGTGATCGGGGTCCCGCATGCCTCGCACGGTCAGGAGATCAAGGCCGTCGTCGTCCCCGCCGAGGGCCACGAGGCGGTTCGGCCCGAAGACCTGGTCGCCTGGGGCAGGCGGCAGCTGGCCGCCTACAAGTACCCGAGGATCGTCGAGCTCCGTGAGCGACTGCCGATGACACCCACCGGCAAGATCCTCAAGCGGGAGATTTCCTGACCGCCGCGCGGGCACGGCGAAGGTGCGCCAGAAGCGCTTCGTTCACCGTGTCCGGTGCCTGCTGGTGCACCCAGTGCCCGGCCCCGTCCACGACGAGCGTGCGGAGATCCTCGAATGCCCGTGCGCCGGATTCGAATCGCAGGAACGTGGACACCGGGTCCGCGCTGCCCGTGATGAACAGGGACGGCTGCCGGATGACCCGCTCTCGCGCCGCCTTGGCGTCGCGCCAGTTGTCGTCGATGTTGCGGTAGTAGTTGAGGCCGCCCGCGAAACCCGTCTCGCGGAATCGTCCGGCGATCCGGCGGAACAGGCCGGGTGGCAGCCATTCGGGCGGGCGGACGGGGTCCTCGCCGTCGAGGAGGTCGTAGCGGTCGCTGAAGATGGCGGCGAGTGAGCGGTCGACATCGCGCATCAGCAGCGCCTCGGGGGTCCCGGCCTCCTGGAACCGGATCTGGTAGAAACGCTCGCCCCAGCGTGCGCGCAGGATCTGTGTCGGCGGGGCGGGCGCGGGCGCGGCGTACGGCACGCTGAGACCGGTGAGCGAGGCAACGGCGTCCGGGTGGTCGAGGCCGAGCTGCCACACGCACGCGGCGCCCCAGTCGTGCCCCACGAAATGCGCCGTGTCGGCGCCCTCGTGCTCGAGCAGACCGATCAGGTCCAGCCCGACCGTGCGTAGCGCGTACGCCGATCGTTCGCCGGGGCGCGAGCTCCCGCCGTAGCCGCGCATGTCCGGAGCCAGCACGCGATAGCCGGCCTCGACCAGTGCGGGGATCTGCAGTCGCCAGGTGACGGCGAGGTCGGGAAATCCGTGCGCGAGCACGACGAGCGGTCCTTCGCCCGCCGCGGTCACCGCGAGCTCCACACCGTTGACCTGCCACAGCTCAGGCGATGTGGTCATGCGGCCGCCCCGTGCAGCCGCACCAGCATCTTGCCGACGTTGGCGCCGGACAGCATCCCCAGCAGTGCTCCGACGGCGTTCTCCAGGCCGTCCACCACGGTCGTCGTCGAGACGAGCGATCCGTCCTCGAGCCAGCCCCGGGCGAGGGCGATCCATTCGGGCCAGCGCTCCAGATGGTCCAGCACGATGAAGCCGCGCAAGGTCAGGCGCTTCTTCGTGATCAGTGCGAGGTTGGCCGGGCCGGGCACGGGTTTCTCGGCGTTCGCCTGGGAGACGGACCCGCACACCGCCACCCGGCCGCCGGTGCGGAGCGCGTCGAGGGCGGCCTCCAGCTGGTCCCCGCCGACACTGTCCAAATAGACATCGAGTCCACCGGGCGCCGCCGCACGCAAGGCGGGCCCGACCGGTCCTGCCTTGTAGTCGATGGCCCGGTCGTAGCCGAGCTGTTCCACCAGTCGCCGGGCCTTGTCCGGTCCGCCTGCGGACCCGATCACCGCGGCCGCGCCGAGGTGGCGGGCGACCCGGGCGGCCACCACGCCGACGGCGCCGGCGGCCGCCGAAACGAAGACGACGTCGCCGGGGTGCACGGGCGCGAACTCGCTCAGCGCCAGGTAGGCGGTGAGGCCGGGCATGCCGAGCACACCGAGGTAGTCCGCGCCGCTGACGCCCGTCGTGTCCAGACGGTGGGTTTCTTCCGCGCCGACCACGGCGTAGTCCCGCCAGCCGTGGTGGTGCCACACGATGTCTCCTTCGCGCAACTTGCGGCTCCGTGACCGGACGACCGTGCCGACGGCCGCGCCGTCCAGTGGCGCGCCGAGGGCGAACGGCGGGAGGTAGGACGGTACGTCCCGCATGCGCCCGCGCATGGAGGGATCGACCGACATCCAGTCGTTGCGCACCAGCACCTGTCCTGGTTCCGGTTCCGGCACGACGGCTTCCACGATCGCGAAGTCCGCCGGGGAGGGCACCCCGGCCGGGCGTGCGACCAGGTGAACCTCGCGGCTGGTGGTGCTCATCGGTTCTCTTCCCCGCTCTCGTGATGTTACATATACGGCAATGTAACACAGCTTGCGGATGCGCCGCTCGCACGGCTAATCTGCGTGAGCTGTTACATATCGCGTCACGTAACATCAGGAGAGAGGGGCAACGATGCCCATCACCACCAGCGGAATCCACTACGAAGTTCGCGGCGGCGGGGAGCGCACGATCGTTCTTCTGCCGGGCTTTGGTTGTTCGATCGAGTGCTGGGCCGAGGTGGCGCCCTTGCTCGACGGGTACCGCGTCGTCCTGATGGATCTCCCGGGCCACGCCGGTTCGTCCGGTGCGCGGGCCGACGGCGACCTGGCGCGGCTCGCCGAGACCGTTTTCGAGGCCTGCCGGGAAATCGGGCTCACCCGGTTCGTCGTGGCAGGGCTGTCGCTGGGTGGCGCCATCAGTGTGCGGATCGCACTGGACCATCCCGGCGAGGTGGAGGCGGTCGTGGGGATCATGCCGTGGAACGCGGGCGGTACGTCCCCCGGCGATCCCGTCATCGAAGGCTTTTACGGCGCCTACGGCGATCTGGACACGATCACCGCGGGCATCGCGAGCATCTCGCAGGATCCCGCGAAGACGACCGACCTGGTGCGCACCATGCCCACGGTCACCGAGCGGATGTGGCGCGGCTGGCTCGGCGGCGGCGTGTACACGAGCATGGCCGACGAGTTGCCAGGGCTGCGTGTCCCGCTGCTGTACCTGGTCGGCGGCAAGGACACCGTGGTCAATCTGGACAAGCAGATCTCGGACGTGCGGCGGGTTCCCGGCGGTCGCCTGGTGCTCCTCGCCGACGCCGGCCACCTCGCCTGCTACGAGACACCCGAGGTCGTGGCGCGGGAAATGCGCCAGTTCCTCAGCGACCGCGCGGTCGCGGCCGTCTGAGGATCAGGACAGCAGCCGCCGGATCGCCGCGCCGACCTTGGTGGCGTCCGGCTCGCCGCCGGTGATCATGTCCACGTAGCAGAACGATTCGGCGATGCGGACCACGAGATAGGCGAGATCCTCGAGCGGGAGCCCGCCCGGCGGGTCGGGCAGCTCCTCGCGCAGCAAGTCGGTCACGTACGCGATGAAGTTGTGCTGGAGTTCGCTGCTGCGGGTCGTCAGGATCCGCAGCGCGATCTCGCCCTCCTGCCGCAGGAACGTCCTCATGAACGGCGCGTCCAGGACGGTGGCGATGAACCCCTCGAGGGTCTGCGCCACCGCATCGATCCCGGACGTCGCGGCCTTGCGGCGGCAGAGATCGAGGGTGGGCTTCGCCAGGGACCAGTTGACCTCGCCCAGCAGCCGGTCCCGGCTGCCGACCCAGCGGTTCAACGTCATCCGGCTCACGCCGAGCTCGTTGGCGAGAGCCTGCATCTCGATGCGCGTTCCCTCGCGGAACTGCCGCCGCGCCAACCGGAAGGCGGCTTCTCGCCCCGAAGAAGCCGGTGCCGCGTCCCGATGCGGCGTGGCGGCGGTGTGGCGTGGCGCGGCAGGCATGAACCGCAGCCTAGCCGGTGCGCGGGGAGGTCTGCGCGATCCGTCGCCGTGAGCCGGGATCTGCCGCCCACGCCCGGCGAGGACCGAGAACCGGCCCGGAAGGTCGATCTCCAGGTCGCCTCCGCCAGCGCCGCGCACGCCCCGGTGACCGCTTCCCTCCACTTGTCCTCGGGGGTGCCGACTGGCGGCCTCGGCGACGGCGTGGAGGGCGTTCAGCGTGAGCGGCGAGCCGGTGGAACGTCGTGCAGCGGTGGGCCGGCGACCACGGTGTTGTGGATGGTGCCGATCCCTTGCACCGTCATGCGCACGGTGTCGCCGATGCGCAGCGGCGGTGGTTGCCGCTCGCCGTGCCATCCCCACAGTTCGGCGAGGCAGCCACTGCCGCACGTTCCGGACCCGAGCACGTCACCGGGCCGCACCCAGGTGCCGCGGCTGGCGTAGGCGATCAGCTCGGCGAAGGTCCAGGCCATGTTCGCGAGCGTGTCGCCACCGATGCGGGTGTCGTTCACGAAGACCTCCATGGCGAGGTCGTAGCGGCCGTCGCTCTCGTAGCCGGCGAGTTCGTCCGGGGTGACCAGCACCGGGCCGAGTGTGGTGGCGGTGTCCTTGCCCTTGGCCGGTCCGAGCCCGACGCGCATCTCCCGGCTCTGCAGGTCGCGGGCCGACCAGTCGTTGAGGATGGTGAACCCGGCGATGTGGTCCATGGCCTCGGCCACGGACAGGTTGAAGCCCGCCGTGCCGATCACGACCGCGACTTCCAGCTCGAAGTCCAGCACCTCGCACCCGGGCGGCATCGGGACCGGTGTGCCGGAGCCGATCGCCGCGTGCGGGTTGGTGAAGTAGAAGGCGGGCGCTTCGTACCAGGCGTCCGGGACCTCGCTGCTCCCGGTGATCGCGCGGAGCGAGCCGGCCGTGTGCTGTTCGAAGGTGATGAAGTCGCGGATGCTGGCGATCGGCACCGGGACGGCGATCGGCGCGGTCTCGTCCCAAGGCAACCGCTGACCAGCCGCCGCGGGTTTTCCAGTCGTGAGCACCTCGAAGACGTCGGCGGTCTCGGTGAGCAGAGCGATGCGATCGCCATCGACGACGCCATAGCGCCGCACACCGTCCACGAGCAGCGAACCGAGTTTCATGCCACGTCCTCGTCGAAGATCGCCACGGCGCGGGTCCAGCCGGCGGAGGCTCGATGGATCTTGACCGGGAAGCAGGCGACCTGAAAGCCGTGTGCCGGGAGGTTCTCCAGGTTGTGCAGCTTCTCGATGTGGCAATAGCCGATCTCACGTCCGGCCCGGTGGCCCTCCCAGATGATGGAGGCGTCGTGGTCCCGGGCGTAGCGTTCGGCGGTGAACACGAACGGGGCGTCCCAGCTCCAGGCGTCGGTGCCGGTCACCCGAACCCCTTGTTCGAGCAGGTGCAGGGTGGCGGCGCGGCCGACCCCGCAGCCGGAGGTGACGTAGTCGTCCTGGCCGTAGCGGGTGCCGGCGCGGGTGTTGATCAGCACGATGTCGAGCGGGCGCAGCTGGTGGCCGATCCGGTCGAGCTCGGCGTCGATGTCGGCGGGGGTGACGACGTGGCCGTCGGGGAGGTGGCGGAAGTCCAGCTTGACGCCGGGCTGGAAGCACCAGTGCAGGGGGACCTCGTCGATCGTGATGGCCCGGCGTCCTCCGTCCATGGTGGACGCGTAGTGGTAGGGGGCGTCGAGGTGGGTGCCGGTGTGGGTGGTGGCCTCGATCCGCTCGATCGCCCAGCCCTCGCCGTCGGGCAGGTCCTCGGCCGTCGCGCCCGGGAAGAAGCGGAGCATGTCCGGGACGGACTGCTGGTGGTCGATGTAGGTGATCGAGGGCCGGTGGCCGGGTGGGTCGGAGGCGATCCCGCTCTGCAGCGGGACCGAGATGTCCACGAGTTGTCGCATGGCGAATCCTCTTCCGGGGCTCACGGGCGTGGCCGGCCCTATCGCGGGATGACGGGAACGAGCAGGTGGGAGGCGTGGTCGCCGCCGAGGTGGATGGTGGCGGTGGTCGCCGGGCGACGCAGATCGGGGTGGTCGTGGGTCATGAAGCCGAGGTCGCTGTCCCCGGTGACCAGTTCGAGGCGCAGCCGCTCGCCTGGTGCGAGTGTGATGCTGGTGGGCCAGATCTCGACTTCGAGCAGGGTCGGCTCGCCGTGCACGAGGGGGATCTCGCGGGCGTGGGTGTGCCACGGCCGGTGGGGCAGTGACCGCTCCGGGTCGGTCTCGCGGTGTGACGCCCTGAGCCAGCCCATGGCCATCGGGATCGGGTCGCCCTGCGGGCCGACAGCCGGGATCGGCTCGCCGTCGACGCCGATGTGCTGCACCCGCGCGAAGATGTCGAGGTCGTCCTGCTCGGCGCTGAGCCACAGGCGCAGCGCGACCGGACCGGTCAGCTCGAGCGGTTCGGACACCGGTGCGGTGTCGAAGCCGGCGGGGTAGGCCACCGTCGTGGCGTCTGCGGGCGGGTCCCAGTCGAGGACGCCGTCGCCGAGGTGGAGTTCGCGCCACTGCGTCTGCGGGAGCGGGAAATCCGTGGCGTCCCGCCAGTCCACCTCGCGTCCGCGCCGGATCGCCAGTCGCACCGGGGCCACGCCGTCCATGCGGTCGGGCTGGTCTTTGAGGAAGCGGTCGAGGAAGCGCAACTGCAGATCCAGTGCCCACTCGGCGTAGTAGGGGTCGATGTGGGTGCCGGTGTGCACCACGAGCCACTTGTCCCGCGACGCCGCCCGGGCCCAGCCTTCGATGTTGCCGCGCAGGTGCACGTGCAGGGCGCCCCAGTTGGCGGCCGACAGCACCGGAACCGTGACCCGGTCGAGATCGACGATGCGCGCTTGGTGGTATTCGTCGAGCACGGGATGCTGCGGGAGCACCTCGCGCCAGTCGTCGCCGTCGGTGCCGTTGCGCTGAGGGGTGATCTGGCGGTTCCACCAGAACTCGACGAACCCGTGGGCGTACAGGCCGCCCTGGTAGATGAAGTCGCGGTAGAAGTCGGACGCGCCTTCCCAGATCACGATCGCGGCGAGGTGCGGCGGCTGCAGCTCCGCCACCCTCCAGCCCATGATCGCGAGCCACGAGATGCCGCTGGATGCCACCTTGCCGTTGGACCAGGTCTGTTCGGCCGCCCACTCGACGACGTCGTAGAAGTCCTCGGAATCAGCCGGGCTCATCAGGTCCATGCGGCCGGGTGACTTCCCGGTGCCCCGGGTGTCGGCGCGCAGCACCGCGTAGCCACGGGCCGTCCACCACTCGGGATCCGGGGTCTCCCACACCATGTGCTCGTTCTGCGGAACGAGTTCGTAGAGCGGGTAGCGGTCCGGCCAGTGCACGTCCTTGCCGTACGGGCTGATCGACGCCAGCACGGGAAAGGCGCCGTCGTCGTCGGGCAGGAACACGTCGGCCAGGATCGGCGAGCCCGTGCGGGTGGGGACCTCGATGTCCCGTTCGATGCGCATCTCAGTACTCCTGTGAGTGGGGCAGGCGGGCCGGGTCCGAGCGCCGCCGCGGCGACCGAGGCTCGCCGTTAAGGCCAGTCGGCTTGCGTCAGGAGTATGTCGGCTCGTCCGCGCTAAAGCAAGAGGACTTGTATTAGGGTGTCGTCCTGTGAGCGATGTGGACGTCCGGCGACGGCCGGGTGGACGGTCGGCGCGTGTGCGCGCCGCTGTCATCGAGGCGACCAACCAGCTGCTGCTGGAGCAGGGCCTGACGGGCCTGACGGTGTGCGAGGTGGCCCGGCGCGCGCAGGTGAACGAGACGTCGATCTACCGACGGTGGGGCACCCGCGAGAACCTCATCATCGACGCCCTGCTCGCCGACGCCGCCGAACAGCTCCCGGTGCCCGACACCGGGAGCCTGCGGGACGATCTGATCGCCTACGCCACCGCGCTCGCCAGATACCTGACCTCGCCCGGGGGTAACGCCCTCGATCGAGCGCTGGCCTCGGCCGGCGACGACCCGGCCACCCGGCGACTGCGCGACCAGTACTGGGACGCCCGCTACGCCCAGTCCGGACAGATCGCCGAGCGGGCGATCAAGCGCGGCGAGCTGCCCGGCACCACCGAACCCCGCTTCGTGCTCGAGATGCTGGTCGCGCCATTGCACTTCAGGATCGTGCTCACCCGCGAGCCGCTCGAACCGGACCTGCCCACCCGCATCGTCGACGCCCTCCTCCGCGGGCTCGTCACGGCTGCCGAGCCACGCAACCGGAACGGCAATCGCCCCTGACGGGGAAAAACGGTCGTCTTCGCCTGACCGGTCCGGTCAGGGCGCGGTGCCCGGCCACTGCTGGCCCCGCGTCCAGGAATCCAGGACGATGAGGGTTTTCGTGCTGGTGATGCGGTGGCTGCGGCGCAGTTCGTCGATCGTGCGCTGCAGGTGTTGCATGTCGCGCACCCGCAGCCACACCAGGGCGTCCGGGTCGCCGGCGATGGTGAACACCGCCTGCGCCTCGGGCATCCGCGTGGTGGTCTGCACGATCTCGTCGACGTTCGTGGTGCCGAAGAATCGGAGCTGGGTGAAGGCTTCGATGCCCCAGCCGAGCTTGGCGTGGTCGATCTGCACGGTGAACCCGGTGATGACCCCGGCCTCCTGCAACCGATCGACGCGCCGCTTCACCGCGGCCGTGGACAGCGTGACGCGAGCGGCGATGTCGGACAGCGTCCGGCGGGCGTCCTCCCGCAGCAGCGTCAGGATCTCCCGGTCGGTCGCGTCGATCAGCTCGTCGGTCATGACGGGCGATCGTACGCAACAGATACGAGCCGGAACACTCCGATCGCGAGAATTTTTGCGTGCTCAGTGGAACCGGCCTGTTCGTTGTTGCGCGGCGCCGCTCGCGTTGGCTGAAGTGATCCACGTCCCAACCGGCGTGACGCGAAAGGCCCGGCATGACCACCTTCACCCTGGACGAGCGGTACGTGCGCGAGACGGGAACGGTCTACCTCACCGGTGTGCAGGCTCTGGTGCGCGTGGTGCTGGACCGCGTCCGGCAGGACCGGCGGGCAGGACGGGACACGGCGGCGTTCGTGTCCGGTTACGAGGGTTCGCCCCTGGCCGGCTTCGACCTGGAGCTGGCGCGGCACGGGAAGCTGCTGGACGAGCACGCGGTGGTGCACCGGCCCGGGCTCAACGAGGAACTCGCGGCGACGTCGGTGATGGGCAGCCAGCTGGCCGCGGGGCTGGGCTCGTTGCGCAGGGACGGCGTCACCGGATTCTGGTACGGCAAGGCCCCGGGCCTGGACCGGGCCACGGACGCGTTGCGGCACGCCAACCTCGCCGGAACCCACCCGCGCGGCGGCGCGGTCGCGCTGGTCGGGGACGATCCGAACGCGAAGTCGTCGTCGGTGCCGTGCGCCTCCGAGCACGCGCTGGCCGACCTGGCGATGCCGGTGTTCTTCCCGGCGGATTCGCAGGACGTCCTCGACCACGGCCGGCACGCGGTGGAGCTGTCCCGGGCCAGTGGGCTGTGGACGGCGATGAAGATCGTCGCCAACGTCGCTGATGCGGCCGGCACCGCCGTCGTCGACCCGTCGTGGACGGCGCCGGTGCTGCCCGAGGGTGCGTACGGCCACCGCCCGAGCAGCCGGCTGCTCGGGCCGGAGCTGGCGACGCTGGAGCACAGCCTGCACCGGGTGCGGTTGCCGCTCGCGCTGGAGTACCTGCGGGCCAGTGGTGTCAACCGGATCGTGCGGTCCGGGCCGGGCGACCGGATCGGGATCGTCACGGCCGGCAAGTCCTATCTGGACCTGCGGCAGGCGTTGCGCGCGCTCGGCCTCGACGAGGACGCCCTCGCCCGCTTCGGCATCCGCATCCTCAAGCTCGGCGTGATCCACCCCGTCGAGCCCGGCATCATCACCGACTTCGCCCAGGGGCTCGACGAGATCGTGGTGGTGGAGGAGAAGCGGGCGCTCATCGAGCCCGCGGTCAAGGAGATCCTCTACGGCCGCACGGGAGCGCCGCGCGTGCACGGCAAAACCGGTCCCGACGGCCGGGTGCTGTTCACCGAGCTGGGCGAGCTCGATCCGGACGTCATCGCCAAGGGGCTCGCCCGCCTGCTCGGTGACATCGAACCGGTGCGCGTGTGGCAGGGCCGGCGCCGCCGCGAGCGGATCGCGGTGCCGTTGCTGGCCCGCACGCCCTACTTCTGCTCGGGCTGCCCGCACAACTCCTCCACCAAGGTGCCCGATGGCACCCTCGTGGGTGGCGGGATCGGCTGCCACACCATGGCGCTGTTCATGGAACCCGACCAGGTCGGGGACGTCATCGGCATCACGCAAATGGGCGGCGAGGGCGCCCAGTGGATCGGCATGGCCCCGTTCGTCGAGGCCCGGCACCTGGTGCAGAACATCGGCGACGGCACGTTCACCCACTCCGGCAGCCTCGCGGTCCGGGCGGCGGTCGCGGCCGGCGTGAACGTCACGTTCAAGCTGCTGCACAACTCGGCGGTCGCCATGACCGGCGGCCAGGACGCGGTCGGGGCGTTGCCGGTGCACAAGCTCGCCGAACTGCTCCTCGTCGAGGGCGCGGCGAAGGTCGTGATCACCTCCGACCAGCCACGCCGGTTGCGGCGTCTGCGGTTCCCCCGCGGGGTCGAGGTCCGGTCCCGCGACGATCTGCTGCGCACCCAGGAGGAGCTGGCCGCGATTCCGGGCGTCACGGTGCTGATCCACGACCAGGAGTGCGCCGCGGAGAAACGGCGGAAGCGGCGGCGCGGCAAGCAGGAAACCCCGGCCACCAAGGTGTTCATCAACGAACGGGTCTGCGAGGGCTGCGGCGACTGCGGCGTGAAGTCCAACTGCTTGTCCGTGCAGCCGGTGGAAACCGAGTTCGGCCGCAAGACCCGCATCCACCAGTCCTCGTGCAACGTCGACTACTCCTGCCTCAACGGCGACTGCCCGTCCTTCCTCACCGTCGTGCCCGGAGACGGGAAGCGCCGCAAGCAGATCGGGTCGCTGGAGGCGTCCGAGCTGCCGGAACCGCGGCACGCGGAAGGTGACGTCGCCGTGCGCATCACCGGGATCGGCGGCACCGGCGTGGTGACCGTGGCGCAGATCCTGGCCACGGCCGCGGTCCTCGACGGCCGGCACGTGCGCACCCTCGACCAGACCGGCCTGGCGCAGAAGGGCGGCGCCGTCGTCTCCGACGTCAAGATCACCACGGAACCGGTGGAGCAGGCGCCCAAGCTAGCCGCGGGGGAGTGCGACCTGTACCTGGCCTGTGACCCGCTCGTGGCGGCCGATCCGGCGCACCTGGCCGTGGCCGACCGGGACCGCACGGTCGCCGTGGTGTCCACTTCGGAGATCCCGACCGGGCGGATGATCATCGACACCGCGGTGTCCTTCCCCGAGCAGTCCAGCATCCGGTCCGTCCTGGACGGTGCGACCGCGCGCGGGCACTACCTGGACGCCCGCGCCGCAGCCGAGGCGCTGTTCGGCGACGACCAGTTCGCCAACATCCTCCAGCTCGGCGCGGCCTACCAGACCGGCGCGCTGAACGTGAGCGCCGCGGCCATCGAGCGGGCGATCGAGATCAACGGCACCGCGGTCGCGGCCAACCTGCAGGCGTTCCGCCGCGGCCGCCAGCTCGTGGCCGACCCGGACGCCCTGGCCGCCGAGCTCGTCCCGGCGCCGGCGGCGCCCGGAACCCCAGCCGACCCCGCGGCCGTGCGACGGGTGCGGTCGCTGGTGCGGGCCGAGGGCGGGGAGCTGGCGAGGCTGCTCGACGTGCGGATCCCGGACCTGATCGCCTACCAGGACGAGGACTACGCCCGCGCCTACGCCGAGTTCGTCGAGCAGGTGCGCAGCCGGGCCGGTGACAGCGCGGTCACCCAGGCCGTGGCGCGCAACCTGTACAAGCTCATGGCCTACAAGGACGAGTACGAGGTCGCCCGGCTCTCCCTCGACCCGGCGCTGCGGGCGGAGATCGAAGCCGAGTTCGGTCCCGGCGCCCGCTACGCCCACCAGTTCCACCCGCCGGTGCTGCGTGCGCTCGGCCTGAACCGCAAGATCGCACTCGGCCCCTGGGCGCAGCCGGTGCTGCGGCTGCTGCGCGCGGGACGGCGCCTGCGCGGCACCCGGTTCGACCTGTTCGGCTACGCCCGGGTGCGGCGCGTGGAGCGGCAGCTGATCACCGAATACCGCGATGCGATCAGCAAGGCCCTTCGCGTCTCCGAGGCGAATGAACCGGCGCTGCTCGAACTCGCCGAACTCCCCGACGCGGTGCGCGGCTACGAGGACATCAAGCTCGCCAACGTCGCCGCGTACCGGCGCAGGCAGGCCGAGCTGGCCGAGGCGCTGGGCCGGGCGAGCGGTCGCACGGCGCAGCACAGCGCCTGACGCGGTTTCGCGCTGCGGCCTATTCGGCTGGCGTGCGTTCCGCGTGGTCGATGAGGGTCGCGGCGGCGGCGCGGGCGTGGCGGCCGTAGCCGGCGTCGTTGAGGGTCATCGCGCGGATCGCGGCCCCGTCGGCGAGCGTGACGAGCTGCTCAGCGAGTAGCTCGGGTTCGGCGACGCCCAGCTCGGTGACCAGGTCGGTCACCAGGCGGAGCATCAGCAGCTTCTGTGCGCGCGCGTAGGCGTGGGCGGCGCTGTCAGGGTCGGGGAACTCCGCCGCGGCGTCGAGGAAGGGGCAGCCGCGCACCGGGCCGGTCGCGGGGGCGGGGATGTCGAACATCGCCAGCAGCCGTTCGCGGGCCGGGATGTCCTCCCTGGTCAGCACGGCGTGCAGGGTGTCCCCGGACTCCACCAGGGCGCGGAGCTGGGCGAGGACGAGGTCGTCCTTCGTCGGGAAGTGCGCGTACAGCGTACGCTTCGACACCGGGGCCTGTGCCGCCACGTCCTCCATCGATGTCGCGTTGATCCCCTGGGCGGCGAACAGCCTGCTCGCCGCGGCGAGCACCCGCTCCCGCCCCCCGCGTCCCGGTCTACTGGTCGTTCCGTTCGCCACGTCACAGAGTATACGCGACCGTTTACTTGGCTGTGGGTCGCTGTTACCGTCTGAAGTAAACGTCATCGTTTACTTCAGTGAGGAGTCCCTGTGATGAGTGATCTCGCCGGTTATGCGGCCCAGCTGATCCGTGGCCGCCGGGCGACCCGGGCGTTCCGCCCGACGCCGGTTCCGGAGACGACGCTCCACGACGTGTTTTCCTTGGCGGCAGCCGCCCCGTCGAACTCCAATGCGCAGCCCTGGCAAGTCGAGGTGGTCAGTGGCGCGCGGCGCGACGCCCTCGCGGACGCGCTGGTGGCCGCGCACCGGGCTGGCCGGACGTCGGTCGACTTCCCCTACAGCGAGGACATCTACGCACCTGTGCACCAGCGACGCCGCGCCGCCTTCGGCGCCACGCTCTACGGCGCGCTCGGCATCGGCCCGGACGAGCGTGACAAGCGCGCCGCATACGACGCCGAGAGCCTGCGGTTCTACGGCGCTCCGCACGTCGCGATGCTGTTCGCTCCCGACACGGCGGAGGCGCGGCTGGCCGCCGACGTCGGCATGTACGGGCAGACCCTGCTGCTCGCACTCACTGCCCACGGTGTGGCGAGCTGTCCGCAGGGCCTGCTGAGCTTCTACGCCGACACCGTCCGGGAGGTCCTCGGCATCAGCGGTGGGAAGCTGCTGTTCGGCATCTCGTTCGGCTACGCCGACACCGAAGCGCCTGTCAACGCGATCACCGTGGAGCGCGAGCACCTGTCCGTCACCACGCGATTCCACCGCTGAGCGCGGCTCACCCCAGCCGGTAGCGGCGGAGCCGCTGGTAGAGCGTGCCGCGGGAGATGCCCAGGCGTGCCGCCGCCTCCGACTTGTTACCCCCGCACTCGGCGAGGGTGTCCGTGATGACCCGGACCTCGGCCCGCTCCAGCGGTCCGTAGGCCGCGGCCTCCCGGCCGGATGCCGCCCCGCCCGGTGTGGAGCCGCGCGTGAGCACCAGCACGACGCCGTCGTCGAGCCGGCCCGGGGTGACCGGGCACAGGCGTGCGCGGAGGCCGTCCGCGAGCGCGATCTCGCTCGCGGACGGACCCGCCTCCAGCACCGCCGCCCACAGGGTCGGCCGGTCCAGGCCCAGTTCGGCGGCGTCGTCCTCGACGATCATCGTCTGGCGGTCGAGGGTGACGACGGGCCCGGCCGAGGCGGAGCGGAAGGACAGGTGCGCGTCGAGCATTCGCCGCTGCCGGGAGGTCGCGGCCTCGCCCAGCGCGGTGGTGATCCCGTCGACCAGTGCCCGGACCGCGACCAGCAGCAGGTGGTTCGCGTCGTTGGCGTGGCACGCCACGTTGACCATGCCCGCGACGCGCCGGGTGATCGGGTGGACCACCGGTGCGGCGACGCAGGCCCACGGGTGCCACGGTTGCTTGTAGTGCTCGGCGCCGATCACGATCGAGGGGCGGCGCGTGGTCGCGGCGACCCCGATGCCGTTGGTGCCGGCGCTCTGCTCGGCGACCTGGGAGCCGGGCTCGAACTCGATCCGGTCCAGATCCCGGGTGAGGGTCCGTTCGGACTCCCAGCGCCACGTCAGGATCCCGTCCGGATCGGCGAGGGCGAGCGAGGTGTCGCTGCCGGTCAGCAGGTCGGCCATGCCGAGCAGCACCGGCGCCGCGACGCGGACGAACGGGGACTGCACGTCGATCTCGCCGTGCGCCAGGTCCAGCCGGTCCGGGTCGACGCCGTTGCTGCGGGAGCGCCGCCACGACGCGACGATCTCCTGGCGGATCCGGGCCTGCGCGCCGGACTGGAAACTCTCCCAAGCCAGCCGGGTCTCCACCGATCTCATCGCGCCTCCTCCTCAGTGCCCGCGAGAACACCGTCCGCCGATTATGGCTGGGAAAGCCCGGAAAACGCCTTTCGCTGTGCAAATTTTGGACAGCCACCTCGACCCGGGCAGGGCCCGCGGCGCACCGTTCTTCCCATCGTCACAGCCGCTGATCCGAGGAGGACTGGTTACATGGAGTTCAAGGTCGAATGGGACGGTGACGTCACCCTGGTGCACCCGGAGCGGGAGCAGCGCGCCAAGCAGGACGTCAACGCGCTCTTCGGGGTGAACGGGGTGACCACGCCCTCGAAGCACCTGTCGCTCCTGGTGACCTCACTGGGGCCGGGGGAGAAGTCGAACGTCCACTACCACCTCGAGCACGAGTCGGCGCTCTACGGCCTGCGGGGCAGCGTGCACTTCTTCTGGGGCGCCGAACTCGAACACGACCTGATCGTGGGCGTCGGCGACTTCCTGTACATCCCGCCGTTCTGCCCCCACGTGTCCTACAACCGGAGCCTGACCGGGGACGCGGCGTTCGTCACCGCCCGCACCGACGCGTTCGAGCAGGAGCGCGTCGTGCTGTTGCCCGAACTCGAGGACGACCGGTGCAAGCCCCGGGTGTCCTACGTCGACTGACACTCTTTCCGGAAAGGACGCTCTTGATGATCGAGGTACCTGTGCTCGTCGTCGGCGGGGGACCGGTCGGGATGAGCCTCGCGCTGCTGCTCGACCGGTTCGGGGTGGAGAGCCTGCTCGTCGAGCGACGGCCCGCCACGACCACGCACCCGAAGGCCCGGGGTTGCCATCCGCGGACCATGGAGCTGTTCCGCATCTGGGGGATCGAGGACCAGGTGCGCCGCGCGGGGCTGCCGCAGGAGTCGGACGTGGCCTGCTGGTGTGAAAGCCTGAACGGGCCGTTGGTGGCCTACACCGAGCCCGCGCCGAGCCTGCACACCCCGGCGCCGCGCTCGATCGTGCCCCAGGACGCGGTGGAGGAGGCACTGGACGACGCGCTGTCCGCCCGGCCGCTGGCGCAGGTGCGCCGGTCCACCGAACTGGTTTCCCTCGCCCAGGACTCCGACGGGGTGACCGCGCGGGTACGGCGGGCCTCCGACGGCGAGGAGTTCGACGTCCGGGCGCGGTACCTGGTCGGGTGCGACGGCGCGAACAGCCGGGTGCGCGAGACCGCCGGCATCGCGATGGACGGCCCGGAGACCCTGGCGCTCATGGCGAACCACTACTACCGCGCCGACGTCGGGCACCTGCCGCACGTCCGCAGCGCGATCGGGTTCCTGGTCCGGCCGCGCGACCGCAGCAGGCCCGACGTGAACGTCCTGGCCACCGGTCCGGACGGGGACCGGTGGCTGGCGGTGCAGAAGCTGCGGGAGGGCGAGGAGCCGCTGTCCGAGGAGCGCCTGATCCAGGACGTGCGGGAGCAGTGGGAGATGCCCGACCTGAAGGTCGAGCGCATCAACGTGATGACCTGGCGGATGAGCGCCCAGGTCGCGCAACGGTTCCGCGAGGGCAGGGTGTTCCTCGCCGGGGACGCCGCGCACCGGTTCCCCACCGCGGGAGGCAATGGGCTGAACTCCGGCGTCCAGGACGTGCACAACCTGGCGTGGAAGCTCGCGATGGTGCTGTCCGGCCGGGCCGGGGACGTCCTGCTCGACACCTACGACTCCGAGCGCCGCCCGGTCGCGCAGTCCAACACCGACTTCGCCGTGCGCAACCAGACGCGGATCGACGAGATGGACGAGGCGTTCCGCCGCCGCGAGGAGGACCCGCAGCGCTGGCGCGACCTGCTGATCGACCAGAACAAGCAGCTGCACAGCGACGGCCACACGCTGGGCTACATCTACACCCGCGGCGCCGTCGTCGACGACGGTTCCCCCGTGCCGCCGTACGACTCGCAGTACTACTGGCCGACCGACCGGCCCGGCGCGCGGTTCCCGCACTTCTGGCTCGATGTGAACAAGACCGAGTCGAGCATCGACTGGTTCGACACCGAGTTCGTGCTCGTCTGCGGGCCGGACGCCGACGGCTGGGACCGGGCCGGACAGGACCTGGCGGCCTCAGCCGTCGTCCCGCTGCGGGTCAAGCGGCTGCCGCACCTGCTCGGGCCCCTGTCGATCGGCCGGGAGGGCGCGGCGCTCGTGCGTCCGGACGGGCACGTGGCCTGGCGCGCCCGCCAGGCGGGGGAGGGGGCCGAGCTGTCCGCCGCGCTCGGCCGGGTCCTCGCGGGCGGCACCCTCGCTCACGCCACCGCCTGACCGAAGTCGAAGGAGACGAGACCACCATGACCATCGCACCGAGTTATGCGAACCCGCCCGGAGTCGGGGCGCCGTTCAGCGCGTACTCGCACGTGGCGCGCGCGGGCGAGCTGCTGTTCGTCGCCGGCCAGTGCGGAATCGCCGAGGACAATTCCGTGACCGGCCCCGACGTGCGGACCCAGACGATCCGCGCCTACGACAACGTGCGCACCATCCTCGAATCGCAGGGCGCCACCCTCCGGGACGTCGTACGGTTCGTCAGCTACCTCACGTCACGGGATCACGTCGCCGACTTCTACGCGGCCCGCGAAGAGTACTTCGCCGAGCACTACCCGCGGGGGCAGTTTCCGCCGAACACCCTGCTGATCGTCGGTGGACTGGTGCGGGCGGACCTGCTGGTCGAGATCGACGCGACCGCGTACCGGCAGGAGGGGTGAGCGCATGTCCGTGCGGGATTCCATCGACCGGTCGGGGATGAGCCGGTTCCAGATCAGGGTCATCGCGATCTGTCTGGTGATCAACCTCGTCGACGGGTTCGACGTCCTCGTGATGTCCTTCGCGGCTCCCGGCGTGGCAGGCGAGTGGGGGCTCACCGATTCCCGGGTGGGAGTGCTGCTCAGCAGCGGACTGGTGGGGATGGCGCTCGGCTCGGCCGTGCTCGCGCCGCTGGCCGACCGCATCGGCAGGCGACCACTCACGCTGATCTGCCTGACCGTGTGCACCGCCGGGATGGCACTGGCCGCGCTCAGCACCGGGTTCGAGATGCTCGCGGCCTGCCGTCTCCTGACCGGTCTCGGCATCGGCGGCATGGTGGCGAGCCTGCCCGTGGTCATCACGGAATACGCGCCGCAGCGGCTGCGCGGCACGATGATCGCCCTGTACGGGATGGGACTGCCGCTCGGCGGTGTGCTCGGTGGTGCGGTCGCGAAGCTCGTGGTCGCCGAGTACGGCTGGCGCGCCACCTTCGTCGTGGGTGCTGTGCTGACCCTGGTCATGGTGGCCGGGGTGGCCGCGGCTATGCCGGAATCACTGGACTACCTGATCAGCCGCCGTCCCCGCGGGGCGCTGGAGAAGGTCAACCGGCTCCTGGAGCGGATGCGGTTGCCCGCCGTCGACACCCTGCCCGACCCGGAGCCCGGCGAACGCCGGGTGCGGGTGACGACGTTGCTGACCCGGGACGCGGCGCGGACGGTCCTGTTGTGGATCGCCTACTTCGTGATGATGGCGGGCTTCTACTTCGCCGCGAGCTGGACGCCGCTGCTGCTGCAGCACAGTGGTTCCTCGGCCCAGCAGGGCATGAACGCCGGGCTCCTGCTCAACCTCGGCGGGATCGCGGGCACCCTGCTGTTCGGCTTGATCGCCCTCAAGGTGCGGCTGCGCGGTCTGACGATCGCCTGCTTCCTCGCGGCGGGACTGTCGTACCTGGCGATGAGCGTGTTCCTCGATTCCGCCGTCGCCGCGTTGATCGCCGCGGTCGCGGTCGGCATGTTCATCAACGCCAGCGGCAACGGGCTCAACGCCATCGCTCCCGGTCTCTACGCCCCGGCGGTGCGCGCGACCGGGGTCGGCTGGGCCATGGCGTTCGGCCGCATCGGCGCCCTGACCGCACCGGTGCTGGCCGGGCTGCTTCTGGACAACTCCTGGTCGCCCCGCTCGCTGTTCGGGCTTCTCGTCGTGCCCCTGGTGGCGGCCGCCGTCGCGGTCTTCGTGATCACCGTGCCCCGGCGGACGGCGCGGACGACCACAGCCGCCGAAACACCCGCTCCGCTCGCCTGAGCCAGGCGTTCGTTCAAGGAGGAACAGCATGAAAGCCGTGCGCCTGCACGACTACCACAAACAGCCGATCGTCGAGGAGGTGCCGGAACCGGTCCTGTCCGGACCGCTGGACGTGATCGTGCGGATCGGGGGCGCCGGCGTGTGCCGGACCGATCTGCACATCATCGAGGGGCAGTGGGCCGACGCGATGGCGCCGCGGCTGCCCTACACCCTGGGACACGAGAACGCGGGCTGGGTGCAGGCGGTCGGCGCCGGGGTCAGCAACGTCGAGGTCGGGGACGCGGTGATCCTGCACCCGCAGCCCTCGTGCGGGCTGTGCCTGGCCTGCCGGGAGGGCCGGGACATGGCCTGCGCCGCGGCCGCCTTCCCCGGGGTGTCCGACCACGACGGCGGCATGGCCGAGTACCTGCGCACGACCGCGCGGGCGTGCGTCAAGCTCGACCCCGCCACCGACCCGGCCGACGTCGCCGCGCTGGCCGACGCCGGGCTCACCGCCTACCACGCGGTGCGCAAGGCGGTTCCGCTGCTGCCACCCGGCAGTACGGCCGTCGTCCAAGGGGCCGGGGGACTGGGCCACATCGGCATCCAGGTCCTCGCCGCCCTGACGGCGACGAAGATCGTCGTGGTCGACCGGGACCCGGCCGCGCTCGCGCTCGCCGCCCGCCTCGGCGCGGACACGACGGTGCGGGCCGACGGCAACCAGGTGAGCGCGGTCCTGGACGTGACGAGCGGGCGCGGCGCCGAGGTCGTGTTCGACTTCGTCGCCGAGCAGGGCGCGGAGAACGACGCCTGGGACATGACCGCGGCAGGCGGTTCCCTGTTCGTCGTCGGGTACGGCGGGGAACTGCGGATCCCGACGGTGGCGGCCGTGGCGGCCGAGAAGAACGTCGTCGGCAACATGGTCGGGACCTACCGCGACCTGGTCGAGCTGATGGTGCTCGCGGAAAGCGGGAAGGTGAACCTGCACACGCGCCGCTACCCGCTCGACGCGGCCGCCGAGGCGTTCGACGATCTCGCGCTGAACCGGATCCGGGGCCGGGCGATCCTGGTGCCGCAGGCATGACGGAGCCCGGTGGCGAGCCGGCCGATCCCCGGTTGGCGCGGCCACATCCGGTGCGGGTGCTCGACGGAGCGGTGTCCTACCTCGACATCCGGTATGCCACGGTGACCGGCTGGCGTCCGCTGACCCTGGACCTGCACCTGCCCCTGGACGCCGGCGGTCCGCTGCCCGTCGTGGTCTACGCGCACGGTGGCGGTTTCGTCGGCGGGAGCAAGGAAATGGGGCCGTGGGCGACGCTGCCCGCACGCGGGATCGCGGTCGCGTCGGTCGGTTACCGGCTGGCCGGCGAGGTCGCCCACCCCGGCCCGGTCGAGGACGTGCTGGCGGCGATCCGCTGGGGGCGGGCGCGCGGTGGCGAGTACGGGCTGGACCCCGGCCGCGTCGCCGGGTGGGGGAGCTCGGCGGGGGCGTACCTGATGGCCCGCGCCGCGTTCTCCGACGACGTGCCGCTGTCCGCGCTGGTGTTGCACTATCCGGTCACGGATTTCGGGCTGTTGCTGTCGGATGCGTCCACAGTGGAGGAGCGGGAGGCCCTGGCGAAGATGGTTCGCACGTTCCTCGACGTTCCGGCCTGGCCGGGCGAGGACCAGCTCGCCGCGGTTTCGGTGGTGACCGCCGCACGCCGGGCCCGCTACCGGCCGCCCGTCCACCTCAGTCACGGCTCCGGCGACCGGCGGTGCGGCCTGGCCCAGAGCCGCCGGTTGCACGAGGTCGTCTTGGCGGCGGGCGGCCGGTCCGAGCTGCTCGTCGTGCCCGGGGCCGATCACGCCGACCCGGTGTTCGCGACGCCGGCCGTCGTCGATCCCGCCGTCGAGTTCCTGCGCACGGCGTGGGCGCGACACGATCCGCTGGAATGAGGGGAAAAACCACATGCGCATCGGAAATCTGCGCGGCCGCGCCCACCTGTTGCGCGACCGCGCGGCGATCGACATCGCCAAAGCCAGCGGCGGCCGGTTCGGGCCCGAGCCCGCGGACCTGTTCGCCCGCTGGCCGGAGTTCGCGGCGTGGGCCGCCACCGCCCGCACCGACGTCGCCGAGCCGTACCGGCCCGAGGATCTGGGTGCGCCGGTGCCGCGGCCGCGTCAGGTCTTCGCCGTCGGCCTGAACTACGCCGAGCACGCGGCGGAGACGGGTTTGCGCGCCGGTGGCGTGCCGTCGGTGTTCACGAAGTTCGCCGACTCGCTGACCGGCCCGCACGGCCGCATCGTGCTCAGCGGGCCCTCCGTGGACTGGGAGGTGGAACTCGTCGTCGTCATGGCGCGGGAAGCACGGAACGTCGCGGAGGCGGACGCCTGGAACTACGTCGCCGGGCTCACCGTGGGGCAGGATTTCAGCGATCGGGACGTGCAGATGAGCGGGGCGCCACCGCAGTTCTCGCTCGGCAAGAGCTTCCCCGGCTTCGGCCCGCTCGGGCCCGCGGTGGTGACCCTCGACGAGCTCACGACGCCGTTGCGGCTGCGGTGCTGGGTCAACGACGAACTCGTCCAAGACGGTCACACCGGGCAGATGATCCTCCCGGTGGGCGCGTTGATCGAGCGGATCTCGGCGGTGTGCACGTTGCACCCAGGGGACCTCATCTTCACCGGCACACCGGCCGGGGTGGGGATAGGACGGACCCCGCCGAGGTACCTCACCCCCGGCGACGTCGTCCGCACCCGCATCGACGGCATCGGGGAGATGAGGCACGTCTTCGTCGAGGAGGCGTGAAGCCGTCACAGGCCGATGAGGGGGAGGAAGATCGTGTCGACGATCTCCTCCAGGACGTGGTCGGGCACCGGGGCGAAGGTCACCAGGATTTCGTGGCGCAGCAGGTCGAAGGGGAGCGACTTGATGCGCTCGCTCAACCGGTCCGCGGTGATCTCCCCGCGGCGGACGGCGCGGTCGAACAGGACGTCCGTGGCCTTCTCGTGCCGTGCGGTGAGCAGGTCGGGGCTGGTGCCGGTCTCCTGGTAGTAGGAGGACAGCTGCGCGTTCATCACGGTGATGAGCCGGGCGCGCGTGGTGTTGATCTCGCGCATCAGGGTCAGGACGTCCTCCCGCAGGCTTCCGGTGTCGGGGACGTCCACCCGTGCCCGCTCCAGGGTGTGCGCGATCGCCGCCCGGACGAGCGCGTCGCGGTCGGGCCAGCGGCGGTAGAGCACGGGCGGGCTGGTGCCGGCGCGCCGGACCACGGCGTCCATGGTGAACCCGGCGTAGCCGCCGGCCATGAGTTCTTCCCACGCCGCATCGAGGAGCGCCTTCTCCAGTTCCGCTCCACGCCGTCGTCCGGCCATCTCCACACCTCCCTAAGATAGACTCGTCTATCTTAGCGGAACGGGAGGTCGAACATGGACTACGACGTGCTCGTGGTGGGCGCCGGGCCGGTCGGCCTGATGCTGGCCACGGAACTGGGACTGGCGGGGATCCGGGTCGTGGTGGTCGAACGGCGTTCCGAGCCGGACACCGCGCCCAAGGCCGCGGGGATCAACACGGCCTCCGCGGAGATCTTCGAGCGCCGCGGGCTGCTCCCGGCGATCGAAGCGGCACGCGGGCCGCTGCCGTTCCAGGGGGAGCGGAACCGGGCGCCCTTCGCCGGGCACTTCGGCGGGATCCAGGTCCCGGCGGCCGCGGTCGACGAGCAGGACCCGCTGCTGCGCGGGCGCGGCCCCGGCTGGTACCTCCCGGTCGAGCAGGTCGAGGTGGAACGGGTCCTTGGCCGGCGCGCGGCGGAGCTGGGCGTCGAGATCCGGCGTGGCGCCGACGTGACCGGATTCGACGCGGACGACGACGGTGTCACCGTTCACCTGCGCGGTGGCGGCGACCTGCGTGCGGCGTGGCTCGTCGGCTGCGACGGCGGTCGAAGCCTGGTTCGGCGCCAGGCTGGCTTCGACTTCCCCGGCACGGACCCGACGATCACGGTCCGCCAGGCGACCGGCACCGTGCATGGGGCGGAGCTGCTGGGGCAGGGGTGGCAGTACACGACCACCGGGCTCTACGTCTACGGGCCGAGGCCGGGCTGGATTCGCACTGTCGAGCTGGACGGACCACCGGTGGACCGGGAAGCCCCGGTCACCGCGTCCGAAATGGACGCCAGCCTGCGGCGGGTCAGCGGCCTGGACGTGCACGTGACCGACGTCGCCGACGGCGGCACCCGCTTCACCGACCACGCGCGGCAGGCGAGCACCTACCGGCGTGGCCGCGTCCTGCTGTGCGGGGACGCCGCCCACGTGCATTCGCCCTTCAGCGGCCAGGGCCTGAACCTGGGGCTCGGCGACGCGGTCAACCTGGGGTGGAAGCTCGCCGCCACCGTGCGGGGCTGGGCGCCGGAGGGTCTGCTCGACACCTACGTCAGCGAACGGCACCCGATCGGCGCCGAGGTGCTCGACTGGACGCGCGCGCAGGTCGCCGCGATGCGCGGTGATGCCTACAGCAGCGCGCTCCGGGCCGTGGTCACCGATTTCCTCGGCACCCGGGATGGCGCGACGCTCTACGCGAAGCGGATCTCCGGTCTGGGGCAGCGCTACGACCTGGGGGGCGGCCACGCGCTGGTCGGCGCGCTGATGCCGAAGCTCCAGCTGGACGACGGCAGCCTGCTGGCCCACCACGCCCGCGGGGGACAGGCACTGCTGGCCGACTTCGCCGGGACCGACGTGCTCGCCGTCCTGGCGAAGGCGTATGGAACGCGTCTGAAGTTGGTGCGGGGCAGCGCGGAGGGCAGCGGCCTGAGCGGTTTGCTGGTACGTCCGGACGGTTTCGTGGCGTGGGCGTCGGATGCGGGTGACACCGACGGCCTGGAAACCACGCTGACCCGTTGGCTGGGTGCTCCGGCTGGTACTGCAACGACGCGACGATAGCCGCCCTAACCGTCCAAACGGGACCAGAAATCCGTCAGGGCGCGTGCGACCGGCTGCGGGTGCGTCACCGGCCACCAGTGCCCGACATCGGCGAGTTCGGCGATCTCCGCGCCGGCGGCTTCGGCCGCGAACCGGTGCTGTGCGGGCGTTCCACTGGCCTGGTCGACGTCCGCGAGGGCGATCAGGGCCAGGCCGGGGCGCTGCCGGGCGTTCGCGAGGCCGCGGCCCGCTTCGGCCATCACCGGCTGGGCGGCCGACCGCAGGAGCGACAGCACCGCCCGCCCCATGTCGTCGTCCATCCCGGCGGCCACGCGTTCCGCGACCGGACCGGTCATCCCGAGCGCGTTGACCACCTCCAGACGCTGCGCCAGCGTGCCGCCGAAGATTTCCTTCACCGAGGCTTCGCCCGCCCCTTCCTGTTGCCACACCTGGGCCCGCGCGTGCCAGACGTAGTCCGGGGCGAACAGGCCGAGCGCGTCCGACGCCCAACTGCGGATCAGCTCCGGGCGGGTCATCGCGATCTGGGCGACATGCGCGCCGCCCCAGTCGTGGCCGACGAGATCGACGGGTTCCCGGAACTGCTCCAGCCGCGCGGCGAGCCACTCGCGATAGCCCTCGACGGTGGCGGAGAAGCCGTTCGAGGCAGGCATCCCGAAGCCGGGTGGGGACAGCGTCACCGCGTCGTCCCGGCCGAGCGCGGCGATCAGCGGTCCCCACACGCCGGGGCTCTCCGGATTGCCGTGCACGAGCACCAGGGGAGCAGGCATGGTCACTCCTAACTTGCGTGTACGTATGCAAGTAACTGTAGCAGCGGCCGGCGCCGGAGACCACTGCCGGAAGTTAGGGCGTGACAGCGAAGGCCGCGCGTACCGACCGCGTCGCTTCCCGGATGATGGCCGTGACGTTGCGAACCGGCGGCTGGGCGATGAGTTGCAGCCCTGTCCCGCGGACCAGTGCGACGATCAGCACGGCGGCCGCGGCCGGGTCCGCGTCGGACCGGATGGACCCATCGGCGACGCCCTGGCGGACCACGTTCGCCAGTAGCTGCCGGAAGTCGGCGTCCCGGCGGGCGAACAGCGGAGCCAGCACGGGGTCGGCCGCGATCGCCTCACCCCACAGTTGCAGGAACGCGCGCGCCGACGGTGTCCGCCGCACGACGTTGCGCAGGTATGCCTCGATGATCAGCACCAGGTGGTCCAGGCCGTCGCCCTGGTATTCGGGGACGTCGAACCGCTGCGCCTCGTCGACCACGGACTCCAGCAGCCGTTCCCTGCTGCCGAAGTGGTGGTAGACGATGCCGCGGCTGTACCCGGCGGCTTCCCCGACCTCGGCGAGCGTGACGGCCCGGGACCCGCTGCGCGCGATGAGCTCCGTCGCCGCGTCCAGCACGCGACGGATGGTCTCCGCGCGTCGTTGCTCCTGCGTGCGCCGGGCCGGCCGATCGGTCATGCGTCATCCCCTTGGCAAACCTCGTGGTCGACGAAGTGTGTCACGGTCACCTCGTCCACTAGGTGAAGACGCCCGCGGTGGCGATCCGGACTCGCTTGCGTGCGGTCTGCTCGTCGTCCCCGAAGCGGTCGACACCCCAGGACAGCGTCACGACCAGCTCATAGAGCTCCTCCGCGGTGACGCCCTCGACGGCGTCGCCGGCGGACTTCGCCGCGTCGAGGAGTTCGCGTGTCCGGTCGAGCAGGGGGTTGCACGCGTGGGTCATCGGTGAGGCCGGGTCGCTGTGCGCGGTGGCGACGCAGGAGGGCAGGTCGTGCCAGATGCGCAGCTGCCAGGTCAGCCGCGCCAGCCATTCGGCGAGCGCTTCGCGTGGGGAGGCGGTTTGGGCCAGCTCACCGGATTCGGCCAGGGCGTCCTCGATGCTGGTCTGCATGACGGCGGCGAGCAGGTCGTCCCGCGTCGGGAAGTTCCGGTAGAGCGTGGCGTTGCCCACTCCCGCTTTCACCGCGATGCCGTCGAGCGAGGCGAGGACGCCCTCGGTTTCGAACGTCTCGCGTGCCGCGAGCAGGATCGCGTCGCGGTTTCGCCGGGCGTCGGCCCGCAGCGGCCGCGCCTTCGCGTCGTCAGCCATGACATCCCTCCTTGCGGAAGTGGGGAGTGTCCCCGCATACTGAATTTGGGGACACTCCCCACTTGATGAAGGAGTATAGGTGAACCAGTCACTCCAGGGCCGGACGGTGCTCGTGACGGGCGCGAACGGCGGGCTCGGCGAACAGTTCGTGGCCCAGGCACTCGAACGCGGCGCGAGCAAGGTCTACGCCGCGGCGCGCAAGCCGAAGAGCTGGAAGGATTCCCGCGTCCAACCGCTGGCCCTCGACATCACCGACGCCGCCGCCGTGGCCCGCGCCGTCGCGTCCGCCCCCGACGTCGACCTGGTGATCAACAACGCCGGAATCGCGCCGGACGGCGACTCCATCTCCGGGCCGGAGGACGAGCTGCGCCGGATCTTCGAAACGAACTTCTTCGGCACGCTCCGCGTCGCGAACGCCTTCGCGCCGGTGCTGGGCGCCAACGGCGGCGGAACCCTGCTGAACATCCTGTCCGCGGCGTCCTGGTTCAGCATCCCGACCGGATACGCGGCCTCGAAGGCGGCGATGTGGTCGGCGACCAACGCGCTGCGGGTGCAGTTGCGCGGGCAGGGCACCCACGTGATCGGCCTGCTCGTCGGCATGATCGACACCCCGATGACGGCCGGGTGGGACGTCCCGAAGGTCACCGCCGCGAGCGTTGTCGCCCAGGCCTACGACGGAGTCGCCAACGGCGCGCTCGAGGTACTGGCCGACGAGCCGACGCGCGAGCTGAAGTCCCGGCTGAGCACGAAGGCCGAGGAGCTCTATCCCTGGCTGGATGAGCAGCTGGCAGCGCTGGTGTCCTGACCCGGGGTCCAGAGTGGACGACCGCCGGACTGGTGCCGGCACCAGCCCGGCGGCCACGGGGCCGGCAGGTCGATCCAGCGTCGGCGGCCGCGATGAGCGTCAACCAGGACGTGCGCTCGGTCGGCTTCTCTCGGCAGCGCCGTCAGCGGCCTGATCCTGCCCGCACACACCGCGACGGGCAGCTTCGCCCCCACCGACTCGGCTATGCCACCCCCGCTCGGACGGCCGGGGCGCTGGGACTGGTCACCATCGTGCTGGCTGCGGGAATCAACGCCTCCCCGCGCAGGCAGCAGCAGTCGTGACGAGGCGAACAGCGGGCGACCGCGCCGACAGCGGCCGATGACCAGTCTGGCGAGTAACGACAGCAGCGGCGTTGCTGACCGCGTGCCGGAGTCCCACCGGCGTATGGCCGCGGCCACCCTGGCCGCCCGGATCGTGCCGGGTGAACGGGGGTCCTGCGACCCGCTCCGCTGATCAGCGACGTGGTCGCTCTCGACGAGACCTCGGGCGTCCTGCGGCCAGGGTTGCCCGCACCGGCCGAAAGGTGCTGCTCCGTCCGCGACGAGGCCGGCCACCGGCATCGTCGTGCCGCCTCTCCTGGACGATCACGCTGACCTCGGCAACGAGCCGCTCCCGCAGGCTCTTGTCGATACCGGAGTCGGTGATGATCACCTCGACCTTGTCCAGCGGGAGCACCTTCGACGATATGGCGCCGAGGAAGAGCGTGTGGGCACGCAGGTCGCTGATGCCCTGATCGCGAGGCGTGCCGATGGTCTCCGCCAGGGCTTCGTCCACTCAGCCGCCCATGAGGAAGGTGCGCACCCCTTCGACAGTCAGCAGGTGCTGGGCGATGCCGAGTCCGGGGTATGTGGCCCGCAGGTTCGTGACATGGTCCGGCATGTGCAGGGCCAGGGAGTGCACGGTCGAACCGGTGTCGAAGATGACCGCCCGGTCGGATTTCAGGGGAGGCGGCCGCCGATTGCGCGATGCGCCGCTTGGCATCGCGGTTGAGGGACATGCGGGCGTCGAACGAGACGATGGACGCGTGCGTTTCGGGTGCGACGGCGCCGCCCCGGGTTCGCTTGACCCGCCCCCGCCGTTCGAGCTCGTCGGGGTCGCCCCGGATCGTGACCTCACTGCCCCCCCCAGTCGGGCTGCCATTTCCGAAGGCACGACGCGGCCGGAGGTGGCTATCTCCTCCAGCAGCTGAGGCGGCGTTCGTCAGCGAGCATCGACAGAGCGCCGTGCCTGCTTGCCTGAGCAGGGGAGCGGCAAGGCCGTGCGCGCTCGCACGGCTGTCGGCGTCAACTCCTCGCTGTTGCCTCACCCGCTCGCAGACGCCGACGTGCGTCAGAGGCGTTGAGCGGTGTCCGAAAGTGGTCCGGCACACCCAGTGCTGCACGACGGAGCCACTCACTGGTCCCGCAGCGTCCGGTAGGTGAAGTCGGTCAGGTAGTCGTTCAGCTTGAGGGACGCCTCGGAGGCCTTGGCCTGATCGCCGTGGCAGATGGCGCGGAGGATGTCCCCGTGGAGGTCGGCCGCTTCGGCCAGTTCCGCCTTCGGGTTTCGCAGGTGGGCGAACCAGAACCGGCGCGAGAGCCCCTGCAGCGGGGCCATCGCCACCGACAGGTACTCGTTGTGCGCGGCCTCGACGATCAGGGTGTGGGTCGACTTCAGCAGCTCCCCGAACCGCCTGGGATCGTCGCCGTCGAACTGGCTGAGCACCTCGGCGAGCGCCAGGATGCGCTCACGCTGCTCCGTCGTGGCCCGGTGGGCGGCGAGGCGCACCGCGAGCTCCTCCATGGAACGGCGTAGCTCGAGCACCTTGAGTTGCGCCTCGATCGACGTCGGGGCGACGAACACGCCCTGGCTAGGGTGGATCTCCACCATGCGCTCGCGTGCGAGCCGTTGCAGCGCCTCGCGCACCGGCGTGCGGCCGAGCCCGGTGCGTTCCATCAGCCGGGCCTCCGACAGCAGCGAACCAGGCGGGAGTTCCTGGAACGTGATCATGCGTTCCAGCACGTCGTAGGCCTGGTCGGCCTTGTTCGCCACGGGTGCCTCCTCCTCGTTCCACCGCTGGGCCTGGACAATACCGCGACGCGCGATGTACAACCGGTACATGACCAATATATCGACCTGGTCGCTGACCGGTGGTCCGGTCGACCGGGGACTCGAAGTGCTGGCCGAGGTCGACGTGCTCGTCGTCGGGGCCGGTGCGGCCGGGGTCGCGGCGGCGGTGGTCGCGGCCGAGGCGGGTAAGTCGGTGCTCGTCGTGGAGAAGTACGGCTTCGCCGGCGGCGCGGCGGTCGCCGGGATGTCCGGCACGATCTGCGGCATGTACCTGGCCTCGGATGCCGACCGGGAGCCGAGGCAGGTCGTCGCGGGGTTCACCGAGCGGTTCCGCGGGGAGCTGGCCGCCCGGGGCGGCCTCACCGCGCCGCAGGTCTACGGCAAGACCTGGACCGTCGCGCACGATCCGCTCGTGTGGCGCGAGGTCGCGGACGACCTCCTCGAAGGCGCGGGCGTCACGGTGCTCTACCACACGGCCGTCGCCGCCGTCGTCCTTGACGGCGACACCCACCGCGGAGTGGTGGTCGAGTCGAACGCCGGCCGGGCCGTGGTGCTCGCTGCCAGGACGATCGACGCATCGGGCGACGCGGCTGTGGTCGCCCGCGCCGGGCACCGCTACACCTTCGGCGACAACGGCGCGATCCAGAACCCGACCATGTTCTTCCGCCTCGGCAACGTCGACGTCGAGCGGTTCCTGGAGTTCTACGGCGAGGACACCATCTGCCCGCCGTACGTGACCGAGGAGATCCTCCGGGCGCGAGGCGCCGGGCTGGACCTGCCGCGGCAGAAGATCTGGATCTTCACCACTCCCAGGCCCGGCGAGCTGCTGGTCAACGCGACCCGGCTGGCCGGCCGCGACGGCCGGATGCTCAACGTGATCGACCCCGCCGACTTCACCGAAGCCGAAATACTGGGTCGGCGGCAGGTCCGGTCCTACGCGCGGTTCCTGATTGATCGGATCCCCGGTTGTGAGAACGCGTTCGTCGTGGACACGGGGGTCGAGGCCGGGATCCGGCAGACCCGCACGATCGCCGGGATCGAGCGGCTGTCCAACGAGGACGTCCTCGCGGCACGCAAGCGCGAGGACGGGATCTGCCGGGTGCCGTGGCCGATCGAGCTGCACGCCGGTGACCGGCCCAAACTGAGCTGGCTGCTCGACGACTACTACGAGGTGCCCTACGGCGCGCTCGTGCCCGAACGCGGCGAGGGCGTCATCGTCGCGGGCCGCTGCCTCAGCGCCGAGCACGAGGCACTCGCCTCGGCGCGGGTCACCGCGCAGTGCTTCGAATACGGCCACGCGGCCGCGGTGGCGACCGTGATGTCGCTGGACAAGGGCCTGCCGTACCGCGGACTCGACGGCCGCGAGATCCGGTCGGCGATGGCCGCCGGCGGAAGCGCCCTGTCCCTTTCCTGACTGGAGAAACACCATGGAACAGCTGCGGAGCAACTTCGAGCCCGGCACCACCCGCTGGGCCGTGCGCCGCGCGCAGTGGAGCGCGATGGGCATCAGTGCCGAGGACCAGCGCAAGCCCAAGATCGCGGTCGTCAACACCTCGTCGAAGTTGTCGGTGTGCTTCGCGCACCTCGACGACGTGGCGGGGGTGGTCGCCGACGCCGTCCGCGAGGCGGGTGGGCTGCCGCTGGAGATCCGGACGACCGCGCCGTCCGATTTCGTCACCAGCGCGGGCCGCAAGGCGCGCTACCTGATGCCGACCCGTGACCTGATCGTCAACGACGTCGAAGCCGCCGTCGAGGGTGCGCAGCTCGACGGCATGGTGTTGTTGTCGAGCTGCGACAAGACGACCCCGGCCCACTTGATGGCCGCCGCGCGGCTCGACCTGCCCTCGGTCGTCGTCATCGGTGGCTACCAGCGCGGAGGGACGTTCTCCGGCTGTTCGGTGGACATCGACTCGGTGTACGAATCGGTGGGCGCCGTCGCCTCCGGGAAGCTGAGCGTGGACGAGCTCGGCGAGATGGCCGACCGGGCGATCGAGGGGCCGGGCGTGTGCGCGGGACTGGCGACGGCGAACACGATGCACGTGCTCGCCGAGGCCCTGGGCATGACGATGCCCGGCTCTGCGCCCACGCGTGCGAACTCCGCGGCGATGCTCGACCGGGCCGCGGCCGCGGGACGGCGTGCCGTCGAGCTGGTCCGGGAAGGGCTCACCGCCCGCCAGGTGCTCACACGCGACGCCATCGAGAACGCGGTCGAGGTGGCGCTGGCACTGGGGGGCTCGGTCAACTGCGTCCGGCACCTCACCGCCGTGGCCGCGGAGGCCGACCTCGACCTCGACGTCGTCGCGTTGTTCGAGGAGAAGGGCCGCGGTGCCAAACAACTCGCCGCCATCCGTCCCAACGGGACACACCAGGTGTGGGACCTCGACCGGGTCGGCGGGGTTCGCGCCGTCCTGCGTGCGCTGGCACCGCGGCTGCACACCGGCGCGCTGACGGTGTCCGGCAGCACCGTGGCCGAGCTGATCGCCGACGTGGCCGGACCGGACGGCGACGTGGTGCACCCGCTGGACGAACCCGTGGCCGACGAGCCGGGCCTGCTGATCCTGCGTGGATCGCTGGCGCCGGACGGTGCGATCGTCAAGGTCGCCGGGGTGGGTGCGGCACGGCGGCAGTTCCGCGGGCCGGCCAGGGTCTTCGCGGGTGAGGACGAGGCCATCGCCGCGCTGGGCCAGGGAGAGATCAAGCCGGGACACGTGATCGTGCTGCGCGGGATGGGCCCGAGGGGCGGCCCGGGCACGGTGTTCGCCGCGAGCTTCGTGGCCGCGCTCAACGGTGCCGGCCTCGGCGGCCAGGTGGCCGTGGTGACCGACGGCGAACTGTCCGGGCTCAACCACGGGCTCGTCGTGGGACAGGTGATGCCCGAAGCCGCCGACGGCGGGCCGCTCGCCGGAGTCGAGGACGGGGACGTCATCTCGATCGACCTCGACGCACGGCTGATCGACGCGGAGCCGATACGCGACGGGAAGCCCGTCACCGCCGGTGATCCCGGCAGCGAACGCGGCTGGCTCGGCCAGTACGCGGCACTCGTCGGCCCGATCCAGCGGGGCGCGGTCCTGCGCCGTCCCGCCCGCCACTGACCTTTCCCCGGCCACCGAAGGAGCTGGCTTTCATGACCGAATCCCGACGGCACGCCCGTAGAGCCGGTATCGCCGCCCTCGTCGGCACCACGCTCGAGTGGTACGACTTCCTGATCTACGGCACGGCCGCCGCGCTGATCCTGAACAAGCTGTTCTTTCCCGCGATCAGCCCGGTCGCGGGGACACTGGCCACTTTCGCCACCTACGCCGTCGGATTCCTGGCCCGGCCGCTGGGCGGCATCGTGCTGGGCAACCTCGGCGACCGGCTCGGCCGCAAGACGATGCTGGTGCTGACGATCGTGCTGATGGGCGTCGCGACCGCGCTGATCGGTGTGCTGCCCACCTACGACCAGATCGGCGCGTGGGCGCCGGTCCTGCTGATCCTGTTGCGGCTCGTGCAAGGCTTCGGCGCCGGAGGCGAGTACGCCGGCGCCGTCGTGTTGTCGGTCGAGCACGGCGACCAGCGGCGACGCGGGCTGGCCGGTGCGTGGGCCCCGGCCGGGTTCGCGCTCGCCACCCTGCTCGCGACAGGGATCTACCAGCTGTTCCTGCTGCTGCCCGACGAACAGTTCCGCCAGTGGGGCTGGCGAGTGCCGTTCCTGCTGGGGATCGTCATGCTCGCGATCGGCTATTTCATCCGCAGCGGCGTGGACGAGACTCCCGCGTTCAGGAACGCGAAGCAGGCCGAGGAGACCAAGACGGGACTGTTCGCCGCGCTGCGGTACCAGCCGAAGAGCTTCCTGGTCGTCATCGGTGCCCGGTTCGCCGAAAACGGCTTCGCCTACCTGTTCCCCGTGTTCGCGGTCGCGTTCCTGACCAAGCAGCTGGGCCTGTCCGACTCGCTCGGGCTGACCGCGGTGATCATCGCCTCGGCCGTCCAGGTGGGCGGGGTGCCGCTGTTCGCCTGGCTGTCCGACCGGTGGGGACGGCGGCCCGTCTACGCGGCCGGCGCGGTCGCGTCGGCGCTGTGGACCCTGCCGTTCTTCCTCCTGCTGGAAACCCGCGAGCCGGTGGCCGTCGTCGTAGGGTTCGTGGTGGGACTGGGCATTTGCTACCCGGCCATGCTGGCGCCGCAGGCGGCGTGGTTCGCGGAGCTGTTCGAGACCAGGACCAGGCTCGCCGGGTTCGCGTTCGCCCGCGAGATCGGTTCGGTGCTGGCGGGCGGGTTCCTGCCGCTGATCGCGACCGCGCTGCTCGCCTGGTCCGGCCACTGGTGGCCGGTCGCGGTGTACCTGGGGGTGCTGACGGTGCTCACCCTCGTCGCGCTCGCCGTGGGCCCCGAAACCCGGCGCCGCGACATCGAGTCCGCCGGCACGCGCTCGACGGTCACGACGGGGTAGCCCAGGGATCGACGGGGACGACGCGGGTGCTGCGGCCCAGCTCGTCGACGATCCGGCCGTGCACCTTGACCTGCCGCAGCACGATCCTGCGGTCCACCACGGCCGCCTCGGGGCAGTCCACCGCGATCCGGGTGAGCAGCTTTCCGAGGTGGTCCAGCGACCGCAGGCTCACGATCAGGGAGAGATTCGCCGGACCGGGGACCGCGGCGCAATGCCGGGTCTCGGGCCAGGCGCCCAGCCTGCGGCCCGTCTCGCGCACGTGGAGGTCCGGCACCGCCAGCCACAGCAGTGCCATGGACTCCCACCCCGCGAGCGGGCGGGCGACGTCGCACCGGAACGTGATGTCGCCGTGCCGCCGCAGGCGGTCGAGCCGGCGCTTGACCGCCTGCGGCGACGTGCCCAGCTCCGCGGCCAGCTCCGTGTACGGGCGCCGCCCGTCGTGCCCCAGCGCGAGGAAGAGCGCGCGGTCGGCCGGGCCGAACGGACGGATCTGTTCCGGTGCCGGCCCGGCGGGCTCGCGGACCAGCTCGGTCTGGGCGCGGTTCATCACGCCGAGCCGCCACACCACCCCGCCGAAAAGTCCACTGTAGACGTACGAGCGGGCGTTCACGACGTCCGGCGGCATCGGCAACGTGCGCACCAGAACCTCGGCGATGGCGGGCAGGGTCGGTGCCAGCACCAGCGCGAACACCCCGAACTCGCCGGTGGTGACTCCGACCGTCGAGACGTTCGGCAGCTCGGCGAGAGCCAGTGCGACGCGCTCCGCGGTCCCCGGACGGCACGTCAGTTCCAGCAGCGCGCCGCGCATCGCACTGTTGCTCAGCGCCACCGTGACCCAGGCCGAGCCGGACTCCACCAAGTGCTGCCAGCGCCGCGCCAGCGTGACCGGCGCGAGGTCCAGCGCTTCGGCGAGGCTCGTCCAGCTGGCCCGCGGGTTGACCTGGAGCGCGTCCACCAGCGCCAGATCGGTCTCGTTCAGCAGCTGGGTGTCACTATCCATCGTCCGGCGCGCCTCCACCGTCAGTATCCGTCGATTTTCCGAGGAACTCCGGGTTCTTCTGGAGTGTAATCGGAAATCACCGGACCAGGGAGTGACCATGGTCGACATCTCCGGCAAAGTCGTCCCGGACGCGCTGTACCGCAAGGTCGGCCGCCGGATCCTGCCGTTGCTCGTGGTGTGCTACGTCTTCGCCTACCTCGACCGCGTGAACATCGGCTTCGCCAAGCTGCAGATGACCACCGACGTCGGGATCAGCGAGTCGGTCTACGGACTGGCGGCCGGAATCTTCTTCCTCGGCTACGTGCTCTTCGAGGTGCCGAGCAACCTGCTGCTGCAGCGGATCGGCACCCGCAAGACGGTGTTCCGCATCATGCTGCTGTGGGGCCTGACCTCGGCCTCGATGCTGTTCGTGCACGACAGCACCAGCTTCTACGTGCTGCGGTTCCTGCTCGGCGTGTTCGAGGCCGGGTTCGCGCCCGGGATCATCTTCTACCTGACCTACTGGTACCCGCCGGCGCGGATGGCGGCGGCGATGTCGGTGCTGATGATCCCGGGGCCGCTCGGCTCGATGATCGGCGGGCCGCTGTCGTCGCTCGTGCTCACCGCGTTCGACGGCGGGTTCGGGCTCGCCGGGTGGCAGTGGATGTTCCTCGTCGAGGGCCTGCCGTGCGTGGTCCTGGCGTTCGTGGTGTGGAAGGTGCTGCCCGACGGGCCCGCCGAAGCCCGCTGGCTCACCCCGGCGGAGAAGGCCCGGATCGCCGCGGACGTGACAGGTCCGGAAACCCTTCGCCAGCACAGTTTCCGGCGAGTGCTCACCGATCCGAAGGTCTACGCTCTGGCCGTCGGCTACTTCTGCCTGATCAGCGGCCTGTACGCGGTGAGCTTCTGGTTGCCGACCATCCTGCGGGAGAACGGTCTCGCCAGTACCGTCGAGATCGGACTCTGGACTGCGGTGCCGTATGCGTGCTCGCTGGTCGCGATGTTCTGGCTGTCCCGCCGCTCGGACCGCCGCGGGGAACGCCGCCTGCACAGCGCGGTCCCGGCGCTGGTCTCTGCCGCCGGGCTGGCGGTAGCGGCGCTCACCGCCCAGTCGTTCGCGGTCTCGATGCTCGCGATCGTCATCGCCACGGCCGCGATGTGGGGCTCGTACACGGTTTTCTGGGCGATCCCGTCGGCGTACCTGACCGGCACCGCCGCGGCGGGCGGCATCGCCCTGATCAACAGCATCGGGCTGCTCGGCGGTTTCTTCAGCCCCACGTTGATCGGTTACGTCAAACAGGCCACCGGGAGCACTGAGGCGGGTCTGCTGTCAATGGTCGCCCTGCTGCTGGCCGGGGGGCTGCTCATTCTGTTCACCACACTGCGGAACGAGGCACGATGAAGATCCTGGCCGCTGGTTTCCAGCACGAGACCAACACGTTCGCCGACACTCCCGCCGGTTACGCCAACTTCCTGAACGGGGAGGGGTTCCCGGCGCTGTGCCGTGGCGAGGACGTGCTGCGGCTGGCGAACGTGAACCTGCCGATCGGCGGTTTCCTGCGCGCGATGCGGGACGTGACCGTGCTGCCGGTGATCTGGGCGGCCGCGTCGCCGTCCGGGCCGGTGACCGCCGACGCCTACGAGCGCATCACCGGGGAGATCCTCGGCGCGGCCCGCTCCGCGCGGCCGGACGCGGTGTACCTGGATCTGCACGGCGCGATGGTCACCGAGCACCACGACGACGGTGAGGGTGAGCTGTTGCGCCGTCTGCGCGCGGTCGTCAGCGACGACGTGCCCGTCGTGGCGAGCCTGGACCTGCACGCGAACCTGTCCGAGGAGATGTTCACGATGGCGGACGCCCTGGTCGCCTACCGCACCTATCCGCACGTCGACATGGCGGAGACCGGCGCTCGCGCGGCGGGGCTCCTCGCGCGGCGGATCGCCGGTGAGCGACTCCGGCCGGTGTGGCGGCGGGTGCCGTTCCTCATCCCGATCAACGCCGGCTGCACCGATCTGGAGCCGGCCTCGACCGTCTACCGTGGACTGGCCGAGGGGATGTCCTTCGCCGCGGGGTTCCCCGCCGCGGACATCCCCGATTGCGGGCCGGTGGTGTTCGGCTACGGCGGCGACGGGGTGGCCGAGGAGGTCGACCGGGTCCACGAGCAGGTCACGAGCCGCGAAGCGGACTGGGCGATCGCGCTGCCCGACGCCCGGCAGGCGGTCGCCGAGGCGATCCGGCTCAGCGCCGACGGGCCGGTCGTCATCGCCGACACCCAGGACAACCCCGGGGCGGGCGGGACCGCGCGGACCACCGGGCTGCTCAAGGCGTTGCTCGCCGCGGACACCGGCCCCGCGGCGATCGGCCTGTTCACCGACCCGGAGGTGGCCGCCGCCGCTCACGCGGCCGGGGTCGGCGCGACGATCACCGTGCCGCTCGGCGGGGAACCGGCCGTGCCCGGTGACATCCCCGTGCACGGCCGGTTCACGGTGGAGCACCTGTCGGACGGCCGCTGCCGCTTCGACGGCCCGATGATGCATGGCAACGCCGTCGACCTCGGCCCCTCGGCGTGCTTGCGCTACGGTTCTGTGCGGATCGGCGTCACGACCGGACGGACGCAGGTGTTCGACCGCAACCTGTTCCGGATGGTCGGGATCGAGCCCGAGCGCCAGCGGATCGTCGTGGTCAAGAGCTCCGTCCACTTCCGCGGCGACTTCGCCCCGATGGCCGCCCACATCCTGGTCGCGAAGGCCCCCGGGGTGATGGCCGCCGATCCAGCGGATCTGGTGTGGACGAAGCTGCCGCCACAGGTGCGGATCACTCCCGCCGGGCGGGCGGCGGATCGCGGACCTCAGCGAGATTCGTGACCGTCTCCGGGTCCCGGGACGGTCGGCGCAGGTGCGCGCCCTCAGCAGGGGAGTGCCCTGGCTCTCGGCGGTCCCTCGGTGCCGCCGCGCCCCGGCGGCGGCACCTCCCCGGCAACGTGCACTCGGCTGGGAGCAACGGCCCCAGCCGCAGAGTATGACCCCGGTGCTCACAGGGCGTTCCTAGTTCATGGCCGATCAGCCTTTCCTGGCTTCCGTGGACGAGGCCCGGGCGACCGGCTGCCCGCCGGATCGGTGGCCTCGCCGACATCGATGGTGCTCACTCGAACCCGGAGGCAGTAAAACACGGCGGACGCCCGGTGCACAACCGGTTGTGCACCGGCGCAACCGGTTGTGCTGGAGGTGTCCGATCGCGATATGCTCCAGCCCATGGCCACGTTGCGGGAGGTCGCCGAGGCGGCGGGGGTGTCCAAGGCGGTGGCTTCGCGTGCTCTGACGGGTGACTTCAGGACCCGGATGAGCGAGGAGACCCGCCGTCGGGTGCGCGCGGTCGCCGAAGAGCTCCAGTACGTGCCCAATCACCGGTCGCGGGCGTTGCGGTTCGCCAAGTCGGGCGCCGTGGGCCTGATCGTCCCGGACGTGAACAACGCCGTGTTCGCCGAGATGCTGGCGGGCGTGCAGGACCGGGCGGGCGAGGCGGGCATGTCGGTGCTGCTGGGTCAGATCGACCCGCCGCCGGCCGGCCGCGACCAGTTGCGCCGGCTGGTCGCCGAAGGCCGGGTGGACGGGGTTCTCCTGCAACGGCGTGAGGATTTCGACGACCAGCGCCTGCGTGAGGTGCTCGCCGGGGATCCGCCGGTGGTGCTGATCAACTCCAAGCTGGCCGGGCGCGCGGGCTCGGTCGTTCTCGACGACGTCCGCGGGGCCGCGACGGCGACCCAGCACCTGATCGACCTCGGTCACGAACGCATCGGTCACCTCGCCGGTGTGGCCGACCACGACACCGCCGTCCGTCGTCACCGCGGTTTCATCGAGACCATGCGCGCGGCGGGACTCCGGGTGCGTCCGTCGTGGGTCGAGCGCTCCGGCTGGGAGGCTCCTGGTGGCGCCGCGGCCGTCACCAGGATGATGCAGCGGAAAACGCGGCCGACCGCGCTGGTGGTCTCGAGTGTCAACGCCGGAATCGGGGCGTTGTCGGCGCTGAGCCGCCTGGGTGTCCGGGTGCCCGAGGACCTGTCGGTCGTCGCGATCAACGACACCTGGGTTGCCGAAACCTGGGCGCCCGCCCTCACCACCGTGCGGATGCCGCTGCGCGCCCTGGGGCGCCGCGCGTGTGGAATGCTGCTCGACCACCTTGCGGGACAACGACTCGGCGACGTCGTGGTCGAGGAGCCGGCGCCGGAGCTGATCGTCCGGGAGTCGACGCGGCCGGTCCCTTGACCGGGAGGCGGCCGCCGCTTACCATCGTCGGCAGTGTCCACTGTGGCACTTCACTCGAGCCCGGACATTTCCGTTCGGAGCCCTGGGATCGTTTCGCAGCTGCCCCTGCCGACAACCGCGATCCCTTGCCGATGCGCGTCGGCTGAGGCTCCTCGTTGACAGGACGAGGGCGACAATGCTTTCCGGAATCAAGATCGTCAGTTTCACCCATTTCCTGCAAGGCCCTTCGGCGACGCAGATCCTGGCCGACCTCGGCGCGGACGTCGTGAAGGTCGAACCGCCGCAGGGTGCCTTCGAGCGCGGCTGGTCCGGCCCGGACGCCTACGTCGAGGGTGTGTCGGTGTTCTTCTTGCTCGGCAACCGCAACGTGCGCAGCATGGCGGTCGACTTGAAGAACGAGGACGGGAAAGCGGTGCTGCGCCGGCTGATCGACGGCGCCGACGTGCTCATCGAGAGTTTCCGTCCGGGCGTGATGGACCGGCTGGGGCTCGGCTACGAAGAGCTGCGCCGGACCAACCCCCGGCTGGTCTACTGCTCGCTGTCGGGTTACGGGTCCGACGGCCCGTACAAGGATCGCCCCGGGCAGGACGTGCTCATCCAGTCGTTGTCCGGGCTCGCGTCGGCGACCGGCTCGGCGTCCGGGCCGCCGACCCCGGTGGGCGCCTCGCTGGTCGACCAGCACGGTGCCGTGCTCGGCGCACTGGGCATCCTCGCCGCCCTGCACGGCCGTGAGCGCACCGGCGAAGGCACCAGGGTGGAGAGCAACCTCCTCAACGCCGCGCTGGACCTGCAGATCGAACCGTTGTCGTACCACCTGAACGGCTTCCGCGGGCAGCGGAGTGCGAGCGGGATCTCCTCGCCGTTCTACAAGGCGCCCTACGGCGTGTTCGCCACGGCCGACGGGCACCTCACGATCTCCCTGACCAGCACCGACGCCCTGAGCAAGGTGCTGGAGGAACCGTGGTTCCGCGGGGTCGAACCCGACGCCGAGTACGCGATGCGCGAGGAGATCAACGCGCGTATCGCCGAACTGCTCTCCCGGAAGACCACGAGGTACTGGACCGAGCGCTTCGCTGAGTTCGGTATCTGGCACGCCCCGGTCAACAGCTATGACGACGTGGTGGCCGATCCGCAGGTGTGCCACAACGAGACGTTCCTGTCCTTCGATCACCCGTCGGCGGGTCCGGTCCAGGTCCTCGCCCACCCGATCAGTTACGGTGGGCAGCGCCCGGGAATCCGCCGCCTGCCCCCGGCGCTCGGGGAGCACACCGGGGAGGTCCTCGCCGAACTCGGGTACTCCGCTGGGGAAATCGCCCGCCTGATGGAAGGCGGTGCGGTCCATGGCTGACACGGCGCCGTGCCCGGTGCTGGTCGAGCGGTCCGCACCCATCGCGGTCGTCACGATCAACCGGCCGGAGAAGTACAACGCGATCAACGCCGCCGTCGTGGACGCGCTCGAAAACGCGCTCACCGAACTGGAGGGCGATCCCGCCATTCGCGCGATCGTGCTGACCGGGGCGGGCAAGGCCTTCGCCGCCGGTGCCGACATCGCGTTCTACGCCGACGCGGACCGCGTGTCGTTCGACGCCTTCACCCAGCGGTGCAACGAGTTGTGCGACCGGATCGCGAAATGCGCGGTCCCCGTCGTGGCCGCGGTGAACGGGCTCGCGCTCGGAGGCGGGTTCGAACTGGTGCTCAGCTGCGATGTCGTGGTCGCGGCGGACGAGGCGACGTTCGGTCTGCCCGAGGTCTCCCTCGGGCTACTCCCGGGGTGGGGCGGTACGCAGCGGCTGACCTGGCACGTCGGCCCCAACCGCGCCAAGTGGCTGGTGATGTCCGGCGAGCGCCTCGACGCGGAGGCGGCCGAGGCGGCGGGCATCGTCACCCACCGCTGCGCCCAGGACGAACTCGCGGCCCGGGCGGCCCAGATCGCCACCACCCTCGCCGAACAGGCGCCACTGGCCGTCGCCGCGATCCGCGAGGCGGTCACCGCCGCCGTGCCGGCCGCGGCGCAAGCGTCGGTCGGCGCGGGTTTCCAGCTGGAGAGGGCGAAGCTGTCCGCCCTGTTCGAGTCGGCGGACGGCAGGGAAGGGATCGCGGCGTTCGTCCACAAGCGACCGCCTCACTTCCGCGGTCGCTGATCCGCCACACCACTTCTGACCGCGCGTCCACGGACGGTGACGCGCGCCGACAGTTCTACCCGCACTGCACAACCGGTTGTGCATTTCTCATCGACAAAGGAGTCATCCATGCGAGCACAGCAAGCGAGCCCGCCGCCGAGCGGGCTGCGCAAGGTCGTGGCGGCTTCGATGGCCGGCACAGTCGCCGAGTGGTACGAGTTCCTGCTCTATTCGGCGTCCTCGGCGCTCGTTTTCGGCGCGTTGTTCTTCCCTCGGTCCGGCCAGCCGCTCGACGGTGTGATCAACGCTCTGCTCATCTACGCGGTGGGCTTCGTCGCGCGCCCGCTCGGCGGGATCGTCTTCGGGCACTTCGGTGACCGTCTCGGCAGGAAGAAGCTCCTGCAGCTGAGCCTGTTGCTGGTCGGGGCGGCGACGTTCGCGATCGGCTGTGTTCCAGCCTTCGCTTCGATCGGGTACTGGGCGCCGATGATCCTGGTGCTCCTGCGGTTCGTACAGGGCTTCGCCCTCGGCGGCGAGTGGGGTGGCGCGGTGTTGCTGGTGGGGGAGCACAGCCCGGACCGCAGCCGGGCGTTCTGGTCCAGCTGGCCCCAGGCCGGGCTGCCGATCGGCAACCTGGTCGCGACGGTGGTCCTGCTCGGACTGTCGGGAGCGCTCTCACCGGAGCAGTTCCTGTCCTGGGGCTGGCGCACCGCGTTCTGGGCCTCGGCGGTCATCGTGCTGATCGGTTACTACATCCGCACGCAGGTGGAGGAGGCTCCGATCTTCCTGGAGTCGCTGGAGAAGGCGCAGGCGCGGGCGAACGAGCGGACTTCGATCATCGAGGTGGTGCGGCAGTACCCGCGCGGTGTCCTCGTGGCGATGGGCGCGCGGGTCGGTGAGAACATCCTGTACCAGGTGGTGGTGACGTTCTCGATCACGTACCTGGCGCTGCGGGTGGGCAGCAGCACGACCGACATCCTGTTGCTCCTGGTGTTCGCGCACCTCGCGCACATGATGCTGGTCCCGTTGTTCGGCCACCTCGCGGACCGGTGGGGACGCCGTCCGGTGTTCCTCGCCGGTTCGGTCGCCATGATCGGATGGGGTTTCGCCGGGTTCCCGCTGATGGACACCGGATCCCCGGTGCTGATCGTGCTGGCGCTGGTCCTGGGGGTCGCCGTGCACGGCCTGATGTACGCCCCGCAGCCGGCGATGATGGCCGAGCTGTTCCCGACGCGGATGCGCTACGCAGGTGTGTCACTCGGCTACCAGACGACGTCGATCTTCGCGGGCTCCCTGGCGCCGTTCATCACCGCGACGCTGCTCAAGAGCTTCGGCTCGTCGATCCCGATCGCGCTGTACCTGGCGGTCGCCGCGATCATCTCGACCATCGCGGTGGTCGCGACCCGTGAGACGAAGGGTATGTCCTTGTCCGCATTGGACAGCCCGGTCGAGAGCCCGGGCGCAGGCGCGGGCTGCGGCGTGCCGGCCTCCACGAAGCCCGGCGAGGCTGGGTGACAGCGGCTCGCGGAGTGTGGGTGCCCCGGGCCAGCCGGTCCGGGGCACCCCCTGGAGTGGCCGTTGTCGAGCACCGGCCGGATGGAGTGCCGGAAGTGGCTGGCAGCACGTAGGAGGCCTGTGTGGAGCAGAGCCAGACCGCGGCGCCGGTGACCAGTCCGGCCTTCCCCGCGAAGTCGGTCACGACAGGGCCTTGTGGTTGATCCAGACGACCTGGTAGGGATGCCGCGACTGCCAGCGCTGGATGAGCTCCTCGGTGCCGGGCACCGTGAAGACCGCGTTGAGCGCGTCGAGGTCGGCGACTCCGAGCTGGATGATCGCGCTGGCGACGAAGACGGGACTGTGGTCGTCGGCGGGCACGCGGATGTGGCGCCGGGCCGAGAAGGTCTGGACGCGTCCGGAGCCCAGCATCAGGTTTTCGATGTCTTTCAGGTATTGATCCAGCTCGGCGTCGGGGATGGGCTGGTCGAAGGAGACAATCATGGTGTGGTTGAGCACGAACCGATTCAAGCAGCGGAGGCGGTGCGGAGTCCAAGACCGGTTCGCCATCCAGCGATAACCTGGAGGCATGATCGAGGTCGAAACGCGCGAGCTGGCCTACTTCGTCGCGGTCGCGGAGGAGCTGCATTTCGGCCGTGCCGCGGTGCGCCTGTCGATCGCCCAGCCGGCGCTGTCGAAAGCGATCCGACGCGTCGAGGAGCGGCTCGGGGTGCAGCTGTTCGTGCGTTCGAGCAGGCGCGTCTCGCTCACGGCGGCGGGGGAGGCCTTGCTGTACCACGGCCGCCATGCGCTGAACGCGATGAGCGTCGCGGTGCAGCAGGCGCGACAGGCTGGTGACGCGGACGCGCATCTGCGGCTCGTGATCAAACCGGGCGGCGACGCGAACCTGCTGTCGGGCATTCTCACCGCTTACGCCCAGCTGCCCGACGCACGCCGGGTCGACATCCTGTTCGGTGGTGCCACCGACCGCGCGGACTACGTGCGCGACGGCCGGGCCGACCTGGCACTGCTGTACGCGCCGTTCGACGATCTCACGGGGCTGGCGTACGAGGCGCTCCACGTCGAGGACCGGGTTGCGATTCTCCCCGCCGATCACCGGCTGGCCGCGCGCGAGGAGGTGCGGCTGGCCGACCTCGAGCACGAAACGATGCCGCGGTGGAAAGGCGTGCCCGGCGGCGGGACGGGGCCGGAGCTGGTGGACGTGCCCCAGATGATCCAGATGATCGTGCTCGGCCGGACGATCGCGGTGCTTCCGCGCTCGCTGGTGGAACCCGTGCCGCCGGGAATCGTGTGCGTCCCGGTCGTCGACGCCCCCGCCAGCGAGATCGTCCTTGCATGGGCGGAGCTGGACCGCCGTCCACTCGTCGCCTCGTTCGTGGCGGCGGCGCTCGCCGCCACCGGCGAGCGCCGCCAGGCGCTCTAGGTCGCCGGCAGATCCGGGCCCGGCTCACGCGCGTGGTGCGCGTTTGACCGTGACGGAGCTGATCCGGGTTTCGAGGCCCCCGGGCACCACCCAGTCGGCGGGATCGCCGCTGGGGCAGGCGTCGTGGGCGCGTGCTGCTTCCAGGATCGCCTCGGCGTCCCCGGGCGTCAGGCCGGCGAAGCGGACCCGGGTCTTGCCGGGGCCGTCCACGGCGACCACCCCGTCGCGGGGGCAGCCGCCGAGGCACTGGACACTTCGGACGGTGATCCCGTCCGCGCCGGGGTGTGTGGCGAGCGCGGCGAGCAGCGCGTGGCCGAACTGGCCGGTGCGGTGGGTGTCGTAGCGGGGGCAGGTGCGGCAGACGAGCAGAGGCATCGTGTTCCTCGGGGCACGGTAACGGCCGCCCGGCGCGGTGCCGGGCGGCCGACGGGGTGGTCACCGCTGGTCGGGGGTTTCCTTGTGGAACTTGCCGTCCTTCATGATGTAGTGCAGCTTGTCGTGGTCCTGCAGGACGGTGATGTCGGCGAGCGGGTCGCCGTCGACGAGGAGCAGATCGGCGAGGTAGCCGGGCTGGACCTTGCCGAGCTCGTGCGGCCGCAGCATGATCTCCCCGCCCAATGCGGTGGCGGCCAGGATCGCCTCCATCGGGGTGTATTCGAAGCGTTCGACGAAGTGCTGCAGGTCGCGGGCGTAGGTGCCGTGCGGCGTCCAGGCGAAGCCGTAATCCCCACCGGGCAGGACGCGGATGCCGCGCCTGTGCATCTCGATCATCGCGGCGGTGGCCATCTCCAGTTCGCGCTTGTAGCCGGCGGCTTCGGCGGCTTCCTGGGGATAGCCGAAGTCGGCGGCCTCGTAGAGGGTGGCCACCAGCCAGTTCACGCCCGGTGCGACGAAGATCCAGTCCTTGGCCGACTCCAGCAGATCCATGCCTTCTTCGTCGGTGAAGCTGGCGTGGTAGACGATGTCGACGCCGTGCCGCACGCACATCTTGACGCTTTCGGCGCTGCGCGCGTGCGCGCAGACCCGCTTGCCGCGCCGGTGCGCTTCGGTGACCGCCGCGGCGACCTCCTCGTCGGACATGTAGGTGTCCTCGGCGCGCTGGGTGCCGGTGATCTCCTCGCCGGTCATGGACAGCTTGATCTGGTCGACGCCGATCTCGATCAGACGGCGCACCGCCTTGCGCATCTCTTCGGGGCCGTCGGCGAACCAGGTGATGCCCTTGACCAGTTCGCCCCCGGTGACGGCGATCTCCGGCCCGTTGGCCAGGTAGCGGGGGCCGGGGACGCGGCCGGCGTTGATGGCGTCTCGGCAGACCACGTCGAGGCGGTCCTTGGCGGAGGCGGCGCCGAGGCACATGGTGTAGCCGGAGTCGATGTAGGAGCGGGCGGACTCGACCGCGAAAAGCAGGTGCTCCTCGACCGGCAGGGCGGCCAGGCCGTCGAGGTCGCCGCTGTTATTCCAGGTGAAGTGGGTGTGCGCGTCGCACAGGCCGGACATCAGCGTGCGGCCGCGGCCCTCGATCACCCGGGCGCCGTCCGCGGCGCCCGGCGCGGTCGCGCCGACCGAGACGATGCGGTCGTGGTCGACCAGGACGTCTCCCCGGTAGGGCTCGGCGCCGGTGGAGTCCAGAATGGACACGTCGCGGAACAGGGTCTTGTTCGCCGGGATGGACATGGGCTCTCCTCGTCGTTGAGGGGTTGGGATCAGAGGAACTTCTGCAGGAGTGCGGTGGTGTCGCGGGCGGCTTCCAGCGGCGTCCAGTGGCCCACGCCGGGCAGGACCTCGAGTGTGGCGTTGCCGTGCGCGGCGGCCAGGTTCTCGCTGACGGCGGGAGGACCGACCTTGTCGTCGGCGCCGGTGACCAGGAGCAGGGGGAGGTGCGCGGGCACCGGCCCCGGATCTTCCGCCGCGGCCAGTGCCTCGCAGTTGCGGGCGTAGCCTTCCGGGTCCTGACGCATGACCAGCTCGCGCACGAACGCGGCGACCTCGGGCTTGTCCCGGCGGGTCGCCTCGGACAGGGCGTTGGCGACGACGCCGGGCGCCACGGCCGCGGCGCCCTGGGCGCGCAGGGTGGCCGCCCGGTCCCGCTGGGCTTGCCGTCCGGCTTCGGCAGGTTCGGCGACCGCGCCGAGCAGCGCGAGTGCGGACACCTTCGCGGGGTACCGGGAGGCGAGTTCGCGCGCGATCAGCGTGCCCATCGAATGGCCCACGACCGCGGCCGTTTCGACGCCGAGCGCGTCGAGGACGGCGGCGAGGTCGTGGGCGTGCGTGGTGATGCTGATGCCGTCCCGGAGACCGGAGCGGCCGGCCCCGGCGGAGTCGACGCGGATCACCCGGAAGCGTTCGGCCAAGGCGGCGGCCTGGACCTGGTAGAGGTTGGTCGTGCCGCCCAGGCCGTGCACCATCAGCACCGCGGGGCCGTCGCCGTCGACCTCGACGGCCAGGTTCGCACCATTGACGTTCATGTCGGTCTCCCTCACACGATCCGGTTGCGCAGGACACCGAGGCCGGTGATGGCGACCTCGACGACGTCCCCGCGGGACAGGAACTTCGGCGGCTCGAACCCGATGCCGACCCCGGCCGGGGTGCCGGTGGCGATGATGTCGCCGGGCAGCAGCGTGATGCCCGCCGACAGGGTGGCGATCAGGTCCGGGATGTCGAAGATCAGGTCCTTGACCAGCGCCAGCTGGCGGTTCTCGCCGTTGACCGTGGTCTCCAGCTCGAGCGCGGTGACGTCGGGGACCTCGTCGGCGCTGACGGCGTACGGGCCCATCGGGCAGTGCGTGTCCAGCGACTTGCCCAGCAGCCACTGTTTGTGATCGCGCTGCAGATCCCGCGCGGTGACGTCGTTGACGATGGTGTATCCCCACACGTGCTCGAAGGCTCGCTCCCGGCTGATGCCGCGGCCGCCCCGGCCGATGACGACCGCGAGCTCACCCTCGTAGTCCAGTTCGGAGGTGACCCCGGGGTGCGATTGGACGTCGTCGTAGGGGCCGGTCACCGACGTGGTGGCCTTGGAGAACAGGATGGGTTTGTCGGGCAGCGCCTCGGAGCGGCCCGGCGTGTCGTACCCGCTGCGGCCGAACTCCGCGACGTGTTCCCGGTAGTTCTTCCCGACGCAGAACACGTTGCGGCGGGGCGCCGGGATCGGCGCGCGCAGCCGCACCGAGTCCAGCGGCGTTCCCGGTTGCTCGGAGGCCTGCCGGGCCAGGACGGGCCCGAGTTCGTCCCAGTTCTCCACGACTTCGAGCACTCCGGCGCCGTCGGGCAGAACCCCGCTGACGTCGTGGACCAGGCCGGACGCGGTGTCCACCACGCCGACCCGGTCCGTTCCCGCCGAGGTGAACGTCACCAGCTTCATGTGCGACCAATCTGAACCAATCGAAACCAATGTTGCTGGTGTCAGACCATACGGGCTTCGACGGAGGCTGTCGACTGCGAGTTTGTTGCTGGCTCATTGGTCTCGATTGGTCAGGCGGTGGTAAGGTCGGTCCATGACGACGGTGGAGCAGTCCCTGCGTGCCCTGGTCGCGGAAGGCGCCCGGGACGGCACGCTGGGCCCCGGCGCGAAACTGCCGACCGAACGGGACCTGGTGGCGCGGCTGTCGGCCCCGCGCAGCGCGGTCCGGCGCGCGCTGGAAGCGCTCGAACGCGACGGCTTGGTGAGCCGGCACGTCGGGCGGGGGACCTTCCTCACCGATGCTGTGACCGCGGCCGCCGACGCGCCGTCGGACACCAGCCCCGCCGAGATCATGCAGGTCCGGCAGTTGCTGGAGCCGCAGGTCGCCATGGTCGCCGCCCGGGTGGCCACCCAGGCCGACCTCGCCCGCATCGGTGAGGTCCTGGACGCCGGTGGCGCGGCGGAGGACTTCGAGGGTTTCGAACGCTCCGACGCGCTGCTGCACCGCTCCATCGCCGTGGCCGCGCACAACGGCCTGCTGATGACGATGTTCGACGTCATGAACACCGCGCGATCGCTGCCGGTGTGGGGAAGCCTCAAACGCCGCACCTCGACGCCCGAACTGCGCCGCTGCTACCACCGCGAGCACAGCGACATCGTGGAAGCCCTCCGCGACCGCGATCCCGACGGCGCCGCCGAGGCGATGCGCGCCCACCTCCAGCACGTCAGCGACACCCTGCTCGGCCGCGGCTGACCGTTCGGGACGAGCAGGCGGCGAGGGCCACGGGCAGGCAGTTCACTCAGCGCGAGCGGTGGTGCGGTTCGCAAGCACCTGATCACCGAAGGAGCCGTCGCTCACTCATGAGTTCCGGCCTCGCCGCGCCGGGCCGGGGTCTGGCGTTGGTGTCCGCGGCCGACGCGCGTGGGGCAGTCGGACACGCCGTTCACCGCGGCTTTCCTTGCGGGTAGCCACGACCTGCTGTTTCCGGCGTTCAGAGGCAGCGGTCCCAGGGGTAGACGGTGCAGTCGATCGTGCCCCATACCGTCTTGCCGCCGCCTGAGCGGGGCCGGCTGCCCCATGCGCTGCTCAGCTTGTCCACCATCGCCAGGCCGCGCCCGCCGGCCACCCGCGGGTCACGCTCCCTCATTACCGTGGGTTGCTCGTCGCTGCCGTCGTCCACCTCGATCACGGTCCGGCACGGCTCGCGGAGCCGCCGGAGCCGCAGCTGGTGCGCACCACCGGCATGCTCGTAGGCGTTGCTCAGCAGCTCTGTGGCCACCAGCTGCACCGCGACCAGGTGGTCCTCGCCGAGATCGGACAACGCTCTCGCCGCCCACTGCCGTACCGCCACGAGGGGCGGCACTGTATCCGGTTCGAGGTCCAACGTCAGCGGCGGCTCGGCAGTCATCGGTCGCGTCGTCATCCCCACTCCGCCCTGTCTGCTCAAGGCGGTCGTTCGCGACTACCCTGCTGACCCACCGCCAAAACCGCAACTCAAGCGGGGGTTCGGGTCGAGCGGACGTTACTGGCAGCCACGCCGCGAACTTCTTCGAGCCGCCCGCCGTGCCCGCGGTTCGAGCACACTGCCGACCTCATCTCGGCGAGGCCACGGCGATCTTCCTCGTCAACCACGGCGTGGTGACGGTCGGCCCGACGCTGGAGGCTCCTGGACCCGGGTCAGGTCGCCGGTGCGGGGCGTGTTTCCTTCGCGCGTCCGCGGGGCTGCTGGGAGTTCACTGCGAAGAGCCGGTGCAGGAGCTGGATCGCCACCGAGCCCTCGCCGACGGCGGAGGCCACGCGTTTCACCGAGCCGCGCCGGGCGTCGCCGGCGGCGAACACGCCGGGCATGCTCGTTTCGAGGAGCAGCGGGTTGCGCTGCAGTGGCCAGGTGCCGTCGCGGAGGTCCGATCCGGTGAGGACGAAGCCCTGGTCGTCCCGGTCGATCTCGGGTGGCAGCCAGCGAGTGTGCGGCCGGGCGCCGATCATGATGAACAGCCCGTCCGCGCCGGTGGTTTCCTCGTCCCCGGTCGCGCGGTCGCGGAGCACGAGGTGGTCCAGCCGCCCGTCACCGCCGCCACCCACGATTTCGGTTCCGGTGCGGACCTCCAGCCCGGGGGTCGCCGCGATCTCGCGCGTCAGGTACTGCGACATGCCTGCGTCCAGCGACGAGGCGCGGACCACGAGCGTGACGCTGCGGGCGTAGCGGGCGAGGTACAGGGCGGCCTGGCCGGCCGAGTTGCCGCCACCGAGCACGTACACGTCGCGGCCGGTCATGGCGGGCGCTTCCGAGGACGGCGGGCCGTAGAAGACCCCGGCGCCGCTGAGGGCTTCCAGCGCCGGCACTCCGAGCTGGTGGTAGCTCGCGCCGGTGGCCAGGAGGACCGCGCGGGTCCGCACCCGGGCGTCGCCGGACAGGGTGACGACCAGCTCGCCGCCCGCGCGCTCCACAGCGCGGGCCTGCCGCATGAACGCGAACTTCGCGCCGAAGACCCACGCCTGGTCGTAGGCCTGCTGGGCGAGGCGGCGGCCGCTGACGCCCCGGGGGAACCCGAGGTAGTTGCGGATCAGCGAGCTGGAGGTCGCCTGGCCGCCGAGCCCGCCCTCGTCGACGACCAGCGTGCTGAACCCCTCCGACGCGCCGTACACGGCCGCGGACAGCCCGGCCGGCCCGGCCCCGACGATGACCAGGTCGAACTCCATCCGCTCGGGGCTCACCGGCGAGCCTGAGGCCAACGCCAGCTCGGTGTTGGTCGGGTCGGTGAGGACCGTGCCGTCGGGGAAGAGGACGACCGGCAGCCGGATCCCGTCGCCCACCGTGGCCAGGCGTGCGCGGCCCTCGTCGGAGTCGGCCAGGCAGAACGAGTGCGGGATCGCGCAGCGGCCGAGGGCCTGGCGCAGCTCGTAGGCCCGGCCGGACCAGGTCTCCCCGATGACGTGGATGGTGTAGGGCGAGGTCCGCCGCGACTCGGCCCAGTCCAGCAGCGAACTCGAGATCGCCTGGTGGAACGCCTCGTCCGGGGTGGCCATCGGCCGCAGGACGTAGTGGTCGATGAGCCCGCGGGCGATCGAGGTGTAGATCGCTTCGCCGGTTTCGCGGTCGCCCCAGTCGCCCCACGCGATGAGCAGCCCGCGTTTCGCGTGCGGGTGGAGGCGGCGGGTGCGGTCCAGCAGCTCGCTGCCGGTCATCCCGGGCAGCCACTGGCCGGCGAGGACGAGCGCGACCTCATCGCCCGCGCCGGCGAGTTCCTCGAGGACAGTCAGCGCCTTCTGGGGCGAGGACAGGCACACGATCCGGTAGTGCCGGGCGTAGCGCTCCCGCAGCTCCCGCTCGACATCCCCGAGTACGTCCGCATCCCCGTCGACGGCGACGAGCACTGCGCCGGACATGCCGACGACTGTAACCGCTTGTTGGCCGCCTGGAAACGGCCTCACTCCGCCAGCAGCCCCCGGTACAGCGTCAGGTGCGCCCGCGCCGCGGCGCCCCAGCTGTAGGACGCTGCCAGCTGACGGCCGGCTTCCCGCAGGCGCTCCGGGTCAGCCAGCGCGGCTCGCATCTGGTCGGCCAGCCCGGCGGGGTCGGTGGCGAACCGGGCGGCGCCGTCGAACACTTCGCGCAGCACGGGCAGCTCGCGGGTGACCACCGGAACTCCGGCGGCCAGCGCCTCCATCGCGGCGAGGCCGAAGCCCTCTTTGGTCGAGGGGAAGGCGAACACGTCCGCCGCGGCGACCAGGGACGGCAGCGCGTCGTGCGCGACCGGGCCCAGCACCACCGGCTCCACGCCCAGCTCGGCGGCCCGCTTCTCCCACGCCGTCCGGTAGTCGCGGTAGTCGAACAGGGTCTCGCCGCCCGCGATCACCAGCCGCACGTCCGGGTCGGTCTCGCGCAGCAGCGCGTAGGCCTCCAGCAGGTCCAGCGAACCCTTGCGTGGCTCGATCCCGCCCACCGACAGCACAAACCGGCCCGACCACGCCGGATCCGGCGCGGCACTTGCGAACCGCTCGTAGTCGACGCCGTTCGGGATCACCGTCGCCTCGACGCCCCAGCCCTCGCGCAGCTCCCCGGCCACCGCGGCGGACACGCAGACGTGCGCGTGCGGGCGGCGGATCGCGCGTTCGTGGCAGGCGGCCAGTTCCGGCGTGGTGAAGTGGTCGATGTGGTGCACCGTGCGCACGACCCGCTCGACCGCGTTGGCGCTGATGCAGTCCTGGGCGTGCACGATGTCGTAGCCGCCCGGGTCGAACGCCGCGCGCAGCACCTCGATCGAGCGCAGGATCCGCGGCCCGACGCCCTCGCCCTCGACCTCCGGGAACGGCACGATCCGCACGCTCACCGCCGGGTCGACCGGGCGGAAGAACCCGCTGTCCCCGCCGCGGCCCAGCGACCACACGGTCACCTCCGCGCCCTCGGCGGCCAGCGCCTCGGCCAGTGCCAGCGTGTGCACGACCCCGCCGCGCGGCTTCGTCGAGTAGCTGAGCAGGGCGATCCTCACGTGCGGCTCCAGTAGGCGTCGGGTTTGCGCTCGGCCAGGTGGTGCAGCACCCGCCGGGCGGTGGCGACCTCGCCGGCGACGTCGACCTCGGCGATCGCGATGCCGGCCTTGCTCCAGGTGCGGGCCAGGATGTCGCCGCCCGGCCCGACCACCTTGGCCTGGCCCAGGAAGCGCATCCCGCCCATCGCGCCGGTCTGGTTCGACGAGGCCAGCACCACCTGGTTCTCCGCCGCGCGCGCCTGGTCGTAGAGGTCGAACAACCGAGCCTGCCGGTCCTGCGACATGCGGGGCGCGCGGTTGGTGATGCTGGTCGGCCACGCCGACAGGCAGGCCAGGATCTCGGCGCCGTCGAGGGCGAGGCTGCGCGCCGATTCGGGGAACGTCTTGTCGTAGTCGATGAGCATGCCGAGCCGCCCCACCGGCGAGTCGAACGCGGCGAAGGAGGTGCCTGCCGAGTAGGCGGCGACCTCGCCGGGCGGCTGGTGCACCTTGCGATGCCTGCCGAGCACGCCGTCGCCGGTGACGCACACCGCCGCGTTGTAGCGCTGCTCGCCGTCGGCCTCGCAGTACCCGACGCACACCACCATGTCCGCGGCGAGCGCGGCGATCTTGCGCAGGTGCACATCGTCCGGGGCGAGCGCGGGTGGCAGCGCGCCGGGGTCCGGGTGGCGCAGGTCGGCGAGGTACCCGCCGAGCGCGGCGTCCGGCAGCACCAGCAGCGCCACCCCCGAGGAGCGGGCGTGCTCGATGAGCGTGGCGATGCGCTGCAGGTCGAAGTCGAGGTCGCGGCCGAAGTGCGCGGCCACGGCTCCGATGCGGATGGTCCCCATCGGGTCAGTATCGCGCCGCGGCGAGTTCCTCCTCGCCGCCGGCCAGCGCCGGGTAGGCCGCCGGCCGCCGGTCCCGCAGGTGGCCCATCGACCGGCGCGCGGTCTCCAGCGCCTGCCGCACGTCGAGTTCGGCGACGGCGACGCCTTCGGCGACTCCGGTGCCGGCCAGGATCTCGCCGCCCGGGTCGACGACCTTGGCGCTGGCGACGAACCGCAGGTCGCCGAACACGCCGGACTGGTTGGCCGACAGCCACACGATCTGGTTCTCCAGCGCTCGCGCCTGGTCGAACAGGTCGAAGCGGCGTTTCCACCGGTCCTGTGCGAGGTCCGCGGCGGGGTTGGTGCGGCTGCCCGGCCACGCCGAGACGCACACGCCGATCTCCGCGCCGTCCAGGGCGAGGCTGCGCGCGGATTCGGGGAACGCCTTGTCGTAACAGATGAGCATGCCCAGCCGCCCGACCGGCGTGTCGAACGCCGCGAACCCGTCGCCGGCGCGGTAGGTGGCGTCCTCCGACAGCGGTTGGTGCACTTTGCGGTGGTTGCCCAGCACGCCGTCACCGGTGACGCAGACGACGCTGTTGTAGAGCCGTCCTTCGGCGTGTTCGCAGTAGCCCGCGGTCACCACCATGTCCCCGGCGAGCGCGGCCAGCCGCTTGATCTCCGGGCCGTCGACGTCCAGGGGTGGTGGCCCGTCGGCTCCGCCGTCGAGGTTGGCCAGGTAGCCGCCGAGGCAGGCCTCGGGCAGGGCGAGCAGGCCGACGCCGTCCGCGCGGGCGGTGGCGATCAGGGCGGCGATGCGGTCGAAATCGCCCTCCAGGTCGCGGTCGAAGGGCGCCGCGACCGCGGCCATCCGCAGGGTGCTCATGAGGTCCCCAATCCGGTCACCCCGGCCGCGATGGCCTGGGTCTGTTCTCCGTCCGGCCAGCGCAGCGCGACACCGGGCCCGGCCACCAGCTCACCGCACCCGGCGCTCACCGCCGGTCCGGCGTCCAGCTCTGCCGGCCCGGTGGTGAGCATCGCGAAGCCGGGGAAGCAGGTGAGCCAGTCGCCGGCGCTGGTGCCGCGGGGCCGCGGCACGGCGGCCACGTCGAGGACAGCGCCGCAGCCGCTGGCCTCGGCGAGCATGCCGAGCGTTCCGGCGATGCCCGCCATCGACACGTCCTTGGCCGCCGCGGGCCGTGCCCGGGCGACGGCGCTCAGCATGGCGCGCAGTTCCGGTGTGCGGCGGGCGGTCGTGGAATCCCACTGGCGTCCGGCGTATCCGGGCCGCCACCGTCCGCCGAGGTCGGCGGTGAGCCGCACCTGCTGGCCGGGCCGTCCACCACCGCCGGGCACCGGGAAGTCCGTCCGCCCCAAGGCGGTCACGGCGAGCGAGGCGGGCACCCCGAGTTGCGTGTGCCCGCCGAGCACGGGCACACCGTAGGCCTGGCTCGCCCGGCGCAGCCCGCCGAGCACGCGGCTGGCGAACGACGCGTCCCGCGCGCCGAGCGCGTCCAGCAGCCCGGCCGGTTCGGCGCCCATCGCGGCGAGGTCGTTGACGTTGACCAGCACCGAGCACCAGCCGGCCCAGTCCGGGTCGCGCTCCACCATGGACGGCAGGATCGCGTCGCACGCCGCCACCACGTCGCTGCCCGGCACCGGAACCCCGTCGTCGCCGACGAAACCGGGCACGCCGGTCAGCCCGGACAGCAGCGGCCCGAGGTCGCTCTTGGTCGCCCGGGCCAGCGCGGCGATGCGGCCGATCGGGTACCGCATCAGCACGTGCGGCGTCCCGGCGACCGTCACCGGGCGCACCCGATCCCAGCCCAGCCGGGTGAACAGACTCTCGTTGCGGGCCTGCACGGTGGCTTCGAACCGCAGCACCCCGGCGTTCTCGGCGTGGGCGCACGCGGCTCGCACCAGTGCCGGGCCGACCCGGCCCCGGCACGCGGGGTGCACCACGAGCCGCCCGCCGAGCCACCAGCCGATGTCCTCGGCGGTGGCCGGGCCGAGCCGGACACCGCCGATGACCGTGCCCTCCCGGTCGCGGGCGACGAGGACGACGGTGCGCGGGTCGTCGTCACGGTCGTCGAGGTCGTGCCCCTCGAACAACCCTTGCTCGTGCACGAACACCTCGGTGCGCAGGGCGCGGTAGGCGCGCACCGCGGCCGCGTCGGCCGGTTCGACGTGGAAGGCGGGACGGCGGGCCAGTGTCGCCGAGTCGCCCAGCAGGGCCAGCACGTCGGGCATCACGTCAGGCACCCGCCGCGCTCAGCACGCCACACGCCCCGCAGGCCGCGCACCCGGCTTCCTGGTCCGCGCCGCGCATGTCCGCCTCCCGCAACAACTTCGCGACCCGCTCGCTCACGTCACGCACCAGCGACGCGGGCGGGCCGGGCACGCCGTCTCGCCGCGCGAGGGTGCCGGCCATCGGCCGCATCGGCACCACGAACGGGTACACGCCCCGCTCGATCAGCCGCGCCGCGCCGTCGACCAGTTCGTCCGGGTCCTCGCCGAGGCCGATCAGCAGGTACGTGGAGACCTTGTTGCGGCCGAACACCCGCACCGCCTCGTCCCACGCGGCCTCGTACTCGGCCAGCGGCACCGAGCCCTTGCCCGGCATCCACCGTCGCCGGACCTCGTCGTCCAGCGACTCCACGTGGATGCCGATCGAGGTCGCGCCCGCCGCGCGCAGGTCGGCGATCACCGACAGCTCGCCGGGCGGTTCGATCTGCACCTGCACCGGCAGGCCCGGCACCGCGTCAAGCACCGCCTTGACGCAGCGGACGAGGTGCCGGGCGCCGCGGTCCGGGCCCGCCGTGGTGCCGGTGGTCATCACCATCTGCCGCACCCCGTCGAGCCGGACCGCGGCCTCGGCGACCTCGGCCAGCTGCGCCGGTGTCTTCGCCGCGACGGTGTCCCCGGCCTTGAGCGATTCCTCGATGGTGCAGAACCGGCACCGCTGGTCCTCGGCGTAGCGGATGCACGTCTGCACGACGGTCGTGGCGAGCACGTCCCGCCCGTGCAGCAGCGCGATCTTGCGGTACGGCACGCCGTCCGCGGTGGTCAGGTCGTAGAACTTCGGGCGGGACACCGGTTCCACGGTGAGCCCGAGGTCGATCCGTCCCTTGTAGACACGGCCGTCGCGCAGGGTGTAGGGGCTGTCCGGGTTCAGCGGCAGCGCCGCGTTCGCACCGTCGACGACGAGGTGCCCGTCGTCGCTCGGGCCGGCGCCCTTGCTGCGCCGCACGGGCGCGTCCCAGCGCACCCCGTGCACCGCGAGGTCGGTCCGGGCGTCCAGGTTGTCGGTCTTCACGCGCACTGCCTCCTCTTCCGTCAGCCCGGGGTCACCACATGTAGGTCGAGTTAATGATCGCCCCCTTGCGCGCGTAGTGGATGAGCGCGTCCTGCACGTCCAGCGGGTGCGTCGGGATGACGCCCTCGATCAGGTCCTCCTCCCGCAGCCCGTGCAGGGACAGGCCGAAGCGGCAGCAGTAGACCTTGCCGCCCTCCTTGATGAACGTCTTGAGCTGGTCGTTGATGTTGTGCTCGCCGGGGAAGGCGGAGTTGCCGGTGGTCGGGAATCCGCGGGTGGCCATGGCGTTCATGGAGCCGGGCCCGTAGAAGTAGATGGCGGATTCGAAGCCCTTGCGCAGCGCGCGGGTGGCCTGCAGGATCGCCACGAAACTCACCGACGACTCGTGCGCGATGCCGTGCACGAGCGTGAAGTACGACTGGCCGGGCTCGGCCTGGTAGTCCGGGAACACCTTGGTGCCGCCGTAGATGCTGGAGCCCTCCGGCAGCGACGGGTGCGGGATCTCGTTGAGGCTCTGCTGCTCGGTCTCGGTCAGCTCGGACACGATGAATCTCCTTGTTGTTGCTGGGTTGCCACGGGTGCGGATCACCCGTAGAGCTTGTCGAAGGTGCCGCGGAAGACCAGGTCCGCGAGTTCGCCGTCACCGGCCGCGGCGGCCAGCCGGGCGTACTCGCCGGCTTGGTCGCCCCACGGCTCGTCGCTGGCGAAGAGGATCCGGTCGCCGCCGATGCCGCGGCGGTCGACCTCGGCGGCCAGCCAGCGCGGCGCGAAGCCGATCGCCCAGGACAGGTCGGTGTAGACCTGTTTGCCCGCCGCGATCCAGTCGAAGAACCGGCTACCCACGAGCTTGATGTGGCCGCTCATGCCGCCGCCGAAGTGCACCAGGTGCACCTTGACGTCGTCGCCGTAGTGCTCGACCAGCGTGCCGACCTCGTCGATGTCGGACGCCGCGCCGGGGGAGGTGTGCACGTGGACGACCAGGTCGTGCTCGCGAGCGGCGGCGAAGATCCGGTCCAGGCCGGGGCGGCAGGCCGGGTCGGTGGGGCGGCCGCCGAGCAGGAAGCTCAGCTTCAGCGCCCGGACACCCGGCTCGGCGGCCAGGCTCAGGGCCTTCGCCGTGCGGTCGGCGTCGCGGTCCAGCGGGGACACCCACAGCCCGGCGCGGATCCGGTCGTCCCGCTGGGCCGCTTCGACGCAGAGTTCGTTGAAGGAAAAGGCGATTTCCGGGTCGGGCACCCCGTAGTTGGGGATGACCAGCGCGCGCTCGGTGCCTTCGGCGTCGAGGTCGGCGATCAGCTCGTCGATGGTGGCGCGGGCGCGCAGGTCCGGGTGCACGGCGGGTCCACCGTAGAACGGGTAGGCGGGCAGCACGCCGAGGTGGCGGTGCGCGTCGTTGACGGGCATCAGGCCACCGTCCGGGGCGCGGTCCAGTACTCGTCGGCCGGGTAGGTGCTCTCCGGGGTGCCCGCGATCCAGTGCAGCCCGTCGGTGCGGCGGCTGGTGGAGGCGATGTGCGCGGCCAGGTACTCCGCGTCGTCGGCGACGCCGCAGAACCGGCCGGAACCCCACGTGTGCTGCCACGGCAGGCCGATGAAGTACAGGCCGGGGCAGCTGGTGACGCCGCGCTCGTGGGTGGGGTAGCCGCGGCCGTCGAACACCGGCACCTCGATCCAGCGGTGGTCGCGGCCGAATCCGGTGCTCCACACGACGGAGGTGATTCCGCTGGTGTGGAGGTCCAGTTCGGACGGTTCGGTGTCCGGCTGCCACACCGGGACGTACCGGTCCTCGTGGGGCGCGTCGATGGCGTGGGCGGTGATCCAGGTGTCGATGGAGTCCTTGATGCCTTCGGAGACGGCGTCGGCGGCGTCGAGGTTGTGGCTCAGGTCCTGGGCGAAGGTCAGCCGCCCGCCGTTGATTCCGGTGAGCCGGCCGTAGAGTCGCATGCCGTCGCGGGCGAAGGCGCGCAGGTCGATGTCGCGTCCGCCGTCGCGGCCGGTGACGTAGTGGTTGGCGCGGAAGCGGACGGCGTCGGCGTCGGCGAACTCGTCGATGCCGCGCCGGTAGTAGCCCATGTCGTCCAGCCAGGCCACGACGTCGCGGCCCCGGTAGCGGCGGGCCACGCGCGGCGCGCTGCCCACGGCCAGGTGCACGCGGCGGCCGGCCAGGTGCAGGTCTTCGGCGATCTGGCAGCCGGACTGGCCGGTGCCGACGACGAGCACCTCACCCGGCGGTAGTTGTTCGGGGTTGCGGTAGTCCGCGGAGTGCACCTGCACCACGTCCGAGGGCAGCCGTTCGGCCATCCGCGGGAGCAGCGGCACCTGGTAGGGGCCGGTGGCGAGCACGACGTGGTCGGCGGTGAGCTCACCCTCCGATGTGGACACTGTGGACACCTGGAACCCGCGTCCGGTGCGGCGCAGCCGGGTCGCCTCGATCCCTTCGATGAGCGGGAAGTCGAAGGCGTCCCGGTAGGCGCGCAGGTAGGCGACGATCTCGTCGCGCACCATGAACCCGTCGGGATCGTCGCCGGGGTAGGGGAACCCGGGCAGGCGGCACTGCCAGTTCGGGGTGACCAGGCAGAACGAGTCCCAGCGGCGGTCGGCCCACTCGTGGCCCGCGGTGTCGCGCTCCAGCACGACGTGGTCGATGCCGCGGGCGGACAGGCAGTGGCTCATTGACAGCCCGGCCTGGCCGCCGCCGACCACGACGACCGTGTGGTGGCCGTTCATCGCTCGAACCCCTCGACCACGACCCGGCCGTCCTCGAACGACTTCGCGCGGGCCTCGATGTCGGCCAGCTGGGCCGCGGCCTGCGCGCAGCCGAACCCGTAGATGCGGCGCACGCGCTCCGAGGCCTGGTTCAGCGCGGTGCGGCTGCGGTCGACGAACTCGGCGACCGGGTAGCTGTCCCCGGGGACGAAGAACTCCTCCACGACCGTGGAGGGCGAGTAGCATTGCTGAACGGAGGCGTCGGGCCAACGAACGCGAAAGACAATCTCCGGCACGGGTTTCCTCCCCATCTGCGGCGATGGGAGTAGTTCACCGGCCCGCGATGTCGGGGGCGTTGCATCCGGAACACCGGCTCGTTTCGGAACCAGGCTTTTGTTGCCAACGGGTTTCGCAGGTGGCGGATGCCGTTGTGCCGGGGGGTGAGTCCTGTCTGGCGTGGGGGAGCGAGTAGGCCTGGGGTGCCGAGTCCGGAATGGCTGGCCGCCTGGGTGCGGGGGAGCGGCGGTCACGGACCACGCCGGGCCAAGCCGATGGTGGGCAGCGGCGAACGGGGGCGGTTCAGGCGCCGGGCGCCATCGGGCTTGCGCTCACGCTTCGGCGGGGGTGGCGGGGCAGCAGGAGCGCGGGGACGATCAGCGCCGCGGTCATGCCGAACGCCACCCAGAACGCGAAACCGAACGACTCGGCCAGGATCGGGGCCACCGTCGCCCTCACGGCGGGCGGCATCGAGGTGATCTGGTTCGCCCCGGCGCCGACCGCTGGGATGCCGCGCGCGGTGAGTTCGCTGGTGAGGTGCTGGGTCAGCGCGGTCACGAGCAGCGCGCTGCCCAGCGACGCCCCGATCTGCTGGATCGCCGACAGCGTCGGCGCGGCACGGGACACGGCGCGCGGGTCGAGCTGCGCGTACGCGGCGGCGAACGTCGGCATCATCACCGAACCCAGCCCCAGGCCGCGCACGAACAGCACCGCGCTCAGCCACCCGTACGAGGTGCCGGTCCCGAGCATGCCCAGCGGCGCGGTCCCGAGCAGCGCGAGCACGATGCCCACCGGCACGACGAAGCCCGCCCCGACCCGGTCGGTCAGCCTGCCGGCGAGCGGCATCGCCACCATCGCGCCGAGTCCCTGCGGGGCGAGCAGCAGGCCCGCGGCCAGGGCGCCTTCACCCCGCACGGTCTGGTAGTACAGCGGCAGCAGGAGCAGGCCGCCGAACAGCGCGACGGCCACGAGGAAGATCGTCACCGTGCCGGCGGTGAAGTACCGGTCGGTGAACAGCCGCACGTCGATCAGCGAGGCGGGCCCCCGGGCAAGGCTGTGCCACGTGTACAGCGCGAGTCCGGCGCCACCGGCGATGAGCCAGGCGAGCACGCTCCAGTGCCCGAAACCGCCCTGGGAGCTGGCCCGCGACAGGCCGTAGAGCAGCACGACGAGGCTCCCGGACAGCAGGACGAGACCGCGCACGTCGATCCGGCCGGGGTGCTCCGCCTCGCCGCCCCCGGGCAGCTTCCACACGGCCAGCGCGACCGCGCACGCGGCCACCGGCACATTGACGAGGAAGATCCAGTGCCAGCTGGTGTACTCGACCAGCAGGCCGCCGAGCACCGGGCCGAAGACCGGCCCGAGCAGCATCGGCACCCCGAGGATCGCCATCGCCCGCCCCAGCCGCGCCGGCCCGGCGGCCCGCGTGATGATCGTCTGCCCGCCCGGCAGGAGCATACCGCCACCGAGACCCTGCACGACGCGGAACGCGATCAGGCTCTCGATCGACCAGGCGCTCGCGCACAGGGCCGAACCCGCGGCGAACAACACCACCGACAAGATCCACACCGGTTTGGTCCCGAACCGGTCCACGGCCCACCCGGTGAGCGGGATGACCAGCCCCACCGCCAGCAGGTACCCGGTCACGATCCACTGGGCCGTGGACAGGCTCGCGCCGAGCTGGCGGCTCACGGTCCCCAGCGCGACGTTGACGATCGTGGTGTCGAACACGACCATGATGAGCCCGCACACGACCACGAGCCCGGTGACGACGACCTCGCGATCGAGCTTCTCCGCACGCGCGGTGGTGGAGGGATCCATGACGGCTCCCGCATGCTGGTCCGGACGGTCCGCGACGAAGCTCCAAGCTACGCCCGCACCGGCCCGCGTGCGAAGCGGTTTCCGCCCGCTACATCAGGCGAGCTGCTCCCGGGGTGAGACGAGGATCTTGACGTTGTCCTCCTTGTTGTCGATCAGCTCCCGGAACCCGCCGTCGACCAGGTCGTCGAGCGTGATCCGGCCGGTGATGAACTGCGACGCGTCGACCTTGCCCTCGCGCAGCAGCGCGATGGTGCCTGCGTGGTCGCCGCAGTAGGCCAGCGAGCCGACCAGGTTGATCTCGCTCATCACCAGGTCGTTGACCGCCACCCGCGGCACGTGGCCCCAGATCGCGACGTTGACCACGGTCCCGCCGGGGCGCACCGACGAGATCGCCGACGCCAGGACCGCGTCGATGCCGGCGCATTCGAACGCCACGTCGGCCCCCGCACCGTCGGTCAGGTCCCGGATCGCCTCGGTCGCGTCGTCGGTCGTGGGGTCGATGACGACGTCCGCGCCCGCGGGTCCGGCCTTCGCCTTGCGGGCGGCGGCCGGTTCCACCACGATCACCCGGCCGGCGCCGCGGGCCTTGAGCGCGGCGGCGGTGACGAGACCGATCGGGCCCGCGCCGTACACGGCCGCGGTGCCGCCCTCGGGGATCCCGGACAGCCGCACCGCGTGGTAGCCCACCGCCAGTGGTTCGACCAGGGCGCCGATGTCGGTGGGCAGGTCGCCGAGCTGGTGGATCCAGCGCTGGTCGACCACGCACCGTTCGGCGAAGCCCCCTTCGTTGCCGGACAGGCCGATGAAGCCGAGGTTCCGGCAGATGTTGTAGCGCCCGGCCTGGCAGGCGGCGCACTTGCCGCACACGTGGTAGGGCTCGACGGCCACGCGGTCGCCTTCGGCGATGCCGGTGACGCCCGGCCCGACCGCGGACACCACGCCCGCGAACTCGTGGCCCATCACCACGGGCAGCCCGACCCCGGTGAGCGGGTGCGGTGAGCCGGCCGGCGGGATGAAGATCGGGCCCTCCAGGTATTCGTGCAGGTCGGTGCCGCAGATGCCGCACCAGTCGACCGAGACCTCCACCTGTCCTGGCCCCACCCGCGGGTCGGGCACCTCGTCGATCCGGATGTCGCCGGGACCGTGGAACCGTGCGGCTTTCATGGGACCTCCTCGTCGCCGAACCGTGTGGTCGAGGGTGACGTGGCGGCGACGGCGCGGCCAGGGTTGCAACGAGTTGCACCGCCCGCCGGGGAAACGTCCCGTACGGTGATTGCGTGACGCAAACGAACGCGGTGACGACGGAGACGGACGCCGCCCTCGCCGTGCTGCGGTCGATGGTCGGCATCGCTGACGCGACGGTCGAGCGGGGGACCGCGGGGCTGACCCTGACGCAGTTCCGGGCACTGCGCGTGGTCGCCGAGCGCACCCCGGTCACGATGCGGCGGGTGGCCGTCGAGCTGGGCCTGAACCCGTCCTCGGTGACCCGCGCCTGTGACCGCCTGGAGGCGGCCAAGCTGCTGCAACGCGCCGCGAACCCGTTGAACAAGCGGGAGATCCTGCTCGCGCCGACGGCACGTGGACGCCGGTTGGTCGACCGCGTCGACCACGACCGCAGGTCCGTCCTGGCCGACGTGCTCGACCGGATGGAACCCCGGGCGCGGGAGCAGTTGGCGCGCGTGTTCGGCGCGTTCGCCGACGCCGCCGAGGCCGCCCTCCACCCCGGCGCCGACACCGCCCGGTGATTGCGCTGCGCAACCAAGGTGGTTTTCCCGCCGGGGGAGCGGGTACCCGGGCCGGGTGCGACGAGACGCGATCGCCGATCCGTGGGGCGCCCGCACGCCCTACGGACCGGGACAGTCCTGGCCCGTGCGGGTCGATTCCCAGCTCGCCGACGGCCTGACCGAGGACGACGTCGACCGGTGGGTCCCGACGGCGGCGGTCCTGCACTCCAACGGCGACGGCCTCGAACTGGCCGTCAAGGACGGCCGCCTCGTCGGCGTCCGCGGCCGCGCCGAAGACCGGGTCAACCGCGGCCGCGTCGACCCGAAGGACCTCTACGGCTGGCAGGCCAACGCCTCGCCGGACCGGCTCACCACCCCGCTGGTCCGCCGGGACGGGCGGCTCGTCGAGGCGAGCTGGGACGAGGCGATGGGCCTGGTCGCCGACCGCAGCCGCGCCCTGCTGGACGAGCGCGGCCCCAGCTCGATCGGCTTCTACACCAGCGGCCAGCTCTTCTGCGAGGAGTACTACACGCTCGCCGCGATCGCGCACGGCGCCATCGGCACCAACCACCTCGACGGCAACACCCGCCTGTGCACCGCGACCGCGGCCGCCGCGCTCAAGGAGACCTTCGGCTGCGACGGTCAGCCCGGCTCCTACACCGACGTCGACCACGCCGACGTCATCGCCCTCTACGGCCACAACGTCGCCGAGACGCAGAGCGTGCTGTGGAGCCGGATGCTCGACCGGCTCGCCGGCCCGAACCCGCCGTCGCTGTTGTGCGTCGACCCGCGGGACACCCCGGTCGCGCGGGCGGCCACCGTGCACCTGGCGCCCCTGCCGGGCACGAACCTGGCCCTGATGAACGCGTTGCTGCACGAGATCATCGCCCGCGACTGGGTCGACCACGACTACCTGGACCGGTGCTCCGTGGGCTTCGACCAGCTCGCCGCGCTCGTCGCGGACTACCCGCCCGAACGCGCGGCCGAGATCTGCCGAGTCCCGGCCGCGCGCATCCGGGAGGCCGCGGCTCTGCTGGGCGGCGCACAGCGGCTGCTGTCCACCGTGCTGCAGGGCTTCTACCAGTCCCACCAGGCCACCGCCGCGGCCGTGCAGGTGAACAACATCAACCTGGTCCGCGGCATGCTCGGCCGCCCCGGGTGCGGGGTCCTGCAGATGAACGGGCAGCCCACGGCCGAGAACACCCGCGAATGCGGCGCCGACGGCGACCTCACCGGGTTCCGCAACTGGGCCAACGACGCGCACGTCGCCGAACTGGCGGACCTGTGGAACCTCGAGGTGAAGCAGATCCCGCACTACGCCCCGCCGACGCACGCGATGCAGATCTTCCGCTACGCCGAGAACGGCAGCCTGCGCCTGCTGTGGGTGTCGGCCACCAACCCCGCGGTGTCGCTGCCCGACCTCGCGCGCATCCGGTCCATCCTGTCCCAGGACCGGTTGTTCCTCGTGGTCCAGGACGTCTTCCTGACCGAGACCGCCGAGCTGGCCGACGTGGTGCTGCCCGCGGCGATGTGGGGCGAGAAGACGGGCGTGTTCACCAACGCCGACCGCACCGTGCACCTGTCGGAGAAGGCCGTCGACCCGCCCGGGCAGGCGCGGCCGGACCTGGACATCTTCCTCGACTACGCCCGGCGCATGGACTTCCGCGACCGCGACGGGCAGCCGTTCCCGTCCTGGCACGACGCGGAGACGGCGTTCGAGGCGTGGAAGCGGGCCAGCGCCGGACGGCCGTGCGACTACAGCGGGCTCAGCTACGGCAAGCTGCGTCAGCGCGCGATCCAGTGGCCGTGCGACGCCGAACACCCCGACGGCACCGAACGGCTCTACGCCGACGGGAAGTTCTTCGCCCAGCCCGGCTACTGCGAGGACTACGGGCGCGACCTGGTCACCGGCGCGCCCGCCGACCAGAACGAGTACCGCGCGTTCAACCCGGACGGCAAGGCCATGCTCAAGGCGGCGGAGTACGTGCCGCCGCACGAGATGCCGTCCGCGGAGCACCCGTTCGCGTTGATCACCGGGCGGACGATCTACCAGTTCCACACCCGCACCAAGACCGGCCGGGTGCCGCAACTGCGGGACGCGGCTCCCGAGGTGTGGCTCGAGATGTCCGAACAGGACGCGAAGGCGCACGATCTGTCCGAAGGGGACCTCGCCGAGATCACCACACCACGCGGCGCCGTCCGCGCCCGGGTGCGGATCCGCGGCGTCCGCGACGGGGTGCTGTTCCTGCCGTTCCACTACGGGTACTGGGACACCGGCGACCAGTCCGGACGGCACCGGGCGGCCAACGAGCTCACGATCACCGACTGGGACCCGGTGTCCAAGCAGCCGCTGTTCAAGACCGCGGCGGCCGCGATCCGGCGCGCGGAGGGGGCCCGATGAAGATCGCCCTCGCCCTGCGGGAACTGCACCGCGCCGAGAAGGCGCTGGTGCGTGACCTGCTCAAGGTGTCCGACCGGCACCACGCCGAGCCCGAGATCCACCACGTGGCCCGCGATCTGGCCCGCTGGTCCCGCGACCACGTCCGGGCGCTGGCCGACGCCGGCCGCCCCTACGGCCTGGACCTGGGCGCCGAGGTCGCCGAGCGGTCGGGCCCGCTGGCGCCGGTGCGCACCGCGGTGAGCGAGATGCTGAGCACGCGGCCCGAGCCGGGGGTGCTGTTGCTGGCCGACCTGCGCCGGTTGCACCGCGCATGCGCCGGGGTGTCGCTGGACTGGGAACTGCTGGCGCAGGGAGCGCAGGCCATCAAGGACGACGACCTGCAGGCCGTGGCGAGCCGCTGCCACCCGCACACGCTGCGCCAGCTGAAGTGGACCAACGCGATGCTCAAGCAGCTGTCCCCGCAGGTGCTGGCCGGTTGAGCCGCCAGAGCTAGCCGGCTATTGCCCCGGCGCGGGGGTCCCCCGGGCTGACTACCCGCGTCAGATCTCGCCGTGGGATTCCGTCTCCATTGGTCACCGACCGGTGACATCGACTGATGGAGAAACGGATGTCGCAGGAATCAAACACGCTGAGGCGTGCCGTCGCCCGTGTCGGCGGTGCGCTGTCGGCCGCTGGGCTGGCGGCACTGACCATGGTTGGTGGCGCGTCCCCGGCTTCGGCCGCGGATGCGCCGGTCGGCTGTGGCTACGGCACCGGCGGGCCCAGTGCTTCCACCCTGTGCTGGCTCGACATGAGCGCCTACAACGACACCCAGGCCAGCTCCGCCGCGGGCCAGAACATGAAAGTCACCCTGCCCGGCGGCTACACGATGACGTTCAACATCGTGAACCGGCCCGCGGGCGGCCCGGCGGTGCCGGTGGCCGCCTTCGCCGTGCCAACCAACGGCACGGCGTCGGCTATGGGCAACAGGGTCTACAAGAACATCCCGGGCAAGCCCGCGCTGTACACCAGGGTCAGCGGCGCCAACACGCTGACCCTGCGCGACATCGTGGTCACGGACTCGGGCGGCGCGCGCGTGAGTGGTTACGCGCTGGTGGGCGCCGACGCCGAGAACACCGGGGCCGAAAGCATCACCTGGAATTCGAACCAGCCGATCAACCAGGTCGCCTCGGTTCCCGGAACGCAGGGCTGCCAGGCAAGCACCGCCACCGGTTTCGGCACCAACACCGTGACCTGCACGGGCACCGGGGGAGCCAACACGACCTGGGGCACGCTCGTGGTCAACTCGGTCGGCGCGACCACCTTCTCCCAGACCCTGCGGTCGAACGCGGGCATCGAGGCCGTCGCGTTCGCGGTGCAGACCTCGAAGCTGACGCTGAACAAGCAGGTCACCGACCGGCGCCAGGCGAACGACTCGTTCGACATCTCGGTGACCTCGCCGGAGGGCACGACCGTGGGCACGGCCGGCACCGGGTTGTCGAACACCGCCACCACCGGCGCGCTGACCGTCCTGCCGCGCGCGGCCGGCCAGGGCTACACGCTCGGCGAGACCGGCCCGGTCGGCAACTACGACCAGTCCTGGGCCTGCACCAACGCCACCGCGGGCAGCGCGACTCCGCTCCCGTCGGGCACCGGCACCAGCGTGCAGGTCTCCCCGCAGCCGGGTGACGACATCTCCTGCACCCTGACCAACACCGGGCAGAAGACGGACCTGAGCCTCGCCAAGGAGGGCCCGGCGACCGCCGCGCCCGGCGACCTCGTCACCTACCGGTTGATCGTCACCAACCACGGCCCCGGGAACTCGACCGGATACACCGTCAGCGACCGGCTGCCCGCCGGCCTGACCGGCATCACCACGACCACCCCGGGCTGCACCGTCAGTGGCCTGGACCTCACCTGCACCGGCGGTGAACTCGCCGCGGGTGACAGTGCGGTGATCGAGGTTTCCGGCATCGCCGACGGCAGCGTGAAGACGCTCTACAACACCGCGGTCGTCACGTCCAACGAGATCGACACCGACCCGACCAACGACACCTCCAACGAGGTCACGACCGATGTGGTGCCGATGGTGTCGCTGGCCGTCGCCGGTGGTGTACTCGCACTCGGCGGTGGCGGCTACGCCCTCAAGCGGCGCCGCAGCAACGCCTGACCGGAGCGATCAGCAAGGCGGGCGGCTCACATCCGGTGAGCCGCCCGCCATCCGCCCCACGCCGCGCCGGCTGAAGTGGACCGACCTGATGCTGAAGCAGCTGTCGCCGCAGGTGCTGGCCGGCTGAGCCGCGCTAGTCGCGGATGACGACGTCCACGGCGTCCCGGAACCGGTACGGGCGGTGGTCGAGCAGGTCGGGGAGTCGCTTGCGCAGCCGGGACAGCTCGGCGCGGACGGTGACGGTGCGGGAGGGGTCGCCGAACAGGCGGGCCGCGAGTTCGGTGGCGGTGAGCCCGGCCTGGTGGCGTGCGAGTTCGAGCAGGATGTCCCAGTGGCGCGGGGACAGGCGGTGCGTCCAGCTGCCCGTCTCACCCTCCACGACGAGGCTGGGACGACCGCCGGAGCCCGGGTCGAGCACGACCCGTGCGACGGCCGGGCGTTCGTCGTCCACCGGCCGGACGAGGACGCCGTCGGGCAGGAGCTCGACAGTGCAGTGTCCCAGCGCGGGCAGCCAGATCCGGTCGGTGTTCAGGGTGCGGGGGAGCGGGACGCGGTCGACCGGCGGCAGCCCTTTGGCGGCGGCGACCCAGCCGGACCGGTCCAGCACCAAAGCCGGTCCGGCGACCTTTGGCAGCAGCGGCGCGGCCGTGGCGCGGAGCCGGTCGAGGGCGCAGCGGTGGTCTTCCCGCAGGCTCGCTTCGGCCAGGCCCGCGAGCGCGGTGACGAGCGCGAGGATCGCGGGGTGCGCGGTCGAGACCGGTCCGCTGATGTCGACCGCGCCGAGCAGCGTGCCGTCCCGGGGGTCGCGGATCGGCGCGGCCGCGCAGGACCATTCGTGGTGGTTGCGCGCGTAGTGCTCGGTCGAGTGCACCTGGATCGGGCGCCGCTCGACGAGCGCGGTGCCGATGGCGTTGGTACCGACGGTGTTCTCCGCCCAGCAGGCGCCGTCCACGAAACCCAGCCGGTCGGCCCGCCGGGCCACGCCCGGATGCCCTTCGCGCCACAGGACCAGCCCGTCGGCGTCCACGATCACCACGATGTGCCCGGTGTCCCCGGCGAGCGGCACCAGCCCGTCCCGCAGCGTCCGCACCGCCTTCCTGGTCAGGCCGCAGCCGGCGCGGCGCTCCTCCAGGTCGCCGGGGGACACGGGATCCACGGCGGCCCGGTCCGGATCGACACCCTGGCGGCTGACGCGAAGCCAGGACTGCGAGATGACCGGGCGGGGCGCGGTGCCCGGCCGGCCCCCGGCCAGGACGAGGTCCTGTGCCCGGGCCACGTTCCGCGCGTACTGCCGCGGGTCGGCGGTGAACGGGTGGTGGCGCATGGCTCCCTGCCGGTCGCGTCGGTGATCCCAGCTCCGAGCAGGGAACCGCGCCGGCGGCCCGGGCGGCAAGGGTTGCAGGGGGTTGCACGTCCCGTTCCCGCACCGCAACCCCCTGCAACGCTGGTCCCGCGGCCGCGGGCGCTCCTACGGTCGGCGTTCACACCGACCCGACCAGCTGAGGAGCGCCATGTCCCTGAACAGGCAGGCACTGTTGCGTGCCTATCGGAGGATGTCCGAGATCCGCGCGTTCGAAGACCGCCTCCACGAGGAGAACGCCACCGGCGACATCCCGGGGTTCATCCACCTCTACTCCGGTCAGGAGGCCATCGCGGTCGGCGTCTGCGAGAACCTCGCCCCGACCGACTACATCGGATCGACCCACCGCGGGCACGGTCACTGCATCGCGAAGGGCTGCGACATCGACGGCATGATGGCGGAGATCTTCGGCAAGGACGCCGGACTGTGCCACGGCAAGGGCGGATCGATGCACATCGCCGACCTCTCCGTCGGCATGCTGGGGGCCAACGCGATCGTCGGCGGCGCGCCCTCGCTCGCGATCGGAGCCGCGCTCAGCGCCAAGACGCTCGGCAACGGCGGGGTGGCCGCCTCGTTCACCGGCGACGGCGGGTCCAACCAGGGCACGGTGTTCGAGGCCATGAACATGGCCGTCGTCCTGAAGCTCCCGATCGTCTTCGTCATCGAGAACAACGGCTACGGCGAGGCCACCGGCACCGACTACGCGGTGGGCGCTCCCGACATCGCGGCGCGCGCGGCGTCCTTCGGCATGCCCGCGGTCACCGTGGACGGCACGGACTTCTTCGCCGTGCACGACGCGGCGCGGGAGGCCGTCGAACGGGCGCGCACCGGTGGCGGCCCGACGACCATCGAGGCGCAGGCGCACCGGTGGTTCGGCCACTTCGAGGGGGACGCGCAGCTGTACCGGACGCCCGAGCAGGTCGCGGAGCTGCGCGCCACCCAGGACCCGCTGCGGATCTTCCGCAGCCGGGTGGACGCCAGGAAGGTGAAGGCGGCCGAGTTCGACGCGATCGACGAGGAGTCGCGCGCCCGCGTCGACGCGGCGGTGGCGAAGGCCCGCGCGGCCGCGTACCCGCCGGCGGAGAACCTGCTGACCGACGTCTACGTCTCGTACTGAGAAAGGGAAATCCCATGGCCACGTCGAAGAAGACGTACCGCGAGGCGATCAAGGACGCTCTCGCCCAGGAGATGGCGCGCGACGCCACGGTGGTGCAGATCGGCGAGGACCTCCGCGGCGGCCAGGCCGGCACCAACCCCGACCTGGAGACCAAGAAGATCGAGGCGTTCGGCGGCGTGCTGGGCGTCACCAAGGGCCTGTGGACCGAGTTCGGGTCCGACCGGGTGATCGACACCCCGATCACCGAGTCGGCCATTATCGGGATGGCGGCAGGGGCCGCGCTCACCGGGCTGCGCCCGGTCGCCGAGCTGATGTTCATGGACTTCTTCGGGGTCTGTTACGACGCGCTCTACAACCAGGCCGCGAAGTTCCGGTACATGTTCGGCGGCAAGGCCCGCACCCCGATGGTGGTGCGCGGCATGATCGGCGCCGGCTTCTCCGCCGCCGCCCAGCACTCGCAGTCCCCGTACAACGTGTTCGCCGCGGTACCGGGCCTGAAGGTGGTCGCGCCGTCCAACGCCTACGACGCCAAGGGGTTGCTGATCCAGGCGATCCGGGACGACGACCCGGTCGTGTTCTGCGAGCACAAGACGCTCTACGACCAGAAGGCCGAGGTGCCCGACGAGGCCTACACCCTCCCGTTCGGCGTCGCCAACTACACCCGCGAAGGTGACGACGTCACCGTGATCGCCTTGTCGGCCATGGTGAACCGGGCCAACGAAGCCGCCGACAAGCTCGCCGCCGAAGGCATCTCCGTCGAGGTGGTCGACCCGCGCACGGTGTCCCCGCTGGACGAGGAAGGCGTGCTGGAATCGGTGGCCTCCACCGGACGGGTCGTGATCGTCGACGAATCCGCCGCCCGCTGCGGTTTCGGGCACGACCTCGCAGCGTTGATCTCGACCAAGGCGTTCGGGTCGCTGCGCGCGCCCATCGAGCTGGTCACCCCGCCGCACACGCCGGTGCCGTTCTCGCCGGCGCTGGAGCAGGCGTGGCTGCCGAGCGCGGCGCGGATCGAAGCCGCTGTTCGCAAGACGCTGGCGGTCTGATCATGAGCGACATCAAGCTGATCGAGATTCCGAAGTGGGGCCTGTCCATGGAGGAAGGCACCGTGACCGCGTGGCGGCTGGCGGAGGGGGCCGGCTTCCGCAAGGGCGACCTGCTGTGCGAGGTCGAGACGAGCAAGATCACCAACGAGATGGAGGCGCCGTTCGACGGCGTGCTCCGGCGCGTCCTCGCGCGGCCCGGCCAGACTCTGCCGGTCGGCGCGCCGATCGCGGTGTCGGCTCCGGAGAGCGTGAGTGACGACGAGATCGAGCGTTTCCTCGCCCGGCACGGGACCGGCGCGCAGGGGGACACCGCGCCGGTCGCGGCCAACGGTGACGGTGCGAGCCTCGCCGATCCGGTGCCGGCGCGTCCCGCCGCCCCGGAACCGGGCCCGGCGGGGGACACGGTCGTGCCGCCGGAGTTGCGGGGACGGACCGGCGAGGACGTCTTCGCCACCCCCCACGCCCGCCGCCTCGGCCGGGAGCTGGGGATCGACCTGGCGAAGGTGCCGGGCAGCGGCCGCGATGGCCGGATCTCGGTCGCCGACGTCCACGCCGCGGTCGGCGCGGCCGGTGGACGGGTCGCGCCCGCACCCGCACCGCCCCGCCCCACCGTGCCGGGACGCTCCAGCCAGGACGACAGCGCGGTGCCCGCCACCCCGGTGGCCCGCCGTCTGGCCGCGCGGCTGGGCATCAACCTGTACGACTGCCGCGCCACCGGCTCCCGCGGCCGGGTGTGCGAGGCGGATGTGCGGGAGGCCGAGCGCAGGTTCGGCCTGACAGCCGCGCCCGAGGTTCCCGCGGCTCCCGCCGAGAGCGGCGCGCAGGTCGAAACCGTGCCGTTGTCGCCGATGCGCAAGGAGATCGGGCGGCGCCTGCAGGCCTCGAAGCAGACCGCGCCGCACTTCCGGGTGAGCGTCGACCTGGAGATCGACGAGCTGCTGGCGTTGCGCAAGCGGATCAACGCGACCGTGCCGAAGGTGAAGCTGTCGGTCAACGACTTCCTGATCAAGGCCTGCGCGGCGGCGCTGCGGCGGGTGCCCGACGTCAACGTGCAGTTCGACGAGAGCGCGCAGGCGGTGCTCCGGCACTCCGCGGCCGACATCTCGGTCGCCGTCGCGCTCCCCGGCGGCCTGGTCACCCCGATCGTCCGGGCGGCGGAGGGCAAATCGCTCGCCGAGATCTCGGCCGAGGTGCACAGCCTGGTCACCAAGGCCAAGACCGGCAGGCTGCGGCCCGAGGAGTTCCAGGGCGGCACCTTCACGATCTCCAACCTGGGCATGTACGGGGTGACGGAGTTCGACGCGATCATCAACCCGCCGCAGGGCGCGATCCTCGCCGTCGGCGCCGGACGGCCGTGCCCGGTCGTCGCAGGCGGGGAGGTGGTCGTGCGCACGCTGCTGACCGCGACGTTGTCCTGCGACCACCGCGTGATCGACGGCGCGCTGGGCGCGGAGTTCCTGCGGGAGCTCAAGCGTCTCGTCGAGTCGCCCGCCCTGATGCTCGTCTAGGAGGACTGCCATGAGCGAGAAGTACGACGTCCTCGTCGTCGGCAGTGGCCCGGGCGGTTACGTCGCCGCGATCCGCGCGGCCCAGCTCGGGCTGCGCACCGCGGTAGTCGAGCGCGACCGGCTCGGCGGGATCTGCCTGAACTGGGGGTGTATCCCGACCAAGGCGATGTTGCACGGGGCGGACGTCGCGCACACCCTGGCCAACCTCGAGCCGCTCGGGTTCCGCGCCGCCGGGGTCACCTTCGACATGGCCGGGCTGGTGAAGTTCAGCCGCTCGGTGTCGGAACGCTTGTCGAACGGGATCGGCTACCTGCTGAAGAAGAACGGTGTGGAGGTGATCACGGGAACGGCCCGCCTGGCGGGCCGGGGCGAGATCGACGTCGCCGCGGACGGTGCGCGCACCCGCTACCGGGCGGACCACACGATCCTCGCGACCGGAGCCCGGCCGCGCTCGATCCCCGGCGTGGCGCCCGACGGCGAGCGCGTCTGGACCTACTTCCAGGCGCTGACGCCGCCGTCACTGCCGGAGTCGCTGCTGGTCGTCGGATCCGGTGCGATCGGCGTGGAGTTCGCCAGCCTCTACCGCGACCTGGGGACCGCGGTGACGCTCGTCGAGGCGATGCCGCGCATCATGCCGGCCGAGGACGCCACGGTCGCCGAGCACGTCCGCAAGCGGTTCACGGACCGCGGCATCACTGTCCACCAGGGAGCGTCGGTGTCCGGTGTGGACGCCGGGATCGACGCGGTCACCACGACCCTGACCCTGTCCGACGGGTCGGCGGAGAAGATCACCACCGAACGGGTCCTGGTCGCCGCGGGCATCCAGGGCAACGTCGAGGACCTCGGGCTCGAGGAGGCCGGGGTCGAGGTCGAGCGCGGGTTCGTCCGCACCGACGAGTGGTGCCGGACCACCGCGTTCGGCGTCTACGCGATCGGTGACGTCGCGGGCGCGCCGTGCCTGGCCCACAAGGCCAGTCACGAAGGCGTGCTGTGCGTCGAGAAGCTGGCCGGCGTCGAGCACGTCCGGCCACTCGACCGGCGGCGCGTGCCGGCCTGCACCTACGCGCGGCCGCAGGTCGCGCACCTGGGCCTGACCGAGGAGCAGGCGCGCGCCACCGGGCGGCGCCTGCGGGTCGGCAGGTTCGACTACACCGCCTCGGGCAAGGCGCTGGCGATCGGCGAGGGCGACGGGTTCGTCAAGACCGTGTTCGACGCCGACACCGGTGAACTGCTCGGCGCGCACATGGTGGGCCCGGAGGTGACCGAGCAGATCCAGGGGTTCGGGATCGCCCAGTCCCTCGAGGCGACCACGGAGGACCTCGCCGAAGTCGTGTTCGCCCACCCGACGCTCTCCGAAGCGATGCACGAATCGGTCCTGGCCGCTCTGGGGCGCTCGCTCAACAGCTGACCAGCCCGGTTCTCCTGCCGCGCCGCGACCCGGCTCCGGCGCGGCAGGAGAACCGCCACGTCCCGGAGGTGACTGTTGTGCCTGAAGGTCGGAAGCTGCTGCGGCTCGAGGTCCGCAACAGTG
>NZ_JAKGSD010000035.1 GCF_021654135.1 Amycolatopsis tucumanensis | reverse complement strand
CACCCATATCAAGATCATCCTCAGCGTGTCAGCCCATCACCAACGTCCCCGAACAACACATCTAGGGCAGGTGGAAGACGGCGCCGGGAGCCGCGTACGCGACCGGCCCTTCGAAGCGCGCCGCCGCGCGGGTGACGGCGTCGCCAGGTGTGAGGAACGGCCCGACGTGCGTGACGATCAGCCGCCGCACCCCCGCGCCGGCCGCGGCCTCGCCGGCGTCCTCCGGGGTGTGGTGCGCCTCCGAAGGCTCCGGGCCGTCCGCCTCGCACAGCAGCGCGTCGCAGTTCTTGGCCAGGCTGGTCACCGCGGGGCAGGGCGCGCTGTCGCCGGAGTAGGCCAGCGAAGCCGCGCCCGTCTCGATGCGCACGCCGAACGCGGGTATGCCGTGCTCGACGGCCGCGGCGGTGAACGTCATCGGCCCGATCTCCGCCCGGTGCCCGTCGGACAGCTCGTGCACGGCGAAGGCCCGCTCGACCGGGCTGCGCGACGGCCCGTTGGTCAGGAAGCCTGCCAGCCGGTCGGCGATCCCGGGCGGGCCGAACAGCGGGATCGGCGCGGGCAGCTCGACGTCCGCGAACAGGGCGCCGTAGTACGCGGTGAGCAGGTCGGCGCAGTGGTCGGCGTGCAGGTGCGAGATCCAGATGGCGGCGAGCCGGTCCAGGCTGGTGTGGCGGCGCAGCTCGGCGAGCGTGCCGGGGCCCGCATCGAGCCACACGTGCGTCTCGCCGCTGGACACCAGGTAGCCCGAGCACGGGTTGCCCGGCTCGGCGTAGGGCGTGGCGGAACCGAGGACCGTCAGGCTGAGATCGCTCACCGGGCCGAGCTTAGCCTGCGTCTCATGATCGACAAATCGACAACTCTACTGTGGACGGAAACACCCGTCCGGGTAACGGACCGCCCTCGCTAAAGTCCTGCGGGTGAGTACCGGAATCTCCACACTGGCGAGTCAGTGCCCAGCGCTGTCCCGGACGAGGGCGCTGGCGAGCTGGGTCGGCGACGGGAGACCCGTTACCCCCAAAGGAGTTCTGCGTCCCGCCGACGTCCCCTCGGTCGCCGGGGTGCTCGGGGTCGAGGTCGGCGAGAAGGTCCGCTCGGCCGCGGACGTCGTCACGATCCACCGGCCGTGGGTGGCCGCGGAAGGCGCGGGGCTGATCGAGGTCGGCGTCGCGGAGGCGGTCGCGCGCCCGCCGCACGACGATCCGGCGCAGCTGTGGCTCAAGGGCCTCGACGCGGTCCTGCGCGCCGAGTCGGCGGATCCGCGCCGTCGCGGGGCGTTCGCGATGTGCCGGGCGGTGCTCACCGCGCTGGCCAACGGCCCGCTGCTCGACGACCTGGTGTTCTCGGTCCACCGGCTGCTCAAGGGCAGCGAGGACGGGGACGCGGTCGCGTCCAGCTTCGGCGGCACGGACCTGTTCCCCCTCGACGCGGCGCTGGACGTGCTGACCGAGTTCGGCGCCCTCGACGCCGACCGGAAGGTGACGCCGCTGGGCCAGTGGGCGCTTGACGAGTGGGCCGCTCGTGAACCGCGACCGGTCACGCCCGGGCTGCGCGCCGCCCAGCTGCTGAGCCGTCTCGCGCCGCTGCCCGCCGACGAGGCCTGGCGGCAGGCGCTGCGCTGGTTCGAGGGCAGGCGTCCGGTCGACGGCGCCGCGCAACTGCTGCACGCCGCGGAGTTCGCGTCCCCGGTCGAACGCGTCGCGGCGATCGAGGTGGTCGCCGGCTTCGGCGACGAGGTGCTGCCGGCCTGGCACGTCGCCCTGGGGTACCGCAACGTGCGCCCGCATGCGGCGGCGATGCTGGAGATGTGGGACGACGGTCCGGGTCTGTCCGAATCGGAGCGCCGGCGGCTGGTCACCGAGTACGCGTTGTCGGCGCGGGAACGCAGCGGGGTCGAGGAGGCCTACCACTACGTGCGCGACCGCGGCGGGCCCGGCGCGCTGGAGCCCGAGGCCACGGCGTTGCGCCGCGAGCTGCAGGCGTTCGCGGAAACCGTGAAGCTGGCCGTCTACCAGCTGAAGGTCACCGTGACCGGCCGCAAGCCGCCGCAGTGGTGGCGGTTGGTGATCCCGGCGAGCGTGACGCTCGGCGTGCTCGCCGAGGCGCTCGACGCGGAGGGCGCGGAGCACCACTTCGAGGCCGACGGCGTCCGCTACGCCGACCCGTTCTTCGGCCTCGGCGAGGACCGCGACGAACACGACGTGCGGCTCTCCCACGTCCTGGTGCGGCCGGGCACGAGCCTGCGGTTCTTCCTCGGCGCGGAGGAGCACTCCGTCACGTGCGAGAAGATCCTCGACCCGGACCCCGGCCTGACCTACCCGCGCTGCACGAGCGTGTCCAAGGTCGGGGAAAGCGCTTCCGCACGCAACAAGCGCCTGGCCGCCGTGCGCATCCCGCACCCCGCGCACCCCTGGTGATCAGTCGTCCGCTCGCGCGCCGGCGTGGCGGGCCAGCCGATCCGCCAGTGCCCGGACCAGGTCGCGGAGTGCGCTGGGCTGCTCGATGACGAACGGCTGATCGAGCGCCGCGAGCAGGGGCGGTATCCAGTCGAGCCGCTGCGCCCGGATCCGCGCCCGCACCCAGGGATCGCCGCCGGTGATCGTCTCCAGCGACGCGACGGATGGCGGGAAGACGGAGCGGATCCGCTCGGGCGTCGACCGGATCCGCACGGACACCTCGTGCTCGTACGGCGTCTCGGCGAGGGCGCTGAGCACCCGCTCGGCGGGATCGAACCCCGCCGGCACGTCGAACGTTCCCGCGGCGATTTCCACGGTCCTGATCCGGTCGACCCGGAACGTGCGCACCTGGCCGCTGGCCGAGTCGAAGCCGCTCAGGTACCACCGCCCGGAGTGCGCCACCACCCCGTACGGGTGGACGACGCGTTCGCTGGCGCCGCCATGGCCCGCGGTGTAAGCGATTTCGACCGGCCGGCGATCCCGCGCTGCCTCCGCCACGGTGAGCAGCACCCCGGCCTCCGCCGTGAGCGCCGGCCGTGGCGGCGCGGTGAAGCCGGCGATCTCCAGCAGCGCGTCGAGCCGCCGCCCGACGGCGTCGGGCAGCACCCGCCGGATCTTCGCGACCGCGCTCTCGGCGGCCGCGACCGACGTGGTGATCAGGCCGGCCCGCCGCCCCGCGACCAGACCGAGCAGAACGGCGAGCGCCTCCTCGTCGGTGAGCATCAGCGGGGGCATCCGGTAGCCGGGCGACAGCCGGTACCCGCCGTGCCGTCCGCGCACCGTGCGGACCGGGACGTCGAGGTCGCGGAGGTGATCGACGTAGCGGCGGACGGTGCGCTCGTCGACGTCGAGCCGCCCGGCGAGCTCGGCCACGGTCCGGGTCCCGCCGCTCTGGAGGATCTCCAGCAGGGCCAGCACGCGGGCGATCGGCCGGGTCACCCGAAGATCCTCGCAATACCGGGCGGATCCTGTCCACTATCGCCCCTAGCGTGGCCGGTGTTCCTCCGAGAAGTGCAGAAAGGACCCGCCGTGCAGCTCGTCTCCGTCCGTGTCATCACCAGCGACGTCGCCCGTCTTGCCGAGTTCTACGAGCAGGTGACCGGCCTCCGGGCGCGGTGGCTCGCCGAGCAGTTCGCCGAGTTCCCCGGTTCCGCGTGCACCCTCGCGATCGGCGGCGCCGAGACGATGTCGCTGTTCAGCCCGGGGGCTGCCGTGCCCGAGTCGAACCGTTCCGCCATCCTCGAGTTCCTCGTCGAGGACGTGGACCGGGCGTACGAACGGCTGACGTCGCTGGCGGTCGTCCCCGAGATCGTGCAGAAGCCGACGACGATGCCGTGGGGCAACCGCTCGCTGCTGTTCCGCGACCCCGACGGCAACCTGGTCAACCTCTTCGCGCCGCTCACCGAAGAGGCCAGGGCCAGGCTCGCCCGTTGACGACCGGCCGTCAGCCGCGAGCCAGCCGCTCCAGGATGAAGCCCCGCAGCCCGTCCAGGTCCGCGTCCACGGCCACCTCGACGCGCCCCGGCGCGACGTCGCCTTCCGCGTCCGCGCGCAGCGCCTGCCGCCGCCGGTCGACCAGCGTCGCGCCGCGGGCGGGGCCCATCGAGCACTCCACGTCGATCGGGTAGCTCTCCGTCCGCAGGATCCCGGGCCGGATCGCCTCCGCCACCGCGACCGCGTCGTGCAGCACGATCCCGTCCCACCCGAGCGCCTTGCGGTAGTGCGCCAGGTAGTCCGGCGTCAGCGCCTCCAGCGCGGCGCCGATCGGCCCGGACGCGGCGAGCTTGCCCAGCCACGCGCTGTCCACCGCGCACCGGTAGGTCAGGTCCATCGGCACCAGCACGCACGGCACCGGCTCCTCGACCAGCACCCGCCGCGCGGCCTCGGGGTCGCTCCAGATGTTGAACTCCGCCGCGCCCGTGGTGTTGCCGCCGGCCAGCCCGCCGCCCATGACGACGATGCGCGCGATCTTCTCCCGCACCTCGGGGTGCGCCGCGAGCAGCAGCGCGATGTTCGTGAGCGGCCCGATCGGCGCGATCGTCACCGGCTCCGCGGCCGCCTCCAGCAGGGAAACCAGCAGGCTCACCGCCCCGCCCGGCTCCAGCGCGCGGTCCGGCTCGGGCAGCGCGGCCGACCGCCCGGACAGCCCGTCCGAGCCGTGCACGTGGCTGGCCCGCTGCAGTTGCTCGTGCACCAGCGGCCGCGCGGCGCCGGCCGCGACCGGGACGTCCGCGCGCCCGCACAGGGCCAGCACGCGGCGCGCGTTCAGGGTGGTCGCCTCGAGCGGGACGTTGCCGAAGACTGTGGTGACCCCCAGCAGTTCGACGTCCTCGCTCAGCGCGGCCAGCGCGATCGCGAAGGCGTCGTCCACGCCCGGGTCGGTATCGATGATCAACGGAGTCGGCATACTGTCAACCTATGACGTCCATGTGGGGATCGCCGGTGCTGTCCCGCGTGCAGGCCTGGCGCCGCGCCCGGCGCGACCCTCGTCAGGCGAAGTTCCTGACCGCCGACTCGCTGCGCTGGGTGCTGCGCAACCGCGCCTACACGCCCTGGTACCTGGTGCGGTACTGGCGCCTGCTCAAGTTCCGGCTGGCGAACCCGCACATCATCCTGCGCGGCATGGTCTTCCTCGGCAAGGACGTGGAGATCCACTGCCGCCCCGGTTACGGCCGCCTGGAGATCGGGCGCTGGGTCCACATCGGCGACGGCAACGCGATCCGCTGCCACGAGGGTTCGCTGCGCATCGGCGACAAGGCCGTCTTCGGGCGTCAGAACGTCGTCAACTGCTACCTCGACATCGAGCTCGGCGCGGCGACCCTGGTGGCCGACTGGGTCTACATCTGTGACTTCGACCACGTCACCACCGACATCAACCTGCCGATCAAGGACCAGGGGATCGTGAAGACCCCGGTGCGCATCGGGCCGGACACCTGGATCGGCACGAAGGTCTCGGTGCTGCGCGGCACACGCGTCGGCCGTGGTTGCGTCCTCGGCGCGCACGCCGTGGTGCGCGGCGACATCCCGGACTACGGCATCGCGGTCGGCTCCCCGGCGCGCGTCGTGCGCGACCGCCGCGCCGACTACGAAGCCGACGCCGAACGCCGCGAGGCCATCGCCGACATGGCCCGCAAGGCGAACAAGGCGCTGCAGAAGACCCTTGAACAAAGCTAGCGCCGCGTAGCCGCTCCGTTGAGGGTGGCGGTGGGCGAGGGGCCGGCCCGGGTTCAGCGGGTCGCGAGTGCGGTCAGCGCCGCGCGCACCCGCTCCCGGATGGCCTCGTCGCCGACGAGACCGTCCGCCCCGATCGCCTCGCGCGGCACGGGAATGTGCACGCAGGCCTCCTCGACGATCCGCGTGCCCAGGTAGCCGAGCACGGTCCGCAGCGACTCGTGCGCCCCGGCGGCGCCGGTGACCGACGACGACACGTTGATCCACGCCACCGGCTTGCCGCCCATCGCGTCCGAACCCACCGCCCAGTCGAGCAGGTTCTTGAACGACCCGGGCAGCGCGCCCGCGTACTCCGGTGTGCAGAACAGCACCGCGTCCGCTTCCTTCAGCTGTCCGCGCAGGTCGGCGACGGCGTCCGGGAGCGGGTCCCGGTCGTCGTCCGGATCGAAGTGCGGCAACGACCGGAGCCCGTCGTAGACCTCCACGACCGCGCCCTCCGGCGCGATCGCCTGCGCGGTGGCGAGCACCGCCGAGTTGGTCGAGCCCGCCCGCGTGCTCCCGCTGACGGCCAGGATCCGGAAGAGCGTCGTCATGCGCCCACGCTATCCCTTGGGCACCGCCGGGTACGGGACGAAGGTGCTGGTGTTCTCGTCGACCGTGAGCTGCTTGCCGATCGTCGGGAACGCGCGCTGCGGGCAGGCCGGCCGTTCGCACACCTTGCAGCCCATGCCGATCGGCGTCGCGGCCGCCTTGACGTCCAGGTCCAGACCGGTCGAGTAGATGAGCCGCCCGGCGTGCCGGAGTTCGCAGCCGAGTCCGACGCTGAACATCTTGCCCGGGCTGCCGTAGCCGCCGATGTTGCGCGACACGGTCCGCGCGATCCAGAAGTAGCTCTTGCCGTCCGGCAGCGTCGCGATCTGGGTGAGGATCTTGCCCGGCGAGCTGAACGCCTCGTAGACGTTCCACAGGGGGCACGACCCGCCGACCCGGGAGAAGTGGAAGCCCGCCGCGGACTGCCGCTTCGACATGTTGCCCGCGCGGTCCACCCGCACGAACGAGAACGGCACGCCGCGCCGCTTGGGCCGCTGCAGGGTGGACAGCCGGTGGCACACCGTCTCGAACCCGACGCCGAAGTGGTCGCACAGCCGCTCGATGTCGTAGCGGAAGCTCTCCGCCATGGACAAGAACGGGCCGTAGGGCAGGATCAGCGCGCCTGCGAAGTAGTTCGCAAGGCCCACCCGCGCCAGCGACCGGGCCGCCGGGCCGGAGAACGCCCACGAGTCGGCCAGTTCGGTGATCAGGTCGTCGTACTCCAGCAACGCGATCTGCGAAGCCATCCGGAACGCCCGCTGGCCCACGCGCAGGCTCGGCGCGAGCCGCAGGATCTTCGAGTCGGGGGAGTAGCGGTGCTGCTCGCCCGCGGCCTCGTTGATGCCCTCGGTGGTCACCTGCACGCCGTAGTGGTCGGCGAGCCGGTCCTGCAAAGTCTTGTGAACGCCGCCGCGGCGCAGGCCGATGTCCTCGGCCATCCGCTCGGCGCGTTCGTCCAGCTCGGCGACGTAGTTCTCGCGCTCGTAGAAGAAGTCGCGGACCTCCTCGTGGGGCAGGGGCGCGGCGGCGCTGCCGTGCGGGCCCGTGCCGTTCTCGGTGACCAGCGCGGCCGTGCTCTCCACCGCCGCCCGGTAGCTGCGGTGCAGCCGCACCAGGGCCTGCGCGATGGTCGGCAGGTTGGTGGCCAGCTCGTTGAGCTCGCTGGTGGTCGCCTCGATGCCGAGCGACTCGTCGAGCAGCGCTTCGCGCACGTCGGCGACCAGGCGGCTGGTGTCGTTGTTGGCGAAGAACTCGGTGTCGACCCCGAACGCCTCGGTGATGCGAAGCAGCACTGGAACGGTCAAGGGACGCGAGTTGTGCTCGATCTGGTTCAGGTAGCTGGGGCTGATTTCCAGCAACCTGGCCAGGTCCGCCTGGCTCATCGACCGGCTCTCGCGTAGGTGGCGCAGCTTCGCGCCGGCGAAAGTCTTCTCCACGACAGGCCCTTCCCGAGGATCTTTTCCCGACCGCACCGATCACGTGACCGATTCAGTCCACGAACTTTGCAGCGGCTGCGAAACCGCGTTTCGCAACCTTCACAACATGCTACGCCAAAATTTGCAGAAATTGGCAAATTGGAGCGCTGGCGGTGTTTGCGCAGCGCATGTCATGGTCGATCCAAGCAAGCGAGTCATCGCAAAGTTCGCAAAGGTGGAGAACTCCCATGGCAGAGCAGCCCAACGAGTTGCAGCAGGAAGCCGCGAAGCTCGAGCAGCAGTGGGCGTCGGACCCCCGGTGGAAGGGTGTCAAGCGCTCCTACAGCGCGGCCGACGTGGTGAAGCTGCGGGGCAGCGTCGTCGAGGAGCACACGCTGGCCCGCCGCGGCGCCGAGAAGCTCTGGAACCTGCTGCACACCGAGGACTACGTGCACGCCCTCGGCGCGCTGACCGGTAACCAGGCCGTCCAGCAGGTGCGCGCCGGCCTGAAGGCCATCTACCTGTCCGGCTGGCAGGTCGCGGCCGACGCGAACCTCGCGGGCCAGACCTACCCGGACCAGAGCCTGTACCCGGCCAACTCGGTGCCGGCCGTCGTCCGCCGCATCAACAACGCGCTGGGCCGCGCCGACCAGATCAACTGGGCCGAGGGCAACAACGACATCGACTGGTACGCGCCGATCGTCGCCGACGCCGAGGCCGGCTTCGGTGGCCCGCTGAACGCGTTCGAGCTGATGAAGGGCATGATCGCCGCCGGCGCCGCGGGTGTGCACTGGGAGGACCAGCTCGCGTCCGAGAAGAAGTGCGGCCACCTCGGCGGCAAGGTGCTGATCCCGACCAAGCAGCACGAGCGCACCCTGAACGCGGCCCGCCTCGCGGCCGACGTGCTGAACGTGCCCACCCTGGTCGTCGCCCGCACCGACGCGCAGGCCGCGACGCTGATCACCAGCGACGTGGACGAGCGCGACCAGAAGTACATCACCGGCGAGCGCACCTCCGAGGGCTTCTACAAGGTCCGCAACGGCATCGAGCCCTGCATCGACCGCGGCCTGGCCTACGCCGAGTACGCCGACCTGCTGTGGATGGAGACCTCCACGCCGGACCTCGAGGTCGCCCGCCAGTACGCCGAGGCGATCAAGGCCAAGTACCCGGACCAGATGCTGGCCTACAACTGCTCGCCGTCGTTCAACTGGAAGAAGCACCTGGACGACGCGACCATCGCGAAGTTCCAGCGCGAGCTGGGCCACATGGGCTACAAGTTCCAGTTCATCACGCTGGCCGGCTTCCACGCGCTGAACTACTCGATGTTCGACCTGGCGCACGGCTACGCCCGCGAGGGCATGACCGCCTACGTCGACCTGCAGGAGCGCGAGTTCGCTTCGGAGGAGCGGGGCTACACCGCCACGAAGCACCAGCGCGAGGTCGGCACCGGCTGGTTCGACCTGGTCAGCACCGCGCTGAACCCGGAGAGCTCGACCACCGCGCTCACCGGTTCCACCGAAGAAGCCCAGTTCTAGAAGAAGTCGCGAGGCGGCCAGGGCGCGCTCGCCCTGGCCGCCTCGCGGCCCCTCCAGGAAGGCTTGCCATGTCCCACAGGTTCACCTCGCAGATCGAGGTCGCCGGCCCGGCCGGCGAGCGGTACGACGAGATCCTCACCCCGGCGGCGCTGGCCTTCATCGCGCGGCTGGACAACGAGTTCGCCGGACGGCGGCGCGAGCTGCTCGACGAGCGGCGGCAGCGGCGGGAGAAGCTCGCCGGCGGCGAAGAGGTGCTCGACTTCCGGCCGGAGACCCGCTGGATCCGCAACGACGACTCCTGGCAGGTGGCGCCCGCGGCGCCCGGCCTCGAGGACCGGCGTGTGGAGATCACCGGCCCGACCGACCGCAAGATGACCGTGAACGCGCTGAACTCCGGCGCGAAGGTGTGGCTGGCCGACTTCGAGGACGCGACCTCGCCGACCTGGTCGAACATCGTCGGCGGGCAGCTGAACCTGTTCGACGCCATCCGGCGCGACATCGACTTCACCACCGAGTCGGGCAAGCGCTACACGATCTGCGACAACCCCGCGACGATCGTCGTTCGCCCGCGTGGGTGGCACCTGGTCGAGAAGCACCTGCGCATCGACGGGCGGCCGGTTTCGGCGAGCCTGGTGGACTTCGGCCTGTACCTGTTCCACAACGCGCGCCAGCTGCTGGCGCGGGGGAGCGGGCCGTACTTCTACCTGCCCAAGCTGGAGAACCACCTCGAGGCGCGGCTGTGGAACGACGTGTTCCGCCTCGCGCAGCAGGAGCTGGGCATCCCGCAGGGCACGATCCGGGCGACCGTCCTGATCGAGACGATCACCGCGGCGTTCGAGATGGACGAGATCCTGTTCGAGCTGCGTGAGCACGCGGCCGGCCTGAACGCGGGCCGGTGGGACTACATCTTCTCGATCATCAAGAACTTCGGCGACGCCGGTGCGGACTTCGTCCTGCCCGACCGCGCCGAGGTCACGATGACCGCGCCGTTCATGCGGGCCTACACCGAGCTGCTGGTCCAGACCTGCCACAAGCGTGGCGCCCACGCGATCGGCGGGATGGCGGCGTTCATTCCGAGCAAGGACCCGGAGGCGAACGCGCTGGCGTTCGAGAAGGTCCGGCAGGACAAGGAACGCGAGGCGCGCGACGGCTTCGACGGCTCGTGGGTCGCGCACCCCGGTCTGGTGCCGGTCTGCCGGGAGGTCTTCGACGACGTGCTGGGCGGCTGGCCGAACCAGCTCGGCCGGACGCGCGAGGACGTTTCGGTGACCGCCGAGGATCTGCTGAACGTGGCCAGCGCGGGTGGCGAAGTCACCGAAAAGGGTCTGCGGGCCAACATCAACGTCGCTCTGCGCTACGTGGACGCGTGGCTGCGGGGGACCGGCGCCGCCGCGATCTTCGGCCTGATGGAGGACGCGGCGACCGCGGAGATCGCGCGGGCGCAGGTGTGGCAGTGGATCCGCAACGGCACGAAGCTCGACGACGGCACGGCGGTGACCGATTCGCTGGTCCGGACCATGCTGGACGAGGAGCTCGCGTCGGTGCGGGCCGACCTGGGCCCGGAGGCCAAACTGGACGATGCGCGCGAGATCTTCGTGGAGACTGCGCTCGGCGAGAAGCTGCCGAACTTCCTGACCACCGGCGCGTACGCGCGCTACCTGACGGATCTGGTCTAGAGCTCCGTCCGTGTTGAGAGGACCCCGGTTTTCCCTCTCCTGACGGGGAAAACCGGCTCGCGCTGGCTGTGGCCGGACAGCGCGGACACTCGGGCCCGGTAGGTATGCTCCACCTACCGGGCCCGACCTGTCCGCGAAATTTCTGTCTTTTGGTAGATGTGTAGAACCCTCCCGACGCGCAATCCTGGACTGCGACACCGTTCACCAGGGCGCCGAAGGAGCTGGTAATGATCCCTGTAGTCCGCCGTTTCACCCGATCGATCGTGGTTCTCGCGAGTTTGGTCGCCGCGTGTGTGTGCGTGCCGGCCGCGCACGCGGAGCCCGGGATCGTCGGTGGCAAGCCCGCGAACATCGCGGAGTACCCGTTCACCGTGGCGCTGACCGATGCCACCGGCCTCCAGTTCTGCGGCGGGACGCTGGTCGCGGCGGACAAAGTGCTGACAGCGGCGCACTGCGCGCAGGGGGAGAGCCCGCCGTCGCTGCGGGTCGTCAGTGGACGGACGCAGCTGAGCGGCCGCGACGGGACGGTGTCCACTGTGTCCCACGTGTGGGTGCATCCGCAGTTCAAGGACGCCACGCAGGGCTACGACGTGGCGCTGCTGACCCTCACGCAGCCGTTGACCGCGCAGCCGCTGCCGCTGGCGACGAAGGACGACCCGGGCTACCAGGCCGGCACCGAGGCGACGATCCTGGGCTGGGGCAACACGGAGCCGATGGGCGACTCGTCGGACGTCCTGCTGAAGGCGACGGTCCCCGTCACGAGCGACGACTATTGCGCGAAGGCGTACCCCCAGCAGTACACCCCCGAGGCGATGGTCTGTGCCGGCTACCCGGAGGGCGGAGTGGACACCTGCCAGGGCGATTCGGGAGGCCCCCTGGTGGCCGCCGGAAGGGTCGTAGGAGTCGTCTCCTGGGGCGAAGGCTGTGCCGAACCAGGAAAGCCGGGAGTCTACGCCCGAGTCGGCGCCTACCACGACGAGCTACAAGCACAACTAACCCCAGCCGACGTCCTACCCTGACGCCCCCCGGCCGCCTACCAGCACTCCCCGCCCCCACCGGCGCACCCCCCCGCCCGCTGGCGCGCCCCGGCCCCACCGGTGCGCCCCTGCCGCCCGCCGGCGCACCCCCGGCCCGCCGGGTGCACCCACCGCGGGGGCGGCGCACCCCCCCGCCCCGCCGGGTGCACCCGCCGGGGCGGCGCACGACCCCCGCCCCGCCGGGTGCATCCGCGCGGGATGGCGCATGACCCCTGGGCCGCCGGGTGCATCCGCCGCGGGGCGGCGCACCACCCCCGGCCCGCGTTGGGTGCACCAGACGCGGGGTGGCGCAAGGCGCTCGGCCGCTGGCGCACCTGACGCGGGTCCGCGCAGCCGACAGATCCCGGCACGCCCCCCGCCCGCCGGTGCACCTCTCGCGTAGGGGCACGCACCAACCACATGCGCGCTCCCCACGCAGGTCGGCGCACGCGCGCTGGTGCACGCTACACATGCTCCCGACCCCGACGCATGTCGGCACGTCTCCGCCCGCCGGTGCGCCCCTCGCGGGGCGGCGCCCCACCTCCGGCCCGCGTTGGGTGCACCAGACGCGGGGTCGCGCACCGCCCCCGGCCCGCGACGCACCCGACGTATGCCGGCACGCCCCTCGCTCGCCGGTGCCCTCTCGCGCGGGGCGCGCACCACCGGCACGTGCCCTCCCCGCGCGCGTGGGGCACGCACGCCCGGGCACGTCACGCATACCGGCACGGCCCTGGGTGGGGGCGTACCCCGCGCAGGTCAACACGCCTCACGAATGCCGGCTCCCTAGGCATGTGGTGCGTCGCACCCCCGTCGGGCGTACCACATGCACGCCGACGCTCCATCGCGTTGGGCCGCGCGCCACCGGCCCCGGCTCTCGCGTGCTCTGTTTGCCTCGCCGAGGTGCGATGGCTGACAGCACGACCCCCAGTCGACGGTGCCACCGCATCCATCTCCCATGGCAGGTGGAGCAGGTGCCGCCCTCTCACGTAACCACCACTCGGCGGCTTCGCTGGTTCACCCAGAAATGGAGATCATCACCCCGGCATCACCGCTCGGCGGAAGCCCGAAGCAGCGCCACCGCCGCAGTCTTGGCGCTCTCGGCGGCTCCCGGATCGCCGGTGATGCCCGCGATCACGGTCGCGCCTTCGACCAGCGCGAAGATCTGGTCGCCCAGTTCGTCCGAGCCGGCCAGGGAACGCAAGTAATCCCGGACCAGGTCCTTGTGCTCCCGCACCACCGCCGCGACGCGAGGTGCCCCGTCGCCCAGTTCGCCGAACGAGTTGATGAACGCGCACCCCCGGAAGTCGTCCTCGCTGAACCACCGCCGCAACCAGTCGAACACCGCCGGGACAGCGTCTTCCGGCGGCCGAGCCGACACGTAGTCCGCCAGCGACCGCCGCCACCGTTCGTCGCGGCGGCGCAGGTAAGCCTCGACGAGATCGCCCTTCGCCGGAAAGCATTGGTACAGCCGCTTCAACGAGACGCCCGATCCCGAGCGGATGGCATCCATGCCCACCGCCTGGATGCCGCGCGCGTAGAACAGCTCCTCGGCGGTGTCGAGCAGTCGGACGCGTGCCTCGTCGTGATCCATCCAATCCACCCCTTGCGCGGAGAACGTGCGTTCTCTACCGTAGCGCATCAGCGGAGAACGAGCGTTCTCCAGATTGGGGTTCCCATGTCCGACCGTCCGCCGTTCCCGCCGTTCGACGAAGTCACCGCCGCGCAAAAGGTTCAAGCCGCCGAGGACGCCTGGAACACGAGGGACCCGGAGAAGGTCGCGCTGGCCTACACGCCCGACTCGGTCTGGCGCAACCGGGATCAGCACGTCGTCGGCCGCGACGCGATCGTCGAGTTCCTGCGCCGCAAGTGGGAACGCGAACTGGACTACGCGCTGCGCAAGGAGCTGTGGGGCTTCCGCGGCAACCGGATCGCCGTGCGCTTCCAGTACGAATGCCACGACGCCGAGGGCCAGTGGTGGCGCAGCTACGGCAACGAGCTCTGGGAGTTCAGCGAGAACGGCCTGATGCGCCGCCGCGAGGCGAGCATCAACGACACCCCCATCACGGAGTCCGAGCGCCGCATCTTCGGCCCCCGCCCGGAATCCGAGCGTGGGCAACTGCTGCCGGTGTTCTGAACGGCGGCGCACAGGACGCGGGCATACCGCGCCGCAACCTGGCCGACGACTCCGGCATCACCTGCGCGACAGCAATTCGATCGACAGGCAACCGGTCGGACTGCGACGGTAGGGGCGTGCGCGTCGTCCCGTTGCCCCCGGCCACCTACCACGCTCTCGCCGCAGGAGATCTCGCCGCGGCGAACCGTGTGGCGCCGGTCGAGTTGACGCCGTACTTCGTGAACCCGCGCTGGCTTCCGGGCTGGGGCCGGGCGAGCACCCGCGTCCGCGCCGACCCGCGGGCCGCCGATTGGCTCGCCGGCGCCATCGCCGGGCCAGTCGGCGTGGTCGGCCGCGCGGGATACCACGGGCCGCCAGACGAGCAGGGCGTCGTCGAGGTGACCTACGAGATCGAGCCGGCTTGGCGCCGTCGCGGTTATGCCCGCGCCGCGCTGGCGGAACTCGTCGCGCGCGCCGTGCGTGAACCGGACGTCCGCGTCGTGCGCGCGGTGATCCGGCCGCACAACACCGTTTCCCAGCGCCTGGTCATGACGAGCGGATTCACCGAGGTGCATGAACCACCACTGCCCGACGGGCCCTGGCTGGTTTTCGAGCGCGTTGTGGACTGATCACAGTCACGCGCGAGGTTGATGGCCGACCGCCGTTGATCGCGGGGCGGCTTCAGCGCGCAGGCTTCCTCGTCCCGCTTTTCCGTGCCGCGGCGGTGGTCTTCCGCTCCACGACCACCGGTGGCGGCTCGGGGTTGAGCACGTTGCCCGTCGGGATCTTGGGGCGTCCCAGCTCGCCGTGCTCGCGGACCCTGGCCTTGCGGTAGACCTCGGCGGTCGTCGCCGCGATGCGAGCCCAGTCGAAGTCGTCGGCGAGGCGGGCCTGCGCGGTGCGCGCACGACTCTCCGCGGCGGCGCGGTCTCGCAGCACCGAGTTCACCGCCGCCGTCAGCGCGGGCACATCCCCGGGTGCGAAGGACAACCCGGTGACCCCGTCGACGACGACCTCGCCCAGCCCACCGGCCGTCGAAGCCACCAGTGGCGCCCGCGCGGCCGCCGCTTCCAGGGCGACGATCCCGAACGGCTCGTACCGGCTCGGCAGCACCACGGCGTCCGCCGCCGCGAGCACTGCCCGCAGCTCCCGGTCGCGCAGGTGCCCGGCGAACTCGACCGCGTGCTGCATCCGCATCCGCCGCGCCTGCTTGACCAGCTCGTCCAGGTGCCGCCCCCGCCCGGCGACCACCAGCCGCGTGCCGCGGTGCGCGCGGCGGATCTTCGGCAGCGCCGACACCAGGTCCTGGACGCCCTTCTCCCACTCCAGGCGCCCGAAGAACAACAGCAACGGCTCGCCACCCGGCGCGTACTTCTCCCGCGCCCGCGCGACCTCGTCCGCCGCGACCTGCCAGCCGCGTTCCTCGATGCCGTTGTGGATCACGGTGATGTCGTCCGCCGACACCTCGAACAGCTTCGCCACCTCGGCGCGCATCGCCTGCGAACACGTGATCAGCGCGTCCGACCGGTTCGCCAGCCACCACTCCACGGAGTGCACCTGCTGGTTCAACGGCTGCGACAACCAGCCCGAATGCCGGCCGGCTTCGGTCGCGTGGATCGTCCCGACCAGCGGGCGCCGCAGCGCGCCGGCCAGGCTGATCGCCGGGTGCGCCACCAGCCAGTCGTGGGCGTGCACGACGTCCGGCTGCCACGACCGGGCCAGCTCCAGCCCAGCGCGCACCATGCCGTGGCCCATCGCCAGCGTCCACGCCACGAGGTCCCGCTCGAACGTCACGTGCATCGGGTCCTCGGCGACGCGGATGATGCGCACACCCTCGACCACCAGGTCCGTTGTCGGGTGCGTGTGGGCGTCGGTGCCTGCCGGGTGCCGGGAGAGGACCACGACCTCGTGCCCGTCCTGGGCGAGGTGCCGGGCCAGCGCGTGCACGTGGCGGGCCAGCCCGCCGACCACGACGGGCGGGTACTCCCAGGACAGCATCAGCACGCGCATGACAGGAGGTTACTCACTGGTCAACTAAGAACTGAACCACCCGACGACGCGCGATGCCGGCGGGTGATGTCGATCACATGATGAGTGGGAGCGCGGTGGTGGGCTGCGGTGGGTGGGTGACCGGGCGGGCCCGGGAAGTGGCCGCTCGGCCGGACCGGGCGGCGCGGATGCGCGACCCGACGGCGGTGGGTGGACGAGCAGCGGGGAGGTGCTGCCGGGCGGCGGTGGGTGGCCGGGCCGGGGGGAGGTGCTGCCGGGCGGCGGTGGGTGGCCGGGCCGGGGGGAGGTGCTGCCGGGCGGCGGTGAGTGGCCGGGCGGCGGGGAGGTGCTGCCGGACGGTGGGTGGTTCGGGTTGTCAGGCTGCGGGAAGGCGGGGTGGTGAGTGGCCCGGCGGCGACCGGGGACGTGGTGCGGCCTGGGCCGGCAGCCGGGGCGGAGTGAATTTCCGGGTGGTGGGCGGGGATTGCCTCGACCGTGTGGACTGGGGCGTCGCCGGGTGGCGGCGCCGGGGCGGTTCGGGTTGCCGTGTAGCGCGGAGGCGTTGCCAGACGGTAGGTGGGTAGCCGGGCGGTGGCGAGGCGATGCCGGTCGGTGGGGGGTTCAGGTTGCCGGGAGGCGCGGAGGCGCTATCGGATGGCGTGGGCGGTCGGGCAGTGCGGAGGCGCTACAGGACGGCGGTGGGCGGCCGGGCCGGGTGCGCGGAGGCGCGACAGGACGGTGGGCGGCCCGGCGGCGGCGCCGGTGGGCGGCCAGTGCTTCGGGTTGTCGGACGGCGGGGAGGCGACATCGCGCGGCGGCGCCAGGTTCAGGTTGGCTAGCCTCAGAGCTGCCGCGCATCCAGCTGTCCAAACGGATTGTCCTCCCGCGCCCAGCGCTCCACCGCCGCCGGAAGCGGACCCCGGCCGATCCAGCCCGCCAGTTCATCGAAACGCGCGGTGTGCACGGCCGCGCGGCGGCGGGCGTAGTCCGCGGCCGAGTCCTTTGTCACCATGAACGCCCAGTCGCTCGACAGGGCCATCGTCGCCTCGCCCACTGCCCAGTCCGCCACCCGGTCGCGCATCTCCGTGCGGGGGAGGGCCAGCAAGCGCTCCTGCAAAGCCGCGTTGTCCGCCACCATGTCGGCCACCTGCTCGCCGTCCCAGACGCGCCAGTCCTTGCCCGAACCCCACGACGATGCGGGCAACTCCACGGGCGCACCGACGAGCCCCGCCGAGACCGCGCCCTGCAGCGTCGTCACCCGCACGCCCGCCTCCGGCAGCGCCCTCAGCACGCCTTCCAGCCACGTGGGACCCTCGTGCCACCAGTGGCCGAACAACTCGGTGTCGTAAGCCGCCACGACCAGCGCCTCCCGGCCGTGCGCAGAACGCAACGCCCGCAGCCGCGACACCACCGTCTCCACGAAATCCTTCACGTGCGTCCGCAGGGTGTCCGCGGCCAGCGCCGGGTCGTACGGCGCCTTCTCCGCGGGCTCCACCTGCTTGCCCGTCACCCGCGACGGCTTCAACCCCACCTCGTGCGCCCACGTGTGGAAATCCCGGTAGTTCGCGTGCCCCGGGTAGCCCGCCCGCGGCGACCACACCCGGTACGTGACCTCCAGATCCCGCCCGAAGCACAACACGTCCGTCGAACCCACCGGCCGCGCGAACGCCGTGTCCCCGTGCAACGCCGGACCGTCCACCAGGAACCGCCGCACGCCGGCCGCCGCGTAGTCCTCCTCCATGCCCGGCGCGTAACCGCACTCCGGCGCCCAGATCCCGTCCGGCCGGTGCCCGATCCGCAACTCGGTGTCCGCCAGGCCGCCCCGCAACATGAACGACCGGACCCGCGGCTGCAGCAACGGCTGGAACGGGTGCGCGTACGGCCCGCCCAGCAACTCCATCACCCCGGAGTCCACAAGGGACCGCAGCACCGGCGAAAAACCGTGCCGCCACCGCGTTTCGAAGTCCTCCAGCGACCACGTCGCCGTGCGGTACTCCGCCGCCGCCAGCTCCCGCAGCAACGGGTCCTCCCGCCACAGCGTCCCGGCCTGCACCGTCCGCAACTGCCAGTGCCCGAGCCACTCGTGGAACGCCCGCAACGCGTACGGGTCGTCCAGCTGCGCCGCGAGCACCGGCGTCACCCCGAGCGTCAGCACGTCCCGCCTGCCCTCCGCCGCGAACCGCCGCAGCAGGTCCACCACCGGCAGGTACGAGTGCGCCCACGCCTGGTACAGCCACTCCTCGCCGACCGGCCACGACCCGTGGTGCGGCAGCCACGGCAGGTGGCTGTGCAGCACCAGGCAGAACGTCCCCTCCCCGGTCACGGCCGCACCGCCACCGCGACCAGGTCCAGGCTCTCGTCCACCCGCTCGCCGTGAATCTCGAAATCCTCAGCACGGATCGCCGCGACGTCCGCCAGCAGCTCCGGCGGCCACGGCGCCTGCCCCGGCAGGTGTCCCATCACGACTTCCAGCTGCGCGTCGATGATCGACCCGCCGTACCGGGCGTCCAGCTCCCGCACGCCCGGACCGTGGTGCAGGCCGTGCATCAGCTCGACCGCGAAACCCGCCTCGCGCAACAGCGAATCCAGCTCGTCCGCCGCGAGTTCCCTGGTGTGGAACGGGTTCAGCGGCGTGTCGCTGTCCGGGGTGAACGTGATCCGGTTCGGCGTCGTGACCAGCAGCCGCCCGCCCGGCCGCAGCACGCGCAGGCACTCCGCCAGGAACGCGCCCTGGTCCCACAGGTGCTCGATCACCTGGAAGTTCGCGACCACGTCGACGGAGCCGTCGCGCAGCGGCAGCCGCACCAGGTTCCCCCGTGCTGTCCACACCTGGGGATAACGCCGGGCGACGTGCTCGGTGGTCGGCTGGTCGTAGTCGAGCGCGAGCACCGACTTCGCCGTCGAGGCGATCAGCCCGGCGCCGTAGCCCTCACCGCAACCGGCCTCCAGCACCACGGCGCCGGCGCACCACGGCAGCAGCGCGTGGTAAGCCGCCTCGTGCCGACGGAACCAGTAGTTCTCCTCGGCGATGCCCGGGACCGTGCGTTCCCCGGTCAGGTGCAGTGCTTCGGCGCGCGACGTACTCACCCCGGGGACACTACTGGGTGAGTCAGGGCCACTTCCGCAGCACGACCGACCACGACGAGGCGTCGACGCGGAACTCGGGCACCGGGTTGCCCGCCTTCGCCATCGCCGAACGGATGCGGAAGATGCCGCGGCCGAAGCGGTTCACGTACCCCAGCGCCTTCATCGCACGCGCCAGGTTCGGGTTGCGGTAGTCGTGCACGCGGTCGAAGTTGTCCGGCCGGACCTGCCCGTACGGGCCGCCCGGATTGGTCACCTCGATGCGGTCGTCGAACCAGCTGATCCGCACCGGCGCGTGCGAGGTCTCGTAGTTGCGGTGCATCACCGCGTTCATGCACGTCTCCCGCAGCGCCTCCAGCGGGTAGTCCGGCAGCTGCTCCTCGCGGAAGCCCTCGCCGTCGGCCAGCCGCGTCCGCAGGTGGCCGCTGAGCAGCGCGCTCAGCCGCACCGCGGTCTCCACCAGGTTGCCGCGCAGCTCCTGCTGGTCGGCGACCGGCGCGTCCGGGTCCAGGCCCTGGTAGCGGACGAACTGGACGTAGGCGCCGGGCACGTGAGCGCTCGGGTCCCGCCCGATGGTCAGCACGCCGAGCGCGGTCGGCACCCCGCCCGGCGTCGTCAGCCGCAGCCACGCGAGGTCCTTCTCGACGGGACGGGAATTTTCCTCCAGCGCCTCGCTCGCCACGAACGACGGCAGGTAGGTGGTGCGGAACAGGCGCACGTCCAGGTCGGCCTCGGTCGCGGTCGCCACCGGTCTGCTGTCGAAGGGCGCCGCGGCGAAGCGGCGGAGGTCGGGCTGGATGTGCTGGTCGTCCCGGACGCTCGTAGCCGTGTGCACCGTGACGGCTCCCCTCAGTAGCAGCAGTGCGAGCTGAGGCGTAACCCTATCGGGTGAGCGAGCTACTCCGTTACGGTTCCGGTGGAAACGATCCAACAACGGCCGGCTGTCACGTTCCCGAGGGCTGCGCAGTCCTCATGGCATGCGACTCGGAATTCTCACACTGCTCGCGCTGACCGGCCTCGTAGTGGGCTTCTGGGCAGCGGTCCTGCCGGAGAGCTTCTACGGCGACTTCCCGGTGATCCGGCCGAGCTGGGTCTCGCTGGACGGCCCCTACAACGAACACCTCATCCGCGACGTCGGCTCGATGTTCCTGGCGCTCGGCGCGGTGACGATCGGGGCGATCGTCGTGCGGACCACGACCGCCGCGCGCCTGGCCGGTGTCGCGTGGCTGGTCTTCTCGGTGCCGCACGCGATCTACCACCTGATGCACCTGCACGTGTTCCAGCCGCTGGACCAGGTGATCAACGCGGTCGCGTTGCCCGGGCTGGCCCTGCTGGCGCTGGCGGTCGTGGTGTTGCCGGGAAAGGTCAGTACGGCCGGCGACCGTGCCCGCTCACGCGTGCCTTGAGCTTGGCGATGGCCGACTTGGCCTGTGCGCGGCGGCGGGGGTCGTTGGCGAACTGCTGCGCCTGCCGGATGGCGCGCTTGCCCTGCGGGGAGTTGGCGAATCGGGCGATCTTGTTGAACAGCGAAGCCATGTCCGTCCTCCGGGGCGGTATGCCGGTTTCGTCACCGGGTCAACGGATGGGGTACCCCGCTGGTTCCACGGCTACCCGGGGGAGACCGTGATGCTCAGCGCACCGGGCCCGACGTGCGCGCCGATCACGGTGCTGGCCTCGACGATGCTCAGCTCGGTCACGTTCGGGATCCGCTCGCGCAGCTGTTGCACCAGCATCAGCTCGCGCTCGCTGGGGCGGAAGCAGGAAATCGCCAGGTCGGTGGGCAGATTGCCGGCCCGTGCGGCGGCCAGGTCGACGAGCTTCGCCAGCGCGCGCCTGCTGCCGGCGGCCCGCGCGAGCGGCGCCACTTCGCCGTCACGCACGGTGAGCAGCGGCTTGATCGACAGCGCGGTGCCCAGGAGCGCGGCCGCGCCGCCGATCCGGCCGCCGCGGCGCAGGTACTCCAGAGTGTCCACGTAGAGCAGTTCGCTGCTGGTCGCGAACCGCCGCTGCGCCGCCTCGATCACGCGCTCGACCCGTCCGCCCGCCGCGGCGGCCCTGGCCGCGGACAGCACGGCGAAGCCGAGGCTCATCCCGGTCGTGCCGCTGTCCAGCGGGTACACCGGGATCTGCACCTGGCGCGCCGCCTCCCGTGCGGACGCCAGCGTCGCCGACATGCGCTCCGAGATGTGCACGCTCACGATCGCGCTCGCGCCGGCCGCGGCGGCGTCCTGGTAGGTCCAGAAGAAGGCGCCGGGATCGGGCGGGTTCGTGCTCACCCGCTGCCCGGCCTTCAGTGCCTCGGTCAGCTCGCCGCGGTCGAACCGGTTCTCCTCGTCGACCTGGTCGCCCACCTGCAGCTGGAGCTGGATGACCGAGATGTCCCACTGCTTGCGCAGCTGCTCCGGCAGGGACGCGGTCGAGTCGGTCACTACGGCGACGTGGTTGGGCACGGGAAGTCAGGTTAGACCGATCGCACCATCCGGGGTAACCCATCCGCGCAAGCGTCCACTCGGAGTAGCCTGGGCGCATCGGAGATAAAGCTGAACGATCGTCCCGATAAATCGGGATTCCGGGTGAATGCCGTCACCTCGGGGCGCGTCGGGGCTGAAATCTCCCTACGCTACCGACCAGTAAGGCTGGTTCAGGGAGGTCGAAGGGGACCAATGACGAACATTGTTGTCCTGGTCAAGCAGGTGCCGGACACCTATTCGGAGCGCAAGCTCTCCGATGGTGACCACACGCTCGACCGCGAGTCCGCCGACGCCGTTCTCGACGAGATCAACGAGAAGGCGGTCGAAGAAGCGCTGAAGATCAAGGAAGCCGGCGAGGGCGAGGTCACCGTGATCTCGGTGGGCCCGGACCGCGCGACCGACGCCATCCGCAAGGCCCTCTCGATGGGCGCGGACAAGGCCATCCACGTCTCGGACGAGGCCCTGCACGGCTCCGACGCCGTGGCCACCGCCAAGGTGCTCGCCGCCGCCGTCGGCAAGGTCGAGGGCTTCGACCTGGTCATCGCCGGCAACGAGGCCTCGGACGGCCGCGCCGGCGCCGTTCCCGCGATGCTGGCCGAGCTGCTCGGGCTGCCGCAGCTGACCCAGGTCCGGTCGCTGACCGTCGAGGGCAGCACCGTCAAGGCCGACCGGGAGACCGACGACGGCCTGACCCACCTCGAGGCGAACCTGCCCGCGCTGGTGAGCGTCACCGAGAAGATCAACGAGCCGCGTTACCCGTCTTTCAAGGGCATCATGGCCGCGAAGAAGAAGCCGGTGGAGACCCTGACGATCGCCGACCTCGGCGTCGACGCGGGCGCCGTCGGCCTCGGCAGCGCGCTGTCCACTGTGGTCGAAGCGGCCCCGAAGCCCCCGCGCACCGCGGGTGAGCGCGTCGAGGACGAGGGTGACGGCGGCAGCAAGATCGCCGAGTACCTGGTCGGCCAGAAGATCATCTGAGGCAGGAGCAACGGAGCAATGGCTGAAGTTCTGGTTCTCGTCGACCACCTCAACGGCGAGCTGAAGAAGACCACGTTCGAGGCGCTGACCGCCGCCCGCGAGCTGGGCGAGCCGTCGGCCGTCGTCGTCGGCGCCCCGGGCACCGCCGGCAAGTTCAAGGAGCAGCTGGGCGCCTACGGTGCCCAGAAGGTGTACGTGGCCGAGTCCGAGGACGCCGCGAACTACCTGGTGACCCCGAAGGTCGACGCGCTGGCCAAGCTGGTCGAGCAGGCCTCCCCGGCGGCGGTGATCGTCACCGCGTCCGCCGAGGGCAAGGAGGTCTCCGGTCGTCTGGCGATCCGTGTCGGCGGCGGCCTGATCTACGACGCCGTGGGTGTCAACTCCGACGGCACCGTGGAGCAGTCCATCTTCGGTGGCGCGTACTCGGTGAAGTCGAAGGCCCAGGGCCTGCCGATCATCTCGGTGCGCCCGGGTGCGGTCGAGGCCGCGCAAGCCGAGGGCGCGGCGGCCGAGGAGGCCGTCGAGCTGCCCGCGGTCGATGCCGCCAAGTCGGCGAAGATCACCGGCGTGGAGCCGGTCGTCGGCGGTGACCGCCCTGAGCTGACCGAGGCCACGATCGTGGTGTCCGGTGGCCGCGGTGTCGGTTCGGCCGAGAAGTTCGAGGTCGTGGAGAAGCTGGCCGACTCGCTCGGCGCGGCCGTCGGCGCCTCGCGCGCCGCGGTCGACTCCGGCTACTACCCGGCGCAGTTCCAGGTGGGGCAGACCGGTAAGACGGTGTCGCCGCAGCTGTACGTCGCGCTGGGCATCTCCGGCGCGATCCAGCACCGGGCCGGCATGCAGACCTCGAAGACCATCGTCGCGGTCAACAAGGACCCGGAGGCGCCGATCTTCGAGATCGCCGACTTCGGTGTGGTGGGCGACCTGTTCAACGTCGCGCCGCAGCTGACCGAAGAGGTCACCAAGCGCAAGGGCTGAGGGTTCGCCTGATGCCTGAGGGGCCACCGCCGGATTTTCCGGCGGTGGCCCTTTTTTCACGACCGGCCAGGTCCGTGGAAGGCGTGCTCCCGCACCATGCCGTCGACGCTGCCGCCGAACACGCGCGCGTCCTGCTCGGGCGGTTCCTCCTCGGTGCGGCGCGACGGGGTCTCGGGGACGCGCTCGGTCCGCACGCGCGGCACGGCGTATGGGTGCTTGCTCCGCAGCCACTGCACCAGCTGCTCCCGCACCAGGCAGCGCAGGTCCCACAGCGTGCCGGCGTCCACCGCGCTCACCAGCGCCCGCACGCGCACCAGGGTGTGCGTCGCGTCGGTCACCTGCAGCACGCTCACCCGGCCGTCCCACAGGTCGGTCGACTCGAGGATCCGCCGCAGCTCGTCGCGCATCTCGTCGACCGGCATCGTCCAGTCGACGTCCAGCTCCACCGTCCCGAGCAGCGCGGCGTCGCGGCGGGTCCAGTTCTCGAACGGCTGCGACATGAACTGCGCGGTCGGGATGACCAGCCGCCGGTCGTCCCACAGGTGCACCACCAGGTAGGTCAGCGTGATGTCCTCGACGCGGCCCCACTCGTTCTCCACGATCACCACGTCGTCCAGCCGGATGGCGTCGCTGAACGCGATCTGCAGCCCGGCGAACACGTTGCCAAGCAACGACTGCGCGGCCAGCGCGGCGATCGCGCCGATGACGCCGGCCGAGGCCAGCAGGCTGGTGCCCGCCGTGCGCAGCCCGGGGAACGTCATCAGCATCGCGCCGAGCGCGAGCACCGCGATCGCGGCCACGATCACCCGCCGCACCAGCCGGATCTGCGTCTGCATGCGCCGCGCGTGCCGGTTGTCCGCGACGTCGACGCGCCACCGGCCCAGCATCGTCTGCTCGATCGCGGTCAGCACGCCGGCCAGCAGCCACGCGCCGGTCCCGATCAGCGCCAGCGTCAGCACGTGCGAGGTGGCGTTGCGCCAGGACCCGGTGGGCAACGCGACGAGCACGGTGATGCGCAGGACGATCATCGCGCCGAACCACCGCAGCGGCGCGTGGATGTGCTCGGCGAGCTCACCGAGCACGGTCGCGCGCTGACCGAGCCGCCGCAGGACCCGCCGCAGCACGTACTCCACGGCCAGGAACAGGCCGAACACCACCGCCGCCACGCCGAGCGCCACCACGATCCGCAACCAGCTGCCGGACATCCCTCTCACTTCCGGTCGGCACCACGTTCCGTGAGGCCATACCCCGATCGTGTCGATCTCATGACTTGAGCCTGATCACGCAGGCTTCCTGAGAGAACCCTGAGAACCCGTGGTTCATCCAACGTGCACGAGGTGGTCACGCGATGAACCTCCTGGCGGTTTCCTTCCCGCCGGTACACCTACAGACATGACGCGGTCCCAGTTGCTCGTCAGCACCGACAGCCAGGACGGCCAGCTCCCCGATGGCGCTGCCCGCTACTCCCTCCTCGTCGCCTACGACAACGACGAAGTGGTTGCCGCACAACGGCTCCGCTACCAGGTCTTCGCCGAGGAGATGGGGGCCACCCTGCACTCCGCGCCCGGCGTGGACGCCGACCGGTTCGACGAGTTCTGCGACCACCTCGTGGTGCGCGACGACAACACCGGCGAGATCGTCGGCACCTACCGGATGCTCCCGCCGGGGCGCGCCGAGCGGGCCGGCGGCCTGTACTCCGAAACCGAGTTCGACCTGTCGAACCTCGCCGGCCTGCGGGGCTCCCTCGTCGAGACCGGCCGCTCGTGCGTGCACCCCGACCACCGCACCGGCGCCGTGGTGAGCCTGGTGTGGGCCGGGATCGGGCGGTACATGCTGCTGTCCGGCCACCGCTACCTGGGCGGCTGCGCGTCGGTCCCGCTCACCGACGGCGGCTCCTACGCGGCGGGCGTGTGGGACCTCCTCCGCGCCAAGCACTACGCGCCCGAGTCGCAGCGCGTGACGCCGCTGAACCCGTGGCAGGACGCGGACATCGCGCGCCCGGCCCGCGCCTTGCTGCCGCCGCTGATCAAGGGCTACACCCGCCTCGGCGCGAAGGTGTGCGGCCCGCCCGCGCACGACCCGGACTTCGCCGTCGCCGACTTCTTCACCCTGCTCGACCTGCAGCAGATGGACGAGCGTTACCTCAAGTTCTTCCTCGGGAACCAGGCATGAGCCACCCCTGGATGCCCGCTTCGCCGTGCGGCGACGGGTGCCTGACGCCGGGCGCGCCGTCGGTCGGCGGGGTGCGGCGCGCGCTGCGGTTCACCGCCGCTGCCGGCGTGGTGCTGCTGGCATTCGGGGCCCTGCCGGTGATGTTCGTGCCGCGGTGCCGGAATTCGGTGGCACGGCTGGTGTTCCGCGGTGTGCTGCGGGCGTTCGGGGTGCGGCTGGTGGTCCGGGGCGAGCCGCTGGACAGCGGCGGCCGCGGGGCGCTGGTGGTGAACAACCACATCTCGTGGCTGGACATCGTGGCGGTCAACGCGGTGCGCCCGATGCGTGCGCTGGCGAAGCGGGAGATCGCGGGCTGGCCGGTGCTGGGTACGCTGGTCGCGCGCGGCGGCAGCATCTTCCTGGACCGCGAACGGCTGTCGACACTGCCGTCCACGATCGACCAGCTGGCCGCCGCCCTGCGGGCCGGTTCGCTGGTGAACGTCACACCCGAGGGCACCACGTGGTGCGGCCTGGCGTCCGGCCGGTTCCGCCCGGCGACCTTCCAGGCCGCGATCGACGCCGGTGTCCCGGTGCGGCCGCTCGCGCTGCGCTACCGGATGGCCGACGGCCGCGAGACGACCCAGCCCGCGTTCATCGGGCCGGAGTCGCTGATCGATTCGCTGAAGCGGGTCGCGGCGTTGCGTGGGCTGGTGCTCGAGGTGATCGTGTGCGGGGAGATCGCGCCGGGGCGTGCTTCGGATCGGCGGGAGTTGGCTGCGCTGGCTGAGGCTTCCGTGCAGGCTGCGTTGGGGAATGTGGCTTTGCCTTCGCAGCGGGGCTCCGTTGGGCGGCGCTACGCGGGTGTTGAGGGCGCCGGGCTTCGCTTCGCTACGCCCGGATGAGAAGAAGCCCCTTCCGAACCCGATCTTGAATCGTTCGGTTGCCGAGACACCGCGTCAAGGCGGGAAAGCGTGCCTTGACCCGGTGGCTCGGCAACCGATTTGGCTGGGGATCGGGTTGCGGGAGGGGAGTGGTTCGGGGGGTTTGGTGCGTTCCGTTGCCGGGTGGCGGTTTTGTGGCTGGTTCTTGACCTCCAGTGTGGTGGAGGTTGCAGCCTGAGGTCATGATCGTCGAAGCCCGGTCGCGGGGGGTGCTGTGGACGGCCGAGCACCGGACGACCACCGTGGCCAGCCTGCTCGTCGTCACCCTCATCGCGTTCGAGAGCATGGGCGTCGCCACCGCGATGCCCACCATGGTCGCCGACCTGGAGGGGCAGCGGCTCTACTCCTGGCCGTTCACCGCGTTCCTCGTCGCCAGCGTCGTGGCGACCGTGTTGTCCGGGCGGGTTTGCGACCGCCGTGGGCCCGCGATTCCCATGATCGCCGGGCCCGGGCTGTTCCTCGCCGGGCTGGTCGTCGCCGGGACCGCCACCGACATGGCGCTCCTGCTCGCCGGTCGCGTCCTCCAGGGGCTCGGCTCGGGCATCGTCCTGGTCGCCGTCTCGCTGCTGATCGCGCTCGTCTACACCGACCGGGAACGGCCCGTCATGTACGCGGCCAACGCGGCGGCCTGGGTGCTGCCCGCCGTCGTCGGGCCGACCGTCGCCGGCCTCATCACCGAGCACCTCGGCTGGCGCTGGGTGTTCCTCGGCCTCGTGCCGCTGGCCCTGGTCGGCCTGCTGATGCTGATCCCGGTCGCGCGACGGCTCACCCACACCGCGGGCGCCGGCCAACGCCGTGCCGGGGTCCTGGTCGCCCTCGCCGCCGCGGCCGGGGTCGCCGCGCTGACCTGGGCCGCCCAGCACCCCAGCCCCGCCGCGCTCGGCTACGGCGCGGCCGGCCTCCTCGCGCTCGCCATCGCCGTCCGCCGCCTCGTGCCGCCGGGGACGGTCACCGCGCGGCCCGGCCTGCCGACGGTCGTCGCCTCGCGGGCGCTGCTCGGCGGCGCCTTCGCCGGGATGGAGGCCTACCTCCCACTGGCCATGGCCACCGTCCACGGCTACAGCCCGGCACTGGCCGGGCTCCCGCTGACGGCCTCCGCGCTCACCTGGTCCGCGGCCTCCGCCGTGCAGGGCCGCCACCCGGACTGGTCCCGCGAGAAGCTGCTGCGCGCCGGGTTCGGGATGGTCGCCGTCGCCGTGCTGCTGTTCGGGTTCGTCGCGCAGCCGTGGTTCCCCGGCTGGCTCGCGTTCGTCGCGTGCCTGCTCGGCGGGGCGGGCATGGGCATCGCCTACCCGTCGATCTCCCTGCTGTTGCTGCGGTTCTCACCCGAGCACGAGCGCGGGTTCAACACCTCGGCCATGCAGCTGGGCGACTGGGTCACCTCGGCGCTGACCGTCGGCTTCGGCGGGGTCCTGCTCGGCCTGCTCGCCTCGGCGCACGAGCCCGCGCCCGCCCTGGGTGTGCTCGCGCTCACGCTCGCCGCGCTCGCCGTGGTGGGCGTCGTCATCACCCGGCGGTGGCCCACACGCGAGTGATACCGCACGGTCTACCCTGGTAGTGCGATGACCTATCTCGACCACGCGGCGACCACCCCCATGTCGCCGTCCGCCATTGCGGCGATGAGCGAGGCGCTGTCCACGGTGGGCAACGCCAGCTCGCTGCATTCCTCCGGCCGCCGCGCGCGGCGGGCCGTCGAGGAAGCGCGGGAGGTCATCGGCGAGGCGCTGGGCGCCCGTCCGTCCGAAGTCATCTTCACCGCGGGCGGCACGGAAAGCGACAACCTCGCGGTCAAGGGCATCTACTGGGCGCGCCAGGCCGCCGACCCGAAGCGCCGCCGCGTCCTGGCGAGCGCGGTCGAGCACCACGCCGTGCTGGACGCGGTGCAGTGGCTCGCCGACCACGCCCAGGCCGAGGTCACCTGGCTCGACGTGGACGAACACGGCCGCGTGCTGCCGGAGACCGTGCGCAAGGCCATCGAGGCCGACCCGGACGACGTGGCGCTGGTCACCGTCATGTGGGCGAACAACGAGGTCGGCACGGTCAACCCGATGGCCGAGCTCGCGGCGATCTGCGCGGAGCACGAAATCCCGCTGCACACCGACGCCGTGCAGGCCGTCGGCGCTGTCCCGGTGCACTTCGCGGACAGCGGCGTCAGCGCGCTCACCCTCACCGGGCACAAGCTCGGCGGCCCCTACGGCGTCGGCGCGCTCGTGCTGTCCCGCGACACCGAGTGCGTGCCGCTGCTGCACGGCGGCGGCCAGGAGCGCGACGTCCGCTCCGGCACGCTCGACGTGCCCGCCATCCGCGCGTTCGCGACGGCCGTCGAGGAAGCGGTGCGCGAGCAGCCCCGCTACGCCGAGCGGGTCGGCGGCCTGCGGGACGCGCTCATCGAGGCCGTCCGGCGCGAGGTGCCGGACGTGATCCTCAACGGCATGCCGACGGGCGAGGGCAGACTGCCCGGCATCGCGCACTTCACGTTCCCCGGCTGCGCGGGCGACAGCCTGCTGATGTTGCTGGACGCCAAGGGCATCGAGTGCTCGACCGGCTCGGCGTGCACCGCGGGGGTCGCGCAGCCCAGCCACGTGCTGCTGGCGATGGGCGCCGACGCCGCGTCGGCCCGCGGCTCGCTGCGGTTCTCCCTCGGGCACACGTCCACTCCGGACGACGTGGACGCGGTGGCCCGGGAGATCGCGGCGGTGGTCGCGCGGGCGCGGCAGGCCGGGCTGTCCGGGCTGCGCAAGAACAAGCAGGAGGTGTGATGCGGGTACTGGCCGCGATGAGCGGGGGAGTGGATTCGGCCGTGGCGGCGGCCCGCGCGGTGGAGGCCGGGCACGACGTGGTCGGCGTGCACCTGGCGCTGTCGGCCAAGCCGGGCACCCTGCGCACCGGCTCGCGCGGGTGCTGCACGATCGAGGACTCGCACGACGCGCGTCGCGCCGCGGACATCCTCGGCATCCCGTTCTACGTCTGGGACTTCGCCGAGCGGTTCACCGAGGAGGTCATCGAGACCTTCGTCGGCGAGTACGCCGCGGGCCGCACCCCCAACCCGTGCGTCACCTGCAACGAGAAGATCAAGTTCGAGGCGCTGCTGGAGAAGGCGATCGCGCTCGGCTTCGACGCCGTCGCCACCGGCCACTACGCCCGGCTGTCCGTTGTGGACGGTGTGCCGGAGCTGCGCAGGGCGGTCGACCCGGACAAGGACCAGTCCTACGTGCTGGCCTCGCTGACGCCGGAGCAGCTGCGCCACTCGATGTTCCCGGTCGGCGACACTCGCAAGCCGGACATCCGCGCGGAGGCCGAACGCCGCGGCCTCGCCGTCGCCCGCAAGCCGGACAGCCACGACATCTGCTTCATCCCCGACGGCGACACGAAGAAGTTCCTGGAGAAGCGCCTCGGCCAGCGGCCAGGCGACCTCGTGGACGCCGAGACCGGCGCCGTGCTGGGCCGCCACACCGGTGTGCACGGCTTCACCATCGGGCAGCGCAAGGGCCTCGGCATCGACCGCTCGGTGCTGGACGGCAAGCCGCGGTACGTGCTGGCGCTGGAGCCGGTCTCCGGCACGGTCAAGGTCGGCTCGGCCGACGCGCTCACCGTCCGCGAGATCCGCGCCGACCGCCCGGTGTGGCCCGCGGGGCCGCTCGACGGCCCCACCGAATGCGTGGTCCAGGTCCGTGCGCACGGCGGCCTCGGCGAGGCCGTCGCCGAGGTGGACGGCGACCAGGTGCGGATCCAGTTGCGTGAACCGCTCACCGGCGTCGCCCCCGGCCAGGTCGCCGTGCTCTACCGGCCGGACGCGGCAGGCGACGTCGTGCTGGGCAGCGCGAAGATCGCAGCAACCGACGGGTAACCCCCGATGCGGTGAACTGAGTGGCTGTTCGGTTTAACCCGGCGGCGCTAGCATCGTGGTCCGGTTCCGGCCGGAGACACGACCACGTTGCCGAGGGGGCGAACCTGGTGTCCGACGAGCCGCGCACACCGCTCACCGAGCGGCTGCTGGACCTCGCGGTCGAGTACCGGTCCGGGGCGGCCGTCGTCCGCGCGACCGGCGAGATCGATCTCTCCACCGCGCCGCGGCTCGCCGAGACACTCGCCGATCAGCCCGGCACGGTCGTGCTCGACCTGACCCGGGTGGCGTTTCTCAGCGCCGCCGGCGTGCAGGCGATGCTCGACGTGCGCGCACGCGGCCGGGAGCTGCGGCTGGTCGCGCCGCCCGGCTGCCGCGCGAACCGCGTCCTCGACCTCGCCGGCGTGACCTCGGTCCTGACCCGTTACGAGTCCGTGTGCGACGCCGTGGCTCCATGATCTGCTGACCACCGCGAAAGGGTCTACCGTCGGAGGTGCGGAGTCGGGACCCTCTCGGAAGGCGCATTCTGGTGGCCGAACGGTTCAGGGACATCGTCGTCGTCGGCGCTTCGGCAGGCGGCGTCGAGGCGCTGCGCGCCTTCGTCGGCGGCCTTCCCGCTGACCTGTCCGCGGCGGTCCTGGTCGTGCTGCACCTGCCACCCGGCGGGGCCAGCGCGCTGCCCGCGATCCTGAGCCGGTCCGGCTCGCTGCCCGCGGTGGCGGCCCGTTCGGGCGAGCCGCTGCGCCACGGGAGGATCTACGTGGCGCCGCCGGACCACCACCTGCTGGTCGAGGACGGCGCGTGCCGGCTCTCCCGCGGCCCCACCGAGAACGGGTACCGGCCGGCGATCGACGCCTTGTTCCGGTCCGCGGCACTCGCGCACGGTCCCGCGGTGATCGGCGTCGTGCTCTCCGGCTCGCTCGACGACGGCTCCGCCGGGCTGGACACCATCAAGTCCCGCGGCGGGCTCGCGATCGTGCAGGACCCGGAGGACGCGATCTACCCGGCGATGCCCGAGAACGCGATGGCCAGGGTGTCCCCGGACCACGTCGTCCCAGCCGTGGAGATCGGCGGCGTGCTGGCCGACCGGGTGCGGGAGCCGGTCGAGGCGCGTGACGGCGAACCCCTTCCCCTGATCGAGGAGATCGAAGCACGCATCGCCCGGTCCGACGGTCCGGGCAACGCGGTGTCGCTGGAGGTGCTCGACGTGTCCGAGCCATCGGGCCTCGCTTGCCCGGACTGCCAGGGCGTGCTGTTCACACTCGACAAGGAGGGCACCCGGTACCGCTGCCGGGTCGGCCACGCCTGGACGGCGAAAGCCTTGTTCCAGCAGCAGTCCCGCGACATCGAGCAGGCGCTGTGGGCGGCTCTGCGCGCACTCGAGGAGAAGCGGGACCTGGCGGGCCGGATGACGCAGGACGCCGAACGCCGCGGTTACCCCCTGGTCGCCGGGCGCTACTCCCGGCACCGCGACGAAGCCGGCCACGCGGCGACGGTGCTGCGGAAGTTCCTGTTCGAGGGACTGCCCACCGTGACGGACCTGCCGGACGGCGCCTCGGACGAGACCGCCTGACCTTGTAAGGTCCGCACCGTGAACGAGCAGATCGAGCCCGCGACGGACGAGGGTTTCGAGGCCATCCTCGAATACCTGAAGGAAACGCGCGGTTTCGACTTCACCGGGTACAAGCGCAGCAGCCTCATGCGCCGGGTCGCACGGCGGCTGAGCATCGTCGGCTGCGAGGACTACGCCAGCTACCTCGACCACCTGCAGGCCAACAGCGACGAGTTCGGCGCGTTGTTCAACACGATCCTGATCAACGTCACGAACTTCTTCCGCGACCCCGACGCCTGGGACTACCTGCAGTCGGACATCGTGCCGATGATCCTCGCCGAGCGCTCGCCCGACGACCAGATCCGGGTGTGGAGCGCGGGCTGCGCCTCCGGCGAGGAGGCCTACAGCCTGGCCATCGTGCTGGCCGAGGCGCTGGGGCTGGAGCAGTTCCGGCAGCGGGTCAAGATCTACGCCACCGACGTCGACGAGGAGGCACTGGCCCAGGCCCGGCAGGCCGCCTACACCGCCAAGGATCTGGAAGACCTCCCCTCGGAGTACCTGCACCGCTACTTCGAGCGCAGCGCGGGCCGGTACGTCTTCCACAAGGACCTGCGCCGGTCGGTGATCTTCGGCCGCAACGACCTGGTCCAGGACGCGCCCATCTCCCGCATCGACCTGCTCGTCTGCCGCAACACCCTGATGTACTTCACGGCCGACACGCAGACGAACATCCTGCGGAAGCTGCACTTCGCGCTCGTGCCGCGCGGGGTGTTGTTCATGGGCAAGGCGGAAATGCTGCTGTCGCACAGCCGCATCTTCGAGCCGGTGAACCTGCGGTACCGGATCTTCCGGAAGGTACCGACGGGGATCGGCGGCTCCTCGCCGTTCAGCCACCCTCTGATGCCGGAACGCCGGAACTCGCTGGACCAGATCGACGAACTGCGCGCGCTCACGTTCGACTCGAACCCGGTCGCGCAGATCGTGGTGACGGCCGATGACGTCGTCGCACTGGCCAATCGGCAGGCGCAGCAGGTGTTCGGCCTGACCGACCGCGACATCGGCCGCCCGCTGCGGGACCTGGAGATCTCCTACCGGCCGGTCGAGCTCCGCGCCTACATCGAGCAGGTTCGCGCCGAGCGGCGGGCCGTGCGGGTCAAGGACGTCGAGTGGCAGCGCGGGCCCGGTGAGATGCTGGCGCTGGAACTGCACATCAACCCGCTGATCTCGCTGTCCGACGACGTCGTCGGAGTGTCCGTGGTGTTCCACGACGTGACGACGAATCACCGCCTGCTCGCCGAGCTGGCGAGTGCGAACCGGCAGCGCGAGAGCGCCTACGAGGAGCTGCAGTCCACGACCGAGGAGCTGGAGACCACGAACGAGGAACTCCAGTCCACGGTGGAGGAGCTGGAGACGACGAACGAGGAACTCCAATCGACGAACGAGGAACTGGAGACCACGAACGAAGAACTCCAGTCCACCAACGACGAGCTGCAGTCGATCAACAACACGTTGCGGGACCGCACCAGCGAACTGGACGACGTGAACGAGTTCCTGGAGTCGGTCCTGACCTCGCTGCAGGCCGGTGTCGTGGTCGTCGACCAGGAGATGCGCGTGGTCGCCTGGAACGCGGGCGCGGAGGACCTGTGGGGGCTTCGCTCGGAAGAGGCCGAGGGCGAGCACCTGCTGAACCTCGACATCGGGCTGCCGGTCGCCGAGCTTCGCCCGGTGGTGCGGCCCGCCCTCGCCGACGCGTCCTTCACCGAGCGGATCGTGCTGAAGGCGATCAACCGGCGTGGGCGCCCGGTGACGGTGCGGATCGCTTGTGGCGCGTTGCGCAACCGCCGCGGCGAATCGGCGGGCGCGATCCTGGTGATGGAAACCCTCGACGGAATCTCGGACTCGCTGCCGGACGTCAAACAGGGAACGGCGCGAGGCGACGGGGACCGACGCTGAGCACGGCCCAGACGATCTTCCCGCCGTCCTGGGCGGGGGAGCAGCCCCATGCCCGGGACAGGGCGGAGATGACCTGCAGGCCGTAGCCCTGCAGGCGTCCGCTCGGCCGTTGCCGCAGGACGGCCGGGTGCGGGTCCTCGTCGCGGACGGCGACGGTCAGGTAACCCGCGTGCAGCTCGAGCCGGACCTCGAGCGCCGTGCCCGCGTGCGTGATCGCGTTCTCGACCAGTTCGGTGGTGACGCCGAGCGCGTCCTCCAGCCGGTGCTTGACGTTCCACTCGCGACAGGTCTCCTGGACGAACGCCCGGGCGCCGTGCGAGCTGCTGGGAAGCGGGAGGAAGACGGCCCTCCGCCGTCGCCGGGGCGGCGGTTCGGCCACTGCGTCGACCGCCGCGTCGAGCGAAGAGTGGACCGGGACGAAGCGGCGAATGGCGCTGCCGGCGATCATCCGGTGCCGCTGCGGATCGTGCACGACGAGCAGCACCGGCACGGCCGGCCATGCGTCGGTGCGCATCCGCACCGAAGAGAAGACGGTCAGTGCGGGCTCGCTGACCACGTCCAGTTCGTCGACCTGGACGATCAACGCCCGCGGCTGGTCCAGCGTCAGCTTGATCAGGTTGTCCCGTAGCTCACCGTAGGTATGTGCGTTGAGCCGGCCGGTGAGATCGACGACCGCGCATCCGGCAACCGTCCGTTGCCGGATGAGGACCCGTCCAGCGGTGCTCATTCTGCCGACACCGCCTCCACGCTTCTCGTCGGTTGTGTCAGCGGGGTGGTACCCCGCCGGAGGGCCGGTCATTCCTCCTCATCGAACTCCTTGTGCGCCAATCCACGCAACAGGGGGAGGAAGATTTCGTCGACAATCTCGGTAATCGTTTTCTCGTCGATTTCCCCGTGCTGGAAGATGGCTTCGGCGCGGACGAGGTCGAGGGGGACGCGTGCGACGCGCGGGGTGATCTCGACGGGCGGGAGTTCGCCGCGCGCCACGGCCCTGCGCACGATGGTTTCGAAGGTGGGGCGGTGTTTCGCGGCCGCTATCTGCTTCAGCAGCAAAGCGAAAACGTCGGGGTCGCGAACCGTTTCGCTCATCAGTCCGACCAGCACATCGCGCGGCGTGTCCTGAAATCGGTGCAACAATCGATGCAGGAATGCCAGCAAATCCGAGCGGAGGTCGCCGAGGTCGGGCGGGTTGTCGGCGTCCGGGATGTGACGGCGCCACGCGGCGAGGACCAATTCGGGACGTCCGGGCCAGCGCCGGTAGACCACCGGTTTGCTGGTGCCCGCGCGGGCCGCGACGCCTTCCATCGTCAGCTTGGCGTACCCGACCTCGACGAGTTCGGCCCACGCGGCGTCCAGGATCGCGGCCTCCAGTTCGGCCCCGTGGCGCCTCGACTTGGGCTCCGGCACCCGCCCTCCTAAAAACGTTGCGTTTCTTACGGGCGTAGCCTACACAGTGGATACCGACCGTTCCTAGGGGGAATCGTGCTCAACCGGATATTGCGGACATTCCTGCGTCCGTACTGGCGAGCGCTCGCCGCGGTGGTGGTGCTGCAGCTCGCGGGCACCATCGCGTCGTTGTACCTGCCGAGCCTCAACGCGGACATCATCGACCACGGTGTCGCCACCGGCGACACCGGTTACATCCTCTCCGCGGGCGGGTGGATGCTGGCCGTGACGCTGCTGCAGATCGCCTGTTCCGTCGCGGCGGTGTACTTCGGTGCGCGCAGTGCGGCCGGTTTCGGGCGCGACGTGCGCGCCGCCGTTTTCCACCGCGTCGGCGGGTTTTCCGCGCGCGAGGTGGCGCAGTTCGGCGCGCCGTCGCTGATCACCCGCACCACCAACGACGTGCAGCAGGTGCAGCTGATCGTGGTGCTGGGCTGCACGATCCTGATCGTGGCGCCGATCATGTGCGTCGGCGGCATCGTGCTCGCGCTGCGGCAGGACGTCGGGCTGTCCTGGCTGCTGCTGGTCGCGGTGCCGGTGCTGCTGGCCGCCATCGGGCTCGTGGTGTGGCGCATGGTGCCGCAGTTCCGGCTCATGCAGACCCGCATCGACCGCGTCAACCGCGTGCTGCGGGAACAGCTTTCCGGCATCCGCGTGGTGCGGGCGTTCGTGCGCGAGCGGGACGAAGTGCGCCGGTTCGCCGTCGCCAACAACGAGCTGACCGTCACCGCGCTGCGGGTCGGCCGCCTGCAGGCGGTCATCTTCCCGACGGTGCTGCTGGTGATGAACGCCAGCAGCGTCGCCGTGCTGTGGTTCGGCGCGCACCGCGTGGCGAGCGGCGAGATGCAGATCGGGGCGCTCACGGCGTTCCTGAACTACCTGATCCAGATCCTCATGTCGGTCACCATGGCCACTTTCATCGCGACGCTGGTCCCGCGCGCGTCCGTGTGCGCCGAGCGGATCGCCGAGGTGCTGGACACCGAGTCGTCGGTGCGGCCGCCGCTGCGCCCGGTGCGGGAGGTCGCCGAGCGCGGTGCCGTCGAGTTCCAGGGGGTCGAATTCCGCTACCCGGGCGCGGACGCCCCGGTGCTGCGGGACATCGCGTTCCGCGCCGAGGCCGGGAAGACCACCGCGATCATCGGCAGCACCGGCGCCGGCAAGACGACGCTGCTGTCGCTGGTGCCGCGGCTGTTCGACGCGACCGCCGGGCGCGTCCTGGTCGACGGCGTGGACGTGCGGGAACTCGACCCGGACGTGCTGTGGAGCCGGATCGGACTGGTGCCGCAGCGGCCGTACCTGTTCACCGGCACCGTGGCGAGCAACCTGCGCTACGGGAAACCGGACGCCACCGACGAAGAACTGTGGGAGGCGCTGGAGATCGCGCAGGCGCGGGAGTTCGTGTCGGAGATGCCCGGCGGACTGGACGCCCCGATCGCGCAGGGCGGCACGAACGTCTCCGGCGGGCAGCGGCAGCGGCTCGCGATCGCGCGGGCGCTGGTGCGCAAACCCGAGGTGTACCTGTTCGACGACTCGTTCTCGGCGCTCGACCTCGCCACCGACGCCCGGCTGCGCGCCGCGCTCGCCCCGCACACCGCGGAGGCGGCGGTGATCGTGGTGGCGCAACGGGTTTCCACGATCGTCGGCGCCGACCAGATCGTGGTGCTGGAGAACGGGGAGATCGTCGGGCTGGGCACGCACGCGGAGCTGCTGCGCGACTGCCCCACCTACCTCGAAATCGTGGAGTCCCAGCTCACCGCGGAGGAAGCGGCGTGACCAGACCAGGTTTTCCCGGCGCTCCCGCCGGGCCGGTGCAGAAGCCGAAGAGCTTCGGTGAGGGCGCCCGGCGCCTGATGGGCAGGCTGCGCCCGGAGCGGCTCACGCTCGCGTTCGTGGTCGCGTGCGGCGTCGCGAGCGTCGCGTTCACCGTGGTGGGGCCGAAGATCCTCGGTCACGCCACCGACATCATCTTCGGCGGGTTCGTCTCCAGCCGCCTGCCCGCCGGCACCACCGCCGAGCAGGCGATCGCGGCGGCGCGGGCGGAGGGCAACACCAACCTCGCCGACATGCTCGCCAGGATGGACGTGGTGCCGGGCGCCGGCATCGACTTCGCCGCACTCGGCCGCGTGCTGTCCTGGGTGCTGGTGCTGTACGTGGCCGCGTCGGTGTTCGGCTGGCTGCAGGGCCACCTGCTCAACGGCGCCGTGCAGCGCGTGGTGTACCGGCTGCGCGAGGACGTCGAGGCGAAGCTGCACCGGTTGCCGTTGCGCTACTTCGACGGGCAGCCGCGCGGGGAGCTGCTGTCCCGCGTCACCAACGACATCGACAACATCGCGCTGACGCTGCAGCAGACCCTGAGCCAGCTGCTCACGTCGCTGCTGTCGCTGATCGGCGTGCTGGTGATGATGTTCGTGGTGTCGCCGCTGCTCGCGGTGATCGCGTTGCTGGTGGTGCCCGCGTCGATCGTGCTGACCAGGGTGATCGGGAAGCGTTCGCAGAAGCTGTTCGTGGCGCAGTGGAAGCACACCGGCGCCCTCAACGCGCACATCGAGGAGGCGTTCAGCGGGCACGAGCTGGTCACGGTGTTCGGCCGCCGCCGCGAGGTGGAGCAGGAGTTCGGGCGCCGCAACGCCGACCTCTACCGGGCGGGCATGGGCGCGCAGTTCATCTCCGGGATCATCATGCCCGCGATGATGTTCCTGTCGAACCTCAGCTACGTCGTGCTGGCGGTCGTCGGCGGGCTGCGGGTCGCGACGGGGACGATGACGCTCGGCGACGTGCAGGCGTTCCTGCAGTACTCGCGCCAATTCACGCAGCCGCTGACCCAGGCCGCGTCGCTGGCGAACCTGCTGCAGTCCGGCGTCGCCTCCGCCGAGCGGGTCTTCGAGCTGCTCGACGCGGCGGAGCAGGAGCCGGACACCGCGTCCCCGGCGGTGCCGGAGCGGCGCCGGGGACGGGTGGAGTTCGAGCACGTGGACTTCTCCTACGACCCGGAACGGCCGCTCATCGAGGACCTGTCGCTGGTCGCCGAGCCGGGCCAGACGGTGGCGATCGTCGGGCCGACCGGGGCCGGCAAGACCACGCTGGTGAACCTGATCATGCGGTTCTACGAGCTGGACGCCGGGCGGATCACGCTCGACGGCGTGGACATCACCGCGATGACCCGCGACGACCTGCGCGGCCAGACCGGCATGGTGCTGCAGGACACCTGGCTGTTCAACGGCACCATCCGGGACAACATCGCCTACGGCAACCCGTCGGCGACACCGGAGCAGGTGGAGGCGGCCGCGCGGGCCACGTTCGTCGACCGGTTCGTGCGCAGCCTGCCCGACGGCTACGACACGGTGATCGACGACGAGGGCACCAACCTCAGCGCGGGGGAGAAGCAGCTGGTGACGATCGCGCGGGCGTTCCTCGCCGACCCGTCGCTGCTGATCCTCGACGAGGCCACCAGTTCGGTCGACACCCGCACCGAGGCGCTGCTGCAGCAGGCGATGGCGGCGCTGCGCACGGACCGCACGTCGTTCGTGATCGCGCACCGCCTGTCCACGATCCGCGACGCCGACCTCATCCTGGTGATGGAGTCGGGGCGGATCGTGGAGCAGGGCACGCACGAGGAGCTGCTCGCCGCGGGCGGCGCCTACTACCGGCTGTACTCGGCGCAGTTCCGCAGCCCGGTGGAGGCGGCGACCTGACGGGCGGGGCGGCCTCGTCCCGCGACGAGGCCGCCCGCCACCGCGGCGGCGGTCACGACGGCGCCGAACGCGGTCGCGCTGGTGGCGAGACCGGTGGCGTCGCTGAGGAACCCGGCGGCGAGCGGCAGGACCGCGGCGGGCACGTAGCCGCCGACGTTCTGCGCCGCGGTCGCCTCGGCGAGCCGGTTCGCCGGGACGCTCGCGTTGATCAGGGTGAGGCCGCCGAACTGGCCCATGCCCTGACCGGCCCCGGCGAGCACCGCGGCGACCGCGAGCAGGGCAGGCGACGACGTCTGCAGTGAGACGACCAGCGCGACCATGCCTGCCGTGGTGGAGGCGGCGCCGGCGAGCAGGATCGCCCGCACCGGCAGGTCGCGCACCGCGAACTGGACGCCCGTCGCGCCGAGGAACATGACGAACGCGAGTGCGCCGGCGACGATCCGGTTGGTGGTGCCCAGCAGCTCGGTGAGGACGGACGGGCCCAGCGAGAGCACGAACGACGTGGCCGTGATGCCCGGCGCGAACACGGCGATGCCGCGCAGGACCGCGCTCCGCCCGCCGGGGTGGACCTGCGGGATCCGGATCCAGGTGCGGATCGTGCTCACCGGGCGGGGCAGCGGCAGCCGGGCGACGACGACCGCGGCGGAGACGAGCAGGACGATCTCGGCGAGGAAGATCGTCACGGTCGGCCCCGGCAGGGTTTCCGACGCGACACCGGCCAGCAGTGGCCCGAGACCCGCGCCGAGGACCATCGCGGTCGACGACGCCAGCGCCGCGGTCTTGCCCTGTCCCGGGGCGACGTCGTGCACCACGGCCATGCCCGCGGAGACGGCGGCGCCCACCGCGAGCCCGGTGAGGAACCGCGCGACCGCCAGCACGAGCACCGAACCGGCCGTCGCGAAGAGGACGCACGCCACGATGCCCAGCGCGAGCGCGGGCAGCAGGACCGGTTTGCGCCCGATCCGGTCCGAGACCACACCCGCGACCAGGAGCGCGGCGAGCAGGCCCGCGATGTAGCAGGCGAAGACGACCGTCAGGACGCCTGCGGAGAAGCCGAGTTCGCGCTGCCACAGCACGTAGAGCGGGGTCGGCGCGTTGGACAGGACGAACACGGCGAGGACCGGCCAGGCGGCGAGCCAGGCGGTGCGTTTCACGATCTCCTCCTAGTTCGATTTTTGTCGTACTAGTTGGAAGATAGTCGAACTAGTCGCTAGTACGATATTATTCGAACTGTGACGGAGGAGATGTTGCCGCAGCCGGCGCGGGAGGACCTGCGCCTGGAGGTGGTGCTGTCCGCGCTCAGCGACCCGCTGCGGCTCGGGATGGTGCGGAAGCTGCTGCTGGAGTCGCCGGGCGTGCCGCGCTCGTGCGGCTGGTTCGGGATCGACCGCCCGAAGTCGACGCTGACCCACCACTTCAAGCTGCTCCGCGAGGCCGGGGTGACGACCCAGCGGCAGTACGGGCTGGAGCGCCGCAGCGAGGTGCGCGTCGCCGACCTCGACGCGCGGTTCCCGGGCCTGCTCGACCTGGTGCGGAACTGGGAACCGCCTACAGCATCAGCTTGAACCCGAGGTGGGTGGCCTCGAAGCCGAGCCGCTCGTAGAAGCGGTGCGCGCGGGTGCGGGAGGCGTCGGAGGTGAACTGCACCAGCGCGCAGCCCCGCCGCCGGGACTCCTCGACCGCCCACTCCATCAGCCTGGCCCCGAGCCCGCCGCCGCGCTGGTCGGACCGCACCCGCACGCCCTCGACCAGCGCCCGCGTCGCGCCGCGGCGGGACAGGCCCGGGATGAACGTCAGCTGCAGCGTGCCCACCACGTCGCCGTCCCGCTCCGCGACCGCCAGCAGCTGGCCGGGATCGGCGTCGATCGCCTCGAACGCCCGCAGGTAGGCCGGGTCGCCGGGCGCCTCCCGCCGCGCGCCGAGGTCGTCGTCGGCCAGCATCGCCACGATCTCCTCGACATCGGAGCGCCGGGCACGTCTAATGTGGATCTCACTCACGACAGTCGAGTATGGCACCGGCGCCGAAGGAGGAGTCCCCTTGACCACGCTCCGCTCCAGCACCGTCGCGGACATCCTCCGGCGCAGCGCGGCGCGCTGGCCCGCTCGCGTCGCGCTGAAGTTCGCCGACCGCACCTGGACCTATGCCGAGCTCGACGCCGCCATCACCCGCGCCGCCGCGCACCTGCTCGGCCTCGGGCTGGCCAAGGGCGACCGGGTCGCCGCGTACGGCAAGAACTCCGACGCCTACCTGATCGGCTTCCTCGCGTGCGCCCGCGCCGGGCTCGTGCACGTGCCCGTCAACTACAACCTCACCGGCGGCGAGCTGGCCTACCTGGTCGAGCAGTCCGGCAGCCGCGTCGCGCTCGCCGACCCCGCCCTGGCGGGCAACCTGCCGCCGCTGGAGCAGGTGGTGCCGCTGCGCGACGCCGAGGGCGCGCTGGTCGCGCTGTCCGGCGAGGCGCCCGCGCTGGACGTCGACGTGGCCGACGGCGACCTCGTGCAGCTGCTGTACACCTCCGGCACGACGTCCCGACCCAAGGGTGCGATGATGACCCACCGCGCGCTGGTGCACGAGTACCTCTCGTGCATCACCGGCCTCGACCTCACCGCGGACGACGACCCGCTGCACGTCATGCCGCTCTACCACTCGGCGCAGATGCACGTGTTCCTCGTCCCGTGGCTGGCCGTCGGCGCGACGAACACGCTCCTGGAAACGCCGGATCCGACGGACATCCTGCGCCGCCTGGCCGAGGACCGGCACGGCGCGTTCTTCGCCGCGCCGACGCTGTGGGTCGCGCTGGCCAACCACCCCGACTTCGGCTCCCGAAACCTGAGCGCGCTGCGCAAGGCGTACTACGGCGCGTCGATCATGCCGGGGCCGGTGCTCGACCGCCTCCGGGAAGCCATGCCGGAGCTGGGTTTCTACAACTGCTTCGGGCAGTCCGAGATCGGCCCGCTGGCGACGATCCTGCGCCCCGAGGATCACGCCGAGCGCCCCGACTCGGCCGGCCGCCCGGTGCTGTTCGTCGAGCTGCGCGTGGTCGACGCCGAGGGCAACGACGTGGCGCCGGGCGAGTCCGGGGAATGCGTCTACCGGAGCCCGCAGCTGTGCGAGGGGTACTGGGACAAGCCCGAGGAGACGGCGGAAGCCTTCCACGGCGGCTGGTTCCACTCCGGCGACCTGGTGCGGATCGACGAGGAGGGCTACATCTACGTCGTCGACCGCATCAAGGACGTGATCAACACCGGCGGTGTGCTGGTGGCGTCCCGCGAGGTCGAGGACGCGCTCTACACGCACCCGGCGGTGGCCGAAGCCGCGGTGATCGGCGTCCCCGACGAGAAGTGGATCGAAGCGATCACCGCGGTTGTGGTGTCCAAAGAGGACGTCACGCCGGAGGATCTGATCGCCCACGTCCGGGAACGGCTGTCCGCGTTCAAGGTGCCGAAGGCCATCCGGTTCGTCCCGGACCTCCCGCGCAACGCCTCGGGCAAGATCCTCAAGCGCGAGCTGCGGGAGCAGTTCTCCTGAGCTCGTCGCCGATCAGGCTGTCCACGCTGTCGTCGCCGCCGGGAAGGGACGCGTCGCGCATCGCCTTCGCGGCGGCGGCGTCGGTGGTCTCCGGCGGCACGACCAGCAGCGTCAGGCGGCGCATGCCCGTGCCGACGAGGGTGACGGTGCCGGGGCGCTGCGACCGGAACCCGTCCAGCCGCACCGTGCGCCCGCCGGTGGCGAGCTTGGTGCCTGCGGGGTTCCAGCCGTCCAAGTGGTAGGTCGACCGCTCGACGGCGCCGAGCCGGGCCGTCAGGGCGGCGAGCAGCGCGGGCAATTCGGCGGACAGGTCGCGGGACCTGGGCCACCACGCGCCGTCGACCTGCCCGGTGGCAGGCGCCTCCGGCTTGAGCGTCATGCGCAGACCCGGCCCGGATTGCTGGGGGGTGGTGGTGGATGTGGGTGAACCCGACGTCATGTCGGCGCTCCCGTCCCCGGCCGGAAAACGGCCGGTGTGGTGCCGGGAAGTCCCGGCACCACCGACACTACCCGGTCCCGGCCCGCAGCGGCGCGCCCGTTTCGTGCAGGTGCCGCAACACTTCGCGGTAGGACCGCACCAGACCGGTCTCGCTGTAGGAGATCCCGTGCGCGGCGCAGAACCGCCGCACGATGGGCTGCGCGTGCCGCAGGTGCGGCCGGGGCATGCTGGGGAACAGGTGGTGCTCGATCTGGTAGTTCAGCCCGCCGAGCAGGAAGTCGGTGAACCAGCCGCCGCGGACGTTGCGCGACGTCAGCACCTGCTTGCGCAGGAAGTCCGGCGACTCGCCGGTCATCGTCGGCATGCCCTTGTGGTTCGGGGCGAACGAGCATCCCATGTAGACACCCCACAGCGCCTGGTGCACCACGACGAACAACACGGCGATGCCGGGCGACAGGACGAGGAACACAGCGGCGAGGTACCCCACGGTGTGGGCGACCAGCAGCGCGCCTTCGAGGCGCCGGGCCCTGGTCTCGCCGCGCCACACCGAGCGGATGCCGGAGGCGTGCAGGTTCCTCGTGCATGCCGATCAGGCCGCCGCGCAGCGTCCCCAGCGTGTCGTCGGGGCGGCGCGTCCGGAAGATCTCAGCAACTGCCACCAGTTGTCGCCGAGGAGGCGAAGGCGGTCCGGGCGCCCGCGGCGCGGATCTCGCGCGACAGGGCGGCGTAGTCGCTGCCGGTTCCGGACGAAGTGGGCGCCGTGGCGCCGGTCAGCGGCGGCGGGCCGGGGTGGACGACGGCGCCGCGAAGCGGACGTGCCGCGCGGGGGTCACGTCGACCTCGCCCGCGGTCCGGGTGGGTTCCTCGGCCAGGGGGTGGCTGAACAGGACGGGCGCGGCCGCGTCCGGGGTACGGGTCTGACGGGTGGTCTGCATCAAGGTGAGCTCCTGAAAAGGGGTGGCCGGCGCCGTCTGGCGCGGCAGCCAGGTGGTGAGGACGTCCGGCCCGGGAAACAGCCCGTGACCGGCGGAGTCGATGGCAGCGGGGGGCGAGCGTCAGCATCGCGGCAGGTTCACCGTTCCGGTGCTCCTCGCAACCGGCGTCGACGGCGACCGAACCCGCCCGCTGCCACCCACCCTACGCGAAGTCGCGCCCGGGCGCCCCTGCGACCCGCTCAGGCCACCGAGTAGCGGCGCACCCCGTCCTCGACGAGCAGGGCCAGCTTGCCCTGGTGGACCAGCAGGTCGAGGTGCGCGGCGGTCTCCAGGACGGCCAGCATCCGGTTGAACACGTCCAGCTCGTCCAGCTTGCGCTGCCGCCGCGTCCAGCCCAGCCGCAGCGCCGACTCGTACGCGGTCGCGGCACCGTCCACAATGGTCGTCGCGATGACGTCGAGCCGCTGGGCGTGGTGGTCCAGCAGTTCGTCGACCCTGGCGTGCACGCTGTCGGACACCGGGCCGTGCGCGGGCAGCATCCGCCGGTCCGGCATGCCCCGCACCAGGCGCAGCGAGTCCAGGAAGTCGCGCAACGGCATCTCCGCCACCGCGGGCTGGAAACCGATCGACGGCGTGATGTGCGGTAGCACGTGGTCGCCGGTGAACATCAGCCCCGCCGCGCCGTCGTCGAACACGACGTGCCCGGCCGTGTGCCCCGGCGTGTGCACGACGTCGAGCTGCCTGCCGGGAAGCACGACGCGGCGGCCCGGCGTGAGCCACTCGTCGGGCTGCTCCCAGATCGACGCCTCCGTGTTGCGGCCGTGGATCTCGAACACCCGCACCAGTTCGTCGGCCACCGGATCCGCGCCGCACATGCGCAGCGACCGGATCTGCCCGATGAGCGGCACCACGTCCGGGTCCGCCGTCATGCGCAACGACGGCTCCTCCAGCGAGCCCAGCGCGATCCGCCCGCCGAACTCCCGCCGCAGCGCGACCGCCTGCGTGTAGTGGTCGCGGTGCACGTGGGTGACCAGGAACTGGCTCACGTCACCGAGTTCGGCGCCCAGCCCCTTGAGCGCGGCGGCGAGTTGCTCGCGCGCCTCGTCCAGCGCCCAGCCGGAATCGATGAGCACCAGCTCGGAACCCTCGGTGAGGGCGTAGACGTTGACGGCCCGCAGCCCGTCGTTGGGCAGCGGCAACGGGATCCGGTGCACGCCCGGTGCCACGGTGTACAGGCCGGGCTCGCTCCACTCGGCGCTGCCTTCCGGAGTTGCTTCCACGAGACCTCATCGTCCTTTCCGACCGGGAAATTTCACTTTGGAACTTCCCGGGTGGAAAGTCCACCTGCCGTGGTTGAGACCCACGTCACCCCGGGCGCAGCGCGGTGTCCAGGGTCAGCGCCGCGGCGATCACCAGGCTCGCCAGCGGATCCGTGAGCTGCGCGAACACCTCCACGACGTAGTCGCGGCCGTCCCCCTCCGCCGAGCGCGCCACTTCCCGGCCGGCGGCGTCGGTGATGCTGAACTCACGCGGCCGCCGGTGCTCCAGCACCCCGGCCGGGCGGCCGTGGGCCGACAGCGTGAACCGGTCCGGCCCGTCGGGCGCGATCCCGCCGATCGGCGTGCCGTCCGCGCGCGTCACCAGAAAGCGCGAGTCGTGTGCCCGCACTTTCAGCACGACACTTCCGCCGGAGTCGCGGACGGCGAAACAGTTCGGGCGGAAGCGGGCGGATCCGGTGAGCGCCCACAACGTTTTCCGGAACGCGCCGTGATCGGTTTCCGCGACGGTTCCCAGCGGTCGCCCGTGCTGGTCCCGCACGCCGGGCCCTGCCGCCCCGGCACGGTGGCTGACCACCAGGAAGGGCTCGGTGAACAGGGTGCCACCGCCCGCGTGCCGCGAACCGCTCGTCATGCCCGTCAAGGTTAGCCAGCGGAAATCAAGAACGGGAGACGACCGGGGAATTGCGGAGAAATGTCCGGTTGACCGGATTTTCCGACATCGACACCTTTCCGCTATTCCTCCCGGCGCCATTTTCCGGGCCGCCCGCGGGGCCGGGGGCGCGACCGGCCGGGCGGCCTTGGAGAATCGGGGTGTGAGCGAACACGTCTGGCCACCCGGTGCGGCCACCGCGGTGGGATCGATGCCCGGCGCCGACCCGGCGGAGGCGGCCGCCGTCGTCTTCGGCGAGCTGCCCGACTTCCCGCACCTGCCGGAGCTGCCTGCCCGCGGCGTCGGGGCGGACCTGATCGGCCGGACCGCCGCGATGCTGGTGGACCTCGCGATCGAGGTCGTGCCCAGCGGTTACCGGGTCGCGGCGCGCCCGGGGCACGACCACCGGCGCGCGGTGGACCTGCTGCGCTGGGACCTCGACGCGGTCACCGAGGCGGGTGCCGCGCCCGTGATCAAGACGCAGCTGGCCGGGCCGTGGGCGCTGGCCGCCGGCATCGAGCTGCCGCGCGGGCACCGCGTGCTCACCGACCGCGGCGCGGTGCGCGAGTTCACCGAATCGGCGCTGGAGGGGCTCGCCGCGCACGTCGGCGAGCTCAAGGCGCGCACCGGCGCGGAGGTCGTGGTCCAGTTCGACGAGCCGACCCTGCCCGCCGTGCTCGCCGGTTCGCTGCCGACCCCGTCGGGCTACGGCACCGTCCCTGCGGTCCCTGAACCGGAGGCGCGGGAACTGCTGAGCCGCGTGATCGAGCGGGCCGGCGAGCTGACCGGGCAGCCGGTCGTCGTGCACTGCTGCGCCGCGCGGCCGCCGGTCGGCCTCCTGCACGCCGCGGGCGCGGGTGCGCTGGCGATCGACGCGACGCTGCTCGGCGGAGCGCCCTCGACCCTGCTCGACGAGCTGGGGGAGGCCTGGGACAGCGGGACCGTGCTGTTCCTCGGCCTGGTGCCTGCGCTGGAACCGGCCCGGCGACCCGCGTTGCGGGAGCTGGCGCAGCCCGCGCTGGCGCTGGCCGACCGGCTCGGGTTCAACCGCTCGACGCTGGCCGAGCGCGCGGTGCCGACGCCGACGTGCGGCTTCGCCGGGGCGACCGCGGACTGGGTGCGCCGCGCCCTGAAGCTGACCACGGATCTGGGCAAAGCGTTCGTGGAGCCGCCGGAAGGCTGGTAGGACCTACCCGATGCGATGGTTTCGACGACGGCGTCCAGAGGACGAGCTGCCCGACCCGCGCACGGCGTGGCCGGAGCAGGCGGTGCCGGACGACCCGGTGGCCGCCGCGGAGCGCTTCTGGCGCCGCTGGCCGGAGATGCTGCCGGAGATCAGCGCGGCGCTGGGCGACCGCGAGCCGCAGCGCGTCGAGGGCGAGCTGGCCGCTGCCGTCGCCGAGCTGCACCCGGACCTGCACGTGTCACTCGAACGAGGGCAGCGGGCCATCTACGCGCTCGTGGTGAGCGGCCAGGAGGACCCGGCGCTGCGGCCGTTCACCGACGCGTGGAAGGCCGCCGCGCCGCCCGAGGACGCGATCTGGGAGTACCACGACTCGGTGCCGCCGGTGCCCGATCCGACGGGCGTGACGGTGAACCTCGGGACGCGGTCGGTCGCGCTGGCCGACGTCCGGGTCGCCGCGCAGGTGGACGAGGCCGAGGGGGTGGTCGACGTCGCGGTCCACCACCCGCTGCTGGGTGAACTCGACCCGGCCGCGCGGTCGGCGATGACGTTCCTGCCGCTGGACGCAACGCTCGGCGAACGCCTCGCGGCGGAACGGTTACGCAGGGTGGAGACGGCCGAGGCCGAGCCCGCCGGCGCCATCACGCTCCTCGAACTGCGTGACCTGGTCCGTGGTCTGGACGAGGAACGCCCGGAAACTGTCGGTGGTGCTGACTAAGCTGACGGACTGTGAGTGAGACTCCAGCCGCACAGGACGTCACCGAGGTCCCCGCCGAGGTCCGCGATCGCCACGGCGCGCTCGCGGAAGAGGTGCGCGGGCACCAGTTCCGGTACTACGTGCTGGACTCGCCGGTCATCAGCGACGGCGAGTTCGACGCGCTGCTCAAGGAGCTGGAGCGGCTGGAGTCGGAGTACCCGGGCCTGGCGACGCCGGATTCGCCGACCCAGAACGTCGGCGGCACGTTCTCCACCGACTTCGTCGCGGTCGACCACCTCGAACGCATGATGAGCCTGGACAACGTCTTCGACGAGGAGGAGTTGCGGGCGTGGGTCGACCGGGTGGAGCGCGAGGTCGGCGGGTCCACCCAGTACCTGTGCGAGCTCAAGATCGACGGGCTGGCCATCAACCTGCTGTACGAGAGGGGGCGGCTGGTCCGCGGGCTCACCCGCGGCGACGGGCGGACGGGTGAGGACGTCACGCTCAACGTCCGCACGCTCGAGCAGGTGCCGGAGACGCTGACCGGAACCGACGAGTACCCGGTGCCCGACCTGGTCGAGGTGCGCGGCGAGGTGTTCTTCCGGGTCGAGGACTTCGCGGAGCTCAACGCCCGGCTGGTCGAGGCTGGCAAGCCGCCGTTCGCGAACCCGCGCAACACCGCGGCCGGGTCGTTGCGGCAGAAGGACCCGAAGGTCACCCGCAGCCGCAAGCTGCGGCTGATCTGCCACGGGCTCGGCAAGCGCGAGGGGTTCGAGCCTGCCCGGCAGTCGGAGGCCTACGAGGCACTGGCGGCGTGGGGGCTGCCGGTGTCCAGCCACACGAAGGTCGTCGAGAAGGCGTCCGAGCTGCTGGACCACATCCGGTACTGGGGCGAGCACCGGCACGACGCCGAGCACGAGATCGACGGCATCGTGGTGAAGGTCGACCAGGTGTCGCTGCAGCGGCGGCTGGGCAGCACGTCCCGCGCGCCGCGCTGGGCCATCGCCTACAAGTACCCGCCGGAGGAGGCGACCACCCGGCTGCTCGACATCCAGGTCAACGTCGGCCGCACCGGGCGGGTCACGCCGTTCGCGGTGATGGAGCCGGTGAAGGTGGCCGGGTCGACGGTGGCGATGGCGACGCTGCACAACGCGCAGGAGGTCAAGCGCAAGGGCGTGCTGATCGGCGACCGCGTGGTGATCCGCAAGGCGGGCGACGTGATCCCCGAGGTGCTCGGCCCGGTGGTCGACGTGCGCACCGGCGACGAGCGCGAGTTCATCATGCCCACGTTCTGCCCGGAGTGCGGCACCAAGCTGGCGCACCAGAAGGAGGGCGACGTCGACATCCGCTGCCCCAACGCGCGGTCGTGTCCCGCGCAGCTGCGGGAGCGGTTGTTCCACCTGGCCGGGCGTGGCGCGTTCGACATCGAAATGCTCGGCTACGAGGCGGCGACGGCGCTGCTGGAGTCCGGGGTGGTCGTCGACGAGGGCGACATCTTCGACCTGGACGAGGAGAAGCTGGGGCGGGTCGAGCTGTTCCGCACCAAGGCGGGGGAGCTGTCCGCGAACGGGCGGAAGCTGCTGGCCAACCTGGACAGCGCGAAGGACCGTCCACTGTGGCGGGTGCTGGTGGCGTTGTCGATCCGGCACGTCGGCCCGACCGCGGCGCAGGCGCTGGCCCGGGAGTTCGGCTCGCTGGAAGCGATCGAGAACGCCGACGAGGCCGCGATGGCCGATGTGGATGGTGTCGGCCCGACGATCGCCGGGGCGCTGCGGGAGTGGTTCGCCGTCGACTGGCACCGCGAGGTGGTGGAGAAGTGGCGCCGCGCCGGGGTCCGGATGGCGGAGGAACGCGACGAGTCGGTGCCGCGCACGCTGGAAGGCCTGTCGATCGTGGTGACCGGTTCGCTGAACACGTTCTCGCGCGACGAGGCCAAGGAGGCGATCATGTCGCGCGGCGGCAAGGCCGCGGGCTCGGTGTCGAAGAAGACGGCGTTTGTCGTGGTCGGCGACGCGCCGGGCTCCAAGTACGACAAGGCGGTGCAGCTGAAGGTCCCGATCCTCGACGAGGGCGGTTTCCAGGTGCTGCTGGACCGCGGCCCCGAGGCCGCCGCCGAGGTGGCACTGCCGACGGAGGAGCCGGCTGGTGAGTGAGGTGTCGGCTCGCGCGCCGCGGCCGGAGGGGTGGGTCCGCTGTGGTGGCGGGGCTGACGGAGGAGCCGACCGGTGAGTGAGGTGTCCGTTCGCGCGCGGCGGCGGGAGGGTGCCGCTGTGGTGGCGGGGCCGACCGGCGCGTGCGTGGTGTGGCGGGCGAGCGGAGTGTCCGGCCGAGCGGTGCGGCCAGGGCGCGCCCCCGGGGCGGCGCCGACCAGGGCGACCGCGGTGCGGCTGATGGGTGAGGTGCCGGCTCGCGCGCCGTGGCCGGAGGGCTCCGCTGCGGTGGCGGGGCTGACCGGGGCGTGCGTGGTGCGGCTGGCGAGCGGAGTGTCCGGCCGAGCGGTGCGGCCAGGGCGCGCTCCTGGGATGGCCCGGGTGAGCGCGCCCGTGGTGTGGCCGGTGGAACCCGTTGCGGGGCCGGCCGTTGTGCCCGTGGTGATCTCAGCCGGAGGTGGCCGATGAGCGAGGTGTCCGTCCGACCGGCCCGCCCCGAGGAGTACGCGGCCATCGGCGAGTTGACCGCCTCCGCCTACCTCGCGGACGGCCTGATCACCGCCGACGACGACTACGTCCGCGAACTGGCCGACGCCGCCCACCGCGCCGAACACGCCGAACTCCTGGTCGCCACGGACGACGACGGCCTGCTCGGCTCGGTCACGATCGTCCACCCGGGAACGCACTACGCCGAAATCGCCCGCGACGGTGAGCTGGAGTTCCGCATGCTGGCGACCGCACCCGCCGCCCGGGGCCGCGGCGTCGGCGAGGCCCTCACGCGAGCAGTGATCGACCGGGCGCGTGCCCTCGGCGCCCGCGCCGTGGTGATGTCCAGCCTGGACACCATGAAGACAGCGCACCGCCTCTACACCCGGCTCGGTTTCATCCGCCTGCCGGAACGGGATTGGGAACCATTGCCGGGCCTGCGGTTGCGGGCTTTCTGGCTGCTCCTGTGAGGGGGCACTGACGCCGGGGGCGTTCGCACCAGGGTTGTGGTGCTGGCGGGGGTGGGGCGCTGCCTGGCTCTGCGGCGGGTGGGTTTCGGCCGCGGTCGGGGTTGGGAGCCGTTGCCGGGCCTGTGGTTGCGGGCTTTCTGGCTGCTCCTGTGAGGGGGCACTGACGCCGGGGGCGTTCGCACCAGGGTTGTGGTGCTGGCGGGGGTGAGGCGCTGCCTGGCTCTGCGGCGGGTGGGTTTCAGTCGCGGTCGGGGTTGGGGACCGTTGCCGGGCCTGTGGTTGCGCGCCTTCCGGCTGCAGCTGTGACGCGCCGGCTCGCGTTCACCGGCGGGTGAACTCAGCCAAGCCCCATGGCCTCTACCCGCGGCTCAGCCGGCGGGCTCGGGAGCCGTCGCCGGGGCCGGGGCCTCACCAGCAGCAATCGCGGCGTGCCGCTCCTCGATCGCGGCCGTCCGCTGCTCGATCGCGTGCACCACCGCCGCCATGTCCTCCGCGCCGTGGCCGAGCCGCAGCGTCTCCCCGTACAGCTCGTGGCACACGTCCAGCAGCGGCGACGCCAACCCCGCCCCGCGAGCCGCCTCCGCGACCAGCTGGTTGTTCTTCAGCACGTCCGCGATCGCCGCCTGCACCCCGAAATCCCGGGCCACCAGCTTCGCCACCTTCACCCGGGACACGTCACTGGCCATCGGGCCCGCGTTCAGCACCTCCACGAACCGCGCCAAGTCCAGGCCCTGCCGCTCCGCGAAGTGCGTCGCCTCGGCCAGGCCCGTCACCATCGTGATCAGGTACAGGTTCACCGCGAGCTTCATCAGCAACGCGCCCGGCACCGGCCCGCACTCCACCACCTGACGGCACACCGGCGCCAGCAACGGCCCCACCTCGGCCACCGCCCCCGGCCCGCCCGCCAGCATTGCCACCAGCTGCCCCGCCTCGGCCGGCTTCCGCGACCCCGACACCGGCGCCTCGACGTACCGGCCACCAGCCGCGGCGACATCGGCCGCCAGCCCGCGCGAGTACTCCGGCGACGTCGTCCCCATGTGCACGACGATCCGCCCGCCGACGTTCGCCGCGAACCCGCTCCCGCCGCGGCCCAGCACGGCATCCACCGCCGCGCCGTCGGCGAGCATCAGGAACACCACGTCCGCCCGCCGGCACACCTCCGCCGCGCTCCCGGCGACCGCCGCCCCCGCCGCACGCAGCACCTCGGCCTTGGCGGCGGTCCGGTTCCACACCACGAGCGGCGTGCCCGCGCGGACGAGGTTCAGCGCCATCGGCGTGCCCATCGTGCCCAGCCCCAGGAAACCCAGCTCCATCCCAGCACACTAGCGCGCGACTATGACACTTGTCATGAGCCGGTCAGGTGCCCGATCAGTTCGATCAGCTGCCGCCGGAAGGCCGCGTCGTCGCCGAGGGCGCCGATCACCGACGAGTCCTCCCGCGCGATCTGCTCCGAGGTGGCCAGCACCTCTTCGCCCGCGGGGGTGAGTCGCGCCAGGGAGCGGCGGCCGTCGAGCGGATCGGGCACCCGCGTGACGTAGCCGGATCTGGACAGCCGGTCCAGGGTGCGGCTCATCGTCTGGTCCGTCACCTGGCACCGGCGGGCCAGCGCGCGCTGCGACAACGGCCCGCCGCGCAGCGTGTGCAACGCGATCAGCCCGGCGTGCGACAGCGCGAGCGTCTCCAGCCGCGCCGTCCACCGCTGCTCGACCAGTCGCGCCGCCGCGGACAGCAACCGCCCGGTGGGCCAGGAGGCCATCCCTTCCGCACCCTCGAGCGATGTCCGATTTGCCGGGCCTTCCTCTGCGGGCAACCGCACCTCCCGGTAATGTTCAGCCTGCTGAACAACTCTCCGATCCCTAGGACTGTATTAGCCCATGAGGACCGCACGCTGGCTCGTCCCCGCCCTGCTCGTCGTCGCCTGGCTGGCGCTCGGGGGCTTCGGCGGCCCCTACGCGGGCAAGCTGAGCGACGTCGCTACCAACGACAACTCCGCCTTCCTCCCGGCGTCCGCCGAATCCACCCGCGCGCTGAACGAGCAGCGCACCTTCAGCACCGACCAGACCCTCCCGGCGATCGTCGTCGCCGAGCGCACCAGCGGCGTCACGCCCCAGGACAACGCCTTCCTCAGCGAGGCGGCGGCCCGCATCCAGGCCGTCCCCGGCGTCACGCAGGTCGCGAGCCCGCAGCCGTCCCAGGACGGCCAGGCCCTCGAACTCACCGTCTCCGTCCTGGTCGGCGGCGAACCCGGCGAGGTCGTCGAGCAGATCCGCGCCGAACTCCGCCAGGCGCCGCCGGGGCTGACCGTCCTCGTCGCCGGACCGGCCGCGCAGATCGCCGACCTCGTCACCGCGTTCGGCGGTATCGACGGCCTGCTCCTGCTGGTCGCCGGGATCGTCGTGGCGCTCATCCTCGTCGTGGTCTACCGCAGCCCGCTGCTGCCCGTCGTCGTGCTGCTCTCCGCCGTCTCCGCGCTCGGGCTGGCCAGCCTGGTCGTCTACCTGCTCGCCGACCACGACGTCCTCACCCTCAACGGGCAGAGCCAGGGCATCCTGTTCATCCTCGTCTTCGGCGCGGCCACCGACTACGCGCTCCTCCTGGTCTCCCGGTTCCGCGAACAACTCCGCGACACCGAGAGCCGCTACGAAGCCGTCAAACTGGCCTGGCGCGCCACCTTGCCGCCGATCGCCGCCTCGGCCGGGACCGTCGTGCTCGGCGTGCTCTGCCTGCTGTTCTCCGACCTGCAGTCCAACCGCGGCCTCGGCCCGGTCGCCGCGATCGGCATCGCCGCCGCGTTCGGAGCCTCCGTCACGTTCCTGCCCGCCGCGCTCGCCCTGCTCGGCCGGGCCGCGTTCTGGCCGGTCCGGCCCAAGCTCGGCTCGCCGCACCCGGAATCGAGCGGCATCTGGGGCCGGATCGCCAAGGCCGTCGCGGCCAAACCGCGGGCGATCTGGATCGGCACCACCGTCCTGCTGCTGGCGGGCGCCGCGTTCGTCCCACAGCTCAAGGCGGGCGGCGTCGCGCAGTCCGACCTGTTCCTCACCCCGGTCGACTCGGTCGCCGGCCAGGAGGTGCTGGTCAAGCACTTCCCCGGCGGGTCCGGCTCGCCGACCACGATCATCGCCAACGCGGGCCAGGGCGCGGCGGTCGCGCAGGCCGCGCGGGTGGACGGGGTGGCGCAGGTCGCCGCGGTGCCCAACGTGGTCGACGGCCGCGTCCAGGTCGTCGCGATCCTCACCGACGCGGCCGACTCCGAAGCCGCGCTCGACACGGTCGGCCGCATCCGCGAGGCCGTGCACGCGGTGCCCGGCGCGGACGCCGTCGTCGGCGGCACCACCGCCACCCAGCTGGACACGCAGGAGACCTCCGAGCGGGACCGGGCGGTGATCATCCCGATCGTCCTCGTGGTGATCTTCGCGGTGCTCGCGCTGCTGCTGCGGGCCCTGCTCGCGCCGCTGCTGCTGATCGCGACCGTGGTGCTGTCCTTCGCGGCGACGATGGGCGTGTCCGCGCTGGTGTTCAACCACCTGCTGGACTTCCCCGGCGCGGACCCGGCGGTGCCGCTGTTCGGGTTCGTCTTCCTGGTGGCGCTCGGGATCGACTACAACATCTTCCTGATGACCCGGGTGCGTGAGGAGGCCCTCCGCACGAACACGCACGAGGGCACGTTGCGCGGGCTCACGCTCACCGGCGGCGTGATCACCTCGGCCGGGGTGGTGCTCGCCGCCACCTTCGCGGCGCTGGCGGTCATCCCGATCCTGTTCCTGGCCCAGATCGCGTTCATCGTCGCGTTCGGCGTCCTGCTCGACACCCTGATCGTGCGGTCGCTGCTGGTGCCCGCCCTGACGCTGGACGTCGGGCGGCGGATCTGGTGGCCGTCGAAGGTGCCGTGATCAGCCGTCGAGCACGACGGCGACGATCCCGGCCAGGTGCGCCAGGCGCGCGACCTCGGCGGCCCGGAACATCGGGCCGCCCGGGCGGCCGACGAGCAGCGCCTTGTCCGGCTTGCCGAGCGGCGTCGCGGCCAGCTCGGTGCCCAGCTCCTGCCAGGTTTCCGGCACCCAGGAGTCCTCGGAGTCCAGGATCGTGGCGCGCTCCAGCGGCAGCCACGGCAGATCGGTGATCGGCGCCTCGGGCGCCGCGCTGGAGGAGGCCAGCCGGTCCACGCCCGGCTCGCTGACCGACACCACGATCGCCCAGCCCGCCCGGATGATCCGCGGCACGCCCTCGACCAGCACCGCCAACCCGGACGCCGGCTGCGCGGCGATCTCCTCGACCAGCTCCAGCTCGCGGTGGGTGTCCAGCACGCCGGCGTACGGCCGCACCGCGTCGACCTCGACGCCCTCCACGCTCTCCGCCGCGGTGATCACGGCGTCCGGCAGCCTGCCGGAGGGCAGTTCCACGACCATGTCGTCGATCGCGACGCCGCCGCCGCGCTCGACCACGTCCACCGAGAGGATGTCCGCCCCGATCATGCCGAGAGCCGTCGCGACCGCTCCGAGGGTTCCTGGCGTGTCCGGGAGCTGCACCCGGATCAGGAAGGACAACGTGAACCCCTCTCGGGTCCGGCGCTCCCGCCTCGCCGGGGAGCGCAACCGGCCGCTGATTGTGACAGACGAAGGCCGTCACGGGGAGCCATCGTCTGCCTACCGAGACCGGATCGCGAGCCCGCCGTGCACAACCCGGTCGAGGTCGCAAGGCCCGCCGCCATAGACTTGTGACTCACCGAAACACCGATCCGCACACCCCGGGAGTCACCCGCGTGCCCAACATTTCCCGCGACGAGGTCGCGCACCTGGCCAAGCTCGCCAGGCTCGCGGTCACCGACGACGAGCTGAACGTTTTCGCAGGTCAGCTCGACCAGATCCTGGACGCGGTCGCCAAGGTCAGCGAGGTCGCCGCCGACGACGTGCCGCCGACCTCGCACGCCGTGCCGCTCACGAACGTCTTCCGCGAGGACGTGGTCCGGCCCGGGCTCACCCAGCAGCAGGCGCTGGCCGGTGCGCCGGCCGCCGAAGAGGGCCGCTTCCGGGTGCCGCGGATCCTGGGGGAGGAACAGTGACCGACCTAACACGGCTGTCGGCCGCCGAGCTGGCCGAGAAGATCCACGCGCGCGAGGTGTCGGCCGCGGAGGTCACGCAGGCGCACCTGGACCGCATCGGCGAGGTCGACGACCACGTCCACGCGTTCCTCAACGTCGACGCCGAGGGCGCGCTCGCGGCGGCCCGTGAGGTCGACGCCGCGCTGGCCGACGGCCAGGCCCCGGCCTCGCCGATCGCCGGTGTCCCGCTCGCCCTCAAGGACGTGCTGACCACCCAGGGTCTGCCCACCACCTGCGGCTCGAAGACCCTGGAGAACTGGATCCCGCCGTACGACTCGACGGTCACGCGCAAGCTGCGCGAGGCGGGCGTGCCGATCCTGGGCAAGACCAACATGGACGAGTTCGCGATGGGCTCCTCCACCGAGAACTCCGCGTTCGGCCCGACGCACAACCCGTGGGACCACGCCCGCATCCCGGGCGGCTCCGGCGGTGGCTCGGCCGCGTCGCTGGCCGCCTTCGAGGCGCCGCTGGCGATCGGCACCGACACCGGCGGCTCGATCCGCCAGCCGGGCGCGGTCACCGGCACGGTCGGCGTGAAGCCGACCTACGGCGGGGTGTCCCGCTACGGGCTGGTGGCGTTCTCGTCCTCGCTCGACCAGGCCGGGCCGTGCGCCCGCACCGTGCTGGACGCCGCGCTGCTGCACGAGGTCATCGGCGGGTGGGACCCGCTCGACTCGACCTCGATCAACGCGCCGGTGCCGCCGGTGGTCGCCGCCGCCCGCGAGGGCCTGCGCGGTGACCTCAAGGGCGTCAAGGTCGGCGTGGTCAAGGAGTTCAGCGGCGAGGGCTACCAGGCCGGCGTGCAGCGCTCGTTCGAGGGCGCGGTCGAGCAGCTCACGGCGCTCGGCGCCGAGGTCGTCGAGGTGTCCTGCCCGAACTTCGTCTACGCGCTGCCGGCGTACTACCTGATCGCGCCGAGCGAGGCGTCGTCGAACCTGGCCCGGTTCGACGCCATGCGTTACGGCCTGCGGGTCGCCGACGACGGTTCGCACAGCGCCGAAGAGGTCATGTCGGCCACCCGCGAGGCCGGTTTCGGCGCCGAGGTCAAGCGCCGCATCATGCTCGGCACGTACGCGCTGTCCTCCGGCTACTACGACGCCTACTACGGCTCGGCGCAGAAGGTGCGGACGCTGATCTCCCGCGACTTCGCGGCCGCGTTCGAGAAGGTGGACGTGCTGGTCTCGCCGACCACCCCGACCACCGCGTTCAAGATCGGCGAGCGGGTCGACGACCCGATGGCCATGTACCTCGCCGACCTGTGCACGATCCCGGCCAACCTGGCCGGCAACGCCGCCATGAGCGTGCCCAGTGGACTGTCCGATGAGGACGGGCTGCCGGTCGGCCTGCAGATCATGGCCCCGGCGCTGGCCGACGACCGGCTCTACCGGGTCGGCGCCGCCTACGAGGTCGCGCGCGGGTCGATCATCGACCGGGTTCCGGAGCTGAAGGGAGTCTCGGCGTGACCGCCGTTGCCGAAGTGATGGACTACGCCGAGGTCGTCGAGCGGTTCGACCCGGTGCTCGGGCTCGAGGTCCACGTCGAGCTGAACACCAAGACGAAGATGTTCTGCGGCTGCGCCAACGAGTTCGGCGGCGAGCCCAACACCAACGTGTGCCCGACCTGCCTCGGCCTGCCCGGCGCGCTGCCGGTGCTCAACGGCAAGGGCGTCGAGGGCGCGATCCGCATCGGCCTCGCGCTGAACTGCGAGATCGCCGAGTGGTGCCGGTTCGCCCGGAAGAACTACTTCTACCCGGACATGCCGAAGAACTTCCAGACCTCGCAGTACGACGAGCCGATCGCGTTCAACGGCTACCTGGACGTGACGCTGGACGACGGCGAGGTCGTGCGCGTGGAGATCGAGCGCGCGCACATGGAGGAGGACACCGGCAAGTCGCTGCACGTCGGTGGCGCCACCGGCCGCATTCACGGCGCGGAGCACTCGCTGCTGGACTACAACCGCGCCGGCGTGCCGCTCATCGAGATCGTCACCAAGCCGATCGTCGGCATGGGCGAGCGGGCCCCCGAGGTCGCCCGCGCGTACGTGACCGCGCTGCGGGACCTGCTGCTGGCGCTGGACGTCTCCGACGTGCGGATGGACCAGGGCTCGCTGCGCTGCGACGCGAACGTGTCGCTGATGCCGAAGGGCGCCACCGAGTTCGGCACCCGCACCGAGACCAAGAACGTCAACTCCTTCCGCAGCGTCGAGCGCGCCGTGCGGTACGAGATGACGCGGCAGGCCGCGGTGCTGGTCGCGGGCGGCACGGTCACCCAGGAGACCCGGCACTTCCAGGAGTCCGACGGCACCACCTCGCCGGGCCGCACCAAGGAGACCGCCGAGGACTACCGGTACTTCCCGGAGCCCGACCTGGTCCCGATCGCGCCGTCGCGCGAGTGGGTCGAACAGCTGCGCGGGACGCTGCCGGAGATGCCGGCCGCGCGCCGCAAGCGGATCCAGACCGAGTGGAACCTGTCCGCCGAGGAGCTGCGCGACCTGTTCAACTCGGGCGCGGTCGAGCTGGTCGAGGCGACCGTCGCCGAGGGCGCGAAGCCGAACGACGCCCGCAGCTGGTGGGTGAACTTCCTGGCGCAGGAGGCCAACGCCCGCGAGACCGAGATCGCCGCGCTGCCGATCACCCCGGCGCAGGTCGCCAGGGTGGCGGCGCTGGTCGACGCCGGCGAGCTGACCAACAAGCTCGCGCGCGAGGTCGTCAAGGGCGTGCTGGCCGGTGAGGGCGAGCCGGACGAGGTCGTGGAGAAGCGGGGCCTGAAGGTCGTCTCGGACGACTCGGCGCTGCTCGCCGCGGTCGACGAGGCGCTGGCCGCGCAGCCGGACATCGCGGACAAGATCCGTGGCGGCAAGGTGCAGGCGGCGGGCGCGATCGTCGGCGCGGTCATGAAGGCGACCAAGGGCCAGGCGGACGCCAAGCGCGTCCGCGAGCTGATCATCGAGCGGGTGGGCGCCTGAGGATGCCGTCGAAGGTGTCCGCAGAGCCCGAGCGGTTCTCGCTCGCCCGCGTCAGCTGGCGCGAGTGGACGGCGTTCGGGGCGGGCGTGGTGGCCACGCTCGCCCTGTTCCTGCCGTGGACGAACCTGTCCGCGACGAACCAGGTCGTCGACGAGGCCCTGCGGGAACTGCCGTCCTCCGACGTCGCGCGGGACGCCTGGACCACCGGGTTCCTCGCCTGGTGCGGGCCGTTGCTGCTGCTCCTTGCCGGTGTCGCGGTGGTCGCGTTCGGACAGTTCCGCAAGGTGCGCGTCGCCGGGCTGCCGCACCTGTGGCTGATCTTCGCCGGGGTCGCTCTGTTGTTGATGGTCCTCGGCTGGTTCGCGATGGGCTGGCAGTTCGACGAGGACACGCGCGAGCTGCTCGACGAGGGCGGCATCGGGCTGTACGCCGGGATCGGCCGGTACCTGGGGATGCTCGGTGCGCTGGCCTCGCTGGTGGCGGCTGTGCTGGACGTTCGGGCGCTGCGCCGCCGGGCCTGAGGTTTTCGCTACGCGGGTTTCTACTGCGCCGGCTTCGCTTCGCTACGCCCGGATTTGGTGCCCTCCCGAACCCGATCTTTCAGTGTTCGGTTGCCGAGACACCGCGTCAAGGCGGGAAAGCGTGCCTTGACCCGGCGGCTCGGCAACCGATTTGGCTGGGGATCGGGTTGCGGGAGGGGAGTGGTTCGGGGGGTTTCGGGCTTGCGTTGCCAGCCTGCGGTTCCGGGTGTGGGGCTGGTCGGCTTTCGTTGCCGGGGCGCCGACCTGGCTCCTAGTCCTTGCCGCTGCCGCCGCTCGGGGTAGCCTGCAGCGAGATCAGCACGACCCGGTCGTCGCTGGAAATCGGCTGGCCGCCGTCCTTGTTGACGGTGCCCACGAGCGCGAACTGGCTGTCGATCTGGTCCAGCCCGCCGTAGCGGCCGTACGCGGTGCCGTTCTTGCCGTCCATCAGCGTCTTCGGCTTGCCGCCCACCGAACCGTCCAGCGTGATGGGCAGTTCCTGCAGGTTGGCGCCCACCGAGGTGGCGATGACGACCGCCGAGCCGCTGTCCGCGCAGCCCGCCAGCGCCGGCTTCTCCGGCCACGTCCACGTCGGCACCGCGAGCGACGCGCCCGGCGTGATCGCGTACAGCGCGTCCGCCGACGAGCCCCGGTCCGTGATCCACATCCGGGAACCGTCCGTCGCCTTGCAGAGGCCGCCGGGGGAGTGCACCCCGCTCGCGTACACCCGCGAGCCGGGCGTCGGGTTGCCCTGCGCCGCGTTGCCCGCCGTGTCGATGCGCAGGACCTTCCCGGCCAGGGAGTTCGGGTCCGCCGCCGCCGACGGGTTGCCCGCGTCGCCCGTCGCGACCAGCAGCGCGCCCCTGCCGTCGGTCATGATCGCGCCCCGGTTGCCCGTCGCGCCCTTCGGGATGCCCGTCAGCAGCGCCTTCGGCTGCTGGCCACGCGTGAAGCGGACCACCCGGTTGTCGGTGGCCGTCGTGACGTAGGCGAACACCAGCTGGTCCTCGGCGAACGTCGGGGACAGCGCCAGCCCGGTCAGGCCGCCGTCACCGGTCGCCTGCACGTCCAGGCGGATGACCTCGGCCGGCGTGTGACCGCTCGACACCTGCAGCACGCGGCCCGTCTTGCGCTCCGCGGCCAGCGCGCTCGGCGCGGCGCCGGTGTCCGGCAACGCGGCGAGCGCGGACACGGTGTCCAGGCACGTCGCGATCACCGACTGGTCGTAGTCGGTGCAGCCCTGCGGCGGCGGGATCGATGTCTGCGGCGAGCTGGGCCGCGACTCGTCGTCACCGCCGTCCACCTCGGGCAGTTCCGGCTGCGGCCCGGCCGGGGCGGTCAGCTCCGGGGCAGGCTCGAACGTCTGGTTCGCGGCCCGGTCGTCGAACTGCGCGCAGCCGGTCAGCAGCAGCCCGCAGGCCGCCACCAGCCACCACGGCGCCTTCCCGTTCCCGACACGCACGCTCCCAGCCTAGGTGCCGGTGGGTGAACGACGGGTAAGTACCGTGGCGATCATGCCCGTCACGGTTCTGGTCCCCGACGAAGACGGCCTGCACGTGCTCGGCGAGCTGCCCGGGGTGCGGCCCGTCCGCTACAGCTGGCGCGAGCCGCTGCCGCCCGAGGCCGCCGACGCCGAGGTCCTCGTCCCCGGCGCGCACCGGCCCGAGGAACGCGACGCGGTGCTCGGCGCGCTGCCGAACCTGAAGCTCATCCAGCTGCTGTCGGCGGGCGCGGAGAACTGGATCGGGACCGTGCCGGACGGTGTGCTGCTGTCCACCTGCCGCGGCGCGCACGGCGGCAGCACGGCCGAATGGGTCGTCGCCGTGCTGCTGTCGATCTACCGCGAGCTGCCCGGGTTCGCCGCCGACCAGGCCGCGCACCGCTGGAACCTGCACGCCACCGACACGCTGCAGGACAAGCGAGTGCTCGTCGTCGGGGCCGGTGACCTGGGGCGGCAGCTCAAGCGCCGCCTGGTGGCGTTCGACGCGCGGGTCACGATGGTTGGCGTCAGCGCGCGTGAGGGCGTGCACCCGGTGGACGAGCTGCCCGCGCTGCTGGGCGTGCACGACGTCGTCGCGCTGATGGTGCCGCTGACCTCGCGCACCCGGGGGATGGTGGACGCGAAGTTCCTCGCCGCGATGCCCGACGGCGCGATCCTCGTCAACGCCGCGCGCGGACCGGTGGTCGACACGGACGCGCTGGTGGCCGAGCTGACCGCGGGCCGCCTGCGGGCCGCGCTGGACGTCACCGACCCCGAGCCGCTGCCCGCGGACCATCCACTGTGGACCGCGCCGAACGTGCTGCTGACGCCGCACGTGGCCGGCTCGGTGACGGGCAGCAAGCGGCGCTCGTACGCGGTGGTCGCCGCGGAGATCGCCCGCTACGCCGGCGGGGAGCTGCCGCAGAACCTCGTGCACGGGGAGTACTAGGGATGATCCTCCGCCACGTGACGATCGACTGCGCCGAGCCCTACGAGCTGGCCCGGTTCTGGAGCGAGGTGACCGGCTGGCCGGTCTCCGGCGAGGATTCGCCCGGCGACCCCGAGGTGCTGGTCGAGGCGCCCGCGCCGCTGCCGGGCCTGCTGTTCATCCGGGTTCCCGAGGACAAGACGGTGAAGAACCGCGTCCACTTCGACTGGATGCCGGACGAACGGTCCCGCGACGCGGAGGTCGAGCGCCTTCTCGGGCTCGGCGCGCGGGTGCACGAGGACCACCGGACACCCGACGGGCTCGGCTGGGTCACGCTGCTCGATCCCGAAGGCAACGAGTTCTGCATCGAGCGCAGCGCGGGCGAGCGCGAAACCACCTGACAAACCCCGGGGTGTGTCAGGCGCCGTGTCAGCGCGGAGGCGGTGCGGTGTCAGGCCGGCGGGCGAACGTAATCGCATCGACCACGTTGCACCGATACCGAAGTAACACACAATGCAGAACGTCGACGCCCCCGCCGTCCAGGTCGCCGAGCCGGACCGGCCCGAGCGGCGGCAGGCTGTCCAGGCCCTCGTCGACGCCGGGTTCGCCGCCGCCGAGATGTGCGTCCGCGACGACCGCGGCCGCTGGACCGGTCGTGCGGATGCTGTTGCAGCACACCAGCGGCCTCTACAACTACACCGGCGAGCTCGACGCCGACGGCACGTTCGTCATGGGGCTCCCGTCGCAGGGCAAGGCTCTGACCGGCGCCCGGCTCGAACCGCGGCGGCCGCGACAGCGCGAACGCCGTCACCGGCAACACCTACGCCGAGGAGGCCCAGCGGCGCATCCTCGGGCCGCTCGGGCTCGCGGACACCGTGGTGTCGGCGACCTCGCCGGACCTGCCTGGACCGCACGCGCACGGCTACTACCGCTGCGAGGACGGCACCCTCGTCGACGTCAGCCGCCAGAACCCCACCCTGCTGGCCGGCGCCGGTGACCTGATCTCGACCGCGGAGGACCTGAACACCTTCATCTCCGCGTTGCTCGGCGGCCGGCTCCTGCCCGCCCCGCTGCTGGCCGAGATGCTCACCCCGCACGGCGAGCTCAACCTCGGACTCGGCCTGTGGGTGCAGGACCTCGGCCCGGCGGGCACGATCGTGCACCACAACGGCGGCGCCCCGGGCGGCTACGGCGCCCTGATGATCAGCACGCCGGACGGCAGCCGCACCCTGACGGCGACGCTGACCACCGGCGAGGCCGACCCGGCAGAGGTGTTCCCCGCGGCGCTGGGCGCGCTCATCATGTCGGTGTTCGGCAGCTGAACACCGGAACCTGTCGCGCATCCGACACGGATGGCCTAACCTGCGCGGGTGACCAGCCCTCAGGACGAGTCGAAGACCCAGAACCTGTTCACGGAATCCGGGTACTACCAGCCCACCGAGAGCAGCAGCACCAGCATGCTCTCCGACGTCGAGGACCGGCCGTCGCCGCCGGTGAACCGCTACCACGGCGGGATCGACTTCGGTCTGCTCGCGCTGCGGCTGGCGCTCGGGGCGATCCTCGGCGCGCACGGGTTGCAGAAGGTGTTCGGGCTGTTCGGCGGCCCCGGCATCGACGGCACGGCGCGGATGCTGGAGTCGATGGGCTACACGGCCCAGCCGACGCTGCTCGCGTGGATCACCGGGTTGAGCGAACTGATCGGCGCGGTGCTCGTGGTGCTGGGCCTGTTCACCCAGATCGGCGCCGCGGCGATCCTCGGCGTCACCGTGAACATGGTCTACGTCCAGTGGCGCGGCGGGTTCTTCGAGCCGAACGGGTTCGAGTTCGAGCTGCTGCTGGCGACCGCGGCGTTCGCGCTGCTGTTCACCGGCTCCGGGCGGATCGCGCTGGACGTCAACACCCCGTGGCGGCGCCGCCCGGTGCCGTTCGGGTTGTTCTTCCTGCTGATCGCCGCCGCGGCGGCCGTCGTGGTCATCGTGCTGGCGCGCTGAACAACGAAAAAGGGCCCCGGCTGTGCGCAGCCGGGGCCCTTTTCTCGTCAGGCCTACTTGTTCGGGTCGCGCACGGCGCCCGTGTCGGCGGAGGTGGCCATCCGCGCGTAGGCGCGCAGGGCCGCGGTCACCGGCCGCTGGCGGTCCACCGGCTGCCACGGCCGCTCCGAGGCCTCCATCTTCGCCCGGCGCTCGGCCAGCACGTCGGCGTCCACCAGCAGCTCGAGCTTCCGCTCGTGCACGTCGATCAGGATCTGGTCGCCGTCCTGGACCAGGCCGATCGTGCCGCCCGACGCGGCCTCCGGCGAGATGTGCCCGACCGAGATCCCGGACGAGCCGCCGGAGAACCGGCCGTCGGTGATCAACGCGCACTTCTTGCCGAGCCCGGCGCCCTTGAGGAACGCCGTCGGGTGCAGCATCTCCTGCATGCCAGGGCCGCCGGCGGGACCCTCGTAGCGGACCACGAGCACCTCACCCGGCTGGATCTTCTTGCTCAGGATGACCGAGACGGCCTCCTCCTGGCTCTCGACCACGCGCGCCGGGCCCTGGAACCGCCACAGCTCCTCGTCGATGCCCGCGGACTTGATCACCGCGCCGTTCTCGGCCAGGTTGCCGCGCAGCACCGCGAGCCCGCCGTCCTTGGTGTAGGCGTGCTCGATGTCGCGGATGCAGCCGTTCGAGGCGTCCGTGTCGAGCTCGGTCCACCGGTTGGACGTGGAGAACGCCTCCGTGGTGCGGACCCCGCCGGGCGCGGCGTGGAACAGCTCGATCGCTTCCTCGGAAGCCGACCCGCCGCGGATGTCCCACTTGGACAGCCACTCCTCGAGCGAAGAGGAGTGCACGGCAGTGACATCCCGGTTGAGCAGCCCGGCCCGGTTCAGCTCACCGAGGATGGCGGGGATGCCGCCGGCCCGGTGCACGTCCTCCATGTGGTAGTCGGAGTTCGGCGCGACCTTCGACAGGCACGGCACGCGGCGGCCGATCTCGTCGATGTCGGAGATCGTGAAGTCGACCTCGCCCTCCTGCGCCGCGGCCAGGATGTGCAGCACCGTGTTGGTCGAGCCGCCCATCGCCATGTCCAGCGCCATTGCGTTCTCGAACGCCTTGCGGTTGGCGATCGACCGCGGCAGCACGCTGTCGTCGTCCTCGCCGTACCAGCGCTTGCACAGCTCCATCACCGTGCGGCCGGCGTCCTCGAACAGCTTGCGGCGCGCGGCGTGCGTGGCCAGCGTCGAGCCGTTGCCCGGCAGCGACAGGCCCAGCGCCTCGGTCAGGCAGTTCATCGAGTTCGCGGTGAACATGCCCGAGCACGACCCGCACGTCGGGCACGCGGACCGCTCCACAATGGACAGCCCGTCCTCGTCGACGGCGGGGTTCGCCGAGGCGGAGATGCTGGTGATCAGGTCGGTCGGCGCGTGCGCGACGCCGTCCACGACCACCGCCTTGCCCGCCTCCATCGGACCGCCGGAGACGAACACCACCGGGATGTTCAGGCGCATCGCGGCGTTGAGCATGCCCGGGGTGATCTTGTCGCAGTTGGAGATGCAGACCAGCGCGTCGGCCTGGTGCGCGTTGACCATGTACTCGACCGAGTCGGCGATGATCTCGCGCGAGGGCAGCGAGTAGAGCATGCCGCTGTGCCCCATGGCGATGCCGTCGTCCACCGCGATCGTGTGGAACTCGCGCGCCACGCCACCGGCCTCGCGGATCGCCCCGGCCACGATGTCGCCGAGGTCCTTGAGGTGCACGTGCCCGGGCACGAACTGGGTGTAGGAGTTGGCGATCGCGACGATCGGCTTGCCGAAGTCGCCGTCGGTCAGCCCGGTGGCCCGCCAGAGGGACCGGGCGCCCGCGGCGTTGCGGCCATGGGTGGTTGTTCGGGAGCGCAGAGCAGGCATGGCAGCCAGGTTACGCCCGGCGTGATCAGGACTGGCCGGTGTCCTTCCCAACGTCCTCGGCGTCCTCGGCGTCCAGGTCGTCGGTCAGGCCGCTCGGGTCCTTCATGCGGCCCTCGCTGACCAGGGAGATCACCGGCAGGTGGCGGGTGCGGACGGACGGCAGCGGGACCTCGCTGCCGTCCGTCAGCACCGCGCGGACCTTGGCCTTGTCGTTGATCGCCAGCCCCTTGAGCGAGGACCACGGCAGTTCGCGGTGGCCGAACACCGTCCGCACGTCCAGGCCGCGCGCGGAGGCGACCGTGCGGGTGCGCACCACGAAGACGAACAACCCGATCGGGATGACGTACATCAGCCACAGCCCCGGCACGTCGGCGAAGGCGGCGGGGATCATGCAGACCGCCAGGAACACGACGGCGAGCAGGGTGATCAGCGGAACGCGGAAGATCGCCTTCCGGCCCTCTTGCTGGGTTTCGGCCACGCCACCATGGTGCCTCCCGCCCACCGGGACGCCACGGCCGGGTGCGCCCAGTATCCGGGATCACCGTCCCGCAGAGTTGACACTGTTCGACGCGACCCGATAACGTCACCGCCGTGAACCCGCAGATTGGCCTCGTACTTCCCCCGCGCGTCGACGCGTAGGGACCATCGAACCCACTGCGTCGACGCGCGACCCTCGTGCGACCTGGAAAGGTCGGCGGGGGTTTTTTGTTGCCCACCGCCAGCCCCGAACCCCACCACCCGACGAGAAGCCCGACGAGACCCACGAGGCAGAACTGATGACAAGCGCCACGTCGCGATCGGAAACGAAACCCGGAGCGAATCCGGCCGCCGCGTCGCCGGCCCAGCTCGGCAGCCGCCCCAAGCCAGCCCCGCCCGCAGGCACGCCGGTCCGGGTGACCGGCGCGCAGTCGCTGGTGCGCTCGCTCGAGGCGATGGGCGTCGAGGTGGTCTTCGGCATTCCGGGTGGCACCATCCTGCCTGCCTACGACCCGCTCCTGGACTCGACGAAGGTGCGGCACGTCCTCGTCCGCCACGAGCAGGGCGCCGGGCACGCGGCCACCGGGTACGCGCAGGCCACCGGCAAGGTCGGCGTGTGCATGGCGACCTCGGGTCCCGGCGCGACCAACCTGGTCACCCCGCTGGCCGACGCGAACATGGACTCCGTCCCGGTCGTCGCGATCACCGGCCAGCAGACCCGGCCGCTGATCGGCACCGACGCGTTCCAGGAAGCCGACATCTGCGGCATCACGATGCCGATCACCAAGCACAACTTCCTGGTCACCGACCCCATCGACATCCCGCGCGTGATCGCCGAGGCGTTCCACCTCGCCTCCACCGGCCGTCCCGGCCCGGTCCTGGTCGACATCCCCAAGGACGTGCTGCAGGAGACCACCTCGTTCTCCTGGCCGCCGGAGCTGCACCTGCCCGGCTACCGGCCGACGCTGCGCCCGCACGGCAAGCAGGTCCGCGAGGCCGCGCGGCTCATCGCGCAGGCCCGCCGCCCGGTCCTCTACGTCGGCGGCGGCGTGATCAAGGCGCAGGCCCACGCGCAGCTGAAGGAGCTGGCCGAGCTGACCGGCATCCCCGTGGTCACCACGCTGATGGCCCGTGGCGCGTTCCCCGACTCGCACCAGCAGCACCTGGGCATGCCCGGCATGCACGGCTCGGTCGCCGCGGTCGCCGCGATGCAGCGCGCCGACCTGCTGGTCGCGCTCGGCGCCCGGTTCGACGACCGGGTGACCGGTCAGCTGTCGTCGTTCGCGCCGGAGGCCAAGGTCGTCCACGCCGACATCGACCCGGCCGAGATCTCCAAGAACCGCAAGGCCGACGTGCCGATCGTCGGGGACTGCGCGGAGATCATCACCGAGCTGATCGACGCGGTGAAGGCCGAGACCGACCGCATCGGCGAGCCGGACCTGGCCCCGTGGTGGACGCAGATCGACGCGTGGCGCCAGACCTTCCCGGCGGGCTACGAGTGGCCGTCCGACGGCACCCTGTCGCCGCAGTACGTCATCGAGCGCATCGGCCAGATCGTCGGGCCGGACGCCGTCTACACCGCGGGTGTCGGCCAGCACCAGATGTGGGCCGCGCAGTTCATCAAGTACGAGAACCCGCGCACCTGGCTCAACTCCGGCGGCCTCGGCACCATGGGCTACGCGGTGCCCGCCGCGATGGGCGCCAAGTTCGGCGTGCCGGACAAGCAGGTGTGGGCCATCGACGGCGACGGCTGCTTCCAGATGACCAACCAGGAGCTGGCCACCTGCGCCATCGAGGGCGCGCCGATCAAGGTCGCCGTCATCAACAACGGCAACCTGGGCATGGTCCGCCAGTGGCAGAACCTGTTCTACGCCGAGCGGTACTCCAACACCGACCTCGGCACCCACAAGCACCGGATCCCGGACTTCACGCTGCTGGCCGAGGCGCTGGGCTGCGCGGGCCTGCGGTGCGAGACCAAGGACGAGGTCGACGACGTCATCCGCCGCGCGATGGAGATCAACGACCGCCCCGTCGTGATCGACTTCGTGGTCGGCAAGGACGCCCAGGTCTGGCCCATGGTGGCGGCCGGGACCGGCAACGACGAGATCATGGCCGCGCGCGGCATCCGCCCGCTGTTCGAGGACGACGAGGTTTCGCAGTGACCAGGCATACGCTGTCCGTGTTGGTGGAGAATGTCCCCGGGGTGCTCGCCAGAGTCGCCGGGTTGTTCTCCCGCCGCGGTTTCAACATCGAGTCCCTCGCCGTCGGGCCCACGGAAAACCCCGAGGTGTCCCGGATGACGATCGTGGTCGCCGTTGAGGAGCTACCGCTCGAACAGGTGACCAAGCAGCTCAACAAGCTGGTCAACGTCATCAAGATCGTGGAGCTCGAGCCCGCCTCGTCGGTGCAGCGCGAACTGCTGCTCGTCAAGGTGCGGGCCGATGCCACCGTGCGCAGCCAGGTCCTCGAGACCGTCCAGCTGTTCCGTGCGAAGGTGGTCGACGTGTCGCCCGAGGCGCTCACCATCGAGGCCACCGGCACCGGTGACAAGCTCGGTGCCCTTCTGCGCATGCTGGAGCCGTACGGCGTGCGTGAGATCGTGCAGTCCGGCATGGTCGCGGTCGGCCGGGGTCCCCGGTCGATCACCGCCTCCGCGCCCCGTTGAAGTTTTAGAACCGAAAGGAATCAGTTCCCCTCATGTCAGTCGAAATCTTCTACGACGACGACGCCGATCTCAGCATCATCCAGGGTCGCAAGGTCGCCGTGATCGGTTACGGCAGCCAGGGCCACGCGCACGCGCTGAGCCTGCGCGACTCCGGGGTCGATGTGCGCATCGGTCTTCCGGAGGGGTCGAAGTCGCGCGCGAAGGCCGAGGAGGAGGGCCTGCGGGTGCTCACCCCGGCGGAGGCGTCCGCCGAGGCCGACCTGATCATGATCCTCGCGCCGGACACCAAGCAGCGCTTCATCTACAGCGAGGACATCGAGCCGAACCTGAAGGACGGCGACGCCCTGTTCTTCGGCCACGGCTTCAACATCCGCTACGAGCTGATCAAGCCGCCGGCCAATGTGGACGTGGCGATGGTGGCGCCGAAGGGCCCCGGTCACCTGGTCCGCCGCCAGTTCGTCGACGGCAAGGGCGTGCCCGCCCTGATCGCGGTCGAGCAGGACGCCTCCGGCAACGCGCAGGCGCTCGCGCTGTCCTACGCCGCCGCCATCGGTGGCGCCCGCGCCGGTGTCATCAAGACCACCTTCAAGGAGGAGACCGAGACCGACCTGTTCGGTGAGCAGGCCGTCCTCTGCGGTGGCGCCTCCGCGCTGGTGCAGACCGGGTTCGAGGTGCTGACCGAGGCCGGTTACGCGCCCGAGATCGCCTACTTCGAGGTGCTGCACGAGCTGAAGCTCATCGTCGACCTCATGTACGAGGGTGGCATCGCCCGGATGCGCTACTCGATCTCCGACACCGCCGAGTACGGCGACCTCACCCGCGGCCCGCGTGTCATCACGCCCGCGGTGAAGGAGGAGATGAAGAAGATCCTGGGCGAGATCCAGGACGGCACCTTCGCCCGCGAGTGGGTCGGCGAGGACGAGGCAGGCCGCGCCAACTTCCGCAAGCTGCAGGAAGCCGGCGAGCAGCACCCGATCGAGGAGACCGGGAAGAAGCTGCGCGGCCTGATGTCGTGGGTCGACCGGCCGATCACCGAGACCGCCTGAGTTTTCCGGTGAGGAAGGGACCGCTCCGGGGTGCGCCCCCGGGGCGGTCCCTTTTCGTTTCCGGAGTTACCGTGATCACGTGGACGACAAGGTGCGGGTTCGCGAGGAACTGGATCTCACCGGGGCGCGGTGGCAGGCCACGGACGGCGAACTGGAGTTCGCGCAGGTCGAGCACGTCGACGGTCTCGTCTACACGGCGCTGCGCAAGGCGACCGACCCGGACGGGCCGGTCCTGGTCTTCACACCGTCCGAATGGGACGCGTTTGTCGCCGGTGCCCGGGACGGCGAGTTCCACGACCTGGCGGGGCTGACCGCGGACTGAGCGGCCGCCGTCAGAGCAGCAGGCCGGCCAGCCGCCGCCAGCCGGCCAGGGGCAGGCCGGGCTCGTCGGTGATCACCTGCAGGCACACGTGGTCCGCGCCGGCGTCGAGGTGCGCCTTGACCCGGCCGGCGATCTCCTCCTCCCCGATCGCGATGACGGCCTCGACCAGCCGGGTGCTGCCCGCGAGGTCGTCGTCGGTGAAGCCGAGGCGCTTGAGGTTGACGCGGTGGTGCTCGGCCCGTTCGAGGTAGAAGCCCACCTCCGCACGGGCGATGTCCAGGCCCCGGTCGCGGTCGAGCACCACGCCCTGCTCGACCGCCAGGTAGGCGTCCGGCCCGAGGGTCTCCCGCGCTAGCGCGGTGTGCTCCGGCGGCACGAAGTACGGGTGGGCGCCGTCGGTGCGTTCGGCGGCCAGCCGCAGCATGCGCGGGCCGAGCGCGGCGAGCACCCGCCGTGCCGGCGGCACCGGTTCGGGGCTGGTGAACTCCGCCGCGTCCATCTCGTCCAGGTAGGCGCGGATGCTCTCGACCGGGCGCGCGCCGCGCGCGTGCCCGCCGAGGCCCAGCACGAACCGGCCGGGGTAGGCCTCGGCCAGTGCGCGCGCCCCGCCCGCGACGCCGGCCGGGCTGCGCCGGTCGAAGCGGGCGACGCCGGTGGCGACGGTGATGCGCGAGGTCGCGCCCAGCAGCAGGGCGGCCTGGGTGAGCGCCTCGCGCCCCGGGTACTCGCCGAACCACAGGCTGTCGAACCCGAGCTCCTCGATCTCGGCCGCCGCCTCGCGGACCTGGCCGATCGGCGCGGCGTCGAAGGCGAAGGTCCAGATGCCGACGCTCACGCGGCCACCCCCGGCAGCGCCGGGGCGAGACGCGCCAGCTGGTCCACCGCGCCGGGCAGATCCGCCGCGGTGGGGGAGATCAGCACCTGGTCCGCGCCCGCGTCCAGCTGCCGGAAGGCGTCGTGGCCGAATGTCCGCCCTGGCCCCGCGTCGGTGCCGACCCGCGGGATCTGCCCCACTGACGATCGCGCCTTGGCGGGATGCGCATCGAGCTCCCGGCGCGGGCTCAGCAGCTCGTCCTGGCCGTGCAACGCGGTGCGCGGACGGTAGTCCCGCATCCCGCGCAGCGGATCCGCGAACGACTGCCCGAGGCTCGCGGCCTGGAACGGGTGCCCGATCCCCAGCCCGAGCACGAACCGCCCGGGGTGGGCCTCGGCGACGGTGCGCGCCGCCGCCTGCGCGGTCACCGCCGGCCGCGACCACACGTTCGCGATCCCGGTGCCCACGGTGATCCGCCCGGTCGCGCCGAGGAAGACCGCGGAGCGCGCGAACGCGTCCCGCCCGCCGACGGTCTCGCCCATCCACACCGACGCGTAACCGAGCTCGTCGATCCGCGCCGGCTGCTCCCGTTCCACGCCGGCGGTCACCGGGTTCCCGCCGGAGAGCCACACACCCACTGAACTCATCGAAATCCTTTCGGAGGGGTCCTCCGGTTCACTGTACGGAGGCGGCCTCCGTTTTGTCACGCCTAAAGTGGATCGTGATGAGCAGCACCCGTCCCCTCCGCGCCGACGCCCGCCGCAACTACGAGCGCCTCCTGGCGGAGGCCCACACGGCCTTCGCCGAGTTCGGTGTGGACGCCTCGCTGGAAGAGATCGCGCGCCGCGCCGGGGTCGGGATCGGGACGCTCTACCGGCACTTCCCGACCAGGGAGGCGCTGCTGGTGGCCTTGCTCGGCGAGCGGTTCGAGGCGCAGGCCCGCGCCGCCGAAGAACTCCTCGAAGACCGGGACCCGCTGGACGCCCTGCGCACCTTCGCGCGGAGCCTGCTCGACGCCGCCACCACGTTCCGCGGCCTGGCCGACGCCACCGCGGAGGCGCTCAACGACGAGACCTCGGACCTCCACGCCGCCTGCGCCGGGATGCGCGCGGCGGTCGCGCGACTCGTCGCCCGCGCGCAGGAATCCGGTCAGCTGCGCGCGGACCTCAAGCCCGACGAGGTGTTGCTGATGGTGCACGCGGCGGGGTGGGCCGGTGAGCACGCGGGCACCCCGGACCGGCTCCTCGATCTCGTCTTCGCCGGGTTGCGCTCCCGTTAACAGGCCCGGTGAGCAGCGCGACTAGACTCGCGGGCGTCGTTTGAGCCCAGCCGCGTCCACGGGAGCCCCATCGTGACCAACCCCAGCAAGCCGGTCGTCCTCATCGCCGAAAAGCTCGCCCCGTCCACGCTGGCCGTGTTCGGCGACGAGGTCGAGGTCCGGCACGTGGACGGCACCGACCGCCCCGCTCTGCTGGAGGCCGTGAAGTCCGCCGACGCGCTGCTGGTCCGCTCCGCCACCAAGGTGGACGCCGAGGTGCTGGCCGCCACCACGCGCCTGAAGGTCGTCGCCCGCGCCGGTGTCGGCCTGGACAACGTCGAGGTGCCCGCCGCCACCGCGCGCGGTGTGCTCGTGGTGAACGCCCCGACCTCGAACATCGTCTCGGCCGCCGAGCACGCCGTCGCGCTGCTGCTGGCTGTGGCCCGCCGCGTGCCCGCCGCCGACCAGAGCCTGCAGGGCGGCGCCTGGAAGCGCAGCCAGTTCACCGGTGTCGAGCTGAACGGCAAGACCGTCGGTGTCGTCGGATTCGGCAAGATCGGGCAGTTGTTCGCGCAGCGCCTCGCCGCGTTCGACACCAAGATCGTCGCCTACGACCCGTACGTCCCGGCCGCCCGCGCCGCCCAGCTCGGCGTCGAGATGCTCAGCCTCGACGAGCTGCTCGCGCGCGCCGACATGATCTCGATCCACCTGCCGAAGACCCCGGAGACCAAGGGCCTGATCGACGCCGAGGCGCTGAAGAAGACCAAGCCGGGCGTGATCATCGTCAATGCGGCCCGCGGTGGCCTTGTCGACGAGGACGCGCTGGCCGAGGCCATCCGCAACGGCCACGTCGGCGGCGCCGGCATCGACGTGTTCGTCACCGAGCCGACCACCGAGAGCCCGCTGTTCGGGCTGCCCAACGTCGTCGTCACCCCGCACCTGGGCGCCTCGACCGCCGAGGCGCAGGACCGCGCGGGCACCGACGTCGCCCGGTCGGTGCTGCTCGCCCTGCGCGGCGACTTCGTGCCGGACGCGGTGAACGTCGCCAGCGGTGGCGTGGTGGGCGAGGAGGTCCGTCCGTACCTGCCGCTGACCCAGAAGCTGGGCACCGTGCTGGCCGCGCTGAGCCAGAAGGCGCCGTCGGCGGTCACCGTCGAGGTGCGCGGCGAGCTGTCGTCGGAGGACGTCAGCGTGCTGTCGCTGGCCGCCCTGCGGGGCGTGTTCGCCGGCGTGGTCGAGGACCAGGTCACGTTCGTCAACGCGCCGCGCCTCGCCGAGGAGTTCGGCGTGCGAACCGAGATCGTCACCGAGCCGGAGAGCCCGAACTGGCGCAGCCTGGTCACCGTGCGCGCGGTGCACGACGACGGCACCACGCTGTCGGTGTCGGGTTCGATCACCGGCAACAACCAGGTGGAGAAGCTGGTGGAGGTCAACGGCCGCCACTTCGACCTGCGCGCCGAGGGCCACATGCTGCTCCTGGAGTACCCGGACCGCCCGGGCATCATGGGCCGCGTCGGCACCCTGCTGGGTGAGGCCTCGGTCAACATCGAGGCGGCGCAGATCAGCCAGACCACCGACCGGTCGGACGCGGTGATGATCCTGCGCGTCGACCGCGAGGTGGACTCCCACCTGCTGGAGCCGATCGCCGCGACCGTGGGCGCGCGCACCATCCGCGCCGTCACGTTCGCATAACGCGCACTACCTCCCAAAGTCGGATTACTCCGATGCGCTCTAGGCGCATCGCGGGAGCACCGGCTAAGTTCGCACCCTCGCCTTGATCGGAGTGAGGGTGCGAACAAGCATGAGAAACACGACCCGGCGGTCGCTCGCCGCCGTCTTCGCCGCCGCGCTCGCCGCGACCGGTTTCGCGTCGGGCAGCGCGGCGGCCCAGGACGAGCCGCTGGCGGCGGGCAAGCCCGTGGCCAAGGTGTCCGCGGACGGCCTGCAGGGCAAGCTGTCCCCACGGCTGGCCTCGGCCAAGGGCCGGACGACCGCCTTCATCGAGCTGACCCAGCAGCCCGCGGTGGACGCGTTCAACGCCGAGCGCGGCGCGGGCAAGGACCGCGCCAGGCAGGCGGCGAACAACGCGCGCGCCGGCGTCGCCGGGGTGGTGAACTCCGTGCTGGGCCAGCTGCGTTCGCTCGACGCGGGCACCGAGGTGCTCTACTCGACCGCGAACGCCGTGTCCGGTGTCGTGGTGACCGCCGACGCCGCGAAGATCCGCGAGCTGGCCGCCCGCCCGGACGTCGCGTCGATCCGCACCGTCGTGCCGAAGACGCGCAGCAACTCGAGCGCCGCTCAGCTGACCAACACGCTCAACGCGTGGCAGCAGACCGGCCGCCTCGGCGACGGCATCAAGGTCGGGGTCATCGACGACGGCATCGACTACACCCACGCCGACTTCGGCGGCCCCGGCACGAAGGCGGCCTACGACTCGGTCGACCGGGACGCGCCGACGCCGCTGTTCCCCAACGCCAAGGTGGTCGGCGGCACCGACCTGGTCGGCGACGAGTACGACGCCGGCACCGAGGGCGCCGACACCCCCAAGCCGGACCCCAACCCGATCGCCTGCGGCGAGCACGGCACGCACGTCGCCGGCACGGTCGGCGGCTACGGCGTCAACGCCGACGGCAGCACCTTCACCGGCGACTACTCGAAGCTGACCACCGAGTCGCTGAACGCCATGAAGATCGGCCCGGGCATGGCGCCCAAGGCCTCCCTGTACGCGATCAAGGTGTTCGGCTGCGAGGGCTCCACAGACGTCACGTCGCAGGCGCTGGACTGGGCGCTGGACCCCAACGGCGACGGTGACTTCGACGACCGCCTCGACATCGTCAACCTGTCGCTGGGCAGCGACTTCGGCGCGCCCGACGACCCGGACTCGCTGTTCGTGCGCAAGCTGGCCGCGAACAACGTCCTGTCCGTCATCGCCGAGGGCAACGGCGGCGACCTCTACGACGTCGGCGGCTCGCCGGGCAACACGCCCGAGGCGCTGACCGTGGCGTCCAGCCGGGACGTCTCCGTGCTGCGTGACGCGGCGGACGTGACCGCCCCGGCCGGTGTCGCCGGCCCGAAGGGCGGCCAGTACAGCCAGAACTACACCGGCTACGACACCCTCGACCGCACCGCGGCGGTGGCGAAGCTGTCCTCGGCGAACGCCGACGGCTGCGCGCCCTACTCCGACGCCGACAAGGCCGCGGTCGCGGGCAAGTACGCGTGGCTGGAGTGGGACGACAACGACGCCACCCGCGCCTGCGGTTCGGCCGCGCGGGCCAACAACGCGCAGGCCGCCGGCGCCGCCGGTGTGCTGCTGTCGTCGAGCCTGGAGCACTTCGCCGCTGGCATCGCGGGCAACTCGGCCATCCCGATGTTCCAGTTCACGGCGTCGGCGACCAGCCAGATCCGCCCGGCGCTGGACGCGGGCACGCTGACCGTCCGCCTGTACGGGGCAGGCCGGGCGAGCCTGCAGACCTACGACCCGGCGATCGTGGACACCCCGAGCTCGTTCACCTCGCGCGGCGTGCGCGGCCCGGCCGTCAAGCCGGACGTGTCCGCGCCCGGTGACACGATCTCGTCGGCCCTGCGCGGCAGCGGCAACAACCGCACCGTCCTGTCCGGCACGTCGATGGCGACGCCGCTGACCGCCGGTGTCACCGCGCTGCTGCGCCAGGCGCACCCCGACTGGTCCGTCGAGGAGATCAAGGCCCTGGTGATGAACACCGCCGGGCACGACATCGTCGCCGGCGGCAAGACCTACGCGCCGCAGCGCGTCGGCGCCGGGCGGCTGGACACCCAGGCCGCGCTGAACGACCAGGTGCTGGCCTACTCGCGGGACGACCGGGGCGCGGTCAGCGTCACCTTCGGCACCGTCGAGGTGGACCGACCGACCACGCTCACCAAGACCATCCAGGTGGTCAACAAGGGCGACAGCTGGGCGCGCTACGCCGTGGCCTACGAGGGCATCACCAACCTGCCCGGCGTGCAGTACCAGCTGTCGGACCGCTCGGTGACGGTGCCGCCGCGCGGCACCGCGTCGGTCCGCGTCACGCTGCGGATCACCGATCCCACGGCGCTGCGCAAGGTCATCGACCCGACGGTCGCGACCGAGCAGGCCGGGATGGCCCGCCAGTTCGTCGCCGACGCCTCCGGCCGGGTCGTGCTCACCCCGCCGCCCGGCGGCAACAGCCCGGCGCTGCGCGTGCCGGTCTACGCGGCGCCGAAGCCGGTGTCGTCGATCGACACCCCGAAGTCGCTGAACTTCACGGCCGACACCGCGCGCTTCACGCTCACCGGCCGCGGCGTCGACCAGGGCACCGGCAGCCAGCGCTACGAGTCGCTGATCAGCGTGCTGGAGCTGCAGGGCGAGTCCCCGCGGCTGCCCGAGTGCCGCGGCAGGCTGACCGACGGCTGCACCATCAACGAGACGGCCAAGGCCGGTGACCTGCAGTACGTCGGCGCGGCGTCCACCATCGCGCAGGCGCGGCAGGCCGGCCACGCCGACCAGGCGCTGCTCGCCTTCGGGATCTCGACCTGGGGCAACTGGGCGAACCTGGGCAGCAACACGATCCCGTTCGTCGACATCGACACCACCGGCGACGGCGTGCCCGACTTCGAGTCCTACGTCACGAAGGCGAGCGGCACCGACGTCTGGCTGGTCAACACCGTGGACCTGAACGCCGAGGGCTTCCCCACCGTGGACGTCCAGGCGGTCAACGGCCAGCTCGGTGACGTGGACACCAACGTGTTCGACACCAACGTCGTGCTGCTGCCGGTCAGCATCACGGCGCTGGGCATCGACCCGGCCGCGGCCTCCCACAAGATCAGCTACACCGTCGGCACCACCGGGTACTACGTGGCGCCCAGCAGCGAGAACGGGCTCATCGACGCCATCGGCACGCCGATGACGTTCGACGCGCTCGCGCCGGCCTACTCGGTCGCCGGGGCCAACGGCTCCGCGCTGATGTACTCGGCCAAGCCCGGCACGGCGCTCGACGTCACGCGCAACCCGGCGTCGGCCGACACGGTCCTCGGGCTGCTCGCGCTGAAGCACCACAACGGCAACGGCAACCGGGTGAGCGTGATCCGGGTGAACGGGGGTAGCAGGCCCTGACGACCGGGGCCGCTCCACCATCCGGGTGTCTCACTTCTCGGGAGATTCCGTCATAAGGGTGGTGCCGCTTCGGCTCGTTGGCGACAGCCGGTAACCTGCCGTCGCTGGAGTATGTGGGCAAACGGGTGCGAACGAGCCCCGTGGCCCTGATCGACGGAGGTGTCTGATGCGGCTGGCGGTGATCCCAGGTGATGGGATCGGACCCGAAGTGATCACCGAGGCCCTGAAGGTACTCGGCGAGGTCGCTCCCACAGTGGAGTACACGAACTACGACCTCGGCGCGGCCCGCTGGCACGCCACCGGCGAGCTGCTCCCCGAGTCGGTCCTCGGCGAGCTCCGGCAGCACGACGCCATCCTGCTGGGCGCGGTCGGCGACCCGACCGTGCCCAGCGGGATCCTGGAGCGGGGCCTGCTGCTCCGCCTGCGGTTCGAGCTGGACCACCACGTGAACCTGCGCCCGGCCAAGCTGTACCCGGGCGTGCGCGGCCCGCTGGCCGACAGCAACGCCGAGATCGACATGGTGGTCGTGCGCGAGGGCACCGAGGGCCCGTACGCCGGCAACGGCGGCCTGCTGCGCAAGGACACCGAGCACGAGATCGCCACGGAGGTCAGCGTCAACACCGCGTTCGGCATCCGCCGCGTGGTGTCCGACGCGTTCAAGCGGGCCGAGGAGCGGCCGCGCAAGCACCTCACGCTGGTGCACAAGACCAACGTGCTGCTGCACGCCGGTTCGCTGTGGTCGCGGATCGTCGAGGAGGTGTCGCTCGAGCACCCGGAGGTCACGGTCTCCTACTCGCACGTCGACGCCGCGACGATCCACATGGTCACCGACCCCGGCCGCTTCGACGTGATCGTCACCGACAACCTGTTCGGCGACATCATCACCGACCTGGCGGCCGCCGTGACCGGTGGCATCGGCCTCGCGGCCAGCGGCAACCTGGACATCACGCGCCGCAACCCGAGCATGTTCGAGCCGGTGCACGGCAGCGCGCCGGACATCGCCGGGCAGGGCATCGCCGACCCGACCGCCGCGGTGCTGTCGGTGTCGCTGCTGCTGGACCACCTCGGCCAGCGCGAGGCGGCGCGCCGCATCGAGGCGTCCGTCGCCTTCGACCTGGCGACCCGCGACCAGGCCAACCCGGGCACCACCCAGGCGATCGGCGACCGCCTGGCGGCCCTGGTCTCGTCGAACACGCGACCGGTCGCCTGATCGTTTCCCGCGCCGTGGAGGCCATCCCCGCACCGGGGGTGGCCTCCGCCGCATTTTTGCCCTTTCGCGCACCGGTGTGACATGATGCGGGCATGGCTTCCTCTTTTGCCGTGATCATTATCGGCAGGCGCGCCGGGTAGTGTCCGCATCGGACACCTGGCGCGCAGACCTCTCGCATCCGCGGGAGGTTTTTTTGTTGCCCGAGAAGCCTTCCACCACGCAAGGAGACGACCGTGACCCGCACGGAGCCAGCCGGACTGCCGCTCGGTGACGACTTCCACCTGTACGACACGACTTTGCGGGACGGGGCCCAGCGCGAGGGCATCTCCTACTCGGTGGCGGACAAGCTCGCCGTCGCGCGCCTGCTGGACGAGCTGGGTGTGGGCTTCATCGAGGGCGGCTGGCCGGGCGCGCTGCCGAAGGACACCGAGTTCTTCGCCCGCGCCGCGGACGGGGAGCTGATCCTCAAGCACGCGGCGCTCGTCGCGTTCGGGTCGACGCGCAAGGCGGGCGCGAAGGCGGCGGAGGACGCCCAGGTGCGGGCGCTGCTCGACTCGCGGGCGCCGGTGGTGACGCTGGTCGCGAAGTCCGACCGCCGCCACATCGAGCGCGCGCTGCGCGTCGACGTCGACGAGGCCTGCGCGATGGTCGCCGACACCGTGTCGTTCCTGGTCGGCGAGGGCCGCCGGGTGTTCCTCGACGCCGAGCACTTCTTCGACGGCTACGCCTTCGACCCGGACACCGCGCTGCGCGTGCTGGAAGCCGGGTTCACCGCGGGCGCCGACGTCGTCGTGCTGTGCGACACCAACGGCGGCCAGCTGCCGCTCGGGATCGCCGAGACCGTGCGGGAAGTCGCCGCCCGCACCGGTTTCCGGCTCGGCATCCACTGCCAGGACGACACTTCCTGCGCCGTCGCCAACAGCATCGCGGCGGTGCAGGCCGGCGCGACGCACGTGCAGTGCACCGCGAACGGGTACGGGGAGCGGGCCGGCAACGCCGACCTGTTCGCCGTGACGGGAAACCTCGTGGCCAAGCTCGGCATGGACGTGCTCCCCACCGGGGGCGCCGCCGAGCTGACCCGCGTCTCCCATGCCCTTGCCGAAATCGCGAACATCGCACCCGACACCCACCAGGCCTACGTCGGGTCGTCGGCCTTCGCCCACAAGGCGGGGCTGCACGCGAGCGCGATCAAGGTGGATCCGTTGCTGTACAACCACATCGATCCATCTTCCGTCGGCAACGACATGCGGGTCCTGGTCACCGAGATGGCCGGCAGGGCCAGCCTGGAGCTCAAGGGACGTGAGCTCGGGGTGGACCTTGCCGGCCGGCCTGAGGCGGTCACCAGCGTGGTGGCGAAGGTGAAGGAGCTGGAGGCCGAGGGCTGGTCGTTCGAGGCCGCCGACGCGTCGCTGGAACTGCTGCTGCGCAAGGAGGTCGACGGCCTGGCAGAGCCGCCGTTCACGCTGGAGTCCTACCGCGTGGTGCTGGACCACCGCGGCGACGGGGAGGTGATCTCCGAGGCGACGGTGAAGGTGCACGTCGCGGGGGAGCGGGTGATCGCGACCGCGGAGGGCAACGGCCCGGTGCACGCGCTGGACGCGGCGCTGCGGAAGGCGCTGTCCCCGGCGCTGTCCTGGTTGGACAGTGTCGAGCTGTCGGACTACAAGGTGCGGATCCTGCCGAGCCACCCGGGCACCGACGCGGTGACGCGGGTGCTGCTGAAGTCCAGCGACGGCGACCAGGAGTGGACCACGGTCGGCGTGCACGGCAGCATCGTCGAGGCGAGCTGGCTCGCCCTGTGCGACGCCCTGGTGCACAAGAGCATGCGCGGCTAGGACTCTGTTTCGGGATGCTTGCGGGCCGGTGCGGGTGGCGGCCCCTCCCGCCAGCCCGCCACCGCCCTCAACGGTCAGGCTTCGCGTGACGGTCTCGTTCAAGGCGGCCCCTGGCTGTGGGATCGCCTCCTCATGACCTCCCACCCGCCAGCCCACCGCCACCCTCAACGGACACGCTGCGCGCGGCTCTGCGCGTTCGAACCCGCGGCGGTGCCGGTTGACGGCCCACCGCAAGCGGCTCCACCGCTTCCCAGGGCCCCGGCGGCGGGACTCGCCTCCCTGCAACTGCCGTCCCTGAGCGGCCAGGGTGGGTGCGGTGGAGCCATGGCGGGCAATCCTCGACGGCCTCCCGGACAACGCCCGGGTCGTGCTGCGCTGCCCCACCGGCGACGCGTTCGCCGAGCTGCTGCTGGCCTGCGCCGACCGCAGGCTGGTGGCGGTTCCGCTGCGCGCCCGCGTGCCGGACACCGAGGTGGCCAGGGTCGCCGCGGCGGTCGGGGCCTCCGCGCTCGTGGACGGGCCGCCCCGCGCGTCGCGAGTGAGCTTGCTCGACGGCGAGCCCGATCATCCGGACGCCGCCGGCTTGGCGTTCCTCGTGCACACCCCGGGCGCCGGCCGGTGCGTCATGCTCGGCCGCGACGAGGTGGCCGGCAACGCGGCGCGGACCGCGGCCCTGCACGGCTTCTCGCCGGTCCGCCAGCACGCCACCGCGCTGCCGCTGCACCACGTCACCGCGCTGGTCATGTCGCTGGTCGGCACCCGGCTCACCGACGCGCCCCTCGTGCTGACCGAGAAGTTCGACCCCGTCACGTTCTTCGCGGCGGTCGAGGCGAAGGGCGCGCAGACCGCGTCGCTCGTGCCGGCGCAGCTGCGCGAGGTGGTCCGCGCCGGTGTCCACTGGCCGGACTGCCTGGAGTACGTGATCACCTCCGGCGCGCCGCTGTCGCGGGAACTGGCCGCGGATTTCGCCGCCCGGTACGGGCCGCGGTTGCGGCAGGCCTACGGGCTCACCGAGGCGGTCAACCTCAGCACCACCATGCCGCTGCTCGACGCCGCCGGGTTCCGCGAACAGTACGTGCGGCACCAGGGTCCGGTCGGGGTGCCGTTGCCGGGCACGGAGCTGCGCCTGGAGGACGGGGAGGTGTGGCTCCGTGCGCCGGAGCTGATGCGCGGGTACTGGGGTGCCCCGGAGGTGAACCCGGTGACGCCGGACGGCTGGCTGCGCACCGGGGACCGCGGCGAGCTGCGTGACGGTTTCCTGGTGCTGCACGGGCGTTCCGCGGAACTGATCGAGCGCGGCGGGCAGCGGCTGCACCCGGCCGACGTCGAGGGGGAGTGGCGCGAGGCCGGGCTGTCCGGGGAGTTCGCCGCGGTGGCGGTGCCGGAACCCGCGCTGGGACACGAAGTCGCGCTCGTCGGCGCGGTGGCCGGGTTGCGGGAGGTGTGCCGGACCGCGCGGGTGCGGCCTGCGGTGTTCTCGTCCTCCGGGTTCCTGGCCGCGGAGAACGGGCAGCCGCTGCGCGAGGCGATGGCGCGCGGGCTCACCGTGCGGCGGGAGAGCGCGTTGCGGTACGAGGAACTGCTCGACCACGCCTGCCGTGCGGCGCGGGCGATCCTGGCCTCGCCGGTGCGCCCGGAGTGCGCGCGGGCACGCCACGTGTACCGCGAGGCCCTGGCGCTGACCGCGGCGCATTCCCCGCCGCGGCAGGCGCTTCCGGGCACCCGCACCGCCGCGCACGACGCGCTCGACGCCCTCGTCGCGGCCTGGCCGGATGTCGCGGAGGGCGCGCCGTTCGAGGAGTGGCGCCGCGTGCCGGGCGACTGGCCGATGTCGGTGTACGCCGAGTACGCGGCGGAGGTGGTGATCGCGTCGGGACGCACGCGTGGCCGGGTTCTGGACGCGGGACCGGACGATCTGGACAGTGGGCCGGGGCCAGAGATGTTCGACACCATCGTGGCCACGAACACCGTGCACCGCGCCGCCGACAAGGAGATGTCGCTGCGCCGCCTGCGTGACATGCTCACCGACGGCGGACGGCTGGTCCTGGCCGAGGGCACGAGCCCGACCGCCGGGGCGACGCCGTGGGCGCTGGACCTGCTCTTCGCCGCCGTCGACGGCTGGTGGGACCGCGGTGGACTCCGCAGCCGCTGGGAGTGGCTGCACTTGCTGCGCGAGGCCGGGTTCCGCGAACCGGGGTACGCCGCACTGCACGCCGGGCACCACGACCTCGGCGGGGTCGTCTGGGCGACCAAGTAGGAAGGGGACGGCCGTGGCCGAACTCGAACTCGTCACGTGGGCCCGCGGCCGGGTCCACAGGGGACACACCGAACTGGAGGTGTACCACGGCTCGCGCTCCACGGCGCTGCACGGCGCGCCCGCCGCGAGCGGGGATGCCCTGGTCTCCAACGGGGTCGTCGGCGCGGACCTGCTGCGCCTGCCCGCGGGCGCCGGGTTCGTGCCGCACACGCACCCCGGCCACCACGTGCTGGTGGTGACCGCCGGGATCGGCACGATCACCTACGCGGGCCGGATCCACGAGACCCGCGCCGGCCAGGTGTACCTCATCAAAGGCGAGGTGCCGCACGCCGTCGGCGCGATCACCGACCACGTCATCCTGGCCGTCGGCTCGCCGCACCGGGCGATCGACGCCGAGGACCGGATGGCGCCCGTGCCGTACGAGGAGGTCGTCTCGCTCGACGGCGAGCTGTGCTGCCTGATCTGCGACGTCATCACCAGCGCGCCTCGGCGGCCGCACGACGTGGGTTGCCCGCACTGCCCGTGCCACGCGTGCGCCGGTCAGAACGCCGGTTCGTCGGCGCCTGCCGGGACGGGGATCTCCAGCTCGACGTAGAACGCGTCGTCCGCGGCCTGTTCCAGCACGCTCACCGCGGTGCGGCAGAGCGGGCACCGGGATCTCCGCCAGGAGCCGGTGAAGATCCAGCGGCGGCAGCCTTCGCAGTAGCCCCAGCGCGGGGTTTCGTCGTGGCGCCTCAGCATCGCGTCACTCCGGTGCGCAGCCGGGCGAGCTCGGCGTGGTCGGGTTCGTCTTCGAGCCGTTCCAGGTGCTCGAAGACCCGGCGCAGCAGGACGACCGCGCCGTCGGTCTTCACGGGCACGTCCTCGTGGCCCCGCTCGGGGTGGGCGAGCATCGACTGCTGCGCCTCGATCGCCCACCGGTACTCGGGGATCATCGCGGCGATCCCGTCGGCGACCCGGTCGGCCAGCTTGCGCGACCGGCAGCTCACGGTCCACCACCACCGCAGCCGCCCCGGCGCGATCGGCGTGTGCAGGTGGTGCAGGACGTACCCCTTCTCCCGTTCGCCGCCCAGCCCGCCCGGCCCGACGCGCAGCTCGATCCGCGTCAGGCCGGGGTTGAGCACGTGGTGGGTGTGCTCGCGGTCGACGACGTCGTAGCCGAACCACTCCCGCATCACGTCGGGCAGCTGCTGGTCCCGGGCGCGGCGCACCGTCTTCACGGTCTCGACGCCGCCGATCGTGCGGCGTTCCAGGCGCACCGCGATCCGGGTGCCGCCGGACAGCCTCCGCACGTGCAGCGGGTACGAGCGCCGGACGTCGAGCAGGTTCTCCACCAGCAGGCGGCTGCTCGCCGCGACCTCCACCGGCTCTGACCGGACCGTCACCCAGCCCGGGATCTCGGGGGTGTCCGGCACGGCGACGCGTTCGGCGCGGTGGGGCGCGCCCGGCCACACCCAGACGAGTCCGTCCTTTTCGGTCACCGGACGACGGGGGAGCACGGTGGACGGTGCGGATCCGGGGGAGCACGGGCCCGGCTGGTCGTAGCAGACTCCGTGGTTGGCGCACCGCAGCTCGCCGCCGGAGCGGAGCAGCGGGAACCGCTTGTGCCGGCACCGCCCGTCGTAGGCGACGACCTCACCGTCGAGGGTCCGCCACAGCACGAGGGGCAGCCCCGCGACGACGGGTGCGTGCAGGCGGCCGCGCACGAAGTCGGGCGAGAACCCGGCGACGTACCAGGCGTTGGTGATCACCGAGCCTCCACGTTTCGTTCATCGAAATGAAGGTGCCGTTTAATGAGCCGCCTGTGGGGTAGCCCGTGTCAATGACCACCCGTGTGCCCGGGGGAGGGCGGCTGGTTAGGGTGGGTGGGTGCGTCTAGCTCGAGTTGCTCATGCCGGTGGGGTCGCCTTCGCTTCCGTCGACGGCGACGAGCTCCTGGAAATCGCCGACCACCCGTTCGGACAGCCGAATTACACGGGCAAGCGGTTCTCGCTCGCCGACGTGCGGCTGCTCGCGCCGATCCTCCCGTCGAAGGTGATCGCGATCGGCCGGAACTACGCGGAGCACGCGGCCGAGTTCGGCAACGAGGTGCCGGAGTCGCCGATGATGTTCCTCAAGCCGTCGACCAGCGTGATCGGCCCGAACGCCGCCATCAAACTGCCGGCCGCGTCGCAGCGGGTGGACTTCGAAGGCGAGCTCGCGGTGGTCATCGGCCAGCCGATCCGCAACGTGAAGGCCGCGCAGGCCCCGGCGGCGATCCTCGGTTACACGATCGCCAACGACGTCAGCGCGAGGGACCTCCAGAAGGCCGACGGCCAGTGGGGCCGCGCGAAGGGCTTCGACACGTTCTGCCCGCTCGGACCGTGGATCGAGACCGCCGTGGACGCCTCCGACCTGGCGATCCGCACCGAGGTGGACGGCGAGCTCAAGCAGGACTCGCGGACGTCGCTGCTGATCCACAAGATCCCCGAGCTGGTGGAGTTCGTGTCCGGCGTGATGACGCTCCTGCCCGGCGACGTCATCCTCACCGGCACGCCCGCCGGAGTCGGCCAGATCACCGACGGCCAGACGGTGTCCATCACGATCGAGGGCATCGGCACCCTGACCAACCCCGTGCAGAACGCCTAGCGCCGAACCAAAACCCGAGCTGGGTGGTCATCCCGTCGCCTGACACCGGCGCGATCACCTTGAGTCAGGGCCGCAACCTGCGCGCTCACCGGCGGCCGACCATGCCAACCTTGCGGCCCTGGCTCAAGGTGATATGCACAAACCGGAAG
>NZ_JAKGSD010000034.1 GCF_021654135.1 Amycolatopsis tucumanensis | reverse complement strand
CGATGGGCACCGGCACCGACGTCGCGATCGAGGCGAGCGACCTGACCCTGGTGCGTGGGGATCTGGGCGCGGCGGTCGACGCGATCCGGCTCGCGCGCCGCACGCTCGGCACCATCAAGAGCAACCTGTTCTGGGCGTTCGCCTACAACGTGGCGGCGCTCCCGCTGGCCGCGCTCGGCCTGCTCAACCCGATGATCGCCGGGGCCGCGATGGCGCTGAGCTCGGTGTTCGTGGTGAGCAACTCGCTGCGGCTGCGCGCGTTCTCGTAGGGAAGTAACAACTTCGCGCCTCCCCGGGAGCCGACTACCGTAGCGGTTTCGGACCTGGGGAGGCGTGATGCCCGACGCGATCGTGATCGGTGGCGGCCAGTCCGGGCTCGCCGCGGCCAACGCGCTGCGGGAGGCCGGGCTGAAGCCGGTGGTGCTGGAGGCGGGTGCGGAGCCGGTCGGCTCCTGGCCGCGCTATTACGACAGCCTGACGTTGTTCTCGCCAGCGGGCTACAGTTCCTTGCCGGGCAAGCGTTTTCCCGGCGATCCGCGGCACTACCCGGTGCGCGACGAGGTGGTCGCCTACCTGCGCGACTACGCGGCCGGCCTGGACGTGGACATCCGCACCGGGCACTGCGTGGAATCCGTGCGCCGCAACGGGAACTTCGTCGTGCGGGCCGGGGAGGAGTTCGAGGCGCCGGTCGTCGTGGCCGCCAGCGGGTGGTTCGGCAAGCCCCACACGCCGGCGTTGCCCGGGCTGGATTCCTTCGCGGGCAAGGTGATCCACGCGGCGGACTACCGCGAGCCGAGCGCGTTCGCCGGGCAGCGGATCGTCGTGGTCGGCGCGGGCAACTCGGGCGTGCAGATCGCCGCGGAGCTGGCCGAGGTGTCGTCGGTGACGCTCGCGACCCGCAAGCCGGTGCGGTACGCGCCGCAACGACCGCTGGGCAAGGACCTGCAGTTCTGGTTCTCCGTCACCGGCGTCGCGTACCTGCCGCGCCGCATCAAGGGCGACCCGCCGACCGTGCCGGTGATCGACACCGGCCACTACCGCGGGCTGATCCGCGCCGGGCGGCCGGACCGCCGCCCGATGTTCACCCGGCTCGACGGCAACCACGTCGTGTGGTCCGACGGCCGCCGCGAACCCGTCGACACGCTCCTGCTCGCCACCGGGTACCGGCCGGACATGCCCTACCTCGGCGGCCTCGGCGCGCTGGACGAGCGCGGCATGCCGAAGCACCGGCGCGGGGTGTCCACGTCGGTGCCCGGCTTCGGGTACGTCGGGCTGGAGTGGCAGAGCACGCTGGTGTCCGCGAGCCTGCGCGGCGTCGGCCGCGACGCGCGGTACGTGGTCCGGAAGCTGGCCGTGATGAGGTAGAAGGGACGGTGTGACCGATCGAACCGGGGCGCTGTCCGGCGTCGTCATCGCCGACTTCAGCCGGGTGCTCGCCGCGCCGTACGCGACCATGCTGCTCGCCGACCTCGGCGCCGAGGTGATCAAAGTCGAGCGTCCCGGCGGCGGGGACGACACCCGCGCGTGGGGCCCGCCGCACGCCGACGGGGAGGCCGTCTACTTCCGGTCGGTCAACCGCAACAAGCGCTCGATCACCCTCGACCTCGCCGACCCGGACGACCTGGCCGCGGCGAAGGCGCTGGCGGACCGCGCCGACGTGGTGGTCGAGAACTTCCGCCCGGGCACGATGGCCCGTTACGGCCTGGGCTACGAGGACCTCGCGGCGGACAACCCGGGCCTGGTGTACTGCTCGATCTCTGGTTTCGGCAGCAGCGCGGGCGCGGCGCTGCCCGGCTACGACCTGCTGCTGCAGGCCGTCGGCGGGCTGATGAGCGTCACCGGCCCCGCACCGGGCGAGCCGACCAAGGTGGGCGTCGCGCTGGTGGACGTCCTGACCGGGCTGCACGCGGCCGTCGGCATCCTGTCCGCGCTGCGCCACCGGGATGCGACCGGCGAGGGGCAGCTGATCGAGGTCAGCCTGCTCGGCTCGCTGCTGTCGAGCATGGTCAACCAGAGCGCGAACCACGTGATGGCCGATGTCGTGCCGGGCATTCTCGGCAACCGGCACCCGTCGGTCGCGCCGTACGAGGTGTTCCAGGCCGCCGACCGGCCGATCGTCATCGCCGTCGGCAACGACCGCCAGTTCGCGGCGCTCACCGAAGCGCTCGGGGTGCCGGAACTGGCGACCGACGAGCGGTTCACCACCAACGCCCAGCGGGTCGCGCACGTGGCCGAGCTGGCCGAGCTCCTCGGCGCCCGGCTGCGCACGCGACCGGCGGACGAGTGGTTCGAGCTGCTCACGCCCCTCGGGGTGCCGTGCGGGCCGGTCAACGACCTCGCCGAGGCGTTCCAGCTCGCCGACCGGCTCGGGCTCGCGCCGCGCGTGCCGCTGGGCGGTCTGGACGTGGTGCGCAACCCGATCGGGCTGACGAAGACGCCGCCGGCCTACCGCCAGCCGCCGCCGAAGCTCGGCGAGCACAGCGACGAGATCCGCAGCTGGCTCAAGGACACCGACTAGCGGTTCGGCAGCAGCTCCTGGGCCTTGGTCTTGAGGCCCTCGACCAGGATGTGCCACGCGTCGCGGTCGCCCTTGAGCATCGCTTCGGTCGTGCTCTTGATCTGCTCGAACGTCGCGTGCGGCGGGATCGGCGGCACCTCCGGGTCGCAGCGCACGTCCAGCAGCGCGGGCCGGTCCGCGGACAGCACCCGGTCCCACGCCGGGCCCAGCTGGTCCGGCGAATCCACCGCGACCGCCTCGAAGCCGAGCGACCGGGCGAACTCGGCGTAGGAGAACTCCGGCAGCGACTGCGACTCCTCGAACTTCGGCGCGCCGCCCATCGCCCGCAGCTCCCACGTGACCTGGTTCAGGTCGTTGTTGTGGAACACGCACACCACCAGCCGCGGGTCGGCCCACAGGTGGTGATAGCGCTGGATCGTGAGCAGCTCGGCCATGCCGTTCATCTGCATCGCGCCGTCGCCCTCCAGCGCGATCACCGGCCGGTCCGGGCAGGCGAACTTCGCGCCGATCGCGTACGGCACGCCCGGCCCCATCGTCGCCAGCGTGCCGGACAGCGTGCCGCGCATCCGGCCGCGCATCCGCAGGTTGCGGGCGTACCAGTTGGTCGACGAGCCCGAATCCGCGGTGACGATCGCGTCCTCCGGGATCCGCTGCGACAGCTCGTGCACGACCCGCATCGGGTTGACCGGGTCCGCCTCGACCATCGCCTGCTGCTCGACGGTCTCCCACCAGGACGCGACGTTCTTCTCGATCTTGTCCCGCCAGGCGCGGTCCTCCCTGCGCCGCACCATCGGCAGCAGCGCCCGCAGCGTGCCCTTCGCCTCGCCGACCAGGTTCACCTCGGTCGGGTAACGCATGCCGATCATGCTGCCGTCGATGTCGATCTGGATCGCGCGGGCCTTGCCGTACTCGGGCAGGAACTGGCTGTACGGGAAGTTCGATCCGACGATCAGCAGCGTGTCGCAGTCCCGCATCATCTCGTAGCTCGGCCGCGTGCCGAGCAGCCCGATCGAGCCGGTCACGTACGGCAGGTCGTCGGGCAGGACGTCCTTGCCCAGCAACGCCTTCGCGACCCCGGCGCCGGTCAGCTCGGCGATCTCGCGGACCTCGGCGGCGGCGTTGCGCGCGCCCTGCCCGATCAGGATCGCGACCTTCTCGCCTTCGTTGAGGATGTCCGCCGCGCGCCCCAGCTCGTCCTCGGGCGGGATGACCACCGGGTGCGGGAAGCCGGGCGGGCTGGACGGCACGTGCTTGAACGCGTGCTTCGGCGGCGAGTACGGCTCTTCCTGCAGGTCGTTCGGGATGATCACGGCCGTCGGCGCGCGCTTGGCGAGCGCCGTGCGGATGGCGCGGTCGAGCGCGTTCGGCAGCTGCTCGGCGACGTTGACCTCGACCAGGTACTCGCTGGCCACGTCCTTGAACAGCGGCTGCAGGTCCACTTCCTGCTGGTAGGACCCGCCCATCGCGCTGCGCGCGGTCTGCCCGACGATCGCGACCACCGGCACGTGGTCGAGTTTGGCGTCGTACAACCCGTTGAGGAGGTGGATGGCTCCCGGCCCCGAGGTCGCCATGCACACCCCGACGTGCCCGCTGAACTTGGCGTACCCCACCGCCTCGAACGCGGCCATCTCCTCGTGACGGGCTTGGACGAAGCGAGGTTCGTTGTCCGCCTTGCCGAACGCGGCGACGATCCCGTTGATCCCGTCGCCGGGGTAGGCGAAGACCTGCTCGACGCCCCACTCCCGCAGACGCTTCAACAGGTGGTCACCGACCGTTTCCGACATGGAAGACTCCTCACGCTCCTCGGCTCAGTCCCACCAGTGACTTACCCGGGCCGCCCCGGCCCGACACCTCGGGCACGGCGGTGCTGATCGCCTGCAGCGGCAGGCCGTCGTAGACCTGCAGGGTCTGCAGGTGGTGCAGCATGATCCCCTCGCGCAACGCCCACGGGCACACGTCGACCTTGCGGATGTCGAGGGTGTCCATGGTCGCCTTGGCGACGATCGCGCCGGCCAGGATCTGCCGCGCGCGCGGCGCGGACACCCCGCGCAGGCGAGCCCGTTCGGACGTCTTCATCTCGGCCAGCCGGGGGATCCACGCGTTGAGCGCGTCGACGGTGAGGGTGCGCCGCACGAACGGGCCGCGCCGCTGCGGCGGCGCCCCGGCCAGCCGGGCGAGCTGCTTGAACGTCTTCGACGTGGCGACGGCGCGGGCAGGCACGCCCTCCCACCTCAGCCGGTCGGCGACCTCGCGCAGCATGTCCCGCACGTGCCGCCGCATCGCCTTGACCTGTTTGACCGACGGCGGGTCGTCCGGCAGGAACATCCGCGTCAGCCTGCCCGCGCCGAGCGGCAGGGACAGCGTGAGCTGCGGTTCGGCGTCGCGGCCGAGGGCGATCTCCAGCGAGCCGCCGCCGATGTCGAGCAGCAGCAGGCGGCCGGCGGACCAGCCGTACCAGCGGTGCGCGGCGGCGTAGGTCAGCCGGGCCTCGTCCTCGCCGGTGAGGAACTGCGGCCGCACGCCGGTGCGCTCCTCGATCCGGTTGATGATCTCGTCCCGGTTCGCCGCGTCCCGGATCGCCGAGGTCGCGAACAGGAACAACTGCTCGACGCGGTGCAGGCGGGCCGCGGCGAGGGCGGACTCGACCGCGTCCACCGCCCGGCAGACGCCCTCCTCCGCGATCGCCCCGCTCTCGTCGATCTGCTCGGCGAGGCGTGTGGGCTCTTTCACAGCCAGTGCGGGCAATGGCGGGGCGCCCGGGTGGGCATCCACGATCTGGAGCTGCGCGGAGTTCGATCCGATGTCCAGCACGCCGAGTCGCATAAGGGCCTAGGTACCCCGTTTAGCCCTGCGCCACACGGCTATCTCCGATCTCATGGAGACGTTCAACTACACCGCGACCGCCGACCTGCCCGCCGACGAGGCGTTCGCGTTCATCTCCGACGCACCCAACCTGCCCCGGTTCCTGCCGCAGGACCTGGCCGAAGGCTGGTTGCGCGCGGACGCGGCGAGCAGACAACTGGCGTGGGGCACGGAGAGCGACGGCGACGATTGCGGTGAGTTGCGGGTGATCGAGCGCGGCCCGGCGCAGTGCGAGATCGCGATGACCGTGCACACCCGGCGCACCGACGGCGACCAGGTGCGCACGGAGATGGAGCAGGCCGTCGCCGCGCTGACCCACAAGGCGAGCGCCGACGCCGACGAGCAGCGTGAGGACCAGCAGGCGGGCTGGGTCTGAGCCCGGCGCAGTGCTCTAATCGGGCACATGCGCGAACACGTGATCGTGTCGTCCACCACCGACAGCGAGGCCACGGCCCGGGAGCTGGCGGCGCAGGCCGTCGAGGCGCGGCTTGGCGCGTGCGCCCAGATCGTCGGACCCATCCTGAGCGTCTACCGGTGGGACGGCGAGGTGCACGCCGATCCCGAGTGGCGGGTGGAGATCAAGACTGCGGCGGACCGGGTGGCGCCGCTGGTCGAGCTGATCAAGGAGCAGCACAACTACGAGGTGCCGGAGATCATCGCGACGCCCATCGAGGGCGGCAGCGCGGAGTACCTCGAGTGGCTGGTCAAGGAGACCAGGGCCGGTTGATCGTTGACGGCCCCGCGCCGAAAACGTAAATTTCTTTCACATGTCGCGTCTGGCCCGGATAGCGCTCGTCGTCCTGTTCTGTGTTGCGATGGTCCCCGTGACGCCGGCATCCGCCGAGAACCGGTTCTACTGGGGAGTCGCCACCGCGGGCTTCCAGTCCGAAGGCGGCGCCCCGGACAGCAACTGGTCGCGCTACGTGGCCAAGGGCGGCGTCGACCCGTACGCCAACGCCACCGACTTCCGGCACCGCTACGCCGAGGACATCCGGCTGGCCCAGGACCTCGGCGTCAACACCTTCCGGTTCAGCGTCGAATGGGCTCGCGTGCAGCCCGCGCCCGGCGTGTGGGACGAGGCCGAGCTGGCCTACTACGACGACGTGGTCCGGCACATCCGCGCCGCGGGCATGACCCCGATGATCACGCTGAGCCACTGGGTGTATCCGGGGTGGGTGGCCGACCAGGGCGGGTTCACCAGCGCCAAGACCGTCGACGACTTCCTCGCCTTCACCACGCGCATCGCGGAGCGCTACGACGACGTGCTGTGGGTGACGTTCAACGAGCCGGTCGCGTTCCTCACCCAGGAGCTGCGGATCGGCGCCGTCAACCCGTTCCAGGTGCCCGCCTGGCAGACCAACGTGGTGCAGGCGCACCGCCGCGCCTACGACGAGATCCACCGGCTCGATCCGGGCGCCCAGGTGACCAGCAACCAGGCCTTCTACGCCGGCTTCAACCCGCTCACCGACCTGGTCGTGATGGACCGGATCAAGGACAAGGTCGACTTCGTCGGGCTGGACTACTACTACGGCATCAGCCTGACGAACCTGACGGCGATCTACGCGGCGTTCGAGCAGTTCTGGAAGGTGAAGCCGCAGCCGGAGGGCATCTACTACGCGCTGCGCTACTACCACGAGCGCTACCCCGACCTGCCGCTCTACATTGTCGAGAACGGCCTGCCCACGGACAACGGGAACCCGCGCGAGGACGGCTACACCCGCGCCGCGTCGATCCAGGACACGCTGTTCTGGGTGCAGCGCGCGAAGGCCGACGGCATGGACGTCATCGGCTACAACCACTGGAGCATCACCGACAACTACGAGTGGGGCAGCTACCGGCCGCGCTTCGGACTGTACGAAGTGGACGCACTCGGCGATCCGGCGCTGAACCGCAGGCCGACCGACGGCGTCGCGGCGTACCGGGACGTGATCGCGCGCGGAGGCGTCGGGCCGTCGTACCGCCTGGTCCAGGGGCCCGCGCTGTGCTCGCTGACCGCGCCGCTGAGCAGTTGCCTGTCGCCCGCCGACCCGTCCGGGCCGCTCGCGCCGCTGGGAACATCCGGGGACCGTCCGTAGTTGTCCGGACATGGCGAAGACGTTGCGGTGGGCCCTGCCCGCGCTGCTCGGCACGGCGGTGGCGGCCCTGTGGGAGATCCCGGTCGCGTTCGGCGGGCGGCCCGACCCCGAGCGCATGCGGCGCTCCCCGCAGTTCCACGACGGCCGGTTCCGCAACCTCGCGCCGCCGCTCGTGCAGCCGGCCAGGGCACGCGACCTGGTCGGCGAGATGGTGTTCGGCAAGCAGCAACGCAAGCCGACCGGCCCGGTGCCGCTGGTGCGGCCTGCCGCGCCGGCCGATGAGGGGCTGCACATCACCTGGTACGGCCACGCGTCGTCGCTGATCGAGATCGACGGCCGGAAGGTTCTGGTGGACCCGGTGTGGGGCGAGCGGGTGTCGCCGTCCCGGTTCGTCGGCCCGAAGCGCATGCACCGGCCGCCGCACCAGCTGTCCGAGCTGCCGGAGCTGGACGTGATCATCGTGTCGCACGACCACTACGACCACCTGGACCGGCCGACGGTGGTGCGGCTCGCGAAGACGCAGAGCGCGCCGTTCGTGGTGCCGCTCGGAGTGGGCGCGCACCTGCGGCGGTGGCGGATTCCCGCGGAGCGGATCATCGAGCTGGACTGGGACGAGACGGTCTCGGTCGGCGGGGTGGACGTGACCGCGTCGGCGGCCCAGCACTTCTCCGGGCGGGCCTTCACGCGGAACAACACGCTGTGGGCGTCGTGGATCGTGGCGCGCTCCGGGCGGAAGGTGTTCTACACGGCGGACTCCGGCTACTTCGACGGCTACCGCACGATCGGCGAGAAGTACGGGCCGTTCGACGCCGCGATCGTGCAGATCGGCGCGTACCACCCGGCGTGGCCGGACATCCACATGACGCCCGAGGAGGGGGTCGCCGCGCACCTCGACGTCCGCGGCGGGCTGCTGATCCCGGTGCACTGGGGCACGTTCCGCCTGGCGATGCACGGCTGGGCCGAGCCGGCGGAGCGGGTCTGGCGGGAAGCGAAGGCCCACGACGTGGAGCTGGCGGTGCCGCGCCCAGGCGAGCGGATCGACGTGGACGCCCCGAAGCCGGTCGACCCCTGGTGGCAGCCGATCGGCTGAGCCAAGCAGCTTTGAACCAAACCCGAGCTGGGCCGAGGGGCTTTTCTGTCATCCCGGAGCCTGCCCGTCCGGCGAGGACTCCCTTGATCCCTGGACCCGCCGCCTGACACGGCGACGCGCCCAGCCGCCCCAGATCAGACCCGCACCCTGCTCAGCCCGACGCGGTCCGCCGCGCGGCGGATCTTGAAGAACGTGTTCCGGAACCACGCCATCAGCGTCGCGCGCGCGTCCGGGTCCAGCTGCTCCTCACCGGCGGCCTTCACGGCCTTGTAGTGGTCGATGAGGGTGTGCAGCCACGCGTCCACGTCCCGGACGCTCTCCAGCTGCACCATCCCGCCGGTCTCCGGCAGCCGCCGCAGGAACTCCTCGTGCGTGTTGCGGACCCAGTGCGACAGCTTGAGGTCGATCTCGGGGATCACGACCGGCGGGTCCAGCTCGAACGCCAGCCGCGAGCGCCACCCGAGCAGCTCCCGCTCCACCGGGTGGTCCCAGCGGCCGGGGCGGCCAAGCTGGTGGCCGGCGATGCGGCGCTCGGCGAACCACAGGAAGTCCTCGGACCCCCGGCGCAGGGTGCTGATCATCGACGGCGCGAGCGCGCCGATCACGGTCCGGTCGACGACGTCCCACGTCGTGCCGCCCGCGAACGGACTGTCGATCTTGAGGGTCTTCGCGGTCCGCACTCTGAATTACTGCCTTATCTTCCCGTTTGTCCGCAACCCGCCAACGGTGTGCTTTACCTCATGCCGAGCCTGCGGTCGAGGCTGATCTCGATCACGACCCGCTCCGGGTTCGGCTTCGGCTGCCGGTGGTACCGCACGGCATAACGGTTTTCCGCGTCCGCCACCGACTCCGGATCCTCGCGGACCACCGCCGATCCCTCCAAACTCGACCAGCGGCGACCGTCCACCTGGCTCACCACGACACGCGCGGGCTGCCCGAGCCGGACGTTGCGCGCCTTGACGCTGCCGCCGCGGCAGATCACCCGCGCCGTGGTGAAGTCCTCGTCCACGGTGACCCCGACCGGCACGACGTGCGGCCTCCCGTCCGGACGCAGGGTCGTGAGCATGCACAGGTGCCGCTCGGCCCAGAACGCCCGCAGCTCGTCGCTGGGCGCCTCGGTGGTCCTGGTCATGCGCGTCCCTTCGCGTCGGTCGGTGTCCATCTTGCCAAGATCTTCTCCATGATGGGCTCCACCCACGCGCTCACCGGCTGGTGCGCCGGTCTCGCGCTCGCCCCGGCCATCGGCGCCGGCTCCGTGCACCAGGCGCTGGCCTTCGCCGCGACGACCGCGGGCTTCGCGCTGCTGCCGGACCTCGACCACCCCCACGCCCGCGCCTCGAAGCTGCTCGGGCCGATCACCGGCCTGGTGTGCTGGCTGCTCCGGCACACCTCGGCGGCGCTGTACAAGGTCACGAAGGGCCCGCGCGACGAGCGGGGCCGGGGCAGCCACCGGCACCTGTCGCACACGCTGCTGTTCGCGATCGGCCTCGGCGCCGCGACGACGTACGGCACCCGGGCCGGCGGCTGGTACGTCGTGGCCGGGGTGGTGTTGTTCGCGCTGCTCCTCGCCGCGGACGCGCTGGGGGACTGGCTGCTGCTGGTCGCCGGCGGCGGGGTCGTGTGGTGGGCGCTGACGGCCAGCGCCGCCGCGGAGTTGTCGCAGCTCACCGGCTGGCTGGGGATCGCGGTGGCGGTCGGCTGTTTCGTGCACTGCCTCGGCGACGCGCTCACCGAGTCCGGGTGCCCGTTCCTGTTCCCGGTGCCGATCGCCGGGGAGACCTGGTACGAGCTGCGGCCGCCGTCGTTCCTGCGGTTCCGCACCGGGAAGGGCGTGGAGAAGTTCCTGGTCGTGCCGGTGTTCACGGTGCTGGCGGTGTTGCTGGTGCCGGGCGCGTGGCCGGGTCTGGTCGGGCTGTTCGCGGAACCGACCGTGACCGCAGGCGGCTAGAATCGGACACGATGACGACCCCCGCGAGCCGCACCGGACTGCGCGCCGACGCGCGCCGCAACCGCGCCCGTGTGCTGGCGGCGGCGCACGAGGCGTTCGCGGACGAGGGCCCGTCGGTGCCGCTGGACGAGATCGCCCGGCGGGCGGGGGTCGGCGCCGGCACGGTGTACCGGCACTTCCCCAGCAAGGAACTGCTGTTCGAGGCCGTCGTGCTGGACCGGATCGCGTGGCTGGCCGGGCAGGCGCGGGAACGGCTCGACGCGGCCGACCCCGGCGCGGCGTTCTTCGAGTTCTTCGACGTGGTGGCCGAGCAGGCGCTGCTGAACAAGGCCCTGTGCGACGCGCTGGAAGCGAGCACCGGGCTGCCGTTCAAGGCCGCGTCGGACGAACGCGCCGAGTTCCGCGCCGCGTTCGCCGACCTGCTGCGCCGCGCCCAGGCCGCGGGCGCGGTCCGGGCGGACGTCGAACCCGGCGACCTGACCGCGCTGCTCGCGGGCTACCTCGCGATCCAGCGCCAGGCCCCGCAGGGCCGCCCACTGGCGAAGATCATCGCCGACGGCCTGCGCGCCTAGCGCGCGAGCGCCCGATTTCGTCGGTACCCCCTGCGACGATGAACTCGCTGGCCGCGGCCTGACCTGCGCGGGCCCCCACGGCAGGGGTCGTGCGGCCGGTGTCGAGCGCTTCGAGTCCGCGCTGGCGGAGTTCCCGGGCGGGACTGCGGTTCCGGGCGACGTGCCGCGGATCGCGGCGGAGAACTGGGTCGTCCTGGTCGGTGGGCTCCGGTTGCGCCTCGGAGACGCACCAAGGCGCCGCCAGCTGGAGCGGTCAGCGCTGCACGGCCATCTCGCCCAGCTCGGACCAGTCCTCCTGCGGCACCTCGAAGTTGACGATCCGCGGGGTCTCCGCCAGGTGCGGCGGCAGCGTCCGCTGCGCTTCCTTGAAGTGGTCGGACTGGACGTGCGCGGCACCCGCGTCGCCGTCGCGGAAGGCTTCCACCAGCACGTACTCGTTGGGGTCCTCGACGCTGCGGGACCAGTCGAACCACAGGCACCCCGGCTCGGCGCGGGTGGCGAGCGTGAAGTCCCGCGCGATGTCGGGCCAGTCGTCGGCGTGCTGGGGCAGGATCCGGAACTTCGCGGTGATGAAAATCATGGGTCCACCGTAGAGCCGCGGGGCCGCGACCACATCGGACGCGGCCCCGCGCGGGTCACGGCGTGACGCCGAACTGGTTCGCCAGGTCCGTCAGCATCGCCGAGGCGCCCTGCAGGCTCACGGCGCTGAACCACGTGGTGTCGGAGACGTCGACGATCTTGCCCTTCAGCGTGGCCCACAGCGGGTTGGCCTGGAACTTCGCCTTCGGGTCCTCCGCCGTCTTCGTCTCGTCCTGGTACGACGACACGAAGATGACGTCCGCGTCCAGCTTCGCGATGTCCTCCTGGCTGAGGTTCACCGAGATCTTGTCGGTCGCGTCCGGCTGCCCGGCGGGGCGGGACAGCTTGGCGTCGGCCATCACGATGCCGGGGTAGGACGCGCTGCTGTAGAGCCGCACGGTCGGCTCGCCCTCGACGAACCGCACGATCGACACCGTCGGCGCGCGGCCGAGCTTCGCGGCGATCTCCTGGCCGATCCGCTGCGCCCGCTGCTCGTACGCGCCGATCTTCTGCTCGGCCAGCGGCTCCTTGCCGAGGACCTGCGCGAGCAGCCGGATGTTGTCCTTCCAGATCGCGCCGGTGGTCGTGGAGAAGACCGTCGGGGCGACCCCGGTGAACTGCTCGTAGTACTTCTCGTGCCGCACCTTCGCCGACACGATCACGTCCGGCTTGATGTCGTAGAGCTGCTCGACGTCCGGGGTCTCCAGCGGGCCGATCACCTTGGCGCCCTCGCCGAAGCGGCGGTCCTCGCCGAGGTACTCGGGCAACTGGTCGAAGTTCCGGTACTTCGTGTACGCCACGACCTGGGCTTCCAGCGCGAGCGCGGCGTCCACGTAGCTGGTGTCGAGCGCGGCGACCGTCTTCGGCTGCGTCTCGAGCACGGTCGAGCCCATCGCGTGCTGGATGGTGCGCGGGAACCCGGCCTGGCCGGCCCCGCTCTCCTGCGTGGCCTCGTCGCCGCCGCCCCCGCACGCGGTGAGGGTCAGGCTCGCGGTCACGGCCAGCGCCAGTGCTGCTCGCCACGGTCTCGTCATCGTGATCTCTCTTTCGGTTAGCCTTGCCTAACGCGGAGCATAGGATGCGGTTTGTCCCGTTTGGAAGCTCGAGTTGGATAGGCGACATCAGTGACGGTGGTGGCGACAGCCCGGCCACGGACGCGGAGACAGCGTCGTCTCGCCGGTATCGGCGGGCTCGCCGTCCTGCTGGTCCTCATCTGCGCGGCGAGCGTCGCGCTGGGTACGAAGTCGATCCCGCTCGGTGAGGCGTGGACGGCGCTCACCCAGCCGTCCGGGTCCGAATCGGACATCATCGTCCGGTCGCTGCGGTTGCCGCGGACCGTGCTCGGCCTGCTCGTCGGGCTCGCGATCGGCGTCGCGGGCGCGCTCATGCAGGGTCACACGCGCAACCCGCTCGCCGATCCCGGTCTGCTCGGCGTCACGCACGGCGCGGCGCTGGCGGTCGTGTTCGCGGTCGTGGTGCTCGGGATCGACGGCCTCTACGGGTTCATCTGGTTCGGGTTCGCCGGCGCGCTGCTGGCCAGCGTCGCGGTGTTCCTGCTCGGCGCGGTCGGCGGCAAGGGCGCGACCCCGGTGACGCTCGCGCTCGCCGGCGCCGCGGTGAGCGCGCTGCTGCACGGGCTGGTGTCGGCGATCATCCTCGGTGACGAGCGCGGCATGGAGATCTATCGCTTCTGGCGGATCGGGTCGATCGCCGGGCGAGACTTCGCGATCACCGGTCAGATCGCGCCGTTCCTGGTGGCCGGTCTGCTGCTCGCGCTGATGAACACGCCCGGCCTGAACACGCTGGCGCTGGGGGAGGACGTCGCGACCGCGCTCGGCCAGCGCGTGCTGCGCACCCGGGTGCTCGGCGTCGCCGCGATCACGCTGCTGACCGGTTCGGCGGTCGCCGCGTGCGGGCCGATCGCGTTCCTCGGGCTCGTCGTGCCGCACCTGGCCCGCGCGATCACCGGCCCGGACTACCGCTGGCTGGTGCCGGTGGCCGGGCTGCTCGGCGCGGTGCTGCTGCTGACGGCCGACGTGCTCGGGCGGGTGCTGACCGGCGACAACTTCGAGGTGGGCATCCTGCTCGCGATCATCGGGGCGCCCGTGTTCATCGTGCTGGTGCGGCGGCGGGGGCTGAGCAAGGTATGACTCGCAAGGTGCTGGCCGCCGGGCCGGTGGCGTGGACGGTCAAGCCGCGGCTGGTCGCGGTCGTCGTCATCGCGGCGGTGCTGCTGGTGCTCGTCGCCGCGATCAACATCGGGATGGGCAGTTCCCACATCGGGATCTGGAACGTGCTGGAGACCCTGCTCGGCGGCGGGACCCGGCGGGAACGCGGGATCATCTTCGACCTGCGCCTGCCGCGCACGCTCGCCGGTGTGCTGGTCGGCGCCGCGCTCGGGCTGTCCGGCGCGTTGTTCCAGTCGGTCGCGCGGAACCCGCTGGCCAGCCCGGACATCCTGGGCATCACGTGGGGCGCCGGGGTCGGCGCGGTGACCGCGATCGTCGCGGGCGGGTACCGCGGCCAGGTCAGCGGCATGGTGAGCGCGCTCGGCGTGCCGGTCGCCGGGCTGATCGGCGGGCTGCTGGCGGGCGTGCTGCTCTACGCGTTGTCGTGGCGGCGCGGCATCGACGGCTACCGCATGGTGCTGATCGGGATCGGGTTGTGGGCGATCAGCTACAACATCGTGAACTGGCTGCTGGCCGCCGGCGACGTGAACGACGCGGCGCGCGCGACGACGTGGCTGGTCGGCAACCTCGCCGACGTCGGGTGGGATTCGGTCGGCCCGGTCGCGATCGCGCTGGCCGTGCTGGTGCCGGTCACCCTGATCTGCGGGCGCACCGTCGGGGGCTTGCAGTTCGGCGACGACACCGCGCGAGGGCTGGGCATACGGGTCGACGGCGCCCGTGGTGCGCTGCTGTTGCTGGCGGCCGCCCTGGCCGCGATCGCGACCGCCGCGGCCGGGCCGATCACGTTCGTCGCGCTGGCGACGCCGCAGATCGCGGTGCGGCTGGCGAAGACTGCGCAGCCGCCGCTGTTCGGGTCGATGGTGCTGGGCGCGCTGCTGACCGTGGGGGCGGACCTGCTGACCCGGTTGCTGCTGCCGGACCTGCCGGTCGGGGTGCTGACCGCGATCCTCGGCGCGCCCTACCTGATCTTCCTGTTCGTCCGGAGCCGCCGGGAGGCACGAGCATGACGTCACGACTGCGGGCCGAGGGGCTGAAGCTGGGCTACGGCGAGCGGCTGGTGGTCGACGGCCTGGACCTGGACGTCCTGGACGGCACGATCACCGCGATCATCGGCCCGAACGGGTGCGGCAAGTCGACCCTGTTGCGGGCGCTGGCGCGGTTGCTGGCGCCGCGGGAGGGCGCGGTCCTGCTGGACGGTGAGCGGATCGACAAGCTGCCGACGCGCGAGGTCGCCAAGGTGGTCGGGCTGCTGCCGCAGTCGCCGGTCGCGCCCGAGGGCCTGACGGTCGGCGACCTGGTGGCGCGCGGGCGGCACCCGCACCAGCGCTGGTACCGCCAGTGGTCGACGTCGGACGACGAGGCGATCTCCACGGCGTTGCGCTTGACCGGGATGGACGTGCTGGCGGACCGCGTGGTCGACGAACTGTCCGGCGGCCAGCGGCAGCGCGCGTGGATCTCGATGACGCTCGCGCAGGAGACCGGGTTGCTGCTGCTGGACGAGCCGATCACGTACCTGGACCTGGCCCACCAGATCGACGTGCTGGACCTGGTGCACCGCCTGCACCGCGACCGCGGCACCACGGTGGTGATGGTCCTGCACGATCTGAACCTGGCCGCCCGTTACGCCGACACGTTGGTGGCGATGCGCGACGGGCGGATCATCGCGCAGGGACCGCCGTCGGCCGTGCTGACGGAGCCGCTGCTGGACGAGATCTTCGGCCTCTCGGCGAAGGTCCTGCCCGACCCGGTTTCCGGGACGCCGCTGGTGGTGCCGATCAGCGCACACCTGCAGAACGACGACTGACCGCGGGGGAACCGCCCGGTCGCACCGACGCTGCTGCGGCACCCACCGCGCCGCCAACGGTGCTGCCGTTGCCGCGTGCCGCCTGCCGCGCTACCGCCACCAGGGGCCGCCGCGCCGCCGCCAACGGTGCTGCCGTTGCCGCGTGCCGTCTGCCGCGCTACCGCCACCAGGGGCCGCCGCGCCGCCGCCAACGGTGCTCCCGCTGCCGCGCGCCGCGCCACTGCCACCCGGGGCCGCCGCGGCGGCATCCGCCGCGCCACCGCACCAACCGCCACCCGGGGCCGCCGCACCGACGGCCGCGCGCCGCGTCGCCCGGCGCCACCGCGGCGGCACCCGGCGCGACGGCGCCACTGGCGTTGCCACGGCCGCACCGGGCGCGCCGACTACGTGCCGGGGTGGCAACCACCTGCCCGAAGGGCAAACGCGTTGCCGGGAGGGGCGGGGGCAGGGAGTGCCCGGGACGAGGGCGGGCCGGAGAGAGCGGGGCCGGAGAGAGCGGGGCCGGAGAGAGCGGGGCCGGAGAGAGCGGGGCCGGAGAGCGGGGCCGGCGAGAGCGGGGCCGGAGGGTGTGCCGGTGCGAAAGGGGTGGGCCGGGCGCGCGGGTTGTGCTGTAGTGGCGGCATGTCGGCTTCCGCCCTGTTCGCCTACGTTCTCGTCGCGTTGGTCGGTGTCATGACGCCCGGGCTCGACACCATGCTGATGCTGCGCCACACGCTCCTCGGCGGGCGGCGGGCCGGCTTCCGGGCGCTGGCCGGGATCAACCTCGGCTGCCTGGTCTGGGGCACGGCGAGCATCGCGGGCCTCACCGCGCTGCTGACGGCCTCCCGCATCGCCTACGACGTGGTTCGCGTCGTCGGCGCGGCCTACCTGATCTGGCTCGGCGCGTCCGCGCTGTGGAAGAGCTTCCGCCGCCACCAGCCAGCCCCGGAGATCAGCGTCGAACCGGGGCGTGGTGCGCTGCGCGCCGGGCTGGTGACCAACCTGCTCAACCCGAAGGTCGGCGTGTTCTACCTGAGCCTGCTGCCGCAGTTCCTGCCCGCCGGGCCCGGGCAGGCGGGCTGGGGCGCCCTGCTCGTCCTCATCCACGTGTCGATCGGCTGGCTGTGGATGAGCGCCGTCCTGCTGCTGGCGGCCCAGGCGCGCCGGTTCCTGTTGCGGGACGTGGTGCGACGGTGGCTGGACCGTCTCACCGCGACAGTCCTCATCGGACTCGGGGTGCGGATCGCTACGGAGTCCCGCTGAGCGACAGGGCCATGTACTTCACGTCGAGGTACTCCTCGATGCCCTCGGCGCCGCCCTCGCGGCCGAACCCGGACGCCTTGACACCGCCGAAGGGCGCTGACGCGTTCGACACCAGCCCGGTGTTGAGCCCGACCATCCCGGTCGCCATCCGCTCCCCGACGCGGATCGCGCGGTCGAGGTCCCGCGTGAACACGTACGCCACCAGCCCGAACTCGGTGTCGTTGGCCAGCCGGACGGCCTCGTCCTCGTCCTCGAACGTGGTCACCGGCGCGACCGGCCCGAAGACTTCCTCGCGCAGGATGCGCGCGTCCGGCGGGACGTCGGTGAGCACTGTCGGCGCGTAGAAAAAGCCGTCGCCGTCCAGCGCCTTGCCGCCGGTGGTGGCGTGCGCGCCGCGGGACAACGCGTCCTCGACCAGCTCGACGACCTTGTCCCGCTGCTCCGCGCTGATCAGCGGCCCGACCTTCACGCCGTCCTCGGTGCCGTGCCCGACCTTCAGCGACGACATCGCCTCGGTCAGCTGCCGCGTGAACTCTCCGGCCACCGACGAGTGCACGTGGAACCGGTTGGCCGCCACGCACGATTCGCCGTTGTTGCGCATCTTGGCGGTGACCGCGCCCTTGACGGTCGCGTCGAGGTCCGCGTCCTCGAACATCAGGAACGGCGCGTTGCCGCCCAGTTCCATCGACATCCGCTGCAGGTTCGGCGCGCACTGCTCGACCAGCTTGCGCCCCACTTCGGTGGACCCGGTGAAGGACAGCTTCCGGATCCGCGGGTCGGCCAGCGCCGGGTTCACCACCCGGCTCGCCGACGTGCTCGGCAGCACGCTCAGCACACCGTCCGGCAACCCGGCCTCCTTCAGCAGCCCGGCGAGGTTCAGCATCGACAACGGCGTCAGCTGCGCCGGCTTGACGATCATGGTGCAGCCCGCGGCGATGGCGGGCCCGATCTTGCGGGTGCCCATCGCCAGCGGGAAGTTCCACGGCGTGACCAGGATGCACGGACCCACCGGGTGCTTCGACACCAGCACGCGACCGCCACCGGCCGGACTGCGCGCGTACCGCCCGTCGATGCGCACGGCCTCCTCTGAGAACCACCGGAAGAACTCCGCGGCGTAGGTGACTTCGGCTTTCGACTCCTCCAGGCTCTTGCCCATCTCCAGCGTCATGAGCCGCGCCAGCTCGTCGGCGCGGTCGGTCATCAGCTGCCACGCGCGGCGCAGGATCTCGCCCCGCTCCCGCGGCGGCGTCGCGGCCCACTCCTCCTGCTTCGCGACGGCCGCCTCGATGGCTTCGCCGACGTCGGCGTCCTGCGCGTCGGAGACCTCGCAGAGCTGCTGCCCGGTCCCCGGGTCCTGCACGCCGAAGCGGCTGCCGTCCGCGGCGTCACGCCACTGACCGGCGAGGAAGATCTGACGCGGTGCTCCATCGAGGGTCATGTGGCGTGACTACCCGTGCGCTCCTCCTCGTATGCCTCCGGCAACCGCCGCATCCGGCGCAACGGCGAGCAGACCAGCCACAGCGCCGAAGCCGCCACCCCTGCGCCCGCCAGCCACAACGTTCCGCGCAGCCCGACCACGCTCGCCAGCACGCCGGCGAGCACGCTCCCGATCGGCCCCGGCGCGAAGTACAGGAACGAGGAGGTGGCCGCCACCCGGCCCTGTAGCCGCTCGGGCGTCACCGCCTGCCGGTAGCTGAGCTGGTGCACGTTGAGCACCACGATGCTCACGCCGGTCAGGAAGTTGCCGACGGGATACCACGCGAGGCCCCAGCCCGGCGTGGTCAACGGGATCATCAGGTACCCGACGCCCCACAGCAGGGCGCTGCTCCACATCAGCCGCGCCTCGCCGAACCGCCTGCCGAGCCGGCGCGCCACGGCCGAGCCGAGCACCGCTCCGGTGAGCCCGCCCGCTTGCAGCAGCCCGATCACGCCCGGCGACAGGTGCACCTCGCGCAGCAGGAACAGCGCCGCCACCGTGATCTGGAACTGCTGGCAAACGCTGACGCACACGTCGTGCGCTCCGATCGCGCGTAGCACCGGGTGCCGGAAGACGAACCGGAGCCCGTCGGCGATCTCGTGCCGCAGCGGCGCCCGCACCCGCGCCGGCGGCACCCGGTCCGGCGCGCGGATCCGCCGCAGCCAGGCCGCGGACCACAGGAAGCTCACCGCGTTCACACCGACCGCCGTCGCCCCGCCGAACAGCTGCACCAGCCACCCCGACAGGCCCGGCGCGGACACCGCCGCGACCGAGACGTTGGCCTGCAACCGCGCGTTGCCCTCCACCAGCTGCGAGCGCGCGACCAGGCTCGGCAGGTACGTCCGGTGCGCCACCTCGAAGAACACCGACAGCACCCCGGCCACCGCCACCACCGCGTACAGCTGCGGCATCGTGAGCGCGCCGAACGCCGCCGCGACCGGCACCGAGCCGAACGCGACCGCCCGCCCGAGGTCGGCCGCCACCAGCACCCGCCGCTTGCGCATGCGGTCCGTCCACGCGCCGACCTGCAACGCCAGCAGCAGGTACGCGAGCGTCTCCAGCGTCCGCAGCACGGACAGCTGGAACGCCGTGGCGTGCAGCGTGATCGCCGCCAGCAACGGCACCGCGAGCAGGTTGATCCGGTCGCCGAACTGGCTCAGCGCGTCCGCCAGCCACAGGCGCCGGAAATCCCCGTGCCGCAACAACCCCCATCGCATGTTCCCCCCTCGCTCCCGCGACCTGAACGACGTTAGCGAGGGGTACCGACAAAAACGGAGTGGCAGAGCCCGGCCCCCCCGACAGGCCCGGGCTCTGCCACTCGAACGACCAGGTACTACCCGATGTCGCGCCGATGAAAACGTGCCAGACCCGTGGCAAGCGCGACCACCGCGATCCCGAGCAGCCACGCGAACGGCGCGACCGCGAAATCGGCGCTCGGCAGCTTCGGCACGTGCGTGAACGGCGAGACGTCGAGCAACAGCTGCGGCGCCTGCACGACCGGCCCGAACAGCGACAGCAGGAGGAACGCCGCCGCCACCCCCCACGCCGCCGTCGCGAACTTCGGCGCGAACCCGAACACCACCACGGCGATCCCGACGACCACCCACACCGCGGGCACCTGCGCGACCGTCGCGCCGAGCACCGCGGGCACCTGGCCGCTCACGTCGCCGACGCGCAACCCGTGCAGCAGTCCCGCGAACACCCCCGACACGACCAGCAGCAGAGCCGTCCCCAGCAGCGAGAACACCAGGTGGCTACCGGCCCACTGCAACCGGCGCACTCGGGTCGCCAGCAGCGGCTCCAGCCGCAGCGCGGTCTCCTCCGCGCGCATCCGCAGCGTCGCCTGCACCGCGTACATCGAGGCGACCATTCCGAAGATGCCGGCGATCGCGGCGAGGAACGTGTCGACCAGGCTCTGCGCGCCGCCCAGCCGCTCGAGCATCTGCTGGGCCTGCGCGCTCTCGCCGACGATGTCGCCGATGCCGGCGGCCAGCGAGCCGAACATGGCCCCCAGCACCGCGAAGCCGACGGTCCAGCCGATCAGCACGCCCTTGTGCAGCCGCCAGGCCAGCGCGAACGGCGACCGCAGCCCGGGCGCCGCCACCGGCGGGCCGGGACGAGCCGGGAAGATGCCCATTCCGACGTCCCGCAGCGGCAGCAGCCGGTAGGCCACCGCCCCCAGCACGACGGCCACCGCGACCAGCAGCAGCGCGACGGCCCACCGGTCCCCGGCGAACGGCCGGATCTGCGTCGACCACCCGAGTGGCGACAGCCAGGACAGCCATGAGATGTCCGTGGCCGAGTCGCCGACCGCGCGCAGCAGGAACGCGACCCCGAGCACCGCGGAGGCGATGCCGTTCGCGGTGCGCGAGTACTCGGCGAGCTGGGCGGCGATGGCGGCGACCGCGGCGAACAGCAGCCCGGTCAGCGTGGTCCCGAGCCCGAACGCCACCGACCCGCCCGCGGGCAGCCCCGCGCCGATCAGGCCGAGCGCCACCAGCAGCCCGGTCCCCACCGCGCCGATGGCGGCGGTGATCAGCGCGGCCGTCAAGGCGGCGTAGCGCCCGGTCACGGTCGACGACAGCAGCTCCTGCCGCCCGGTGTCCTCCTCCTGGCGGGTGTGCCGCGTGACCGTGAAGATGCAGGCCAGCGCTGTGAACAGGGGCAGGAACACACCGAAGCGCCACGCCGTGAACCCGCCCGCGGTGGACAGGTCGAACGGTGGCCCGTAGAGCAGGGTGATCGACGGGTTCGCGCTCATCCCGGTCGTCAGCGCCGCCCGGCTGGCCGCGTCCGGGTACAGCTGGTCGTAGGCGCCGGCGCTGCTCGCCGGCAGCACGCCGATCACCAGCGCCCAGAGCGGCAGCACGACCCGGTCCCGCCGCAGCGCGAGACGCACCAGGTGCCGGGTGCCCACCAGCGCGGTCACCGTGAGCTCGCTTCGGTCGTGTAGTGGCGCAGGAACAGCTCCTCCAGCGTCGGCGGCTGGCTGGTCAGGCTGCGCACGCCGACCTCGGTCAGCTTGCGCAGCACCTGGTCCAGCGACTGGGTCTCGACGTCGAAGCGGACGCGGTTGCCGTCCACCTTGAGGTCGTGCACCTCGGCCAGCGAGCCGAGCCCGTTCGGGTGGCCGGCGAGCTCCGCCACGATCGACGTGCGGGTCAGGTGCCGCAGTTCGCTCAGCGTGCCGGTCTCCACCGCGTGCCCGTTGCGGATGATGCTGACCCGGTCGCACAGCGCCTCGACCTCGGCGAGGATGTGGCTGGACAGCAGCACCGTGCGGCCCTTGTCGCGCTCCTCCTGGATCGCGTACTGGAAGGTGGCCTCCATCAGCGGGTCGAGGCCGGAGGTCGGTTCGTCGAGGATCAGCAGCTCGACATCGGAGGAGAGGGCCGCGACGATCGCGACCTTCTGCCGGTTGCCCTTGGAGTAGGTGCGGCCCTTCTTCTTCGGATCGAGGTCGAACCGCTCGATCAGCTCGTCACGGCGGCGCTTGTCGAGCCCGCCGCGCAGCCGCCCGAGCAGGTCGATGACCTCGCCGCCGGACAGGTTGGGCCAGAGGTTGACGTCTCCGGGGACGTAGGCGAGCCGGTGGTGCAGGCTCGCGGCGTCGCGCCAGGGGTCGCCGCCGAGCAGGCGGACGGTGCCCCGGTCCGCGCGCAGCAGACCGAGCAGGACGCGGATGGTGGTCGACTTCCCGGCCCCGTTCGGGCCGAGGAAGCCGTGCACTTCTCCGGTCTTGACCTGCAGGTTCAGGTCGTCGAGGGCCTTGGTCGCACCGAACGACTTGTGCAGGCCCTCGATGGAGATGGCGTTGTCCATGCGGCCGAAGCTACAGTGATTTCACAAAGTTGTGAAGTTAGGAAAACGTATAGATTGGCTGAAGCGCTGGACGAGTGAGGGAGGATGATCTCCATGCGGGACGAAGAGACGGTTCGCCGGTACGTCGAGCGGCTGGCTCTCGTGCTCAATCAGCTCGGCATCCAGCGCATGGCCGCGCGCGTGTTCGCCGCGCTCGTGGTCACCGACGACAGCCGGCTCACCGCGGCGGAGCTGGCAGAGAACCTGCAGGTCAGCCCGGCGGCGGTGTCCGGGGCGGTGCGCTACCTGGAGCAGGTGGGGCTGGTCGAGCGGGAGCGGGAGCCCGGATCGCGGCGCGACCACTTCCGGGTGCTCGACGACATGTGGTACGCCAGCATGCGCAAGCGCGACCGGTTCGTGGAGATGTGGCGGGACGCGGCCGCGGAGGGCATCGACGCGGTGGGGGCGGACACCCCGGCCGGCAGGCGGCTCGCCGACATGCGCGACTTCCTGTCGTTCATCATCAAGGAGCTGCCGCTGCTGTTCGAGCGCTGGGAGAAGGAGCGGGCGAGCCGCTAGGGCAGGACGGCCTTGACGAGCTTGCGCGCCAGCGTCGTGGGGTCCCCGGCGTCGGTGTCCCAGTGCCGCAGGAACCCCTGCTGGAAGGCGGCGCCCAGCAACAGCGTCGCGATCGCGTCGGGGTCCGATGTGGACGGCAGGCGGCGCAGGTCCCGTTCCGCGCGGAGGTAGTTCGCCAGCCGGGTCACGGGGGTGCGCGGCCCGGCGCCGTGCTCGTGGATCGCGGCGCGGTGGGCCGCCAGCAGTTCCCGCGAGGAGAACAGGGACGCGCCGATCGGGAAGCTCTCGGTGTAGAAGTCGATCGCCGTGCTGGTGATCCGGACCAGGTTGCCGCGCACCGTGTGCCGTCCGGGTGTGAGGTCGCCGAGCACCGCGTTCAGCCCGGGCAGCTGCGAGGTCATCACGCCGAGGAAGATCTCCGTCTTGTCCGCGAAGTGCTTGTACAGCGCCGCTTCCGAAAACCCGGCGGCGCGGGCGATCTCCTTGGTGGTGGCGCGCGCGTAGCCCTGCTCGCGCATCACCTCCGCGGCCGCGGCCAGGATCTTCTCCCGAGTTCCCATGCGTCCTCAGCGTTCTCTCAGTGCTCGCTTGACGGTTAGTGAGTGCTCACCCACCATAGCAGGTGAGTGAACACTAACCAGGGAGGAAACATGAAGCTGACGGTGTTCGGCGCGACCGGCGGGACGGGTGTGGAGGTTGTGCGGCAGGCGCTCGCCGCGGGTCACCAGGTCACGGCGGTGGTGCGTGATCCGGCGCGGCTGGACGTGCCGGCGCAGGCGCGGCTGGAGGTCGTGACCGCGGACGTGTTCGACGCGGATTCGCTGGTGCCCGCCATCACCGGCCGCGAGGCCGTGCTGTCCGCGCTGGGCCCCCGCGACCGGGGGCCGAGCGTGATCTGCCGGGACGGGACGAGCGCCATCATGACCGCGATGGCGGCGGCCGGCGTGCGACGGCTGGTCGTGGTGAGCAACAGCGGCATGCACCGCGAGGGGGACGGGTGGTTCACGCGGCTGGTGGTCAAGCCGCTGCTGATCCGCATGCTGCGCGAGGGGTACGCCGACATGGGCGAGATGGAGCGCCGGGTGATCGAGTCCGGGCTCGACTGGACGATCGTGCGCCCGCCGAAGCTCAACGACGGCCGTCACACCGGCCACATCGCGAGCGAGACCAGGGGGAACGTGCGCGGCAGCTTCACCATCTCCCGTGCCGACCTGGCCGACTACGTGCTGCGCGCGGCCGCGGATCCGGAGTTGACGAGGATGGCCGTGTCGATCGCCAAGGGCTAATGTGAACGGGTGTCAACTTCACGTGCTGCCCTGACTCTCGCGGCCACCGTCGGACTCGCCCCGGTGCTGGTCGCCCAGGGCTTGCACGTGCGCCGGACGACACCGCGGCTGCCGGGCGCGTCCGGACCGCTGCGGGGCTCGGCGCCCGGGCCGGACCCGTTGCGGTTGCAGGTGATCGGCGAGTCCACTGTGGATGGCGTCGGCGCGGAGACGCACGAGGAGGCGCTGACCGGGCAGCTGGCCGCGGCGCTGGCCCGCAGGCTGGGGCGCGGGATCGACTGGCGCGTGGCGGGGCGGACGGGCGCCAACGCGCGCACCGTCCGGACGGAGCTGCTGGGCGAGGCGTGCCGGGAGCGGGCGGACCTGGTCGTGGTGGCGCTCGGCGTCAACGACACCATCGAGATGCGCTCACCCGCCCGCTACCGACGCGACCTGCTGGAACTGGTGGTGACGGCGCGACGGGCGCTCGGGCCGGTCCCGGTGCTGCTGGCCGGCGTCCCGCCGCTCGCCGCGTTCCCGTCGCTGCCGCAGCCGTTGCGCCTTGTGCTGGGCCTGCGGGGTGAGGCGCTGGACGCGGCGGCGGCGACGCTCGCGGAGCTGCCGGGGGTCACGCACTGCCCGGTGCCGCGCGAGGTGGTCGACCCGGAGCTGTTCGCCGCGGATGGGTTCCACCCCGGACCGGCCGGCTACCGGCTGTGGGCGGACAAGCTGGCGGAGGCCGTCGCATTGGGCTGATCGGGTGAAACCGGCCGCCGCCGACCAGGTGCTTTGGAAAAACTTCTGTCGCTGTGTATCTGGCGAGGGCCTCCCCGCGTCATAGGGGGCGTTGGCTGGTTGCACACCGACTGGAGGAACGCATGAGCTCTCCCCGGCCCTTCGCCGAGGAAATCCGCGCCGTGCGCGATTCCCTTGCCACGATGGGGGATCCGTGGCAGGCGGGGGAGACGGTGCTCAGCCGGCTGGCGGGCGAGTCGCGCAGGGTGCGACTGGGGGTGCCGGCCCCGAGCGCGGCCGAAGTGGAAGCCCGGGCCGAGTTGCCGGGGCGGATGCTCGAGGTCGCGCTCGGGGCCGCCGGCCAGCCGTGCACCGCGCTGCACGCGCCGGGCAGCACGCTGCCCGCCAAGTTCGACCTCCGCGACGTGTGCGGCCGCAGCTACGTCACGCCGGTGAAGGACCAGGGGGAATCGGGGTCCTGCAGCGCGTTCGGCACCATCGCGGCGCTCGAGGGGACCGCCGCCTACACGCGCCGCAACACCGGCATGCGGCTCGACCTGTCGGAGGCGCACCTGTTCTTCGGGTTCGCGCCGGGACACCGCAAGCCGGGTGACACCGGGTCCTGGCCGGACGACCTGATGGGGGACTGCGCGGCCAAGGGCGTCACCTTCGAGGACTACTGGCCCTACTCGGACGAGGGCGCCGGCGCGCTGCACCCGAACTGGGTGAACCGCGTCGCGCGTGCGGAGGGCGTCGTCGACCTGACCCAGGACCCGGCCGCGATCAAGCACCACATCTACGGCTACGGCCCGGTCACCGCGTGCATGGTGATCTACGACGACTTCTTCCACTACACCGGCGGCATCTACCGCGCCACCACGACGGAGAGCAACGGCGGGCACTGCGTCGCGCTCATCGGCTGGGACGACGAGCAGAACTGCTGGATCGGCAAGAACTCCTGGGGCACCGACTGGGGTGAGGGCGGGTTCTTCCGGATCGCCTACGGCGAGGCCTTCATCGAGGACTACCCGGAACCGCGGCCGACGACCCTCGGCTGCACCGGGGTCACCCTGCGCGCGTGGCTACCGCCGCAGCGCGCGCTGCGCCTGTTCTCGGCCGGTGCCGGTGAATGGGTGTGCCTGGAGCAGCTGGGCTGGGTCCGGCTCGCGGGGGACGCCGCGGGCGTGAGCCGTCAGCTCGCGCTGCTCGCCGAGGCTCGGGCGGGTGGGCATCCCGTCAGCCCGTTCCTCGACCAGGGCGTGCTGACCAAGGTTGCCACCACCTACTGATGGGGAGCGAAGCATGACCACGAGCAAGAGCGAGACGCCGGACTCCGGCCCGCAGGACGACCCGAACGCCGAACTCGCCGAACTGACCAGGGAGACGCCCGGCTCCGACGGCCCGGCCGGCGTCTACGACCCGAACACCCCGCCGCCGACGGGGGTTTACGACCCGAACACGCCGCCGCCGACGGGGGTGTACGACCCCAATACGCCGCCGCCGACGGGGGTGTACGACCCCAATACGCCGCCGCCGACGGGGGTGTACGACCCCAATACGCCGCCGCCGACGGGTGTCTACGACCCCAACACCCCGCCGCCGACCGGTGTCTACGACCCCAACACGCCGCCCCCGAGCGGGGTCTACGACCCGAACACCCCGCCGAACGGCAACGGCACGCCGGCCCACCCCGCGCCGCAGGCGCAGGGTGTCTGGGTGCACAACCGGCAGGTCGCGCGGCTGTGGTCGACGAGCGCCAACCCGGGCGTCTGGGTGGACATCGCGGGCCTGGGCTGGAAGCGGCTCGCCGCCACCGCGGACGGGCGCAGCTCCCTGACGACGCTGGCACTGCTGGCCCGCAACCACGGGCTGCCGGTGTCCTTCCACGAGAACGCCGCCGGGCAGATCGACCAGATCCTGGTCTGACGACGGCACGCAGACCGGCGGTGGCCGGCAGCCGAGGGGGCCGCCGGCCACCGCCACCCTGGGGAGCTTCCAGTGACACAGATCCGGCTCGCACAGGCGGATTCGGGGGAGACGGCGCGGCTCCACGTGGGGGACACGGTGGAGCTGCGCCTGCCGGAGGTCCGCGCGTCGGGTTACCGGTGGCGCTGGCGGTTGCCGGACGCGGTCCGCGTGGTGGCGGACGAGCACGTCCGGTCCAGGGAGGTGGCCCACGGGGAGGGGCCACCGGGCGAGGGGGGTGTGCGCCGGCTGGCGCTCGACGTCGTCGAGCCCGGCCGGCACCTGCTCCGGGCGGAGCTGGCGCGGCCGTGGGAGGTGGAGCCGCGCCGCTCCGTCACGTTCGTGCTCGCCGTGACTGCTCCAAACGAGTGATGTTGTGTATCTGGCGTCCGCCTTCGTGCTCTGCACGGTGACGGAGCCGGAGATACTGCCTAGCGCTGACCCGAGGAGAACCACGCGAAGTGGGGGCGAACGCGGTGACGGAAGCGAGGACCGCCGAGGCGGATCCGTCCTGGGAGGGACTCCGCGGACCGGAGCTGTTCGAGGCGTGCCTGGCCGCGGCGCGGGCGGGGGACAAACGCGCGCTGAACCGGCTGGTCGCCGAGCTCACCCCGCTGGTGTGGAACGTGGCGCGCGGCCAGGGGCTGGACAGCCACTCGGCCGAGGACGTGGTGCAGACCGTGTGGCTGGCTCTGGTCAGCCACCTCGACCGGCTGCGTGAGCCGAAGGCGCTCGCCGGCTGGCTGGTCGTCACCGCCCGGCACGAATCGCAGCGCGTGCGCGGGCGGAAACCGCCGCCGGTGCCGTTGACCGACGAACTGGCCGAGACCGTGGCGAGCACCGAGCCCGCGCCCGAGGCCGAGGTGCTGCGCACCGAGCGTGACCAGCGGCTCTGGCGTGCCTTCCGCAGGCTTCCGCAGCGGTGCCAGGAACTGCTGCGGCTCACCGTGCTCGCCGGTCGCGCCGAGTACCGGCTCGTCGCCGAAGCGCTGCAGATGCCGCGCGGCAGCATCGGACCCAACCGCGGCCGCTGCCTGAAGACGATGCGCGAACTGCTGGACATCGAAGGGGGCAGCGTATGAACGACAATCTGCCAGGGGGTGGGGCGCACCCCGGCGACGAAGACCTGCTGGCCGATCTGGGCCGGGTGCTGGCCGCCGTCGACCCGCCCCCGGACGGCCTGGTCGAGCGCGTGCAGTTCGCCCTCGAACTGGAGAACCTCGACTTCGAGATCGCGCAGTGGGAGCGGGCCGACCCGGCGCTGGCCGGCGTCCGCAGCATCACCGACGAGGGCACGATCACGTTCACGGTCAGCGATCTCACGGTGATGATCAACTTGACCAGGGTCGGGCACTGCCACCGCATCGACGGCTGGCTGGTGCCCGCCGCCGCGCACGGGGTCGAGGTGCGGGTGGCCGAGCACGGCTCGTCGTCGACGGTGGCCGACGAGGGCGGCCGGTTCGTGCTCGACGACGTGCCGCGCGGCACCACCCAGATCGTGATCTCGGTCGGCGGGGCCAGCAGCCGCCGCACCGTCGTCACGCCCGCGGTCGTCCTCTGACCGGCTGCTCCCCCCGGCCCGCGGATGTGCTCAGATAGACCACGTGTCAGCTCAGCGTGAGTCCCGGCGTGCGCTGGGCCGGGCATCGGCGCTGCGCGGGCGGGCGGCGGACGCGGCGGGCAACTTCCGCAACGTGGAGGCGGTGCGGCTGTTCAACCGCGCGTTGCGGGTGCTCGCGGACGGGCCGGACGACGTCGAGTGGATCACCCTGCGGGCACGGGTCCTGCTCGGCCTCGCGATGTCGGAGGCCGAGACCGGCTCGGCGGCGGCCGGCCTGCGCCACCTCGACGACGCCCTGCGGCTGACCGATCGGCTGCCGCCCGGGCCGCCACAGCGGGTCCTGCGTGCGCTGGTCGGCGCCCAGCGCGCGCTGGTGCTCGGCCGGATCGGCCGGTTGTCCGAAGCGCTGGCGCTGTTCGACGAGATCCTGCCGGTGCTGGAAAACGAGGCCGACGACAACGCGCTGTCGCTGACCCGCAACCTGATGAACCGCGCCAACATCAACGTCGAGCTGCAGCGGCCCGCGGCGGCGCTGGCGGACCTGCGGCGCTGCCTCGAACTGGCCACCGAGCACGGCCTGACCCGGCTGGAGGGCAAGGTCCGGCACCTGCTGGGCGAGCAGGGGCAGCTCCTCGGCGACATCCCCGGCGCGTTGCGGCACTACGAGCAGGCCGCGCGGATCTACGAGGACGCCGCTCCCGGCTGGCTCGCCCGGCTGCGCGTCGACCAGGCCAGGGCGCTGCTCGTCGCCGGTCTGGCCGAGGACGCGGCGCGGCACCTCGACGAGGTGCTGCCCGAGCTGTATGCGACGCGCAACGTGCAGGACATCGCCGAGGCCGAGGTCGCCCGCGCCGCGGCCGCGATCCTCGACAACGACCACGGCCGGGCCCGCGAGCTGGCCGAGCTCGCGCGTCGGCGGTTCCTCCGGCGCGGCAACGAACGCTGGGCGGCGGTCGCCGCGCTGACCCGGCTGCGTGCCGACGCCACTGAGGTCCTCGGCGGCACGCGCCGCCCGCCGGCGCGGCTCGTCACGGGTCTCACCGGGCACGCCGACCGCCTCGCGGAACTGGGGCTGCGGGACGAAGCGGCGGTGGCCCGGCTGCTCGCGGTGCGGCTGCTGCTCCGCCGTGGGGACGTCGGCGCGGCCGAGGAGCTGCTCGCGCGGGTGCCGCGGCCGCGCCGCACCACGCCGATCGACCACGTCATGCTGCTCCGGCTGTGCCGGGCCGAACTCGCCGTGGCGACCGGCCGTCCGCGTGCGGCGCTGGCGCAGGCGCGCAGCGGCTTCGCCGAGCTGAGCCGCGTGCGCGACCGGATGGGCGGGCTGGACCTGGTGTGCGGGACCGCGGTGCACGGCCAGGAGCTGGGCCGTCTCGCGGTGGGGCTGGTGCTCGGCACGACCCGCGGCCACGCCGGCGCGCGCAGGCTGTTCGCCTGGCAGGAGCGGACGCGCGCGCAGGTCTACCGGTACGAGCCGCTGCCCGCGATCGACGATCCGGTGCTCGCCCGGCTCATCACCGAGATGCGCCAGGTGCAGCGGCTCGCGCAGCAGAACCGCCTCGACGGCAGGCCGGTGGCGGCGCTGGAGCAGCGCTACACCCGGCTGCAGCGGGAGGCTGGCCGCCTCGGCTGGTACACCAGCCCGTGGGGCAGGCCCCGCCCGGTAAGCTCACCCGAGGAGGTGGCCACCGAGCTGGGCGACCGCGTGCTGGTCAGCCTGATCGGCCAGGACGGCGAGCTGTCCGCGGTGGTCGTGCGGGACGGCCGGTTCCGGCTGGTACGGCTGGGCGGGCTGGACGAGGTCGTGGAGATCACCAAGCAGCTGCACGCCGACCTGAACGCGCTGGCCCCGGACCACCTGCCGCCGCCACTGGTCGCGGCCGTCACGGCGTCCGCGGAGAAGCGCGCCCGGCTGCTCGACGAGCGGGTCGTGCGGCCGCTCGCGGACGCGATCGGCGACCGTGAGCTGGTGATCGTGCCGACCGGGCCGCTGTACGCGCTGCCGTGGCCTGCGCTGCCATCGTTGCGTGGCCGTCCGCTGTCGATCGCGCCGTCGGCGACCGCGTGGGTGACCGCGATGCGCCGCGAGCTGATCGACCCGGTCGTGCTGGTCGGCGGGCCGGACGTGCCCGGCGCGATCGGCGAGGTGCGGCAGCTGCGCGCGGTCTACCCGTCGGCGACGCTGGTCGACGGACCGGCGGCGACCAGTTCGGCGGTGCTGGAAGCGCTCGACGGGTCGGGCCTGGCGCACCTGGTCGCGCACGGCGCGCACGAACCGGCGAACGCGTTGTTCTCGCGGCTGGAACTGGTCGACGGGCCGCTGTTCGCGCACGAGACCGCGCGGCTGCGGCGCCCGCCGGATCGGGTGGTGCTGGCCTCGTGCGAGCTGGCGATGAGCCACATCCGGCCCGGCGAGGAGGCGCTGGGGTTCGCCGGCGCGCTGCTGGCGAGCGGGTCCCGCACGATCGTCGGGGCGATCGCGCGGGTGGGCGACCGGGCGGCGGCGGAGGCGATGACCGACCTGCACCAGCGGCTCGCGTCCGGGATCTCCCCGGCGCTGGCGCTGGCGCACGCGACCGCCGCCGATCCGCTGCGCCGCCCGTTCCTCTGCCTCGGCGCCGGTTAGCGCTCGGCGGCCTTGACCAGCTTCGCGGACAGGAACTTGATCGCCCCCGCGAGCGCGGCGCGCACGACCGGCCCGGTGCCGGGGATCTTCTCCTGGAACGACCCGCGCCAAGTCAGCCGCGTGCCGGTGCCGTTGGGCTCGAAGGTCACCTCGCCGCGGTAGTCGCGAACCGGCGCCGGCTCGGCGAAGGTGTAGACGTGGCGGCGGTCCTGCTCGTACTCGAGCGTCTCCTCACGCATGAGCAGCGGCCACGCGCCGACGGCCCGGATCGCGCCCACCCCGCCTGCCGGGTCGGCCCACCGGTCCCAGCGGGACACGACGATGAGCGGTTTCGCCCAGTCGGACCAGCGGGCGCCGTCGGTCTCCAGCCGGAAGAGGGTCGCGGGCGGCGCGCTACTGGTGCGGGTGATCTCGAAGGAGAACGTCCTGGCGGGCATCGGTGACCTTTCCGCTCGGGTAGGGGTTACCGAGCAGTAAACCAGGGGCTTACCGGATGCGGGGGGCCTGACCTTGGGGTTTCATGGATTCATGGGCATCGACTTCAACGAGATCAAGAAAAAGGCGCAAGAGGCGCTCGGCCACAACGCCGGCAAGATCGAGCAAGGCCTGGACAAGGCGAGCGGCTTCGCCAAGTCGAAGTTCGGCCAGCACTCCAGCAAGATCGACAACGTCACGTCGAAGGCGAAGGACTTCCTGCACAAGCAGTCCGGCGGCGGGCACGGCGAGCCCGGCCCGCAGGGCGGCCCCGGACCGGCCGGACCCCAGACCGGACCCCAGACCGGACCCCAGAGCGGACCCCAGAGCGGACCCGAGACCGGACCCCAGAGCGGCCCGACCGGACCGACCAGCCAGCCGTAACCGTTACGGCACCTCGCCGATGGCGGTGTCCTCGGTGAGGGAAGTGATGCGGCCGCCGCGCTCGCCGAGCGCACGCAGGCCGTCGCGGGCGTCCGGCGCGCCCAGCGCGACGCGGACGCCCGACAGCGTGGCCTGCCTGGCGGCCGCAAGCGCTTGCGCGCCCTGGTGACCCGAGTCGATGCTGACGGCGAGGCCGCCGGTCGAGGCCAGCGACCCGCGCAGGGCGCCGAGCCGGCCGAGGGCTTCGTCGATCACCGGCAGCAGCGCTTCGCGGTTGCCCTCGGTCATCGCGCGCACCAGCGCCGGCCGGGTGGCGGCCACGCGGGTGCCGTCGGTGTAGGAGCCGGCGGCCAGCGCCATCGCGACCGGCCCGCCGTCCGCCCCCACGGCCGCGAGCACCGCGGCCAGCAGGTGCGGGAGGTGGGAGATCCGGGCGACCGCCTCGTCGTGCGTGGCCGCGGTCAGCGGAACCACGTGCGAGCCGAGGTCGATCGCCAGCCGGGCCACCTCGGCCCACGCGCCGAGATCGGTGTCGTCCTCGACGCACACCACCCACGCCGCGCCGCCGAACAGCGCGGCGTTGCCGGCCCGCCAGCCGGACTCGGCGGTGCCCGCCATCGGGTGCCCGCCGACGTATCGCGCGTTCGGCGCGAACGCCCGCGCGGCCGTCAGCACACCCGTCTTCACGCTGGTCACGTCGGTGAGCAGGCACGACGGCGCGCACACGTCGACCGTCCGCAGCACCTCCTCGACGGCGGTCAGCGGCACGGCCAGCACCACCAGCGCGTCCCGGTCGGCGGCCCGCCGCAGCGCGGCTTCCACGTCGGTCGAGGCGTCGAACCCGTCAGCCGCCGCCGCCTCGGCGTCGGCCGCCGAAGTCGTCGCGCCCCACACCTCGCGCCCCACCGCCGCGGCCGCGCGCAGCACCGAGCCGCCGATCAACCCGAGCCCGATCACGCATACGTCTCGCACGGGGCGTCATCCTGCCAGGGCGTCGAGGGCGAAGGCCGCGTACATCGCGACACCCGCCGGGAAAGCGCCTTCGTGGTGGCGCACGCGGTTGGAGTGGTTGGTCGGCGCCTCCGCCGGGTCGACGTCCGGCGGGCACGCGCCGAGGAACGCGAACGCGCCCGGAACCCGCTGCAGCACGTACGAGAAGTCCTCGGCACCCATGATCGGGTCGGCCATCAGCTCCGCGCGGCCGAGCACGCGCTGGGCGAGGTCCAGCACCCGCAGCGCCTGGTCCGGGTCGTTCACGGTGACCGGGTAGCCGGGCTCGATGTCGACCAGCACGCGGCAGCCGTGCGCCTCGCCGACCGCTTCGCACACCTTCGGCAGCTCGGCCTTCACCAGCGCGCGGGTGGACTCGGACAGCGTGCGGATCGTGCCCGCGACCTCCGCGGTCTCCGGGATGATGTTGGTCGTCGTACCGGCCTGGATGCGGGTCACCGACACCACCGCCGGGTCGAACACGCTGACCCGCCGCGTCACCATCGTCTGCAGCGCGCCGACCATCGCCGCGGCCGCCGGCACCGGGTCGATCGCGTTGTGCGGGCTGGACCCGTGCCCGCCCTTGCCGGTGACCTGGACCGTGAACGTGTCGTTCGAGGCCATCAGCGGTCCCGGCCGCGTGGTGATCAGCCCGGACTCGACGTGGGACAGCAGGTGGATGCCGAAGGCCTTCTCGGCCCGCGAGCCGGCGGCGTCCAGCACGCCTTCGTGGATCATGTGCCGCGCGCCGTGGTAGCCCTCCTCGCCCGGCTGGAACATGAACACGACCGACCCGGCCAGCTCGTGCCGGTGGGCCGCGAGCAGCCGCGCGGCGGAGGCGAGCATCGCGGTGTGGCCGTCGTGGCCGCACGCGTGCATTGTCCCGTCCACTTCGGAGGCGAACTCCAGCCCGGTGTCCTCCTGCAGCGGCAGCGCGTCCATGTCCCCGCGCAGCAGCACCGCGGGCCCGTCCTGCGCGCCGCGCAGCACGGCGGTCAGCGCGGAGGTCGACTTCCCCTCGACGATCTCCAGCGGGAGGCCCTCCAGCGCCCGCCGGACGGCGGCCTGCGTGTGCGGCAGGTGGAGGCCCTGCTCCGGCCTCCGGTGGATCTCACGGCGCAGCGCGACGGTGGCCGGTTGCAGAGCCTCGGCCTCGGAGAGCAACGCGGCGAGCCGGGTGTCCGGCAAAGGGGGCAACTCCGTGGGTCCCGTCATCTTCCGATCCTCGCAGAGCGACTGCACCGATGATCCGTCCAGGTATACGGTGTGCGCTATGTCGGTGAAGGAGCCGGTTGCGGGATTCGCGGTGGCCGTGGTCCGGGAGGACGGCAAGTGGCGCTGCAGCGCGCTCGACGCCGGCGCACTCACGGGGTTGGACGCCGCCATCACCGAGCTGGCCAAGTTGCGGTCCACGGGGGCCGTGTTCGGCCTGCTCGCGGTGGACGACGAGTTCTTCGTGATCGTGCGGCCGAGCCCGCGCGGACCGTCCCTGCTGCTCTCGGACGCGGCGGCGGCGCTGGACTACGACATCGCCGCCGACGTGCTCGACGTGCTGCGGGTCGATCCGCCGGACGAGGAGGACGACTCCATCTGGCCGGAGGGCGACCTCGACATCCTCGCCGACGTCGGCCTGCCCGGGCCCGAGCTCGAGGTGATCGCGGGTGAGGTCGACCTCTACCCGGACGAGCAGCTGCAGATGATCGCGCAGCGCTGCGGGTTCGGTGGCGAGTTCACCGCGCTGCTCGACGAGATCTGACGTGTCCGACGCCGACCTGGTGTCCGTGGCGCTGGCCGCGGCGCGGGAGGCCGGCCCGGACGTGCCGATCGGCGCTGCCGTGTTCGCACCCGACGGCCGCCTGCTCGCCAGCGCCCACAACGCCCGCGAGGAGCTGGGCGACCCGACGGCGCACGCCGAGGTCATCGCGCTGCGGGAGGCGGCCCGCGAGTTCGGCGACGGCTGGCGGCTGGACGGCTGCACGCTCGCGGTGACGGTCGAGCCGTGCACGATGTGCGCCGGGGCGCTGGTGCTCGCGCGCGTGGCCCGGGTCGTGTTCGGGGCGTGGGAGCCGCGCACCGGGGCGGTCGGTTCGCTGTGGGACGTGGTGCGCGACCGGCGGCTCAACCACCGGCCGGAGGTGCGCGGCGGGGTCCTGGAGGCCGAGTGCGCCGCGCTGCTCGCCGAGTTCTTCACCGGTCACCGGGACGTGTGACGCCGCGCGAGGCGGGGTAGCCCTCAGTCGACCGCGTCGAAGGAGGGTCGATGAACGTCGTGAAGAACCGGATGACGAGCCGGTCCCGCCAGGCCAAGGGCGGGGCGCGGGAGCTGTTCGGCCGCCTCACCGGCAACCGCCGCCACCAGAGCGCCGGTCGTGCCGAGCGGATCCGCGGTGTCGTGCGCGAGACGACGACCGAAGTGGCGGACTGGGCGGCCACCGCCGCGCGGGACGCGCAGCGCCGCTTCCGCTCCAGGTGAGGAGTGCCTGCAAGCCGCTCTTGGGCGTCTAGTAACCTAGTCGGCGGTAGCGTGTCCGAGCGGCCGAAGGAGCACGACTCGAAATCGTGTGACGGTTGACCCCGTCCGTGGGTTCAAATCCCACCGCTACCGCCGGATCGAACGCCGGGTCTCCCCAGGGAGGCCCGGCGTTCGTCGTTTCCGCTACCGCACGTCCACGGTGGTCTCGGCCGCGGCGGCGCCGTTCGCGGACAGGGTCAGGGTGGCGGTGCCGAAGGTGACGTCGAGGACCTTCGCCGCCCAGATCGGGTTCGGGCAGGCAGGCACGGGTCCGACGCCCACCGCTTTGCTCGTGAGCTGGAAGGCGGATCGCCCGTGGTGCGGGATCTGCTTCCGCCCGCTGGTCGCCGTGACCTCGACCTCGGTGTCCTGCCCGGTGACCCGGTGCCCGGCCGGGTTGACGCACTCGACCCGCGCGGTGCCGGCTGCCTTGGCGGTGATCTCGAAGGTCGTGCCGCCGAGGCCGGCCACCTCGCCGGTGCACTCGAATCCGGCGCCGGTGTCGCTGCACGCCGCGGCGCCGGTGACGAAGTGGCCGTTGTCCGCCTGCGCGGGCGCGGCGAGCGCCGCGACGGCGAGCGCGCCCGCGAGGACGCCGAGCATCCGCCTCATCTGCCTGCCTTTCGTCGGGGAACCCAGTCTCGGCTCGCCCGGCTCTCGACGGCGGCCCGCTCACACGGACGGGTGGCACGGTTCGCCCGCCTGGGGCCCGCAGACGATCCGTACCGGCCGCTCCCCGCCTGCGGGAACAGCCCGCCGGCGTGCGTGGGATCCGCCAGCGCCAGGTCGTAGGTTCATCCTCTTGGTCACTTCTTCTGCTGGGGGTACCCGATGAGACTGCTCAACGTCCGCACCCTGTCCGCGGCGGCGGCTGTGGCGGCCGCCGGCGTGCTGGTGCCGGCCGGCACCGCGGCCGCCATGCCCGACCCGCCGGGCGACAGCTGGGACCACACCTTCACGGCCCCCGGCGTCACCGTCTACGTCGAGGAGTACGGCGACCGGATCTCCGTCTGCGACAGCGCGGCGAACGGCTCGAGCGCGCAGGTCAACGTCTGGGCTGACGGCGGGTGGCGTTACAAGGCCGTCGCCAGTGGCGGCTTCGGGAGCTGCGTGACGCACTCGGCGAGCGAGGGCGGTGCCTACAACCTGCCGGAGGGCGCGTTCATCGAGCTCTACTACAAGGGCGTCAGCACCGGTTACGCCACCAGGAGCACGTACGTCAACGACCACTGAGGCACCCTCCGTAGGTCGTAGGCCGGGCGGACGAACCGTTACCGGTTGTTGCCGCTGAGTCTTCCTTCGTCTCACCTCATAGAGGGAAGATGCCTCGACTGTTGATCAGACGAGGGGACTCAGGGTGACGACCAGTCGAAGAATCGGCGTGCTCGCCGCTGCTGCTCTGGCGGGCGCGACCGTCGCCGCCGCACCGGCGTCGGCGGCGAGCCCGGACGTCGTGATCGCCGAGGTCTACGGCGGTGGTGGCAACAGCGGCGCCACGCTGACCAGCGACTTCATCGAGATCGCCACGGTGGGCGGCAGCTTCGCCCTGGACGGCTGGAGCGTGCAGTACCTGCCCGGTTCGCCCAGCGCGTCGAGCAGGTGGCAGGTGACCGCGCTGACCGGCTCCGTCGCGGCGGGCGGCCGGTACCTGGTAGCCGAGGCCACCGGATCGGGTGGCACGGTCTCGCTGCCCACCGCCGACGCCGCCGGATCGATCTCGATGGCCGCGGGGTCCGGCACGGTCGCCCTCGTCCAGGGCACCACTGCCCTCACCTGCCTCACCGCGGCCGACTGCGCCGCCGACCCGCGGGTCCGCGACCTCGTCGGATACGGCTCGGCGACCGTCCGCGAAGGCAGCCCGGCGCCCGCGCCGAGCAACACCACCTCGGTCGCGCGCGCGACGCTGACCGACACCGACAACAACTCCACCGACTTCGCGGCAGGCGCCCCGACCCCGGTCAACACGAAGGGCGAGACCACCGGCGGTGACGCGGGCGGCACGCCGGCCAAGATCCACGACATCCAGGGCACGACCCGGCTGTCGCCCCTGGCAGGCAAGAAGGTCACCGACGTGACCGGGGTCGTCACCGCGCTGCGCACGTTCGGCTCCGCACGCGGGTTCTGGATGACCGATCCGCGGCCCGACGCCGACCCGCGCACCAGCGAGGGCGTGCTGGTGTTCACCGGCTCGACCACGCCCGCGGTGGCCGTCGGCGACGCGGTCACGGTGTCCGGCACCGTCACCGAGTACTACCCGGACAGCCAGACCGGCTCGATCTACCAGTCCACCACCGAGATCACCGGTCCGAAGTGGACTGTTCAGTCGAGTGGCAACCCGCTGCCGGCCGCGACCGCGATCACGCCGGCCACCGTGCCCGGCACCCTCGCCCCCAACGCCGGCGGCAACACCGAAGCCCTGCCGCTGGAGCCCGCGAAGTACTCGCTGGACTTCTGGGAGTCGCACGAGGGCGAGGTCGTCAGCGTGCAGGACGTCCGCGTGGTCGGGCCGTCCACCGAGTACTACGAGCTGTACGTGACCACCAAGCCGCGGGAGAACCGGACCGACCGCGGCGGCACGATCTACACCGGCTACGACAGCCCGAACACCGGCATCCTCAAGATCGAGTCGCTGATCCCGTTCGCGCAGCGCCCGTTCCCGCAGGCGAACACCGGCGACACGCTGACCGGTCTCACCGCGGGCCCGGTCGAGTACGACAGCTTCGGCGGGTACACGCTGCAGGCCACCACACTGGGCGAGGTCAAGGACGGCGGCATCCAGCGCGAGGTGACGCGCAAGCAGTCGCCGAGCGAGCTGGCCGTGGCCACCTACAACGTCGAGAACCTGTCCGCCGTGGACGACCAGGCCAAGTTCGACCAGCTGGCGCGCGGCGTCGTGGAGAACCTGGCGTCACCGGACATCGTGACGCTGGAGGAGATCCAGGACAACAACGGCCCCGAGGGCGAGGGCGACGGCGTGGTGGCCGCCGACCAGACGCTGAAGCGGTTCACCGACGCGATCGCCGCCGCAGGCGGGCCGCGTTACGAGTGGCGGCAGATCGACCCGCAGGACCTCACCGACGGCGGCGAGCCGGGCGGCAACATCCGCGTCGGGTTCCTGTTCAACCCGCGCCGGGTGTCCTTCGTGGACCGTCCGGGCGGCGACGCGACCACCGCGGTGTCCGTGGTGAAGGAGCGCGGCAAGCCGCACCTGTCGGTGTCGCCGGGGCGTGTCGACCCGGGCAACCCTGCGTGGGCGAACAGCCGCAAGCCGCTGGCCGGGGAGTTCGTCTTCCACGGCCACACGGTGTTCGTGATCGCCAACCACTTCAACTCGAAGGGCGGCGACCAGCCGACGCACGGCCGGTACCAGCCGCCGACGCGGAGTTCGGAGGTGCAGCGCGGGCAGCAGGCGCAGGTGCTGCGCGGGTTCGTCGACGAGCTGCTGAAGGCGGATCCCTTGGCGGACGTCATCGTCGCCGGCGACCTGAACGACTACCAGTTCTCGCCCGCGCTGAAGACGCTCACCGCGGGCGGCGCGCTGACCGACCAGATCGACCGGCTGCCCGCCGACGAGCGGTACAGCTACGTCTACGAGGGCAACTCGCAGGTGCTGGACCACATCCTGACCTCGCGGGCGCTGTGGTGGGTCGACTACGACGTGGTGCACATCAACGCCGAGTTCGCCGAGCAGGCGAGCGACCACGACCCGCAGATCATCCGGTACCGCCCGACCCTCTGACGCCGGGGCCGCCGTCGCCCTCCCGGGCGGCGGCGGTCAGCGGTGCAGCTGGCGGGCGCGACGTTGAGCGGCGCGGGCGGCCTGCAGCATCGCCTCGGCCAGGTCCGACGGCTTCACGTGCTCGAAGAGGGCGGAGTTGATCGCGACTTCGAGGACCTCCCCGTTGCCGGCGACCCCGACCTCGACCAGACCCCAGTCGTCCTGGGCGGTGACGACCTGCTGGGCGGCCTGACGCCGCCGGGCGGCCTGGCGCTCCTCCACGGCCTCGGACTGGGTGGTCAACTCGCGGTTCACCGGATCCTCTTCCTCTCACCTGGCTGCTACGACGTGACCGACTCCCCACCGGTTCCGTGGGGAACCAACCACAGGCGCGCAACGTCGGAAAGATCATGAACTGGGTACGCGCGACCGTCGACCACCTCTCCCGCCGCGAGGTCTCACCCGTGGTGCCGGCGACCCTGCGCGGCGACCTGAGCTGGGCGCGGGCGTACGTCCGCCGCGAGATGCCGAAGCCGGACACCCTGGAGCCGGAGAGCTGGCTCCGCCCGGCGAACTAGGAAGTGTCCTGTAAGTCATCGGAGCCAGAGGATGATGGCGGCGATGGTGAGTTCGGCTTGGTAGTAGGCGGCGCGTTTGGCGTCGCGGGTGGCTAGGTCGCGGAACTGTTTGAGCCGGTTGAGCGATGCCGTCGAGCAGTGGCAGTTGTGGGTTGTCGCCGGCGTGGCCGCCGGTGAGCAGCACCCGCATCGGCAGCCCGCGGCCATCGACGGCGAGGTGGATTGTGGTGCTCAGTCCTCCGCGGGAGCGTCCGAGTCCTTTCCCGTCGACCGCGAGCGCCTCGACGCCGGGGGCGCAGCCCCCCTTTTTTCCGGGCGCCAGCAGAATGCTGGTGCGCCCGGACCACGCTCGAATCAACCGAGATGACCCACGCGACCTCGCCGACCGAGGTGTCCTTGACGATCACCTCGTCCAGGATCTTCTGCCAGGCGCCGTCGGCGGTCCACAACCGCAACCGCTCGTGCACGGTCTTCCACGGCCCATACTGTTCGGGCAGGTCACGCCACGGAGCGCCGGCGTAGCTTCCACAGAATCGCGTCGAGCACCTGCCGGTGATCCCGCCACCGCCGACCCCGACCCGACACCGGCACCGACGGCTCAATTCGCGCCCACGCCCGATCCGTCACCTCACCCCGACCCACCACAACCCAAGATCAAACCAGAACCGCAGCTAGATCAATTACAGGACGCGAACTAGTCGCAGCGCTCGGCAGAGTGGGCGCCGACCACCGACGAGGGGCAGCGCCCCGCGATCCGGCGTCGCACTGCTTGCCCCGCCACCAGGATCCCGTGGTCGCCACCACGGCGTGCCGAGTGGTGCACCGCCGGCCGGCGGCGGCACCCACGCTCAGCGCCGCGCGCGCCACCCCAGCGACAGCACCGCGTCCACCAGCTCCTGGTAGGTCTCCTTGACCTCGCGCAGGTAAAGATCCAGCCGCCCGGCGTAGGCGTGCGGTGCGGGCGCTGGGTCGGCCCCGACCTCCAGCCACGGCAACCTGCTGACGTTGTCCTGCGCCATCCGCCACCAGTGCTGCGCGCCCTGCACCGTGCGGGCCTCGCGTTCCTTCGCCTCCGCCACGGCGGCCTCCGCGGCCGCGATCTCGGCGTCCAGCTCCTCGGCCCGCCGCCGCTCCCACGCCCGCAGCTCCTCGGCCGCCTTGCCGGCCAGCCCGACGATCTGCTTGTACTCCATCGCCGCGTTCATGCCTGGTGCTCCAGCCGGTCGAAGGGGATCATCACCTCGGGCGAGACGTGCGTGCTGCGGTCGAAGAACAGCGCCCGCCCCGGCCGCGGCGACCAGTGCACGACCTGCCCGGCCGCGAACTGGCTCAGCTCCGCGCCCTGCACGTCCAGCGCCGCCCACGCCCCGATGTCGTCGGTGCCGGCGAACCCGAGCGTGTCCTTCAGCCGCGCCGTGCTGCGCCACCACCCGATCGTGTGAGTGCCCTTGCCTGGTCCCTGCTTGAGAACCACCCGGAAGTGGTCCAGCCCGCTCTTGAGCTGACCGGGTTGCTTCTGCTCCAGGATCGGCAGCGCCGCGTCGACGCCGTACAGCAGCAGGATCCGCGCGTGCTCGGGCGGCTCCTCGGCGAGCTTGGCCATGTGCTCGCCCAGTTCGACGTCGCTCAGCCGCACCACGCGGTGCCCGTCCGACTCCAGCCCGTCGGCCAGCTCGCCGACCGCGGACGCGCACCGGTCGACCAGGCACGCCACCAGGAACTCCACCTCGTGCGGCGGGTACTGCTTCGCCAGCGAGCGGGCGGCCGCGTCCATGATGGACAGTGCCTCGGCGATCGCGGTGCCCATGATCGCCAGGTTGCGGCCCGGCGCCCCGGTCAGCTCCACCGCGCACGCCGTGTCCTCGACGTCGATCGACTGGCCCAGCAGCGCCCGCGGCGGCCCGCCCGGCGTGAGCCCGGCGAACGCGGCCGAGTGCTCCAGCACCGGCGAGTGCGCGCCGTCGAACAGCCGCGGCCGCTGGTGCTCCTGGGCGTAGCGCTCCCACAGTTCCCGTTGCAGCGACGAGAAGATGTCCTTGCTGCTGGCGTCCGGCACGTGCGCGAGCTGGTTGCCGTGCGCGACACCCGAGTCGTGGTTGACCACCGCGTGCCACTTCGGCGCGGCAACGGCCGCGTTGTTGGTCTCGGCCAGCACGCGCCGCGCCTTGGGCATGGCGATGCGCAGCGTGCACTGCTCGAACACCGCCGGCTTGCCCCAGAACGCGTCGATGCCCGCGATGTCCTGGCTCGCCAGGATCAGGTGGATGCCCTGGGCGCGGCCACGGCGGGCGATGTCCTCCAGCAACGCGGTCGCCTGGTTGGTGACGCCGTCGCGGCCCGCGAACAGGTACTGGAACTCGTCGATCACCGCGACGATCCGCGGCCAGTGCCCGTCCGGGTCCTGCTGGCGCAGCCCGGCCAGGTCGGTGACCTCGTGCTCCTTGGCCGCGGCCGACCGGCGGCGCAGCTCGTCGGCGAGGAACCGCAGCAGCGCCAGGCCGAACTCGCGGTCGGTGTTGACGTTGACCCCGATCAGGCGCGCGTGCGGCAGCCAGCTCGCGTCGCGGCGGCCCGGCGCGAGCCCGGCGAAGGACACGCCCTCCTTGAAGTCCAGCAGGTACAGCGCGAGCTCGTCCGGCGGGTAGCGCGCGGCGAGGCTGCCGAGCAGGGCGTAGAGGAAGTTGGTCTTGCCCGAGCCGCTCGGGCCGCCGATCAGCGCGTGCGGGCTGGCGTCGCCGATGACGACCTCGACCGGATCGCCCTCGAAGAACCCGACCGGCGCCCGCAGTTCGCGCGCGGAGTTCTCCTGGCCCAGCTCGGCGGGCAGCAGGTCGCGGAACGACCGCGGGCCGCCCTGCTTCTCCACGATCGCGTCGGCCAGCCTGCTCGCCGCGGCGCTGACCTCGGCCGACGGGATCGGCGGGTCCAGGTCGACGACCAGGTTGGGCCCGGTCATGCTGGTCGCCGCGTGGTGCTCGTCGAGCATCCGGATGTTCTCGAACGCGCCGCCGAGGATCGTCGGGATGTCGACGGTGATCAGCGAGATCCCGGCGGCCAGCGCGGCGCCTGCGATGCGCTTGAGCTCCCGCAGCGGTTCCGGCGCCCACGTCTCGCCGTTGCCGAACAACACGACGATCCGCCACGGCTCGACGCGCTGCCCGAGCTGGTCGCGCAGGCCGCGCAGCGAGGTGTGGCCGGCCTGCATGGTGTGCGCGTGGATGCGGCGGATGTGCCCGGTCACCTCGTCGAGCAGGACGCCGAGCTGGTCCGGGTCGTACAACGTGACCGCGGACGTGCGGGACAGCGGGTACAGGTTGGGCAGCACGGCGGTCAGCTGCGCGACGTCCCACAGGTGGATCCGCACCGAGCCCAGCTCCATCGTGCTGAGCACGCGCAGCAGCAGGCCCTCGATGAGCGATTCGACGGCGGCCCGGCCGCGGACGGCCGTGGTGATCGCCAGGTGCGAGTCGTCCAGCAGCGGCACCACCACCGGGAACGGCCCGGAGTCGTCCATTGTGGACGAGCCGATGCGCCACAGCGGCGGCGGTTTCAGCGGTTCCCGGCCCGCACGGCCGAGCCACGCGCTGGGCGGCAGGCTCGCCGGCCCCGGCGCCACGCGCGCGACCAGGTCCCGCAGCCGCGCGGGCACGGTCGCGGCGTCGGTGTAGAACGCGGCGTGCTGCGCGTTGAGCTTGTCCCGCACTCCGGCCATCACCGGGCTGCGGAGCGCGGCGGTGAGCTCCTCGTCCCCGGCCGCGTTGTCGATGCCGACGCGCACGATCTGCTGCTCCAGCTGGAGCCGGGCCAGCTCGGTCTCGGCGATCTGGCGGCCCGCCTGCGCGGCGCCGAGCACCATGCCCAGCTTCTCGCGCATGGTGCCCAGTGCCGTCACGACCCGGCGTTTCTGCTCGTTGGCCTTCGCCATGGCGCGCCTACAGCCGGGCCAGGTAGGTGTTCACCAGATCGTCGGCGGCGCGCAGCCGGTCGGCGTCCTTGCCGAGCCGGTCGACCGCCGCCGCCAGCTCCGGCGGCACCCACGCGTCGGCCTGTTCATGGGCGTTCACGATCACTTCGCGCGCTTCGTCCAACAGCTCCACCGCACGGTTGGTGTGTTCGCTTGCCTCGGCCAGTTTCGCACGGAACGCGGTCAGCTGCGCCTGCAGTTCGGGGAGCGAGAACATCTAGAGGCGGGCGGCGTACGACTCGGCCGACGACACCGCCGCCTGGATGGTGTTCTGCTGACCGCTGATGCCCTGCAACGCCTCGGCGAGCATGCTGTTCGCCTGGGTCACCTCCGGCTGCGTGCTTCCCGAGGTGACCTGGCCCAGGATCTGCTGGGCCTCCTCGAGTGCCTGAGCGGCCTGCTGGAGGGCTGCGACGCTGGCGTTGCACTTCTCGTTCGCCATCGCGATCCCAGCGCGGATCTCTTCCACTCCGGCCATAGTGACGCGGGTTCTCCTCGAGCTAGCGGTTAGTACGGCCGCGTGTGCGGCCTGTCAACAAACTATCGGTAGAGCGGACCAGAGCATGAGCCTGGTCACTGGTGCATCCGGGTGAAGCGCGGAGCCGGTTCACACGGCCGTGTGCGCCCTGAACGCAGAACGCCGGGCCCCTGTGGGGTGCCCGGCGTCGTGCGAAGAGCGGAGGATACGGGATTCGAACCCGTGAGGGCTGTTACACCCAACACGATTTCCAATCGTGCGCCTTAGGCCGCTCGGCCAATCCTCCGCTGAGAAGGGTACAGCAGGCCTCGGCGCGCTCCGCCTAGACCCGCTTCTGGCAGGTGTAGGCCCCGTAGACCCGGCCGGTGAACTGCACGTCCAGGACCTCGAACCCGGCGGCGTCCAGCATCGGCTCGAGCAGCCACCGGAAGGTGCTGTGCTCGGTCCGCACGTGTTCGGCCAGGTCGTCGCGGGTGTAGCCGACCTGGGGGTCGGTCACCGCCTGGTCGAACCAGTCCCGCAGGACCGATTCCGTCTCGCCCGGCTGGAAGTCGTAGATCAGGTCCCGCAGCCGGAGCAGCCCGCCCGGCCGGAGCATCCCGGCGATACGGTGCAGCGCGATCGCCTTCCAGAAGTCCGGCAGCTGGTGCAGCGCGTGCCGCGTGAACACCGCGTCCGCCGGCTCGCCCCGGTGCTCGTAGGTGAGGAACCCGGCCTGGACGCACTCGACGTTCGGCAGCCCCGCGGACCGGATCACGGCGAGCATCGCAGGCGACACGTCGACCGCCACCACCCGGTCGAACCGCTCCGCGGCGGCGATGGCGAAGCGCCCGGTGCCCGCTCCCAGGTCGACGACGGTGCGGCCGTCCAGCAGGGCGAGGTCCTCCGACGGGTCCGGCCGGCCCTGCTTGCGGTCGAAACCGGCGACGAAGCCGGGGTCGAGGTGTTCGGGCCCGGCATGGGCGAGCTCGTCGAGCATCCACGGTCCGGTCATGCCCCTGATTGTGTCGGCCGTGGCCAGCGGTTTTTTCAGGCCGCTTCGGGTGGGGCGGCGAGGATCTCGCGGCCGGCCTCGGTCAGCCGCACGCCCACCCGCTGGCCCAGCAGGCCCGGCCGCGACGGGCACACGAACCCGGCGTGCGCGAGCAGGTGGGCCGTGACCTGGTCGCAGCAGGGGAGCCCGTCGATGAACAGGTCCGGCTCCGAGCTGCACGTCATCTCCGCGCGGCCGGCGCTCACGGCACGCAGCATCGCCATCGCGCGGCGGGAGAGGTTTCGTCGTTGTTCCATCGTCGCCCCCGTCAGGCCGACCGGGTGAGTGTCTCCCCGTCGTCGTCCGGGGCGGCGACGGGCGCGGACAGTGCGCAGATCTCCTCCACGACCTGGCGGTGCGCGGCGAGCGCCAGGTGACCGACCCCGGGCAGCACCACGTTGCGCACGTCGAGGTCGGGGTGTTCGATGCGGCCGTGGCGGCTGGGCAGCACCAGCTCGTCGCCGTCGCTGGAGAACGTGACGAACTTCGTCGCGACCTCCGGCGCCGGCCGGTCCAGCTCGGCCAGCAGATCGCTGCCCGGGCGCAGCTGGCGCGCCAGGGGGATCGGCGAGAACAGCCAGGCCGCGACCGTGCCGCCGTGCGGCGTGCCGACGGTGACCACGGTGCCGACCCGCTCGTGCCCGCCGAGCCGCTGCACGTAGTAGCGGGCGATGAGGCCGCCGAGGCTGTGGCCGACCAGGTCGAGCTTCGCCGCGCCGGTGACCTCGCACAGCTGCTCGATCTGCCCGGCCAGCCGCGCGGCGGCGGACCGGACGTCCCGCAGCAGCAGGCTGTAGCTGAACGAGACGACCGGCCCGGCGCCGCAGCGGTCGAGCGCGAGCTTCAGGTCGGTGAAGATCGCGGTGTTGTCGGCCAGACCGGGCAGCACCACCAGCGGGCGGCCCGATACCGGCGCCGGCAGGCTCCGGCGGACCGGGTGGATCGCCCAGCGCCGTCCGATGCCCGCCGGGTACCGGACCGCGTGCGTCACCACACTCGCGATCTCACCCGCGACCGTACGCAGAACCGTCATCGCACACCTCCCCGTCGAGGTGGTCGTCCACTTGCTGCGAGGTTAGCCGTGGGTACCGACATTTTCGTTTCGCCGCCCCGGTATCGGTTTCGTTTCGACCCCGATCAGTGGAACAGGGCGAGCTTGCCGGCGACCTCGCGGGCGGCCGCGAGCAGGGTGCGCACGGTGCCCAGGTAGGTCTTGGCCTCCGAGGGCAGGATGTGGCTGTCCCGGCTGGTGGGCATGTCCAGTTCCCGCGCACGCTGGCGGAGCAGCTCGATCTGCGAGAACTGGTGCCCGAACTGGGCCGCCACGGCCGTGCCGACCACCTGCTCCGGCGCGGACAGCGCGGGCCGCAGCCCCTGCCGGGCGAGCAGGCCCGAGCCGATCAGCTGCGCGGCCTTGGCCAGCAGCAGGAACGCCGAGTCCGGCGACACCTCCGCGAGGCGTTCGGCCGAGGAGATGTGCTTGGCCGCGAGGTCCAGGAACGGCTGCCCGTTGGCCGCGGGCCCGCCGACGAGGTCGAGGTGACCGGCCCGCACCAGCTGGATGACGACGTCGTGCCCGTTGAGGCTGACGCCGGAGGCCAGCGGCACCTGCCGGGGCGGGATGGGCGCGATCTCGACGACCGGGTGGCCCGGCCGCTGCCGCGGGATCTGCAGGCCGTCCAGACCACGCTCGGGCGCGGCGATCGAGAAGCTCACCGGGCGCTTGAGCCGCTGCTCGGCGCGCCGCGCGGCGGTGTGCAGGCCCTGCTCGTCGGCGGGTGCGCCGGGCTGCAGGGACACCAGCAGTTCGATGCTCTCCGGGGCCGGGCCCGGCAGGCCGGCGAACCGGTCCGCCCACACGCCGCCGACCAGGATGCGCAGCACGCCGCGCACGTTGCCGAACTCCTCGCCGAGGATCTGGGGGACGCCGTAGGTGAGGCGCAGCAGTTCGGCGAGCGGGCGCGCGAGCGGCCCGTCCCCGGACGCGCGCATCAGGCGGATCGTGCCCTCGCGGCGGCTGGTGAGGATGCCGGCCTTCTCGAGGAGCTTGTTCTCCTTGTCCACGGAGGCGAGGGAGCTGCCGGAGTGCTCGGCCAGTTCGGTGAGGCTGAACGAGCGGTCCGGGTTCAGCAGCGTGGCCGCGAGGATGCCGGCTTGCACGCGCGACCGGAAGACCGGGAGGAGGGCCGGGGTGCCCTGCGCGCGGCGCGCGGGCCCGGGCGCGGCGGGCGCGTTGTCGGTGACGACGGCGTGCCCGAGCCGATTTCGCCGGCGGGCGGCCGCGGCCGCCTGGTCGAGCCGTTCCTGGGGCACCTGCAGGACGACGGACAGCCATCGTCGGGTGCCCAGCCGCGGGATCTGGTGCCCGCGTTCCCAACGGGCCACCAGATCACGCGTGACGGTCGGCCGCCCCGAAACGGTCGCCAGTTCGCGCGCCAGGGTGTACTGACTGAGCTTCCGCTCCCGCCGAGCGGCCCGGATCAGGTGCGAGATGGGCTGGTTCAGGTCCACTTCCATGATCTTCAGGGCTCCTAGTTCCGCCGATTGGGCCACGACCGTAGCTCCGCCCCTGGCCCCCGCACCGTACGTTTCGCGCACGCTTTCATCTGTTTTGCGCCCCCGGCGCGCTGAGCCCGCTGCTGGGTGAACTCGTCCCCTGGCTGGCCGCCGTCAGCGTTGGGAAACATCGGCTTGTGCTGGGGACCGGATGAATGGGTGAAGTATGTGCCTCAAGGAACTACTGATAGGCCCGGACGCCACTGTCCGTGACGCGCTGCTGGTCATCGACATGCACGAAATCAGCGAGGTCCTGGTCACCGACACCCGAAACAAGCTTCTGGGCGCGGTGTCCGAAAACGACCTGCGGCGTTCGTTGCTGCAAGGAGCCAATCTGGGCGACCCCGTGTCCGACCTGATCCGGCCGCCGATGATGACCGTCGGATCCAAGTCGGGCCGTGCCGAAGTGCTGGACCTGATGCGTGCCCTCGGGCTGCGCCAGGTGCCGATCCTCGACGACGAAGGGCACGTCGAAGGCCTGCACATCGAGAACCGTGTGCTCGGCGTGCGAAAGCGCCCCAACTGGGCGATAATCATGGCTGGTGGCAAGGGAACACGCCTCGGTCCACTGACGAAGACCATTCCGAAACCGATGCTCCCCGTCGCGGGTCGCCCGATTCTGGAGCGTTTGGTCCTCCATCTCGTCGGTGCGGGCATCGAACGGATTTTCCTCTCCGTCAACTACCTCGCGAGTATCGTGGAGAAACACTTCGGCGATGGCTCGCAATTCGGTTGCTCCATCGAATACCTGCGCGAGGACCCCGACGTGCCACTCGGCACCGGCGGAGCGCTGCGTCTGCTCGGTGAACTGGGATACGCGCCGGCGGAACCGTTGCTGTTGATGAACGGCGACCTGATCACCGGGTTTTCCGTTGATGGGTTGCTGAACGCCCACGCCGACAGCGGCGCGGTGGCGACCATCGCGACCAGCACGTACGAACACCAGATCCCGTTCGGGGTCACCGAATGCGATGGGAACGAACTGGTGCGCATCGTGGAAAAGCCGACCCCCACCTGGGAGGTCAACGCCGGAATCTACGTGATCGACCCGGCGTTGTTGTCCCGGGTGCCGCACGGGCAGCTGTATCCGATCACCGAGCTCTTCGTGGACTGCATCAGCCGCGGTGAACGAGTCTGCTCCTGGTCTCTCCGGGACGACTGGCAGGACATCGGGAGACCCGACGAGCTGGCACGTGCACGGGGCCAGGCATGAGTGCGATCACCAGTCGTACACAGATTGCAAACTCGCGAGCAGAGCGGAAACGAGCACTCCGATGATGAAGACCGTCGTGTTGGGCACCGGCTCATACCTGCCGCCCACAGTCCTGACGAGTACGGAACTGGGTGATCGCCTCGGCACAGGGGGCCAATGGATCGTCGACAAGACGCACATCAGGGAACGGCGTGTCGCGGACGGGAGTGAGGCGACCTCGGACCTGGCGACAGCCGCGGCCCGACGAGCGCTCCAGAGCTCGGGCACCAGTCCGGACGAGCTGGATCTGGTCATCGTCGCCACGTCCACTCCGGACCAGCCGATTCCGGCCACCGCCGCGTTGGTGCAGGCGAACATCTCCGCCGACCGGGCCGCAGCCTTCGACGTCGACGCGGTCTGCTCCGGTTTCGTCTACGCCCTGGTTGTCGCTCACGGCATGTTGCTCGCCGACGACAGTTGCCGGAAGGCGCTCGTGATCGGTGCCGACATCTATTCACGCATCCTCGACTACGACGACCGGCGGACGGCGGTCCTGTTCGGTGATGGAGCGGGCGCGGTCGTGCTGGGCAAGACGAACGCGGATCGTGGTATCCACACGACGCTTCTCGGTTGTGACGGGAAGCGGGCCGATCTCGTCCAGGTGCCCGCAGGCGGGAGCCGGCGACCGGCTTCCCCGCAGACACTCGCTGACGGCCTGCACTACTTCAAGATGATCGGCAGGCCGGTGCGCGAACTCGCCGGACAGGTCATGCCGGAGGTGGTCGAACAACTCCTCAAGCGGGCCGGCCTGACCCTCGACGACGTCCAGCACCTCGTGCCGCACCAGGCCAACGGTGTGATGCTCGCTGAACTCGACTCCGCGCTCGGGCTCGCGCCGGGGGTGATGTGCCGCACGGTCGAACACTTCGGGAACACCGGGGCGGCATCAGTGCCGATCACCCTCGATCACGCCGTGCGCGGCGGGCAGATCGGTGAGGACGACCGGGTCGTGCTCGTGACGTTCGGCGGTGGAATGAGCTGGGGCGGCGCTCTCCTGACTTGGGCCTACACACATGGCGAGGAGACGTCCCATGACTGACGACGCAATGGATTTCGCAGGTCGCGTGGTCGTCGTGACCGGAGCCAGTCGCGGCATCGGGAGCGAGCTCGCCCGCGCGTTCGCTCAGCGCGGAGCACGGCTGGGGCTCCTCGCGCGGGATATCGGTGCGCTGAAGCGCCTGGCCGACGACCTCCCCACCGAGGTCACCACATTCGGCTGCGATGTTTCCGATCCCGCTGAGACGGATACCGCGATCAAGGGCGTTGCCGAGCAGTTCGGCCGGATCGATTCCGTGGTCGCGAACGCGGGAGTGTCCCTGCCGTCCCACCGTGCGCACAAGCTTTCGGACGATGTGTGGCGTCGCGTGATCGATGTCAACCTCACAGGAACCTTCAACACGGCCCGTGCCGCACACGCCCACCTCGCGGCGACAGGCAGGGGTCGTCTCGTGCTGACTTCCTCGATCATGGCGCGAGTGCCCCGGCGAGGCCTCAGCGCCTACGTGGCTTCGAAGGCGGGGATCGAGGGCCTCACCCGCGCACTCGCCGTCGACTGGGCTGTGGACGGCATCCTCGTCAACGCGGTGGCACCCGGTTTCTTCGACATCGGCCTCGGGTCCGCCTTCGGCAGCGACGAGCGGTTGAGGACGCAAGTGCTCGCGAAGACACCTCAAGGCAGGCTGGGTTCGATCGAGGAACTGGCGAACGTGGTCATGTACCTCAGTGGCGATCGATGTGGCTACCTGACCGGCGAAGTGCTCACGGTCTCCGGGGGGTACGGCCTTGGATGAGGTCCGAGCCGATGTGCGTGAAGGACGATCGGTGAATCCCCCGAAGGAGTTCGATGTCATCGTCGTGAAGGACGTGCGGATTCCGTCGAGCTCACCCGCGGTGAGCTTGGCCGCCGACATCTACATGCCACTGGTCACCAAGCCGTGTCCTGCCGTCGTGACCATGCACAGTGTCCGCAAGGATGCGATGGCCGGCATGGGTGTCCGACGATTTCTCCGCTACTTCGCGAAGCGCGGATACGCCTCGCTTCTCGTGGACACCAGGGGGACTGGTTCGTCCGATGGCGAGGCGGTTCCGTTGCTCAGTCCGAGCGAGGGTGAGGACGGGGCTGCGGTGGTCGAGTGGATCGCTGACCAGAGCTGGTGCGACGGAGCGGTCGGGATGTGGGGGTCGTCGCACGGCGGGATGCTCACACTCGCAACGGCAAGCCTGCGGCCACCGTCCCTGAAGGCCGTTGTGGCCATGCTCGCCGCGACGGACATCGAGCGAGATCTGATCCACCCTGCTCACCAGCGTGGGGGGATCGGATATTTCGGACGGTTCGCGCTCCTGGACATCATCTTCAGCATGATGCCGGCGTTGCGCGCGGGCGATGACGTCGATGGGCAACGCTGGAAAGCGCGGGCGAGTGGCTTCACACCCCTGGTGCTCGACGCGTGGCGCAACAAGGCGGGCGCCCCGGTTTGGCGGGAACGTGCTGTGGACATCGGGCGCATCGAGGTCCCGACCTTCTGTGTGGCTGGGTGGCGGGACGTCTACTGCGACAACATGATCCAAGCCTACGAGGAGCTCTCCGTGCCGAAGAAGCTGCTCGCGGGTCCGTGGCTCCACACCTTCGTCGACGCGTCTCCGAGGGAGCCGGTCAGCACGGCGGAGTTGACGTGTGACTGGTGGGACCGGTGGCTCCGGGACGCTGAGACCGATAACAGCGCCGACCACGACGAGATGATCTATCTCGAGGGAACGCGCCCTGGCTGGTACACCCCGCGAGCATGGCCACCTCCGGACAGTCTTGTGCGAAGTTATGCGGTAATGGGCGTGGACGAACTGGCGCCGGTGGATGAGCGTGGGGCGACTGGCGAGGACGAAGCCATCGCGGCCCATCAGAACGATTCCACCGTCGGTGCCCTGACGGGTTTGTGGACGACGCCGACCGCGGTGTTCGGTTACCCGCTCGACCAGACCGACGATGATCGACGGTCGATGGCTTTCACCAGCGATGCGCTGGCGGAGGACCTCATCATCACCGGCCGGCCGGTTCTACGACTGGTGTGCGGGGAGGACACGACAGCGGTACGTTGCGTTGCCAAGTTGACCGACGTCGACGAGGCGGGGCGTTCACGGGCTATTGCTGTCGGCGTCGCCGGTCTGACTCCCGGCACGCGGGACGAAGTCACCGTCACGATGAACTCGACTTGCTACCGGGTGGCGCGGCGGCACCGCCTGCGGCTGGTACTGGCGGACAACGACTTTCCCCGGCTCTGGCCGGTGAATGGGCCTTCCTGCCTCGCTGTCGCCTCCGCGAACCGGCTTTCCGGCGCGAAGGGACACTGGTCGCGGCTCGAACTGCCCATCTTGGAGGAGAGCACCCTGCGACCCGTTGCCGTGCCTCGACCCGCGAAATCGACGGGAGGAACGAGCCGGGTGAAACTGCCGGCCCCCGTGTGGGTGACATCCCGCGACCACGTGAGCGGCGGCGCGGCTGTGCGGATCGACACGACTGAGGGGGCTCCATACGAGTCCGGCGGCGAGCACTTGCTGATCATTGATCGCACGATGCGCGCGACGGTCTCGGACCGGAATGCGACGAGCACCGAGATAAAGGGGTCCGGCCGCGCGTCGGTCCGTACCGAGTCGGGCGACGACGTGATCGTGGAGGCGCGGGTGACCGTCGAAGACGACCAGTTGCGGGCCGAAGGGCTGGTCGAGGTCAACGGCATCCGGGTGATCACACGGCATTGGACAGCTTGAGGAGCGACATTGCGTGTCCTCGAGGATGTGACGACGCGGCGGTGGTCGCTCGCGACCGTTGCGGCGACTGCCGGCTTGGTGCAGCTAGACGTGATCGCGGTCCAGGTCGCGCTCCCCGCACTGGGGCAGGAGTTCCGGGCCGGCTTCCACGAGCTGCAGTGGGTCATCGATGCCTACGCGGTGGCACTGGCGGTGTTCCTCCTGCTGGCCGGTTCGGTTTCGGATCGGTGGGGTAGGAAGCGGACCTTCACGGCCGGTCTGTGCGTGTTCGCTGCGGCGTCGTTGGCCTGTGGTCTAGCCGGGAACACGGAGTTGCTCATCGCCGCGCGAGCCGTCCAGGGGGTCGGTGGTGCCACCCTGCTCGCTGTCGGTCCAGCGCTTCTCAGTGAAGTGTTCACGGGAAGATCCCGCCCCCGAGCGTTGGCCGTCTTCGGTTCGGTCGCGGGTTTCGCGATGGCCTTCGGTCCGGTGGTCGGCGGCATGCTTGTCCTGCTCGGCGGTTGGCGCCTGATATTCCTGATCAACGTTCCGTTGTGCCTGCTGATCGGGTGGGCCCTTCAGCGGCACGTGCCCGTCGCGACGGGCCGGAAAGCCGTTGCCACCGACTGGACGGGCGGTGCGTTGATGATCGTCGCGATCACCCTCACGGTGGTCTCGGCGATGAGCATTGGGCAGCAGCCGGTGAGTGGCACGCTGGTCTGGGTCGTTCTGGCTGCCGCCGTGGTCGCCATGACTGCCTTCCTCCTCACTGAAGCTCGCCGTGGCGCTGATGCCCTCCTCGACCTCTCGTTGTTCCGCAGCATCACCACCAACGGCATGTCACTGCTGGCGCTGCTCACCGGGGCGACCTCGGTGCCGGCGATCTTCTTCTCGATGGCCTACCTGCAGAACCGTCTGGGGTTGTCACCGGCGACTGCTGGACTGACGCTGCTGCCGTGGACGATCCTCATCTGGGCGGGCAACATGGCGTCGGCCCGGCTGTTGCGCATCTGCTCACCGCGCGGCATTCTCATCACCTCGATGTCGTTCGTCGCGGCAGGCGGTGTGCTCGCCGGACTTGTCCGCCCCTTGGACTCACTGGCCATGCTCTTGCCGATGATGGTCCTGTTCGGCCTGGGGATGGGCCTGTGGAATCCGGTGCGGTTGATGGTCGTCCTGCACGAGGCCGGGCCGGGACGTGCCGGCCTGTCGTCCGGCCACAACCAGTGTCTGCAGCAGCTCGGTGTGGTACTCGGACTCAGCTTCACCGGTGTGTTCTTCCAGACCCGCGTCGGCACGTCGCTCACCGGGGCCGTGGGCCCGCTCCCCCCTGAGGTATTGGCGGGAGTGGCTGCGGGCAGGTTCGCGCAACCCGCTGGACAGTCCGCGGCGCAGTGGGAAGTCGCTGCGCGCGGCGCTTACCAGGCAGCTTTCCAGAGCACGATGTTGCTCATCGCGGCTGGTGCCTGCGTGGCTGCGGTCGTCGCGGCGAGCACGGTGCGCTCACGTCACGTGCTGAGCTCGGAGGACACTGTCTCGTGACCGTGCGGCTCCCGTGCGGAGCGGAACGACCATCCTCCTTCGAACACCGGCAGGCCGTTTCGTTCGACAACCGCGTGCGCGATCAAGTCGCCGGCGGACAGGTGGAGGTCGACGCCAACCCGGGCGAGTGTCGTGCCGTTGCGCTGGACGACCAGCTCCTCGTGCGCCCGGATCGCGGCGTCGGCCGGTGCGCGTTTGGACACCTCGGCGTGGACTTCCCGGTGGGCTCGGAGGACTTGGCCCGACGGCATCCGGCCGGACGAGTCGTGTCCGAGAACGACCTCGAGCCGCTGGTTCAAGCGGTCGGGTCTGATGGACCAGGCCGGATCGTACCGATCATCAGAGGTGACCGGTCGAGGTGCCGGCGGCGGCAGGTCGAGTGATCGTTCGAGCGCGTCACGCGGTGATGGGGTCTCCACGACAACATCGGTGATCTTCAGCTCGGCTGCCTCCGGCCTTGGCCGGATCCGAGGGAAGTCGCCAGTACTGAGGCTGACGCGGACACGGTGACCCGCCGCTACCTGGTAAGCAGTGGCGCGAAGAGGGATCTTGATGGCTCCCGGTTCCGTCACCGGAGAGGCGCCCGCCGTGATCAGGTGTGAACGGCCAGCCGGGTCCACGTCGGTGAGTCGAACGAAGAGCTGAGCGGCTTCGCTGTCGCCACTTCGGTGCGACACCGTGACCTCGACGTGTGGTCGTCCGACCAGCAGGAGGCCTTTGTCCAGCGGCCTCGTCGTCAGCGACAGGCAACGCGCGTCGTCCTCCTGCTGGTCCTGGGGAAGTCCGTACCCCGCGGAAGGTACTCCCCACAAACCGCTGAGCGCGCCGACTGTCGGGTCGCTGTCGATGTGTTCGACATCGGCGGACCGGTGCGCTCGGTCCGTCATCTCACGCAGCTCGGGCACGTCCGAATCCCTTGACCAGTACGCCGTCGTCGACGACGGGGGCCAGCGGTCGAGCGCGTGCCAACCCGGCCTGCTTTTCTGCACGTACACGGTGACGGGAGGTTCGTCCAGGATGCCCGTCTCCTCCCCGATCAACCAGTGGTTCCACCACCGCAGCGCGATCGGGAGGAAATCGATCGGCTCCACGAAGGAATCCTGGGGCTGCGAGTGCATCCAAGGGCCCACGATCAGCTTTTTGGGTGCCGGTATGGCCTCATAGGCGCGGATCATGCTGTCCGTGCACATGTCACGCCACCCGCCGACGCAGAAGGTGGGCACACTGACCGATGCGGCATCGATGGCGCGTTCGCGCCACACCGGGTCCCCAGGCCCGTGCTCAGCGAGGTCAGCGAGGTAGGAGCCAGACAGGTTCAACCGCTCCTCCCAACGCTGTTCGTCTTGGCGGGACGGCGTTCGAACGGGCGGCAGGAGCTGCAGCGCGAGCGTGTTGGCCCCCCACATGGCGAATGGACCAAGGTCGCTCGAACCTTCGGCGGGGTGGACGAAGTCGAGTTCGGGATCGGTCATCGCCACCATGGCGATGATGCACTTCAGGCCACGGGGCTTGCGAACCGCCGCTTTCATCGCGGTCATGCCACCGTAAGAGCTTCCCCACATGCCCACACTGCCGTCGCACCAGTCCTGCAGCTCCAGCCAGGAGATCACCTGCAGGGCGTCGTCGGCTTCCTCCGGGGCGAACGGAGGCAGAGCCGGCCCGTCGGAGGAGCCGGTCCCGCGGCAATCGACCAGCAGGCAGTTGTACCCGCGCCGGGCGAACCAGCGGAAGGCGTGGTCGTAGCTGATGCCTCCTGCCACGTCCTTGCGGTAGGGAACCATGGTGACGATGGTCGGAGCCCGATCTGCCCGGCATGCGGGATAAAGATCAGCCGCGAGCGACCCCGATCCGTCAGCGAAGGGAATGCGAACCTCGCGAACGTCGACGGGATCGGCTGTGCCCGGCTCACCGGCGAGTCCTGCCTCGTGTCCCATGGCTCCCCTGAACAACCCTCGTACGGAGATTTCGCTGAGTGAAACAGACGTATCGTATGAAGGGAGACGGCGATCTGTCAACGTCGCGGCAGCGTAAATCGGGGCCTCGTCGCACCCGGCGCCGATCCCACACCATGGGCGGTGACACGTGCACGGGCGCGGACGATCGTGCCGCCGATGCGACGACGAGGGGCCGACTGTGGGTTCGTTCTCCGGAAGAAACGTCTTGGTTACCGGTGCCGACGGCTTCATCGGCAGCCACCTGGTCGAGCGTCTGCTCAGGGAAGGTGCCGAGGTTCGCGCGTTCTGCGCGTACAACCCCAACGGATCCTTCGGCTGGCTCGACGAGCTCGCCGACGACCAGCTGGCGCGCGTGGACGTGCGGCTGGGCGACATCCGTGATCGACGGTTCGTGGCCAACGCCGTACGGGACACCGAGATCGTCTTCCACCTCGCGGCCCTGATCGCGATCCCGTACAGCTTCGACGCACCTGAGTCGTACGTGGAGACGAACATCCGGGGAACTCTCAACGTGCTGGAATCGGTGCGCGACGCGCGGGAGGTGCAGATGATCCACACCTCCACGAGTGAGGTCTACGGCACCCCGGAGACAATTCCGATCACGGAGGGACATCGGCTCCGGGGACAGTCGCCGTACGCGGCGACGAAGATCGCCGCGGACCAGATGTGCGAGGCTTACGCGCGGACGTACGGTACGAACGTCGTGACACTGCGACCGTTCAACACCTACGGCCCCAGGCAGTCCGCCCGAGCCGTCATCCCCACGATCCTCGGCCAGCTCCTCGCGGGTGCGCGTCAGGTCCGGCTCGGAAACCTCGCCCCCCGCCGTGACCTCACCTTCGTCGAGGACACGGTGGACGGGTTCCTGGCGATGGCGGCGGCGCGGCTGAGTCCCGGGTCGCTCGTGCAACTGGGTACTGGGCAGACGGTGTCGATCGGCGAGCTGTTCGCGCTGTGTTGCGAGGTGACGGGGTCCGAGGCCGAGGTCGTCACGGACAAGCGGCGGGCCCGCCCGCCGGCAGCCGAAGTCGACGTACTCCTGTCCGATCCCACCAAAGCGGGAACGTTGCTCAACTGGCGAGCTTCCTGGCCCCTGGCCAAAGGCCTGGAAGAGACCGCCCGTTGGATGCGGCCACGCGTGGACACCCGTCACGCGACGAGGTACCACGTATGATCCCTCTGGCGGAGCCGACTCTGGGAAACGTGGAGCGGCGTTACGTACAGGAGTGCTTGGACAGCGGGTTCGTCTCCTCGGTCGGTCCGTTCGTCGAACGGTTCGAGCACGCCTTCGCGCGGGTCATCGGTACGCGTCACGCCGTGGCGTGTTCTTCCGGCACCGCGGCTCTGCATGTGGCGCTGCGTCTGGCTGGAGCCGGGCCGGGCACACAGGTCGCGCTGTCCGACTTCACGTTCATCGCCTCGGCCAACGCGGTCTCGTACACGGGTGCCGACCTGTTGCTCGTGGACAGCGAGCGCGACACCTGGAACATGAACACCGAAATGCTCTACGACACGGTGCGATACCGCGCCAGGACAGGACGTCGGATCCCGGACATCGTCGAAGTCGTGCACGTGCTCGGACACCCGGCGCGGATGGAGCCGCTGCTGGAGCTCAGGGCAGAGTTCGGGATCCGGATAGTCGAGGATGCCGCGGAGTCCCTCGGTGCCGCGTGGGTGGCGGGAAAGCCGGCGCCCGCGCGAGCGGGCGCGATCGGCGACTTCGGATGTTTTTCCTTCAACGGCAACAAACTGATCACAACCGGTGGTGGCGGAATGATCACGACTGATGACACCGAGCGGGCTGCCATGGCCAAACACCTCACGACACAGGCGAACACCGCTGGCAAGTACTACGTGCACGACACCGTCGGCTACAACTACCGCCTGACCAACGTCGCGGCCGCGCTCGGTCTTGGGCAACTCGAGCGCCTCGATGACCTGCTCGCCGCAAAACGAGAAATCAGCGCTCGGTACGGACGCGCGCTACACGGCTTGCCGGCGTCACCACCACCGCACGCCCCTTGGGCGGATCCGACGTTCTGGCTCTACTCGGTGCTACTGAACGACGCCTCCAGCACTGCGGCGGTAGTGGCCTGCCTCGAGGGAGCCGGAGTTCACGCGCGGCCGCTGTGGCCCCCGCTCCACCTGCAGGCGCCGTATCGGGACGTTGAACGGCTGGCCGGCGAGACGGCCGAGGAGCTCCACGGCCGAGGCGTGTCCTTGCCGAGTTCGGCGCACCTGTCCGAGCGCGATCAGGAGCGGGTCGTCGTCAGTCTTCGCGCTGCGCTGAACAGCACACACTCACGCCACGACTCGGCAGTGTGAGGGCAGGCCATGCGAAGAATCTGCGTTTTCACCGCGTCTCGCGCCGACTACGGGCCGCTGCTCGCCCTGATCGAAGAGTTGCACCGTGACCAGGACATCGATCTCCGGTTGCTGGTCAGTGGCGGGCACCTCGTCGACGGCCAGGGACACACCGTGGAGGTCATCGAGCGTGACGGATTCCCGATCGGCGGTCGCGTCGACATGGTCCTGTGCGGGGACACGCCCACCGCGGTGGCGAAGTCGTTCGGAGTCGGCGTGCTCGGCTACGCAGATGCGCTTGACCGCATCGGCCCCGATGTCCTGGTCGTACTCGGAGACCGGTACGAGGCGCTGGCCGTGGCGACCGTGGCCATGCTGCAAGGCCGGCTGGTTGCCCACATCGCGGGCGGGCAGATCACCGAAGGCGCTCTGGACGATTCGCTCAGGCATGCGATCACGAAGCTGTCGGACCTCCACTTCACCGCGACACCTGAGTTCCGTCGCCGGGTGGTGCAGCTGGGGGAGGCCCCGGAGCGGGTGCACTGCGTCGGCGCGCTGGGCCTCGACTCGGTGCGGACGCTCCCGTTGATGTCGCGCGGTGAACTTCTCGACGACCTGGGCCTGCCCGACGAGACGCGACTCATCGCGGTCACATATCACCCCGCGACCGCCGACCCGGACGGGAGCGACGAGGGACTGAACGGCCTGCTCGACGCACTCGGCGAAATGAAGACCCACGTCGCCGTCTTCACCGGAGCCAACGTGGACGCCGGTGGTGGGCGGATCGCGAGGCGGATTTCCCGGTTCGTCGCCGACCACGCCGACCGGGCGGTCCTCGTACCGTCGCTGGGGCAGCGCCGCTACTTGTCCCTCCTGAACCATGCCGATGTCGTCGCGGGGAATTCCTCGAGCGCGTTGGTCGAGGCCCCCGCGTTGCGAACCCCGACCGTGAACATCGGCTCGCGCCAGGACGGGCGGCCGCGGGCGCCTTCGGTCATCGACAGCGGATGTGGCGCGGATCAGATCGCGGAGGCACTGCACCGGGCGATGTCCGAACCTCACCGCGAGCTGACGAACCGTTCGACCTCCCCGTTCGGGGACGGTCACGCCGCGCAGCGGATCGCGGGGATCCTGCGAGCCGTACCGGTCGGCAAGCCGCGGAAAGCTTTCCACGATGTTCAATTCGAGGTCCGAGGATGAACGACAGCATGAAGAACCTCGTCGTGTTCGGAACCGGTGGGCTGGCCCGCCGGATGGAAGCCCTCATCGAGGGCGCCAACCGCGGAGGCGCCGGCTACCGGTTGATTGGTTTTCTCGGAGAAGAGGACCCGGACAAGCGGATCCCGGTTCTCGGACCGGATCGGCTGTTCGAGGAGCTGGCGGCGGAATTCGTCATCGGCGTGGCAGATCCGGCTGCCCGGGAGCGGATCGATGCATACGCGTGTGAGCGCGGAGGGCGGGCGGCCACGCTCGTCCATGCCGGTGCACATCTCGAAACCGCGGTGGAGCTCGGTGCCGGCGACCTGCTCCTGGCAGGCGCCTGCATCGAGTCGTATGCGGTTGTGGGAAGGCACGTGCTCGTCAACGTCAACGCTGTGGTCGGTCATGATGTTCTGGTGGGCGACTACACGACCGTCAGCCCGCTGGCGGCGATCGGGGGCGGGGCGGTTGTCGGTTCCCGCGTGCACATCGGGGTCGGCGCGTTCATCCACCCGGGACGCCGCGTCGGTGACGGGGCGGTCATCGGCGCCGGGGCGGTAGTGGTCCGGGACGTGCCCGGAGGTGAACGGGTAGCGGGCGTGCCGGCGCGCCCGCTACCCGGCAGAGCAGGCTTGACGCCCTCGTGAGCGTCGTGGATCAGACCGGCACCCCAGTTCGCTCGCTGTTTTCGATCGACTCCGCGTAGTGACAGGCCACGAGTGTGCTCGTCGAGGCGATCGGGCGCAGAGCCGGACGCTCGGTCGCACAGCGGGGCTGTGCCCAGCGGCAGCGGGTCCGGAACCGGCAGCCGCTCGGCACGGACAACGGACTCGGCACCTCGCCCCGCAGGACGATCTTTTCGCGCGTGGGATCAGTTTCGACCTCAGGGATCGCGTCGATCAGCGCCTTGGTGTACGGATGCATCGGTCGATCGAACAGGTCGTCGGAGTGGGCCGTCTCGACGAGTGCGCCGAGGTACATCACGCCGATGCGGTGCGAGAGGTTGCGGACGACCGCGAGGTCGTGGGCGATGAACAAGTAGCTCAAACCCAGTTCGTTCTGGAGCTGTTTCAACAGGTTGACCACCTGAGCCTGGATGCTGACGTCCAGGGAGCTGACCGGCTCGTCGCAGAGCAGGAGCTCCGGTTCGACCGCCAGGGCTCGAGCTATCGCCACCCGCTGCAACTGCCCGCCGCTGAGGGCATGTGGAAACCGGTTCCGGTGTGCGGCGTCCAGGCCGACTTTGCGCAACAGCTCGACGACCACGTCGCGGCGGCGTCCGGGGTCGCCGATGCGGTGGATGTCGAGCGGTTCCCGCACAGCGGCTTCGATGGTGTGGCGCGGGTTCAGGCTCGCCCGGGGATCCTGGAAGATCATTTGAACGGATCTCCGCAGGCGCTGGTCAGGACGTCCTGTAGTGATGTCCCGGCCGCTCAACGTGATGGAGCCGGAAGTGATCGACTCGATGCGCGCCACGGCTCGTGCGACCGTCGACTTCCCGGACCCGGACTCGCCCACCAGACCGAGGGTTTCGCCGGGAGCGATCGTGAGCGAAACACCGTCCACAGCCCGGAGCTGCCGTACAGTTCTGAGCCCGCTTCGCACCGGGAAGTGCACGTGCAGGTCGGAGATGTCGAGGACGTCAGGACTTCCCGTGGTTCGCGCTTGTGTGGTCGGTTGCGCCTGCTGCGACGTCACGCCGCCCTCCCCGGTGTCGCCTTCCAACACGCAGCCGCGTGGGTCTGCGATCCCAGCGGCGGAAGCGCACTTCGGCAGTGGTCGTCGGCGAGTGGACATCGCGGCGCGAAGCCGCAGCCGGTTTGCGGGTGCGCCTCGAGGGTGGGCGGCTGTCCCGGGATCGGCGTCAACGCTGCCGTACGTGGAGCGTTGAGCCGTGGACGTGAGGAGAGCAGCCCGCGGGTGTACGGGTGCTGGGGTGCGGCGAGTACTTCCGCGGTGGCACCGGTTTCGACGATGCGCCCCGCGTACATCACCGCGACCCGGTCGGTCACCTGCGCCACGACCCCGAGGTCGTGACTGATCAGGAGCATGCCCATCGAGAGTCGTTTGCGCAGGTCGGCTAGTAGCTCCAGGATCTGTGCCTGGATCGTGGCATCCAGGGCCGTCGTTGGTTCGTCCAGGATCACCACGCTCGGATTCGTGATGAGCGCTCCGGCGATCATCACCCGCTGTCGCATGCCACCGCTGATTTCGTGCGGGTACTGGCGAAGCCGTCGCGCGGGATCGTTGATGCCGACGAGTTCGAGCATCTCGAGCGCACGCTGGCGCGCCTGGCGCCCGTGAGCGAGCCCGTGCAGCCGGAGCGGTTCGGTGAGTTGGTGCTCGATGCGCATGGACGGGTTCAGCGAGCCCAGTGGGTCCTGGAAGACGTAGGCGATGTCGGCTCCACGCACCTTGCGCAATGCTCTCGGTGACAGGGTGAAGACGTCACGCCCGGCGAAGCGAACTGCGCCCGAGACCGAGGATGTCATCGGGTCGAGCAGGCGGATCATCGCGAGGGCAGTGATCGACTTCCCGCTCCCTGACTCGCCGACAATACCCAGTGACTCGCCGGCGGACAGGCTGAAGGAGATCCCGTGCACCGCCTCCAGGGTCCGGCGGTTCCTGCGGAAGCGCACGGTGAGGTCGTCGACCTCGAGCAATGACGATGGCTCGAGTGTGCTTTCGCCGGACGGGATCGCATAACCGGGTTTCAGTTCAGTGTTCACGGTGCTGCCTTCGGGTCGACGGTCACGGCATCGGTGTCGAGGCGGTCACGCAGACCGTCTCCGAGGCCGTTGAGGATCAGCACGAGCGCAGCGATGGCCAGCGCCGGTACGACTGCCAGGAAAGGCTGGGTCATGAGGAAATCGCGGCCGTCGGTCAGCATCCGGCCCCAGCTGGAGCTCGGAGCTTGTGCGCCGACACCGAGGAACGACAGCGCCGCTTCGGTGAGGACCGCGAAACTCAGCACCAGCGTCGTGATGACGAGGAGTTGTGAGCGGATGTTGGGCAGGATGTGCACGAATATCACGCGAAAACCGGACGCGCCGACTGTTCTCGCGGCCACCACGTAGTCCTTGACACTCTCCGAAGCGACCACACCACGGACGAACCTTGTCGCCTGCGGGACGTAGATGACACACATCGCGATCGCCGCGGTCGTCAAGCCTGGCCCGAGAGCGGTCGCGAGCACCAGCGCGATCAGGATGCCCGGAAACGCGAACAGGAGGTCGAGGAACCTGCTGACCAGGAAATCGACCCGGCCTCGCCGGTACCCCAGGATCAAGCCGAGAGGGGCGCCTAGCGCCATGCTCACGATCGTGACGATCGCCGAGATCCCCAAACTGATCCGCGCACCGTCGAGGATCCGGCTGAGTTGGTCGCGTCCGAAGTTGTCGACACCGAAGATGTGTTCGGGTGATGGTGGCGAAAGCGGCTCACCGACCGCCAGGTCTTGCGGTCCGTAGGGGGCGAGCAACGGCGCGAAGACCGCGGCGATCGCGACGAGTGTGAGCAGCGTGGTGCAAATGGTCACCCGGTAGTTGCGCGTGGCAGCGCGTCGCAATTTCCGCATCGCTGCCCGTGGCGCCCGGCTGGTTGTCTCGACGGCCGTCATTGCTGCACCTTCAGTCGAGGATTGAGGACCGCGTACAGGATGTCGGTGATCAGGTTCACGATGACGAAAGCGACTGCGAAGAACAGCAGACAGGCCTGGATGGTCGGGTAGTCCCGTTGGGTGATCGAGTTGAGAAGCAGCAGCCCGACTCCCGGGTACGTGAAGAGCAGTTCGACGACGAAGGCGCCGCCGAGTAGGTAGCCGACCTGGAGTCCGACGATCGTGACTGTGGGAATCGACGCGTTTCGAAGGCCGTGCCGGACGATCGTTCGCATTCTCGACGACCCACGGGCCTCCGCGGTACGTACGTAGTCCCGGCGCATTTCGTCCAGCAGACTCGATCTCAGCACACGTGCGATGACCGCGGAGGCCGGAAGACCGATGGTCAGCGCGGGAAGAACCATGCTCTGGAAAAAGGTGCCCAGATCGGCAGTCGGATCGACGTACCCTGCGACTGGGAAGATGCGCAGCTGAACCGCGAACACCACGATCAGCAGGATTCCGATGATGAAGTTCGGGATCGAGATCAGGACCGAGACGCCGGTCGCGATCGTGACGTCGGCGCGCCGGCCTGCGTACCGAGCGCTAGCGATGGCTGCAGGCACGGCGACCGCGAGTGCTACGAGGATTCCCGCGGCCGCAAGGTAGATGGTCCGGGATATCCGGCTGGCGACCTCGGTGACCACCGGTTCCTGCGTCAGGAAGGAACTGCCGAAGTCACCGTGCAGGATCGAGCCCATCCACGTGAGGTACTGGACAGGTATCGAGTGATCGAGGCCGTAGTGGCTGCGCAGAGCTTCCTGCGCCTCCGGACTTAAGCCGCCCTGCGCGAGTTGTGCGGACACCGGATCGCCCGGGATGAACCGCACGATCGCGAAGACGACGAGGGTGCTTACGAAGACGGTGACCAGGCCTGCGCCCAGGCGACCGAGAAGAAACCGCGACATGTTCCCCCTATTCACCTCTTGGCGGCGATTGCGTACCGCCACAAGCCGAGGGAGCTCGGCACGATCATGTCACCGTTGACGCCGGGCTTGTAGACCATGAGGCGGCCGGCCGTGGACAACGGAATCATCGTCGGTTCGTCGATGAAGATGAGTTTGAAGAGCTCGTTGTAGATGGACGCGCGTTGCGCGGGATCGAAGGTGGTGCGCCCCTGCACGATGAGTTCGTCGGCGCGGGGATTGTTGTAGCCCCAGAAGTTGCTGGTTCCCTTTGACGAGAAGAGCGGATCGATGACGTAGGACGGCTCCGGGCTGAGGAACCACTGACTGACAACGGCTTCGAAATCGCCCTTGGTCCGTCGGCTGACGTAGGTCGGGGCGTCGACGCGCGAGATGTTCGCGGTGACTCCGATCTCGCCCCAGTTGCTCCGCAGCACCGTCGCCGCGGCCTCGGAGACCGCGTCGATGGTGAGGATGTTCACGGTCAGGTTGCTCGCGTTCGCCTGCTGCATGAGGGACTGCGCCTTCGCGACGTCCCGGTTGTAGTCGAGGTTCTTGGGGTAGTTGCTGTCGGACGGCGGGTAGGGGGCGGTGCACAAGGGTTCGTTGAGACCGCCGCCGGTGACACGTGCGATCGTGGCCCGATCCGCGGTGAGCGCGAGTGCCTGACGGACACGTGGGTCGGCGAGAGCGGGTGATCGGGTGTTGAGGCCGGCGAAAGTCCAACCGGCGGAATAGGTGACGCCGTTCAACTGTTTAGAATCGACCAGCTGTTTGAACGCGCCAACCTGCGCCGCTGGCACAACGTCCAGCACGTCGGTCTGCGAAGCGCGCATCGATTGGGCTGCCGCTTGCTGGTCGGTGCGGAGGGTGAGCCGGAGCCGGTCGAGCCGTGGCAGCTCCTTGTTCCAGTAATCGGGGAAAGCCGTGTAGTCGATGAACGAGTCCTTCACCCACCGTTCGAAGCGGTACGGGCCGCAACCGATCGGACTGTCACCGAGCTGGTTGAGGGCCTCGGCGGGAGCGATGCACAAGCCGGGAAGGTTGTAGCGGAATCCCGCGTTGGGTGCGGGAAGAACGAACTCCACGGTCTTCACGTCAACGGCCTTCACCTGGACATCGCGGAAGGCGCCTGCGCGGTTGGAACCCAGGGCAGGGCTGCGGACCTGTTCGACGGTGGCGACGACATCGTCGGCCGTGACCTGGCGGCCGTTGTGGAAGCGAGCCTCGTGCAGGGTGTAACGGTATGTCGTGGGGTTGACGAACTCGAGCTTCTGCGCCAACGAGGGCACGAGATTTCCGCGGGTGTCGAAGCGCTCGAGGAAATCGTGGCACGGGTCGGCGTACCACTGGGTGTTGGAGGCGGTGGTGGAAAGGATGTTCAGTGTCGCGGACGGGAACGTGAGGGTGATGTCGAGGCTTCCGCCACGAGGAAGGGGGCCGATCACATCGCTGTAGATCGTGCCTTCGAGGCTCTGCCCTGGCTGGAGTGCGCTTCCGCTGGCAGCGGTGCCTGAGGCGGCGAGGCCGTTCGAGGTGCTGTTCCCGCCGGTTCCGCAGGAACTGAGTGTTGCGCTCAAGGCCCCGGTGGTGAGGGCGATACCAGTGAATCCGGCGGCCTGTAGGAGGGTCCGGCGGTTCATCTGGGGGTTGGGCGACATGTCTCGCTCCTAGTTGAGGGGTGTTTGTCGGGGGAGTCCTTCGGCGGAACCAGCTGGCCGGAAAGATGCGTGCTTGCTGTTTCTGCGGGTGGCGAGTTCGCAGGCGGCTGCGTCACGAAGTGATCGGTGCGCCAGGGGCATCACCATCGCGGATGGCCGCATGAAGTTTCATCACATGAGACATCCTGTTCAAGTTCGTGTCAACACGCCATGGCTGCTTGCGGGCGGATGTATGCTCATCTGAGACATGTGGTTCGCCAGATGAAACCCGGTTGGCCCACGGCGGAGGTGCGAGTGATCTCGTTCGAATCGGCATGACGGCATTCAGCCCAGGTCAGGGAGGGCAATCAGATCATCAGGTCCTTCCCGGCGGCTCGTGCCTGATCAGGGTGCGGGGACGCAGAGCTGGACCGACGCTGGCGCTTCTTGGCGGGGTTCACGGGGACGAGGACGAGGGAGTGCTCGCGGTCCTGCGGGTCGTGCGCGAACTCGCCGGGATCGATCTTTCCGGCACGGTGCTCGCGGTTGCCCGCGCGCATCCCGCGGCCTGGGCCGCGGCAAGCAGGACCAGTCCCCTCGATGGAGAGAACCTGGCGCGGAGCTTTCCGGGAGCCGCCCACGCCGGTCCCACGGCTGCCGTGGCCGCTGGGCTGACTAGCGAGGTCCTCCTGAAAGCGGATGTGCTGATCGACCTGCACTCCGCGGGTAGCCGTTACAGCATGCCGCTGTTCTGCGGCTTCTCGGAGGGACACGCTGCCTCCCGGGAGTCACGTACCTTCGCAGAAGCCTTCGGAGCGCCGATGATCTGGCAGCACCCGAGACCTTCGACCGGCCGGAGCCTGTCCGTTGCCGCTGAACGAGGCATACCCTCTATCTACGCGGAGTGTTCAGGTGGTGGTGAGATCCGGAAAGCCGAGCTCGACGCGTACGTGCGTGGCGTGCTTTCGGTCATGGCCGCCAACGGGATGGTGTCGGAGCGCTTCACGCGCTCCCCGGCCGCGCCCGCGCAATGGGTTCACGGTACCGGCGATCTCGACAGCGGGATGCAGTCGGGATGCGACGGTCTGTTCGTCACGGCGGTTGGCGCGGGGGCGTTCGTTCAGGCCGGCGCTGAGATCGGGCACCTGTACACCTTCGACGGCGACGAGGTCCAAGCCGTGTGCGCGACGAAGGCCGGCTTCGTGATGTTCCTGCGCAGGCAGGCACGCGTACGACGCGGCGACGTGCTGTTCGTGATGGCCGACGCGAGTGCGGAGAACAGGAGCGGACATGACAGATCGTCATAGTGGGTTGGAGCGCTTTGCCGCCGATCTGCCTCCGGTGACCAGCTTCGTGAGTCTCGGTGAGGGTGACACGCCACTCGTCGAGCTTCCCCGGCTCACGGCCGAACTCGGTCTGGCGCGACTTCGTGCCAAGCTCGAGTCGTTGAACCCCACAGGTTCCTACAAGGACCGCATAGCGGCGATGTCGGTGTCCCTGGCCCTGCGTGACGGGATGTCCGGGTGGATCGCGACGTCTTCGGGCAACGCCGGGATGGCGATGGCGGCGTACGGAACTCGCGCGGGTTTGCCTGGGTGCCTCTGCATGGTGGCGTCCGCACCCGCGGAAAAGCGGCTGTCGATCCTGCCCTACGCGACCGAGCTGCTCCTGGTCGAGGGTGTCGGGAGGGCGGCGACAAGGGCGGCCGAACGAGGGCTGTTCGACGAGGTGCGGGCGGCAGCGGAACGGCACAACCTCTACCTGGGGATCACCGCGCACGAGTTCAATCCCGAGGGGATGCGCGGCGCCGACACCATCGGCTACGAGCTGGCCGAGCAAGCGCCCAGCATGTCGCACCTCTACGTGCCGACTGGCGGTGGCGGGCTTCTGGTGGCGATCGCGCGGGGGTTGCGAAGCCGCGGATCGAGGACGAAGGTAGTCGCGTGCCAGCCTTCCGGTTGCGCACCGATCGCGCGCTACCTCGCCGGTGAGATCGACCATCCGCATGTCGGTGCCTGCAACAGTGACATCTCGGCTCTTCAACTGCCGAGTCCGCCGGACGGGCGGCGCGCCGCTGAGTCGGTGCGAAGCACCCGAGGATGGGCCGGGGCTGTTCCGGACACTGCCATCCTGGAAGCGCAGCGTGCTCTGGCGTCTACCGAGGGTGTCTTCGCCGAACCTGCGTCCGCGTGCGCCCTGGCCGTCCTCATTGACGACGTCCGGAGGGGTCGCATCGGTTCGCATGACGACGTCGTCCTGGTCGTCACAGGAGCCGGGTGGAAGGATCTCAACCGGTTCCACGGAGACGCCGAGCGCCTGCGCACAGTCGCTGTCCGGGATGTCGCCACAAATGTGGACGACTGGATGTCGTCGCGGAGGGCCAGCGTATCCGCGACGTTGTCGGAGGTGCGGTGACCGGCCATGCCTGAAACCAGTGGGACAGGACACCGTGCCCGCCCTGGTCACCTGCGGTGGCAGAGCCAGTGTGTGGATCTCCGAGACCGCGTCAAGCCAGGGCTTGTGACCTGACGGAGCTGCTCGAGCGCTCACGGCGCAGCTCCAGGAGGACCCACCAGCGGAGGAGCCACTGCGCTGGACGAGAACGCCGGCGCAGTCGCCTGGCGATCCGGCAGGCTTCCCGCGCCGCTGGCGCGATGGTGGTGGCTTGACTGTTTTTCCCGCCAATCCGAGTCTTCGACCAGGAGGTACCGTTGCGGATAGCGACTCTGGGCATCTACCACGAGGCGAACACGTACTCGCCCATCGCCGCGGATCTTGAGCTGTTCAACGAGGGCGGCGTTTACCGGGACGGCGAGATCATCGACAAGTTCGCGAGCTCGCACGCGACGATCGGGGGCTTTATCCAGGCGAGCTCGGAACTCGGCTTCGAACTCGTCCCGCTGCTGTTCGGAAGGGTCAACCCGGTTGGACCGATCACCCGGGACGCCTTCGAGCAGCTGTCGACCGAGATGGTGGATCGCCTTGCTGCCGATGGTCCGTGGGACGGGATCCTGTTGGCGCTTCATGGTGCGGCGGTCGCCGAGCACGTGCCGGACGCCGATGGGGAGCTGGCGCGTATGGTGCGCGCGACCGTGGGACCTGATGTGCCTGTGGGCGCGGTCTTGGACATGCACGCCAACGTTTCCCAGCAGCTGATCGACGCGCTGACGATCACCCTCGTGTACCAGACGAACCCACACGTCGACGCCGCCGAGAGGGCAGTGGACTGCGCCCGGTTGCTGGTGCGGGCGATCCGGGAGGAGGTTCGACCGGTCCAAGCGCTGCGGCAACTGCCTCTCGTCGTCAACATCGCGCGTCAGACCACAGACGAGGAGCCCATGGCCGGGTTGGTGGCCACTGCTGCCGCTATCAAGAATCGGCCCGGGATGCTTTCCGCGAGCGTGGTCGAGGGGTTCCCGTACGCGGACGTGTCGCACATGGGCATGTCGTGCATCTCGATCCACGACGGGGATCCGCGGGCAGCGGCGGCGGCCGCGGACGAGCTCGCGGACGAGATCTGGTCCTGTCGTGGCGAGTTGCAGGGCGAGGGGCATGACGTGCGGGCAGCGCTCGACCTGGCGCGGAACGCTGACGCCGGCCCAGTGGTTCTGCTGGACGTGGGTGACAACGTGGGGGGTGGAGCACCCGGGGACTCGACTGTCATCCTGGCCGTGGCCCAGCAGGTAGGAGTGCGTTCCTTGCTGCAGACCCTGTGGGACCCGGAAGCAGTCGCGGAGTGCGTGGATGCGGGTGAGGGGGCTGAGGTGGCCCTCGAGGTCGGCGCGCGCCATCCGCATTCGGCCGGTCAACCGGTCCGGGTCGAGGCGGTCGTGCGCCGGCTGGCCGATGGGCGTTTCGAGGAGCCTCGACCCACACATGGTGGGTTCCGGTTCTTCGACATGGGTCCGACCGCTGTGCTGGACACCTCAGACGGGCACACGCTGGTGGTCATGAGCAAGCAGACAGCCAACACGAGCCTGCAGCAGTACCGCTCGCTGGGCATCGACGTCCGGGATTACCGGGTGGTGGTCGCGAAGGGATGCAACGCCCCCCGGGCGGCCTACGCCCCCGTCGCGCAGAAACTCGTCACCGTGGACACGCCAGGCATCGCGGCCATGAACCTGGGCGCTTTCGAGTACCTGCACCGGCGCAGGCCGATGTACCCCTTCGAAGACCAAGTCGTCTACCGAAACCGTTGACCGGATCAACGCTCCTCGGTCAACGGGTTCGTGGCGATCCCCGCAGCCACCTCGATCAGCGTCTTGGCCACTCGCTTCACGTCCTGCATGGAGAAACGGGAGGCAGGCCCGCTCACGCTGATCGCTGCCGGCAGGTGTGTCGCGAGAAGCGGTACCGCGACACAGCGACCGTCCTCCTCGTTCTCCCCGTTGTCCACGGCATAGCCGGCGCGGCGCACCTTGGCGAGTTCATCCAAGTAGTCGTCCAGCGAAGTGATCGTGCTGGACGTCCGAGGAGGTAGCCCCGTGGTCTCCAGCAGGCTGCGAACCCGGTCCTCGGGAAGGTGCGCCGCGATCGCCTTGCCCAACGCGGTGGAGTGCAGGGGATCGTGATCGCCGCGCGCGGCGGCCAGGCGCACGCCACGCCTGCTCTCGACGATGTCGATGTATATGACGTGGTCCCCGTCGAGGAGCCCCAGATTCGCCGTCTCGCCGAATTCGTCGCGCAGCGCTGCGAGTGACGGGCGCGCGCGTTCGCGCAGGATCTCGAGGTGCCTCGACTGCATCCCGACGAAGCCGAGGCCGAGGCGGAACAGACCGCGTTCCTCGTCGCGCTCGACGTAGCGGTGGCTCTCCAGAGTCCAGAGGTAGCGGAACGCCGAGGACTTCGGCAAGCCGGTCGTCTGGGCGACCTCGTTGAGGGTGATGCCGTCGACGGACTCCTGCAGCAGGTTCAAGATCAGGCATACGCGTTCGACGGCGCGTACCGAGTAGTCGCGCTCCTCTTCTACGCGAGCGCTTCCGCCCGAAGCGGTGTCGTCCGGGTCCTGCTTGCGACGGCGAGCCACGTCTTCCTCCTCGTTTCGGTTGCCAATGTGATTGTTTCAGAGCTTAGTCAGCTGCGCGATCGACTGTCAGGGGGCCAAGGGCTTCACCGCTGGTTGAACGCGCCCCCTTGACGGCCTGATCGAATGAGCCGTACCTTGAGCACAATAGATTGTCAGTTTTATCTAGTGAAACGCAGCTCGGCGGGTTCCCGGCAGGAGGGGGTGTCGGCCGTTCGGCGGTGCGGGAGGGATTTCCATGCTCAACGACTCGCCGGGGACGTGCCTGCGTTCCGCCGAGCTCAGGCAACGTGCGCAGTTGCGAACCCCCGGGGGAGTGCACTCCAACGTCCGATTGAGCGGCGCGCAGGATTTCATCCAGCGGGCCAAAGGGGCTTGGCTGTACAGCGTCGACGGGCGCGACTTCGTCGACTACCTGCTCGGCCAGGGCCCGAACTTCCTTGGACACGCACCGGAAGCTGTCGTCAACGCCGTGTTCGAGGCCTGCCGGAACGGCGTCATCTTCGGAGGGCAGCACGAGCTCGAGGTGCAAGCTTCGGAACTCGTCTGCCGCACTGTGGGTTGGGCGGAGATGGTGCGGTTCGGCGTCTCGGGTACCGAGGCGGTGCAGGCTGCCTTGCGCCTGGCTCGCGCGGCGACAGGGCGGACGAAGGTACTGCGGTTCGAGGGCCACTACCACGGTTGGCTGGACAACGTCCTGACGAGCCCGCGAGACGGTCACTGGGGAACCGCGAGCGCAGGACAGCTCGAGAGTCATCTGGACGATTTCGTGGTTGTGCCCTGGAACGATCCGGTCCAGGTGGCAGAGACGCTGGAACAGCACCGGATCGCGGCCGTGATCATGGAGCCACTCATGATCAACGCTGGAGTCATCGAGCCGAAACCGGGTTACCTGGAAGAGGTGCGCCGGCTGTGCACCGAGTTCGGCGCGGTGCTGATCTTCGACGAGGTCATTTCCGGTTTCAGGCTGGGGTTGGGTGGCGCCGCGGAACGTTATGGAGTCACGCCCGACCTGGCCACCTACGGCAAAGCGCTGGCAGGCGGCTTCCCGGTTTCTGCTCTGGTGGGGCGCAGCGAGCTAATGAGCCGTTTCGGAACCGGAGAAGTGAACCACTCCGGGACTTTCAACAGCTCGGTCATGGCGACAGCCGCCGTAACCGCGGCACTGACGAGCCTGCTGGAGGACCCGCCGTACGAGCGGATCGCCAAACACTCGCGAAGCCTCATCGTGGGGCTGCGGGACCTCGGTGTCGAATTCGGACTGCCGTTGCGGGTGCAGGGGGTGCCGGCGGCGTTCCACGTGTCGTTCGGCGACGCCGACGTTTCCGACTACCGGTCGCTGCAGCAACTCGACCTCGCTCGTTATGAAAGGCTGGCGAAATCGCTGGTCGAGCACGGAATTTGGGTTACCGGCAGAGGCGTCTGGTACGTGTCCGCGAGCCACGGCGGCGACGAACTGGACGCAGCGCTGACCCGTTTCGAGGCTGCCCTCCGTGATGGAGCCGGTCGATGACGGCCGCGAAGCGGGCAAGCCTCGACGGCAACAAGTCGCGGTTTTCCCCCAGTTTCAGCGCCGGTGGCTTCGTCTTCGTGTCGGGACAGGCGGCTGTGGGCTCCGATGGGCAAATCGTGCCCGGCACGTTCGAGGAGGAGATGCGACGCTCCTTCGACAACGTCATCGGCATCCTCGCAAATCTCGGGCTCGGGCTCGGCGACGTCGTCAAGGTCGGCGCCTACCTCCAACGCGCCGAGGACCTGCCGGAGTACAACCGGATCTACGCCGAGTACTTCCAGCCGCCGTTACCTGCCAGGACCACGTTGACGAACTGCTTGACCGAACGGATCAAGTTCGAACTGGACGTCATCGCCTACGCGGGCGACTCCCGTCCGTCCACTTCCTGAATGCCGGAGTTGTTGATGAAGCTGATGCAGCTGGGCGAGCCTGGTAGCGAGCGCCCGGTCGTGTGCCAGGGAGGCCGGTACTACGACCTCATGCCGATCACCCCGGAGATCGACGGTGCGTTCTGGTCTTCAGGCGGACCGGATCGAGTGCGGGCGGCACTGGAGACCAACGCGTTGTTCGAGATCGACGTAAGCGGGCTTCGGGTCGCTCCGCCCATCGCGAGGCCGTCGGCCATCTACTGCATCGGCCAGAACTACGCGGCGCACGCCGCGGAGTCCGGCGACGAGCCGCCTAGCGAGCCGATTCTCTTCCACAAGTCGCCGAACACCATCATCGGTCCTCGTGACGACGTGCTGATCCCACGCGGGTCGGCCAAGACCGACTGGGAGGCCGAACTCGGGGTTGTCATCGGCAAACGCGCGCGGTACCTCGAGACGCCGGAGGATGCCAGGAGTTGCGTCGCGGGCTATGTGGTTTCCAATGACGTGTCCGAGCGCTCCTTCCAACTGGGGCGTCCCGGAGGACAGTGGTCCAAGGGCAAGTCCTGCGAAACCTTCAACCCGCTGGGCCCCTGGCTGGTCACGGCGGACGACGTGCCGGATCCGCAGGTGCTCGAGCTGCGGTCCTGGGTGAACGGCGAGGCGCGCCAGGCTTCGAAGACCTCGGACATGATCTTCACTGTCGACGAGATCATCTGGCACCTTTCGCAGTTCCTCGTTCTCGAACCGGGTGATCTCGTCAACACGGGAACCCCCGAGGGGGTTGCGTTGTCGGGGCGGTTCGAGTACCTGCGTAGCGGCGATGTCGTCGAGATCGAGATCACCGGCCTCGGCCGGCAGCGATCTGTGTGCGGGCAGGCGTGACGCACGTGGACCACGACTTCGCGTCCGCGCTGGCCAACATCGTCGGGCCGGACCACGTCCGGACGGCGCCGGGGGAGTTGTCGGTCTACGCGCGTGATGCCACTCCGCTGTTCCACCAGCCGCCGGGTCTTGTGGTGTTCCCATGCACCACCAGCGAGGTGTCGCGGATCTTGAGCCTCGCGAGCGACCGCGGAGTTCCCGTGGTGCCCCGCGGTGCGGGCTCGAACCTGTGTGCTGCGACCGTTCCGGTTCGCGGCGGGGTCGTGCTGTCGATGACCCGTATGACGCACATCGTCGAGATCAGCACGGACGAGATGCTCGCCCGGGTCCAACCGGGCGTGACGACCGCTCGCCTCGCCGACTGCGCCGAAGCCAGAGGCTTGTTGTACGCGCCTGATCCGAGCAGCCGCGTGACCGCGACCGTGGGCGGCAACATCGCCACGTGCGCGGGCGGTCTTCGCGGCCTGAAATACGGGGTGACTCGGAACTACGTACTGGGGTTGGAGGCGGTCCTCCCCACCGGCGAGGTGATCCGCACCGGTGGGCGGCTCTGGAAGGATGTCGCAGGCTACGACCTGACCCGCCTGCTCACCGGGTCTGAAGGCACGCTTGCCGTGATCACGGAGGCGACGGTCGCACTCCTGCCAAAACCAGCCGAAACACTGACTGGAGTAGCCTATTTCGAGTCACTCGAGGCCGCTTCCCACGCCGTGGGCCAGATCATCGCGAACGGGATCGTTCCGGCGACTCTGGAGTTCCTCGACAAGAAGTGCATCGGCGTCGTCGACGACTACACCGGACTGGGGTTGCGACGCGAGGCCGGTGCCATGTTGCTCTTCGGCGACGACGGCCCGGCCGAAGTCGTCACAGGAAACATGTCCCGGATGCGGCGGATCTGTACGGAGGCCGGCGCGATCGAGGTCACGGTCGCGCCGGACGTCGCCCAGTCGGAAGCACTGCTCGCGGCGCGCAGGTGCTCCTTGCCGGCGCTGTCGCGGCTCGGATCGCTCACGATCCTCGAGGACGTGAGCGTGCCCAGACCCAGGCTGGCGGAAATGGTGAGCCGCATCGACGAGATCGCCGACCGTTTCGATATCCGGATCGCCACTTTCGGGCATGCTGGAGACGGCAACCTCCATCCGACGTGTGTCCTCGACCCCGATGACGGCGACGCCGTGGAGCGTGCGCACAAGGCTTTCGCCGAAATCTTCCGCACTGCCATTCGCCTGGATGGCACCATCACCGGTGAGCACGGCGTTGGTGCGGTGAAACTGCCGTTCCTCGGCGAACGTCTGGGGCAGGAACAGGTCGAACTTCTGCGCCGGATCAAAAGGGCATTCGATCCAGCCGGAATCCTCAATCCCGGGAAGCTCGGATCATGATCTTCGACAATGAGCTGCTGGCCCGGTGCATCTCGTGCGGGTTCTGCCTTCCGGCATGCCCGACGTATCAGGCCACTCGGCAGGAAGCGGCTTCGCCGCGTGGACGGATCTTGCTGATGAGAGCGCTGGAATCCGGGGAGCTCGACGGCCAGGACCCGACACTGGCGGAACAAGCCGCGTACTGTCTGGGATGCCGCGCGTGTGAACCGGTGTGCCCAGCCGGGGTCCAGTACGGGGATCTGCTCGAACAGTGGCGCGATCATCAGTGGCGGGGCAGCAAGGCTCCGCTCCGTGCGCGGCTCTTGATGTTCCTGGTCGCCCAGACCCGGGTGGTGCGGGCCCAGGGGTGGTTCCGCAGGCATGCACGGAGTCCGGCGACGAAGGATGGGCCTTCGCTCATGCTGGGATGTGCTGAGCGAGGCCTGTTCCCGCAGGTGTCCCGGGCGGCGAAGCGGCTGGTGCCTGCCCTTGCGGTACCGGCCGACCAGGGTTGTTGTGGTGCGCTCCACGCGCACAACGGTGACTCCCGGGCAGGTGCGCTGATGGCGAAAGCGTTGGGAGACAGACTTGGTGGGGTGATCGTCACAACCTCCGGCGGGTGCGCTGCCCACCTCGCGCGCCAACTGGGCCGGAATCGGGTGAGGGAATTCAGTGAGTATCTGGTAGAAAGTGGTGTGCCGGAAGGTCAGGTGACTATCGGGAACCGGCCGGCGCGCGTGTCCTTGCAGGATTCGTGTCATCTGCGAAATGGTCTCGGGGTCTCCCGTCAACCTCGCGAGCTCCTCCGTGTCGTCGCCGAGTACGTCGAGCTGCCGTCCGCGGCGACTTGTTGTGGTGCGGCGGGTACGTACTCGATCCTTCGTCCGCGAGACAGTCAGAGGATTCTGGAAACGAAGATCGACGAGATTGAGCGGGCGAACCTCGATTATGTTGTTGCCGTGAACCCGGGCTGCCTCCGGCAACTGCGGACTGGATTGCGCAAGCGAAAGTCGCACGTACGTGCCGTGCACATCGCGGAACTCCTCGTGATCGCGGCGGAATAAACTCGGTTCTGCTCCCCGGGCGGCCTTGTTCGCCGCTCCGCCGTGAGTACTATGAAGGCCGTTGAACTTCGTTCTTCATGGCTGAGAAGGGTCAAGCGAGCAAACCGCGTGGCCTTGATCGATTATCCGCCTTCGCGATGAATAGTAGATCATGCAACAACGACCATTAGATCAGTTCGCACTCTTTCGGTCCCGTGATCTTGACGAGGTCAGGGACGAGATGTCGCGAGTGCTCTGTCCGCACCGCCTCGACGTGATCGATCCTCGTTGGCCCCTCGACGCGCGGATGAACTCGACAAGGCTGCACCACCTCGTGGTCAACTACGTGGAGTACAGTGCACCTGTTCTCGTGGAGCCGGGCGAGACCGGCTCCTTCTCCGTGGTCCAGGCACACCTGCGTGGACAGGGCACCGTCAGCTCGGGCCAGGACCAAGTCCTGGCCACTCGTGATCGCATCGTGGTGAGCTCGTCCCGGGAACCGCTTCGGATGTCCCTGACGGCGGACAGCTGTCTGGTCCTCCTCCGGATTGACTCGTCCGCAGTCGAAACCGTGCTCACGGGGTTCCTCGGTGAGGATCTCCGGCAGCCCGTACGGTTCGAGCTGGGCATGCACGTGGCTTACGGCGCGCCCCGATCCTGGTACAGGTCCTTGCTGGATTGCGTCGCACGTGTGGACAAGCGGGATGCGGTGCTGGTCTCCCCGGTCCGTATCGACAGGTTCGAGCAGGCGATGATCTTCCAGCTTCTCGCTGTCCAGCACAACAACTACAGCTCGGTGATCGACGAGCCCGTGAAGCCGGCTTCCGCACGACTGGTCCGGAGTGCGGTGGAGCTGATCGAGACGGGGTCCGGGGTGCCGCCGACGGAGATCGCGGTCGCGCGAGACCTCGGCGTAGGCCTGCGCCACCTGAGGGCCGCGTTCAAGCATCACCGCGGCGCGACCCTCGCTGATCACCTGTTGGGGGTTCGTCTGCAACGCGCTCGGCGGGATCTGCTCACTGCTGACCCCCGCGAGGTCACGCTGAACGAAGTCACGCAACGCTGGGGGTTCGATGTGCACTCCTTCGTCCCCTGGTACCAAGCCGCGTTCGGCGAGACGCCGGACCTGACGCTCCGTCAATGAGGAGGACGCACGATGGCCGACTCGTACTTCCGAACCCGGGATCTCGCCCTGGCCCGCTCCGCCGTCGAACCGATCTTCGGACAGCACGAGCTGAGGCGGACCGGCGAGCATGTCGAGATCGACATGCGCATGCGAACTCGGAGCGGCACCAGCGCGGTGTCGGCGATGCTGACGTACGGCGCACCGGTCATTGCCCGGCTCAACACGCCAAGGCACGCTTACGTCTCGCTGATCGTCCTGCAGGGACGATGCATGTGCCGGCACAGCGGCGCGTACCTCGATGTCGGGCCAGGCGGCATCGTAACCGTGTCCCCGGACCAGCAGTTCGCCATCGCGCCGGAGGCGGACTGCCTGTTGAAGGTGGCGAGGATCGAGCAGCACGTCATGCACGGAAGGCTCGTGCGTCTGGCGGGGTTCTGGCCCAACGACACGATCACCTTCAGCCCGGAGGTTGCCTTGGTCGCCGATCCGGGGCACACGCTCGCGACCACCGTCAACCGGTTCTTCGTCGGGGGACGCTCAAGGTTCGCTCGCTATGCGGATCACGTCTTCGTCGATTGGCTGTTGCGCAACCAGTCCCATGAGCACAGCGAAGCGACAACCGAAGGAGAACGGTCTGTCGTCGGATTCGAGACCGTGAACTTCGTGAAGTTGCTCATGCGCACGAATCCGGTGGCGGACACAACCATGAGCGAGTACGCCGCGGAGGCAGGTACTGGGTTGAAAGATCTCCTGGTGGCCTTCGAACGGTACGAAGGCTGTCTCCCGCACGAGTTCCTGCGTGGGGTGCGTTTGGACCGCGTGCACGCGCTTCTCCTGGAATCGGGTGGCGGGCTCAGGGAATTCACAGCTGCCCTGGACCGGATGGGTTTCCGGGACAACGAGCAGTTCCAGCAGTGGTATCTACGAAGGTTCGGCGAAACGCCGCAGCAGACGCAGCGCCGGGGGTCGTCCGTCTAGCGCGGCTGTCAGTCCTCGTCCTGGCGAGGCCACCACTGGTCCAGTAAGTCCATGCGAGCGTCCACCAGCGCTGCGTCGCGCAAGTCGACGAGGTGGACACCTCGCCAGCGCTGGAACCCGATGCGCTCCAGCATGTTGCCAGCTCGAAGGCTGGAGAGTTCCGCAGCGATCCGATCCGAACCGGGACGGGCGAAATCAAGGGGCGAGACCCGGCAAGCGGCGAGACGGGCGTTGGGCGACAGTATGCGCAGCGCGCTGGCAATGAGGGCGGCCCCCAAGCCGTGACCGCGCCACGGCTCGACGAGCTCGACGCGCCGTAGGATGACCATTCGCGGCGGCCCCTGACTGATCTGCGCGTCCAGTTCCGGGTGGAGCTTGCCCTGGTCCGGGTCGATCACAGTCTCGGCGATGAACTCCAGTGCCCACTCACCGAGTACCACCGAGTCGAGCAGGTTGCGCTCTTTCGTCAAATCCGCGATAACGAGTGAGATGGTCCCGACGTGGCGCAGGTCAACCGGGCAGATGTCGAGCTCAGAGACGTCGGCTGACGCGTCCCATTGTTCCGGCTGCTCGTCCTCGTCGTCGATCTGCCACCAAAAACGGCTGTGTGTGAGCGTGAGTTCGATCGACAGCGGGTTCGCGGGCAGATCGGGAACCACGATCACTCCTCAAGCAACACCGGTGGCGCTAATGCACGTGCATCCGCACTCTAGTTTGACACTATTCGTGCGGAAGTAGTGGGTGTATCGGTGTAGGACTACCGCCTTTCTGCTGTTACTCTGAGCAGCTCTCACGTTTGATGGCGCCTTCTCCGATTCTCGTCGGCGATGAAGGTGCCCTTTGAGCGGATGGTGAACACCAGACCGCGTTCACGGAGGATCTGGGTTGCGTGGCGCGCCGTGCCGAGTGAGACGCCGTACTCGGTGGCCAGTCGTCGTTCCGCCGGCAGCGGCGTGTTCGGGCGCAGCTCACCGGCCTCGATGCGGGCCTCCAGGTGGTCCGCCATCATCTCGTAGATGTACCCCGGCTTCGCGGTGGGATCGAACTCTGGGACGGTCACGGGAGGAAGGTAGAACGGCGTTAAAAGGGGCGGATTTCACGGTTGCTCCAAGATGCGCCTGTGCGCGCTATGACGGGGTTGATCACGAAGACGCCTGCACTGTCACCCTACCGGGTGGCGAAATGCGAAACGGTCGCCGAATTCGTCAGTTGTTCACTGTCGTCACCCGAGCGGGTTAGCCAGAACGGGCGCACAATTGTCAGCGGACTTGATTTGGGACGCGCATTGAGTCGTGGCCCTGTCCACGCAGTATCTCGAAACGGTCGGTGCCCGGCCAGCTGTTCACCCAGCTCGACCCCGGCACGTCCTTCGCGCGCTTCTTCAGCGGCGCCAGCAGCCGGGAAACCTCGCGGTAGGACTTCGCCGCCGTGCCGGCGCACACGACCGTCGCGAGCGAGACCGTGACCGTGAGGTGCTCGGCCGTCCACGGGGTGCCCAGCAGGGTGTCCGCGACGGCCGGGATCTCGTCGATGTCGCAGGCGATCAGGAAGTCGTCGCCCCCGACGTGGCTCACCGTGACGCTGCGCAGCTTCGCCGCCAGATCCGTCAGCGTCCGCCCCAGCGCCCGGATCAGGTCGTCGCCCGCCGCGAAGCCCACCGTGTCGTTGATGCGCTTGAACGAGTCGACGTCCAGCCACGCCACGACGAGCGGCCGCCCCGCGGCGATGCGGCGGTCCACCTCGCGCGCGACGGTGTCGCTGCCCGGCAGCCGGGTCAGCGGGTTCAGCGCGGCCGCCTCCTCGATCTTCGCCTCGGCCATCGCGCGCACGATCTCGGTCACGAACACCACGCCGAGGCACTCGCCGTCCGCGCCGACCACGATGATGTCGTCGGCGGTGCGGGTCAGGTCGGCGTCGGCGACCAGGTCGAGCAGCTCCAGCGCGCCCGCTCCGGTGCGGATGGTGCGCGGCGGGTCGGCCAGCCGCGCGGCCGCCTTGTTCGCGTGCAGCGCGTGCCCGTACGGGCCGGTCAGGTCCAGCAGGAACCGGGCGCGGTCGATCGACCACCGCGGCCGTCCGGCGGGGTCGATCCCGACGATCCCGCTCGGCGCGTCGTGGTCCAGCAGCACCCGCCGGACTTCGTCGCACGTCGCGTCGTCGGGCAGCGTCGTCGCGGGGTGCCGGAAGTCGTCCACGCGCGGCGCGGCCGCCCTGGTCAGCGGCACCGGCGTCGCGGGCCCCGGCGGCGCGGTGACCAGACCGGAGGGCATCGCGTTGGCGCGGGCCGGGGCGAACAGGTTGCCCTGCACGATCCGCACCCCCAGCCGCCGCGCCGCCGACAGCTGCTCCTCGGCCTCGATCCCGGTCGCCACCAGCCGGATGCCGGTCCGCGAGGTGAAGTGCACGAGCGACTCGACCAGCGCGACCGCCGCCGCCTCGCCAGGCAGCCGCCGCAGCGTCGTGCGGTCGAGCTTGACCAGGGCTACGCCGGCTTCGGCGAGCAGGTTCAGCGGCAGGTCGCCGGACCCGAGCCCGTCGAAGGCCAGGCGGAAACCCAGCTCGGCGAACCGCTCCAGTCCGGCGAGCAGCGCCTTCGGCGAGACGCCGTGGAACGGCGCGCCGATCTCCAGCACGATCTCCCGTGGACGGCGACCGGTGCGCCCGAGCGATTCGAGCAGCGGGTCCAGCACCAGCTGCGGCGCCGCGGCCGACAGCGCGATCAGGTTCAGGTGCAGGGGGAGCAGCGTCTCGTGGGTGGCCTCGGCGAGGACCGCCTGCGCGGCGAGGCCGGCGTCGACGTGGACCAGGCGTCCGCGGCGCTGGGCGGCGCGCAGGAGGTCGTGGATCCGCCCGGTGGCGGGCCGGGCGAGGGCTTCGACACCGACGACGCCGCCGGTGTACAGGCTGTAGAGCGGTTGAAAGGCGAAGCCTACGTCGTCGGCCGCTGCTTCCACACGTGAATCCTCCGCCGTCGCCGGGCCGGGCGGCCCGTTCGCGCGCCGATTGTGTCCCAGCTCACCATGGGCCCGAACTGGCCCCTACCGCCACGCCCGGCGGTCGCTCCAGGCTGGTCTGGTTGTCCGAATTGACCAGCGAGGAGCCGCCCGTGCCGCCCTTCATGGAGCCGTTCCGGATCAAGGCGGTCGAACCGATCCCGTTCCCCACCGCGGAGGAGCGCCGCGACGCGCTCGTGGCGGCGGGCTGGAACCTCTTCCGCGTGCCCGCCCGTGCCATCACCATCGACCTGCTGACCGATTCCGGCACGGCGGCGATGTCGGCCGCGCAGTGGTCCGCGCTCATGCGGGGCGACGAGTCCTACGCCGGCGCGCGGTCGTTCGAGCGGTTCGAGGCCGTCGTGCGCGACCTGACCGGCTACGGCGAGATCCTGCCGGTCCACCAGGGACGCGCGGCCGAGCGGATCCTGCTCGGCCTGCTGCTGCGGCCCGGCGACATCTCGGTCAGCAACACGCACTTCGACAGCACGCGCGCCAGCGTGGAAGCGGCCGGCGCGCAGGCGGTCGACCTGCCGGTGCCGGTCGCGCCGGGGGAGCTGAACCCGTTCGGCGGCGACCTGGACACCGGCAGGCTGCGGGACCTGCTGCGCACCTCGGCCGACCGCGTGAAGTGCGTCGTCCTCACCATCACCAACAACGCGGGCGGCGGGCAGCCGGTCTCGGTGCGCAACGTCAAGGACGTGCGGCAGCTCTGCGACGACCACGGCGTTCCGCTCTACCTGGACGCCTCGCGCTTCGCCGAGAACGCGTACCTGGTGACCGAGCGCGAGGACGGCTACGGGCACCTGTCGCCGCGCGAGGTGGCCCGCGTGGTCTTCGAGCTCGCGGACGGCTGCTGGGCCAGTCTCAAGAAGGACGGCATGGCCAACATCGGCGGGCTGATCGCGTTGCGCGACGCCGGTCTCGCCGCCCGCGCCCGCGAGCAGCTCATCGCGTTCGAGGGGTTTCCGACCTACGGCGGTCTCGCCGGGCGCGATCTGGAGGCGCTCGCGGAGGGGCTGCTGGAGGTCGTCGAACCGGACTACCTGCGGTACCGCGCGGAGTGCGCGCGCTGGTTCGGCGAGCAGCTGGGCCTGGCGGGACTGCCGGTGCTGCAGCCGACCGGCTGCCACGCGGTGTACGTCGACGCGGGCGCGATGCTGCCGCATATCCCGCCGCAGCAGCTGCCCGCGACCGCCTTCGCCAACGCGCTCTACCTGGCGGGCGGGGTGCGGGTGACCGAGCTGGGGACGCTCGTCTTCGGCAGGCGGGACCCCGACGGCGGGCCGGACGTGCCCGCGCCGCGCGAGCTGGTGCGGTTCACGTTGCCGCGCCGGGTCTACACCCTGAGCCACCTCGAACACGTCGTCGACGTGGCCGAGGGCGTCTGGTCGAAGGCGGACCAGCTGACCGGCTACCGCATCGTCGAGCAGGGAGGTGCCCTTCGACAGTTCACGGCGGTCCTGCGACCGGCCGCCGAATAGTAAAACCCCTGATCAACTGGGGTCCGACGCGTCGGATGCAAATTGCACATGGCAAGTTCGCCCGTTCGTCGGTAGCAATTGAACGCCTAACAACGGAGAGTGGTGCATTGGAGGTGTATGGGAGTCGGCGCCACCGTACGTTGATCTTTTCGACTGCCCGGGACATGACAGTACTGCCACTGGACAAGTACCGGCTCTTCCACTCGCGAGACGTCGACGAGACCCGCGAGCGGGTGGGCCGCCTGTTCTGCCCACACTCGATGAACACGCTCGGCCGCAACCCGCGGCTGAACACCAAGGTCAACTGCCGTCGCCTGGAGAACGTGGCGATCGCCGTGGTCGCCTACGGCACCGACGTGCGCGTCGAACCCGGCGAGCTCGGCTCCTTCTACGTGGTTCTGGCTCCGGTGATCGGCCGGGGCATGGTCCAGTGCGGACGCGAGCAGATCAACTCCGCGCCGGACACGGCCGGTGTGGTCGGCACGGACGACCCGCTGCGGATGCGGCTGTCCGACGACTGCGCCCAGTTCGTCATCCGGATCGAGCGGCCGGCGCTGGAGGCGCGCCTGGCCGAGCTCATCGGCGGTTCGGTGTCGGAGCCCGTGCGGTTCCGGCTGGGCATGGACATCACCCGCGGTTACGGCCGCAGCTGGTACCGGGAGCTGGCCTACGGCGTCTCGGAGCTGGACCAGCCGGACACGATGCTCTCCCACCCGGCCGCCGTCGAGCAGTTCGAGCGCAACCTGATCACCGGGTTGCTGCTCGCGCAGCCGCACAACTACACGGCGATGATCGAGGGCCGGGACCGCCCGGTGCCCTCGCGGTCGCTGCGGGCGGCGCTCGATCTGATCCACAGCCATCCGGAGGCCCCGCACACGCCGGGCAGCCTGGCCCACCAGGCCGGGGTGAGTGTGCGGGCGCTGCAGAAGGCTTTCCGGGAGCAGCTGGGCAGCTCGCCCAGCGAGTACCTGCGCGGTGTGCGGCTCCAGCGGGTGCACGACGAGTTGTCGGCCGCTCAGGTCGAGGTCACGACAGTCGGGGAAATCGCGAGCAAGTACGGGCTGATGCACCACGGCCGCTTCGCGGCGGCCTACCGGGAGCGGTTCGGTGAATCACCCAACGCGACGTTGCACAGACGGTCTGGACGTCTACTGGAGTTGTGAAGGGGCGAATCGTGCGTGATGAGGACAAAACCGTGCGCCGGACAAATCGTGTCGGCGGGCCGGCGCTCGTAGCTTCCGCGTCATGAGCGCCGACGCTGCCGTGGCCGCCCGCGACTCGATGCCGATCGGCCGGTTGATCCGGTCCGCGCGGCACGAGCGCGGGCTGACCCAGTACCAGCTCGCGGACGAACTCGTCACGGTCTCGGGCAACGAGAGCCTGGGCCGTGGCGAGGTCTCGCGCTGGGAGCGGGGCAAGCGCGTGCCCGGCCCGTACTGGCAGAGCCACCTGAGCCGGGTGCTGGAGGTGCCCCCGGACGAGTTGCGTGCCGCCGCGCGCACGGCGAAGCAGTGGCGACGGCGCCAGTGAAACACAACCCCTGATTTCCCCATCCCGCTTTTGCCATTTTTGCAGCGAAAGTTGTGCTCTTTTTCGCGCAGGAGTGGGAGTCCCATGGGAAAGTCTTTGGTCACACTGGTCAACCCGAATCTCGTCCATCCCCCGATCACGCCGTACGCGCTGGACATCCTGACGACCTCGCTGGAGGCCGACGGGTTCGATGTGGACGTCGTGGACCTCACGTTCCGGCGGGACGACTGGTGGACCGTGCTGCGCGAGTACTTCGCGAGCCACACGCCGATGCTGGTTGGGGTGACCGTGCGCAACACCGACACGATCTACGCGCAACAGCAACGCGGTTTCCTCGGCGACCACCGCGCCATCATCGACGAGATCAAAATGCACAGCGCGGCCCCGATCATCGCGGGCGGTGTCGGTTTTTCCTCGATGCCGTTCGCGTTGGTCGACTATTTCGGCATCCCATTCGGGGTGAAGGGGCCGGGTGAGGAAATCATCGTCGGCCTGGCGAATGCGCTGCTGTCCGGGGAACCGCCGGATACCGTGCCCGGGCTCCTGGTCAACCGCGGCGGCGGGCGGGTGGAGAAGGTCGTGCCGCAGCTCGGCCGCCGCGGCCGCCCGCTGTCCTCGCCGATCAACACGACCACGAGCTACACCCGCCGGTCCGGGGAGCCGTGGAAGGTCGACAACCTGCGCTACTACCGCGGCGGCGGGCTCGGCAACATCCTCACCAAGAACGGCTGCGCCTACTCGTGCGCGCACTGCGTGGAGCCGGACGCGAAGGGCACCCACTTCACGCGCCGCGCCGTGGAGTGCGTGGTCGACGAGATGGAGGCGCTGACCGCGCAGGGCGTGTACGACCTGCACACGACCGACAGCGAGTTCAACCTCGTCATCGCGCACAGCAAGAACGTGCTCCGCGAGATCATCCGCCGCCGCGACACCGACCACTCCACGCCGCTGCACAACCTGAAGCTGTGGATCTACGCGCAGCCGACGCCGTTCGACGACGAGCTGCTCGACCTGCTCGTGCGGGCCGGGTGCGCGGGCATCAACCTCGCGCCCGACCACGTGCGCGACGACGTGCTGGACGGCTGGAAGGTCTCCGACGGCGGCCGCCGGTTCTACACCTTCGACGACGTGCGCGCGTTGTGCGCCAAGATCGCCAAGGTCGAGCTGCCGGTGATGGTCGAGGTCCTGCTCGGCATGCCAGGGGAGACAGCGGTGACGATGACCGAGGCGGTCCGCCGCACGCTCGACCTGGACGTCGCGGTCGCCGGTTACAGCCTCGGCATCCGCGCGTTTCCCTACTCGCCACTGGGGATCCGGATGGCGGAGCAGTGCGCCGGCCGTCGCACGCTGCCCGGTCTGCAGTCGGACTCGGCGGTCGAGCCGATCGTGCTCAAGCCGCGGGCGATGTGCGAATCGATCGTCGAGTACGAGCGGCAGTTCGCCTTCGACCGCGACGGCCGTTTCCGCCCGGTCTACTTCCTGTCGCCGGACCTGCCGGAGGACCCGGCGACCATCGCGTCGCCGAACGGGCGGTGGGTGAACAGCGTGCAGATGCTGTGGGACCTGGTGCCCGCGTCGGAGTACCACCGCGTGATGCTGCCGACCCTGCCCGGCATCACCGAGGACGACAACAACTACGCGGACAACCCGTTCCTGCTCAAGCTCATCGAGCTCGGTTACACCGGGGCGTTCTGGTCGCACTGGCCGCAACGGCACGAGATCATGCAGGGTGCCGCCTGACCAGGGACTATTTCGATCCGAACACGAGACCTTGAGCTGCCGCGAAGGTTACGTAGACTTTCCCGCGGCGACACGCCCCAGATCCCGCTGCGTCGGCCGGACCCTCAGCGTCGAGGAGCCGGCCGGCGCAGCCGCCCCACTTCTCAGCACGCGTGCTTGGCGCGCAGGACCGTGGTGAGCGCGTCGGTCACCCGCTCGGCGGACAGCGTCCCGTCGGCCGTCGCCTTCTCCATCGCGTCCAGCACCGTCGTCACCCGGCCACCCGAGGACCACAGCGCCTGGTCCGCGCCGGACTGCACGGCCTTCACCACGGCCTGCGGCAGCGGGTATCGCTGGGTCACCGCCTTCATCGCGCCGAGGTCGTCGGTCAGCACCGGGCCGTCGAAGCCGAACTCGCCGCGCAGCAGCTGGTAGGCCGCGGGCGACAGCGACGCGGGCTCGCCACCGGTCAGGCCGGGCACGTCGAGGTGGCCGACCATGACGGCGGCGGAGCCGAAGTCCGCGAGGTTGCGGTAGGGCACCAGGTCGTTCTCGCGCAGTTCGTCCAGCGGCGGGGTGGTCACCGAGCCCTTGTGCGAGTCGCCGGTCGCGTGCCCGTGACCGGGGAAGTGCTTGACCACCGGCTGGATCCCGGCGTCCTCCAAGCCCGCCGCGAAGGCCTGCGCGTAGCGGCGCGCGGTGTCCGGGTCGGCGCTGAAGGAGCGGTCGCCGATGACGTCGCCGGCGGCGCCGTCGGTAAGGTCGAGGACCGGCGCGTAGTCGACGGTCACCCCGCGCGCGGCCATCGCCCGCCCGCGCTCCCGGGCGAGCTCGCGGACCTCGCCGGTGGTCATCGTGGCGGCCATCTTGCGGGCGCTGGGGATCGACCCGTCCAGGTCGTCGAGCCGCTGGACGCGGCCGCCCTCGTCGTCGACCGCGACGGACACCGGCAGCCGCCCGGCCTGCTGGACCTGGTCGAGTGCCTTGTTCTCGAGCAGCGCGGTGGCGTTGCCGCCGAGGAAGATCCCGCCGACCTGCTCGGTGCGCACGAGGTCGGCCGCGCCCTGCGGGTCGGACGCGTCGACCCCGACGACGACCAGCTGCGCGAGCCGCTGGCGGGGCGTGAGTTCGCCGATCACGGTGGCGCACGCGTCCGGCCCCTCGGCGGCGGCGATGCGCGGCTGCGGCGGCGGCGCGGTGGTCGGAGCGGCGGCCGGGGGCTGCTGCTCGGCCTCGTCGCCGCCGGCGTAGACGACCACCGCGGCGAGCAGGGCCCCGGCGGCCAGTACGAGCAGCAGTCGCCGGGTCAGGTGCTTGGCCGGCCTCATCGGCGTTGGGTGTTCCTTCCTGGCGGAATGGGGTTCGCGGCCACGGTAACCCAGTGCGCGGCGAGCCAAACGGCTCGTCGCCGGACCGGGTGAGGGCGGCCACGTGTCCGCGGCGGGCCCGGCGGGTAGCCGGGGAGCATGCGAATCCCGCGTGAGCGGCCTCGCAGCCGCGAGGAGTACCAGCGGGGCCTGCCGGACTACCACGATCCGACCGCCGGTTTCGGTGGCGCCGCGCCGGCGTACAGCGCGCTGACGCTGCGGATCTGGCTCGCCGCCATCGGCATCCTCCTCGCCGCCGGGGCCGCCGTCCTGTTCGCCACGATCGAGATGTGGTGGGTGACGGTGCTGATGTCCCTGGTGGCGGTGGGGATGGTGACCGACCTGGCCTGGGTCGTGCACCGCAAGCGCCGCGGTGAGCCTGGTTGACGATCTCCGGCAGGGGTAGACCTGTGGCATGAGGCGGCGACACGAGTACCGCGACCGCCACGAGGCGGGTCTGCGGCTGGGTGAGCTGCTCGCCGAACGCGAGTGGCGCGATCCGCTGGTGCTGGGGCTGGCGCGCGGCGGGGTGGTCGTCGGTCACGCGGTCGCCCAGGTGCTGGGCGCGCCGCTCGACGTGGCGGTCGCCCGCAAGATCGGCGCGCCCGGCCAGCCGGAGTTCGGCGTCGGCGCGGTCACCCCGGACGGCCCGCCCTACTACGACGAGCGGTCGCTGTCGATGCTCGGGCTGCGGCCGGCGCAGCTGGAGGCGGTGTGCCGGGCCGAACGCGCCGAAGCTCGCCGCCGCGCCGTGGTCTACCAGCGCGGACGTCCGCCGCAGCCGCGGACCGGACGGGACGTGCTGGTGGTCGACGACGGGCTGGCGACCGGCGTGACCGCGCGGGCCGCGTTGCGGGCGTTGCGCGCGGACCGGCCGCACAGCCTGGTCTTCGCCGCGCCGGTGTGCGCGCCGGACGCCGCGGCGGCGTTGAAGAGCGACGCCGACGAGGTGCTGTGCCTGCTGGCGCCGCACGGTTTCCGGTCGGTCGGACAGTGGTACGCCGACTTCCGCCAGACCGGCGACGACGAGGTCATCGAACTGCTGGAGACGTCATGACCGTTCCGCTCACCGTCGACCCCGGGCTCCAGGGCGATCTGACGGTCCCGTCCGACGCGATCGGGGTCGTCGTGTTCGCCCACGGTTCGGGCAGTTCCCGGCACAGCGCCCGCAACATCGCGGTGGCGCGCGAGCTGCAGGACAACAGGTTCGCCACGCTGCTGTTCGACCTGCTCAGCCCGGACGAGGACCACGGCGACCGGCGGTTCGACATCGACCTGCTGACCGAACGCCTGCGCGCGGCGATGGCCGAGCTGTCCCGGCGCGCGGAGACGGCCGGGTTGCCGCTGGGCCTGTTCGGGGCGAGCACCGGCGCGGCCGCCGCGCTGCGGGCCGCGGCGGCCGAACCGGACCGCGTGCAAGCGGTCGTGTCCCGCGGCGGACGCCCCGACCTGGCCGGCGACGCGCTCGCCCAGGTGCGGTGCCCGACGCTGCTGATCGTCGGCGCGCGGGACGAGGAGGTGCTGCGCCTGAACCAGTCGGCGGCCGCCGAGCTGGGCGGACGGCACGACATGGAGATCGTCCCGAAGGCGACGCACCTGTTCGAGGAACCCGGCGCGCTGGAGCGGGTCGCCCAGCTCGCGGCCGCCTGGTTCAGCGAGTACCTCCCCTAGGACGTGTCCTCAAAGTTGGAGATTCGACCTGGTTTGATCTTGGGTTGTG